>PQXB01000005.1 GCA_003194425.1 Candidatus Methanophagaceae archaeon | reverse complement strand
GAGGTTAAGATTGACACGACAGGCGCGGATGACAGAACCTACACCATTTATGTCTATTACAAACCAGTAAAAGACGATGGACACTTGCTTAATATTAGCAATGCTACGGCTTCTTACAAAACAAAAGAAGACTGCTGGGAGTTCGTTAATGACAGCGATATCGATAGAGATGAGACAGAAGACTACGAGGATGAAGACATACAAGTAAGAGAGCCAACGGTAACTTTTGATATACCACGCAGTGTGATAATCGGTGAAGATGTGGACATTATAGGAACGATAAGTGCAGGAGACTATGTAGACATACTGATAGACGAGGGAAGGCTGTGGTACAAGTATCACGAGCCAGTAGATGAGAACAATGAATTCGATGTAACCTGGAGAACAGCGGGAACAACAGCTGGTTCGTACACGATTGAGGTTTACATAGATTCTACGCTGACTAAGAAGGATATGACAGGGCTAGAAGCATACCGTGAACTACAGAATGAGGGCATAGACGAAGATGGAAAAACGAGTATAAGGCTGATTGTGCCAGGACTTGACGCTAAGCAGTTGAGGAATGTAGTCGCAGAGGACGATGACTATGTGATAGAAGGATCAGCAACAGGTGTGGACAATGTGGATCTCGTTCTTATAGGTCCTAAGGGATATACAGGAGAAAGATATGAAGTCC
Organism: Candidatus Methanophagaceae archaeon; assembly: GCA_003194425.1. GTDB lineage: Archaea > Halobacteriota > Syntropharchaeia > Alkanophagales > Methanospirareceae > ANME1a. The sequence continues at coordinate 19,346 of PQXB01000005.1, read as the reverse complement.
AGTACGGGCTTGACGTAGATTCAATATCAGTATCCGAGAGCAATGAATTCAGTGAAGAGACAATGATGATCGAGGATTTAGACACTGGTATCTGGAAAGCAATTGTTCTTTCACCAGGACGAGATGGCGTCTATGGGGTCACAAATATTGAGGATGGCGATTTCGATGACTTCTTCCCGGATATTATAAATCCAGATGGCAAGGACCAGAAACAGCTAATAGCAATGATTCTGGATAAAACGATTGATGAGGCGGGCAGTGATGACCTGGTAGAGATATTTACCTTCAAGGTTGAGTCGCCGTACGTTAGACTAAATCCAATCGAGTCAGTACCAGCAGGAGAACCGTTGAACATAACCGGAACGACGAACAGAGAGCCTGAATCAATAATTACATTTTCGACACTTGCAGGACCTGGAGAATTGAGCGGAGATGCAGCGATAGTGGAATGGCCAACCGCGGAAGAAGGAGTGTTCACAATGACAATAGACACAACCGGTGCTGAAGAGGGGACTTACACGCTTGAAGCAGACGACGGCGACGGGAATACAGACACGATAGAAGTGACGATAGGACCAGAAGCACCACCAACGCCGACGCCGACGGGAAATGAAACTACAACACCGACACCGACACCAGAAGTAACCACGCCGACACCGACACCAGAAGTAACCACGCCGACGCCGACGGGAAATGAAACTACAACACCGACACCGACACCAGGAGGGAGAATACCGGGCTTTGAGTCAGTAGTCGCAATTGCAGGCTTGTTAGCAGTCGCTTACCTCGTGCTGAGTAGGAGAAGGGAGTGAAACCCAAGAGAAGACAAGAGAGAAAAGGACTATAAAAAATTTTTGAGGGGTGCTTTTTTTATCCCCTCTTTTCGTTTTTTTACAAACCAAACTTTTAGGAAAAGTTTGACCAAAAAAGAAAATTTTTTTTAGGAAAAGTTTGACCAAAAAGAAAATTTTAATAAAGGAAACGGGATTTTTGGAAAGCGAGATGTTTCGTGAATTCAAAAAAGAAGTGGAAAAAGTGCTGACCAAGGCGTTGAAAAAAGCTTCGTACGCGGCGGCAGGCGAGGAGTTGGAGTTAGAGGAGAGCGAGCACGCCGACATTTCGTCCCGTGTCGCCTTCTCGTTAGCCCGCACTCACAAGCAGCCGCCCTCCGTTGTCGCGGAAGAAATTGTGCGGCACTTGGAATTGACGGAGACGAGTGCGGATTCAAAATTAATATTAAAAGCCGTCGCTGTCGGTCCCTACATCAATTTTTATGCGAACGATTTCTTCTTGCAGAAGACTTTGCAGAGGATAAAAGACGAAGAAGGAGCGAAGCCTGCTGCGGCGGAGAAGAGGCGGGGGAAAATCATAATTGAGCACACTTCTGCGAACGCTGACGGTCCCTTACACATCGGGCATCTCAGAAACGCGATTATCGGCGATGTGCTAGTGCGGGTGCTGAAGCGTGCTGGGTTCGCGGTGGAGACGCAGTATTACGTGAATGACATGGGGCGGCAAATTGGAGTCGCGGTCTGGGGTGCGGAGAGGTTAGAGGTTGCCGCGGACAAAAAACCAGACCACGCGGTTGCCGATGTTTACATCGCCGCAAACAAGCTGCTTGAGGCGGAAAAGGAAGCGGCGGCAGAAACAGTGGAGGCAGAAACAGTGGAGGCAGAAACAGAGGCGGAGAAGTCAGTAGGGGAGTTGATGAGGAAGTACGAGGTGGGGGACGAGGAGGTGGTGCGGAGGTACAAGGCGGTGGTGGAGAAGTGCCTTTCTGGAGTTCGGGCGTCTTTGGAGCGTTTGAATATTCGGCACGACCTCTTCGTTTGGGAAAGCGAGTTTGTGAGGAGCGGGGCAGTGGCGGAGGTGTTAGAAGAGTTAAAGCGGAAGGGAGAGGTTCGGTTTGAGGGTTCTGCGGTTCTGCTGAAATTGGAGGGGATTGGGAAGGAGTTGGTGGTGCAGCGGAGCGACGGGACTTCGCTCTACACCGCACGAGACCTCGCTTACCACAGGTGGAAGAGCGAGCGGGGCGACCGAGTGGATCGAATAATTGATGTATTCGGGAAGGACCACGAGTTGGTCTCGCAGCAGTTGGCGAAGGCGTTGGAGATTTTGGGCGTGCGGGTGCTGCCGGAGTTTGTCCTTTTTGAGTTCGTTTCGCTGCCGAGCGGGTCGCTCTCCACGCGTGCAGGCAGGTACATTTCGGTGGACGAGTTGATTGAGAAGATTGAGGAGCGGGCGTACGAGGAGGTGTCTAAGAGGAGGCGGGATTTGAGCGAGGGGAAGAGGCGTGAGATTGCGAGGAGGGTCGGAGTTGGGGCGTTGCGGTACGACATTGTGAAGGTCTCGCCGGAGAAGCACATTGTTTTTGACTTGGAGAACGCTCTGGACATCGAGAAGAAGGGCGCTCCGTTCGTTCAGTACTCGCACGCACGAGCCTGCAGCATTTTAAGGGCTGCGACCGCTGCCGCAACAGCGCGCGGCAGCGAGGCTTCTCGGCTGTGGCTGCACGAGGAGAGCGAGAAGGAGTTGGTGAAGAAGTTGGCGAAGTTTGAGAGTGTTGTGGAGGCGGCGGCGTCCGAGTTGAGACCGCATTTGGTCGCTAAATACGCGAGGGAACTTGCCGAGAGTTTTAATTTGTTTTACAAGGACTGTCCGGTCTTGACTGCAGAGAAGGTGGAGGTGAGAGAAGCGAGGTTGGTTCTCGTGGAGTGTGCGAAGATTGTCTTGAGTCGGGTTTTGGAGGTGCTGGGTGTTGAGGCGCCGGAAGAAATGTAACCTGTGCTAAAAGAAAAAGAGAAAAAGGTTATTTTGTTTTATATTTATAAAAGATATTTAATGTCTTCTGACTTGAAAAGTAAGATCGAGGGGAAAGTGTGAGAAAGAGGGAAACGGGGCAGAGGTAGTGAAAAAGGAAACGGTGCCCTTTACCCTCTCGCTTCCGAAGTACGAAGGAAGGGGGCGAGAACGCGAAGAAGAAAAGGCGAAGAGAAGGGCAAGTCAGGAGACACTCCACTTTTCCCAGCATAAAAAAATTAGGAGGTGAACAAAAAAAATGAACACCAAACAATCTAAAAAATACGAAGAAAGAAAACCGAATTTTTTTGCTTTTGCAGTACTGTTCGCAGTGCTGGCTTTAGTTGCTACCGCTCTTGGCAGCGCAAGCGGTGCAACAGCGCCGGCAGAGGAGTGGAACAAGACCTTTGGAGGTACTGGTAGTGATTACGCAAGGTCGGTTCAGCAAACGACAGATGGAGGTTACATCGTTGCAGGGTACACAGAATCGTACGGGGCTGGTTTCGTTGCTTTCTGGTTGGTGAAGACAGATGCAAACGGAAACGAGGAGTGGAACAAGACCTTTGGTGGAACTCGCTGTGATTTCGTAGAATCAGTCCAACAGACGACAGATGGAGGCTACATCCTTGCTGGATACACGAATTCGTGCGGGGCGGGTAAGAATGATGCCTGGCTGGTGAAGACCGATTCAAACGGAAACATGCAGTGGGACAAGACTTTTGGTGGGACTGACTATGATGGTACATGGGCGGTCCAGCAGACCACGGACGGAGGCTACATCCTCGCGGGATTCAAGGATGCATACGGCGCTAGTTTAGCTGATGCGTGGCTAATAAAAACAGATGCAAACGGGAACAAGCAATGGGACAGGACCTTCGGCGGAACAAACCCTGATGTAGCAATGGCTGTCCAGCAGACCACGGGCGGTGGCTACATCTTTGCTGGATACACAGAGTCGTACGGAGCTGGTGACATGGATTTCTGGCTGGTGAAGACCGACGCAAACGGAAACAAGCAGTGGGACAGGACTTTTGGTGGTGCTGACTGGGATGAGGCTAATTCTGTCCAACAAACCACAAGTGGCGATTACATCGTTGCAGGGTACACAGAATCGTACGGGGCGGGTGAGACAGATGCCTTGCTGGTGAAGACCGATTCAAACGGATATGAAATCTGGAAAAAGACTTTTGGTGGTGTTAGTGATGATAAGGCACACTCAGTTCAACAGACGACAGACGGCGGCTACATCTTTGCTGGATCCACGAGCTCGTACGGGGCGGGTTGGTGGGATGACGATGTTTGGCTGGTGAAAACTGACGCAAACGGAAACGAGGAGTGGAACAAGACCTTTGGTGGAACTCGCGGTGAGGGTGCAAACTCGGTCCAGCAGACAACAGACGGCGGCTACATCCTCGCTGGAGACACAACTTCGTACGGTGCAGGTAACTATGATTTCTGGCTCGTGAAGGTAAAGGGAAAACCAGTAAAACCAACTGTCTCAGTCGCAACAAACAAACCGAGCTACAAACCCGGCGAGACAATGACAGTCACAATCGGCTTAAAAAACCCAACAGCAAGTAGCGTGGACAGTTATTTCATCTGGTACTTGGGACTGCCGAGTTACGGCTACTGGTCACCGATTTTGAGCACGCCACTAACGCTGCCGCCAAACTCCGACCAGACCTACAACTTTTCGATTCTGGTAGGTAACTGGGGCTTGGTAGGATTTGACGCGGTGTGGTACGTTGCGTTGTTGGAGCCGACGGCGCCGTACGCGACGATCAGCAGCGACACAGCAAATTGGAAGTACAACCCAAGAACAACGCAAGAAGCAGAAGCAAAAGCAGAACCCGAAGAAATCGCGGAGGAAATCGCAAAAGAACTGGAAGGAGTAGAGTTCGCTGCCTAAAGTAGGTTTGCTACTAAACCTCTACTTCCTTTTTTTATTTTTATTTTTATTTTAATTCTTATTTTAGAGAGAGAAGAGAAAAATGCGTTCAGACATCTTAAAGGAGCAAATCGAGACACTGCCGCACAGGGCGCTGCTGATCTCGGCGGGGCTAAAAGCAGAGGACTTTGAGCGTGAGCGGGACAAGCCGTTCGTCGGCGTCGCTAACAGCTACAACAACATCATTCCAGGGCATATTCACTTGAATGCACTGACCGAGGAAGTGAAGAGAGGGGTTAGAGACGCGGGCGGAGTTCCTTTGGAGTGGGGCGTGCCAGGCGTCTGCGACGGCGTTGCGATGTTTGTGGAGATGCGGCTGTCGCTTCCGAGCAGGGAACACATCGCGGACAACATCGAAATAATGACGCTCTCGCACTCCTTGGACGGCTGGGTTGGGGTGACGAACTGCGACAAAATTACGCCAGGAATGCTGATGGCAGCGGGACGGCTCAACCTGCCGGCGATTCTTCTTACCGGCGGACCGATGAAGGCAAATGTCGTGGAGGTCGAGGGGGGAAGAGCGGGCGAAGTAAAGAAGCACCACCCCATCGAAGGCTTTGGCATCGTGGGTAGGGTCAAGAGCGGTGCGATGACAGCGGAAGAGGCGGAGAAGATGCTTCCGCTTTTGGCTTGCGGTGCGGGTTCTTGCGTCGGGCTTTACACCGCGAACACGATGGCGGTTGCTACCGAGGTGCTGGGAATGTCGCTGACCGGCTGTGCGACGACGCTGGCGACCGACCCGCGGAAGAAGCAGCAGGCGTACGAAACCGGGAGGAGAATTGTTGAACTGGTTAGAGAGGGCGTTACGCCGCGGGAAATAATGACCGAGAACGCTTTTGAGAACGCGATTAGAGTGGATATGGCGATGGGCGGCTCGACGAACGCGGTCCTGCACATTCCCGCGGTAGCCAGAGAAGCGGGCGTTGAAATTGGGGTAGAAATGTTCGACGAGATCTCGAGAGAGACGCCGAACCTCTGCAAAATCATCCCCTCGGGCACGCACGAAATGGCGGACCTCGACCGAGCAGGTGGCGTTCCCGCAGTCCTCAACCGCCTGAAAGACAAAATAAAAGACTCGCCGACCGTGAACAGAGACGGAGAGGGGGATGAAAAAGGAAACGGAGACGGAAACGGAAAACCAAAAACAATAAAAAAGGTGGCGGAGGAGGGGCGAGTGCTGGACGACGAGGTTGTCCGAACGCTCGAGAACGCGTACTTCCCAGAGGGCGGAATCGCAGTGCTAAGAGGAAACATCGCGAACAGCGCGGTAGTAAAGCAGACCGCGGTCGGCAGAGAAATGATGGTTCATTCCGGTCCCGCCAAGGTCTTCTACACCGAGAAGGCGTTGCTGGACGCGATTGAGTTAGGTAAAATTGCAGAGGGCGACGTGGTCGTGCTGCCGTTCCAGGGACCTGCGGGCGCGCCAGGAATGCCGGAAATGCTGACGCCAACCGACGCGATAATCGGGGCAGGCTACAAACGCGTGGCTCTAATCACAGACGGCAGATTCTCCGGCGCCACCACCGGTCCCTGCGTCGGCCACATCGAAATGGAAGCGTTCAACGGAGGTGCAATCGCAGCGGTGCAAGACGGCGACACCGTTGAGATCGACATTCCAAACAGACGGCTGAACGTCCGTCTGACCGACGCCGAGATTGAAGAGCGGCTGAAAAGCGTTAAAGCAAAAGCACCGGAACGAAGCCTGACGCCCTTGTTAAAAGCTTACCGAGAGAGGTTCGCAGGGGTCAACTGTTACGGCAATTTTACCTCAACTTAAGTTGTGTTAACTTAACTTAACTTCACCGCAGTCCCGTAGGCAAGAATCTCCGCAGCACCGGTCATCACCATCGAAGTCATAAACCGAAGGTTCACGACCGCGTCCGCACCCATCTCCTCCGCCTTGTCTCTCATCCTCTTCAACGCAATCTCCCTCGCCTCGCTCATCATCTCGGTGTACTCCTTTATCTCGCCCCCGATAATCGTTCGAAGCCCTGCCACAAAATCTTTCCCCAAGTGCTTCGCCTGAATCACACTCCCCTTCACGACCCCCAAAACCGCCACAATCTCTTTTCCCACAACGAAATCCGTATTCACGACTATCACGCTCATGGTCTCAAATCCTCCTCGCTTATCTCCTCCTTCATCTTCTTCCACTCCTCATATCTCTCAAAACTCATAGTTACTATTAAAATAACCACTCCAACGCCCAGCAGTCCCACGCCAAGGTAGAGGTTGTACTTGAAAACATACAGAACCAGCACTCCAACGAGGGAGACCGCAAGACCTACCCAAATTTCCCTCCTCATTTTTCTCTTTCTCCTTTCTCCTCTTTCTCCTTTTTCCTCTCCTTCTAAAAGTTCGCTACGAGTTCGTCCTTGAGTTCCCGCGCTCGCTTCGCCCCGACCAGGATTTCCACCAACTTGACCCCAAATTCCAACGCCGTCCACGGACCCTGACTGGTAACAATCTTGCCGTCAACGACGACCCGCTCGCTCAGAGGACGGACCTCTGCCCCTGCCGCGGTCAGCCACGCCTCCATTCCAGGAAAAATCGTCGCCCGCTTGCCCTTCAAAACCCCTGCCTTTGCCAAGACCGTAGGGGCGCCGCAAATCGCAGCAACGACCTTTCCCTGCTCAACCGCACTCTTGACCGCGTCCAAGACTCGCCTGTCGTTTCCAAGATTCTCGTAGCCCGGGTACCCGCCCGGCAGCACGACCGCGTCAAAATCCCCAACCTCAACCTCCCCAATCGTCGTGTCTGGAACCACTTTAATCCCGTGCCCGCCTTCAACCGCTCCTGTTCCTGCTCCTGTTCCTGCTCCTGCTCCTGCCCCTGCTCCTGCCCCTGCTCCTGCTTGCTCTTGCAGACCCGCGACCACGACTTCTACACCGCCTCTCCTCAAGACATCCGCAACGCTCGCAGCCTCAATCTCCTCAAACCCCGCTGCCAAAAACAACACCGCCTTCGCCATTTTTCTCCCTCGTTTATTTTATAAAACAAAGAAAGAAAGATAAAGAAGAAATATGCCTTCAGAGGAGAAACGCCAGGCAATCGCAACTCTCGCGGTCGTCTCCGCGTTCTTGGTGCTTGTTCTGTTAGTAGCAACGCTCGGCGGTGGTTTAAAGTCGCACGAGCGAGGGAGGTCAGAGCTGACGATCGCGGAGATTGACATTTCCGCAGAGGCTCTTGGCATCGCAGACGCACTGCTAAATGTGACCACGTGTCTGGACAACCGCGGAGAAGCGAAATCCGGCGAGGTGCGTGTCTTGGTGAAGGCTTACGACGCGGAGACGAACCTGCTCGTTGCTTCCAACGAGACGGTCGTGGGAGAAATAGGCGGAAGAGCGGAGAGAAGCGGAAGCGCGAGTGGGAGTTGGTGTGGAAGTTGGTGTGGAAGTTGGTGTGGAGGAGGGGAAGGACGGGAAGGAGAAAGTGCGACAAAATCCGCAAGCACGCTCTTGAGGCTACCAAAGGAGGGTGTAGGGGGCTACCGACTGCAAGTGGTCGTCTTCGAGGACGGTAAAGGCATACTGCGTGGCGAAAGGAGGATTTACGGGCTCTCTCGCTTGGAACCTCCTTCGGCTGCTAAAATTTCCATTCGCGAACTTGACTTCTTCGTGGAAGCGGTGGAGAGGGCAGAAGGAGACGAGGAGGGAGGAGGGGAGAGCGGAAGGGAGAGCGAGGGAGAAGGGGAGAGCGGAAGGGAGAGCGAAATGGGGAACGCGAAGGGGAAGGAGTACGCGATCGTGAACACCACGCTCTACATTGACAATCTCGGGGAAGATGTCAGGGGTCTGAGGGCGTTGGTAAAGGCGAGGGAGAACGAGACGAGATTAATCTCGGACAGGCGGTGGGAAGAGCTCGGATTCCTTAAAACTGGCACTACAACGCTGCACTACGCAGAACTGCGGGTGCTCAACGGCAGGGACTACATCATTGAGGTTCAAATTTGGCAGTCGGATCGGATAATAAAAGAGGGTCGCGGAATGGTTCTTTTGAGCCCGTTTGCGAAGAGAACCGTGCTAACAGGGGCGGAGGAAAAGACGGTGGAGATTTCGCCTACCGTGAAGATTACGGATTTTATTGCTCCTGAAGTACCTGTCCCTACTCCTGTGCCTTACCGTGCTCCAGCAGAGGAGGGGGCGAGGACGACGAAGGTACCTGGCTTTGAGACTTTATCCGCGGCTTTTGCTGTCTTTAGTGCTTTTATCCTTGTTTTGCGGTTAAAGAAAAGGAGGAGAGGAGTGTGAGAAAAGGAACGGAGGAGAGGAGAGAGGAGGTAGAAAGGAGAGAGGAGGGAGAAAAGAGAGAGGAGGGAGAAAAGAGAGAGGAGGGAGAAAGGAGAGAGGAGGGAGAAAAGAGAGAGGAGGGAGAAAGGAGAGAGGGAGGTTCGCGTCAGAGGACAGTTTCAGGTATTTCAGGCTCGGCGTCTTCGTAATTCTTATGCTTTTGCTTCTCGTTGCGACTTTCCAATTCTATTTCCTCGCCCTTGAGGCAATTTCCCGACTCTTCGTCTCTGAATACCGCTCTCTGGTGCAGGCAGGCTTCGTGGCGTGCGTCATCGCGGTGGTCGTCTACCTGCTGCGAGCGGTGATTACAAAGGAAAATAATTAGAAAAGAAAAGTAGAACCAAAATGCGAGCGCTGTACATCGGGAGGTTTCAGCCCTACCACCTCGGGCACCACGCCGTGATAAAACAAATTGCCTCTGAAGCAGAGGTGGACGAGGTCATTATTTGCATCGGCTCGGCGCAGCGAAGCCACGAGTTGGAAGACCCCTTTACCGCGGGGGAGCGTTACCTGATGATTTCAAAATCCCTGCGAGACGACGGCGTTCTCAACTTTTACATCGTTCCGATTTTGGATGTGAACTGGAACGCGGTCTGGGTCTCGCACGTGGAGTCCCTAATTCCCCCCGTGGAGGTAGTGTTCACGAACAACCCGCTAATCGGGCGGTTGTTCAGCGAGAAGGGCTACGAGGTGCGGACGCCCTCGCTGTTTAACCGCAGAGAGTACGCGGGGAGAGAAATAAGGCGTCGAATGCTGAACCACGAGCAGTGGCGGGAGTTAGTTCCAAAAGCGGTTCTCGAGGTTGTCTGCGAGATTGACGGGCTGAGAAGGCTGGAAAACTTGAGTAGAAGCGACTTTTAGATTGGGTTAGGGAAAGGGAAGGGAAAAAATAAAAAGGGGAAATTTATTTCCCCTTTTCTCCAAATCTCCAATTTTCTATTCTGTTCTATTCGACTGCTTCCAGAATGTCTTCGCGTTTCACTGTCTTCCGCCCGGCGTGCTTGGCGAGGGCGACGGCTCTCTCTGCAACCTCTTCGCCGTACTCCTCTAAAACCTCTACCAACGCCTGGCTTGCGTCTTCGCTGACTCTCTCTGCTCCCGCGTTTCTCACTATCCTTGTTACAGGTGCTATGGGTAGTTCCGCCATTTTTATCACCGCAATTAAGAAAGGAACAGGTCTTTAAAAGCTTTTTTGATATTTGACCTCTAGAACTGCCTCAAAACCACTGCCCCAATGTCTTCTGCCCGCGATTTTCAAAAGAGGAGAGCTCGTAGCCGAAGAGTTGCAGCACCCTGTGCGCAACCGGAATTATTTGGTGCTGGAGGTAGTAAGAAGTGTCGATTTGGTATTTCCGCCCCTCTGCGGTTATTTCGTTCCCTTCGCTTTTCTCTACAAGATCTACCGGAAACGCACGGTCGCTCGTCTTTTCCGCCTTCCCTGCGCCCCTCCCTCCCCTTGCTCCCCCTGTGCCTCTTGCTCCCCCTGCGCCCCTCGCCCCTTCTGCGCCCTTCAAGATCACATAAGGGATTTTTGAGCCGACTTCGTAGGCAACACCAGAGTCTAAAGCCCTCTGCGCCGCTACAACGTGCGCCTGCTTCGTCTCGTAGCTGCTTATTCTCCGAGTGAGCGTCTTGTAAATTGTCAGCTTCTCCAGGGGCGTCTTCCCGTCTTTCAAGTCCTGCACGACGGTTTTAACGAATTTAAAAGCAGCAGCAGGGTCTTTCTCTCGTAAAACAAGTTCAATCACTTTCGTTTGCACCTCCTTCGCCAGCTCGCACCAGTCGCCCCGTCGCACTTCCAAGCCGCGAACCACGATTTCGCCCTTGTCAGTGAGCGCTGCGTACCGCTTTTTCTTGCCTGTAAAGAAAATCGTTTTGAAGAAGTCCTGAATCTCGAGTTCAAGCGGAAGTTCCTCTGAAATCCGCTCCGAGACCTCCCTCGCCTTCTTCAAGACCGCCGCCTTTCTGTCCTCTGCTACCTCTGTAACTCCAGGCGGTAGTTTCGCAAAAATACTGTCGGTGTCTGAGTAAACGACTTTAAAGCCCTCTTCCTCCGCCATTTTCACTGCACGCTTTATAAAATGCCGACCCCACGCCGTCGTCGCCTCTGCGCACTCTCGCTTGTAAAACTTCGCTGCATTCCAGCCTGTGTAGCCGTAAAAACTGTTCGTGAGGATTTTGATGCTCTGCTGCTGTAGGTTCAAGAGCTGGTATTCTGAGGAATTTTTGTCGTGTTTCCGCATCGCCGATTTTATCGCCCGCCGCCGCGCAATCAAATCGGTCATTATTCTTTTGAAGAACCCGTCAGGCGACTTTCGGAACGCGTGCCCCACTTCTGGCGCGAAGTGCAAATCCTGGGCTACAAAATCTCCGACTACTCCCGCTCCTTCCCTCACTACTTCCGCTCTCCCAGGTTCTACAAAAGTGTCAGGGGAGATGTTGAATGAAATCATAATTGTAGGGTACATCGAAGAGAAGTCAAGGGCGACGACGTTCTCGTGCAAGCCCTTCTCGGGAGGAAGCACGAAACCTCCCTCAAAAGTCTTCTCCGACCCGCGCTTCGGCGGCACCAGCTCGCCCTTCTTAAACGCCTCTGCGGTTAGGAACGCTTCCACCTGCCTGCCCCTGCCCATTTTTGCTAACTCGTCCAGCGGGTAGCCGACCATTCTGGAGAGTTCGATTTGGAGCGGCAGCATCTTCTCCGCAATCCCCAGCGCGCTGACCGCGTCCGCCTTTGCGTACTCGTACAACCGCTCTCTCCGCTTTCGCTCTCGCGAACCCTCAAACCAGCACTCGTTAATCTCGCGTGGCGTCAAATTCACACGCTCGCTCTTCCGCTGCACGCCGAGAAACTCCGCCACATTCTCCAGCTTCTTCACCTTCACGCTGTCCAGGTCGCGCTTTGCGAGTTTGAAGAGGTCGACGTTCAGCCTGCCCGCGATGTTCACCCCAGGCAACGCCCCACCCCGCTCAAATTGAACCGTGCTGCCGTCTGCCCCCGCATTCAGGCGAATTCCGTGCAACTTCGCCCGCTCCTTCAAGTACTGCCAGTCAAACCCGTCAGAATTGTAGCCTACGATCACATCCGGCTGAAACTCCTGCACGAACTCCAGAAATTCGCGAATTACCCGCTCGTCGTCCCCTCGTCCGTACTCTCCCTCCTCCAGCACAAACAACTTCGTCTTGACTTCATTTTCTTCTCCTCCTTTTCCCTCTCCTCCTCTCTCACCTCCTCCCGCTTCTCCCTCACCTCCTCCCGCTTCTCCCTCGCCTGCTCCTCCTCCCTCGCCTGCTCCTCCTCCTCTCGCTCTTCCCTCGCGGTAAGCCACAGAAATAATAATTATCGGGTCTTTTTTCGGCGACGGCATTCCACTCCCGCTGCCCGGCTGCGTTGCCATTTCCGAGTCGAAAGCGAGAATTTTTATCGGCAGGTTGCCCACCGCCATTTTTTTGTAGCACACTTTTGAAGCCAGAATCGCCGTTCTCTTTCTCTTCCTCTTTCTCGTCCTCGTTCTTGTTCCTGTGTTTGCGTAGTTCAAGACCGCCTCTTCGCCCTCCGCTTCTTCGCCGACCACTTTTACACCGTCGAAGGGCTTGAGTTGCTTGTCGATTAAGTAGCGAATTGGAAAGAGAATGTCCGCCTCAAAGACTGCGAGACCCGCTCTCCGCACTTCCTCACGCAGCACTGGAACGTGCCTCGGAAGCTCGGTGAAAATCTTTAGCCCCTGCCGTTCGAGACCAAGCAACTTCTTCCTGCAAAACTCCACCCGCTTAACTCTTACCTCTTCCCCAGCCCCCTCGCTGCTCCTTCTCTCCACGCAAATTCCCTCTACCAACCGCTTCTTCTCTCGCAGTTCCGCCTCTCCTTCTTCCTCTGAACGCGAAGCGTAGGAAAAGGGAAAAGCGTAAAAATACGGCTCAAAGTCCTTGTCCAACACGACAAAATCCGAACCTTCTTCGCTCTCACTCGTACTCTTGCACCACAGCCTTACTACAGGCTTCTCCTTCCCTCCTCCTCTGCTTCCTCCTCCTCTGCTTCCTCTGCTTCCTCCGCTTCCTCCACTTCCTTCGCTTCCTACTTTCTCGGTTCTGTAATCAATGTCCAGCAGAAAACCCTCTTTTTTCATCTTTTACCTTGCATTTATTTATTGTTTTAGAAATGCGGGGGAAGAGAAAGTTTAGGGAACTCGCGTTGCAGCGGATAAATCGGCTCTTCGAGCTGGCAGAGGTAGAGGCGGAGGCAGAAGCAGAAGCAGAGGCAGAGGCAGAAGCAACGAAGACGACCGCGGGAAGTGGGAGAGACGAAGGAGGGCGAGACCGAAGCGAGAGGTACGTGCAACTTGCCCGTAAGATCGGGATGCGGTACCGCGTGCGAATACCAAGGCATTTAAAAATGAGGTTCTGCAAGAACTGCCACGCGTTCTTGATTCCTGGCAGAAATGCACGAGTTCGGCTCAAGGGCGAGAACTTAACGACGACCTGTCTGCGGTGCGGGAAGCAGACGAGACGCCCTTACAAAGCACCACGCCCTCCGTCGTCGAGGCGGTCGGCGCTGCCGAAGCGGAGAGGCTGGTCTTGAATTACCTCGAACGCCCGCTTCAAAACCTCAAGACTCGCAGCGTAGGAGATTCGCACGTGGTCCTTCCCGCGACTGCCAAAAGCAGATCCCGGCGTTACGACTACCCCCCGCCGCTGCAGCGCCGTCACGAATTCTGTTTCGTCCCGCACCCGCGGAAAAATGTAGAACGCCCCTCTCGGAACAGAGAATTCCAATTCCAACCCCGCCCGCTGCATTTCGCGAAGAGCAGCGACAACGAAGTCCCGCCTGCGTTTAAACTCGCTCTTCATCGCAGCCACGCAGTCTTGAGGACCCGTGAGAGCAGCCAGCGCCGCTCGCTGCGAAATTGAGGACGCACACGCCTGAATGTACTGGTGGATTTTCAGCATTTGCTCCACGTACTCCTCCCGCGCCGTGAGGTAGCCCAACCGAAAACCGGTCATCGCGTAGGTCTTTGAGACCGCGTTCACAGTGACAACCCCCCCTCTACCTTTCTCGTCAAAGCCAGCGCCAGCAACCTCAGAGAGGCTCGCAGGGCTGGTGTGCGTCAAGCCGTCGTCGTAAATAAAACGCTCGTAAACCTCGTCTGAAATCAGGGTCAGGCGGTGGTCGTTGGCGATTTCAACGAGTGCTTTTAGGTTCTCCTCGCTTTCTACTGCACCTGTTGGGTTTGCGGGGGAGTTTAGAATGAGTGCTTTCGTTCTGCTCGTAATTCTTTCCTTCACCGCCTCTGCAGACATCGTGAAGCCTTCGTTTTTGTCTTCGCCCTCGCTCAGCGGAACTCCCACCGGCTTCGCCTCCGCCAGTCTTGTTAGTGGGGCGAAAGAGACAAAACCAGGGTTCGGCACCAAGACCTCGTCCCCCTTCTCCACCGCTGCGAGAAGAGCGAGGTGCAACGCCTCGCTCGCTCCTGAGGTGACGATTATTTCCTCGGGGCTGACCGAGAAGTGGTTTTCACGCTTGAACTTCTCGCTCAACGCCTCTCGCAGTTCGGGTATTCCTTTGTTGGGGGTGTAGGAGGTGAAGCCAGACTTGAGAGCCTGCACCGCCGCTTCTTTTATGTGCTCCGGGGTCTCGAAGTCCGGCTCGCCGAGACCGAGGTTGAAGGTGCGGGCTGGGGTGCTGGAGTGGGTGCTGGAGGGAGTGCGAGCGGGGGAGGGAGTACGAGCGGGGGAGGGGGAGTCGGCAGAGCCGGACGCAGCGGATGCAGCCTCAAACGCCCTGCGAATGCCTGAGATTTCTATGTTTTTAACGCGGGTTGCGAATGCGAATTTTCGGGTTATTTCTTTTCTTTGGGTTATTTCTTTCATTTCTCTCCACCTTTTTTTTATCTTTATTTTATAATGAAAAAGATGAAAAAAACATTGTTAAAAATATTTAACGACCTCTCGGACTGTTGCCAGGAGTGCAAAGTAATTTCAGAGGGCGAACTGGCGTTGAAAATAAAGGAGTGTGTAGCGTCGCTCGGCGAGGCGGAAAGAGAAGCGTTGGAGAGGCGGGTTGGAGTTGGCGAAGGTTTGGAAGAAGCGATTTTCAAGAGCGTAACGACGAGGGACGAGAAGCTCTCGGTCTTCTCGCCTGACCTGCACACACGGATAAATTATCAGGGCGAGGTCTTTTACTGCCTCCCGACGCACCGCTACTTAAGTGCAGAGTTGGAGGCTGCTTTTCTGCGGTGGGCACGGCTGAGAAGCCCGCTAAGTGCTTTGGAGGGCGTGGTGAGGGATGTTTTGGTGCGGTGCGGGTACCAAATTGAAAACGAGGGGCGTAAAAATAAGTGCGTAAAAATGAGTGCGGTGAAAAGTAAAAACAAAAATGAAAACAAAAATGAAAAGGAAAATGAAAATGAAAAAATGCAAATTTTCGTTTTTCCTTCGATTAAGTTTGTTCCGCATTTCGTAGAGGAGATGCAGAAGGAGAACGCAGAGGGGCGAGAGGGAGGAGACGGAGAGAAAGTAATCGTTGTTCCGACAGAGAAGACCCCGGCGCCTTTTATTTCGTTCCTCAGGGAGCAGGGGCAGGAGATTGGAGAGGCAATGGTTTCGATGATTTGGGTGGCGGATCTGGAGAAGAGGACACTAAACCCGTTCATCGGAAATCCCGAAGACGACTGCGTAGAAAAGAATTTCGCGAACCCGGAACAGGCGAGGAGAGCGGTGAGCGTCTGGATGAGGAGGATGCCTTTTTTTGAGTTGTGATTTAAAACCAATAAATGTTTTTTATGAAGAGATAATTTTTTATGAAGAGATAATTAAGCAAGTGAAGAAGAAAAGAGGAGAGAGGAAGAAAGGAAGGAAGGAGAGGGAGAGAAGGAGAGAGGAAGGAGAAGGATGAAGAAGAGAGTGAAGCGGGCGAAGGAGTGGAAGAAGGGGCAGGTCGTGGAGATAAAAGAGTCGATTGCAGCCTCCAAGACCGTCGGAGTGGTGAAGATACGAGGACTGGGTGCGAAGCAACTGCAACGGATAAGAAAAGAGTTCAGGGAGAAAGCGAGGTTGCGTGTCTCGAAGAACAGCCTTATTTCCCTTTCGCTGCGGGAGAGTGGAAGCGGAACTGAAAAGGGAACTGGAAGTGGAACTGGAAGTGGAACTGGAAGTGGAATGCAGGAAATGGTGGATTTTGTAGAAGACCAAACGGGTTTGATTTTTACTGATTTGGACGCTTTTGAGCTCTTCAAAGTGTTGGAGGCGGGGAAAATACCAGCGCCAATAAAGGCGGGTGCGGTCGCTCCTCACGAGATTGCAATTGAGGAGGGTCCGACTTCGCTCAAGCCCGGACCGGTTGTAGGGGAGTTGCAGAACTTGGGCATTCCCGCGGGGATTTCGGGCGGAAAGGTAACGATAAAAAAGAGGAAGGTTGCGGTTGCGGAGGGCGAGCGTGTCTCTCCTGGGCTTGCCGAGATGTTGGCGAGGCTTGAAATTTATCCTGTTAAAGAGGGGCTGGACTTGTGTGCCGTCTTTGACTGCGAGTCTCAAGTCTTGTTCACGCCCGAGGTTCTTCAAATTGACACTACGAAGTATTTTGCGGACTTGAAGGAGGTAGCGAGAGCGGCTTTCTCGGTCGCCACGCATATAAAATACGACTACCCCACTCGTTTCACTGTCGGCAGTCTGTTGGCAGAAGCGAGCGTGAAATCGCAGGCTTTGGCTTTGGAAATCGCTTACCCGACGGCGTTGACGATAAAACCACTGCTTCAGAAGGCTTACTCGGACGCCTTGAACCTCTCGGTAAATGCGTGTGTGTACGAGCGTGAGACGGTGGGCTGTCTGCTTGCAAAGGCACGCACGCAGGCGGAGAGTTTGGCTCGTTGTGCTGGGCTGGGTGAAGGAGGAGTAGGTGAGAGAGAGTAGGCAGAGTAGGCAGGGGTGTTGTGGCTGCACTCTGACTACCGCCTGGCGAGGTGGAAGCGGAGGGAGTTGCGAAAGGAACTGGCGTTGGCACTTTATCTAGCGAGGCGTGTTTTTCTCAGGCAAAGCATCCGCCCTTGCGGAGGTGACTCGTTGGGAGTTCGAGGAGGCTCTGGGACAGCGACAGATCCGCCGACGTTGGCAACGATTATTTAAATAGGTTTCTTGCCGTCAACAAAAGGAGGATCCTCCAAACTTACGACACGACCTGGACCTTCGAGACCTTGACAGAGGGGGAGACGAGGTTGTAAATCTGCCTCGTGTCTGTTCCAAACAGTTCCACGCGTCTTAACACCTCTTGCGTGTTGCCCGAGAGCATCACCTGTGCGACTGGGTACAACTCCCCATTTCGAACGCCGAACGCGTTCTGTGCGACGACTGAGAAGTCGCCAGAGGCTCGCGAGGCGGTGTGTGCTCCGATTAAGTCGCTAACAAAAAGACCCTCACGAATTTCGCCGAGCATTTCTTCTTTAGACGCTCGGCTTCCTCTTCGGCTTCCTCTTCCGCCGCCCCCGCTTAAAATGAAGTTCGTTGCTCCGGGGCTGGGTAGGTTGTCGAAGCCTCGTGTTGCGTTGCCTGTGCTCTCGGTGTCGTCTTTGGCGGCGGTGTAAGAGTCGTAAAGGAAATTCTTCAGCACTCCGTTCTCGACCAAAGTTGTGGCTTGAGAGGGGACGCCCTCGCCGTCCATTTTTCGGCTGTTCAGTCCCGACGGAGTCGTGCCGTCGTCCACGATTGTGAGGATTTCAGAGCCGACCACCTCCCCTTTTTTGTCGTGGTAGGGGGACTGTTTTCGCTGCACGTTCTCGGCGTTGAGTTGCGGAATTAGGGTGTAGGCGAAGAGGCTTTGAAGGGCGCGGGGCGAGAAGACGACGGGAATCTCGGCGGTCTTTAGTCGCTTGCCACCCAGACTGCCCACTGCCATTTTCACTGCCTCTCTGCCGACCCACTGGAAATCCAGCTCGCTGAGCGCCCTGCTTGCCTTGCTCTCCCAGCCCGAGGTCTCTTCTCCTTTATTTTCGCTCGCAACGACTGCGATTCCAGCGGAGACGAAAGTCCCTGCGTCGCTCGCTTCGACACCTTCGGAGTTCAAGACGAAAGTCTCGCTGTGAGCCGCTGCGAAACTGCCCTCGGTCGGGCTGCATTTCACCCCGCGTTTCACCCCGCGTTTCACCCCGCGTCTCACCTCGCGGCTCACCTCGCACTCCTCCGTCCCTGCCAGCATTTCTCTACAGCATTTTATCGCGTCCTCGCACCCGCCTTCAGAACCAAGCAGTTCAACAATTCTGGCGTCAAAAGTCTTTTCAGGCTTCGTGTAGCGGTTGCTGCGTTTTCGTTTTGAGGCAGCAGCAGGAGCAGGCAGCCCAGGAAAATCAGGGTCTTGCTCCGAGACCCTCGCCTGTTTTACCGCCTGTTCCACGCATTTCTCGACGCTCGCCTCGTCGAGAGCGGTGGTGTAAGAGAACCCGATTTTTTTTGAAACGACTACCCGCACGCCAACGCCCGTGCTTTTTATGTGCTTCACCTTCTTCACCTCCGACCGCTCAAGATCGACGCTCAAAACATCACCCCGCTCTCCGTAAATCTCCGCCTGCTCGCACTCACTCTCCTTCAACGCCCTCTGCAGCATCTTCTTCATAAGGTCAAACATTTTGTTCTTACCTAAGAGAAGGAAAAAGAAAAAATAAATCACTCAAAGATAATGTTTTGGCGGCGGTTGCATTTGCTTTGCTCTTCTTGGCTTGCGCGAGCGGTGTTGCGAGTGCAAAGACAAAACAAATAAATATATATGCCAAAACTTAAACAGAAATACGTAGGTGATAAAAATGAAAGAAGACTATGGATTCCGGCGCCGACTACTGCACCGCGGGCGATATGCGAGGATTTGTCGCTTAAACAGGTAAGGGAGCAGGAGATAGTTATCCCTGGTGGGACTTTAATATTGCCTGTCTTCAAAGGTGTAATGAGCGTGAACGGATTAACAAAGAAATTGGAGATTGTGGGTGTCGACCTGCATCCAAAGTTGGATATTGACTGCCTTGTCGGTAGAAATCTGTTTGTAGAGAAAAATATATTAAAGTAAAAGGGATAACTATTATAAGAGGTAGAGGAATGGCTAAAAAACTTACCGAAGAGGAAATGCGAAAAGAGGTATTAAAAGATCCAGAGATAAGAAAGGTTTGGGGTGTTTTGAAGGATGTAGTCCCAGAAGCGGTTGCAGAGTACAAGGAGAAAGAGAAAAGAAAGCATGCGGGTTCTACTGATGGCTGAGACTAATTGGCTGGATAACCTTGTACTGGTGCAAGATTCTACATCTGCGTATCTAATGAGGCTTGCACGGACAGAGAAAA
>PQXB01000004.1:12088-47563 GCA_003194425.1 Candidatus Methanophagaceae archaeon | reverse complement strand
GCATGTCGCAGTAATCATTAACGAGGAATGTGTAGACCAAATATAATGATAAAAGGCTTATTAGTATTGTTATTTCTGCTGCTACGCCATAATTATAAGATTTTGTAATAATTATGCAGAATAGAATCGTTAAGAGGTAAACCTGCATATTGAGGTCTAAAAGCTCTTTCCAGGCTTTTATTTCGAGTATTTTTTTCGTCATTGGCTTAAAATAATTAATCATCATAAATGGTTTGTCTAAAAATTAATAAATTTTCTTACCACACACATTTTCTTACCACACACATAATCTTGCTCTCATAATCAATCAAATCCCTGTAGACAAAAATCAAAAAAAAACTTCACGAACCTCTTGACCATGCCTTCCTTTATAAACCTTCCCTTCCTATCTCTTTTTATCATAAAATAAATTACTTCTTTTATATTATCCAACAATCCAGGAGCAAAACTAAAATGAGATACGACCTGCACGCCCACTCAAAATACTCGCCAGACAGCGTTCTCGAGCCAGAAAGAATCGTAAAAACCGCGATAAAGCGGGGATTGAGCGGAATCGCAGTCACCGACCACGACACGATAAAAGGCGGCTTAAAAGCGAAGAAATATGAAACAGAGGATTTTGCGGTGATCGTCGGCTCTGAGATAAAGACAGCGCGAGGCGAGATAATCGGGCTTTTCCTTGAAGAAGAAGTCAAGCCCGCCGCCGGAGATTTTCAAGAACTCGTCTCTGCGATAAAAAGACAAAACGGAATCGTCGTAATTCCGCACCCTTTTGACGAACTGCGACGCTCTGCTCTTCACCCAACTGAAGAGGACGCGAAGTTCGTCGACTGCATTGAATGTTTCAACTCAAGGTGCATCTTCCAAAGATACAACGACCGAGCGGTCGAGTTCGCAGCGAAGCACCGCTTGCCAGTCACCGCGGGGAGCGACGCACATTTCGCAAACGAGATCGGGAATGCTGGAATTATTACAGAGGCAGGAATTACAGAGACCGAGGCAGGAATTACAGAGGCAGGAGCGGTTGAAGAGGTGAGAGAAGCGCTCCGAAAAAACGAGGTTCAGACATTTGGACGGAGGTCGTCGCTCGTAAATCATATCGGGTCAAAGGTAGTGAGGATATGGAAAAAAGCGGTAAGGTTTGACTGATCGTTCTCTTCGCGGTTCTCGTGTATTTCATGATAGGCGTCTACGCAGACCTCGGACGACTCGTAGCGGCGCTGAAAGAATTCCGCTGGACTTTTCTCTTCGTCTTGTCTGCTCTGACGACAACGAACTACCTCTTCAGATTTCTTAAATGGGACTTCTTCCTCAAACGCGCTGGCGTCGGCGACCTAGAACAAATTGAAATAGTTGGTCTGGAGAGGAGAGCGTTTGAAAGGCTGAACTTCGGATTCGAAGTAAAGAAAAGCCCGATAATCAAGGGTGACCAGATTTTGAGGAAGAAGACCGCGAATGTTAAATGGCTGCATCGTCTTTTGTTCTTTTCGCCGGTTTTTAAAGCATTTATTTTCGGTTCTGAATTTTATCACGACAGGTTATGGTATTTTAATTGGGAGGGGGAAGGAAAAGGAGTTTATGAGGACCGAGAGGGGTGCGTTATTCAAAAAATATCCTTACGGGAAGTTTCCTGAATTAAAGAAGTGAAAGAGAGGGATCCGTAAAAGTGGCGAAGAAAATAATGGTGCAGGGCACTGGGTCAGGCGTAGGAAAGAGCGTGATTGTGGCAGCGCTCTGCCGAATATTCTCGCAGGACGGCTACGAGGTCGCACCGTTCAAATCGCAGAATATGGCACTCAATTCTTATGTCACCGCAGACGGTCTTGAAATCGGCAGGGCACAGGCATTTCAGGCGTTCGCGGCTCGTAAAGAGCCGAGAGTTGAAATGAACCCGATTCTGCTGAAGCCCACGAGCGAGACCGGCGCGCAGGTAGTGGTACGAGGCAAGCCAGTCGGAAACCTGACCGCGAAGGAGTACCACGAGTTCAAGCCCGCTGCGTTGAGCCTCGTAAAGGACTGCTTTGAGAAACTCGAGCGTGAGAACGAGATCGTGGTGGTCGAGGGTGCGGGAAGCCCTGCAGAAGTGAACCTCCGCGAGAACGAGATTGTGAATATGAGAATTGCAAAACTTTTGGACGCACCCGTGCTGCTCGTTGGCGACATTGACAAGGGAGGGGTCTTTGCTTGGGTTGTGGGAACGCTGGAGCTGCTGGAGGAAGACGAGAGAGGACGGGTGAAGGGGATTTTGATAAACAAGTTCCGCGGGGACTTGGACATTCTCAAGCCGGGGCTGGAGTTCCTTGAACGGCGGGTCGGCAAGCCCGTAGTGGGCGTCGTTCCGTATTTTCAGGGCATAAAAATACAGGAGGAGGACTCGTTAGCGTTGTCTGTGTTAGCGGAGGAAGGAGAAGGGAAAGAAAAAGAGAAAGAAAAAGGGGCAAAAAAAGGGGCAGAAAAAGGAGAAATAACGATTGAAGTCGTTCGCCTGCCGCACATTTCCAATTTCACGGATTTTGATGTCTTGGAAGCCAACGACGAGGAGGAGCAGGAAGAGGCTGCGGAGGGCGTGTCGCTGCGGTACGTAGGCAGCTGCGAAGAAATAAGCGAGCCGGATGTGATAATTTTGCCGGGCTCGAAGAACACGATCGGAGACTTGGAGTGGCTTAAAAAGACCGGCTGCGCTGCCGAAATCGTGGAGAGGGCGAGGAGCGGGGAGTGCGTTGTCTTCGGAATCTGCGGCGGCTACCAAATGCTCTGCGAGTCGTTAAGAGACCCCGAAGGAGTGGAGTCAAAACTTCGCGAGACCGCGGGGCTTGGCTTGCTGCCTGCGACGACGATATTTGAGAGCCATGCGCGGAAAATGACTAACCAGGTGCGTGCGACCGCGGATTTGCCGTTCTACAACGGAGAAGTAGCGGGCTACGAAATCCATATGGGACGGACTTATTTTCCTGCGGGCTCGGAAAAGGTAAAAAAAGGATTTACGATCTTCGAGCGTTCCGGGGAGAAGGTGCGAGAACGGGAAGACCGCGGCGGTGCAGTTTCGGAGTCTGGCAACGTCATCGGAACTTACATTCACGGGATTTTTGATAACGACGCATTTCGGCAGGCTTTTCTGGACTTCGTAAGACGGCGAAAAGGGTTGCCGCCGTTGGGCGTAAACAAAGACAAAGAGAAAAGTGAGAGCAGGCGCGGGATTGATTGGGAGAGGGAGTACGATAAATTGGCAGACCTCGTGCGGGAGAATATTGATGTGAAGAAGGTGTACGAAATTTTAGATTAAGAGTTGGGGGGAGCCAGCCCCCCGCCCAAATTAAAGCAA
This sequence comes from Candidatus Methanophagaceae archaeon, assembly GCA_003194425.1. Classification (GTDB taxonomy): domain Archaea; phylum Halobacteriota; class Syntropharchaeia; order Alkanophagales; family Methanospirareceae; genus ANME1a. The sequence goes on along the minus strand of PQXB01000004.1, from coordinate 44,241 downwards.
CCCCCTACAAGCCCTTTAAAACCTCCTCCCAGTAACTCGCAACCTGCTCCGCCTTCTCCGCCGCCCGCCCAACATATTTCTCGGCGTCAAAAACCTTCGCCCTCTGCTCGCTCGTGAAATTTCGTAAATACGGCAAAATCTCGTCCGCGCGCTCGACGACCTCACGCAACGATTTCCGCTCCTCGTAAGCCTGAAGGCTCTTCCTCCGCACGAATTCGTGTGCGTCAGGGTGTCCGTAGTAGGAGAGAAGAATGTAGAGAGGCTCGGCAACAATGTCGCCTGCGGAAATCTGGAAATTCGCAAGCATCCGCGCCCTGTCCACCTCAAGCCGCTTGGAAATACCAGTCAGCCGCCTGACGCAGTAGGCAAAGACGACGAGCAACTCCTGCGTGTAGCGCTGCGACGCCGAGTTCGTGAGGTCGCGTTGGTGCTCTGAAATCTGGTCAAGGTGCGTCGTCACCACTTGCGGCATAAACCGCTTCCAGAGGCTCTTAACGCCCTCAAGACCCGCAGGGTTCCGCTTGTGCGGCATCGTCGACGAGCCCACCTGCCCCTCTGCCACACGCTCCCGCACCTCTGCAATCTCGGTTCGCTGCAGGTGTCGAATGTCGTCGCAGAAGTTAGCCAAGACCGAGAAACTGCTCACAACTGCGTGAACAAAATCGCAGAGAGGCTCGGGCGGGACAATCTGCGTGGAGACCGCTGCAGGCTTCACGCCCAGCAAACTCAAGACCTCGCGTTCAAATTCCTCTGGGGCGTCAGGGTCGCCGTCAAAGAGCAGAGAGGTCGCGTTGTACGCACCGACCGCCCCCGAGAACTTGCCCACGAGGTTCTCGCTCGCCTCTCGCAGCCTCAAAATCCGCGAACCCCACCGGCTCACGTACTGCGAAATTGCGAACCCGAAGGTAAGCGGTTCGGCGTGCTGCCCGTGCGTCCGACCAATTTGGAGCGTCTCTTTCTCCCGCCGAGCAAGCTCAATCCACACCCGCTCCAACGCAAGCATTTCAGGAAGAATTACCTTCTGCACCGCGTTCTTGTACCTGAGCGCGTTCGCGGTGTCCACGATGTCGTAAGAGGTGGCGCTGAGGTGCACGAACGGTTTCGCCTCGTCGCTCACACGGTTCCTGATCGCGTTTACGAGCGCGCGAATGTCATGCCTCGTCTTCTGCTCCTCTGCACGCACCTCCTCTGCCGTCACCTTCGACGCAGCTTCCACAATTTCATCGCACAACTCCTCCCTCAAAATCCCACGCTTCGCGAACGCCCTCGCAACCGCAGCTTCCACTCTCGCCTTGTACTTCACGAACGCGGCTTCAGTGCAAAAATCCCGCAACTCGGGCACCGCGTACCTGTAGTCCGTGGGCGAGAACGCCGCAGAGAGCTCGTTCACCGCGTGACCTCCTGTTTTTTAAAGACCTCTAAAAGCTCGGGTCTCCTCTCAAAATACGCCCTCACAGGCTCTAAAATCTCGTTCAAAGCAGTAGAAACATTTAGTTTCAGATCTAACGGATGAATTTCCCCCTTCCTGTACGCTGCTTCTAACTCGTCAAAAGAAAAATAGGTTTCAGTCCCCCCAAATTTCCGCGGTCGCTCTAACTCGAATTTCCTGGATTTTCTAAAAATAATAAACTTTAAAATCTCTAAAATCGGGTTTTCTGTTGTCTGCTTTGGCGGGCAGAAGGCGTTCTTAATTTTTCGCTCCACCTCCTCTGGTGCGTCGTGAACAAACACGCAGGTGTCGGGAAAACTCTTTGACATTTTAACCTGCGACTGCCGCTCCTCTTCCCTCTCTTCCCTCTCTTCCCTCTCCGCCCTCTCAGACAGGTTAGACAGGTCAGACCTGTCCGACTTGTCGGGCTTGTCGGGCTTGTTGAAGGGGAGACCGCCCATTTTTGTGGGTCCCTGCAGTCCAATTAAGAGTTCGTGATGCACGCAGACGGGCTTCCAGAATCCAATCTTCTCGCCGATGTCGCGTGCCAGAATGTTCGCTTTCCGCTGGTCGTAGCCTAACTGGCAAATGTCAACGTTCAGGTAAAAAATGTCCGCGCACTGCATCGCAGGGTAGAACAGTCGGGACGCGGTCGCTACCTCACCTTCACGCCGCCCCAGCACCGTTACCGCCCTCGTCAGTCGATTTACAGTGACATTTCTAACGACCTTCAAGACCGTCTCCCAGTAATCCGGGTCTTTAAACACCTCCGAAGACCACACAACTTCTACCTTGCTCAAATCAACACCGCAGGCTTCCCAGACCGAGACGAGGTACTTCCCAACCTCCCGAATCGCCTGCAAGTCGCCGCCCATTTTGTCGTTCAAGAGTGCAAATTGGTCTGCAACGAGGAATTTAAACCTGACGCCCGCTTTAATCAGGTCGTCCAATTTAATCGCTCTTAAAAGCCCTGACCCCAAATGAGCAAGCCCCGAGGGTTCAAAGCCGTCGTAGGCAACCGGGTGCTCCTCGTTCTCAAACAAATTTCTTAAGTCCTCCTCGGTCACTACCTCCGCGGTCGGGTGCCTCTTTACAAGCGCAATCTTCGTTTCTATGTCCATTTTTTCTCCTCTCCCTTCCTCAACCACTACCTACAGCCACTACCTACAGCTACTACCTACTGCAACTGCCCCTGTAACTGCTCCAGCCCCTGTAACTGCCCCAGCCGCAACAACGCGTCGCCGAACTCCGACGGAATAATGCCCGTCGCTCCCATCGTCTTCGGGTGAAGGTCAATCTCAAGCACTGCGTGGTCGTGCCCGAGCCACCGCAGCGGGTCGATCGTTCGCGGTCCGTTTGTCACCGAAAATATCTCAATTTTCTTTTCTTCACCTTTTACTCCTCCCCCACTCAAAGGCACTGCGTGCGGAATGCCAAGCAGGACTGCGAAGTCGTAGTCCCTGTAAGAGTCGTGAATCAAAGCTGCCGCCCTCTCGCCCGCGACCACGTACTCGTCCAGTCCCCCGATTGTGTGCTCGATTTTGACGCCGTCTGCGGCTAACTCGTCCAGAATCCTCGCTGCGTAGCCCCGAATTCGTTTCAAGCCCACATTCTTGTCGAGGTTTGCGATATTTACGATCCGCGAAGGTGTAGACGCTGCCACTTTGTTCACCGCCCGCAAAATGTCTGCAAACATAAAAGCGGTCTCTTTCTTGGCGTTTAAGACGCAGACACCCCGTTTCCCCGCGCCGACGAGTTCAAGTAGCCTGCTCGCGACCGCGATTTTAGAATCGCCTTTAGACGGCGGAATGTAGCTTCTGCAGGCTGCACCGACCTCTTTCTCCAGCCGCGTCGCTGCCTCAAGCATCTTTTTCTGCCGCTCAAACTCCGAGCCACTAATTACGCCCGCCTTGTAAGCAGCCTCCAAAGTCAAAATAACGCCCACTGTGTTGTCCCTGTAGCCTGCGTGCACGTTCACCGCTACCACTTTACACCTCTTGCCCGCTGTTCCTGTCCCCGCAACTCCGCTTCCGCTGTCAACACCGCTCTCCTCCACCGCTTGCTGCAGGTCTTCACCAATTATCATACTAGCGCAGGTGCCGACCACTCCAATCAATTCCGGGTGAAACATCTCTTCCGCCTTTCTCAAGACCTCAACGAGCGAGTCGTGCCCGCCGAAGACAAAATTACTCTCGTTCATCGCAGTCGTCAGGACGTGCATTCCGTCCTCCTCAAGCAGTCGGCTGTGCTTAAAACTGCACCCCGCAGGTCCGTGCAGAACCGCAACCCCCGCGTCAAGATCGCGGAGCGTGTAAAGTGCCGCCACAATCGCACTCGGCCTCGGATGCAGTATCATTTCCATCGCCATCTTCATCTTTGTCTTCTCCTTCTTCCTCTGTTCCTTCTTCTTCCTCTGTTCCTTACTCTTCTTTTTTCGCATAATATTAAGTAGGAGCGGGTTATAAATTTTGGATAAAAATGGACGAGCGAGGGTTGAGCAGGAGGGAAGTAGAGTCGCTGCTTCGGGAGCAGAAGCGGAAGGATTTGTCTTACAAACGCGTCTTGAGTTCGATGTGCACTTACCCGCACGAGGTAGCAGCGTACGCTCATAAAATGTTCTTGGAATCGAATTTAGGCGATTCTGGACTGTTTCCGGGGACGAAGGAGATGGAAAAAGAGGTGGTGCGAATGATTGGATCGCTGCTCGGACGAGGGCAGGGGCGAGGGCAGGACAGCGGGAACGCGTTCGGCTACCTCTCAACCGGCGGGACAGAATCAAATATTCAGGTAATTCACGCAGTAAGGAACAGGAAAAGGCGGGAGGGGCAGCGTCTGAAAGGAATGAACATAATCGTGCCTGAGACGGCGCATTTTTCGTTTGACAAGATCGCGGACCTTTTGTGCGTTGAAGTTCGGAAAGCGGGGCTGGACGAGGAGTTGCGGGTCGCGGTGAGTTCGGTCGCAGAATTGATTGACGACGAGACAATCTGCGTTGTTGGAATCGCGGGAACGACCGAGTTCGGGCAGGTAGACCCGATAAAAGACCTTGCAAAACTTGTGCAGGAGCAGAAACAGGAGAAGGGGCGGGAGATTTTCTTGTTTGTCGACGCTGCTTTCGGGGGGTTCGTGCTTCCGTTCTTGGAGGGGGAGGGGGAGAGGCGAAAGTATGAGTTTGACTTCTCGGTTGAGGGTGTGGGTGCAGTCTCGGTCGACCCGCACAAAATGGGCTTGAGCACGATTCCTGCGGGCTGCCTCTTGTTCCGCGAGGAGTCGTATTTGGAGGAGTTGGCGGTGCCTACGCCCTACTTAACGACGAAATCGCAGTCCTCGCTGACTGGAACGAGAAGCGGTGCGTCGGCAGCCGCGACCTTCGCAGTCCTAAAATACCTCGGCAGAGAAGGTCTCCGCAGGGTCGTAAGAGAGTGCGTTCGGCTAACGAGGCTCTTGGTGCGGGGTGCGGCGGAGTTGGGCGTTTCTACGGTGGTTGAGCCTGTGATAAATGTGGCGGCGCTCCGTTTTCCGACGCCTGCTGAAGTGGAACGGGTGGCGAGTGCGTTGGTAGAGCGGGGCTGGCGCGTCTCGGTGACAAGAGCCCCAAAGGCGCTTCGGCTGGTTGTAATGCCGCACGTAAAAGAAGAGACGGTGAAGGAGTTTCTTGAGGATTTGGAGGCTGTGGTGGTTTCATCTTATATTTAACGAGGCTTGGTGAACTGCCAACTTTAAAAAATTAGTAAGGCGGCATTCCACCGCCTCCTCCTGGTGCTCCTCCTGGTGCTCCTCCTGGTGCTCCTCCACCACCAGCTGGCGGTAGTGACTCCCGCTTCGACGCGATCACATCGTCAATTCTGAGAATCATCGTCGCCGCGTCTACCGCGGACTCCAACGCCTGCTTCTTCGTCCTCAGCGGCTCCAAGACGCCTGCTTCCCACATATCCAGAATTTCGCCGGTGTAGGCGTCCAAGCCCGCTTTCTTCTCGCCCCGCTCGCCCCGCTCGTGCGCAGCCTTCAAAGCCACAAGTTTGTCGATCGGGTCGAACCCAGAGTTCTCAGCCAGCGTGCGTGGAATAATTTCCAGAGCCTCTGCGAACTTCTCCGCCGCCAACTGCTCTTTTCCCTTCAGCGAGGCACTGAACTCCCGCACCCGCAGTGCCAACTCGGTCTCGACAGCACCGCCGCCAGCAACCACTTTGCCGTCCTCAATTATGCAGCCAACGACCCGCAGCATGTCGTGCAAACCGCGCTCAACCTCGTCCAGCACCTGTTCGGACCCGCCTCGCAGAAAGACCGAGACCGCGTGCGGGTTCTCGCACTCCTCCACGAAGAGCATTTTGTCGCCCGCGATTTTCCGCTCCTCTACCAAGCCCGCGTTCCCCAAGTCGCTCGCACTCAGCTCTTCCACCGTGGTCACGATTTTGCCGCCCGTCGCTTTCTCCAACCTCGCCAAGTCGCTCTTCTTCGCCCTGCGGACCGCCAAAATCCCGAACTTCGCGAGGTAGTGCTGCACGACTTCGTCAATCCCCTTCTGACAAATTACGACATTCGCACCGCTCTCTTTCACGCACTCCGCCATTCTTTTCATCGCCTGCTCCTCCTCTTCAAGGAACGCGGTTAGTTGGTCAGAACTTGTTATTTTCAACTCGGCACTCGTCTCGGTCTTCTTCACCTCAAGCGAGGCGTTGACCAAAGCGATTTTCGCACCCGCCACTCGCCTCGGCATTCTCGGATTCACCACCTCCTTGTCAAGTACCAGTCCTTGCACCAACTCGGTCTCGGCGATTTTCCCGCCAACCTTCTTCTCCACGCTGACATTCTCAGTGTCAACCACCCTCTTCCCGCCACGCCCGCTGCGAGCAGTCTCGGTTCTTTCCGCCACTGCCTTAACCGCTTTTACTGCGATTTCCGCAAGGAAGTCACGAGACGCTTCTGCGAACTTCCCTGTTACCGCGGTTTTCGCTATTTTCTTCAGCACCTCCTCGTTCTCCTCTTCTCCCTCACCTTTTTCTCCCCCTTCTGTCCTACCCCCGTCCACCCCGAGCACTTCAGTAGCAACCGCCTCCAGCACCGACTTCGCGTTCTCCGCCGCAAGCCTGTAGCCCAGCGTGACAACCGAGGGGTGCAAGCCCTGCTCCAGCAACTCCTCTGCCTTTTTCAGCAGTTCCCCGCCGAGTACGACCGCTGTTGTGGTGCCGTCGCCCACCACTTCGTCAACGGTCTTCGCAACCTCGACCATCATCTTCGCCGCCGGGCTCTCAATTTCCATTTCTTTAAGAATCGTCACGCCGTCGTTCGTTACGACCACATCGCCGAACGAACCCACAAGCATCTTGTCCATTCCCTTCGGTCCCAGCGTGCTGCAAACCGCGGAAGCAACCGCCTTCGCCGCCTCGATGTTCTTGCTCTGTGCCTCTCTCCCGCTTGCCCGCTCGCTCCCTTCTCGTAGCACTAAAACCGGAATTCCTCCCAACTGGCCTGCCATTTTTTTATCCTCTCTTTTTCGCCTTACTTCTGTATAAAATAATGTTCAACGCTTTTTCATTAAACCTACTAATTTTTCATTAAACCTAAAAAATATTTCGAGGGGCAGAAAAATGAGACTGGTGATGAAGTTCGGAGGGAGTGCGGTCGCGGACGGCGGGAAAATAAAGGCAGTGGCAGAGTTAGTACGGCGGTGCAGAGAAAAAGAAAAGAAAAGAAAAGAACTGGTCGTGGTGACCTCGGCGTTCTTCGGGGTCACTGACGCACTGCACGAGAACGCAGCCCGAATTGCGAGCGAGGGCGAGGTGGAGAAGGCGAAATCTTTCGTGCAGGATTTAAAAACGAAGCACCTGACCGCGGCGTCAGAAGCGATAAAAGACAAGCGTGTGCTGCGTGTGGTAACGAGAGAAGTAGAAGAAAGGCTGGGCGAACTGGAGAGGGCGTTGACTGGAATCTCCCTGCTCGGCGAGCTCTCGGCACGGTCGCTTGACTACATCGTCTCGTTTGGCGAACGGCTGGCAGCCCCAATCTTGGCTGGCACGCTGCGATCGTTGGGTCAGGACGCAGTGCACCTCACCGGTGGCGAGGCAGGCTTAACAACGAACGAAGACTACGGCAACGCACTGCTGCTGCGTGGTGCGGAGGAGACGGTTAGAGAAAAAATTATTCCGCTCTTGGACAGCGGTAAAATCCCAGTCGTCTGCGGCTACACCGGGAAAACGAGGAAGGGGCAGGTAACAACTTTTGGCAGGGGCGGCTCGGACTACACCGCAACCCTAATCGGAGCGGCAGTAGACGCCGACGAGGTCTGGCTCTGGAAGGAGACCGAGGGAATAATGAGCGCCGACCCCAAGATAATTCGGAACGCACGAAGAATCCCCTACATCTCCTACGCCGAGGCGATGGAACTCTCTTACTTCGGGGCTTCTGTCCTGCATTCCCGGGCGATTGAGCCGGTGGTGGCGAAGAGAATTCCGATTCTCGTGAAGAACCCGTTCAAACCCGACGACGAGGGCACGCTCATCGGCGAGGAGCCGGAGCAGACAAAGAAGGCTGCCAAAGCCATCACAATTATCGAGAACACCTCAATCTTGAATGTCGCTGGAACCGGCGTGCGGAGCATTTCAGAGGTCGTGGCACGCGTCTTCTCTGCTTTAGCCTCCGAACAAGTGGAGATTTTTATGATCTCTCACGGCTCCTCTGAACGAACCATTTCCATCGTCGTTAACACCGCACAACTGCAACGAGCCGTTTCCGCGATTCAGAAATTAAACGCAAACGCAGACGCAGGCGGCGGTGGAGGAGGCACCGTTGTCCGAGACTTCACTTCAAACAGCAGCGTCTCTGCAATCGGCGTCGTCGGCGTAGGAATGGCTGGAACGCCCGGCGTCGCAGGCAAAGTCTTCTCAGCTCTCGGCAAGGAGGGGATCAGCGTGAAAATGATCTCGCAGGGCAGCTCCGAGTTCAACATCTCTTTCGTCGTGCGACGCGAGGACGCACAGAACGCAGCACAAGCGATTCACGATGTCTTTGAAATGGGGCGTTGAGAAAAAAAGAAAAAAAGAAAAAAACTTGCAACAAAACTTGCAAGCTTTTTAACCTAGTAAAGTAACATAGTAAAGAATTTAAATAAGAAAACAAAAACAATGACTAAATCAGTGGAGGACGACCTAAACGACCTGTTAGCGGGCTCCAAAATAAAGACGACCGAGGAGGTAGAAGTTCCGAAGTTGCTTGTTGACCAAGTGATTGGACAGGAGCACGGGGTAGAAGTGATAAAAAAGGCGGCGAAGCAGCGGCGACACGTGATGCTAATCGGCACGCCCGGCACGGGAAAATCAATGCTCGGGAACAGCATGGCGGAACTGCTGCCCAAGGAGGAGTTGCAGGACATTCTCGTCTACCCCAACCCAGAGGACAAGAACACGCCGAAAATTAGGGTCGTTCCCTTCAGCAAGGGCAAGGAAATCGTGGACGCACAGAAACAAGAAGTGAGAAGGCGAATTCAAATGCGAACCACCTTTCTCGTCTTCTCCTTCTTCCTCATCGTTGGCACGGGCTTTATTTACTTCCTGCAGGACGGAAACATAAGCACGGTCTTTTGGGCAATGATTGCCGGTGCCGTTCTGCTCTTGGTCTTCAGGTGGGTGATGCCGAAGGAGGAGGCGTTGCTGCCGAAACTGCTCGTCTCCAATTTCGGCCGCGAGACCGCTCCCTACGTAGACGCAACCGGAGCGCACTCTGGCGCCCTGCTCGGCGACGTGAGGCACGATCCGTACCAATCCGGAGGCTTGGAAACCCCAGCACACGACCGCGTCGAGGCGGGTGCAATTCACAAAGCACACAAAGGCGTCCTCTTCATCGACGAGATAAACACGCTGCGGTTGGAGGCGCAGCAGAACCTCCTCACCGCGCTGCAGGAGCGTGAGTACCCGATAACAGGGCAGTCCGAGCGAAGTGCGGGGGCGATGGTCAAGACCGAGCCGGTTCCCTGCGATTTTATTATGGTCGCCGCGGGCAACTTGGACGCCGTTGCAGGAATGCACCCTGCTCTCCGCTCTCGTGTAAAAGGCTACGGCTACGAGATTTATATGAAAGACACGATGGACGACACAGAGGAGAACCGACGAAAACTCGTCAGGTTCATCGCTCAAGAGGTGCGGCGGGACAAAAAAATACCGCACTTCGACCGGAGTGGCGTTGCAGAAATCCTACGAGAAGCGAGGCGAAGGGCAGGCAGAAAAGGCCACCTCACTCTCGTTCTTCGGGACTTGGGCGGGCTGGTGCGTGTGGCAGGCGACATTGCCCGCGCTGAAGGTGCGAAATATGTGACCGGCGAGCAGGTCTTAAAAGCGAAAACGATGGCGAAGTCGGTGGAGCAGCAGTTGGCTGACGAATACCTCGAGCAGAAGAAGGACTACAAACTCTTCAGAACCGAAGGGTTCGAGGTCGGCAAGGTGAACGGGCTCGCAGTCGTCGGCGATTCCGGCGTTATGCTCCCGATAATCGCAGAGGTCACGCCTGCACAATCCAAAGAGGAGGGAAAAGTAATCGCGACCGGCAGGCTGCAGGAAATCGCACAGGAAGCCGTCCAAAATGTCTCCGCAGTCTTCAAGAAATTCACCGGCAAAAACATTTCTAACAAAGACATTCACATTCAATTCGTTGGCACCTACGAGGGCGTGGAGGGCGACTCCGCCAGCATTTCAGTCGCCACCGCGGTCATTTCCTCGCTCGAGAACATTCCTGTCGACCAGAGCGTCGCGATGACAGGCTCTCTCTCGGTGCAGGGCGACGTGCTGCCGGTTGGCGGAATAACGCCTAAAGTGGAGGCTGCAGCACAGGCGGGCGTCAAAGAAGTCCTGATTCCGCAGGCAAACCTGAACGACGTGCTCATTGAGGAGCGGTTTAAGGAAAAGGTGAAAATTATTCCGGTCGTCACGATCGAGGACGTGCTTGAGCATGTCTTGGTCGGCAAACTCAAGAAGAAGTTCATAGAGCGGATAAAAACTTTCACAACCGGCGTAGAGAAAATTATTCCCGAGGGCGTCGTCGATAAAAGGTTGGCGCAGCAGTAAAGCAGGAGAACGGCGTAAAGGTAACCGAAACCCACCAGCGAGTAGAAGAAGCGAGAAGAAGAAGAGGCGGACAAGTTCGCCTACAGGCAGGGCTTGTTCGTCTTGGCAGCAGGGAGAGGCGAGTAGGCAGGCGCGTTGTTAGTAGAATGTGTGATCCACGGGTTGTGTAGGAATTGATTTTAAGCCTAAAACCTCAGGAATCCCCAACCGCTCTACGATGTCGTAAAGAAGGTCCTGCTTGAAATTTGAGTATGCAACCTCGTTCGGAACCGCGACGGCTACTCTTCGCTCGGATAACTTTGGATACGCTCCCCTAAACACGACCTCAATTTTTTGAAGCCATCTCGGTCTCACTTCTGTTATAAAAAGCACTGGCTGCCTTCTCCATTCTCTGACATCGTACCTCGACAGGCGGTCTGTAATTACCAAGTGAAGCGTGTCGTCTCCTACAAGTAGGTCGCCAGTGAGAAACAGGAAGTTCTCCTCCATCTTGAACCCGCTGAAATACGCCCCTACCTTCTCTAAATCCTCTTTAGAAAATTTACTAACCTCCGCAAACTTCGCCTTCCACTCCTTCGTCCCTTTTTTCACCCCCGCCACAAGATCTTTTACTCTTTTTTCAACTATTTCTGGCACGCCACCTGTAGTTAATTTTTTCCGTCTCCATTCTTCTATTCTCTCTTTTGCATCCTTTATCTCAGCCGAACTCGAACATAATTTCAAAAATTCCCGTTTACGCTTCTTCCCGTACACGCACAGTTTCTTGCTGATTAGTTCGTCTTCGACAGAGCGGAAAATAGCAGGCGAAAACATATCGCACATATCTGGTTTTATAATGTCGTATTGTGTGAATCCGCTAACTCCGTGAATATCAATTTTTAAGAGCAATTCAATTATTTTTATTACTGCATTGCTCCTCTCCCTTCTTTCCTTCTTCTCTTCCTCTTCCTTCTTCTCTTCCTCTTCCTCCCTCTCTTCCTCTTCCTTCTTCTCTTCTTCTTCCTCCTTCTCTTCGTCTCTCCTTTCCCCGTCCCCGTCTACTGTTTTCAGTGCATTTTCAAGATATTCAGACAAATCCCCGGGCTGAAGTAAAAAGCCGGCTACGGTCTTCGAAAAAACATTCTCATAACCAGGCAGGGAAATGTACTCGTCAAAAGGTCCGCGTCCTAAAATTTTCTTTTTCCTCAGAAACCTTAATAACTCTTTTCCCCTCTCCTTCGCCCTCTCCTCTGCCTCCTCTCCTCCTCTCTCCTCTGTCTTCTCTCCTCGTAACGCGGTGAAATTCCTTGTGAGTGCCTCTTCTGACGAAGCGCCCTCCAGCAGACAGACAAGCCCAAGCAACACCTTAGCGTCCTCGCTCCTCTCAGCCACGCTTAAAACCAATTCTTCATACTTTTCTGCGTTCATTTTTTTCCCTCTTTTCCCTCTTTTCCCTCTGCTTCCCTTCCAAACATTGACCAAAACACCAAACCGCCAAACCACCAAACTCCCAAACCACCAAACTCCCAAACCATCAAACCGCTAAACCTCCTACCTAACCCAGCAACCGTTCTACGAGCCACTCGGCGTTGAACTTCTGCAAGTCCTCGTAGCCCTGCCCTACACCTAGGAACAGAATAGGTTTGGAGGTAGAGTGAGCGACAGAAATCGCGGTCCCGCCCTTCGCATCCACATCAACCTTTGTCAGAATTGTGGCGTCAATTCCCACGGTCTCGTCGAACCTCTTCGCCCGTTCTACTGCGTCGTTTCCCGCAATCGCCTCGTCCACAAAGACCACCAAGTCCGGCGTCGTCACCCTGCAAATCTTCTTTAACTGCTCCATCAAATTCACCGAAGTGTGCATTCTGCCCGCGGTGTCTGCTAAGACCACTTCTTTTCGGTTCGACTGCGCGTACTTGACCGCGTCGTAGACGACCGCTGCGGGGTCTGCGCCGTACTGGTGCTTAATCAGTTTCAGACCCAAGTTAGCGGCGTGCGTCTCGAGTTGCTCGGTCGCACCTGCCCTGTAGGTGTCTGCGGACGCGAGCACCACCGAGTACCCGCGGTCAAGCAGCCGCTTCGCCACTTTCGCGATGCTCGTTGTCTTACCGGTTCCGTTAACGCCGACGAACGCGATGTTTACCAGCCCCTGTTTAGCTCTAATTCGAGTAGCAACGAACCGCTCAAAATCGAACTCGCCGACCGCAGAAAAGACATTCAGCAACGCGGTCTTCAACGCACTTTGCACTAACTCCTCGGTCTTCGCACCCCATTTTTTCCTCTCCCCCACTAACTCACGCCTCACGCTTGAAATTATCTCTTCAGCCACCGAGAGAGCAACGTCGCTCTCCAACAACGCTTCCTCCAAAACCTCCAGCGGCTTTTCTAAATCCTTCTCGTCTAAAACCGTCTTTCCTTCTAAAATCGCCTTACCCTTCTCTTTCAGCAGCGTCCCAATTCCCTTTGCCTTTTTTTTTGTCTTTCTTACTTCCCTTTCCTCTCTCTCCCCCTTCTTCTTTTCCTCTCTCCTCTCGGCTACTTCCTCTTTCCTCGCCTTTTCTTCTTCCTTTACCTCTTCCTTTACCTCTACCTCTTCCTCTACCTCTTCCTTTACCTCTTCTCTCTCCGTCTTCTTCTTTATTTTCTCTACTACGGTCTCTCGAAATTCACTGAGCTTCTTCTTTAGCCGATCAAACATTTTTGGTTTTACCTTACCTTATTTGCTTACCTTACTTAGCTTAACCGTACCTTACCTTCCCTGCCTCACTTACTCCGCTGTCCCACCGTTTCCCTCCTGTGATATCGCGGTAAGTTCCTGCAGTCGTGCCTGCAATTTCTGTGCCTCTTGCTCCATTCTTTGCAATATTTCAGTCATCTCGCGCTGCGAACGCTCCAACTCCTCCCGCTTCTGCTTAAGGTACTCAAGTGAAGCGTCAGGGTCCTTCTCTGCACTCACACCCCCGCCCAGCTGAACGATTATTTTGTCGGTCCTGCTGAGCGTGACATAAATCAAGGAGTTCGCCCCGACAGGCACGATCAGCTCGTCCCCTGCCTGCATTTTCTTCAACTGCTTTATCGTCTCGATCGCCTTCTCGTGCTCGCCAATCGCCTGCCGAACGAAGAGCAATTCCTGCGACGCCGTCTCGGCTTGCGCCTGATATTGCCGCAATCTCAAGACCAGCGACTGTATTTCCGCCTGCTGCTCCCTTTTCTTCTCTGCTACTTCTTCTCTCATTTCTTCTCCCCCTTTCCCTTGGTTAATTCTCTCTCGGTTAATTCTCTCACCATTTTATTTAAAGATTAATTAGTGGTTTGTCTAATAAGTAACAAATCAGTATAGTTTTATCTGTCTAATCTAATCCAGCATAAACTAACTAACTTTCTTACCACACTCATAATCTTGCACTCATAATCAAAATCTGAACAAGGCAGTTCAGCACAACTTCTTTAACAATATTCTCAAACTTGGTTGCTCTTACAAACACACCGAATCTGCGTTTAAACAAGAGAACGTGGATTCTACAGCCCACCTCTTTTCTAATCCCTGTAGACAAAAATCATAAAAAACTTCACGAACCTCGTGACCATGCCTTCCTTTATAAACCTTCCCTTCCTTTCTCTTTTTACCATAAAATTACTTGTTTTATTATCCGACAATCCATTTGCAGATAAAAGATTAATAAAATGAGGGCAGAGAGGAGAGAGCAGGTAGAGAAAATAGAGCGTTTAAAACGCAGGAAGAACGCGATTATTCTAGCTCACAACTACCAGCGACCCGAGGTTCAAGACATCGCGGAGTTCGTTGGCGACTCCCTTGAACTCGCGAGGAAGGCGGTGGCGACGACTGCGGAGATCATAATTTTCTGCGGCGTTGATTTTATGGCAGAGACCGCGGCGGTGCTGAACCCCGAGAAGAAGGTTGTGCTTCCCGACAAGGGTGCGGTCTGCCCGATGGCACAGCAGCTGCCACCCGCGGTTTTGGCAGCGGCGAAGCGAGAGCACCCAGACGCCGCAGTCGTCCTCTACGTGAACACGCTCGCCGAGAGCAAGGCACTCGCGGACTGCATTTGTACTTCGGCGAACGCACAGGAGATTGTGCGGGCAGTGGCGAAGGCGAAGGACGCTTCTACAATCTTGTTCGGTCCCGACCGCAACTTGGCTTACCACGCACAAAAAGCGACCGCTGCGAAAATTATTCCTGTTCCCGAGTACGGGCTCTGCCCCTCGCACCACCAAATCGTGCTGCAGGACTTAGAGAGAGCGAAGGCAGAGCACCCGCAAGCAAAAGTCGTCGTTCACCCAGAGTGCATTCCAGAGGTTCAAGACCGTACGGATTTTATCGCTTCCACGAGCGGAATGGTCAAGATTTGCAGGCAGCAGCAGGCGGGAGAAGAGGTAGAGGGCAGTGCCGTAGCGGGCGACGAATTTTTGATCGGCACCGAGGTCGGGCTACTGCACAGGCTCGAGAAGGAAGCGCCTGGAAAGCGGTTCTACCCGCTCTCTGCCACCGCTGTCTGCCCGCAGATGAAAATGCACACGCTGGAGAAGATTGAGGCGGCGTTGGAGAGCGAGGAGCCGGTGGTTGTCGTTGAGAGGGGGGTGGCGGAGAAGGCGAGGCGAGCGATCGAGAGAATGCTTGAGATTTTGGGATAATTTTTTTCTTTGTTTTTATTGTGATGAAAATATTAGCCGTTGACATAGGAGCAGGAACGCAGGACATAATGGTTTACGACGACGAGGAAGGCTTCGAGAACGCTTACAAACTCGTTCTGCCTTCTCCGACTCGCTTCTTCGCCGAAGAAGTGCGGAGAGCAGAGCAGGACTTGGTGATTTTTGGCGAGACAATCGGCGGCGGTCCGTTCAGCCGTGCCGTGCTCGAGCACCTCAAGAAATACAAGGTCTACGCAACCGAACGGGCGGCGAGAACGCTGAGAGACGACTTGGCAGTCGTGCGGGGCTACGGGGTCGAGATAATTTCTGAAGACGAAGTAGCAGACAAAGTAGTGAGCCTGACCGAGAAGGAGGGAAAAAAGGGGAAAGCGAAGCCCTTAAGAATTTCGGAGTTCAACCCCGAACTTCTCCCGCTCCTCGCCTCGTTCGGCGTGGACACTTCTTTTGACGCTGTCGCGGTCGCGGTTCAGGACCACGGCGTGGCACCGCCGGGAGTTAGCGACCGAGAAAATCGGTTTCGCATAATCGCGGAGAAAGTTGGCAGCGGGGCTGGCAGAGAAGCAGGAGGGGGAGAAGGGAGAGGGGAAGGGAGAGGGGAAGGGAGAGGGGAAGGGAGAGAAGCAGGCAGAGAAGCAGGCGGAGGTGGAGGAGCAGAAGCGGAAATTGAGTCCTTTGCTTACCTCGACGCAGTGCCAGACAATCTCAGCAGAATGAAATCGGTCTTCCAGTCCGTGAAGAGCTGGCACAAGGGTCCTGTGCTTTTGATGGACACGGGTCCCGCTGCGGTCTTGGGCTCGCTTGAGGACGAGCGGGTGAAGGGGGTGGTGAAGGAAAAGAAGAGTTTGATTTGCGTAAATGTCGGGAACGCGCACACAATCGCGATGTCGCTAAGCGGAAGTGGAAACGGAAGCGGAAGTGAGAACGGAAGCGGAAGCGGGAGCGGGAGCAGAATAACCGGTATTTTTGAGCACCACACACGGCTGCTCGCCAGGCAGAAACTCAGCTACTACCTAAAAAAACTCTCAGACGGAAGCTTAACATTTGAGGAGGTCTTTGCCGACGGCGGGCACGGAGCGCTGACGATTGGAACGGGAAAGGGTAAAACCAAACCCGAGATAATTTCTCTGACAGGACCGAGGCGTGAGAAGATGAGAGGGCTCGGATTTTTCTCTGCACCTGCGGGGGATATGATGATGACAGGGGCGGTGGGACTGGTAAAAGCCGTCTTGAAGCGCCTGTAATCTAAAATGAGAGCGAAGGGCTTATGAGAGCGAAGGGCTTGACGAAGGGTTTGGTTGAGGTTGCTTTGGGCAGGCGGAAAGCGGATTTGGTGATAAAAAATGCGAACCTCGTGAATGTCTGCAGTGGTGAGATTTACGAGACCGAGATTGCGGTTGCTCGTGGTGTGGTAGTGGGTTTAGGCGTGGGAAGTTGCGAGTGGAAGGGGAGAGAAGAAATTGACGCGCAGGGTAAATATGCAGTTCCGGGACTGGTGGACGGGCACACGCACATCGAGATGAGTTTGCTTTCGGTGACCGAGTTTGCGAAGGCAGTGGTGCCTCGTGGGACGACCGCGGTGGTCTCGGACCCGCACGAGATTGCGAATGTTCTGGGCGTTGCGGGCGTGCGAGCGATTTTGGAAGAGGCGAAAACAACGCCGCTGAAGGTGTTTTGCACTGCTCCCTCCTGCGTGCCTTCTACCGAGCCCGAACTTGGGCTTGAGACCTCGGGTGCGAGGCTGGGTGCGGGAGAGGTAAAGGAACTGCTGCAGACCGAGGAGCGGGTCGTCGGCTTGGCAGAGGTGATGAATTACGGTGGCGTCTTGGCGAAGGAGGAGGGGGTGTGGGAGAAATTAGAGGTTGCGAGGGCGTTAAAAGTCCCGATCGACGGGCACGCACCTCTGCTCCGCGGGAAAGAGTTGAACGCTTATGTTTTGAGTGGCGTCGGGTCAGACCACGAGTGCGTCTCTTACGAGGAGGCGTTAGAGAAACTGCGGTTGGGGTTGCGGGTGCTTGTGAGGGAAGGGTCGGTGGCGAAGAACCTGAAGAGCCTCGCTCCGCTCTTGAAGTCAGGACAGGAAACCGCGAGACAGGCGCAGAGAGAGACGAGGAACTGCCTTCTCGTTACAGACGGCGACCGAACGCCACGGGACTTGAAGGAGCAGGGCTACTTGGACTTTGTCTTTAGAAGGGCGGTCGAGGAAGGCGTCGACCCTGTGAGAGCGGTGCAAATGTGCACGCTGAACCCCGCGGAGTGGTTCGGACTCGACGACTTTCTGGGCAGCATTTCGCCCAGCAAGGTCGCAGACCTCGTGCTCTTGAAAAACTTGGAGCGGTTTGAAGTGGCGGAGGTTGTGGTGAACGGAAAGCGTTTGGCAGATCTTGATTTCGCTCCTCGCCCTGTTAAATGGAAGTACCCAAAATACGGCGAGAGCGTGAGGCTAAAGCGAGCAGTAAAGCCCGAGGATTTTGAGATAAATTTGGACGGAGGCGGAAGAAAGAGAGGCGGAAGAAGGAGAGCGAGAATAATTGGCTTAGTAGAAGGAGAACTCCTGACCGAGGAGCTCGTAGAGGAGGTGAGTGGAGTGGACGGAAAAGGAGTAGACACGACTCGAGACATTTTGAAAATCGCAGTTCTCGAGCGGCACCACGGCACCGGAAACATCGGGCTGGGCTTCGTAAAAGGGTTTGGCTTGAAGACCGGTGCTGTCGCCTCCTCAGTCGCTCACGACTCGCACAACATCGTTGTTGTAGGCACGAGCGGAGAGGAAATGGCGTTCGCTTGCAACCGCTTGCGCGAACTGGGAGGCGGAGTAGTTCTGTGCAGTGGCAGCGGAGGTGAGGGGGGAGAGGGAGGTGAAGTGAAGGTAAAGGTGAAGGCAGAGTTGGGACTGCCGATTGCGGGGCTAATGAGCGATCGAGGGCTGGACTTTGTGGTGAAGAAGCAGGAAGAAATGGAAGCCGCGGTTCGTGAAATGGGCTGCGAGCTGCAGGCTCCTTTTGTCGCTCTCTCTTTCCTCGCTCTGCCTGTGATTCCGAAGTTGAAAATAACGGACAAGGGGTTAGTGGATGTGGAGCGGCGGGAAATTGTGGAGTTGGAAATTTTACAAACAGGCTAAATTAGAAATCCTGCAGAGAAAGCTGCCCTCTTCGCTCTTCTTTCTCTTCCTCTTTTTCACTTCCTTCTGGATTTAACTCGATGACCCCGTATTTTCCACCGCCGCCGGGAATTACCCGTATTTCTCCTGCCCTAAACGCTTTTACCGCCTCTAACACACGAGCGTCGAGGGTCGTGGTCGTGGTCGTGGTCGTGGTCGTGGTCGTGAGAGCCGCCTCCAAATCCTCTACCGAAGCGTCCACCAACACGATGACTTCAGTCCCGAACGCCGCGAGCAGCGACTCCCACATTTTTGTAACCACCTTTGAACTCGCGGACTTCTGCAACGCCAGCCCGATTATTTCTGCCAGCGGAATCAAGTGCAAATACGGCGGGCGGTGCTCTGGGTGCGTCGTGTGCGTGCCGCCAGCGTTGTAGTCAGCAAGCTCACTTACGCGGTCCCGCACTCCTTTTTTTATCCTGCCCCCGCACTCGCTGCAGCGCCAACGCCTCGCCCTCGCCTCGGTGAGTGAGAAATGCTTGTAGCACCTGCTGCACGCACTCTCGTTGTACTTGCCCTCCGCCGGCGGAAACCCGACATTAAGCACCGGCTTCCTGCCCCCTCGCCGCAGAATCGCAGCCTTCAACTCCTCAAAACTCACCGCCTCGACTTGAAACCTGTTAAACTCCCTCGCCAGCCGAATCGGGTAAGGCGAGTGGGCGTCCGAGTTGGTGAGAAAAGTGAGCCCCCGCAACTCGCTTATTCGGTCCGCGTAAGACGAGTCCGCACTCAACCCCAACTCCACGAACGAAATGCCTCCCGCTCCCACCGCCGCCAAGTCGCCGTAGCACTCGCGCAGAGAATTGTGGTAAGCGTACAAAGCCGTCCAAGGCGTGAAGGCGTGGCAGGGACCAACGAGAGCCTCTGCGTCCCTTGCGCGCTCGGCAATCTCCTGTCCGCTCATTCTCAGCGACGGTCTGCCGTCCGAGTCAATGTCCGCCGAGTGCTTCCTGAACGCCTCGTACAACTCCTCCGCCTTCGCAACGCAAGGCAGCAAGAGTAGGTGGTGCACCCTCCGCTCGTCCTCTACCTCAACGGTCAGCACGAATTTTGTCCTAGTTTTTGTGGCTTCTGCAGTGCCCTTGAACGAGAAGACGCCGTCCTGCTCCTCCAGCTCTTTTATCCCGCTCAACCATTTCGGGTGCAGGCAGTCGCCGGTGCCGAGTAGTTGAATCCCTTTCCTCGCGGCTTCCCTCGCCAGCGTGGGCAGGTCCATTCGAGGCGAAGTAGCAGCCGAGTACTTCGAGTGAATGTGTAAATCCGCGTTAATTAGCATTTTCACGAATTACTCCAGAAATAGCGGGGGATGGATTCGAACCATCGATCTCCGGGTTATGAGCCCGACGGGATCTCCTAACTACCCTACCCCGCTCACTACTCTCTAATATTCTTAAAATAAGACTATATAAAAGAATATTTTACTGCAATGTTTTAAAACCCCTACTAACTCACCCGCCCTCCACAAAAATCGCAGGCTTCAGCGGAATCGCAAACCTCCGCTTCCCCAACGGGTCGTGCTCCTCGTTCACTCCGATTTCACACCCGAATTCCCCCTTTAAATACTCCTTTTCACGCTCCAGAACCTCCGCCTCCACAAGCTCAAAATACTCCAGACCGCTTTTGCTCTTCACCAACTGCTTCACGAAATCCACCGTGCTTTTTTCCTCTCCTTTTCTTCCCCTGACTCGAACCGCCTTCCTAATCTTTTCCCGCTCTGGCAAGTCCTTCACCGCCTTGAATATTTCCCACTTCCACTGCTCCGCGGTGTAAATGTAGATTTTGCGAGGTTTGGGCGAGATCCTTGCCACTCTCAAAATCTCTTTTATGTCCGCAACCAACGCAGCCAAAAACTCCTCCTCACGCTCCACTCGGTCGTCAATAAACCGCTCCTTCACCTCCGGCAGCCGCTGTAAAGAGACGAACGAGTCGTGCGACCTCTGCCTCTGCAACTGCAACCTCAGCCGCTCCCAAAACTCCTCGCAAATGTGCGGCACAATCGGCGAGAGAACCACCAGCCACTCCTCCAGCACGCACCGCACGAGCCGCTTCCGCCTCTCAACGCTCGCCCGCTGCTCGTAGTGTCTGATGTCGTTCATCAAATTGAAGACCAAATTTATGCCCGCGTCTCGAATTCGGAACGCTGCGAACCGCTCGACCGTTTCCTTTAAAGTTCGGTAGAACCGCGAGAGCAGCCACCTGTCCGCGTGCGTGAGTTCGTCCTCTCTCAACCCTTTCGCACGCTCCACAGTCGCACGCTCCACAGTCGCACACTCCGCAGTTAAAGAGTCCTCAAACAGCTCTACCACCGCGTTAAACCGCCTCCCCAAAGCGTCCACATCCTGCTCACGCCAATTTACCACGCTCGCGAAGTCCGCGTTAATCGCGCAGTAGAGCCTGAACAAATCCACGCCGTAAAGTTCCGAGACCTTC
This sequence comes from Candidatus Methanophagaceae archaeon, assembly GCA_003194425.1. Lineage (GTDB taxonomy): Archaea > Halobacteriota > Syntropharchaeia > Alkanophagales > Methanospirareceae > ANME1a. The sequence continues at coordinate 23,522 of PQXB01000004.1, read as the reverse complement.
GCCAGCGGAATCACGTTCCCCTTGCTCTTCGAGATTTTCCGTCCCTCGCGAATCATCAACTCGTTCAGCGTAATCGCCCGCGGCCAGCAACGCTCCGGAAAAATCGCCGCGTGGTGCATCAAGAAGAAGACGAGGTGGTTTGAGAGGTGCGGCGGTGCAGTGTGCCGCAGGTCGTTCGGGTACCAGTACTTAAACTCCTCCTGCACACGCTTCAGGACGCTCGCTTCAACGCCCGTTTCAACGCCCGCAGCCTTCGCCAACGCCTCTGCGTCCCCAATTCCCAGAAACACGAAATCAAAAAAATCCTCGGTTAAACTTTCAACCGGCAACCCCCTCAGCAGGTGTGCCACGGTGTACAACGCCATATAAATCGTAGAATCGCTCAGCGACTCAATCACCCATCCCTGCTCAAACGGAAACCGCGTGCCCAGCCCCCGCTTCCTCGCACACGGTCGCAACGTCAGCCAATCAATAATCTCGTGCATGTAAGCCTTGTATTTCGCGGGGTAAAAAGTCATCCCGTCAACGAGTTTGTGCCCCCGCTCTTTCCACCAACTTGGCGTGTAGTCAATGAACCACTGGTCCTGCAGAACCGCAACGACCACCTTCCCTCCGCCCCGCGTCACCGCCTTCCGCGAGGTCTCGTAAAACACATCCCCTTTATTTTCCCGCTTCAGCCACTCCTTGACCTCGTCCTTTATTTCCGCAATCTTCACGCCCGCAAACTCGCCGCACTTCTCGTTCAGCACGCCCCGATAAAATTCGTCCTTGTAAATCGTCTGCGTGGCTTCCTCCAACCGCTCCTCGTCCGCCTGACTTTTTATTTCCAGCCGCTCGCAAATCTCTTTCGCCGGCAGTCCTGTCTCGTAGCCCTCAATCTCAATAATTTTTATCGGCTCGATTTCTGCATCCAGCACTCCCAACCGCTTCAGCACTCCCGACCGCTTCAGCACTCCCGACCGCTTCAAATCCTCCAACGCGATGTAGTCGTAAGGTGCGTGCGCGGGAACCGAGTAGACCACGCCAGTGCCGACGTCCGCGTCAACGAAGCTCGCAGGAAGAACCGGCACTTCTCTCCCGCCGCCCGCCACCGGCACCTTCACTACCTTGCCCAGAAAAAATCCGCCTTCTTCTTCTGTCTCCCCCTCTAAAACCGCCACTCCTTCTCGCTGGTAGCTCAACTTCTCCGCTGCTTCTTTCGAGACCCACCAAATCTCCTCCCCCGCTCTTACCCGAACTTTGACTTTAACATACTTCGCAGTCGGGTTCACCCAGAGGTTCGTAACGCCAAAAATCGTTTCTGGCCGCAGTGTTGCCGCAACCAAGTAACTGCCACTGCCGTCCGAAACTTCGAACTTCACTGTCGTCTGCTCGACGATTGAGACCTTGTTCGTGTCCCCTTCCTCGATGTCGTCCTCACCGACCGGCGAGTTGTCGGCGGCAGAAAAAGTAATTGGATATTTTCCTTTTTTTATTACTCCCTTATCGTAGAGTTTCTTGAACTGCCACTCGACGAACTTGTTGTAAATCGGCTCGGTGGTGTTGAACTTCCGCCGCCAGTCGATCGAGTAGCCCATTCTCTTGAAGTCTTCTGAAATCCGCGCAGCAAAGAACTCCGCGACCCTCGCTGCGTCGGTGAAACTGCGAACCGTCTCCTCAACCCTCGCCGCACTCGCAGCGTCCCCTCCTTCGTAAATCGAGACATATTCTTTGTACAGCTTCACGACCTCGCCCTCGCTTTTTGAAATGCTGTCTGCGATCGCCAAAATCGGCGTCCCTGTAACATGAAAAGCCATCGGGAAGAGCACGTTGTAGCCCTGCAGTCGCTTGAACCTTGCGATTATGTCGCCCACTGTGTTCGTTCTGCCGTGCCCGATGTGGAGTGGTCCGGAGGTGTAGGGGTAAGGGACGGTCAGGAAGAACTTCTTCGCACCGCCGCGGGGTTCGGCGTCAAAAATCCCGCTCTCCTCCCACCTCCGCTGCCACTTCGCTTCTACCTGCTTGAAGTTTGTGTTTTTTGGCATTTGTGTTGTAGTATTTTATCTTGAGGTTAAAACGATAAAAAAAGAAAAAAGAGAGGAGTCTTAATTTGGGAACTCCACTCCTTCAACTGCCTTCTTTATTTGCTCTGCGATTTCTCTCTCTGTCGGCGTCTTTTCTTTTGAATCGATGGAAGAGAACATCGAGTTATTAAGGAAGTTGGCGAAATATTAAGACTAATGACAAAAATTGAGACTAATGACAAAGGCGAAGAGGAGAGGAGAAGCGGGGAGAAAAGCGAAGACAAGACCGACGAGAGAGGTTCTTGAGGAGCACAAGGAAGTTTTAAAGACAGTCGCACTCTTCCTCGCACTCTGCTTCGCACTCAACTTCGCTTATTTCAAAATCGCAGGCGACCAAAGAGTGCCGAGAGAGGTTACTGCGTTTTTGGTTGCGTTGCTTCTAAACATAATCGGGTTGAACGCTGCTGCGAACGGAAGTTTTGTGACGGTCGGAGGTAGGGTCGGCGACGCTACAGTAAATATAATCGGAGAATGCACAGGGATATTTTCGATAATCGTCTACTGCTCGGTCGTGCTCGCCTACCCAACAGGGCTAAAGCAGAAAGCAGTCGGACTGCTCGGCGTTCCCGTTCTCTACGGAATTACGCTTGTGCGGTTAAGTTCTACTGCGTTGGTCGGTGCGTTCGTCCCCTCGCTGCTCGACCTCTTTCACACTTACCTCTGGCAAGTCTTCCTCATCTTCTTCGTCGTGCTTCTCTTCCTGATTTGGCGGGACAAGGTGGTGGAGAAAAATGAAAAGTAGAAGTAAAGAATACGGACTGTTTCTCGGCAAATTCCTCTTGTTTGCGACGCTGCTTTACCTGCTTTGGATTCCTGTTGCGTCTGTTTATTTTTCGGCGGTGCTAAAAATGACAGGTTCGCCTACTCCTGCTGCACCCGACTACCTTTTCTCGCAGGGAATTCGGAGTTGCATCCCCGTGTTCGCTGCTTTGGTGCTGGCGACGGGCGAGGTGAAGGGCGAGGTGAAGGGCGAGGTGAAGGGCGAGGTAAAGGGCGAGGTAAAGGGCGAGGTGAAGTGTAAGTTGAAAAGTGAGTTGAAAAGGAAGGCAAAGACGCTCCTCGTCGGCGTTCCTGTTCTCTTCTTATTTCGTGTGATTTTGCAACTTTCGTATGTTTCTCTGCAGAACGCCCCTCCGCCAGGACCGAGTGAGTTTTACCAGATTTTTGTTATTTTTCTCTCAGGCACTTGCAGGGTGGCTCTTCCTGTCCTGCTCTGGTTCTCTCTTTCCTACAGGCAGCTGCTGTTTGGACGACCGCGGGCAGGAGCAGCACGAGCGGGAGCAGTACGAGAGGGAGCAGTACGAGAGGGAGCAGCAGGAGCAGGAGCAGAGGGCGGTAAGAAGACTTACGTCTGCCCTTTCTGCGGTGCTGAGAAGGTCGGCATCTTCGACCACATCCGCAGCGTGCACGGTGAGGAAGCACTAAAAAGCAAGGACGAAAAACTCCAAGAACTACTTCAAGATTACAGAAAAAGATGAGTGCGAAAGGGAAAGGGCGTGGAAGAGCCAGCGGTGCGGGGACGGTAGTAAACGCAGTTGCGACCTACAAAGGCTCGGCTTTTGGCATTGACTTGTGGACGGAGGCGGAGGTGGAAATTGGCGACGATTTTAGAGGTGTCACCGCGGAAATGGAGGTGGCGGGAGAGAGCCGAGTAGGAGACACGAAATTGATCGAGCGGTGCGTGGAGTTGGTGCTGCAGAAGTTCGGTCTGCCGTTGCGTGGCTTTGTAAAGACGAGGAGCGAAGTCCCAGTTGGAAGCGGGCTGAAGAGCAGCAGTGCAGCGGCAAACGCGGCGGTGGTCGCTACTCTGGACGCAGCGGGCAGACTGAAGGAGACGAGTGCGTTAGACGCGGTGAGGCTTGGCGTTGAGGCTGCCCTGGATGTCGGTGTCTCAGTAACAGGGGCTTTTGACGACGCCTGTGCTTCCCTGCTCGGCGGGTTCGTGGTAACAGACAACAGAAACCAGGCGTTGCTAAAACAGGTGGAGCGGGACTCCGAGGTTCTCTTTCTCGTTCCCGAGGAGAAGGCGTTCACCGCGGAGACGAATGTGAAACGGTCGAGGCTGGTCGCTCCGTGGGTGAGCCTCGCGTTTGACCTGGCGTTGGAAGAGCGGTTCGAGGAGGCGATGACGCTAAACGGGTTTCTGTACTGCGCGGCGTTGAACTTCGACCCAGAGCCGATTTTGAGGGCGTTGGAGTGCGGCGTGAAGGGTGTGAGCTTGTCGGGGACAGGACCGTCGTTTGTGGCTTTAGTTGGGGAAGAGGCGGAGGCGGGGCAAAAGGGGGCAGGGGCGGAATTGCGAGAGGCGTGGAGCGAGTTAGGGAGCAGAATTGCGGGGAGGGTACTCAAGACAAAAATAAACAACCAGTCGTGCCTCTCCCGAAAAAAGAGTCAAGAAATAATCAAATAAGTGCCGATTAGAATCGTAACGCCTGCGATTCCTTTGACAACAACCCCCCTCCACTCTACACTCTCATTCAACAAACCCGGATAAAAAACGCCGAGCAGCAAGGCGAAGACGAAGACCAAAAACGGTTGAACTGACAGAATCGCACTCACGAGTGAGACAAAAGTCAGAGAAATCGCCTTGAAATACAAAACATAACTCACGCAAGCAAGCGAACAATTGAGAAAGCAGAGCAGAATTATTCCCGCGGGGAGCGACTTCATATTTGCAACAAATCTTCGCCGAGTGCCTGGCAGGAGCAGGAAAAGCGGTCTGCCTAAAAAGTTGCCGAGAATTAGCCAGAAGAGGTAGGACCAGAAGTCAATGTAAGAGAAGAGGAATTTTGCGAGCACATCTTTGCCTGCTATGATTAAGTCCAAAAATAAAATCATTAAGAGAGCGGGCGAGAAGGAGAAGGGGTTGGAGTTAGATTTGGGGAGGGATTTGAATTTGAAGGAGACGGAGGCGGCACTGAAGACCAGCAGTCCTACGCCGAAATACCGCCTCAGAGACAGGCTCTCGCCGAGAAATACCGACGAGAAAAAGAGCACGAAGAGCGGCGAGAGGTAAAACAGCGGAATTACTCTCGAGACCTCCTCTACCAGAAGTGCCTTGTTGTAGAGGACGAAGACCAGTCCAAGAACCACGCCGACTGCGAGTGTCGTGAGATAAAACGAGCCGTAGTTCTGAACCTGAAAATGAGGAGAGGCGAGAGCGAAGAGTGCTAAAACAGGAGGGATTTGTGTGAGTGTGAGGAAGATTTGGTAGGAGAAGGCGTCTTTAATGTGGTGTGTCAGCACGAACTTGTCGACTAGCACGACGACGGCACCTAAAATCGAAGCCAAAAAAGCGAGAGCAACCCACTGCATAATATTTTATGCACACGCAAAGATAAATAATTTTTTCAAAAGAGAAAGGAAAAAGAAGAGAAAGGCGAGGCGGAGAAGAGAAAGGAGAAAGGAGAGAGATGGTGGAGAGAGAGGGGCTACCAGAAGAAGGGAAAATATGGTTCAACGGCGAGTTCGTGGCTTGGAAGGAGGCGAGGGTGCACGTCCTCTCGCACGGCTTGCACTACGGCTCGGGCGTCTTCGAGGGAATTCGGTGCTACGCAACCCCGAAAGGGTCTTTCATTTTCAGACTGCAGGAGCATTTGGAGAGGTTGTACAGGTCAGCGGAGTTGTACAAGATGAAAATTCCGTACTCAAGGGAAGTGCTGACAGCGGCGGTAAAAGAGACGGTTCGTCTAAACAGGCTCGACGCGTGCTACATTCGACCGATCGCGTTCTACGGCTACCACCACTTGGGCGTGAACCCCGCGGGCTGCCCCGTGGACTGTGCGGTCGCAGCGTGGCGGTGGGGATCTTACCTCGGCGAGGAGGCGTTGGAGAACGGGATAAAATGCACCTTCTCGGCGTGGCGACGAATCGACCCCAACACACTGCCGGTTACCGCAAAGGCGACGGGACACTACTTGAATTCGCTCTTGGCGGTGCAGGACGCGGAGGAGCGGGGGGCTGACGAGGCGATTCTACTCGACAACAAAGGGTTCGTGGCAGAGGGACCGGGCGAGAATATTTTCGCGGTCAAGGGTGCGACGCCAACGCCAACGCTGTACACGCCAGAAGCGGAGTCTTCAATTCTGCCAGGAATCACGAGGGCGTCGGTAATCGAACTCGCGCGGGACCTCGGCTACGAGGTGGTAGAGAAGCCAGTAACGAAGGAGGAACTGCTGAGTGCGGACGAGGTCTTTTTCACGGGGACAGCAGCGGAGGTTTCGCCGATCCGGGAAATTGACAGCGTGAAAATTGGCAACGGTAAGAGGGGTAGGGTGACGGCGAAGATTCAGAAGAAGTTCTTTGAGGTGGTGAATGCGAGGGAGGAGAAATATTTGAGGTGGCTGGAGCCGGTGAGTGCTGGCGGTGAGCGAGGAGAATGAAATGAACAACCAAATTTACATTCTTTACCACGGCTCGTTTGGAGAGCTGGTAACCGAGCACCTTACCGCGAGCGAGAGCGGGCTCGCAGACAGGATTGTGGGACTCTACGACCTGAAAGTTGCGTCTGTCTCGCTTGACGAGCCGGAGAAAGATATGCCGCTGGACATTCCGCTGCCCAGGTGCGAGCTTCTGCTGGTGCTTGGGGTGTTGCCAAAAGCGGGCGACCTCGTGCCGATAATCGCCGAGAGGACGGGAGCAAAAGCGGTGCTTTGGCCGATTGAAGACCCGAATTTGATTCCCGAGGGGAGGTACTCGATTGAAGGCGAGCTCAAGAAGAGGGGCGTGCACATTGAATTTCCTGAACCTCTTTGCTTGCTGGAGCCGGGGGAGAGCGAGAATGAAATTGTGAAATCTTTCGCTGAATTGTTTGGCAAGCCTAAATTTGAAGTCCGAGTTAATGCGGAGAGCAAGTTGATTGAGGGGGTAAAAGTTGTCCGCGACACGCCCTGCGGCTCAGCGTCAAAAATCGCACAGCGGCTTGCGGGGAAGTCCTACGAAGATTTGAAGTCGCTTGAGGAGGCGGTTGGGCAGATGCACGACAACGAGTGCGTGGCTTATATGGGGCCGGATCGACCGATAATGCAGCAGGCGGGCAGGCTGCTCGCGGAGGCGTTGAAGGAGGCGTTGGAAGAATATTTATAAAAAATAATTAGCTTCAGCAGAATTTATTTTTATGCGGAAAAACGAGATAGTAAATTATCAGTTCGGGGAGCGGATAAAATCGGCGATGATAATCTGCTCTAAAATGCTGGCGGTTGTAGAGTCCTTGGGAGAGGGGCGAGCTGGGAAAGAGAGGAGAGAGGGGGAGTTGGCGGGGGCGAAGAAGGTGTTGGGTGCTTTTTTTGACGGCCTGTCCGTTGAGACGGGAATGGCGTTGCGAGCGACCGGAATGCGAGAGTTCGGGCAGGTAGAAGAAGAGTTGGCGCAGGCGAGACGAAGGGTAGAAGCAGAAGCAGTGGATTTTGAGGAGGTGCAGGCAAGCCTCGGCAGAGCGGTCTCGCACGCTACAACCGCGTGCGACCGAGCGGTGCGGGCGTTGGCGGAGGAGGGGCTGCTGTAGGTTTTTATACTTTGGAAATAAGGAGTAGTAAAAAATGGGAAAAAGAGGCGTGCAATATTTTACCCTTTCGGAGATTGAGCCGCGGGTTTGGTTTATGCTGACCGGCTGCGATTTTCAGTGCAGGGGTTGTTTCAGACCTGCACGAGACGGTGGTGGGACGCTGCTCACTGCAGAGGAGACTTTAGAGCGGGCAGAGCAGGCGTGCCGCAGACACTACGGAGAACTTCCGAGCAAGGCGATGATTACGGGCGGCGAACCCGCGCTCGACAGGGATTTTCTGCTGACACTCGTAAGGGGGCTGAAGGAGCGTGGGTTTGAGGAGATTGTTCTGATGTCCAACGGTTACAAAGTCGGCGGAGGCGAGAGAGAAGAGAGAGGGGATTTTGCTGCCGAGCTGGTGGACGCGGGCTTGACCGAGGCGCACATTGACATTAAAGCGTTCTCGGAGGAGATTCACGAGTGGTACACTGGGAAGTCCAACAAGCCTGTCTTTAACGCGGTCCGGGCGTTGAGCGAGGCGGGGACGGAGTTGCTAATTCAGACGGTTTTTATGCCAGGCATTGTAGAGGCTGACGAAATTGAAAAAATAGCGAAATTCCTGTCGGGCGTGAGCCACGAGATAAAATACCGAATAAACCCATTTGCACCGACCTTCGCGTTCGAGGAGGTCACGAGGCGACCGACGATCGAGGAGATTGAGCGAGCCTACGAACTCGCCTCCAAGCACCACCCGAACACAATTATTAGCAGGAGTTGCTACCGCGAGTACCCCACGCCGCCTGCACAGGAGACTTGGGTAACCGTCTACCCAGACCTCACCTTCAAGCGACGGACGATAAAAGACCAGGAGGAAGACCGAATCTCGTGGCTCACTCGCTCAAAATCAAGCACGAGAGAAGAGATTCTTCGTGCGGTACGGGGTAAGGGAGACGACCCTGAGTACCGCCGCCGGCTTGAAGAGGCGACGAGGAAATTTTTTAAGAAAAATTTTTAAGAAAAAGTTTATGCAGTTAAGGACGGTTCTTGTTGAGCCGAAGCTTGAGGAGAACATTGGAGCAGTAGCACGGGTGCTAAAGAACTTCGGGTTCTCGGAGTTTTTTTTGGTAAATCCCGCCCCCCCTAACCCAAGGGCAGGAGAGAAAGCGGTGGCTGTCGCCTCTCACGCTCACGACGTGCTGACTGGGTGCGAGGTCGTAGGCACTGTGCAGGAGGCGGTTGCGGGCTCGGCTGCCGTCGTCGGCACAACCTCCAAGCACGGCGTCTCTCCGAACAAACACCTCAGAACGCCCTTCTTCTCGCTGCGAGAATTGAGAGAGAAGGTTGAAGGATTTGGTAGCGGAGGCGTTCTGTCAGTCCTCTTTGGCAGGGAGGACACAGGGCTGCGGAACGAGGAACTTGGGCTTTGCGACCTTGTTGTCTGCATTCCCACGAGTCCTGACTACCCTGCGATGAACCTCTCGCACGCGGTTGCGGTGCTTCTTTACGAACTGAGCTGGGCGAGAGAGAGAGGCGGAGAAGTTTCCCCAGCAGGAGCGTCAGAATTAGCGACTACCGCGGCTAAAGAACAGCTCTTCGCTCACGCAAGGTCGTTCTTCGACGAAATCGGCTACAAGAAGCACAAGAAGGAGAAGACCCTGCTTCTGCTCCGGCGAATTCTAGGCAGGGCAGGGCTTACTGCGAGGGAGGTGCAGACGCTGAGGGGAATTCTGCGGAAGGCGGAGTGGAAGATTGGAGAGGTGGGGGAGGTTGGAGAGGTGGGGGAGGTTGGAGAGGTTGGAGAGGTTAGAGAGGTTGGAGAGGTTGGAGAGGTTAGGTGAATCTAAATGCCAAACAGAGAAGAGACAAGTTTATACGAGGACAGAGGGTTTGAGGTAAAAGAGGAGCCGTTTTACTTACCGCAGGGCAACGAGGTTGCGTTGTTTGAGGCAGCCTACGAGAAAAAACTCCCTGTAATGCTAAAGGGGCCGACGGGGAGCGGGAAGACGAGGTTGGTTGAGCATTTGGCGTGGAAGTTGGGTCTGCCGCTCTACACGGTTGCCTGCCACGACGACTTGAGCGGGAACGACCTGACGGGGCGCTACATAATTAAAGGTGACGGGGTGGAGTGGATTGACGGCCCGCTTTTGATGGCTGTGAAGAACGGTGGAATCGTTTACTTGGACGAGGTAGTGGAGGCGAGGAAGGACACCACGGTCGTCATTCACCCGCTAACTGACTACAGAAGGTCTCTGCTCGTTGAGAAATTGGGCAAGATTTTTTACGCACCCCCTGATTTTATGCTCGTCGTGAGCTACAACCCGGGCTACCAGAGCGTCTTGAAGGAGTTGAAACAGAGCACGAGGCAGCGGTTCGTGAGCATTTCCCTTGGTTGGCCCTGCGAGGAGTTGGAGACAGAAATAGTGAAGCAGGAGACGGGCGTTGAGGAGGAGGTTGCGACCCTGTTAGTGCGGGCGGCGAACAAAATCCGAAACCTCGTTCAGCAGGGGCTCGAAGAGGGCGTTTCTACCCGAGAACTTGTCTACGCGGCAACTTTGCTGAAGAGCGGCGTGCCGACGAGGGACGCGTTGTTCTCGACGCTGACCGAGCCTTTGACGCACGACAGCGACCTAAAGAGGAGCATTGAGGAGATTCTTAAGAACTATTTTGAGGTGTAAAGGCTGCAGAAAATGGAGAGGAATTCTATCAAGAAGGCTCTTGGAGCGAGGAAATTAAGGAAATTGCTTGGCGGGAATTACGATTACGAGGGTGAAATTCTTGAGAAGTTGGTCAGTAAATTGTGTCCGTTGCTCGACCGCGTAGGTTACGAGGGGTTGGAGAAAGTGGCGAGTGTTTGCAGTCAGGTCGCGGTTAGTCTGCTTGAGGAGAGTCCAGAACTCATTGAGAGGTTGCTGAAGTGTGGAGAGGGGGACAAAGACGGCGGCAAGGAATTAGTTGCGAAGGTTTACGGGCTTTGCAGTCAGGTCGCCAGGGAGGTAGGGGCGGCAGGGGAGGTGGGAAAGGAAGGTAAGGTAGGGAAGGTAGGGGAGGCAGGGGAAGGGACTGCGATTAGGTTGCTTGAGCGGAGCCCCGAACTCCTTGACCGAGTGGGTTACGAAGGGTTAGAGAAGGTTGCGAGTCTTTGCAGTCGGGTCGCACGGGAGGACAGTTTTGTCGCTGCTCGGCTGGTGGGGCTAAGTCCAGAACTCCTTGACCGAGTGGGCTACGAGGGTTTGGAGAAGGTTGCGGGTCTTTGCAGTCGGGTTGGTAAAGACGGGGAGGGTAGGGGCAGAGGCAGGGAGCGAAGATTTGTTGCTGCGTTGCTTGAGCGGAGCCCCGAACTCCTTGACCGAGTGGGTTACGAGGGGTTGGAGAGGGTGGCGGGTCTTTGCGGTGAGGTCGCGGGGTTTAGTGGTGGAACCGCGGTCAAGCTGCTTGCGTGGAGTCCTGAACTTGTAGGCAGAGAGGGAGTGGGGTACGAGGGTTTAGAGGAGGTTGTGGGACTTTGCAGTCGGGTTGCGCGGGAGGACAGTTTTGTCGCTGCTCGGCTACTTGAAATGAGTCCGGCACTCGTTGGGCGAGTGGGGTGCGAGTCTTTGGAGCAGCTGGCGGAACTTTGTTGTGAAGTCAACAAGGACGACGGTTTTGTCGCTGCTCGGCTGCTTGAGGAGAGCCCGGCACTCGTTGCGAGACTACTGAAGTGTGGGGAAGGAGAAGAAGAAGAGCAAGGGGGAGGGGGCAAAGAATTAGTTGCGAGTGTTTACTGGCTTTGCAGTCAGGTCGCGGTGGCAGGGAAAAGTTGGAGGACTTCGGTCAGGCTGCTCGGGCAGAGTCCTGAACTCGTTGAGAGACTGCGGCGGTTAGGAGGGGGGTGGAAGGGGGGCAAAGAGTT
>PQXB01000004.1:0-12018 GCA_003194425.1 Candidatus Methanophagaceae archaeon | reverse complement strand
GGGGGGGGGAAGGGGGGCAAAGAGTTAGTGCTAAAAGTTTACTGGCTTTGCAGTCGGGTTGCCGGCAGCAGTGGCAGCAGTGGCAGCAGCGGCACCCGCGGCAGCGGCTGCTGGCGGACTGCGGTTAGTCTGCTCGAGGCGAGTCCAGACCTAATTTGCAGGGCGGGGTACGAGGGTTTGGAGAAGGTCGCCTGCAAGGCTTCGGAAATCGCGCAGGCAGAGGCAGTGGCAGAAGGAGGAAACGAGGAGAAAGCGGTCTCTTTTGTGCGGGGCGAGTTGTCCGAGTACGCGGATTTTTTTGATTCCATCACGGTGGGGCTTGAGCTGAAGAAAGTGAAGCCTGTTTTGCTACACTATTTAAATGCTTTGTTAGGCTACAGACTCGAGATTGCGGAGGCGGAGCAGGCTGGGCAGGGAGCAGCAGCCTCAACCGACGGTGAGCGGATCTTTCTGCCAGGCAGGGTTAAAGATTTCGGAAGAGAAGAGGAGAAGAATTTCGTTTTGTACAAGGTCTTGGCGACGCACGAGGAGGCGCATTTGGAGTACGGCAGTTTTGATTTCGAGCTGGTGCGGGTTCAGGAGGTGGTGAGAAAAATACAGGCGAAATACGGGGAGAGACGGAGAGCGAAAATAAACGGAACGAGCGACCTCGAGGAATTTTACGCGCTCTTTCCCGAGCCTGCGCTGGCGAGAGACCTCACGACCGTTCTTGAAGACTACAGAATCAAGTTACGACTGCAAGCCGAGTACCCTGTTCTCGGGGAGCAAATCGCGGAAATGAACGCTCACCTGCTCTCTAAGCGGACTTCTCTCGGCGAGTTAGCCAACGACAAGCAGCGAGCGGTCGAGGTTGTAGCCCAGCGGTTAATCGCCGGAACGACGAAAGACCCTGTGCCGGAAGAAATAGAAGAAACACTTGACCGAGCGTTGTCAGTAGCCCAAACACTGTCCTCTCCGCAGGCGGACGTCCACGAAACTGCGAGGGTGGCGGCTGAACTGTATTTTTTGATAAACGAGAGTTTTCAAGGTCTCTACCACAACCAAACCGAGCAACCGCTGCAGCCTTTTTCCGCCCCTTTAGACCAAGCCCAAGTCACCCAAAACATCGGCAATTTCGGAAGAACCGCGAGAAAAATTAGTGCGAAGCTGGCGAGTAACGAGCCAAACAATAACGAGCCAAACAAAAGTGAGGAAAAAAAAAGTTCAAAAGAGGCAGTAAAAAAACTGTTAAAAGCGTTGTTCAAGGAGAAAGGCGTCAAGCCCCGAGAGGTTGAGTCAAGAATTGAGGCTCTCGAGCCGAGCGAGGTCGCGGATTATTTTAGCGAGCTTGAGACACTAATTCGGACGGAAAATGGAAACGGACTTCGCCGCGAGCGAGGGACTTTTTTGTACCACGAGTGGGGCAGTGACATTAAAGATTACCGACTAAACTGGGCAAGGGTCAGGGAACGGACTTTAGAGGGCGGGTCAGACGAAGACGAGTTCTACCTCGAGACGGTTCAGAAGTACGCGGGGCTGATAAAAGTTGTTAGGCGGGAGTTCCAAATGATCAGGCCCGAGGGGCTGGTGAGACTACGGGGGCAGTTTGACGGCGACGAGATTGACTTGGATGCCGCGGTTCAGTATTTCATCGACAAGCGACTGCGGCTCTCGCCGTCCGAGAGGAACTACATTCGGACTGAAAAGCGGACTCGGGAGATCGCAGTCGCGTTTCTCGTTGATGTGAGCGGCAGCACTGTAGGTGCGACGATCGAGTGCGAAAAAGAGGCGTTAATTTTAATGTCCGAGGCGTTAGAGGAGTTGGGCGACGCGTTTGCGATTTTCGGATTCTCGGGGCACGGACGAGAGAATGTGGTCTTTTACAAGATTAAGGATTTTGAGGAATCTTACGACCAAAGGGTGCGGCGTAGGATTTCGGCGATGACGAACGAGCAAGCGACGAGAATTGCTCCTGCGGTTCGGCACACGACGACGAAATTGCGGCAGCGGGAGGAGAAGACGAGAATTCTCGTTCTCTTGAGTGACGGCAAACCGCTGGACAGGGACTACCACGGGAGCTACGCGATCGAAGACACGAGAATGGCGTTGAAGGAGGCAGAACGGTTTGGCGTTAGGTCGTTCTGCGTTACGGTTGACCGCGAGGCTGCGGAATATTTGCCACGAATGTACGGCAGCAGTAGGTGGGTCGTGATCGACGAGGTCGCAAAGCTGCCTGAAAAAATAACTCGGATTTACAAGCGGTTTACGACTTGATTACTTTACGCCACCCCTCTCGCAGTACTTAACGAGCGGGCAGAAGCTGCACTTTGGGCGGCGGGGCGTGCAGACGGTCTTACCGTGCCTGACGAGGAGTGTGTTAAAAATTATCCAGTGCCGCTTTGGAAGCGTTCTTCGCAGTGCAAACTCGGTCTCGTTCGGTGTTTTAGTCGCTACGAGTCCAAGGCGGTTGGAAATGCGGTGGACGTGGGTGTCGACTGCGATTCCTGGTTTGTTGTAGCCCTGCGTGAGAACGATGTTTGCGGTCTTTCTGCCGACGCCCTTAAGTTTTAAGAGCTCTTCCAACTCACACGGCACCCGCGATCCGTAGTTCTCAACGAGGGCGCGGCAAATGCCGAGAATTTGCTCCGCCTTCCTTCGGTAGAACCCGACTGGAAAAATCGCAGCCTCTACCTCCTCTCGTTTTAGCAGCAGCACCTCCTCCGGCGTTCTTGCAAGTGCGAAGAGCCGTTTTGCAGCTTCGGCTGTTACTTCGTCCCGAGTTCGGAGACTCAAGAGGCACGAAATCAAAGTCAGAAACGGGTCTCTTCTCTTTGAAGTTTTATTTTGGTACAGGTCTTTAAGAATCTGCACAACCTTTTCAATCTTCTCACTCTCAAAATAACTCGGCGGCAAGTTCCCTCACCTTCCTGATATTTTCCGCGTCCCCTCGCCGCTCGTCAGCAGGCGTCTCGAGAATCATCGGCAACCCCCGCAGGCGACGGTCCTTGAGAATCGCGCGAAAGCCCTGCTCGCCGATCTTTCCAAGCCCAATGTGTTCGTGCCTGTCCAGTCGCGAGTTCAGACCAGCCTTTGCGTCGTTTAGGTGCACGAGTTTCAGACGCCCCAGCCCAACGACCTCGTCAAAATTCCGCAGCGTCGCGCTCACCCCCTCCGCAGTCCGCAAGTCGTAGCCAGCAACAAAAGCGTGGCAGGTGTCAAAACAGACCCCCACCCGCTCCCGACGCTCCAGCTCAACACGGCTCAAAATCTCTGCGAGGTCTTCAAAGCTTCCGCCTACACTGTTCTTCGTCCCTGCGGTGTTCTCAAGAAGTAGCACCACGCTGTTCTCCACCTCGCTAAACGCGGTGTTAATCGCGTTCGCTACGCGCCGAAGACCCTGCTCTTTGCCGTCTCCCCGTCCTTTGTGGCTGCCGAGGTGAGTGACGAGGAAAGGAATTCGCAGAGCCTCGCACCGCCGCAACTCCTCTGCGAGAGCGGCAACAGAGCGGCGGTAAACCTCCTCGCTCGGTGCTGCGAGATTTGCGAGGTAAGGCATGTGGTCGACGGGCGGGAACATTCCAGAACGCTCTACCTTCTCAACGAACCGCTCTGCTGCGGGCGTCGTAGCTGTAAGCGGCTTGAACTTCCAGCCTCGTGGGTTACGCGAGAAGATCTGAAAAGTGTCGCAGCCCAACTGCGTCGCTCGGTCCACTGCCTTGTCAATTGAGCCTGCGATTGAAACGTGGAAGCCGACGCGAACCATTTTTGTTATCTGCTTAAAGGGATTTTTGTTATAAAATGGACCTTGAGGGATTTGCGAAGCGGAGGCTGCGAGAAGCGGAAGGAAGGAGAGGAGAGGGGCGAGAAGAGAGAGAGAGAGAAATAGTCGCTGAAATGTGCAGTCGGATTTTGGAAGTGAAGCGGGGTCGCACAACAAGAGAGAAGGCGGAGGAGATTGCGAGGGCGGTTCTCGAGGAGGCGAAGACGACGCTTGATTTAGTGGAGGAGGTGGAGAGGGGGGGAAGGAAAGACGAACTTGGGATTTTCACGGAACTAAAAACAGGCGTGAGAATGGGCGAGTTTGGCGTGGGGTCGAGAGGCAGTGGCGATTTCTACGCTCACGAGAAGATTGCTGCGATAATTGGGCGGACGAGTGCGGTCGTTGACTCGTCGAGTTTGAGCGATTCGGGCGTTGTTCGGCTTTCGGATTCGGAGGGTGGCGGCGACAGCGGAAAATTCGTGGTTGTGACAGTGGACGGAATGCACTCGAGGTTGAGCGATTTTCCGTTTCTCGCGGGTTTTCATGTCGCACGGGCAGCACTTCGCGATGTTTATGTGATGGGAGCCACGCCGGTTGCGCTGCTCTCGGACATTCATTTGGCGGACGACGGGGATGTAGCGAAGATTTTCGACCACATTGCCGGGATTTCCGCGGTCTCCGACGCCACGGGCGTTCCGCTAGTTACCGGCTCGACGCTGAGAATCGGCGGGGACGTTGTGATCGGCGAACGGATGACGGGCTGCGTCGGGGCGGTCGGCGTGGCGGCTACGGGTGCTGAGGGTACTGAAGGTGCTGAGGGTACTGAAGGTGCTGAGGGTACTGAAGGTGCTGAAGGAGGGGTCGTTTCGCGAGAAGGGGCGAGAGCGGGGGATGTGATTTTGATGAGCGAGGGGGCGGGCGGGGGCACGATTTCCACTGCTGCTCTCTATTTTGGCGAGCTCGAAGTCGTGAAAGAAACGCTGAACATAAAATTTCTGCGGGCTTGCAAGGCACTCGTCGAGGCGGGAACGGTGCGAGGGGGTGCGGGAGTTCATGTTTTGACAGATGTTACGAACGGTGGTGTCAGAGGGGACGCGAACGAGATTGCGAAGGTAGCAGGCGTGAAACTCGTCTTTTTTGAGGAGCGGCTGAGAGGGTTGGTGAACGAGAAGGTGCTTGGAATGTTGGCGAGGCACGGAATTGACTACTTGGGTGTCTCGCTGGACGCTCTGCTGGTTATTTGCACGGAGGGGGTTGCGGAGGAGGTGAAGCAGGTCGTGGGGGGTGTGGGAGTGAGAATTGAGGAGGTGGGGAGGGTTGAAGCGGCGGGGGAAGGGAGCGGTGCGGAAATTGTTGTTGGGGGTGTGAGAAGAGAGTTTGTTCCGAAGTTCCGCGAGTCGGCTTACACGCCGGTAAAGAAGGCGGTGGGCGAGAGTGTGAGTGCAGGGAGGGATTTTGAGGCGATGAAGAGGAAGGTGGACAGGGCGGTTGAAGCCGCGATTCACAAGCGAGACCGGGTGAGGCGGATGCTGATTATCTGAAATCTTCTACTTTCTTCCATCTTTTACCTACACAAGTATTTTCTAAAGGCTTCCGCCGGATGTTGCCGACTTCTTTGGTGTTAAAGCAGAGACCCTGGTGCGTTTGTTACCTTTAGAACGAGGTAAATTGGAGATTCAAGTGTCTGAATAGCAGAAATAAAAAAATAAAAAAGAAGTAGAGTTCAAGCAGCAGCGAACTCCTCTCTTTCTACTTCCAGCTCTCTTGCGATTTGCTCTGCGACTTCTTTTGGCACTTGTGTTTGTGTTGTTGTGGTTGCTGTTGTGGCGGCGGTTGGAACGAACCTCCACGCCGCGCTGTCCTCGCAGATCGTCTCGTGCGGCGCCGCCTGCTCCAACAAGGCAACGTACCACGCAGCCTCAAATCCCACCGGCGACCACTCGCCGACAGGAATCGAGAACTCGTACGACTGCTCACACTTCGGCGGTAGCGTTAGTGCAGTGCTCAAAATCGGCAGCCAATCGAGGTACCAGATGAAATTCGCCTTCACGCTGCTCGCTGTTGGGTTCTTGAACCCGAGTGTGACGGTCATCGTCTCGCCAGGCGAGTACTCGCGCTTGTCTGTCTGGATAGAAATTGCCGGTTCTGTCGGCTCCTCCCCTTTTACCTTCACCAGCCAGAAATCAGAAGAACCAGCGCCGTACGAGTCTGTTAATCCAGCGATGATGAAGCCCTCGTCTGCGGTCTGCTGCACTGACTCTGCCCAATCACTTCTGGCGCCTCCGAAGGTCTTGTCCCAGTCTTTGTTACCGTTCGCGTCCGTCTTCACGAGCCAAGCATCGTAAGAACCGGCACCGTACGAGTACGTGCGTCCAGCAAGGATAAAGCCGCCGTCCGCTGTCTGCTGCACTGAGCTTGCACGATCGAAGCCAGAACCGCCGAAGGTCTTGTCCCAGTCTTTGTTACCGTTCTCATCAGTCTTCACCAGCCAGAAATCAGAGACACCAGCGCCGTACGATTCTGTTGAAGCGATGATGAAGCCCTCGTCTGCGGTCTGCTGCACTGACTCTGCCCAATCACTTCTGGCGCCTCCGAAGGTCTTGTCCCAGACTTTGTTACCTTTCTCATCAGTCTTCACGAGCCAGAAATCAGAGACACCAGCGCCGTACGAGTACGTGGCTCCAGCGATGATGTAGCCGCCGTCCGCTGTCTGCTGCACTGACTTTGCCCCATCACTTCTGGCGCCTCCAAAGGTCTTGTCCCAGACTTTGTTTCCGTTCGCGTCCGTCTTCACTAGCCAGAAATCACAGCCACCAGCCCCGTACGAATCCGTAAATCCCGCGACGATGTAGCCGCCGTCTGTTGTCTGCTGCACTGAGTACGCCCCATCCCAACCAACCCCACCAAAGGTCTTGTCCCAGACTTTGTTTCCGTCTGAATCCGTCTTCACCAGCCAGAAATCGTAGGAACCGGCACCGTACGATTCTGTTTCTCCAGCGATGATGTAGCCGCCGTCTGTTGTCTGCTGCACTGATCTTGCAAAATCGTAGTCAGAACCGCCGAAGGTCTTGCTCCACTCCTCTTCTGGAACATATTTGTAATTTATTTCAAGCTCCTTCGTGGTCGAGTTGACTTTTACAGTGTGGTTTTGCGACCACTCCGCCAGCGTGCTGCCTTCGCTACTAACCTCGCCAAACTCGCCAAACCCGCCAACCCCACTACTCGCACTCAAAGGAGCAAACGCTGCCGTTCCCACAAAAACCGCGAGGACAAAAATTGCTCCTACCCCTTTCCTTTTCCCCTCTCCCCTATTTTTGAGTATCATTTTTCCTCTTTTCTGTTTTATTTTTTAGACTTTATTCTTTAGTCTATAAAACTCTTGAAAATATTTTCCGAGCCTCCCCAACTCATTCTCTCTTCAAAAATTCCTTCAGCATTTTTATCGCACACAAGTCGCCGCAAATTGAGCAGGCGTCGCTGCCCGAGGGTCTGCGGTTTCTTATTCGCCGCGCCTCCTCGGGATTTATCGCGAGTTCTAACTGCCTCCTCCAGTCAAGGTTCTTTCTTGCGTCTGCCATCTCGTCGTCCAGCCGTCTCGCCCGCGCTCTCAGCCCGCTCTGCTCGCTCTGCCCTTCTTTTGCGAGGTCTGCGGCGTGTGCTGCGATTTTCGTTACGATCGTGCCTTCTTTAATGTCCGCCGCGGAGGGCAGAGCCAAATGCTCCGAGGGCGAGACCATACAGAGAAAGTCCGCACCGTGCATTCCCGCAACCGCCCCGCCGACCGCACTAACGAAGTGGTCGTAGCCTGGTGCGAGGTCAGTTACAAGCGGACCCAAAAGGTAGAGCGGTGCAAAATCGGTCAAATGCTTTATTGTCTTCACTGACGCCTCGATTTCGTTCAGCGGCACGTGCCCGGGACCCTCAACCATCGCCTGCACGCCCGCTTCCCGCGCCCGCTTCACGAGCTCGCCAAGCGTGATGACTTCTGCGTATTTCGCACGGTCAGAGGCGTCAGAAATGCAGCCCGGCCGCATTCCGTCGCCCAAGCTGAGCGTTAAGTTGTGTTCTTTCGCGATTTCCAAGAGGTAGTCAAATTCTTTGTAGAGCGGGTTCTCTCGCTCGTTGTGAAGCATCCAAGCAACGAGGAACGCACCGCCGCGACTGACGACCCCCAAAATCCGCCCGCTCCGCTTCAGCCGCTCCAACGAGTTCAGGTTCACGCCCGCGTGAACGGTAACAAAGTCAACGCCGTCTTCTGCGTGCTTCCTTACCGTGTTGAACAACTCGTCTACGGTCATTTCCACGACCGCCCGATTTCCTTCTTCTCCTTCTCCTCCTTCTTCTCCTTCTCCTCCTTCTCCTGCCTTTCCTGCCTTTCCTGCCTTCCCTAACGCGGCTTGGTAAATCGGGACTGTCCCAACAGGCACTGCAACCGCCCGCAAAATCGCTCTTCGTGTCTCGTCGAGGTCGCTGTTCGTAGCGCCCGTAGAAAGGTCCATTATCGCGTCAGCACCGTATTTTACAGCGATTCTCGCCTTCTCCACCTCCTCCTCAACATTAGCGTAGTCCTTTGAAGTTCCTACATTCACATTCACCTTCGTGCTCATTCCCTCGCCAATCGCTTTCAGCTCAATATTCGCAGAGCCTCTGTTTGCATTTCTTGGAATTACCACTCTACCTGCTGCAAGAAGCCTTCGCAACCTCGCTACGCTAACTCCTTCCGACGCAGCAACCTTCTCTAATTCCTCTAATTCCTTCTTCTCGCTTTCTCCGTCCGAGTTCCTGTTGGCGGTGGCAGAATTGGTGCTCATTTTTATTTCGTGTTTTTATTTCGTATCTTCTTTGAAAGTTTAAAATTAAAAATAGAAAAATATTTAAACAGCAGTAGGGATTTTGATATTGTTGAGCGATGACCGAAAAGGGAGAGAAAGAGGAAGAGGAGAAGGTGCCAAGAACGCTTTTGAAGGCGGTAGACGATTTTTACAAGGAGCGGGAGGCGGTCTTCAGGGAGTTTGACGAAATACAAGAGAAGCATTTGAAGGGCGAGGAGATTTCGGGGGACTTGAAGGGATTTCGGAGCAGGAGAGTGGGTATTTTTACGCTGATTTACGACATTTTTCACAAGGAGGTGGATCTTGAGGAGAAGCTTGACAACGCGGGGACGGCGGAGGAGAAGAGGGCGAAAATAGCCGAGTTCAAGGACCGTTTCGCTGTTTTGGCTGACGAAATTGACTTGCTTGTTCTTGAGGAGTTGGGGCTGGGCGGGAGGTAAGGGTAAGAGTCGCAAAGACGCTCCTGACCTGCTCCTCTGTCTCTTCGACCGTGCCCTCGTTGTTTATCACAAAATCCGCGAACCTCAACTTCTCCTTCAGCGGCGTTTGTAAAGAAATCATTTTTTTCACCTCCTCCCGCGTCAGCGTCTCCCCTTCTCGCGCCGACCGTTCTGTCAGCCGTCTCGTCTGCGTCGCCTCACCGACAAAAACAAGAATTATTTTTCCAAATTCTTCCTGAAGCCGCTTCTCAATCAAGAGCGGGACGTCAACGACGACGAGTGCTTCTGCTTCTGCACCCTCACTGAGTTTCTTTACCGCTTCTAACCGCTCTACGCACTTTGCCCGCACTTTGGGGTGAATTATTTTTTCTAAAACGCGGAGTTTCTCGGGGTCGCGGAAGACAACCGCTCGCAGCTTCTTCCTGTCAACCTCCAAATCCCGGCTCAAGATTTCGCTGCCAAACCGACGCACTACCTGCCACCACGCCTTTGAACACGGCGTTACAACCTCCCGGCTCAAGACGTCGCAGTCAATGCCGTAAGCCCCGAGTCGCATAAAAGCACGCAGCACGAGGCTCTTTCCGCTTGCTATTCCTCCTGTTACGCCCACAACTCGCATTTTATTTCTTTGAAACAAGAACTACCCGACTCACCTCCGACTCGTTCACGACCTTGTAGTCTGCTCCTGAGCCCGAGCCTAACTGCTCTGCAATTTCGCTTGCAAACGCTTTCACGCGTGAGTGCGAGGGCATTGCCTCACGAGGCAACCGCCTCCGCGAGTACCCGATGTGCATAAAAGCCTTAACCTCGACGAAGTCGGGCTTCGCTATTTTTAACAACTCCACGTAGCCCTCTGGATTTTGAATGTTCAGCCCTTCTACGCAGGTAATTCTTACCACCGTCCTCGTTCTCCGTTTCCCCTCCTCCTCTCCCTCCTCTGCCTCCTCTCCTTCCTCTCTCTCCTTCTCCTCCCTCTCTTTCTCCTTCCCCTTCCGTCCCAGCTCCTCAAGCGACTCTTTTACACGGCTCCAGTAGTTGTAGTCAGGGTGTGCAACCTTTTTGTAAATCTCCTCGTTGGGCGCGTTCAAGGACAAATACAACTGCGAGGGGCTTATTTTCCGCACCACCTCTGGGTTCGTGCCGTTCGTCACCACGAAAGTTGTCATTCCGCGTGAGTGAAATTCCTGAACAAGTTCCGCTAACTGTGGGTACAAAGTCGGCTCGCCGATGAGCGAAATCGCAGCGTGCTTTGGAGTCTGAGCTTCCGCAAAGGTGTTCTTGTCTGTCTTGTGTGAGCCTTTGAACCCAGAAATAAGCCGCTGCTGCTCCTTTAGGCAGCCGTCCACAATCTCTTCAGGCGAGTCCCAAACGACCTCTTCCTCTTTTTTCTCATTTATGTTAAAAGCCTCAAGCGGACGCCAGCAGTGAACGCAGCGCTGGTTGCAGAAGATTGAGGGCGTCATTTGGACGCACCTGTGCGCGGCGATGCCGTAAAACTTCCCCTTGTAGCAGTTTCCCTCGCCCTCGCGCCTCATCGCCTTCCACAGCCAAAGACAAGTCTTCACCGCACTGTGCTTGTGCGGTCCTACGAAGTGGTAGCCCTGCTTTTCTAATGTTTTCCGCATTTATTTTTTCATAAAAAGATTACAAGCAATAAAAAATAGAAGAAAAAAATGGGAGAAGAGAGAGAAGGAGGCTGGGAGTACACGGAGAGAGCCTCGGAGGATTTACTGCTCAGGGTGCTTGAGAAGGAGTTCCAAGAGGCGATGCAGGACGTGCTTGAGGAGCGTCGGAAGATCACTGACCCTGACGTCTGTAGCCTCTTCAATTTGTGGTATTTACGGAGCCACGTGAATGCTCTTCAGAAGGAGATGCGAGAGGGGTTTGGGGGGTTAAGGCAGGAGATGGACAAGCGTTTTGAACGAGTGGACGCACGGTTTGAAAAGATTGACGAGCGGTTTGAAAAGATTGACGAGCGGTTTGAACGACTAGAGCAGAAAATATCACAGCTATTTATCTTTTTGGGTGTAGGTTTTACAGTTCTCGCAGCCCTCGTAACTCTGTTCCAATTTTTGCCTGCGTAAAAAACAAGCAAAAAAACTGCCTTGTCAGAACTCGATGTAGCCCTCGTCTGCATTCACAACCACCTTCTCGCCGTCCCGCAACAGCCCGCGTCCGCCTTCTCCTTCGGCTGCTCCAGCTCCAAGTTCAAGTTCAAGTTTAAGTTCAACAGAGTCAACGGCAGGAATTTCCGCGATGATCGCCCCAACTGCTACAATCGTGTCTGCACTGCGATCGAGAATAACCATCGCAGCCGGGCTTTTTCCGTGCTTCTTGAGCTGGTAAATTACATAAGAGCCGACGGTCGAGCCCTTCCCGCCAGGAAACACTAAAACCCGACTCGCTACCCCTTTTCCGTAGAGGTCGTGTGTTTTGTCCACAACAACGCCAGTTGTAGGCTCGACAGCACCGAGGAACGAGATTCTTTGCCTTGAGACCAACGCTTTCCCTGCAGCCACTCCTTTTGCGACGCTCCTGCCTTTTAGTTTCATCTGCACGACTTCTTAAGAATTTTCCTTTTTCCTTTTTAAACTTGAACTAATTAATTGGATTGTCGGATAATATAAACCAAGTAATTTTATGGTAAAAAGAGATTGGAAGGGAAGGTTTATAAAGGAAGGCATGGTCAAGAGGTTCGTGAAGTTTTTTTTGTTTTTGTCTACAGGGATTAGAAATGAGGTGGGTTGCAGCGTCCATGTTCTCTTGTTATAAACAACGCAGATTCGGTGAGTTTGTGAGAGCAACCAAGTTTGAGAATATAGTTAAGATGTTGTGCTAACTATGCTGATTTGTTAATTTTTAGACAAACCAATTTTTTTCATTTGAAATACTCGTTCACTGACTTCACCTCAACCCCTCCCCTCCGTCCGAATGTTTTCACGCCCAATATCGCGTCCGCAGCCGCGCTCGCCGCCTGCATCGTCGTGATGTACGGGATTCCGAGGTC
>PQXB01000003.1 GCA_003194425.1 Candidatus Methanophagaceae archaeon | reverse complement strand
ACGACGCGGCGAAGGCGATTGCACTGGGTGCTGACGGCGTTGTCCTCGGGACAACCGAGCTGGTTGCTCTGGGCTGTGTGCGGTGCGGTAACTGCGAGTCCGGCAGGGGCTGCCCGCGTGGGATTGCAACGACCGACCCTGAACTTTTCGGGGCTGTTGAGGTGGAGTGGGGTGCTCAGCGGCTGGTAAATTTGTACGCAGCGTGGCGGAGCGAGCTTGTGAGCATTTTAAGGAGGCTCGGGCTGCAGAGTGTGAAAGAGTTGGTGGGGCGGTACGACTGCTTGTCCTATTTATAATTTGGAATTTTGTGACTATGAAATGAGGAGGGTTGCAGAGACCACGTTCTCTTGTTTAAACGCAGATTCGAACTGCCTTGTTCAGATTTTGATTGATTATGAGAGAAGTTTATGAGTGTGGTAAGAAAGTTAGTTAGTTTATGCTGGATTAGATTAGACAGGTAAAACTATGCTGACTTGTTAATTATTAGACAAACCAATTATTAGACAAACCAAAAGGAGTTCTAAGATAAGTTGAGAAAATGGCGAGGGAGAAGAGAGAGGAAGGGGAGAAGGAAGAGAAGGAGAAGGAAAAGAAAGAGAAGGAAGAGAAGGAGAGGGAGGTGTACGAGGAGGGGCTGAAGAAGACGCTAACGCCGCTTCTGTTTGGCGTTCTCGCAGGTGTCATTTCGTTCTTCGTTTTTAAGGAAAATCCCACGTCAGAAGACGGTCTGCTCGTCGCAATTATTATGGTTATGCTTCAGAAATTCGTGTACCCGTTCTTGCACACCGACTTGAAAGGAGCGAAAGATTGGATTTCTATCGGTTTTATGACCGTCTTTTTCTGGTTCATTTCGTTCTCGCTGCTCCTGAATGTCCGACTTTAGTTTTAGTTTCACCAGTTTCAGAGAATTTCAGAAAAATGTGCGTGGCAGCGATTGCAAGGGCGTCGGTAACATCGTCGGGCTTCGGCGTCTCCTCAAGGCGAAGCAACTCTTTTACTCTGCTCGCCACTTCGCTTTTTGTCGCTCTGCCGTAGCCTGTTACGACGCTTTTCACCTCAGAGGTGTTGTACTCGAACGCGGGCAGCCCCGAGACCGCTGCGGCTAAAAGGCAGACCCCGCGTGCCTGCCCAACGCTCAAGGCGGTCTTCACATTTGCGTTGAAAAAAATCTTCTCGATCGCCATTTCGTCGGGCGTCGTGCTCTCTACTACCGCGAGCAGAGCCTCGTAAATCTTTTTCAGCCGCTCTGAGTTCGGGTGCTTTGGGGTTGTTTTTATGTAGCCAAAGTCAATTGATTTTAATGTTTGTAATTTTCCCTCGGCTCCGCGTCTCTCGGCTCCGTGCTGCTGGCGGACCTCGACAACGCCCCACCCTGTGCGAGCAGTTCCAGGGTCTATTCCGATTACACGCATTTAAATAGTAAATAGAAAGACGCCATAAAGAATAGAGGTAAGAAGGGGAGGAGAAGAGGGAGAATTATTTAATGAAAATGTAAAAGTTATAATTCATCTCGCATAAACGACCTTCAAAATGTCGCCGCTCCGCAGTGTGTACTTCTCCCCCAACCTCCGCTTCGTTCTCGCGTCAATTGCGTAAAGAAAGCCCCTGCCGATGTCTGAATGAATTGCGTAGGCAAGGTCTCTCGCGGTGCTACCTTTCTTCAAAAGAAACGCGTCTGGCAGGACTCTGCCCGAGCCGTCGCTGAAGTTGTGCTCGTCTTCTACAGGGTACGCAACCACGTAGTCCAGCAAATCGAAGACCACACGATTTATAATTGCTTGAACGCCCGTTCCAGTTCCCGTGCCTGTGCCGTCTGTGCCGCTACCGTCTGTGCCGCCGTCTGTGCCGCCAAAATTTTGAATTAGTTTTCGTATTTTTTCCAGCCCTCGTCTCTGCTTCTCTGTAATTTCTGCCGACGCAGAGGGAGAGATTTCAAAATCCGTGTCGCCGGGCAGGTATTTTACGAACCCGTTCTTTGCAGCAGTTCTCAACGCAAGCTCCGCCTCCGCAGAGCACGGGACTACCTCGCCCTCTCCTTCAATTTCGCAAAGTTCCTTCAGCTTTTTTATGTTCTCCTCCGCCTCTGGTGCTGCGTCCGCCTTGTTTGCGGCAAGTACCATTTTTTTACTCTGCTTTACCAACTGCGCGGCTAAATCTTTGAGGTCGTCTCCGTCCCACGATTTTAGGTTGGGCTTGCCCGCGACGAGGGATTTCAAAATAGCGATTTTTACCTGCTCCTCGGTCACGCCAACGCCGGCTAACTGCTCGGCAAGCAGCCGTGCGGTCTTCGCACCGCCTCCCGCTCCTGCTCCTGTCTCTAATTCAGATTTTCGCTCCAGTTTCCGCTTGTTTCTGCTTAAAATCCCCTTTACCCACTCGGTCAGTTCTTCCCGGAAAAAAAGGACATCTTCGTAGGGGTCGTGCGTCCCGCGCTCCACCACATTCCCGTCTGCGTCTGTCCCGCCAGAAGCGTCAACGACCTGAATTATCGCCTCTGCCTGCCTGAGCTCGTCCAGGAACTCGTTTCCCAGCCCCTTTCCCTCGTGCGCACCCCTGACAAGACCTGCAACATCTAAGAGACCTACAGGCACGAAGCGAACCCCGTCGACGCAATTCCCACACCCGCCTCCGCCACCTCCGCCACCTCCATTGTCTCCACCGTCTCCACCGTCTCTACCGTCTCTACCGTCTCTACCGTCTCCACTGTCTCCACCGTCTCCGCTGCCGTCTCCACCACCTCCTACAGCCTCCAGAACCTCTCTCTCTTTGCAGGGGCATTTTACCCTCGCGTAGGCGACCCCGACATTTGGCGAAATCGTCGTGAACGGGTACGAAGCGATTTCAACATCGGCGAGCGTAGCAGCCTTGAAGAATGTTGATTTTCCTGAATTCGGCTTCCCTGCCAACGCAATTGTTATCATTTCTTGGGTAGAGTGGCGTAGTGGGGCTGCCGAGATTTGAACTCGGGACAACTCGGTCTTCAGCCGAGCGCTCTCCCAGTCTGAGCTACAGCCCCCTTCTTCTTTTTTAGATTTTGTTTTGCTTTTGTTTTATTTCTACAAATTCTGTTTTGTTTCTATAAAAATGCAAGAAGAGATAAAAAAGGCAGTGGATTTTGTGATTTC
This sequence comes from Candidatus Methanophagaceae archaeon, assembly GCA_003194425.1. Taxonomy (GTDB): domain Archaea; phylum Halobacteriota; class Syntropharchaeia; order Alkanophagales; family Methanospirareceae; genus ANME1a. The sequence continues at coordinate 60,489 of PQXB01000003.1, read as the reverse complement.
GGAGGGGGCGAGATTCGCGGACATTCGGCTCGAAAAAGGTTACGCAACTACCCTCGAATTGAGAGACGGCGTCTTCAGAGAAATGAGTTACGGAATTGACGAGGGCGTGGGCGTAAGAGTGCTCTACAAAAACTCGTGGGGCTTCTCCTCCTCTAACGAGCTCTCAAAGCCCAGAATAAAGGCTGCTTTTGAGGACGCTTTAAGGGTTGGAAGGGCGTTGTCGCTCTCAAAATCAGAATCAGAGAAGTTAGAATCGGAGAAGTCAGAATTAGAGAAGAAGAGGGAGGAGGAAGCCGTAAAAATGGCAGGTGCGAAGCCGCGGAGCGACCATTTTAAACTGAAGCCGAAAATAAATCCTGAGGATGTTAGCGTAGAGGAGAAAAAGAGGCTGGTTAAGGCAGCGTACAAAGCGGCAACGCAGCACTCCCCACTCGTAAAAAGCGTTTCTATTTTGTATTTGGACGGCTACGAGGAGAAGACCTACGCGGACTCTGAGGGGTGTTTTGTCGTAACTGAGATGCCTGCGGTTTTTTTGCGCGTGCGTGTAGTTGCAAAGAAAGGCAGCGTTCTGCAGGAAGGCGTGGAGAGCGTGGGAGCGGTGGCTGGGTTTGAGGTCGTGGCAGAAGAGGGAGAGGTAGCGAAGGGAGAGGCAGCGGAGGGAGTGGCAGCGGAGGGAGTAGCAGCGGAGGGAGTGGCAGCGGAGGGGAATCCCGAGGTAGTGGGTGTAAAGGCCGCGGACAAGGCGGTCAGGCTGCTTGACGCTGAACAGCCTCCTGCTGGCGAGTTCCCTGTAATAATGGACAGCAAGCTCACGGGTGTTTTTATGCACGAGGCACTCGGGCACGCCGCGGAAGCCGACCACGTTTTATGCGGTGAGTCAATTCTGAAGGACAAACTGGGCGAGCAGGTAGCTTACGAGGGCTTGACCGTTGCCGACGACCCGACCGTCGTGGGGTCGCACGGCTACTACAAGTACGACGACGAGGGGCTGCGGGCGAGGAGGACAGAAATAATAAAGAACGGCGTTCTGGTCTCCTACTTGCACACGAGGGAGACCGCGGGCAGGTTGGAGGCGACGCCGACTGCGAACGCAAGGGCTGCTGATTATTCCGAAGTTCCGCTGGTCAGAATGAGTAACACTGTGGTTGAAGCGGGTTCGAGAGCGGGAGCGGGAAGAGGTTGGAGTTTTGAGGAAATGCTGGAGGGGGTGCGGTTTGGGATTTACGCGAAGGGAATGCGTGGGGGGCAGGTGGACACGGTGCGGGGCGAGTTTCAGTTCAGCGCCGAAGAAGCGTTCCTGATTGAGAAAGGCAGGCTCACGAAGCGGCTGAAGAATGTCTCGCTCTCGGGCAGGACGCTGGAGGTGTTGAAAGAAATTGACGCGGTGGGGCAGGAGAAGAAGCGAGGTTCAATCGGGTTCTGCGGTAAGGACGGTCAAGAAGTCCCGGTCTCGGAATTCGCACCGCACGTGCGGGTGAAGAGGATTTTGGTCGGTGGGGCGGCGGCGGGAGGGTCTTGATTAGAGACTCAAATCCGCTTAGCTACCACCGTAACAAAAACAGGTCCCCTCAAATCCACCTTCTTCTTCCACGAGGTGACAAAACGCACCGCCAAGTCGTCTATTTTTATGTTCACGTCCGCCCCACTCCTCACCATTTTTACCTTCACCTCGCAGTTCTTCTCCTCCCCCCTCTCCCCCCACAGTTCAATCTTGCGAGCCGCAAGAGCAGCAAAAGCGTCCAAAAATCTTATCCCAGTCGGCACGCCCGCCTCAAAGACCGCTTCCCACTCCTTCTTCCCCCTCGGCACGGCAAGCACCGAACCCTCGTGCACGACCACCTCGTTCAAGCACGCGGGACCGCACAAAAGCGTCTTTTCCTCCAACTCCACTACCCACACCTCTACCTCCCCCTTCCCCTCTCCTCCTCCAGACACGCACCCACGCCAAGCGAGGAACTCGCAAGGCGACTCCTCCCCGCCCTTTTCCTCGCAGACCCGAACAATTTCCCTCGCAATTTCCTCACCCTCCGCGGTGCAGGGCGTCTCGGCAACGCTCACCAGCCCCGCCAACTCCAAGTCGCTCAGTCGCCACTCGGCGTGGAACTGCGGAAACGCCAACGCCCGCACATCGTCCGCGTCGTGCAGAATCATCGCCAACCGCTCCACGCCCAACCCGAGATTCAGCACAGGGTAAGGAATGTCGTACTGTGCGAGGGCGGTGGGCGAGTAAATCCCAAAAGTCGCCACCTCCACCCACCCGATTCGTGGGTGGTGGCAGAAAATTTCTGTCTGTGTGTCTGGAATGTAATATTTTGACCGCTTCTCGTCCGCCCTGAACCGCATTTTATCGAACCCGAACTGCAGAAGCAGCCCCGTCGCGACCTCCTTGCCGTCGTCCACGCTCACTCCCCCTCTTCCTGCCCCAGCCTCGTCACCAGCCTCGTCACCAGCCTCGTCACCAGCCTCGTCGCAGAGTAGCACGCAAGAAGCGGAGTGGTAGTTGCGGAGTCGGATTTCGCCCTCGCGCTGCTCTCGCCTGAAGCACCTGTCCACCGAGAAGAGTCGCAGCGGCAGCGGTCTCTTCTTCCAAACCTCAGCAAGTGTCAAGAACCAACCTGAAGTCATGTGGCTTCGCAGTGTGCTCCTGCCACTGCCCGAGTCGGCTGAACCGAGCGGGACAGGAGCAAGGCTCTTCAACTCCGGGAAGACGCCGTCAAGCAGTTTCGTCACCTCCGTGTCCGCCACGTCCAAACTCTCCGCCACCGCAAAGACCAGGTCGTCGCCGTCAAGTTCGCCTTTCTTGTAGCGGTGCAAGGTTCTCCTGAGCGCCTCTACCTCCTCCGCTTCCTTCGAGAACGCTTTCCCCTCGAGGAACGAGTTCATTCGCTTCACCCGCTCGTCTGAAATTCCGATGTCAGGACGAGGCAGACCCGCGAGGTAGTAGCAGCGGTCAAGAACCGCAAGCGCCTCCTTTCCAAACTGCCGCTTCACTTCCGCCTCCTCAATCACAACCGGGTTCAGCACCTCCTCAAACCCGAGCCGCAAGTACGCCTCTCTCAACTTTTGAATCGTCTCAAAAACAGGGTGCGGCTTTCCTACACCTAAACGCAGTAAGGACCTCGGATATTTATCGTTCAGGCTTCGCTCGCCCGCGTATTTCGTTCCCGCCAACCACGCGGCTTCAAAATCCCTCCTCGTCTCTTCTCTTATCTGCTTTGGGTCGAATTTCATCGCTTGGTTTTATCCTGCTTTTATAAAAGTGCGAACTTAATTAAGAAGTATGCCTTTCAGTTTTGCTGTTGCTGGAGCAGCGTTGGAGAGCCTGCAGGTGGTCTTGATGGCTACGGTCCCGTTTGGCGAGCTCCGGACTTCCATTCCGTTTGCAATCAGCTTTTTCGGAATGCCGCCCTCACGAGCCTTTCTTCTCTCGGTAGTAGGAAATATGCTGCCGGTCGTGCTTTTACTCCTCTTTCTCGAGCCGGTCTCAAACTGGCTGCGGCGATTCTCGGCATTCGACAGGTTCTTTGACTGGCTCTTCTCACGAACGAGGCGGTACAACGACCGAATGGAAAAATACGGGTCTCTGGGGCTAATTCCGTTCGTCGCCGTTCCTCTGCCCGTAACAGGAGCCTGGACGGCGTGTGCAGTCGCGTTCGTCTTCGGCATTCGCAGCAGGCACGCGTTTAGTGCTATTTTTGCAGGCGTGCTGCTCGCTGGGGTGGTTGTAACGCTCTCGTACGTGAGTGTCTTGGAATTTTGGAGTTGAAGTTTTCTTCTTCTTCTCTCTTCTCCAGTTCTCTGTCTTCTCTCTTCTCCAGTTCTCTGTCTTCTCTCTCTTCCTCTTCACGTACCGCCCCCGATGCTCGATTTCCTCTACCCTTTTCAGCACTCGTGCTGCGTCAGGGGAGGATTTTTTGTAGCCCCGCACAAAGCCGTCCTTTAAACGCTCGTGTCTTTCGTGCGTGCCTTGAAGGCTCTGGAAAAATACGTGCACGTCTACGCCCCTCGCTTCTACGCTCGATTCGTAGAAGGAGAGCCCGAAGTCAATGAAATAGACGGTTCTCTCCCTACCGTCCCGTCTCACGACGATGATATTAGAGGTAGTCAAGTCGCCGTGAATTATCCCGTTCTCGTGCAAGACGCCGACAAACTCGCCTATTTTCTCGCTTACCGCTTCGCTGCCCTCACCCACTTCGCTGCCCTCACCCACTTCGCTGCCCTCACCCACTTCGCTGCCCTCGTCTGCCTCGCCCTCCCGCTCAAACACCTCTCTCGCCAAGACCCCCTCTACCCGCTCCATCACGATTTCGTAGTCGGAAATGTCGAAAATAATTGGCGTAAGGACGCCTCTCCGCCTCGCTTCCGAGATTATTTTCGCTTCGCTCTTCGTCCTCTCCCGCCTTAGCCGCTCGTCTATTTCCTTTACCCTGTACCGCTTCGCTACTCGCCGTTTACACACGAGGTCGCAGTTTTCCTCTAACTCTACTACCGCCTCGGCGCATTGTATGCGCTGTATGCACTCCATCATCAGGCTTTCCTGCATTTTTATACTGAAATAGAGAATGTTTAAAGGAGGGAAAATGGCGAAAAAATTAGTGATAATTGGCGGTGGTGACGCGGGGACATACACGGTGGAAGCACTATTTAAGAAAGGGGCGGAGGTTCTCAAGCAGTTTGAGATAACGCTTGTGAAGAAGGAGAAGGGCGGTTCTGCATCTATTTGCGCGGTGCCACTTGCATTGCAAGGGGTTTTTAATATGAAGGAGGTCGCGGAGATTGACCCGCCAGAGACCTTCGTTAGCCACGGCATTGACTACCGAACAGAGACCGAAGCGACGGGAATTAATTTAGAAGAGAGCAGCGTGCGTCTTGGGAGTCTCGGGAGTCCTGGGAGTCTCGGGAGTCCTGGGAGTCTCGGGAGTCCTGGGAGTCCTGGAAGTCTCGGGAGTGAAGAGGAGATAAAATATGATTTTCTCGTAATCGCGACCGGGCGGCGACCTCGTGTCCCTGATGTCCTTAAAATACCTGGAGCAGAAGGAGAAGGGAGAGGACTGGCAGGGGTTTACACAATGAGCACCGTAGAAGACGGCGAGAAGATAGAGGCGGCGATGAATTCTCCGGAAGCGAAGAACGCAGTGGTTCTCGGCGGTGGTACGATTGGGCTGCAGGTGGCTCTCGCTTTCTTGAAAAAGGGGTTGAAGACGAGGGTTGTAGTCGGGCATCCAACACCGCTCTCCAGCATTTTAGACCCCGATATGGGCTCTTTAGTTCGTGCAAGGCTGGAGAAGGAGGGGGTTGAGTTCATTTTTGGAAAACAGGTGAAGGAGATAAAAGGCGACGGTGCGAAGGTGAAGTCAAAGGTGAAGTCAGTCGTGGTAGGAGGGCCAGAGGCAAGAGAGGGAGAGGGAGAAAGAGAGGGAGAGGGAGAAAGAGAGGGAGAGGGAGAAAGAGAGGGAGAGGGAGAAAGAGAGGAAATTCCTGCAGATATTGTCGTGATTTCGAGAGGGATGATTCCAAATACAGAATTGGCAGAGAAGGCAGGTCTGCAAATCGGCGAGACTGGCGGAATTGTAACCAACCAGTACCTACAGGTTAAAAGAAGGCAGGGGCAGGCGGAGGGGGGAAAATACATAAAAAATGTCTACGCACTCGGCGACTGTGTAGAGGTCGTAGACGCAATTACGCTTCGCCCGAGACTGAGCCAACTCGCCTCTTCCGCACTGGTGCAGGCGAAAGTCGTTGCAAATAATTTGACGGGCGTCGGCTACTCGCTTGAGCCTGCCCTGAGCCCCGCGGTGGCGACGATCTCAGACTTCCAAGTAGGCACGGTAGGAATTACAACCGAGACCGCTGCGAGGTTCGGGATGAAAGTGGTGAGCGGAAAGAAGGAAAAGCCAACGAGAGCGAGGTTCTACCAAGGGAGGAAAACAATGGCGGTGAAATTGCTCTTCGACTCTTATTCCGAGCGGTTGGTAGGTGCGCAGTTAGTCTCCGAGGAAATGGTTGCGGACAGAATTGACGGGCTCTGCAACGCAATCAGAAAAGGGGTGACAGCGAAGGAGTTGAGCAGAATGGAGAAGAGCTTTGACCCCTGCGTCTCGTTGCATCGGGATGTTATGGTCGACGCTGCGGAGAGTGCGGTGGAGCAGTTCGGAAAGGACTGAAACAAAGACAAAAATAAAAAAATAGTCTTCCCCCTTCCCCCTTCTCCACCTTTCCCTAAGAGGAGAGGTAGGAGGGAAGAAAAGCGGAGTCAAGTTAGCGGAGTCAGGTTAGGTCGGTTAAAACGAGATAACCTGTTTAGCTTTGCCTAACTCCGCCAAAAACTCCTTCAACTCCATCTTCTGCAGCCCTTCCGGGACTTCTACCCCCAAGAGTTTCGCCCACGCAAAATTCGCGTACAAGGGCACCCCCGCACCGCTCGCCATTTTTATCAGTTCGAATGGGTCTGAAGGAACACCCATCCGCGCTGCGTTCTTCTTTATCTCCTCCGCGTAGCTCTCCAACCCTGCAGGGAACCTGAACTTCCCGTCCACCAGCGCTGCCAAGCCTTCGTCCATAAATACCACTGCTATGTCTTCTCCTGCCTTCTTTCGGTTTGCGGCGACAACAAGACTGTCCAAATACGAGCTTATTGTCCCCTCCTTGCACAATATTATGGTTTCTGCCATTTTTTCTCACCACTTAAATAAATGTTCCTTCCTTTAAAAAATGTTTTTTCCTTTTATAAAAACAAGACAAACACGCAAAACAAACACGCAAAACAAACACGCAAAAGAAAAAACAAAAATGCGTGAAAAACATTGTTAGAATGATTCGCACCGAGCACCTAACAAAAATTTACAAAATGGGCAAGGTGGAGGTCCAAGCACTTCGGGATGTGAATTTGGAGATTGCGGACCGCGAATTTCTTGCGATAATTGGCCCGTCTGGCTCCGGAAAATCCACTCTCCTAAATATGCTCGGCTGCTTGGACAAGCCGACGAGCGGGGCGGTTTTCATCGGCTGCACCGACACCGCGTCGCTGACCGAGAACGAGCTTGCGGAAATAAGGCGTGAGAAAATCGGGTTCATCTTCCAGCAGTTCAACCTCATTCACACCTTAAACGCACTTGAAAATGTCGCGCTTCCAATGTTCTTCGCGGGCGTGCGGCACGAGACACGAACGGAGCGGGCGGAGGAACTGCTTGCAAAGGTCGGGCTCGGCGACCGGCTGCAACACAAACCCGCGGAGCTGAGCGGCGGGCAGCAGCAACGCGTCGCGATCGCACGTGCACTCTCAAACGACCCCGAAATCGTCATCGGCGACGAGCCGACTGGAAATGTGGACACAGAGGCGGGAAACGCAATAATGGAGATTTTGGAGGGACTGAATCGCGAGGGACGGACGGTGATTGTGGTAACGCACGACGCCGAGATTGCAGCACGCGCAGGAATGACAAAAAGGATGCGGGACGGGGTTTTGCTAGATTGAAGGTTATTTAACGGAGAAAATATCGCGCGCATTTTGCAGCGAACGTCCCCGCTCCGACGCCGTTGTCAATGTTTACCACCGCCAAACCAGGCGAGCAGCTCTGCAGCATCGAAAGAATCGCTGCTACTCCTTCGCCGCCCAACCCGTAGCCCACCGAAGTCGGAACGCCTACTACAGGCACGTCCACAAGACTTGCTACAACCGAGGGCAACGCACCCTCCATTCCTGCGACCACGACGACCGCCGCCACGCCAGCCCTTAAAATCTTTTCAAGCGGTTCTACAAGCCTGTGCAAGCCCGCAATTCCCACATCGTACGCTTTTACCACCTCACACCCGCAGACCTCAGCCACAACCCTCACCTCCTCGGCGACAGGAATGTCCGCGGTTCCAGCCGCGATTAAGCCGATTTTTCCCGCCTTCTCAAACTCGTGCCCCCTCCTCTTCACCACAACCGTCCCCGCAGCACCGTTGTAGTCAACCTCAAATTCTACTTCTGCATCTCTACTTTTATTTTTATTTTTTTTTACACGCACTTTTACTGCAGCTTTTACCGCGGCTGCGTCTTCTCCGCTCGCCCTGCTCACCAACGCAAAGCCCTTTGCGGTTGCGAGTGCCACAGCGATTTCCGCCACCTCGTCGCTGCTCTTCCCCTCGGCAAAGATTATTTCTGGCACGCCCGTCCTCTGCAGTCGGTCCGCGTCAATTCTCGCAAAATCCTTCACTCTTCTCACCCCCTCTAACTTCAACTCTGACTTTAACTCTGACCTCAACTCTGACCTCAACTCTGACCTCAACTCTAACCTCAACTCTGTCTTCAACACCTCGCACGCCTCTTCCAGACTTATTTTCCCGCTCGCAAACCGCCTCAGCACCTCTTTCATAACTTTTTAAAAAGTGCTAAAAGAAGAATAAAATAAGAAAGCGAAAACGATGCAAAAGCGAAAGAGAGAATAAGTTTTTTGCAACTGAGCTAAACAAAGACCGGGAGAGAGGAACTTGGAATCTCAGCGTAGGGGTTCCGGCAGGAGAGAGGACGACTTTGGCATGGGAAGCTTCGGAGGTTCCAGAGGAGGTTGCGTTGACTTTGGATGGGCGGAATATGAAGTTGCAGAATTCAACGGAGCTTGGCGAAGGGTCGCATTTGCTTGTGATTAAATGAAAGAAAGGATTTGAGAGAAATATGGAAGAGGAGTTGTTGATGATTCCGGGACCGGTGCCGGTGCTGCCGCGGATTCGAGAGGCGATGTCAAAGCCAATGATTTTTCACAGGGGAGAAGAATTCGGGCAGTTGTACGCGGAGATTGTGGAGGGGCTGAAAGAGATTTTTCAGACGAGGAACGACCTCTTTGTGCTGAGCGGGTCGGGAACTTGCGCGATGGAAGCGGCAGTAGAAAACCTCGCTGCAGAGGGGACGAGAGTGGTCTGCGTAGCGAACGGCAAATTTGGAGAGCGGTTCTCTGAGATCGCGGCGGGGGGCGGAGGCGGGAAGCGTAAAAGAGAGGCGAACTTTGACTGGGGAAGCCCGATTGAGTTAGAAGTGGTGAAGGCGGCTTTGGAAGAAAGTCCCAGCTCCGCACCCAAAGTGGTTACGCTGGTGCACAACGAGACCTCAACGGGCATTCTCAATCCCGCGAGGGAAGTAGGGCGGCTTGCGAGGAAGCACGACGCGGTCTTTGTGCTTGACTGCGTCACTTCAATTGGGGGAGACGAAGTTCTGGTGGACGAGTTCGGCGTGGACATCGCGATCGTGGGCTCGCAGAAATGCTTAGGTGCTCCGCCAGGGCTGTCTGCGGTCTCGGTCAGCGAGAAGGCGTGGGACTTGATTCAGGAGAACAAAGAGGAAAAAGAGAAAGAAAAGAAAAATAAAAAACGACCTTACTACGCTGACCTCGTGGCTTACAAGAAGAGTTTTGAGAAGCGGCAGACGCCCTACACGCCCGCTCTGCCTCTCTTCTTCGCACTGCACGAGGCGTTGGAGGTGGTAAAAGAGGAGGGGCTGACGAGGCGGGTAGAACGGCACAGAAGGCTGGCGGAGACGGTTCGAAACGCAGTTAGAGGGCTTGGGCTTGAGTTGTTCCCACGGCTGAACGAGGTGAGCAGTTACTCAAACACGGTTACCGCGGTCAAGATTCCTGAAGGCAAGGGGCTTGTGGACGGGGACGAGCAGATTCGGGGCGGAATGCTGGAGAGAGGCGTAAGAGTAGCAGGCGGGCAGGGGCGGCTGAAGGGCAAGATTTTCCGAATCGCCACGATGGGAAACATAACCGAGGACGAGGTCTCGAGGACAATCGAGGCGTTAGAGCAGGTGGTAGAAGAGGTAGAGAAGTGGTAGAAGAGGTAGAGGGAGGTGGAAAAACTGAGGGCTAAAGAGTTAGCGGTCTTCTCGTTCGACCTTGACGGTACTTTGGTGAGTCAGGGCTTTGCGGACTGCGTTTGGCTGCGAGGCGTTCCAGAGGCTTACGCCGCGAAGCAGGGGTTGAGCTTTGAGCAGGCGTTTGAGTTCGTGAAGAGCAGGTACGACCGAGTGGGCGAGGAGCGGGTCGAGTGGTACAAAATTGACTACTGGCTGCGGGAGTTTGGCTTGGAGGGGGAGGTAACGCGTGAGGAGTTGTTTAGGCGGTGCGAGGGAGAGGTGAGGATTTACGAGGAGGCGGAGGAGGTTTTGAGGGTTTTGAAGGAGGCGGGGTTTGAGCTGGTTGTCTGCTCGAACGCGCCGACGGAGTTCGTTGAATTTCAAATTCGTGGGATAAAAAAGTTCTTTTCCCACACCTTTTCCGCAACCTCTGACTTCGGAGCGGTGAAGAAGTCAAACGGTTTTTACGAGCGGGTCTGCGAGATTCTGGGTGTGGAGCCGCAGGCGGTCGTTCACACAGGTGACCACTGGGTCTTCGATTTTCTCAACCCGCGAAAAATCGGAATGAATTCCTTCTTTCTGGAGAGGAGCAGAAGCAAGGGCAGAAGCGGGGAGAGAAGAGAGGTGAGAAGCGGGAGGAAAGAAGAGGAGTTCGTTCTGACAGACTTGCGAGGGGTTCTCTGGGCTTTGGATTTGGAGAATGAGAAATAAAAAAATGAGGAGGGTCGTAGTAAAAGTCGGAACCAGCAGCCTAACCGACAAGAGCTACCGGCTTGAGCCACGAAAAGTCGAGAAACTCGCCAGAGAGGTGGTTGAACTGAAGAAGCAGGGTAAAGAGGTTATTTTAGTCTCGTCGGGTGCGATCGGTGCAGGAATTGGGAAACTCGGCATAAAACAGCGTCCTCGCGACATTAAAGTGCTGCAGGCAACCGCTGCAGTCGGTCAGAGCGTCCTGATGAGCACTTACGACAGGTTTTTCACCAAGCACGGGCAGACAATCGCCCAACTCTTGCTCACCCACGAGGACTTCTTCAACAGACGCCGCTACCTCAACCTCCGAAACACGCTCCTCGCGTTGCTCAAGTCCGGTGTAGTCCCAATAATCAACGAGAACGACACCGTCGCGGTGGACGAAATCAAACTCGGCGACAACGACAACTTGTCCGCCCTGGTAGCGAGCAACCTCGGTGCAGACTTGCTTGTCATTCTTACCGACACCGAAGGCTTGTACACTCACGACCCAAGGAGTAAGAAAGAGGGGAGGAACAAGAGTAAGAAGGAGGGGAGGAACAAGAAAAAGAAAATAGAAATCATCTCGATTGTAGAGGAAGTGACGCCTGAGATTGAGCGTCTCGCAGCAGCGGGCAGTGGCGGAAAAACAGGGGTGGGCGGAATGAAGACAAAGATTCAAGCCGCCAAAATCACAACCCGAGCAGGCATTCCTCTCGTCATCGCGAACGGCAACAAGGCGGACATTCTTGCACGAATCGTAGCAGGCGAACGCGTCGGGACAATTTTTCTTCCAGAGGCTGACGCCGTAGAAAAGATTAACGACCGCAAGCACTGGCTCAGGTTCGCTTCCGCAGTGAAGGGCAAGGTTAAGGTGGACGAAGGTGCAAAGACGGCGTTGACAGAAAACCGCTGCAGCCTACTCGCTTCTGGCGTCGTTGGTGTTGAAGGCGAGTTCGCGAGTGGCGACCCGGTGAGCATTGCCGACGCAGGTGGCGTGGAATTCGCAAAGGGCATCTCAAACTACTCCTCCTCTGAAATAGACCTGATTAAAGGTGCGCAGTCAAAAGAAATCGAGCAGATTTTGGGTCGTAAGAAATACGACGCAGTAGTTTACAGAGGAAATCTCGTGCTGGTGTAAGGGAACAGCCCCTCTTTACCGCTCTGCCTTTCATATTCTTTCTTGTTCGGCTGCTTTGGCACGACACCTCCCACCACTTCCGCCTTCAGCATTTTCCGCCACTTCTCGTCTGTCAGCCGGTCGCTCATCGGGTGCTTGAACTCGTAGTAACTCAGCACAGGACCCGCACCGACGACAATTTGCCCTTCTCCTGCTTCTCCTGCTTCTCCTGCTCCTCCTGTCCTACCAGGCGGCTTGTAGGCGACCAAAATCAAATCTACCTCGCCAACGCCCTCTTCTAAGACCTGCTTCGTGTTCGCGTCCGTGTGAACGTCCGCTACAATCGTCGTCTGCTTTCCCTCTGTCTCCACGCCCGCGACCACCGAGTCCAAATTCTCGCCAAACCTTCTTATAAATTCGTAGTCCTCCTCGCTCAACTCCCGATTCTCCAACTCCTTCGTGCTGATTTCAATTAGCCGATTTAAGATGCTTTCAAGACTTTCCAGCCGGTCTCGGTGCTTCTCCTCCAACACCTCCAAAGCGTCCATTTTCGCCAACCCGCTCTCGGTCATCTCGGTCAGAGCGAGCAACCTCGCGTAGAACTCCGGCACCGGCTCGACAAAGCCGCGAACTGGCGTTGGCTGCGGAAACGCACTCTTCAGGACAGGCGTGTAACTCTGCTTGGCGTAAAGAATCGTGTCGTGCCGCAGTTCAGTCCACGAGGCGAGGGCGGTCTGCAACTCCTTCTCCTGCCACTCCTGGGTCTGCATAAAAGTCGGGTAGCCCGCGGGGAACTCTGCAAGCAGCGGCTTCAACGCGTAGAGCCACGACCAGTAGAGGTTCCTGTTCCAGTCCGAGACGCTAAACTGCTCGAACTCCTGCTTCAACGAATTCAACTGCTTCTCGTAACTCGTGTTCTTTCCCTCATATTTTGTGTCTCCTTCCGCCTTCAAAATCTCCTCCGCCCGCTCCGAGCCCAGAACCGCAAACACGTCCAACCCCCGCGGGAAGCACCTCGCCGGTCCCGCAGCAGTGTAGCAGCAGGTAAAAGCGGATTCGCATTCTTCGCCCTCCCCTGCAAACATTCCGACCGCGGGCGAGACGAGTTGCTGGAAGAGGTAAGAGTCGGGAACGAACCGCTGCCCCATAAATCGCAGACCCTTCGTCTTCGCCAAGCACGCCTGCAGTTTCTCCCTCGTAAACGGCGGGTAGACCACGCAAACGCCCGAGCCGCCGTAAATCTCGGGGCTTCTCACTCCTGCTAACTCCGCTTTCAACTGCAGCAGTTTCTCGTCGTCAAACTTTAAGAAAGTTTGATCAGAATGCTCCGCTCCAAAGACCTCTCGCACGGCTCTCTGGTACTCGTAGGGCGTCAGGTCGTCCGCAGTCCCGACAAAGAAAGCGGTAACCGAGTAAATCCGCGTCCAGACCTCCTGTGCGGTCTTGGTCTTGTTCTCGCCTACCTTGACCGCGGGCAGTTCGGAAGAGAGCAGAGAAGCCTGAATGGTCGCGATTTTCGCGTCCTCTTCGGTTACGAGCGGCGTCTCCCTTCCACCGCCCCCTCCTACACCACTGCACTCGCCCGCACTGACGTTCCCGCCCTTCAGGAGAAACGCTGTCCTGCCGTACCACATCATCGCCTTGAAGTACTGCTCCAACCGCTCTGACCTCGTGTAGTGCCCCCTCGGGACGTACTGCGAGTAGTCTTCGCAGTAGCAACACTCGTCCTCGCAACCCCTGCCCTCGCAAGCGTCCGCGTTGAAAATGCAACTCGGCTCGAAGCCCTCGTGCTTCTCAATCTTTCCCACCTCCGCAGCAACTTCGTCTTTTACATAATCCGGAACCTCTACCTCCTCTGCCTCTGCTTCCTCTGCCTCGGTCGGCGTCTGGAGAAGCGTCAAAGCGACCGAGAAGTAAGCGACATTCCGCCTCGCCGCCTCTTTTAGTTCCGAGTCACGCTCTGAGTCAGTAGCGTCGCTAAACGCCTCGTAGTCCGCCTGCGACCGCTCCTGCATCGCCTTGCTCAAATCCAAAATCTCGTCAAAGAACTCCCCCTCCTCCAAATCCTTCAGAATCTCGTTGAACTGAATGTGGTACAAGTGAAGCAGCGTGTCAGAGGTCACGAAAATCGGAATCCCCAGCTCCTTCATCGTTTTGTAGGGTTGGACAATGTCGTCGCCGTGCCGCCACGGAATTACAACGAAACCGTTGCTCTCCAGTTTCGCTTTTGCGTCGCTCTCCAGATTGAAGGTTGCGTTTATTTTGCCGGAGTTTGCGACCTCGTTCAGGTTTAAGGGTAGTTGGTACTGTGGGGCTTTCGCGGTAACCGAGAACTCCCGCGGTTCGTAGGACGACGCGAGTGCGAGTTTAGGGTTGCCAGTGCCGTTGCCAGTGCCGTTTTCACTCGGTGGCAGTTGTTCGTGATTTCCCTGGTCAACGCATCCGCTAATAAAAACAGCCACCAAGATTCCAATCCCAAAAATTATTACGCTACTACTTCTTTTCATAATCTAATAATTACAATAATTACATTTTTTATAATGAAAAAGGTAGGAATTGCCGACACGACATTCGCAAGGTACGACATGGGTGGGGCGGCGATTGACGAACTGAAGAAGCACGCGTCAGTGCGGATCGAGAGGTGCACCGTGCCAGGCATAAAGGACTTGCCAGTGGCAGCGAAGAAGTTGATCGAGGAGAAGGGCTGCGAGATTGTGTTGGCGTTGGGGATGCCTGGACCCGCGGAAATAGACAAGCAGTGCGCACACGAAGCCTCGCTTGGAATCATTGCTGCACAACTTCTCACTTCTACGCATATTTTAGAGGTCTTTGTTCACGAGGACGAGGTGGGGGGAGGGAAGGGGAAAGAGGAGAAAGAGCTGGCGTGGCTTGCGGACCGCCGTGCGAGGGAGCACGCACAGAACGCGCTGAAACTGCTCTTCAAGCCCGAGGCTTTGGAGCGCGAGGCGGGGACAGGGAAGCGGGAGGGGTTTGAGGACGCGGGTCCTTTGGAAGTGTAAGTTAAACTTTAACCATTTTATAGCGTTAAGTTTTATCTTTAATTATGTGTGAATATTGTTGTGTGGGTGTGGGCGAGAAGGGGGAAAGAAAGAGAAATCCAAACGCTCGGCGCGACAAGAGCACACAAAAATAAAAAAATTAGAAGGTGAAAACAAAAAAAATGAAAACCAAAATAAGCAACAGAAAAATAGCGACTACAGTTTTTGCGATTTCGCTACTTGTAGCCCTTGCCCTTGCGCCTGCTGCCGTGAGTGCAGCAACAATTTACGTGCCCGACGACTACACAACAATTCAGCAGGCGATGAATGCCTCCTCGCCCGGCGACACAATCGTCGTGCGCGACGGCACCTACACCGAGAACGTGGATGTGAGCAAGCAGCGGCTCACGATCCGCTCGGAGAACGGTCCCGCCACGACCACTGTTCGGGCAGCAAATCCAAACGACTATGTCTTTTGTGTAACCGCGGAATATGTGAACATCATCGGGTTCACGGTAACAGGTGCGGCTGGACCAGGAAAAGCAGGTATTTACCTCGTCACAACGCTTTCTACATTACCAACAAACAGCACGAGCCACTGCAACATTTCTAACAACAATGTAAAGATGAACGACGCAGGCATCTCTCTGTGGTGGGCGCCCAGTAATACACTCACGAACAACATCGTATCAAACAACGGCGGCGGCATCAGCGTGGGTTTTTCGAATGACAACACGCTCACTGGCAACACCGCAGACTCAAACAATGGCTATGGCATCATCTTCAGGGATTCAAACAACAACACCCTTACCAGTAACTCCGCTGCGAACAACAACTACGGCATCTACTTGCAGGATTCGAGCGGTAACACTTTAACCGGCAACACCGCCAATAACAACAGCCACGGCATCCGGCTGGATTCTTCGAGCAACAATGCTTTAACTAACAACATTGTTTCTGGTAACAATAGGAGAGGAATCTCTATCTTTGGAGGTGGCAACAATATTCTCACTGACAATATCGTGAATTCTAACGATTGGGATGGCATCGCGTTGAGAGATTCAAGTAACAACACGCTCACCAGCAACACCGCTGACTACAACAACTGGGGCGGCATCGACCTATCTGTTTCGAGCAACAATGCTTTAACTAACAACAATTGCTCCTCAAACAGAGGGACTGGCATCTCTCTCGTGGAATCAAGCAACAGTAGCATATCCAGCAACGATTGCTCCTCAAACAGAGGGACTGGCATTTTCTTCAGGGATTCAAACAACAACACCATATCAAACAACATCTGCTCAAACAAGGATGGCATCGACCTCTATTATTCAAACAACAACGAGATAACAAACAACAAATGCGAAAACAACGATGGTTATGGCATCAGCCTCTATTATTCAAACAACAACGAGATAACAAAAAATAACTGCTCAAACAACAAATGGAAGGGCATCATCCTGTCCTCTTCTAACAACAGCATTTTAACTGATAATACTGCAAACTATAACAACGGCGGAGGCTTTTTCCTGTCCTCTTCTAACAACAGCATTTTAACTGATAATACTGCAAACTATAACAACGATGGCGATGGCTTTTCCCTACATTCAAGCAACTGCACTTTAGCGAATAACAGTGCATCATACAATTACGACGGCTTCTTCATAACAGGTTCAAACAACATTTTGACTAACAACATTGCATCTAACGACAACAGTGGCTTTGAGTTGGGGCATCCGTTTTGTAAAAATAACATAATCTCAGATAACAGCATTTATTCAAACAATGAGCATGGAATCCTCCTTGTTTTCAATCCAAGTAGCAACACAATCTCGAATAACAACATTTTCGACACCAGTGGCGACGGCATTGCCTTGGATTCTTCCGACAACAACCTCATCTCGAATAACAATATCTATTCAAACGACGATGGCCTCTGGCATTATAATTCGAGCAGAAATACAATCTCGAATAACAGCATCTATTCAAACGATGAGGAGGGAATCGACCTTGAAAATTCCGCCAGCAATACAATCTCTGACAACAACATATCAAACAATGGGGAGGGAATTGACCTTGAAAATTCCGCCAGCAATACAATCTCTGACAATATCATATCTGACAATGGCTACGGCATTGGGTTGTGGAATTTGAGTAACAACAATATAATCTCGAATAACAGCATCTATTCAAACGATGAGGAGGGAATCGGTCTTGAAAATTCCGCCAGCAACACAATCTCTGACAACAACATATTTGACAACGGCTACGGCATTGGGTTGTGGAATTTGAGTAACAACAATCTCATCTACAACAACTACTTCGCAAACAACACGAACAACGCCTATGACGACGGCAACAACCGTTGGAACATCACAAAAACTGCGGGAACGAGCATAATCGGCGGTCCTTACCTGGGCGGAAACTACTGGAGCGACTACAAAGGGTTTGACGTAGACGAGGACGGTATCGGGGATTGGCAGATACCCTACAATTGCTCAGGAGAGATAATAAAAGGAGGGGATTATTTGCCTTTGGTACCCTCAACACCCAAACAACCAACAGTCTTAGTCACAACAAACAAACCGAGCTACAAACCCGGCGAGACGATGACAGTCACAATCGGCTTAAAAAACCCAACCGCGGTGGACGTAGACTCTTATTTCGTCTGGTACTTAGGATTGCCAAGTTACGGCTACTGGTCGCAAATGTTGGTCACGCCGCTCACGCTGCCGCCAAACTTCGACCAGACCTACAACTTTTCGATTCTGGTAGGAAACTGGGGTGCGGTGGGGTTTGACGCGGTGTGGTACGTTGCGTTGTTGGAGCCGACGGCGCCGTACGCGACGATCAGCAGCGAGACAGCAAATTGGAAGTACAACCCAAGAGCCACGCAAGAAGCAGAAGCAAAAGCAGAACCCGAGGAGATCGCAAAGCAGATTGGAAAAGAGCTGGAAGGAGTAGAGTTCGCCGCCTAACCTAAAGTGGCGTTTGCTACTGGTTTGTCTAATAAGTAACAAATCAGCATAATTCAGCACAGCATAATTCAGCACAACTTCTTTAACAATATTCTCAAACTTGGTTGCTCTCACAAACACACCGAATCTGCGTTTAAACAAGAGAACGTGGACTCTGCAGCCCTCCTCATTTCATAGTCACAAAGTTGTTCAATAACAACTCTCTTTCTTGCTAAAGAGCCTCTTGCTTTTTAGGTTTCTTCAATCCTTCCCTTCCAATTTAAATTTAAATGTAGCCCCTCTCAACCAGCACCTCGGCGTTTAAAATCGAGGCACCGGCAGCGCCCCTCACTGTGTTGTGCCCCTGCGTGATAAATTTCACTTCGTTCTCCGCCCGCCCTTTTCTCACCCGACCGACCGAGACGCTCATTCCCCCACCCGCGTCCCTGTCCAACTTCGGCTGCGGTCTGTCCGGCTCTTCACGCAGAATTATCGGGTTTTCAGGTGCGAACGGCGTTTTTAGTGGCGTAGCGAAGTTTCTGAACGCCGATTTCACTTCTTCCACCCCCACACTCTCCCCATCCTCCCCTCCTTCCCCGTCCTCAAACCGCACCCAGACCGCCTCTGTGTGCCCGTCTAAAACAGGAACGCGGTGGCAAGAGGCACAGACCTTGAACTCAGCATTTTTTATTCTCTTCCAGCCTGCTCCTGCTCCCGCTCCCGCTCCTGCTCCCGCTCCCGCTTCCACTTCCAGCGTGCCGAGAATCTTGAGTGGCTCGGTCTCCATTTTCTCCTCCTCGTTTCCGATGAAAGGGAGCACGTTGTCAATAATCGCCATCGAGGGCACGCCTGCGTAACCGGCGCCCGAGACCGCCTGCATCGTCGCTACCCGCACCTCCCTTATCCCGTTCCCTAATTGCATCAGCGGCTTCAGACTCAAAGTCAGAACAATCGCAGAGCAGTTCGGGTTCGTCACGATGAACCCGCCCCGTCCGTCCCAGCCCCTCCTCTTCTTCTGCACCTCGATCAAAGCCAAATGGTCAGCGTTCAACTCCGGAATGACCAGCGGAATGTCGGGATCCATTCTGTGCACCGAGACATTTGTACAGACCGCGAAACCCGCAGCCGCGCACCTCTTCTCCACTTCGCTCGCAACCGACCCCGGCAGAGCGGAAAACATAATTGCGATTTCATCTTCGTCTCCTCCGTCTCCTCTCACTGAAGCACCCGCCTCGTCCACTGACCGTACTACCGTCTCCGCAACCTCCTCTGGCATTTCAGACGGCAGGAACCACTTCGCCACCTCGCGGTATTTTTTCCCTGCACTCCTCTCAGATGCGAAGAGCCCCGCGAGCTCGAACCAGGGGTGTCCGTCTAAAAGCTGCACGAACCTCTGCCCCACGCTTCCCGTCGCTCCCAAGACCCCTACTTTTATCTTCTTCCTGTTTTTCATAATACTTTCAAAACAACAGCCCTGCTAAAAAATACTTTTGGTCTTTCGGTGGGTTTAAATCCTACTTTTTTGGCTTTTTTTATCGTTTCTTCAAATGCCTGCTCTGAAACGTGAAAAAATTTTGGCTCTACGATAAAAAATTTCCCACTTGGCTTTAGAACCGATTTTATCTCTTCCAAGAATTTTTCTTGATTATGAACTTCGTGAAACATATAAAAAGCCAAAACAAAGTCTACTTTCTCCGAAATTCCAATTTTATCCTTTTCGCATTTGTGTAACTCAATTCTCTTTTCAATTTCTGTTCCTTGAATCTTGTTCTTCAATTTCTGAAGCATTCCTTCCTGCAGGTCGGCAGCAATAACTTTGCCGGATTTACCGACCATTTTAGCCATTTCCACAGAAAAGAATCCGGGACCGCAGCCTAAATCCAAAATTGTCGCCCCTTCTTTAACATAGTTTTCTAAAATCTTTTTGGGGTTCTGCAATAATTTTCTTATCCTCTTATCAAGCATCCCTGCTCTTTCAACAGGGCAGACTCGTTCTTTTTTACCACTCATTTTCCCATTTATTTCCCTTTATTTGTTAACTAGTAAAGCAAAACAATAACAAACTGTAAAAAAATGCAACTGTAAAAAAATGCAAAATGCAAAACCAAGAAAAATATTTAGAGCGGGAACAAAACTCCAAAATAAACACCAAAATACTCGCCGGTAAAGTCCGCATTCCGAATTTAAAGGCTTTTCTTGCTACGCTGAAAAGCGTTGCCTCCAACTACGACGGCGTGGTGGTGCAAGCTCTGAACGCGAACTTAGTGGCAGGCGAGGAGCACTTAAAGTCAGCGGTTCAGAAGGCGGTGAGAGCCGAAAAGAGCGGAAGAAACCTAACGAGCGACCTGGGCTTGGAGGTTCTCTTGTACGCTGCGGGTAGAAGGCAGATTGGACGGGCGTTGGAAATTGGCGTCTCGGCGTCAGAGCGCGAAGGCGACGAGAAGAGTGTTGCGGTCGTTATTTTTGACGCAGTGAGGGAGGGAGAGGGCAAGAGAAAGAAGGAGTTGGATTTGGAGGCGGTGGCGGCGGAGGTGAAGAGGAAGACGGGGTTGGAGGAAGAGGCGGTTTTAGAATTGAATGAGGCGAAGAGGGAGCGAATAAAAAAGTTCTTTGGCGTAACCGAAGCGGAGTTGAGGGCGGTGGGAGAGGGAAAGGGCGAGGGAAAGGGCGAGGGCGAGGGAAAGGGTGAGGGTGAGGGAAAGGGTGAGGGAAAGGGTGAGGGAAAGGGGAAGGGCGAGGAGAAGTTAGGGAAGTTGGTCTTGGAGCGGGTTGCATTGCTGGAGGTGCTGAAGTAAAACCTTTTATTTCAAACTTTTTAAAAGTTTGATTAAAATGCATCGCGGAAAAGAAAATCTTTACCAAAAGAACCGATTTTGACAAAAGTAGTCCCGAGAGGATTCGAACCCCTGTCACAGGCTCCAAAGGCCTGTATGCTTGACCGCTACACCACGGGACTTTTTTACTTTTTTGTATTTTTTATTTTGGTTTTTGATTTTAAAAGAAAAGAAATATCTTTTTATGCCCGCCTGCGCAAAAGGTAAGAGAGATTAAAATGGCGAAGGAAATAGTGAAAGTAGGATTTGTGAAATTGGGGAACATCGGTGCTTCGAGGATTGTGGATTTGTTGCTGGACGAGAGAGCGGACAGAGAGGATGTGGATGTTCGTGTGCTGGGGACGGGAGCGAAAATGACGCCAGACTGCGCTGCGGACGCTTCGCGGTTGCTTGACTGGGACCCGGATTTGGTGGTGGTAGTGAGCCCGAACGCGGCTCTTCCAGGACCGAAGCGAGCGCGTGAGATGGCGAAAGAGAAGGGCAAGCCGTGCATTGTTATCTCGGACGCACCTGCGAAGAAGGCGGTGCCGAAGTTGAAGGAGGGTGGTTTTGGCTACATTATTATTCCCGGCGACCCGATGATCGGAGCGAGGCGGGAGTTTTTAGACCCCGTAGAAATGAGCCTGTTTAACGCCGACGTACTCTCGGTGCTCTCAATTACGGGCGTGGCGAAGTTGTTGCAGGAGGAGATTGACGCGGTCGTAGAAGCTGTGAAGAGCGGAGCGAGCGGTCCGAGCGGTGCAAGCGGCGAGGAAGTGAAATTACCGCAGATAATCGCGACCGCGGAGAAGTCGGTAGAACGGGCGGGGTTCTCGAACCCGTACGCAAAAGCGAAGGCTCTCGCGGCTTACAGTATGACCGAGAAGGTGGCGGAGCTGGATGTGAAGGGCTGTTTTATGATGCAGAAGCCTGAGGAGTACGTGCCTGTTGTAGCGGCGGCGCACGAACTCTTGCGTGAAGCCGCGAAACTCGCTTTCGAGGCACGGGAAATGGAGAAGCAGACCGACAGCCTCGTCCGCGAGCCGCACGCAAGGAGCGGAGAAATAATGAGGAAGGTCGGGTTGCTGGAGAAACCGAGTGCGTGAGTGAGCTGCTTTCCTCTCTCTCCCTCTCCTCTCCTCCTTCTCCTCCTTTTCCACACCTCTCCTTCTCCTCTCCTTCTCCTCTCACCGCTCTAAACGCTCTAAAATTTTCTATGCCCAAGTCTAAACCGAAAACTCGTGACAAAATCCTCTCCGCACTCCTGATTATTTCTATTCTCGTAGCACTTGTGCTCATTATTTATGTGGTCGTAACGCCAAAGAAGGGCGAAGAATTCACCGAATTCTACATTCTCAACGAGAGCGGTAAAGCGGCTGGCTACCCCTCAAGCCTTTCAGC
Organism: Candidatus Methanophagaceae archaeon; assembly: GCA_003194425.1. GTDB lineage: Archaea > Halobacteriota > Syntropharchaeia > Alkanophagales > Methanospirareceae > ANME1a. The sequence goes on along the minus strand of PQXB01000003.1, from coordinate 38,641 downwards.
AGGCGAGCAGGGAAATCTAATAATTGGCGTGGGCAACCACGAATACGAGAACGTCTCCTACCTGCTCAGGGTGGTGGTGGAAAACAAAACAATCGCCGAGAAGAAAATACGGCTGCCACACAACGAAACTGTGGAGTTCCCTTTTTCTTTTACCGCGTCAGGAACAGGGGCAGGAGAAGGTAAAGTGTACGGAACTTACTTATTTCGCTGGCAGAACGTTCCCGGAGACGAGAGCGAGCAGCTCTTAAACTACCTCGTGGACGCGCTTGAAATTGAGTGGGCGGGAGAAGAGGGTGTGGAAATCTTCAAGTCCGCGGACGAGGAAAATATTTTCATTGTTAAGGACGAAAACTTTGCCAGAATAGTTCTCGACACGGAAGAGGAAAGAGCGACCGTAAAAATCAGCGGCAGCAACAAAACTTACGGGCTAAAAGTCAAAAAGAAGGACGACGGCTGGTTGGACATTTACGGAATGAAGAAACTGGAGTTCCTCTTGTTCAGACTAAGCGGAAATCCAAGTGAAAATGCTGCAGCAGCCGAGCCTTACCGCGAACTCCACCTCTGGTTCGACATTCGGTAGCGGAGGATAAAACTGTGGAAATGATGCAAACCGAACGCCAGCAGGACCGAAAAGCCTACCATTTCAGAGACAAACACGTACGAGAGTTCAGCACCCCTCAAAGGCGAGTAAGTCCCGAAAAAGCAGCCTAAAAAAAAGTCCCACCAGTGCGATTCTACCGCGCCTTGCGGAAACTCAAACCCAAAAACAGGGAAGAACAGCGTCTCTGGAGTGAGCCACATCCGATCCTCGCAGAGGTGAAGAAAAGAAGCAAAACTGAAGAGCAGAAACCCAAAACCATTCTTGTTTCCTCCTAGCCCTCTCTCTTCTCTGCTCCCTTCTCTCCCTTCTCTCTCTTCTCTGCTCCCTTCTCTCCCTTCTCTCTCTTCTCTGCTCCCTTCTCTCCCTTCTCTCTCTTCTCTGCTCCCTTCTCTCCCTTCTCGGCTGCCGCTTCGCTTGTACAGCCAAAGACAAAAGAGTAGCAGGAGAAAGTTGAAGAGGAGCGTGTGGGCGAAGATTCTGCCGTTTGAGATTGAACCTGCCAGCAAAATCTCGCCTACTGGCTTGTCAATTAAATCAGGCAAGAGCGAGCCCGTGAAGACAAAAAGATAGAGACGGCGGTTGAACTTGATTTCAAGTTTTGTTCTTAATTTTAAGAGCCGTAGCGCCAAAAATACGACTCCCAGCGTTACCCCGAGATGCCCAAAAACAAACATTTCCGCTCCTCTTTTTTCCTTTACTTAAACTTTAAATACTTGCTCTTCTCTTTTATTTCTCAAACTCTTAACAAACAGAGACAAGAAAATGGCAACCAAGAAAAATAAACAGGCAGAGCAGAAAGAAAAGAAAAAGAGAGAGCAGTTGAAGAAGCTTGTAGAGGGAGCAGGAATGGGCTTGGGTTTCTTCGTCCTGTTCGGCATTGTCATAATTCCAGGGCTCCGCGAAAAAATGGGGACTGCCCTGAACGTCGTTCTTGGACCGCTCGCAGAGTTCGTGGGTCCTGATAATTTCTTGGTTACTGTCCTGCTCTTAACCGTGGTCACAGGCATTTACACCTCGCTAGTGCAGAAATACACGATGAACTGGGAACTGATGGAGAAGTCGAAGAAATATCAGAAGCAGATGCGGGAGATTCAGAAGGAGTATTTTGAGGCGAGGAAGGAGAAGAACAGCCACAGGATGAAGCGGCTTGAGAAGAGGCGGGCGGAGGTGATGAGCAAGCAGGCGCAGTTCTCGGGCGAGTTGATGAAGCAGCAGATGAAACCGATGGCTTACATCGGCATTATCACTTTTCCAGTTTTTATGTGGCTCTGGAAGTACGCAGCAGTTTATTCCGGCGGCGGAACGGTGATTTTTCCTCTAATCGGAACGAAAGAACTCACGGAGACTTTTGTCTTCTCCCTGCCGTACTGGATGTTCTGGTATCTCGTCTGCTCGTTTCCTTTGACAGTTGTGATTAGAAAAGCGTTGGGGATAAGGAGTGCGGTGTAGGGGTTGGAATGTAAGTTGAAGAGTAGTGAAGGGGTAAGAGTAGTGAAGGGGTAAGAGTAGTGTAGATTGGAGAGTAGTGAAGGGGTAAGAGAGTACGGGGAGAGTAAAAAAGGAAAAATGAAGGAGAAAGTGGAGGAAATTATGACGAGGGAGGTGGTTACGGTGAAAGAGGAGGACACGGTGGTTAGGGTCGCGGAGGTCTTCAGAGAGAAGAAGATATCGGGTGCGCCGGTTGTGAACGAACGAGGGGAGGTGGTTGGAGTGGTTAGCGAGGCGGACATTTTGAAGCTCTTGGACAATTTCAAGTGGTACACGCCGTTCTTCACTGCTCTGGAGATTCTGCATTTGCGTGGCCGTGGTGGCGGTGGCGAGAAGTTGCACGATCTGCAGCAGGAGATCGAGAGAGCGGGGGAGACGAGAGTGAAAGAAGTAATGTCAAAGGATCCTCGAACGGTCTCGCCGAACACTTCGATTGACGACGCTGCGTTTGTTATGCACTACACGGGCTTCAACAGGTTGCCCGTTGTGGACAGCGAGGGAACGGGCAGGTTGGTCGGAATTGTTACGAGGGCGGACATAATCGCCTCGCTTTACGACGTGTAAGGAAAATGCAAAAAACAAAAGCAAAACTAAATGTAAAGGTCAAGGACTTGATGACGACCGAAGTAGTGACGTTCAAGCCCAGCGACAAGATTAGGGAAGTCGCAGAGACGCTCAGGGCGAAGAGAATTAGCGGTGCGCCAGTGGTTGACGAGCAGGGAAGGGTTGTCGGCGTGGTTAGCGAGGCGGACATTATGAAATTGAACGCGACAATTCCGTTCCCCGTCGTCGACCCGCTCAACCCTTTTGGCGTCTTCCCTATCTCCGCCTACTTTAAAGAGGTGGAGCGGGTTCCAGAGGAGGTTGCGGCGTTGTTTGAGGGGGAGGTGAGGGAAGTGATGACGAGAAAGCCGGTAACGATTTCGCCCGACGCCTCAATCTCGGACGCTGCTCGGATAATGCACAAGAACGACTTTAACAGGATTCCTGTGGTCAACGAGGTGGAGGCGGGCGGCGGAAGAAGGGGCGGCAGGCTGGTCGGAATAATCGCGAGAGCCGATGTAATCCGCGTTTTCGTGAAATAAGTTAGAAGAGACTTCGTGAAATGAGGGAGAGGGTTACAAGAGACGAGGGCCGACCAGAGTGAAGGCGATGGAAGCGGCGACAAAAAGCGCGAGCGCTGCGGTAATTGCTTTTGAGACCTTCTCTTTCCTCCGCTCGTCTTTTATGCCCAGCCGCAGCACAGGGTTCAGCAGCTCGCGGAACACGTAGCCGCCGTCGAGAGGAACCGCGGGCAGGCAGTTAAACAGCCCGACATAAAAATTTATCCAGCCCACCCAAAACAGCAAGTCAGCGACCACGAAAATACCGTCGCCCAGAAACGACGCTGCAGTACCCACTGGCTCGTAGAAATGCGAGAGCAGAGGGTTGAAACTGCGGAAGCCGTTGGGAGGTGGTAAAAATGGTAGGGCTGTCAGCCACAGCCAGCCTCTGCTGTGACTTGAAAACGACGCGAGAGAGGAGGGAATGCTCCGCAGGTGTTCCAAGTAGCCTCTCGTTGGAAACTCAGTAACGCAGATTCCTAATCCGTTGTTTGCGAGAAGCGAGACACCCAAGAAGCCTTTTGCCTCGTCTTCGTCCTCGCTCCCGTTCGGGGCTACTGCTAACTTTACAGAGAACTTCTCGCCGCCTTTCGTCTGCACTTCTACGGTCTGACCCGGAACGGTGTGCTGCATAAAATTTCGAAAATCGCGGTAGCCACTGACATTCACGCCGTCCATTTTTATTATACTCATTCCTGCACAAATGCCCGCGTCCGCGGCTGGAAACCCGTCCACAACTTGCACTACTCTAACGCCCTCACTTTCGTAACCCCCTTCCACCGCTACCTCGCTCGCCTTCCCTGTTTTGTCTAAGACGCTTAAAACAACCGCTTCTCTCCGCTCGACCGCTCTGTCCAGATTCACTTCCGCCGTGCTTGTGTTCTTGACCTTTGTGACGAACATTCCGGGCTGCAGTCCTGCCTTCTCCGCTGTGCTGCCTGGCACCACCTCCTGAACAAACAGCACCTCCTCGCTGACCGGCTGAACCGCGGACAAAATCGAGAAGAAGAGAGCAAAAGCGAGGAAAGCCACGAAGAAGTTGCTCGTCACGCCTGCAGCGAGAATTCGGGTTCTCTCGCGGGCTGTTGCTTTTGGTTTCACTTTTACTTTCACTTTCCCTTCCTCTTTCTCGCCGAAGAGTTGCTCGCTGTCTGGCTCTGCGAACGCTCCTACAGGCACAACTGCGACCAAAAGCCCCATTGACTTCACTTTTATCCCCTCCACCGTGCTCAAGACCGCGTGAGCGAGCTCGTGCACCACCAACGCAACCACAAACCCAAACCAAGCACAGAGCGGAATAAAATCGTTCAACCCCGGAATAAGCAGCCAGTTCTTGGGCGAGTGCAACTCCGTCAGCTCCGGCTGAACCGTGAAAGTAGCAACCGCTCCGAGCACGACGAGAGCAAACATAAAAACCATCGCGAAAAACACTAAAACCGTCCCTATGTTTGCGAACGCCCGCCAAAACCGTTCTCTTGCTCGCCCCCTCGCCAACCACTCCAACAACTTCTGCCCTCGCGTCGTCCTTAACATCAAAATCGGTCCGAACGCGGCGATGTTGTACCGCTGCAGAACGCCCCGCTTGTTTAGAACTAACACGACAACCCAGTAAATCAGAAATGCGTACAGCCCCGCCAACAAATATTCCAACTCCATTTTTAGCTCCTCTTGCACCTGTTTTATTTTAACTACAAAAACTATTTAAAGCCCCTTGTCCTATAAATATAAGAAAAAAATGAGCGTCATCACCGTTACCACTACTACCGTAGTAGTTGCCACCACCTCGTTAGGAATCACAGCCGCTTTGAGTGTAATTGGTACATGGATCTTGATTTTCGCGTTGATCGCCAAGGAGCTGAGCAGCGCCTACGAAAATGAAGTCTACAACCCCCTCGTCAAGGAGCGGCTAAAATCTCTGACAGGAAGCCTGGCAATCACAATCGTGCCGATGCTAATTATTTTCGCACTAATCGTTGCGGTGAAAGTAATGGAAATTCTCTCGCCGTGAAGGAGGGAGGTTTGTTGAAGTAAGAATGAAAATAGCGGTTGCGGGAAAAGGAGGAGTCGGCAAGACGACGATCGCGGGCACGTTGGCTCGCCTTTTCGCAAGGGAGGCGAAGGAAGGGGAAACCGTAGTTGCAGTAGACGCCGACCCTGCGATGAATTTGAAGTTCGCGTTGGGCGTTAAAGAGAACCCTGCGCCGATTTCGGAACTGAAGGACTTGATTTTCGAGCGGACTGCTGCTGGTGCTTCTGCCTCTGGCTCTGGCTCTGCCTCTGCCTCTGGCTCTGGCTCTGCCTCTGCCTCTGGCTCTGGCTCTGCCTCTGCTTCTGCCTCTGCCGCCTGGACTGGCGTCTACAGGCTGAACCCGAAGGTGAGCGACATAATTGAGCGGTACGGTGCGAGGGGTCCGGATGGAGTGACGCTGCTGGTGATGGGAACGGTGGTGCAGGGCGGGACGGGGTGCGTCTGCCCTGAGAACGCTTTTCTACGCGCTCTGCTGCGGCATTTGTTGTTCAAGGAGCGCGAGAGCACGGTCGTGCTGGATATGGAAGCGGGCGTAGAGCATTTGGGGCGGGGGACTGCGAAGGGCGTTGACTTGATGCTTGCTGTGGTGGAGCCGGGAATGAGGTCAGTTGAGACGGTGGACAGAATAAAAAAACTCGCCGAAGACATTGGTATTAAAAAAGTCGTGGCGGTGCTGAACAAGGTTACGGACTCGGGTGCGGTGGAGAAGGTGGAGGCGAAGTTGCGGGAGTTCGGCATTCCGCTGCTTGAGACCATTCCTTACGAGCAGGCGTTGGTGAAGGCGGATTTGGAAGGGACGGCTCCGTTGGACGCGGAAGCAGGCGCAACTGCGGAAGTGGTTGGGCGGATAAAAAGGATAAAAGAGAAGATTTTTTTATTTAAATAAATGAGGAGAAAAGGAGAGGGAAGGGGAAAATGAGGCTAAAAGGCGGTTTAGGAAAGCTGCTTCCGAAGGGGAAGAGAGAGGGAGGGGTAGGAGAAGGGGAAGGGGTAGGGATTGAAAAGGACTACCTGGACTTGGACATTGAGGAGTACGAGGAGGACCTGGAGGACGAACGTGCGAGGTTGTACATAAAAACGGCGGAGTTGACGGGTCTGTTTGACATTCCTGAGTTAAAGAAGGAAATTTACGCGGGCAATATTTTAATCTTGGACATTTCGCGGGCGAAGCAGGACAAGGTTTTAGTAGAGAAGGCGGTGAAAGACTTGAAAATGGCGGCGCTTGATGTGCGAGGCGACATTGCGGGAATTGGAGACGACCTGGTTGTTGTAGCGCCGACTGGGATTAAGTTGGAACGGAAGAAGTTGAATGTGAGGTAGGGAGGTGAAGGAGCGTTGCCCGATTTGCGGGGCGGAGAGCGAGTTGGAGTTTCTGCCGTACGAAATCCCGCACTTTGGCGAGGCTCTTTTTTTTACCGCTGTCTGCCCCTTGTGTGGGTTTCGGTCTGCCGATTTGATGTTGCTGGCGGGGGAGGGAGAGAGCGGAGAGCGGAGTGGGCGGGGAAGGAGGTGCGAGTTTGAGATTTCGTCGGTGCGGGACTTAAATGCTCGGGTAGTGAGGTCGTCGTTCGGGCGGATTGAAATTCCCGAGCTGGGCGTCAGCGTAGAGCCGAGGAGAGGGGAGGCGTTTATTTCTACGGTTGAAGGCGTCTTGAAGCGGGTGGAGAAGGTGGTGAAAATGCTGAGCAGAAATGCAAGGAACGAAGAAAAGAAGCGTGCAGAAGCGGTTTTGAAGCGGTTAGAGAAAATAAAATCGGGCGAAGGAGAGGAGAAAGTGACTTTAATAATTGACGACCCCACGGGGAACAGTGCGATAATTGGCGTGAGCTAAAGTTAAATCTAACACCCTTTTCACCTCCTCCCAGTCCACCTCGGTCAGCACACAGCCGGTCTTTGAAAGCAGCACGCCGAGCATCGGCACGCCCTGCGAAGTGACATATTTCATCGTCTCGTAAAGGTCGTGCTGACACGCAACGCCGACCGCAGCCTGCGGCTTCTTGTCCCTCACCGCCCGCTTCACGAACTCACCGCCGGGAGCAATGCAAAGCCCCACTCCGTGCTCGTCGCAGAGCCGCTTAATCTCCGAAATCCCGCACTTGCCACACTCCCTACAAATTATTCCCTCCTGCGACGAGGTCTTCGCCGGGCACTCCAGACTGCGAAGGCACTGCGGCAGAAACAACAACCGCCTCTCCAACGGCGTCTTCCCGTACGCGTCTCGGTAAACCGAGTTCATCAGTGCAATTCCGAGCTCGTCCACGAGCACGGGATTTACGCGGAAGTAGCCGAACAGCAGTTTGGCGGGCTGGTAGAAGAGGTTGAGCACGGAGAGCGTGAACCTCGGGAACAGGTCTCTTTTGTAAATCGCGAGGCAGACAGCGGTCAGAATTAACGCCGCCAACACGCCAACCGCGACTACAAAAATCTTCCCTACCCACTCATAAATCATTTTTTATCCTCTTTTTCATTTCGTTTCCTTTTGCATTTTGCACTTCTCAATTATTTTGTCAATGTCGACGGTGGTGCTAACGCAGCCCGGGGTCGTGAGAGGCACTCCCTGCGCTGGAACACCCACGAGTTTTGCGTTCAACATTCCTTCAGCGAGGTTGTTGTAGCAGGCAACGCCAACCACCGCTTTTGGTTGGCTCTGCAGGAGAATCCGCTTTGCAAATGTCCCGCCTGGCGAGACGAAGACCTTGACCCCGAGCTCCTCGCAGGCAGCGCTCAGCTCCGCGATCGCACACCGCCCGCACGCCTCTTTTCCCGCACAGTGAAGCCCGTCCACCGCACTCAGTTTCGCAGGACACTCAGGACTGCGGAGGCACTGCGGTAGCAGTAAAACTCGCTCGTCCACACGCGTAGCCGCAAACTCGTGGTAGTTAAGTGCGTTTCTTATTTCTACCGAGACGCGGTCAATCAGCGTCGGGTCAACACGAAAGAACGAGAGCAGCCTGCGTAAAGGCTCGTAAAGCAGGCTTGTTGCGAATAGCACGAAGTTCGGGAAAATTATTCGGTTGGTGTGAAAAATGAAAAGGCAGAAGAGGAGCGCGAGTACTAAGAGAACCGCGAACGCTACTGCAAAAATTACTACCGCCCTTCCCAGCGTCTCAAAAATCATTTGCTCGGACGAGTGCGAACCAAGGGTTTAGAAATATGCCGCCTCGCAACCGGCGGGACTTCGTAAAACCCCTTCAAAACTCCCCTTTCCTCCTCCTTCACCTCCTTCTCCGCACAGAAAGTCCCGCAGCGTTTGCACCGGTAGCCCTGCGACCTGCCAGCCGATTTCATTGCCTTACCGCACCTCTCGCACCTGGGATTCCTCACTTCCAGCAGGTTCAATTTCCTCACCTCCAACTTCTCAAGATTTACCGCCCCTTTCTTTAGAGACCCGTAAACTGTGACCTCGTCGCCGACTCGGAGTCGCCTCACAACAGCACGAAAGCCCTTCGTCGGCTCGTAGGCAATGCACTCGAGTTTTTCCTCTTCACTGCCCGCTGGCAGTGAGAGCGAGAGCGAAAAGACCGTGTGCCCTCCTTTTATTGTCCTGGGGTTGGAGCAGACCACGCCGTCCAAAATGTAGGAGCGGTCGTCCTGCAGTTCCAGTTTCTCTTCTCTTTTCTTTCTCGTGTCGATTAAATGGAAGTCCGTGCCTTGATTTGTCACGAACAACTCTGCTCGCTCTACGGGTTCGGCATTCGGCTGAATCAGTTCGTAAGCCTTGTAAATGGCTTCTACGCTGTCGCCCCGCAGCCCGAAGAGGACGGGGCACGGAGAATGCGGAGCGAAGACAACCTGCTTGTTCGCTGCGTCTACGGTGTCCCAGACCAGCGGGTAAGTCGCCGCAGCCGCCCGCCACACGCTCGCCTCGTCAATAATTCTCCGCGTCCCCCACCGCTCCCTCCTCCTGTACGCCACCAGTTCGTAGGTAAAGTCGTAGTCGCAGTCGCAGAGACCGGTCTTCTGGCTCCTGGTCTTCTGGCTCCTCTGCAGCACCAGGAAAGAAGCAGCAGCCAAAGCCCCAATTAAACCACGCCTGTTCTTCAGCCCAAAGCAGTCCAAACGCAACTCTGAAATGACTTCGCAGGCGTCCTCCAGCGTCAGCACTTCCCTGACCGCGTCCTCGTAAAAACGCTTTAAAACGCCTATTTCTCCTTTACCTAAACCTGAATTCTGTTCCTCAACAAAAACAACACCCGGGTTCGTCCCCTCCTCGCCCAACTCCGAGAACTCGCTCACTCGCGATTTGACAACTTCTTTCACTTTTTTCACTTCTTCTGCTCGTGCTTCTGCTCGTGCTTCTGCTCGTGCCACACGCACCTCAAAAGAGACCGCACCGTTGCCTCTTGTCTTAAACGGGACGCAGGGGTTGAGTCTTACCAGTCGTGGTCTCGAGACCTGCCCAAACCGCTCAAGTTCGCCGACTAAAACCGCGCACAAGTAGGTGGTGCACATTCCTTTTCTCGAGTCTGTGTCGTCTATTCCGATAATCAATTCTCTTTAAATTCAATGTCAAGATATTTAAATTGTGCGACTTTTTGTTTTTAGGGTGTGTTTTTTAGGGTGTGTTTTTTAGGGTGTGTTGGAGTGAAATGTTGGCAAGAAGACTGAGCAGGGTGGAGGAGTCGGCGACGATGAAAATGGGGCATCTGGCGAGGCAGTTGGAGGCGGAAAGTCAGGGGGAGGGAGAAAGGAAAGTAAAACGAGTCTTAAACTTCTCGCTTGGCGAGCCAGACTTCAAGACGCCGAAGCACATTTGCGAAGCCGCGAAAAAGGCGTTGGACGCTGGAGAGACGCACTACACGAGCGGTGCGGGAATTGAAGAGTTGCGGGCGGAGATTGCGGCGAAGATGCGGGCGGAGAACGGGGTTGAGGTGGAGGTTGAGAATGTCTTGGTAACGCCTGGAGCGAAGCAGGCGATTTACGAGTTAATGATGGCGGTTTTGGACGACGGCGACGAGGTGGTTCTGCTCGACCCTTCGTGGGTCAGCTTTGAATCCGCAGTGAAACTCGCAGGTGGCGTGCCAAAGTGGGTGCGGCGGCTGGGTGCGGCGGGCGAAGGGGAAGGGGAAGACGGAGGAGAAGGAGGCGTGTCCTACGAATCGTTGGCGTCTGCGGCGTCAGAGAAGACGAAGCTGCTGGTGCTAAACAGTCCAAACAACCCTGTAGGGTACGTTTTGAGCGAGCGGGAGTTGCGGGAGGTTGCGGAGTTCGCGGTAGAGCACGACATAATCGTGCTGTCTGACGAGATTTACGAGCGGATAATTTACGACGGTCGGAGGCACGTGAGCATCGCCAGTTTTGACGGAATGCAGGAGCGGACGGTCGTCATAAACGGGTTCTCGAAGACCTACGCGATGACCGGCTGGCGAGTTGGCTACGCGGTCGCACCGCCTGAAATTGTGGGGGGAATGCTAAAAATACAGCAGCACTCGGTAACCTGCGCACCGTCGGTTTCGCAGTTCGCGGCTTTGGCAGGGCTTCAAGGCTCGCAGGAGTGCGTTGCGGAAATGGTTGCGGAGTTCAAGAGGCGGCGGGATGTAATTGTGAAGCGGCTGAACGCGGGAGCGGTGGGACTGCGGTGCTTGAACCCGGAGGGTGCGTTTTACGCTTTTGTGAATGTAAACGGAGACGGGGAAGAATTCACGGAGCGGTTGCTAAAGGAGGCTCGCGTTGTTGTTACGCCGGGTTCGGCGTTTGGAGAGGCGGGCAGAGGTTTCGTGCGGTTCTCGTACGCCGCCGCGATGGAAGACATTTTGGAGGGGCTGGAGCGGTTAGAAAGCATAATTTAGCAAAAGTTAATAGAAAAACAAAATGCGAAGGACAATTTTCTTTGACCTCGAGGGACCTTTATCGCCGCAGGACAACGCCTACGAGGTGATGAAACTTGTAGGAAAGGAGGGCAAGGCGGGAGAGGGAGGAAAGGAGGGAGCCCGCGTCTTTGAGGCGATAAGCAAATACGACGACTTTATTTCGCTTCAGGAACGCGAAGGCTACGAGCCCGGCGACACGCTCGCCTTAATTGTCCCTTTTCTCCTGCTGCACGGCGTAACCGAGGCGGAGATAAAACGGGTCTCGGAGCGTGCGAAGTTGGTGGACGGTGCGAGAGAGTTGTTTGAGCGGCTGCAGGAAGGGGGTGGAGAAAAGGAGGGAAAGGAGAGAGAAAAGGAGGGAAAGGAGAGAGAAAAGGAGGGAAAGGGGGGAGAGAAGTGGGAGGTTTACATAATTTCAACGAGCTACGAGCAGCACGCTTACAATGTCGGTCGCAGGCTGGGGGTCCCCGAGGAAAATATTGTCTGCACGAGGTTGGACTTGGAGGGTGCGAGAGCGAAGCTGGGAGAGAAAGAGGCTTTTTTTTCTTTGGTGGAAAAAGTCGAGGAAGACTTAATCGGACTTTATTCCAGCATTGACGAGGCAGTGAGAGAGCGATTTGTGAGTCGGTTGGACGAGTTCTTTTTTCGCCAACTGCCCGCTCTGGGCTACGACGTGCTCGGGGCGACGCGGGTGGTGGGAGGCGAGCGGAAAGCGGAGGCAGTGCGGAAAATCGCGAGAGCGAAGGGCGTGCGGCTGAGCGAAGTCATCGCGGTGGGCGACAGCATTACCGACTACAAAATGCTGCGCGAGGTCGCACAGCACGGCGGAGTCGCGGTCGTCTTCAACGGGAACGAGTACGCAGTTCCCTACGCGAATGTCGGGCTCGCGTCTCTGAATGTGGGCTCACTTTGGGTTTTGTGCGACGCTTTTGCGCGGGGCGGAAAGAGGGCAGTGTTTGAAGAGGTGCGGCGGAGGGAAGAAGAGAAGCGTTGGAGGGAAGAAAAGAAGCGTGGGAGGGAAGAAGAGAAGCGTGGCGAGTTTGGTGGGTTTAGTTGGTTTGGTGGGTTTATTGGTTTTGAAATTCCGTATTTTCACAACCTCGAGCGTGCAGACGAGCGGAGGAGAGCAGAGATTATAAAACTGCACAAAGCGTTCAGAATGCGAGTGAGAGAAGACGCGGGCAGGCTCGGGTGAAGTTTTATTTGCGCAGATTAATAAGGTTAAGAGGCATTTGTAATTTTATGCAGGGAAAGAGGGAAGCGGAGGAAGAGGAAGGAAAGAGGAGCGAAGAGGGAGAAAAGACGGCGGAAGAGTTGCTCCTCGTTGGCGAGAAATTTCTTGGTGAGGGGAGGTACGAGGAGGCGATAGAAATTTACAAGGAAATCGTGAGGAAAGAGCCGATTCGTCCTACGCTTGCTAAAGTCTGCAACGACTGCGGCGTGGCTTACGCAAGTTTGGAGCAGTACGAGATGGCGAAGGGGTTCTTCAACGCAGCGCTGAACCTCAGCAGATATTTGATGGACGAGGGCATCTCGGCTTGCTACAATCTCGCGCTGCTTTACCAAACTACGGGGGAAGAAGAGAAAGCAGAGCAGTATTTCAAGCGCGGGGAAATGATAAAGCAAGAGCACAAACGCAGGGACGAGGAGGCAGAACGGGTGTTCGGAGCGGAGGTGTGAGAACTTTAACTAATTTTATGCTTGCTAAAAACTAAAAATAAGAGGACTGAAAAATGGAAAAAATGGAAAAAATGGAAAAAATAACAGTAAGTTTGATAAAGGCAGACGTAGGTGGATTTCCGGGGCACTCGACGGTGCGACCTGAGTTGGAGGAGAAGGCGAGAGAGAGGATGGAGAAGGCGAAGAGCGAGGGGCTGCTCGTGAGCTACCACGTTCTGCACGCGGGCGACGATTTGCAGTTGCTGATGAGCCACAGGAAAGGGACGGACTCGGAGGAGATTCACGGGTTGGCGTGGGAGACATTTGAGGCGGCGACCGAGGTGGCGAAGGAGCTGAAGTTGCACGGTGCGGGTCAGGACTTGCTCGTGGACGCGTTCAGCGGGAACATTCGCGGAATGGGACCGGGGATTGCAGAGATGGAATTTGAAGAGCGGGGGTCCGAGCCGTTGGTCGCGTTTATGATGGACAAGACCGAGCCGGGTGCGTTCAACTACCCGATTTACAAGATGTTCGCAGACCCGTTCAACACCGCGGGGCTCGTGATTGACCCAACGATGCACGACGGGTTCGTCTTTGAAGTGTGGGACATAAAAGAGAAGAAGAAGGTCTTTTTACGGTGCCCCGAGGAGTTGTACTCGCTACTTGCGTTGATTGGGGCGAAGAGCAAATATGTGATAAAGCGCGTCTTTCCGAAGGGCACGGGGGCGAGCCCAATTCCAGAGGACGAGCCGGTGGCGGTAGTTAGCACCGAGAAGTTGTTCTTCACTGCAGGAAAATATGTGGGCAAGGACGACCCAGTGGCGTTGGTGCGGTCGCAGGGCGGACTGCCTGCGTTGGGCGAGGTTTTAGAGCCGTTCTCGCTGCCTTACCTCGTTAGTGGCTGGATGCGAGGCTCGCACAACGGACCTATAATTCCGGTTCCGTTCAGGTACTCGCAGTGCACTCGGTTCGACGGACCGCCGCGGGTTCTCGCTGCTGGCTTCCAAGTGAGTAAGGGCAGGCTCGTGGGGACTGCGGACTTGTTCGACGACCCTGCTTTTGACCTCGCGAGGAGGAGGGCGACAGAGGTCGCGGATTATATGAGAGCGCACGGACCGTTCGAGCCACACAGGCTGCCGGTTGAGGAAATGGAGTACACGACGCTGCCGAATGTGTTGAAGAGGCTGGAGGAGCGGTTTGAGGACACGGAATAATTAAATCGGCACCCGTCCCCCGCCGCGAGCGCGAGTTCACACACCCAACCTAACGGTGACCAACGGCGAAGAACTTCGCTTGCTCTCTTCTACTTTAAGAACCCTCGTAATAAAACTTGGTCACCGAGGTAGGATTTCTCGTTAAGATGTTCCTCACGCTTATAATTCCAACAAGCCTGTCTCCCTCCGCCTCCGCCTCAACCACCGGCAGCCGTCTTATCCTCTTCTCTGCAAGTAGCTCGCACGCCTTTTCAACCGACGCAAACGGGTCAATCGTGACCAACGGCGACGACATCACCTCTTTCACTTTTACCTCGCTTGGCATTCGGTCCTTCATTATGACATTCAGTGCAATGTCCCGCTCGGTGACGATCCCCACTGGCTTTCCCTGCCTTGTTATCACAACGCTCCCGATTCCCGCCACCTCCATCTCGGTCGACACTTTGGTGAGCGGCGTCTCCTCATCCGCGGTAACGACCCGCGGCGTCATTACATCCCTTACTTCTAATGTTTTTGCTTCTATTCCCATCTTCTTCTCTCCCCTCTTCTCCTTTTATTTTACATTTAAAAAGATAAAACACTTATAAATTAATTTCTAACTGCAAAACGGTGGAAACAGGAAGAATGGGGACGCTGGCAAAGAAATTGAATTGTAAATTTCTTGTACTGTTTTTCAGTGTTTTATTCTGCGTTGTCGTGACCGTTTATTTCGCCTCTAAAGGAGAGACAGGCGTTTACACCCACCTCTTCTACATTCCCATCCTTTTAGCCGGGGTGTGGTACCACAAGAAGGCGATTTATGTCGCCCTTTTTCTCAGCCTATTCTACATTCTTGTTACTTGTCCTCTGACCCCGCCTTTGACCCCGTCTCTTTCGGTTGCTGTCCTCGAGAGGATCCTCGAGAGGAGCGTCATTTTTGTCGCGGTCGCGTACACAATCGGACTCGTGAGCGAGAAGCGGGCTAAGGGCGAGGAGCGGCTAAAAGAGACAAAAGATTATTTGGACAACATTATTGCGAGTTCTGCGGACGCGATTGTCGTCGTGGATTTGGACGGAAAAGTGCGGTCCTGGAACAAAGCCGCGGAAGATTATATGGGCTACACTGCAAAAGAGGTCCTCGGCACGCCAAACAAAAGGTTCTTCGCCGACCCTGACGAAGCGGAGAGAATAGCAGAAATTGTGGAGCGAGAGGGGGAGCTCAAGAATTACCGAACGACCGTGCTAAACAAGGCTAAAAAGCCGGTTCGCATTCGAATGTCCGCGGCGCTGCTAAAGGACAAACTCGGCGTGCCGGTTGGGACCGTCCGTGTAAGCCGAGATGTAACAAAAGAGGAGGAGTTGGAAGAGGAGTTGGAGGAGAGGAAAAAGGAGGAGCGAGAGAAGATAAAGAAGGAGCGAGACAACCTGAATTTGATTCTTGAGACCCTGCCTGACGGCGTTTACATCGTCTCAAAGGACTACGAGGTGGAGTTTATGAACAGGACTTTAATTGAGGTTTTTGGCTACAATGTTGGCGAGGTCTGCTACAAAGTTTTTCATAACAGGACGACACCCTGTCCGCTGTGCAAACAGGAAGAGGTCAGAAAGGGCGAGACAGTGCAGTGGGAGTGGCACTCTCGCAAGAAGGAGAGGACTTACGACCTCGTTGAGACGCCGCTCAGGAACATTGACGGCACGGTCTCAAAATTAACGATTTTCCGAGACATCACCGAGCGAAAGCGGATTGAGAAGAAGTTAAGGGACGCAGAGGAGCGGTACAGGGTGATTTTTGAGCATGCACTCACCGCTTTGTGTCTCATTGAGGCTGGCGGGCGGATTTCGTTGGCGAACAAGGAATTTGAGGCTCTGAGTGGCTACTCAAGGAGCGAACTGAGGGGGAAGAAGTGGGGCGATTTCATCGCTGACGAGGACAGGGTGCGGGTGCAGAATTACTGCGCCAAGCGGAGGGACGGGAAAGCGCCCGCGTGCTGCCCTTTCAAGTTCGTTAGCCGCAGTGGCGAGATACGAAATGTGCAGTCCTGGATAGAACCGATTCCGGGGGCAGAGGTAGAGGCAGGGGCAGAGGTAGAGGCAGGGACAGAGGCAGGGGTAGAAACAGAGCCAGAGGCAAGGGCAGGAAAGGGGTCAAAAAGGTGCATTGCCTCCTTGCTTGACATTACAGAGTTGAAGAGGAAGGAGGACGAGCTGCGAGAGACCTGCGAAAAACTTACAGAGCTGGACGATATGAAGCGGGAGTTTCTTAATGTGGCTTACCACGAGATGCGGTCCCCTCTTGCGCCGATCGTGGGTTACGCAAGCCTCTTGGAGCGCTGTGAACTGCCGGACAAGGGGCGGCGTTACATTCAAAATATCGAGCAGTGTGCGAAGGAACTTGAGAAGATGATTAATCGGATGTTGGAACTTGCGCGGATTGACAGCAGGAAAATAAAGTTAAATTTGAAGGAGTTCTCGCTTTCGGATGTGGTGCAGGAAGTGGTTAAGGGCTTCGAACCCGAGGCAGCGAAGAAGGAACAAAAAATCTCCACCGTCGTCTCGGAGGTAGGAGAAGTGATTCAGGCGGACAAGCAGCAGGTGGTCGCGGTCTTCTCTAACCTGATTTCCAACGCAATTAAATACACACCCTCTGGCGGTAGAATTGAGATCAGGGTTGACAGGGTAGAAGACAGGGGCGAAGAAGTGCGGTGCTGCGTTGCGGACACAGGGATTGGAATTCCCGCGGAGGATCTGCCGAAGATTTTTGAGCGGTTTTATATGGTCGACACCTCGCTAACGCGGAAGTCAGGCAGTCTCGGACTGGGTTTATCAATTGTTAAGGAGTATGTAAAATTGCACGGCGGGAGGGTCTGGGCGACGAGCGAACTCGGGAAAGGCTCAAAATTCTTTTTTATAATCCCAAAACGACAAAGGTAAGGACAAAGATAAATAAAGGGGAATGAAGACGGGAGCAGAGAGAAGGAGAGCGAGGGGGGAAAGGAGAGGGGAAAGGAAGGAGGAAAGGAGAGGGGACAGGAGGGTGGAAAGGAGAGGGGACAAGAGGGTGGAAAGGAGGGAGGGAGAAGAAGAGGGCGAAGAAGAGGGCGAAGGAGAAAGAAGATGGAGAAGAAAAGGATTTTGATTGTGGAAGACGCGGCGTATATGCGGGAGATGCTGGTCGAAATGCTGGAGCAGGCAGGGGGGAAATACGAGGTGGTGGGCTTTGCGGAGAACGGACTGGAGGCTGTGGAGAAGTACAAGGAATTGAAGCCTGACCTTGTTACGATGGATTTGGTGATGGAAGTGATGGACGGGATTCAGGCGATAAAGGAGATAAAAAAGCACGACCCAGAGGCTTTGATTGTCGCAATTACGGCGTTGGGCACGCCGGATCAGAGGAACGCGGCGCTGGACGCGGGGGCTGAAGAATACTTGTGGAAGCCGTTCACGGTAAAAAATCTATTTGATGTGCTTGAAAAACTTTTTGGGGAGTGAGGGAGGAGGGAAAGGAATGACAGAGCGGGAGGAGGGAAAGGAATGACTGAGGGAAGCGAGGGGAGCGAAGAAGTGCGGTTTGAGGAGATTTTGCGTTCTCTCAGGAGGAGCAGGGTGAGGACGGAAATCGTGATGTTTCTTTATAAAATTTATCCAAATGCGTCGTATCCCGCGGAGATCTCAAGGAACACCGGGATCGACCCTACAAATATTCTCGGCGGGCTGCGCGGGATGGGGGGCAGGTTCGACGCGGGGAACTCGCTCCTCAAACACGGGGTCGTGGAGAAGAAGGAGCACGGAAATGCAACTTACTACAGGCTCTCAGAACTCGGCAAATCGCTAATAGAAAGCATACAGAAGAGTTAGAGTAGTTTTTTAGGTCAATTTCGGTTTTTGCGATTTCTTGGATTTTTTCGGGTTTCATAGAAAATAGAATAGAAAAAAAGCGAAAATCTTTTTAAGACATATGCATATACTATTACATATGTTAGAACATATGTGTTTGTTGGAAAAGGGCGAAAGGGGAGAGGCAAGAGAGGCGAGAGAAGTGAGAGAAGTGAGAGAAGTGAAAGAAGTGAGAAGGGCGAGAAGTAGGCGAGAAGGAGAGAAGAGAGGGATAAAAAATAGGAGTGAGAGGAGAGGAAAATGGAAATAAATGGGATTTGGAGTGCGTGGAGGTGTTTTAGTAAGAACCCGGAGCTTGCGACGAGGGTGTTGATGAACACCGCAGGAGCGACAGTGCGAGAGTCTAATCCTGTGCGTTATGTGCTTGATTTGGAGAAGGCGGGTTATTTGGAGGATACGCGAACCTTGGCGGTGGCGACTGCGGCGTTGTATACGCTTGCGTTTGCCGTGATGTATCTCTTCATTTACCTGACCTACGGGGCGCTCTGGTTTTAGGAGGAGGAAACAAGATGAGAGAGAAGGGGAAGAGAAAGGAGAAGAGAAAGGAGAAGAGAAAGGAGAAGAAGAAGGGGGGATTTGAGCAGGTGTTTCGATCGCTTAGAAGGAGCCGAGTGAGGACCGAGATTCTGATGTTTTTGTATAAGTGTTATCCGAATGCGTCGTATCCCGCGGAGATCTCGAGGAAGACAGGGATAAACCCCGCGAACGTCCTCGGCGGACTGCGCGGGATGGGGAACAGGTTCGACGCGGGGAACTCGCTCCTCAAACACGGGGTCGTGGAGAAGAAGGAGCACGGAAATGCAACTTACTACAGGCTCTCAGAACTCGGCAAATCGCTGATTGAGAGCGCGCAGGGTTTCGTTTAGAGAGGGATGAAAATGGAGACAAAAAAAAGGCAGAAGCAGTTGTTTGGAATCTTGTACGCGTGCCTCGCGGCGAGTGTAGTGGCGGAACTGCTTGTGCCTCTTCTTTCCCCTCCTCTTTCCCACGAGCAGGCTCACGCCGCGTTCGTGTGGCAGGAGATCCCGGGGTTCAGCGCGATCTACGGCTTCGTTGGCTGCATTCTTATCATCGTCGTCTCGAAGGCGCTGGGGCACCGCTGGCTGCAGAAGGAGGTGAATTATTATGACTGAGTGGCTGCATCCGGGGCTGGTCTTCATTTTGGGCGCGTTTCTGATTCCAGTGCTGAAGGGGCGGTGGAAGAAGGCGTACCTGCTGCTGTTGCCGCTGGTCGCGCTTTTAGACCTCTCGCTGATGTCGGAGGGGACTTTCTGGAGTTTCCCGCTCTCGGACTACGTGCTTACTTTCGGGAGTGTGGACAAGTTGAGCCTGGTCTTTGCGTATGTTTTTGTGATTGCGTCGTTCTGTATGACGCTTTACGCACTGCACGTGAAGGAGGACGGGCAGCACGTCGCAGCGTTCCTCTACGTGGGCAGCGCACTCGGCGTTGTCTTCGCTGGCGACCTCTTCTCGCTGTACTTGTTTTGGGAAATAATGGCGTGGGCGTCGCTGTTTTTAATTTGGTACCGCAAGACGAAGGCGTCCTCGGAGGCGGGTTTTAGGTATATTTTAGTGCATCTTTTCGGCGGCGTCTGCCTGCTGGCGGGAATTATTTTGCACGTGCAGAACACGGGCACTGCGGATTTCAGGGTTTTTGACTGGGGCTTGGGCAGCGGTTACTTGGCGTCTTACTTTATTTTGGCGGGGTTTCTGATAAACGCTGCGGTTCCGCCGTTGCACGCCTGGCTCGCGGACGCTTACCCCGAGGCGACGGTTACAGGGGCGGTCTTCCTGACTGCGTTCACGACGAAGACTGCGGTCTATGTTTTGATTCGCGGCTTTCCGCACGTTGAGCTGCTAATTTGGCTGGGTGCGGTGATGGCGGTCTACGGGGTCGTCTACGCAGTGCTTGAGAACGATGCGAGAAGAGTTCTTGCCTATGCCCTCATCAGTCAGGGAGGCTACATGGTAGCGGGCGTTGGGATAGGAACGGAGTTGGCGTTGAACGGCTCGACTGCTCACGCTCTCTGCTGCGTTCTTTATACGGCGTTGCTCTTTATGGGTGCAGGGGTAGTGCTGGAGACGACGGGGCGAAGCAAGTTCACCGAGTTGTCCGACTTGGGCGGTCTCTACAAATTTATGCCGCTCACGTTCTGGCTTTATATGATCGGGGCGTTCTCAATCTCCGGCTTCCCGCTCTTCAGCGGGTTCGTGAGCAAGACGATGATCGTTGAGTCCGCAGCCGCGTCGCACCTGCCACTCGTCTGGCTAATGCTCGAGGGGGCTGCGATAGGAACTTTCGTTGTTGCAGGTCTGAAAGTTCCCTACCTCACCTGGTTTGCGGAGACGAAGACGAAGAAGGAGCAGGCGGAGGAGGCAGCAGAGGTGGTGAAGGAGAAGGAGGCGCCCAAAAATATGCTCGCCGCGATGGGCGTCACCGCGTTCCTCTGCGTTTTTATCGGCGTCTACCCGCAGGCACTCTACGGGCTGCTGCCTCACGCGGTTGAGTACGTTCCCTACGCGGCGGGGCACGTGGTAGGAATGAGCCAGCTCCTGCTCTTTACTTTCGTGGGGTTCTGGCTGCTGCGGCGAATGCTTCACGGCACGCCCACGATCTCGCTCGACACCGACTGGTTCTACCGAAAAGCGGGTAAGCGGTTCCTTTGGTTCTGTGAGAAGCCGTTGTTGGACTTCGCAGACGCTCTTGACCGAGTGCTGAAGGACCTCACCAATTCCTTCGTCTGGTTTAGCAAGAACCCGACTGCGGCGACACGAATAATGCTGCTCTCGCTCGCGGTAGTTGTAGAGCGGTCTTTCAATCCCACGGCGAACACGCAGACGCAGACGCAGACGCAGACGCAGACGCGCACGCGCACGAGATACGAGCAAGATTTGGAGGAGCTCAGGCGGTTGTATGGGGAGCCAGCGCACCGTGTGGCGATTGGGACGGGTGTGCTGCTCGTGCTCCTGTTCTTCTCCTTCTACTTGCTTATTTACCTGACGCACGGGGTGCTGTGGGTGTGAAGCGAGCCGAAGAGAGTGGGGGAGAGGAGAAGAAAAGGGAACGAAGAAGAGAGAAGAGAAGAGAGAATAGAGGAGGGAAAAGCCGAAAGGGAAAGAAAGGAGAAGAGAAGCCGAAAGGGAAAGAAAGGAGAAGAGAAAAGTAGAGAAGAAGGAGAGGAAAAGAAGGTTGCTGACCCTGCCTGTCTGAGCTTGAGCAGGTAGGGTTTATGCACCTACATATTGAGGCACACATACACCAACATAGATTCTTCTTGAAGTTTATAAAGAGTGAAAAAACACACACATTGAAGACGATGAAGATAGAGAATATACTAAAAGCAGTGGCGGTAGGCGTAGTGGCGGCGTTGGTCGCGTCTGTGGTCTTGATCGTGTACAGCAAGCATTTTGTGTGGTTCTATCTCTTGTACGGAGCGGCAGGAGTTGGGTTTTTCGTGCTGGCGATGAAAATATTGTCGGCGATACAAAGAGAGGGGAAGCAGGATGATTGAGAGCGTAGCAAATATTCTGCCCGCCGTCCCGCCTGCTTTTATTTACCTTGCAGGAGCGGCGTTGCTGCCTCTCTTCGGGAAAGGCAGGACGGCAGGCAGGACGGCAGGCACGACGGCGGCAGGCACGACGGCAGGCACGACGGCAGGCACGGCAGCTGGCGGAGGGGCATCGGAGACGGCAAGGAAAATCTACCTCATCCTTCTGGCGGCGGTTGGATTAGTCAGTGTGGCAGTGCTGAGACCGCAGACGTCGTGGGAATTTCCTGTCTCGGGGTTTGTGCTGACTTTCTTGCACGTTGACCCGCTGAGCCGAATAATGGGCTACATTTTCGCTTTAATCGGTGCTGCTGCGATTTTGTACTCGCTCCCTGCGACGAGAGAGAACGGCGAGGTTGCGTGCGGGCTGCTTTATTTGGGGAGTGCGTTGGGTGCGGTTTTCGCAGGCGACTTCTTCACGCTCTACATTTTTTGGGAAATAATGGCGTTCTCTTCGCTCGGGCTGATTTGGTACAGCCGAACCGAGCGGGCGACGAACGCGGGAATGCGGTATATTTTGTTTCACCTCTTCGGCGGCTGTGCGCTTCTCGCAGGGATAATTATTAATTATATGAGCACCGGCAACATCGCGGTGGGACCTGTCGAACCGGGCTTGGGCTACTTCCTCTTGCTTGTCGGAATCGGCGTGAACGCCGCTTTTATACCGCTGCACACTTGGCTGCCGGACTCTTACCCGAAGGCGACGATCGCGGGTGCCGTGTTTATGTCTGTCTACACGACGAAGACGGGCGTCTACGTGCTGGCTCGGACTTTCCCGGGCGTAGAGGCAGTCGCGTACATTGGCGGCGTGATGTGCGTTTACGGCGTTGTGTTTGCGTTGCTGCAGAACGATGTGCGGAAACTCCTCTCCTACCACATAATTTCCCAGGTCGGCTACATGGTCGCGGGCGTCGGAATCGGGGCGGTCGTGGTGCACGGAGAGGTCGTGCAGATGGGAATAAACGGCGGAATCGCACACGTCTTCAACCACATTCTGTACAAGGCTCTGCTGTTTATGTGTATGGGAGCGGTAATTTTTCGGACAGGAAAGAGCAACCTCACGGAACTCGGGGGGCTGGCGAGGAAGATGCCGGTGACGACGGTAACTTGTGTGATCGCGGCACTCTCGATTTCAGGCGTCGTGGGCTTTAACGGGTACGTGAGCAAGGGGATGATAATTCACGCTGCGGAGTTGAAAGAGATGCACATTCTCGCTCTTGCTTTGATGCTCG
Source organism: Candidatus Methanophagaceae archaeon (assembly GCA_003194425.1). GTDB lineage: Archaea > Halobacteriota > Syntropharchaeia > Alkanophagales > Methanospirareceae > ANME1a. The sequence continues at coordinate 16,084 of PQXB01000003.1, read as the reverse complement.
GTTCTGTAGGGACTTTTCTCTCGTTCTTGAAACTCACTTACTTCACTTTTTTCAGACGAAACGAGGAAATGGAGAGAGCGGTGAGAGAGAGGCGAGAGGGAGGCCGAGTGGGGAAAAGTGGGAGAGAGAGGCGAGAGGAGAGAGGGGGTGAGAGGAGAGAGGGGGTAGGAGAGGTGAAGGAGGCGCCGTTGTTAATGCTTATTCCGATGTGCGTTACCGCGTTCCTCTGCGTTGCGATTGGCGTTTATCCGCGGATGCTTTACGAAATTCTTCCGTATCCGGCGGACGCTTTTGAATATCAGGCATACTCTGTTGGGCATACTTTGGGCACGATAGAGTTGTTGGCGATGACTGGATTTATGTTCTTCGCACTGCGGGTCTTAATTATGCCGCACGAGAGGGTAACCTACGACATCGATTACATTTACAGAAAAGCGGGTAGAAGGTTCATTTGGCTCTGCGAGGGGCCGGTCTTGAGTTTTGCGAGGCTGTTGGAGCGGGGACTGTTGCGGGTTGTTTCGCTCTTCGCGGACTTCAGCAAGAACCCGCTTAAAGCGACGCGAATGGGGCGGGACTTAATCGTTCTGTCACTGCTAAAACCTTTCGTCTTCGTCTTCAACCCCTTGTTTCACCCAGTCTACAAGCGCTACGAGCAGGACTTGGAGGAGATGAAAATGCGACCTGTAGACGAGCACCTGCAGAAGATGAGCATCGGGACAGGGTTGCTGCTGGTTCTTCTCTTTTTCGCGCTGTATTTAATCGCGATGCTTCTGCACAGGTGGCTGGCTTAAAACTTTTTAGAAGTTATCAATTTGCGAGGCGAAAAAGTTTAATGCTCTCGAAAGAACTGATTAGAGGCGTAACAGCAGAGATTTTGAGGCGGGCGGAGACGACGCTTCCGAAAGATGTGAAAGCAGCGTTGGCGCGGGCGTACGAGCGTGAGTGCGAGTGCGGGTGCGAGTGCGAGTGCGAGTGCGGGTGCGGGTGCGGGTGCGAGTGCGGGTGCGAAGGAGAAGGGAACGAGATCGCGAAGGTGCAGTTGGAGGCGATGCTTGAGAACGTGCGGCTTGCGGAAGAGCTGCAGCGACCCTTGTGTCAGGACACGGGACTACCGCTCTTTTTCGTGAAGTTCGGAAACGGAAGAGGGAGTGGTAGGAACTTAAATCTGTCCCTCGTCGAAATTGAACGAGGCATAATCGAGGGCGTGAAGGAAGCGACGGAGACAATTCCGCTGCGTCCGAACGTGGTAAATGCGTTGACAAGAGTGGGCGGTAAGGGGAGAGGGAGGGAAGGGAACACAGGTCGCGGGATGCCGAGTGTGAATTACAAGATTGCGAATGTTGCAGAGGCGGATTTTGACGGGATTGAGTTGACGGCGTTTCCGAAGGGCGGGGGGTCAGAAAATATGAGTGCTTTTAGAATGCTCTCTCCCAAGCCCGAGGAGGAGGCGGTGCGGGAAATTAAGGAGTTTGTTCTCGAGGCGGTGGTCAAGGCTGCGGGGAAGCCCTGCCCGCCGACGATTGTTGGAGTGGGCGTAGGAGGGTCTGCGGATTTGGCGATGTTTTTGGCGAAAGCAGCGCTGCTCCGACCCGTCGGCGAGCGGAACAAAGAAGAAAGAGTGGCGCGGCTTGAGACGGAACTTCTTGAGGCAGTGAACCGCACGGGAATTGGTCCGATGGGCTTAGGCGGGAGAACAACCGCGCTCGACGTCCTCGTAGAGACCGCGGACACGCACATCACAAGCCTGCCCGTGGCGGTAAATTTTCAGTGCTGGGCGGCTCGTAAGGCGTCTGCGAGGGTGCATTCGAGCGGTGCGGTGGAATATTTGTAGGCTTGTAAGCTTAAAAAATCGCCTCCCACTCCCTCTCGCCGAGAACGACCTCAAACTCCGCGGCAGAGAGAACGGGCTTCTCAAAATGAACGAAATCCTCCGCCAACCTCGGACACGCAGTGTTCACGAAAGCGTCAACCTGGGTCTTGAACCCGAGCAGTCTCTCCTCGCTCACTTCGTCAAAAGCGAGCAAAAACGCTTTTAACCCTCTTTCTGCTGCTCTTCTCCGCAACGAGACCGCGGCTTCCTGGTTGAACTGCCCGCTCTTTAGACTCAAAATTATCCCAAAAGACCTCGCGTCCAACGCTCGTGCAATCTCGAGCCAGCGCCTCTTCCGCAGTTCTTCAGGCTCGAAGACGCTCACTTGCTCCGTGAACGGGTCAGCCGCGACTACTCGCTTCCCTGTGTAGAGGGCGAGCCCAGTTGGGTGAAAACTGCCCGTGCCAACGAACAAAACCTCCTCGCAGTCCTCGCAGGCACTGCCAACTGCGGCGGAGAAGTCGCAACCCAAGACCTGCCCCTCGTATTTTAAATTCCTGGATTTCCGGATTTCTGCCTTCTTTCCAAACCGAGCAAGCACCTCTTCAGCCTCCTTTAAGGCGTGGGCGTGCTGCACCGTCGCTACCAGTCCTACCACCTCCCCTTTTATCGCGGCTACCGCCTTCTCCACCGCGGGCTTAAGGTCTGCACTGCTCCTGAGCTCTACGAAAACAACCTTCTCCGGCGTTTTTTCTTTTTCTTTTAGCACAGGTTTTCTTTTTTGAAAAGAAAAAGTGTGTCCGAAATGAAAGAGCAGGTCAACGACCCGCTCCAGCCGTTCGTCCACGTCGCACGCCCCGAAGCACGAGTTCCCAGAAATTAAGACTTCCACTTCCTCCGCACCCGCTTCAGTTCCCGCTGCTCCTGAAATCTCCGCAGCGAGTTCGGTCGCCACTGTCTTGAGCCCCTCGGGCAGCTGCAGCCCTACCCTTCTCGCCCCCTTCTCCCTCACCAACCTTTTTATCTTCTCCAACTCAAAGTCGTAAGCGTGATTTTTCATTGCGTTTCTGTGAAAATTAGAAGAGGTTTTTATAGTCTTGAAATTTAGAGAGTAAGTGTTGTCAAATGTTGAGCGAAGAGAAAGGTAAAGGAGAAGGAGTAGGAAAAGGGAAGCAGAGAAGCCAGGGAAAGCAGAGAAGAAAGGAGGCGGCGGGAAAATGAAGACAGAGACAGTCGGTGTTTTGGCTCTTGGACTGGTGGTTGGTGTGGTAGTTGGAGTTGTAGTCGGATCGTTCGGGCTCTCTTTTCAAACTCAAAGCCCCTCTACTGGCACTGGCACCGCAGAGGTGCTAACAGCAGACGAAGCAGGTAACGCGACGGTGGATTTTATCATGAATTACGGTGGTCTTCCGCCAGGCGTTGAGGTTGAGTTGGTAAATGCGACTGAGGTAGAGGGAGCGGGCTTGTACAAAGTGGCGTTCAATATTTCTTCCGCGTTTGGAATCTCACAGCCTGGAAACTCTTACATTTCAAGAGACGGCAAACTGATCTTCCCAACCGGAATTGAAGTCGAAGAATTCAAGAAAATGGTAGAGCAGCAGGAAAAAGAAATTGAGAATCAAACAGAGAATCAAACAGCAGCGGAGAATCAGTCAGCGGAGAAAGAAGAGGAGGAGCTAGAAGTAAGAACCATTGGCAATTTTAAAGTGAGCGAGGACGAGGTCTGCAGAGAGGGTAGCGAAGAAGGAGAAGAAGGAGAAGAAGGCGAAGGGAAACCGATTATTTATTTCTTCGGTTCCGAAGGGTGCGGGTACTGCAAGTGGGAGCATCCAGTCTTCCAGAATGTCACCGCAAAGTTCGAGGGCTTCATTTCGCTGCACGACAATATGGGAAATTTCAGCGCGGACAGGGAAATCTTCGAGAAATATAATCCCGGTGGTGGCGTGCCGACACTGGTTCTGGGCTGCAAATATTACCGACCCGGCGCTGGCACAAGCATCGGCGAGGAGCAGGAAGCGAAGGTCTTAACTGCGTTGATTTGCAACTTGACAGACGGCAAGCCCGTAGAAGTCTGCTCTGACCCTGAGGTTGAGGATTTGATGAGCAAAATTTAATGAGCGGGATTTAGAACAGAAATGGGGAACGCACCGACGCCGACACCACAAGCCAGCGGGGCAACCGCAACGATGCCCGCGACCGAGAAGGTAGGGTTAGCGATTAGTCTGGTCATCGCTGCGGTTCTAACCGCCTTCTCGCTCTTCTCGCTTGCGGTTGACCTGCTCCTTCAATTTAACTTGCACGGCGTCGTGGTTGATTTTGTCTTCCTCGCGGTCGGCGGCGCACTCGGGCATTTCTCGGTTCGCATCTACAAAAAATCGGTCTACTACGAGAGTCTCGTGAATTCTGCCTTTGAAAAGGGGATTTACACGCGGCTGGAGCCGGTGCTGCGGAAGGTAGCCGAGACGCAGGTTGGAATGGAAGGATTAGAAAGTCGCATCAACAAAATCGACCGAATGGTTGAGACCGTGATTGAGGAGCAGGTGAAACCAAAAGTTGGCGCGGCGGTAGGTACGGGGGGGGCAGAAGGGGAGGGAGAGGGAGCGAGGGCGAGAGGGGTGAGAGGGGAGGCGGAGGTAAGAAGGGCGATAGTTCCCGGCACTTCAATGGCTTTCGCTGTAAAATCCATCCTCTTGGCGATAATTACGATGTCCGCCTTTTTCTTGATGATCGAGGTCAATTTAGGCGGCATTCACTACATCACGCTCGCATTTTTTGTGCTCTGGTGGGCGCTAATTACAAGTGAATTCCGACTCTTTAGCAACTCTGTTGCGTGGCTAACGGTCTTTGCGTCCATTCTCTCGGTTCCCGTTACTTTTATGCTCCTGTACATTCTCTTCTCTACAATTTTTCCAATCGGCGTCAGCGAGAATGTTACGATCTGCATTTATTATGCTTTCCTGTGGCTCTACGCACTGCTGTACTTCTCGTGGGCGGTGTACGAGACGAAGGGGACGCTGCCTTTCAGATTTCACTTCCGAGAGCATTAAAACGCTACACTCTCCCTCCAACTGCTCCTTTTATTTCATTTCTGTAGCCCTCGAGGTCAAGCGTGACGAAATTGAACCCAAGCCCTTTCAGCCTGCCACAAATCTCCTCAAGCTTCTTTCCGTCTAAGAACGCTTCAAACTCCTCTCTCTCAACCTCAAGCCTCGCTACTCCCCCGCGGTGCAGCCTAACCCTAACCTGCCCTTCTCCGTGCCTGCCTTGCCCGACGCTGTGCCAGCCAAAGCCCAAATCCTTCAAGAAATTCTCCGCTGCCTCCACCCGCGCCAGCCGCTCCACCGTTACCCGCTCGCCGTGCTCAATCCTCGTAGCCAAGCACGGAGAAGCGGGCTTGTCCCAGAAAGGCAGACCCAACTCCTTCGCCGCCTGCCGCACCTCCACCTTCGTTAGCCCGACTTCCGCCAGCGGGTGCCAAACGCCTTCTTCTTCCGCTGCGGCGATTCCAGGACGGTCTTGCACAAGGTCGGAGGCGGTAACCCCCTCTGCGACGGTTTTTAGCCCTTCTTCCGCTGCAACCGCCTTTAAGACCCGCGAAAACTGCTTCTTACAAAAATAGCACCTCTCTCGCGGGTTCCTGACAAAATCCTCGTTCTCCTGCCACGCGAACTGCACTCGCCTGTGCCGGACGCCCGTGCGTTCTAAAAAACTCCTCGCCTGCTCTAACTCCCGCTTTGGCAAGAGTTCGCTCTCGAGCGTCACCCCCAAGACCCTCGCTCCAACTTCTCCCAGCACCTCGTGAGCAACAGTCAGCAGAAGACCGCTGTCCACACCGCCCGAGAAAGCGACAACTAACCCGCCTTCCGCCCTCCCTCTCTCTCTTACGCCTCTCCGCAACTCCTCAAGTTTCCTGCCAGAAGTGAGCATTTTTCTGTCTTCCTAACTTTTCCAACCTCCTCAACGCAACCTCCACGTACTCCCGGTTACTGTCAATCCCAACGAATTTTCTTCCCAACTTCTTTGCTGCAACCGCGGTCGTCCCGCTTCCTACAAAAGGGTCTAAAACAACCGCCTCTTCAGAGAAGGTCGTTAGTTTGATTAAGTGCTCACAAATTGCCAGCGGTTTCACGGTTCTGTGCGTGTTGAACACTCCTTTCTCGTCTTTGCTCGGCTTCGGCAGAAGAAAACACCTGTCCACAGCCTCGCTAATTTCTTGCGTGGTCACGACATTTGCGGGAAACATTCCTTCTCCTACCCTTTCTCCAACTCCGATTTTCACGCTCGTGTTTAAGAGCCCGACGTTGTGCTTTAAGATGTTGTTCAGAAAAGTCTTCTCGCACTCCTTTTGAGCCAACACAATCGGCTCGAAGCAGGATTTTATCTGCGGGGTCTTCCACCCGTTCAGCCGTTCTTTCAATTCATTTTTTGTCTCTCCGTCGCAGTTCAACTTCTCGATAAAATGGTTGAGCGACATTGCTTTCGGCTGGTTCTGCGTGTAAAGCCAAATAAAGCAGTCCCGTATCAAAAAACCCGCGTCGTCAACCGCGGAAGCCATTCTGTGGTAAAGCCGCGGGCTTGAGAACGAGAAGAAGAAACCGCCGGGTTTTAACACCCTCTGCAACTCCTTCGAGATTTTCAGAAACCATTTGTAAAATCTTTTCCCCTGCTCTTTGTCAAACTTCATTACCGGCGGGAGCGATTTTACAGTGCGGCAGTAGTCGGTCAGGGTTGAGACGGTTTTGTGGCTCCAGTGGTTGTCCATTTTGTCCAAGAAATACGGCGGGTCTGTCAAGACAAGGTCAATTGAGCAGTCTTCAATTTCGGGCAATATTTTTTCAGCGTCTCCACACAAGATTTTATTCAGCATTTTCTCGTTCTTCTCGTTCATTTGGGTCATTTGGGTTCACCCCCTCAAACTCTTCGTGCAAGATTTTGTAGACCTTCCACCTAATTTCTTTGTCTGACCGTTTTATTACAGTGGGATTTGCTAATTTTATCACACGACCTCTCTCGTCGTAAACCCAATTGTTTCTGTCTGCTCGGTTGCATTTTTGGCACTGAGGAAGGGTGTTCTGTGGAACCAGCGGTTTAGTCGGGTCTTTGTGGCTTTTCTGCAATTTTGTAGTGGTGTTTGGCCAGTGAATGTTTGGCTCGCCCTCCCTTGAACCGCAAGTAGCACACCGGTAGCCGTACCGTCTTTCACGCCACTCTGCTCTAAATATTTTTTGTGATAAATATTTTCAATTTCGTCGTCAGTTTTTTTTATTTTTCAAACACGCCGCCAGAAACGCCTTAAACGGTGGCGAGGGCTTGTTCGGTCGAGACTTGAACTCCGGGTGGAACTGCGTGGCGAGGAAGAAGGGGTGCTGAGTAGCAGGAATTTCTAAAATTTCCTTCCGCAGCCCACTCCGGTCGGTGCCAGAAAAAATCACGCCCGCCTGCTCTAACCGCTCTGCGTACGCAGGGTTCACCTCGTACCTGTGCCTGTGCCGTTCCACTACTCTCGCTGCCCCGTGCACTCCGTGCACCTCGTAGACCTTCGCCGCCAAAGTGTCTTTTTTTATGAAGACCTCGTAGTCGCCCAGTCGCATTGTTCCGCCCTTCTCGACCACGCCTGCTTGCTCCTCCAACAAACACACAACAGGGTGCGGCGTCGCAGCAGAGAGTTCAGAACTGTTCACGTCCTCAAGCCCTGCAAGGTTCCGCGCCGCCTCGACCACTGCCAACTGAAAACCAAAGCAAAGCCCAAGAAACGGAATCTTCCGCGTCCTCGCGTACTCAATCGCCTTTATTTTCCCCTCTGCACCGCGAACGCCGAACCCCCCAGGAACAAGCACTCCCTGAAAGCCGTCAAAGCCGTCAAAAAACGACGCTTCAACTTCAGCCTCAGCCTCAACCTCTAACACTTCCGCCTCCACCCACCTCGTCTCGACTTCGCAGCCCAACGTCGTAGCAGCGTGCTTTAAAGCCTCTTTTATGCTTAAATACGAGTCTTCCAGCCCTGCGTACTTACCCACTACTGCAATTCTAATTTTTTCTACAGTGCACGACTTTCGCCGCGACTTTCGCCGCTCCACCATTTTCTCCCACGCGTGGTCTTCCTTTGACTGCTCCAACTGTTCTAACTGCATCTTTCGTGTTATGTAAGCCGAGATGCCTTCCTTTTCCAGCAGCAGTGGCACCTCGTAAATGTCCTCTGTGTCGGGTGCGCTGACCACCGCTTCCTTCCGCACGTTGCAGAACATCGCGATTTTCTCTTTCACCCCCGTCTGCAACGCCTCCTCGCCCCTGCACACGATTAAATCGGGCTGAAGCCCAAGTTCGCGGAGTGCCTTAACCGAGTGCTGCGTGGGCTTCGTCTTCTGCTCCTTCTGCGTCGTGGTCGGCACAAGAGTAACGTGGACAAAGAGGAAGTCGTTCTCGTCCTCTTCGCCGTGCATTTGCCGAACCGCCTCAAGAAAAGGCATACTTTCGATGTCGCCGACCGTGCCGCCGATTTCTACCAAGCACACGTCCGCACCGCTTTTCGCTGCGACTGCCCGAATTCGTGCTTTTATCTCGTTCGTTATGTGCGGAATAATTTGGACGGTCTGCCCCAAATATTCGCCTCGCCGCTCGCGTTTGATCACTGCGGAGTAGACGACGCCGGTGGTGAGGTTGTGTTCCCGCCGCAAGTCCACATCCATAAAACGCTCGTAGTGCCCGAGGTCGAGGTCTACCTCTGTGCCGTCTGCCAGAACGAAGACCTCGCCGTGCTGGAACGGGTTCATCGTGCCTGCGTCGATGTTTATGTAGGGGTCGATTTTTATCGGCACGATTTTGTAGCCGTGGTCTTTCAGGATTCTGCCGACGGACGCCATCGTGATCCCTTTTCCGAGCCCGCTCATCACGCCGCCGGTTACTACGATGTATTTCATTTTATTTGGGCAAGGAGACCCCGTCCTTCAGGGCGGGAGGAATTGCCCGCTCACCTCCTGTCTTCTCCCTCTTGCTCTTTCCAATATCTTGAATTGCTCTTTCCAATATCTTGAATAACTCTTTATCAAACATCTTAAATCCTTTTCTTTGGTATTTCTTTTCTTCCTTCCCCTTTTAACAGGTTCGCTTTCTTTGTATAAACTCCTGTTCTGTCTTTTTTCTACTTTACCTCCCCCAATACTCTCAAGACTGTTTTGGAGCCTGATGAAATCCTTGGGTGTGTTCCGCCCTCCTAACTGCTGCGTTTCTTCTTCCTTCTCTCTCCTACGCCTCCTGACTTTGGCTTTACCCCAAATGGAGATGCTGTTAAAATGCTGTTAAAAAGAGGAAGTTAGTTCAGCGACCAAATCGCCGCTCTCGCCACTGAAAGTCGCGAACCGCACGGAGCAGGTCTATTTTCCTGAACCGCGCCCAATTGACATCCGTAAAGTAAAACTCGCTGTACACCGACTGCCAAATCAGGAAATCAGTTAGTAGCGTGGCTCCAGACCGAATGACGAGGTCGGGCTCGGATTTGAAGATTAATTCGGACTCAATCAGTTTCTCGTCTATTTCATCAGGCTCCACCTCCCCCGCCTGCACCCTGCTCATAATCTTTTTTATCGCCTTCGTCAGCTCGCTCCTGCCTCCCAGCCCGATTGAAATATTTATTTTTTTCTTGGGGTTAGGATTTAGAGATTCAGGATCCAGGGATTCAGGATCCAGGTAGTCGGCAGAGTTTGGAGCAGAGTTTGGAGTTGGTGTGTTTGCGTAAATCGCGATCGACGCGTTCTCTTTGCTCAACGCCTTTGCAATTTCTTCACGAAGGTGCGAGTACGCCCGCTGCAGCAATTCCTCGTCCAGCCCCTGCCCGCCCCTGCCCTGCCCGTCCCCGCCTTGCCCGTCCCCGCCCTGAACGACGCTGACATAAACGGTCACGACATTTACTTTTAGTGCGTGACAGCACTTTACGAACTGCTTGAGTTTCTCCAGCCCGCCCGCTGCGAGAAGGTCGGTCTCGTCCAAGACGAGAAGAATATGCTCCACGAGGATCGGCGAGTTCAATACTCGCTTCTTCAATATCTTTTCGTAGACGCACGAAAAAGCGTTCAAGACCGAGACAGACATTGTAGCGTCGGGAGAGGGATTCGAACCCTCGCTCCCCGTAAGGGGAAGTAGGTTAGCAACCTACCGCCTTAACCTCTGGGCCATCCCGACATTCCTCCTTCCAACTTTCTCTTTATTTTTATTTTGCATTTAAATATAATAAAAAAAATGTGGATTCCTGTTGTCGACCTGAGAGTGTGCAAGGGCTGTGGAGACTGCGTGCAGGTCTGCCCCGACGGCGCGTTGAAAATTGTTGACAAAAAATTGGTCGTCGACTACAACAAGTGCAGTTGTTGCGGCGTCTGCGACCGGATCTGCAAGTGGGGGGCGTTGGAGCTAAAAAGCCCGCAACTGCCGCAGATAGCACAGCAGGGCGTTCAGTTGGCTGGTTTGAGGGTGGAGGTGAAAAAGTTGAAGCAAGAATTGCGGGAAACGAGAAGGGCTGTAAAAACATTTTGATAGAGGATAAAATGCTGGAGAAGCAGGACAGGACGATAGGAATTTTGGAGGATGTGCGGGACAATGCTGGAGAAGCAGGACAGGACGATAGGAATTTTGGAGGATGTGCGGGACGATACGGGTGAAATAAAGAATGCACTGCCTTTTTTAAAGGAGATTCACAGTGAAAAGGTAGAGTCGAGGGATAAATACGAAGCGCTGAGCAGGGATGTGGCGGCGATAAAGGGGAAGTTAAAGTTATGAAAATGTAAATGTCCTGCCCTTCTTCTCGCACTCCGGAATGAACTTCAGCTAAAGTTAGACTTTTAAATGAGCGGGAAAGGAGAGAGGAAAGGAGAGAGGAAAAGAGAGAGGAAAAGAGAGAGGAAAAGGGAGCGGGTAGTAGTAAAACTGGGAGGCAGTCTAATAAAAAAAGGTAAGGGAATTGTGCGGCGGCTTAAGAATTACGCAGAAGAGCGTGGCGACTTGACGATAATTTTAATCCCCGGCGGTGGTCCGTTCGCAGAAGCGGTGAGAACCCTCCAAAAAGAACTCTCAATCTCAGACGAGACGGCACACTGGTTGGCTGTCCTCGCAACGCACCAGTACGGCTTCTTTCTTGCAGACGGCGGAGTTGTGCCGTTGGTTGAGTGTGTGGACGAGGGGGGACCTGCTCTCCGCATCTTTCTGCCCCTCAAAATTTTGAGAGCCGACAACTGCTTGCCGCACAGTTGGGCTGTTACTTCGGACACGATTGCCGCGTTTGTTGCGAAGCGGGTTGGCGAAAAGGCGTTCGTAAAACTGACCGACGTGGACGGAGTGCTGGACGAACAAGGGCGTCTTCTCAAGAGAGTCCGCGCAGAAGAGCTGGTTGGGAAGGGGTGCGGTTGCGTAGACGCGGAGCTGCCGAGATTTTTGGTTCAGAATAAAATGAGTTGCGTTCTTGTGAACGGCAATTTCCCGAGCCGAATAATTGACGCACTCGAAGGGCGAGAGACGGTCTGCACGAAAATCAACCACTAAACCGCACGAGGGTGTCGGCGAGGGGGGGAGGAGAAGGCGTCTAAATCCAACTCCAACGCCTTGCCCAAGTCTTTACACCTGCTCCGAATCGTAATCTCAGTCGTGCCTGCGACCTTTGCAATCGCCCGCTCTGGGCGGTACTCGGCGTCGCCACTTAAAACAGCAGCAATGTAAATCGCCGCAGCCGCGGTCCCAATCGGCGCCCAGCCCCTTGCGGCTCCCGTTCCCTTGTCCTGATTCAGAATTTCTATCGCCTGTTCCCGTGTCGTCTCGCTCAATCCAAGTTCAGAGCAGAACCGCGGGATGTAGTGAGCAGGGTCAGCAGGTGCGATTTTCAGCCCCAACTTCCGCAGAAGGAAGATGTACGACCGCCGGATTTTCTTTATCGGACTTCTCGAGACCTTTGCAATCTCTTTCAGCGTCCGCGGAATCCCGTACTGCCTGCAAACGATGTAGAGCATTGCAGAGACCAGTTCCTCAATGCTCCGCCCTTTAATCATACTTTGCCTCGCTGCCTTTCGGTACAAGACCGATGCCGCCTCCTTGATGTCGTTCGGCAGTTTAAGCGCGCAGGACATCCTGTCAATCTCGATGAGAGCGAAGGCGAGGGTCTTCTCGCTGCTGTCCATATTTACCCACCGAAGCCGTTTTATCCCCGCAGGCAACTTCGGCGTTGGCGTGCTCAAGCCCTTGTCGTGAATCCTGTAACTCATCCCAGGTCCTGTCCTCACTCGCTTGGACGCCTGTTCCGAGTCGTAGGCACGCCATTCCGGTCCAAGGTCAACGATGTTTTCTGCGATTACAATCCCGCAGTCGGCACAGTAAAGCTCCGCGTGCTTTGAATCGGAGACTACCCTCTTGGAGCCGCATTCGGGACATTTTCTTGTTTTGCTTTCCATCTTCTTGTCGTTATTAAAACATTTTACTTTTTCTATAAAAGATTTTCTATTTTCGCATCACACCCGGCAACTTTTTATCCCTCTCCCTTACGTCTGCATTTTAATCGTGTGAAAACACAACCGCCCCCTCCGAGACATTAATTTTTACCGTCTCGCCCTCTGCGAACTCGCCACTTAAAATCTTCACCGACAACGGATCTTCGATGAGCCGCTGAATCGTCCGCTTTACCGGCCTCGCCCCGAACGCAGGGTCAAATCCCTTGCTCGCCACTAACTCCTTTACGCTCTCGCTGACAGAGAGCGAGATTTTCCGCTCCGCTGCGAGCCGCTCCTCCAAATACCGCATTTGAATCTCCACAATCTTTTTTATCTCGTCCTTGCCGAGCGGGTTAAAAATAATAATTTCGTCAATCCTGTTCAGGAACTCGGGGCGGAACCGCAGCTTCAACTCCTCCAGCACCCGCTCCCGCAACTTCTCTCCTCGCAACTCCTCTCCTCGCTCCTGCGCCCGCGGGCGTGCCTTGGGCATTAAATGGCTCGCGACATTTGAGGTCAAAATAATCACGGTGTTCTTGAAGTTCACGGTCCTGCCGTGCCCGTCGGTGAGCCTGCCGTCGTCGAGGATTTGAAGCAGGAGGTTAAAGACATCGTTGTGTGCCTTCTCGATTTCGTCGAAGAGGACGACGGTGTAGGGTCGCCTGCGAACCGCTTCGGTAAGAAATCCGCCCTCCTCGTAGCCAACGTAGCCCGGCGGAGCGCCGATGAGTCGTGCGATCGAGTGCCGTTCCATAAACTCAGACATATCCATCCGAACCATCGCCCGCTCGTCGTCGAACAGGAATTCGGCGAGCGCCTTTGCGAGTTCGGTCTTTCCGACGCCGGTGGGGCCCATAAAAATGAACGAGCCGATCGGTCGGTTCGGGTCGCTGAGACCTGCTCTCGCCCGTCGGATTGCGTTGGAAATCAGCGAAATCGCCTCGTCCTGCCCAACGACACGCTCTTTCAAACGCTCTTCCATCCGAACGAGTTTCTCGGTCTCGCCCTCCAGCATCTTCGCCACTGGAACCCCCGACCACTTCGCAACCACCTCGGCGACGTCCTCCTCGTCGACCTCTTCCTTTAACATTTTCTGCTCCCCCGCCTGCTGCAACGCCTCCAGCCGCTCCTTCTCGGACTCCAATTCCTTCTGCAACTCGACGAGCGTGCCGTACCGAATCTTCGCCACGCGCTCCAAATCCCCACTCCGCTCCGCCTGCTGCTCCTCCAACTTCGCCTCGTCAATTTTTGCCTTGACCTCGCGGATTCGCTGAATTATCTCCTTCTCGTTCTGCCACTTCGCTTTGAGCCGGTCGCCCTTCTCCTTCAGCCCCGCCAGTTCGCTGCGGAGTTTCGCCAGCCGTTCCCGCGACGCCCTGTCCTTCTCGCGTTTCAACGCCTGCTCCTCAATCTCGAGCTGCCTGACCTTCCGCTCTACCTCGTCAATCTCGGTCGGCATACTCTCAATCTCGGTTCGCAACTTGGACGCGGCTTCGTCAACGATGTCGATTGCCTTGTCGGGCAGGAACCGCTCGGTGAGGTACCTGCTGGAGAGCACAGCCGCGGCGACCAACGCGGAGTCGTGAATCCGAACCCCGTGGTGCAGTTCGTACCGCTCTTTCAAGCCACGCAGAATTGAGATTGTATCCTCAACTGTTGGCTCACGAACCAAAATCGGCTGAAACCTCCGCTCCAGCGCCGCGTCCTTCTCAATGTATTTTCGGTACTCCTCGGTCGTGGTCGCACCAACGCACCTGAGCTCGCCCCGCGCGAGAGCGGGTTTCAGCATATTCGAGGCGTCGACCGCGCCCTCCGCCGCACCCGCTCCGACGACGGTGTGCAACTCGTCTATAAAAACGATAATCTGACCCGCCGCCTCGTTAATCTCCTTAAGCACCGCTTTTAGCCGGTCCTCGAACTCGCCCCTGAACTTCGTGCCCGCGATCAACGCTCCCATATCCAGCGCTGCGACTCGCTTCTCCTTCAAGGTCTCCGGAACATCGCCGCTCACAATTCGCTGCGCCAAGCCCTCAACGATCGCGGTCTTCCCCACGCCCGCCTCACCAATCAGCACTGGGTTGTTCTTCGTTCGCCGCGAGAGGACTTGAATCACTCTCCGAATTTCGTCGTTCCTGCCAATCACAGGGTCAAGCTTCCCCTTACGAGCGAGGTCTGTCAAGTCCCGCGTGTAACGTTCCAACGCCTGGTACTTCCCCTCCGGGTTCTGGTCAACCACCCGCTGCCCGCCACGAATTCCAGTCAGCGCCTCGTAAATCCGCTCCTTCGTCACGCCCAGTCCTTTAAGGATTTCTGGCGAGGACGGGTTTGCCTCTTCCGCTTCGGCAATCGCGAGGAGCAGGTGCTCGGTGCTCAAATATTCGTCCTTCATCGCCTGCGCCTCCCGCCACGCACTCTCCAGCGTCTTGTTCAAGCTCGGCGTCACGAAAATCTGCTCGGGTCCGCCGACCTGCCCTCCGCCGTGCACTTGCGGCAGGGAGTTCAAATGCTCCTCAAGCCGCGCCTTTAGCTGCTCAATCTCAACCCCAATTTTCTGCAGCACCGGGACGACTACGCCCTCTGACTGCTCAACCAGCGCCAGCAACAAGTGTTCCTCCCCAATCTGCTGGTGGTTGTGTTCTTCCGCGAGGTTCTTCGCCTCTTGCAACGCCTCCTGCGCCTTTAAAGTTAGTTTGTCGAGCCTCATTTCTTTTATAAAATTGAAATCCCAAGACATATAAAATTATGAAAATTTTGAACATTTCATCGCCCAAATTGAACGACAAGCACAACTACTACGGCGGCGCTGCTGGAAACTGCTGGAAATATGGTCTTCAATTTGCTCCGTTCTCTAACAAAAAATCTTTATGAAACCGGCGGAGGAAAAATCCCGCCCCGCCCACTCCGCTCACTCCGCCACTCCGCCACTCCGCCACTCCGCCACTCCGCCACTCCGCCACTCCGAAGTCCTTGCGAAGGCAGTAAGGTCAGTGAAATCTTGGCAGAGAAGATAAACTATTTATTTAGGAATTATAGGTCTCTAAATTTATGGGCGGTTGAGAAAATTCTTTCGCCACTTTGGGTTTGATAAATCCGTCGAAGGGTTATTTATTGAACTTTTATTCTTATGTGCTTGATTTTCGCCTGTACGACCTATTTTTTGAGAGGTAAAATCGGGTGGAAAAGTAACAGGAGAAGATAAAAGAGGTGGTAAAGTCTTGAGAACTTTGGAAAATTATACCTCCACTTCCTGCCCGCATTCGCACTTGTAAACCTCTCTCTCCTTGCAAACTCCTTTCTCCTCCCCCTCTCCCTTCCCTTTCTCTACGGCTTCTCTAATTCCAACAACCTTGCTCAGTCGCCTCCCGCAGTAGCACACGAAACCCTTAAATTCAGCAGGATTCCCGTACACCAACCCAAACCGCGGCACATCCTTCGTTACCACAGACCCCGCCCCGACCAGCGCGTACTCCCCCACCACAACGCCGCAAACTATCGTCGAGTTCGCACCGATGCTCGCACCCTTCTTGACCACCGTCGAAACGACCTTCTCCTCACCCCAACTGAACGCTCTTGGATACAAGTCATTCGTGAAAGTTACCGGCAGGACCGACCAAAACATCGTCCTCTATTTTTACACCCTTAAAAACAGAGACCTCTTCAACCGCCTTGAGCTCGGAGTAGACCCTGACATGGTTCCTTCCCATCGTCCCTGTCCCGACGACACCGACTTTCATCTTAAATCCTTCACACTGTGAGCATCACTACCCTTCACAAATTTTACCCCTTTTTCCTCTCCAATCTTGACCCAACTTTG
>PQXB01000002.1 GCA_003194425.1 Candidatus Methanophagaceae archaeon | reverse complement strand
CCCTTACAGTCTCTCTTGCGACAACTTGGTGATCTTGATGTTGGTCAAGGGTCGACGGGGCAACGACCAAGTCTGGCTGAATTTCATTTCGGTATTACTACCAACTTTTCCAAGATGTCCTGACGCTTTTCGTCAAACCTACGGACTCGAATATTGCCGACGAAGAGATTGGTTTCTTTAATCTCGACGCTCTTAGCAACCTCTAAAAACTCTTTTTTAAGCGTATCTTTTGGCATACCGTCTGGAACAGAATCCTCGGCAATAGAGAAAACCGCCCAGTACAATTCAGTCCCCTCTTCTAACAATTTTGAAATTACTCCTCCCCCTCCTAATTCTGCATCGTCTGTGTGTGGCGACAACACTAATACAATGCCCAAGCTCCTCATCATTCCAACTCTCATTTTATCTTTTTTATTGGATTGTCGGATAATTATTTTATGGTAATAGAGACTATGAAATGAAAATAAAGAGTTGGATATGAAATGAGCAGGGTTGCAGAGTTCATGTTCTCTTGTTGTAAACGCAGATTCGGTGAGTTTGTGAGAGCAACCAAGTTTGAGAATATGGTTAAAGATGTTGTTTGTTAATTTTTAGACAAACCAAAAGGGTAACAAAAGGGGATAAAGTAGAGGCGAGAAATAAAGGGGAGAGGAGAGAAGAGGAGAGAGAAAATGGGCGAAGAAGGAAAAATAGCGAAAATTACGGGTCCGTTGGTCGTTGCAGAGAAGATGCGGGGCTGCAAGATGTACGAGGTGGTAAAAGTGGGCGAGGAGGGGCTGCTGGGCGAGACGATTCGGCTGGACGGCGACCTTGCCTACGTTCAGGTCTACGAGGACACGACGGGCTTGAAGCCTGGTGAGCCGGTGGTGCGGACGAGGGCGCCGTTGTCGGTTGAACTCGGACCTGGGATTTTGAAGAATTTTTACGACGGAATTCAGCGACCGCTGCAAAGCATAAAGGACAAGGTGGGCGACTACGTGGAACGGGGCGTCTCGGTGGACGCACTCGACCGCGGGAAGAAGTGGAAATTCACGCCCTCGCACACCACTGCGGAGGAGGGAAAAGAAGTAGCGGGCGGGGACATTTTGGGCGTGGTTCAGGAGTCAAAAGTGATTAAGCACAAAATTCTCGTGCCGCCAGGACTGCGGGGCAGGCTCTTGGAGTTGAGAGAGGGCGATTTCACGGTCGACGAAACAATTGCGAGGTTGCAGACAGGCGGCACAGGCGGCGCAGGCAGCGCAAGCGGAGCACGGGGGGGAGAGGAAGTGGAGTTGAAGTTGATGCAGAAGTGGCCGGTGCGGAAAGGGCGGCCGTACAAGGAGAAGTTAGACCCTGACGTGCCTCTCCTGACTGGGCAGCGAATTAACGACACCTTCTTCCCAATCGCGAAAGGAGGGACAGGGGCGATTCCAGGAGGGTTTGGGACTGGGAAATGCGTTAGCCCAGACACGCCTGTAATGCTCGCTGACGGGACGGTGAGGAAAATGAGGGAAGTTTACGATGAGAACAAGGAGAACGGCGAGAAGGTCCGCAATACAGACAGCCACGAGGAGTACACGGCTTTAAAAGACGCAATTGGCGTTTATTCGCTGAACGACGGGCGGTTAAAGGAGAAAGGCGCGAACACGGTTTACAAAGGCAAAACTGATGTTTTGTATCGTGTGAAAACGAGGACGGGGAAGACGGCAGAAATAACACCAATTCATAAACTCTTTACGGTAACGCCTGATTTGGAGATAAAGGAGGTTGAGTGCAGGGCGTTAAACGCGGGCGATTATCTCGTGATGCCGAGGCGGATATTTTTCAAGGGAGCGGTGCAGAGACTCGGTAGCGAGTTGTTTGACGAGGAGCGGGTCTGTGATGAGGCGGTGAGAATCCCGAATGAATTTGACGGGGACTTCGCAGAGTTTCTCGGGCTCGTGATTGGAGACGGCTCGGTTAAACCGAGAACGGTTGAGTTCTACAACAACGACGGATCGCTGAGGGCGAGGTTTGAAGAGTTGTCCAAAAGCCTGTTTGGACTCACAGCAAAGCAGGAGCGGTGCAACACGGTGGAGTGCTCGGTCGTCGAGAGTTCGGTGCTGGTCAGGCTTTTGAGGCGGTTGGGCGTTCCGGGAACAGGCGAGAAGAAATCGTCTTCGTGCAGGGTGCCAGACATTGTGATGCGGTCGCCGGACGAAGTAGCGGGCAGATTCGTGGGCGCTTACTTCGCTTCTGACGGCTACGTGGGTGCGGGAAAGAACGAGTTGGAACTTACAACCGCGAGCCGGGAGATGCAACTCAGCGTCTCTTACCTCTTGCTGCGGTTTGGAATCCTTCACTCCTTAAAGGAGCGTGTTATTGAAGGGAAGATCTACTACCGAATTTTTGTAAGGGGGAAGGAGGAGATAAAGCGGTTTTACGAGGCTTGCAGTCTGCCCGTGAAGAGCGAATTTGAGAAGTTCAAGCGGATAAAAGAATATTTGGCGGACGGTAAGAGGAGTTACACGGCAGAGGACATCGTGCCGGCGTCGGCGGAGTTTTTTAAGCGTGCCTACGAGGAAATGGGGCGACCACACGCGGAATTGGAGCGTCTTGGCGTGAACACATCCAATTATTTTAGAGAGCAGGGAGAGCGGAGAGAGCAGGGAGAGCGGAGAGAGCAGGGGAGAGAGAGAATGAGCGTTCGGACTTTCAAGAAATTTTGCGAGTTGTCGGAAAATGCGAGGTTGCGGTGGGTTGCAGAGAGATTGGATTATGTTTTTTACGACGAGATTACAGAGATTGAGGAAATCAAAGGTGTAAAGGATGTTTACGACTTCGTGGTTCCGGGTTCGCACAATTTCGTCGCTGGTTTTGGACCGATGATTCTTCACAACACCGTGATGCAGCACCAGTTGGCGAGGTGGGCGGACGCACAGGTCATCGTCTACATCGGCTGCGGCGAGAGGGGGAACGAGATGACAGAGGTCTTGGAGGATTTTCCGAAGCTCGTTGACCCTTACAGCGGTGAGTCGCTGATGGAACGGTCAACGCTGATTGCAAACACCTCGAATATGCCGGTTGCTGCTCGAGAGGCGTCGATTTACACAGGAATCACGATCGCCGAGTACTACCGCGATATGGGCTACGATGTCGCGATTCAGGCGGACTCTACATCGCGGTGGGCGGAGGCGTTGCGAGAAATCTCGGGCAGGCTCGAGGAAATGCCCGGCGAGGAGGGCTACCCCGCTTACCTGGCGACACGGCTCTCGGACTTCTACGAGCGTGCGGGCAGGGTAAAGACGCTCGGTTCGGGTTCGCAGGTGCAGGAGCGAGAGGAGGAGCGAGTGGGCTCGGTCACGGTTGTTGGTGCGGTCTCGCCGCCAGGAGGCGACTTCTCAGAGCCTGTCACGCAGAACACGCTGCGAGTGGTGGGCGACTTTTGGGCACTCGATTCTTCGCTTGCTGACAGGCGGCACTTCCCCGCGATAAGCTGGCTACGCAGTTACTCGCTCTACCTCGGCGCTCTTCAGGAATGGTTTGAGAAAGCCACGGCTCCTGACTTCACGGAGCAGCGAGAGAAAATGATGGGGCTGCTGCAGAAGGAGGCGGAGCTGCAGGAAATCGTCCAACTCGTCGGTGCGGACGCACTGCCTGCTCGCGAGCGTGGAACTTTGGAGGTTGCAAGAATGATAAGAGAGGATTTCCTGCAGCAGAACGCTTACCACGAGGTCGATTCGTTCTGCTCGCTCGAGAAGCAGTACTTGATGGCGAAGGTCATTCTGCAGTGGTACGAGGGTGCGATGCAGGCGATAGAGAGCGGCGTGGGCGTGGAGCGACTGGAACGGATGCGGATTAAGGACGCTTTGTCGCGGATGAAATATGTGCCGAGTGAGGGGTTTAGGGAGAGGTTTGAGCAGATTCAGCAGGAGATGAAAGACGAGTTTGAGGAGATAGTTTAATGAAACAACAAGTAGAATAATCTTCTATTCTCTAACAGAGTATTTCTATTCTCTAACAGAGTATTTGAATTTTGAATGGTTTAACTACTAAAATGCCAATTAGTTAGCCACGCAAGAAGGAGAAGAGAAAAGAGAGAAAATGGACTTAGAAGAGTTGCCCGGCGTTGGACCTGCGATTGCGGAGAAGTTGCGTGAGGCGGGGTTAAATTCGTTGGAGGCGGTAGCAGTGGCGTCGCCCGCGGAGTTGGTGGAGACTGCAGAGATCGGAGAGGCGACCGCGGCGAAAATTATCAACGCTGCCCGGAAGGCTGCCAACATTGGCGGGTTCGAGACCGGCGACAAAATATTGGAACGACGGAAGGACGTGGGCAGGCTGTCCACAGGCTCTAAATCGCTCGACAACCTGTTTGGCGGCGGCGGTCTCGAGACGCAGGCGATGACTGAGTTCTACGGCGAATTCGGGAGCGGGAAGACGCAAATCGCTCACCAACTCGCTGTAAATGTGCAGCTGCCTGTGGAGAGGGGCGGTTTGGACGGCTCGGCAATAATGATCGACACCGAGAACACTTTCAGACCCGAGCGGATAAAAGAGATGGTAGAGGGTCTTAAGGGCGAGGGAGAAGGTGCGGGGGAAGGAGTGGGTGCAGAACTTGACTACGAGGAGGTTCTCAAGAACATTCACATCGCACGAGCCTACAACTCGAACCACCAAATGCTGCTGGTTGAGAAGGCTGGTGAGCTCGCAGAGGAACTGAAGAAGAAGGGAGCAGAGAAGCCCGTGCGGCTAATGATAATTGACTCTGCGACTGCGCAGTTTAGGAGCGAATATGTAGGACGCGGGACGCTGGCGGGCAGGCAGCAGAAGATAAACAAGCACCTGCACGACGCTCTCAAGTTCGCAGACCTGAACAACGCGGTCGTGATGATAACTAATCAAGTGATGGTGAGACCGGACGCCTTCTTCGGCGACCCTACAAGACCCATCGGCGGCCACATCGTTGGCCACACCGCTACTTTCAGGTTGTACCTCCGAAAATCTAAAGGGGAGAAGAGGATCGCGAGGTTAGTTGATTCGCCCAACCTGCCAGAAGCGGAGGCGGTCTTCTCAGTCTCGAAAGTGGGAATCAGGGACTGAAAAGGAAAGGCTCATTTTTAGGGGGTAAAAAATTATTCCAACTTGGCAAACCTGTTTAAAAACTCTTTCCACTTCCCAAAGTCCTTCGCACTGAAATGTTGCCTGTCTTGGTCCTTTGGATTCAATTCTTGAACTTTTCACTTGAACGCTGCGGAATTTTGTTGTGTAGTTTTTCTTGGCAATGATTTTGCTCTTCTGCCTCTTGGAAAAGTCTTTACCGCATTTTTTGCAGACCAAAGAGGGCGTTAAATTCCTCTTTCTTCCGCAGTCCTTACAGACATAATTCTTTGCATCCCCTCCAAATATTCGTTCAAGTCTCTCACCACTGCGAGCGGGCGTTGTAGTAAGGCGGCGAAGTAAGGCGGCGAAGTGACCATTAAATGAACCTTCGACAAAACCTCGTTAATGCCTTGGTACTGCTCTTGAAAATCTTCTTTGACAAAACGAATGTAGTCTTCCAAAAAAGCCTCTAAACGCCCTTTAGAGAAAGTTTTTACGAGGTAAGGTCTGCTTATTTCTAAAATCTTGTCTGCGTAAGACACAATGGATAAATAATTTAACCCTCTACCCTTTCCATCTCCTCGCTGCAGGTCTCGCAGACCATTACCCCGTCTTTCAGTTCCAGGCTACTTGAGAAGCTGCCGCATTTTTCGCATATTCCCTGCCCCATTCTTTCTTCTTCACCTTCTTCACCTTCTTCACCTTCTTCTCCTTCTTCTCCTTCCTCCCTGTCTTCTCCGCCCTCTCGCCCTGTCCTCAGTGTCTCTGCCCTAAGAACCTCTCGTTCGCTGACGTGCATCTCGATTAAATCCGCCAAAATCGAGTTCATCTCCGACGAGACCGAGAGAATATCAACATCCGCAACGATGCCGACCAACTTGCCGTCCTCAAGCACTGGTATTTTTCCTATCCGCTCCTCCGCCATCTTCTTCGCTACCTCGGACAGGCGGTCGTTGGGAGAGGCAGTTATCAGCGGCGTCGTCATTATCTCCTTCAATTTCACGCTGCTGGGCTTTGTGTCCTTACTTACCACCCCGTTAATTATGTCGCCGTGCGTGACAATTCCCACTGGCTCACCTCCTTCTCCTCCGCCCCGTCTAACGACTACAACGCTGTCCACATCGTATTTCTTCATCAGCTCCGCCGCCTCCCGCACGCTCAACTCCCCGTCGCCCTTCACTACCCGACGCACCATTATTTCCCTCAGCGGTATTTCTGTCTCCATCTGCTCTCTCACGATTGATAATATTAAAACTATGATAAATATTGTTAGACGAGGAGATGAAATATGTAATTTTGATAGGGGACGGAATGGCGGACTACCCGATTCCTGAACGGGGCGGCAAGACGGCTTTGCAAATCGCAGCAACGCCAAACCTCGACTTCGTCGCTACCGCGGGCGTCTGCGGGTTGGTGAAAACAATTCCAGAGGGGCTGGCAGCGGGGAGCGACATTGCTACGCTCTCTATTCTCGGCTACGACCCTGCGAAATATTACACTGGTCGGGGTCCGCTGGAGGCGTTGGGAATGCGTGTGCCTCTCGAGGAGGGCGACCTCGCATTTAGGTGCAACCTCGTAACTGTGCGAGAGGGAAAGTTTGCGGACTACAGCGGCGGGCATCCGACAAACGAAGAGGCGAGGGGATTAATTGCAGCGCTTAACGAGGAATTAGGGGGGAGCGGGTGCGAATTTTATCCAGGAGTGAGTTACCGAAACATTTTGGTTCTCAAGTCCGAATCCAAAAATAATATTTTTGCGGGGGCGAAAGAGATTGGAGGAGCGCCGCCACACGACATAATCGGCGCACGGGTAGAGGAGGAACTGCCGAGAGAGGGGGTTTTGCGGGAGATTGTGCTTGCCTCGAGGGAAATATTTGGGAAGGCGGAGAAGGCGAATTTGGTGTGGCTCTGGAGCGGCGGCAGGAAGCCTGAAATGCCTGCGTTCAGTGGGCGGTACGGAGTGAGTGGTGGCGGTTCGGTGATTTCGGGGGTTGACCTCATAAAAGGGATCGGGCGGTGCGTGGGTCTGGAGGCGGTGGAGGTGCCGGGTGCGACAGGGTATTTTGACACGAACTACGAGGGCAAGGTGGAGAACGCGTTGCGGAGTTTGAAGGAGCGGGATTTTGTTTTGCTGCACGTAGAAGCACCGGACGAGGCGGGGCATCTCGGCGAGATTGACCTGAAAGTGAAGGCGATTGAGGATTTTGACGCGCTGGTTGTGGGAAAAATGTTACAGGGGTTGGAGCAGGAGTTTGCGGATTTTAAAGTCCTGGTCTTGCCCGACCACTACACGCCCGTCTCCCTGCGGACGCACACGAGAGAGCCAGTGCCGTTCGCAATTTTCTCTTCGCCACAAGCCCACGCTCAAGCCCACGCTCAAGCCCACGCTCAAAATCATTTTGACGAAATCTTCGCAAGACAGTGCAGCTTGGCTGCGGGCAGAGGCGTGTTGGACGCGAGGGCAGGAGATTTGATGCGGCAGTTACTCAAAGAAGAAAGATAAAAAAATAAAAAAGGGACCGTCTGAGTTAGGGATCCCCTCGCTTTTGTTTTGTGCCTTGCCTTCCTTGTTTCTCTTCTGCAGCCTTGCTTGGCTTAGATTCTGCGTTCAAAGGCAACCCAGGTCTCGGTCGTTGCGACTTCCCTGCTTTGATGAAGGAAGTCTTTGATTACTTCAGGGTCTTCGGCTTCGTAGATCCAAATCGCGTCGTACCTGCCCAGCGTGTGGTACGCCTGCAGGAACTTCACACCTTTGGGTGGGTTCGCGATCATTTCGTCCCCGAACTCTCTCGCCGACTTCACCATTCCCGGATTCACCTTTACGCATGTTATGAACAACATTTTGTCTCTCACCTCCTAATTTTTTCTCCCCTCTTATTTATCTCCGTTTCCTTGTAATAAATTTATTTTCTTTTGTCTTTTCGCTGTTCCTTTCGCTGAAGATAAGAGGAGCGTGACAATGTTTTGTTAGCCCTTTTCCCTTCTATTTTTATCGTGTTTTGCGAGCAACTCCTCAACTGGCCTCGCCCCGTAGTTTTTTATCCTCGTGTTTATCTGCGAGATTTCGGTTGAGATTTCGTTGCCTCTGACCGATTTTCTTCGCCTCTTGCCTCGCTCTTTCGGGCGGTAGCCAGGAGGGGAAGAGATTAAAATCCGCTTCCTCGCAGCCCCCGAGACATCTTTCCGCATCGGCATTCCCTGCTTGTCCGAGCCACCAGTTATTTCCAACTCGTAGCCGCCCAGCCCGAGAATCTCCGCATTCACAACTTCCCCAATTCGCTTCCCGACGAACAACGCACTCGCCTCCGCGTCCTTGCCCGCCACCTTGTACGCCTTCCCGCTCTTCGTGTCGCTTACTACTACTTGCATTTTCTTCTTTCTCCAAATCTGTTAAGTAGTGCTGTGTTGAATAAATCGTAAAGTATTTTTTCTGAAAAAAGAACCCTCTTCTCCTTAACCTCTGAAACCGCTTCTCCGTCCTTAAACTGCACTTTCAACACCCCTCCTACCTCAACCTCCGCCACACTTTTCACCACCTCCCCCCCAGGCAGCCGCGAACAGAATCGCCAGCGGGCTCAGAGCGTTCAACTTCCCTGTAAGAGCCTGCAGACTCTTCCGGTGCAACGCCACGAGATGCTCGAACCTGCGATTAAACTCCGCTTCGCCTCGTCGACCGTCTGCCGGTGCTGGTTTATTCGTTCCTTCTGAAGAGGACGCTCTTTTCCACGCTCTCCAACCGCTTTCTCTGGAATTCAACCACTTTAAACGCGTTCTGCCGCAGCCGCAACTCCAACGAGCCCAAACAATACTCTCCCCCCTTTCTCAAGTGCAAGAAATCTGTTAATGTAACTCTCTTCGGCTCATTCATTTCTGCTCTTTCTATTCGCTTTATTCCCTCTGATTTCCCAACCGCTTCACAAACAAATCCTCGTAAACAGGTCCCTTCGGCGTGAGCGTGCTCTTCTTCAGTTTCAGCACCTCCACTCGCGTCCTCCCCACTTCCACCGCCTTCAACTCCGCAACCTTCCGCAGAACCGCCTGCAACTCGTCCTTCGACAACGGCTTCTTCACACGGCAGAGCGTAACGTGCGCACTGAACGGTCCTCGTCTTTCAGGCGGAAAGTCAACGCCCGCCGCCTGCAACTGCGACTCCACCTCCTCCTGCAACGCCCGCAACTCTTCCGCCCCTTCCTCAATCCCAACCCAAACAACCCTTACGGTTTTCACTCTCGCCTTCGCCTTCCCAGTCTTCGTCTTCAGCGGAGGCACAGGAAAGAAGCCCACACCCCGCAACGCCACCTCAAACGGACTCTGACTCACTCCTGCCAACGCCACTTTAACATCTACAACACGTTCTGCAGGGACTTCGCCCAGAAACTTCACCGTCTGGTGCGTCTGCCACGGATTCATGAACTTCAATTTCTGTCTCAACTGCTCCTGACCCTGCTCCTGCCCTTGCACTGTCCCAAAATCTGCAAACTGCTTCTGCACTACTTTTAGTTTCGCCCGAATTTCTTTGGACAAATCCACTGCGACGAAAGCCCTCATTTTTCAACCTCCACGATTTTCTTCCTGCTCTTCGCTCCTGACACGATTCTCACGCCAGCGTTGAAGTGTTTTGAGAGGAGTTTAACCACGGCTTTATTTGCCTTGCCTTTTGTCGGTGGCTCTTTTACTTTTACTGTTAGCGACGCAGGCTCGAACGGTGGCTTGGCTTCAACTACCTGCTCCACGCTTGAATTTGGAATAACTTTAACCGTGATTTTTTTCATATTTTAGAATTATTCTTGTATTTAAAAACGAGATGAAAAAGAGCAAAAGCAAATCTTCTTTTACCTACCAGACCGACCCGAGGTGTGGGTGTGCGCCAGAGGCTCGCCCAATTCGGGAGCACCTCGAGAAAGGCGTGGTTGTCTTGGACAAGCCTGCGGGACCGACTTCGCACGAGGTCGTTGCGTGGGTGAAGCAGATTTTGGGGCTGAGCAAGGCGGCGCACACAGGGACGCTTGACCCGAATGTTACGGGCGTGCTGCCTGTCCTGCTCGGAGCGGCGAGGAAGTTAGCCAACTGTTTCGTCGGCGACAAGGAGTACGTCTGCGTGATGAAACTGCACGGTGAGGTAGGAGAGGGAGGGGAAAAGGAGGGAGAGGGAGGGGAAAAGGGAAGGGGAGAGGGAGGGGAAAAGGGAAGGGGAGAGGGAGGGGAAAAGGGAAGGGGAGAGGCCGGGGGAGAGGCGGCGGAGGCAGCGGTGAGGCGGGTCTGCGAGGAGTTCGTGGGTAGGATTTACCAGAGACCGCCGCTGAAGTCCGCGGTCAAGAGGCGGGTGCGGGTGAGAACCGTGCACTACAGCGAGGTAAAAGAAGTGGCGGGCAGGAAAGAGGGCAGGGAGGTGCTGCTGCGAGTGGGCTGCGAGGCGGGGACTTACATAAGAATGCTCTGCCACCACATTGGGCTTGTTTTGGGCGTGGGAGCGCACATGTCAGAGTTGCGGCGGACGAAAGCGTTCCCGTTTGACGAGACCGACGGTCTTACGAGGTTGCAGGACTTGAAGGACGCGTTTGTTTTTTACGAGGAGACAGGTGACGAGAGCCTTCTGCGGAAACTCGTCGTGCCGATTGAATTTGCGTTGCGAAAGGCAGGCTTGCCGAGCGTTGTCGTGAAGGACAGTGCGGTCGACGCGATTTGTCACGGTGCCGACCTCGCAGCACCGGGGATTTTGCAGGTTGGAGAGAAAGAGGGAGAAGAAGGAAAAGAGGAAGGAAAAGAGGAAGGAAAAGAGGATGGAAAAGAGGATGGAAAAGAGGATGGAAAAGAGGAAGGAAAAGAGGAAGGAAAAGAAGAGATAAATAGAGGGGACCGCGTAGTAATTTACACGCTGAAAGGAGAAGCAGTGGGCGTGGGGAGGGCGAAGCTGGGTGCGGAAGAAATGCTCAAAGCAGAGAAGGGTGTCTGCGTAGAGACTGAGCGGGTGTTTATGAAGCCCGGAACTTATAAAAGAGGTTGGAAGAGCCGAGGTGGCTGAGTGGTAAGGCGCAGGCCTGGAGTCCCAAGAAACAGGTAGCCTGTGTTCCGAAAGGAACTCAAGGGTTCAAATCCCTTCCTCGGCGTGACTTTGACAAGCGGAAAAAGTATTAAAGTTAATAAAAAGTTTTTTTAGAAGTTGTGTGTGCAAAATGAGTGACGAGAGAGAGAGAAAAGGAGCAGGGGCAGAGGCAGAAGAAGGCGAAGTAGAAGTAGAAGCAGGCGAAGAAGAGCGGGAGTTCCGGCACATTGTCAGGATTTTGGACGCTGACTTGGACGGTAAAAGAGGCGTCGCACACTCGCTCTGCGGGATAAAAGGGATTGGCAGGCGAGTGGCGAAGACGATTGCGGTTTCTTCGGGAATTGACCCGTTGGCGAAAATGGGCGAGCTCTCGGACGGCGAAATAGAACGGCTGCGGGCTGCGATCAAGAGTGCCGAGAAGCGACTGCCGAGCTGGATGTTGAACAGGAGGAAAGACTTAATTACAGGAGAAAACAAGCATATTTTGGGCTCGGACCTGCTGCTGAAACTGCGAGACGACATAAATCTGCTGCGTAAAATTCGGTCTTACCGTGGGATAAAACACGAGAGAGGGCTAAAAGTGAGGGGGCAGAGGACACGGTCAACGGGTCGGCGAGGGCTGGTCGTGGGGGTGTCGAGGAAGAAGCTGTTGGCTAAAACAAAACCTAAAACAGGGGAAAGAGGAAAATAAAATGGGGCATCCAAAGAAGAGAAAGAAGTCGTACGAGCGACCACGAAGACCGTGGGTGGCGGAGCGGATAAAAGAGGAGAAGGAGTTAGCGGAGAAGTACGGGCTGAAGAACAAGAGCGAGGTGTGGAAGGCGGAGAGTTTTGTGCGGGACTACCGGCGGGAGGTGAGAAAGATTTTAGCGGAAATCGCAGGAGGGACGCCTACGGAGCACACAATGAAAAAGCGGGAGGAGATTTTAGCAGGCTTAAGGAGGAAAGGCGTGCTGAAAGAGGCGGTTGGAGAATTTGGAGGGGTTGGAGAAGTTGGAGAAGTTGAAACTGCGGGCACGAGTTTGGGATTGGGATTGGAGGATGTTTTGGCGATGGGAATAGAAGACATTTTGGAAAGGAGACTGCAGACGCGGGTTTTTAAGAAAGACCTCTCCAACTCGATAAAACAGGCTCGGCAATTCATCGTTCACGGCCACATCGCGGTTAACGGCGCGAGGGTTACTGTCCCTTCTTATCTCGTGAGCATGGAGGAGGAGCGGGAAATCGGCTACTACGGGAACGCTCCGTTTTCCGTTTCTACTGCTTCTGCTACCTCCGACTCAGAGGAGAAAGGGGAGGTAAAGGAGAAGAAAGGAGGGGAGAGAGAGGAAAAATGAGGAAAAGAGAAGAAAGAAGAAAAAGGAGAAGTAAAGAGGGAGGGGAATAAAAATGACTGGCGAGAAATGGGTAATTGCACATATTTTTTCTTCGTTTAATAACACAATCATCACAATTACGGACATTACGGGTGCGGAGACGATTGCGAGGGCGTCTGGCGGAATGATTGCGAGAGCAGACCGCGACGAGAGTTCGCCTTACACCGCGATGCAAATGGCGAACCAGCTTGCAGACAAACTGAAAGAGCGAGAGATAAAAGGGGTGCACGTGAAAGTGAAGGCAGCAGCAGGGCGTAAAGCGAGAAGCACTGCCCCTGGGGCTCAGGCTGCGATAAGAACCTTTGCCCGCGCTGGTCTGCGAATTGGAAAAATAGAGGACGTCTCGCCTGTACCGCACGACGGCACGAAGCGCCCCGGCGGACGGAGAGGGAGAAGAGTTTAAAAAAAACTTTTCTTTTTTAAAGTAAACTTTACTAAAGAAATTTTTTTCTAAAATGTTTTACGGAACAGAAAGTTTATGAAACTGAAAATAGCGGAACGGCGGGGGGAGGAGGAAGTGAGACTGGTCGTTTCGGGCGTCGGAACTCGCTTCGTAAACGCGATCAGGCGGGTCTTGCTTGCCGAAGTGCCGAAATTGGCGATTGACGAAGTGAAGATTTACGAGAACTCTTCACTCTTGTACGACGAGCAGTTGGCGTTGCGTTTGGCTTTGATTCCTCTGAAGTGTGGGGAAGTAGGAGAAGGAGGAAGAAAAGGAGAAGAAGAAAAAAAAGGAGAAGGAGAAAGAAAAGGAAAAGGAGAAAGAAAAGGAGAAGAGTCTTCGGTGACTTTAAGTTTAAGAGCGGAGAGTCCTGAAAGAGTCGGTGAGAGGACGGTTTATTCAAAGGAACTCGTCTCGTCCGAGCCTGGAGTTGGGGTAAGACCAGCGTTGGAGAATATTCCAATCGTGAAACTAATCTCAACGCAGCGAGAAATTAGCGGCATAAAAACGACGGTCGCACGACAAAAAATCTCGGTTGACGCGGTTGCGAGGCTGGGCAGGGGAAGAGAACACGCAAAGTGGCAGCCCGTCACCGCGTGCGGCTACAAGCCAGACGCAGACGAGAATGCGGTAGTCCTTAGTGTGGAGGGGGACGGCTCTCTCTCGGTGGATGAAATGGTGACAGAAGCGGCGAGGTTAATGCGGGAAAAATGCGAGAGGCTGGTGGAGGAGTTAAGTTTAAGTGAAGCCGAGAGTGAAACCGAAAGTGAAACCAGAAAGTGAAGCCGAGAGTGAAACCGAAAGTGAGAGCGTTTATTCCGTTTAAGAAGGAGGGGGCGAAGTCGAGGTTAGGCGGGTTTTTAAGCGAGACCGAGCGTGAAGAACTCGCTACGAGAATGCTGAAGGATGTTTTGGTCGCTCTCTCGGAGTCGGCGGTGGAAGAGGCGGAAATAATCTCTACCTCTCCTCCTGAACCTGGTCAGTTAGAGTTAAACCTAAACCTGACGGTCAGAGCGGACGGCAGAGGGCTGAACGAGGTGCTGAACGAGGTGCTGAACGAGGTGCGGGAGCCGGAGGAGCCGGTGCTGATAATTATGGCAGACCTTCCGCTGACGACGTCCAAAAGCATAAACCGACTTGTTGGGCACTCGGAGGAGGTGGTGGTAGCACCGGGAAGGAACGGCGGCACGAACGCGTTGTTCCTGCGGCGACCCCGCGAATTCGCGGTCTCCTACTACGGAATTAGTTGTCTGAAGCATTTGGAGACGGCGAGGCGGAGGGGTTTGTCCTACGCTGTTCACGACTCGTTTTTTTTGAGCGCGGACATTGACGAGGTGGAAGATTTGGCAGAGTTGCTGATTCACGACAACGGCAGAGGCAGAAGTAGAGGGAGAGGGAGAGGGAGAGGGAGGAAGAGGGGACTGCTCTCGGCGGAGTATTTGCGTGAAATCGGCGTCTTTGTGCGTGTAGAGAAAGAGGAGAAGGAGAGGGTGAGCGTGGGGCGAGAAAGAGAAAAAAATGAGTAGCGGAAGGAGACTGCTACTCTCCTGTTCCTGTCTGCCGTTGTAAGAGGAAGGAGATGAAAGCGAAGGAGAGGGCGATTGAAGTAAGGGGCTTAACGAAGCGGTACCGAGGCAGCAGGTCCGCTGCTGCTACCACCGCTGCTGCCGTAGACCGCGTCTCGTTTAGCGTCGAAGCGGGCGAGATTTTCGCTCTGCTCGGTCCTAACGGTGCGGGCAAGACGACCGTGATAAAAATATTGACCACTCTTCTGAAGCCCACTTCGGGAACGGCGCGGGTGGCAGGGTTTGATGTCAGCAAGGAGAAGGACAGCGTGAGGAGGAGCATCGGAATTGTCTTTCAAGAGCCGTCGTTGGACTGGCGACTGACGGGTCGGGAGAACCTGGACTTTCACGCGCGGATTTACGGCGTTGGGCAGGGCGACCAGGGCGACCAGGGCGGCGAGAGGCGGGGCAGCGGCAAGAGGAGGCGGGTGCGGGAGGAAAGGATTGAGGAGGTTTTGAAGCTCGTTGAACTTGAGGAGAAGGCGGACGAGGTGGTAGACAAGTATTCAGGAGGGATGAAACGGCGTTTGGAGATTGCACGCGGTTTTATTCACCACCCGAAAGTCCTGTTCTTAGACGAGCCGACTTTGGGGTTGGACACGCAGACGAGGCGGCGGATTTGGGATTTCATAAAGGAGTTGAACGCGCGCGAGGGGCTAACGGTTGTCTTGACGACGCACCAAATGGAAGAGGCGGACTACCTCTGCGGGCGGGTGGGAATTATTGATAGGGGCAGAATAATTTCGCTTGACACGCCGAGAAACTTGAAGGATTTAATCGGCTCGGATTTGGTGAGTTTGGAGTTGGAAGAGAATTCTGGAGGTTACGAGGAGGTTTTCAAGAGGCTGGATTTTGTTACCGAGTTTCGGGAGCACGACGGTTTTGTGACTTTAAAGATGGAGCGTGGGGATTTAAGGATTCCGGAGATTTTGGAGGCTGCACGCCAGGAGGGGTTGGAGGTGAGGTCGGTGAATTTGCGGAAGCCGAGTTTGGAGGATGTTTTCTTGCAGTTTACGGGACGGCGGATAAGGGAGTAGGCCGGCGGCAAAACGAGAGTAAGCCGACGGCAAAACGAGATTTCAAGTTAGGTCAGAGGTTAATGAAAGAGAGCACGCCGATAGAAATAAGTGTTGCAAGGGTAGAGCGGATAAGAGTGCCAACGAGAACCGCAAGCCAAGTCGTCAGAGGCGCCATTCCCACCAGCCTGCCCACGATCGCGCCCACTGCAGAGCCCGTCCACTGAAGCGGGAAGGTGACCAGGAGGACAAGCCCCACGAACCCGAACCGCTTCGCCCACTTGTATTTTTTTATCGCTTTCTCCCCGCTCTCCTCCGCCCGCCGCACCAACTTCCCCAAGCCTGGTATTTTCGCCGCGTAGTCAAAGTTCCAGACCAAGAACAACGCAATGTCAGCGTCAGTGAAAGCGATAAAAGCAATCAGACCCAGCGGAGAAGCGCCAAGACTCAAGCCCGCGGGAATCGCCGCTACCGGCCCTCCAAAAGGCACAAACGAGTAAATGCTAAAGACCTTTGCGTATTTCGTGTAGATTTCAGGTCCCGCAAACCAGAAAAAGACTACCACTACTCCCGCAAGACAGAACGGAATAACGAGCTTTGCTAACGCCTCCTTCTTCATTTGCCTTATCTTCTCCACCTCGCTCTTCGCCTGCTTTTCTATTTCTTTAATCATTTTTTATACAAAACAAAAAGGAATTAAAAAGAAAAATGAATTTAAGAATTCTTTACGACAACGAAGCGAAGGTAGGGTGGGGAGAGGGAGAAGGGCTAAAGAGCGACTGGGGCTTTTCGTGTCTGGTCGAAGCAGAGGGTAGAAAGGGCGAGAAAGTGCTGTTTGACACCGGGGCGTCGGCTGAGATTCTGTCGCACAACCTGCGGAAGTTGGGGATAAAAAGGGAGGAGATTGAAATTATCGCGCTCTCGCACGAGCACTGGGACCACGTCGGCGGTCTCGAAACAGTGCTGCACGAGAATGTGGTTGTGTATTTGCCCCGCTCTTTTACGAGGGCGGCGAAGAGAAAGATTGAGGAGCAGGCGGCAGGGGTGGAGGTAGTTGAGGTCTCGGGACCTGCGGAAATTGTGCCCGGTGTTCACACGACGGGGGAACTTGAAACAGGAACGGCAGGACTGAAGGAGCAGTCGCTGGTTTTGGAGGCGACCAGCGGAAAGGGGGGTGAAGGAGTTGTTGTTTTGACGGGGTGCGCGCACCCCGGACTGGAGAATATTTTGGAGGCAGCCGGGAGATTCGGCGAAGTTTACGGCGTGGTAGGCGGTTTTCACGGGTTTGACCGGTTGGAGTTGTTAGCGGGGCTGGAGCTGGTGGTGCCCTGTCACTGCACTGTGCGTAAGCAAGAAATACTGGAGCGGTTTCCGAAGAAGACGGCGTGGTGTGGGGCAGGCGTGACAGTAGAGGTTTAGCAGGGTTTTTTCACTTCAAAAGCATCTCTGACTTTTGAAGCAGCATCAAATCTTCGGTGCTCAGTTTCTCGCCGTCTCTAAACTTTTCGTAAATCCCCCTCGCTTTCCTTCTCGCCTCTGTCCTCGCCCTAAATCCAAAATCCTCCCGCATCTTCCGCCTCAGCCCGTTTATCACGTGGTTAAAGTCCTTTAAGTCCTGCGAGTACTGCAGGTATAATTTGTGTGCCTTGTCCGCTTCCGCAATCGCCTCCAAAAAGAGCCGGTGTGCCTCGTCCGCCTTCGCCCTCACTCGGTCTGCTTCCCTGAAACACGCTACCATTTTATCCTGGCACTCGTGCGAGATTTTTACATATTTTAGCACTTCCTCGTGGTGTCTGTCCGCCTCTTCCTTGAGCTCCTGCGCCTTTTCCAGCACCTCCCTCAACTTCTTGTCCTTCTCCAGTTCCTTCTGCATTTTCGCAAATTCCCGCCGCAGCTCCTTTATTCTCGCCACTAATTTCCGGTCCTTGTCCTTGCTCAGCACTTCTACCTGCTGCTTCAACTCCAACTCCTCGATTCTCGCACTGAGACCCTCGAACTCCTGAATGCTCTGCTGCAAGTCGCTCTTTTTACGCAACTTCTCGACCTTTGAATAACACGCAGCCGCTTTTTTATTCAACTCGCTGCGCTGCTCCTTCTTCTCCTCGATCAGTTTCTCGTACTCCTCTCGCTGCTTCTTAAACTCTTTCGCCCGCGCAACTGCTTTTTTTAACTGCCCGTTCAGTTCGTCTCTCAAGTCTGCCCACTTGCCCGCTTCTGCGTTTAAGTCCGTCCTTCGCCTTTTAGACTCCTCTGCTCTTTTTATTACCTCGGCTCTACGCTCTATTAATTCTTCAAACATTCTCTCAGTTCTTCTTCATTTATTTATCATTATGTTTTAGAGTATTTAAATACCTACCCTTTTTTCCTCTTCAACTAGTCTTTCCTCTTCAACTAGTCTTCAGCCAAGTGCCTCCGAAAAATTATACGCTCCTTTCCCGTCAAAGTCCCTGTCAAAGCAGAACAGCACCTCCTGAAACCCCTTCCTCAACTCCCGCACCTCTTCCCTTATTTTGTTCTCGTCTCGCCCTTCCACCAGCGCTCCTCTCACAAGAGCCGCGATTTCCAGCATCTCGGATTCCTGCATTCCCAACCGAGTGAGTTCCTGCACGCCGAACCTGACCCCCGACGGCTTTTCTGGCATTTTGTCGCAGGGCAGCATATTTTTATTCGCAATTATTCCCGCCCGCTCCAACTTCTTTGCAACTGCGTCTCCACCGCTTTCTCCTCTTCCTCCACCGCCGAGTCCGCGAACATCGACCGCGACTTGGTGCGACTCGGTAAAACCTTTGTGCTCACAGAGGACCTCAAACCCTGCCTCGTACAAAGCC
Source organism: Candidatus Methanophagaceae archaeon (assembly GCA_003194425.1). GTDB lineage: Archaea > Halobacteriota > Syntropharchaeia > Alkanophagales > Methanospirareceae > ANME1a. Next base: position 62,349 of record PQXB01000002.1, on the reverse strand, counting down.
TGTGCCAGCGCTTTTGCGTTTGCGACAGTCTGCGCTGCGTACGCCTCGCCGAAATGCTTCATTTCCACCAGTGCGACTGCCAGCCCGGCGACGTGGTGCAGGTGGTGGTTGCTCACCGTTCCCGGGAAGACCGCCCTGTCTATTTTGTCCTTCAACCTTAACCCTGCCTCCCCTGCCTCTCCTGCCTCTCCTGCCTCTCCTGCCTCCCCTGCCTCCCCCGTCTTTCCCACCTTGCCTTTGCTGTTGCAGAGAATTACCGCACCCTGCGGACCGGGAAAGGTTTTGTGCGTGCTACTCGTTACGACCTCCGCCCCCTCCCGCAGCGGGTCTTGGAACCGCTTGCCTGCGACGAGTCCTAACACGTGCGATGCGTCGTAGACCACTGTCGTTCCTACTTCGTCCGCTGCCTCTTCTACTGCCTCCCGCGCCTCACGAACAGGGTGAGGGAACAGGAAGAGACTGCAGCCGAGCAGAATTAACGCGGGCTTCTGCTCTTTTATTTTCCTCGCCATTTTGTCCGCGTCAATGTTCATCTCCGCGGGGTCAAACGGAAGCCGCTCCAGTTTTAGATTCCGAATCGCAGGCACTGAGTACTCAGAATGACTAATGTGTCCTCCGTCGGGCACGGACAAAGCCATCATTTTGTCGCCCGGCGAAGTAAGCGCGAAAATCGCCGCGATGTTCGCATTTACGCCCGAAATCGGCTTTACATTCGCGTGCTCCGCCCCAAAGAGCTCTTTCGCCCACTTTACCACCCTCGCTTCAATCTCGTCGATGAACTCGCAGCCCTGGTAAAACCTCGCCCCGACCTCGCCCTCCGCGTACCTGTGCGAGAGGTCAGAAGCGAGCAGCGTCCTTACCGTGTTGCTCGTAACATTCTCGCTCGCGATCATCGGCAGTGCGTTCGCGTAAAGTTCGTGGTGCTTCCTCACCGACTCCAGAATTCCTCCGATTTCCTCTTGCATTTTTACTCGCCCCCTGCTTCTCTTCCCCTTCTCTTCTCCTTTCTCCCCCCGCCCCTAACAGCGTAGAAAGAACCGCCATTCTCACGGGAACGCCGTAAAACGCCTGTTTAAAATACCTCGCATTCTTCGTGCCGTCCACCGCTGCGTCTATTTCGTCTACTCTCGGGAGCGGGTGCATAATTACTAAATCCTCGTTCTCTTTTAAAAGCCCGCGGGTTACGCGGTAAGCCCCCGCAACTTTGCGGTACTCGGCAGGGTCGGGAAACCGCTCCTTCTGAATTCTCGTCACGTACAAAACGTCCACCTCCTTCACAACCGCACTCAAATCGCTGGTCTCAAAGACCTCTGCCCCCGCCCCTGCCCCCGCTCCCGCCGCTCCAGCCGCCTCAGCTTCCGCCGTTCCCGCCGCTCGTAAATCCATTTTCACCTCCTCAGGCATCCGCAACGCCTCAGGCGAGACGAAGAAGAGCGTCGCCCCGTACAGCGCGAGTGCGTAAGCCAAAGAATGCACCGTCCGCCCGTATTTCAAGTCCCCGACGAGAGCAATCCTGAGGTTCTCTAACAGCCCCTCCTTTTTTAGCGTGTAAAGGTCGAGCAGCGTCTGCGTCGGGTGTTGCCCCGCGCCGTCGCCCGCGTTAATCACCGGGACCGACGCAAGAGAGGCAGCCATTCTCGACGCACCCTCACGCGGGTGCCTGAGCACGATTGCGTCGCAGTAGCCCGAGACCGTCCGAATTGTGTCCGCCAGGTTCTCGCCCTTCGTCACCGAACTTGTCTCTGTTGAGTAGAGGTTCAGCACTTCGCCCCCCAGCCGTTTCATCGCGGTCTCAAACGAGAGTCGTGTCCGAGTGCTCGGCTCGTAAAACAAATTGGCGAGGATTTTGCCCTTAAGCAAATCGCTCTCTTCTTCGCCCTCCCTCTCTCCTTCTCCCTCGCCCCACCCCCAACCCTGCTCTCGCCCCCGCGCAAATTTCTCCAACTCCTCTGCCCTGCTTAACAGGAAATCAATTTCGTCTTTTGAGAAATCGCGTGTCGAGATGAGATGCCTCTTCGTGAACATCGCTAAAATAAACATACACAGCTAAAATAAAAAAATAAAAAATAGGAGAAAAAGGTTCTTTCTCTCCTCTCCTCTCTCTGCTTTCCGATTTCTGCGTTCGGTTCAAGCCTTCGTCTTCATTGTTATTTCCATCGAGGAAACGTTCGCTTTATCTCCTCCTCCTCCCTCTCGCCCTTCTATCATCTCTGTCGCGATTTTTATGTCCTTCACTTCCACGTTCGGCATAAACTTGTTCCTCACTACTTCCGCGGTGTCCACTGCCCTCGAAATCGCTCTGCCTCTCGCCTTTATCACCACATCGTCGAACCCGTTGTTAAACTGCGTCACTACCGCGAGGACATAACTCATCACGGGCTTGCTCCCGATATATATCACGTTGTCTTCTTGTTTTCCCTGCATTTTGCATCACCTACTTACATATTTGTCTCGCCTCTATAAAAAGGTTAGTAATTTAAAGGGTTTATGAGTTAGAGATTTAGCGGTTTAGCAGCAAAACATCTAAAAATCCAAACCTCCCAACCTCTAAACCCAAAACCTCTAAACCGCCTTCTTTCCGTACTTCTCCTCCGGCTCGAAGACCTTCTCCCCCACGACCTCACCGTTCAGCCTGCGGTAAAAGCAAGACCTGTAACCCATGTGGCACGCCGCTCCGCCGACCTGCTCCACTTTCAGCAGCACCGCGTCCTCGTCGCAGTCGATCAAAATCTCCTTAATTATTTGCTCGTTCCCCGAGACTTCCCCTTTCCGCCAGAGTTTCCCCCGGCTCCTGCTCCAGTAGTGCGCCCTCCCTGTCTCTACGCAGAGTCGCAGCGCCTCCTCGTCAATGTGGGCGAGCATCAAAACCTCCCCGGTCTCGTAGTCCTGCACAATCGCGCTCTTTAACTCTTTCTCCCCTCCCTCGCTTTTTTCCGCCTCACTTTTTTCCGCCTCGCTTTTTTCCACTTTCATCTTCTCTTCCCCCTCAACGCCTCCAGCACTTCCTTCTGCAGTGTTACCAGGAAATCACCCAGCAGCCCGAAAATGAAGAACTGAATTCCTAAAATCACTAACAAAGCAGTCAGCACCGTGAGAAGGTCGTGTGAAATGCTCTTGAACCACTCAAGCACGACGAAAGAGCCGGTCAGGACGCCGGCGAGGAGGAAGAGAACGCCGATGATTCCGAAGTAGAAAATCGGGTTCTGCGTCCTCGTGAGTTCGTAGAGCGTGTAGGCGATTTTTGAGCCGTCGCGGAGGAAATTGAGTTTTGACTGCCCTCCGCGTTTGTCGTATTTTATCGGCACCTCTTTTATCCGAACGCCTCGTTTCACTGCTTCTATCGCAATCTCCGCCTCAATCTCAAAACCCGCTCTCTCAAGCCGCATCTTCTTCACCGCGTCCCTCGTGAGCGCCCGGTAGCCCGACAGAATGTCGTTCGTCTTCGTACCGTAGCCGAACCCGAAGAGCCGGTTCACGAACTTGTTCCCAATTCGGTGCGTCAGTTTGAAGACGCCCCTGTACGCGAACCGATTTCCGATTACGAGGTCTGCTTCGCCGTCAATTATCGGCGCAAGCAACTTCCCGACCTCGGACGGTGAGTAAGTCCCGTCGCCGTCGATGATTACAATCACCTCGGCTTCTGAAAGTTCGAAGAGTTTGAACGCTTGCCTGAGTGCGGTGCCCTTCCCTTTTCCCTGCTGAACCACCACTTTCGCGCCCGCTCGCTCTGCGATTTCCCGCGTCGCGTCCGTGCTGTCTCCGTCAATCACGAAGACATTCTCGAACCCCTGGCTCTTGAACCCCCGCACAACTTCGCCTACCGTCGTCGCCTCGTTCAGCGTCGGCACCAAGATGCAAACATCTTCGTTTTTTATTTCCGCCCCTCTCATTCCTTCCCTTCTCTGCTCAGGACCTTCACGCTGTCGCCCCGCACGGTGACCGGAATCGGAACCAGTCCCTCAAAGAGTTCAATCGTGAGCTCCTCGTGCGCCTCGTCAACCTTCTTCACCTTCGCCTTCTCGCCCTTAAACGGACCCGAAATTATTTCAATTATGCTGCCCTCCAGAATTCCTGTCACCGACGGTTTGGGAGCGAGGAAATGCTCTACCTCCTCCAATTTCATCTCGCCCTTAATTAAGCCCCGTGCGTGCGGAATATTCTGAATTAACTGCTCTACAGCGTCCGAGAAGGAAGCCTCCAGCAGCACGTAACCCCGCAACTCATCCGGCACCAAAATCGCCTTTATTCCGTGCTCCTCCTTCTTCTTGTCCTTTATCCCACGCTCTATCAAATCCGCAACCGCCTGCTCCTGATTGACCGTCGTCTTTAGTGCGAATATTTTTCTCCCTTCTCCTTTGTTCCCCCATTCCGCATTTTCAGACATTGCTCAAAGCCCCCGGTAAAACCGACAGCAACAGATAAATAGAAAACCCGATAAGTCCGATTAACGCCATCGCAGCCCCCGCGATCTTGGAAATCTTGAAAAACTCCTCCTTCTGCGGCGTCTTCGCTAACTTCAAAATTCTCACATACTCGTCCAACTTCTTCAAAAGCTCCTCAAACTTAAACTTCGTCTGCATTTTTGCTTGGATTTTTCTTTGCATTTTCGTCTCCTCCTAATGCACAATTTCAATCCCATATTTCTCCTTTTTCAATGCCCTGCGAGCAAAAATCTGCTCCGACTTCACACCCGTGACAACGAGAAGGGTTCGCATCTTATTCTTCAACTCGGGACTCACCTGAACGCCCCAAATTATCCGTGCCGCGGGGTTCATCATTCTGTACACCTCCTGAAGCGCCCCTTCCGCTTCCTCAACGGTCATATCCTCGCCACCGGTCACATTCACCAGCGCCGACTTCGCTTCCGAGACGTCAACTTCAAGCAGAGGCGAGCTCAACGCCCGTTTCACTGAATCCGCCGCCTTGTTCTGCCCGTCTGACTCGCCGAACCCGATCATCGCCATTCCTCCGTCTTTCATAACCGTCCTGACATCGGCAAAGTCCAGATTTATCAGACCGGGTTTTGTAATTAATTCTGTTATCCCCTTTACCGCCCGCATCAAAACATCGTCAGCGACCCGAAAAGCGTCGTTCAACGGCAGCCTCGGAACCACATCCAAGAGCCGCTCATTTGGCATCACAATCAGCGTGTCAGTGCACCCACGCAGCGTTTCAAGCCCTGTAGAAGTGTTCTCTCGCCTCACTTCCCCCTCGGCATTGAACGGCAGCGTCACCACGCCAATCGTGAGAGCACCCGCGTCCTGTCCCGCCTGTGCGACTACCGGTGCCGCTCCTGTCCCGGTTCCGCCGCCCAAGCCGCAAGTTACGAAAACCATATCCGCGTCCTCGACGATTGATTTTATGTCGTCTGCGTTCTCCTTCGCTGCTTCTTCGCCCAGCCGCGGAATGCTGCCCGCTCCCAGCCCGCGTGTCGTTTTCTTCCCGATCAAGAGCCTGTTCTCCGCCTTTGAGAACAACAAGTGCTGAGCGTCGGTGTTAAGAGCAAAGAGGTCAGCCCCGAAAATTCCCTCCTCGGTCATTCGCTGAATCGTGTTCGTCCCGCTCCCGCCGCAGCCAATCACTTTTATGACCGTCTTTGACCGCTCCAAGAGGCTTTCTAATTCCTCATTCCCCATTGACTTTACTGCTTCTCCCTCCGCCGCAACCATTCCTCTTCCAAATTGCTTCATCTTTCTCTCCTCTCCTCCTCTCTCCTCTTCTCCTCTCTCCTCTTCTCCTCTCTCCTACTCCCTCCCCTCTCTCTCCCTCTCCCTCTCCCTCTCTCCTTTACTCCTCTTTCTCCTACTCCCTCCCTTCTCTCTCCCTTTACTCTACCTCAAGTGCGGAGGGAGGGATTTGAACCCTCGAACCCCTACGGGACAGCGACCTCAACGCTGCGCCTTTGTCCTCTTGGCAACCCCCGCAAATCTGTTTTGAAAATTTTGGCTTAAATGTTTTTGTTTTCTTTTTCTGATTCTGGACTAGCTTCAGGTACGCCACTTCCCTCGTAGCCCTTGTAGTAGTCGACCGTTGCTTTAAGCCTCTCAGCGTAGTTGTAAATCTCACTCAAGTTCTCTACCGCCACCTTCTCCTCCTTTTTCTCCGCGTCAAAGAAACTTACATATTTCTGCCGGGTGTTGAAGTAGAACCTGCAAATCGGTCTTCTAATATTGTTGTCCAGCAGAACGTTGCAGTAGTTTTTCCGGTCCTTCAAAATAACTCTCTCGGGCTCAGTAGTCTCACGCAAAATCGCACGGACAATAAAAAAACCCTCTACTTCCTCTTCGGTCGTGACAAGACCCTCTTCTTTCTCTTTCTTTTCTTCACTCCTCCCGCCCTCCGCACCGCGCTCTTCTGCTACACCTGCAGCACCTTCTTGCTCTTGCTCCTTCTCCAACGCCGATTTCAGTCGGTCGCTGATCTTTTCGTTGACGAACTGTTTAAACGCTTGGTGAATAATTTCCCTAAACTTTTCCAGAGCCGTTTTTGTCACCCTTCCCGAGTAAACCTGCTTCGTAAAGAACTTAACAAACTCGTCGGAGGGCGAATTGAGTTCCTCTCCCAGAATCCTCTTTATTTCTTTCGAGTATTTCAACTCGCTCGCCGCAGAGACAACCGCACCCAAGTCAAAAGACTCCTTCCTGAACCGTTTCAACTCCTCTACAACCACCTCCTTCAAGTCAAGCAGGTCAAGTTCAAGAAACGGTTTTGCGTCCATTTTGTTCGTCTCTTCGAGGTCGCTGTAAAATTTGTAGACGACCCCGTTCGTGAGAACCCCGACTTTTACCTCGGTAACCGAGAAATATCTGTAAAGTTGGTCTGCGTGTTCCTTTCCCAGGTCAGCGTTCGCAGACTTGCACTTAAAAAGCATAATTGGTTTTCCGGCTTTCATCAACGCGTAATCCACTTTCTCACCCTTCTTTTTCCCGACATCGCAGGTGAATTCCGGCACCACCTCCCAAGGATTAAAGACATTGTAACCCAGCGCGTTAATGAACGGCAGAACAAGGGCGTGCTTCGTCGCCTCCTCCGTCTCTAAATGCTCCAATTCTTTAGAAATCTGATCAGACAGTGCTTTTATCTGGTCGATGAAATCCATTCTTCTTCGTCTCCTTTCATCTACAAACTACAAAGTTTCTAAATTTTTAATGTTTTTATATTTAATGCTAATTTAAAATAACAAAAAATTTACGCAAGAAAATGTCCAAACGACACCGACCAAGACGAGGCTCACTCGCCTTCTCACCGAGAACGCGGGCGAGAAGTGAGACTTGCAGGATCAAAAGAGAAGAGAGAGCGGCAGGCAGAAGGATTCAGGGTTTTGCGGGCTACAAAGCCGGAATGACGCACCTCATTTTAGCAGACAACGCCCCGCACAGCCTGACAAAAGGAATGGAGATTTCCGTTCCTGCGACTGTAATCGAGACGCCGCCTGTGAGGGTAGAAGGTCTTCGGCTTTACAAAAATACCAGCTACGGAAAGCGGGTGGTAACCGAAGTGAGAGCAGAGGCAGGCGCAGGGGCAGGCGCAGGGGCAGGCGCAGAGGCAGGCGCAGAGGCAGGCGCAGGGGCTGAAGCGGGTTTTGAGAAGGTGGCAGACCTAATCAAAAGTGCGAGCGTCAAGGGCAACGCGCACGATTTTAGCGTGACTTTGCTAATTTCAACGCAGCCAAAACTCGTGAGCGGGGTGCCGAAGAAGAAGCACGAGACGATGGAAATAAAGATGAGCGGGGGGGGCGTCGAGGTTGAGAAAGACCTTGAGTACGCGAGAGAAGTGCTTGGAAAGGAGTTAAAAATCGGCGAGGTCTTCAAAGACGGCGACTTTGTGGATGTTACCGCAGTAACGACTGGGAAAGGCACGCAGGGACCCGTGAAGCGGTGGGGTGTGATGATTCAGAATGCAAAGGCGCGGCGGTCGGGAAGAGGTCGCCACGTGGGCTGCATTGGGGCTTGGAAGCCGCGGCGGGTGCGCTGGAAAATCCCTCAACTCGGGCAGACCGGCTACCAGCAGCGAACCGAGTACAACAAGCAAGTCCTGAAAATCGGGGAGAACGGCGAGGAGGTAACGCCAAAGGGTGGCTTCGTGAAGTACGGGGAGGTGCGGAACGGGTTTATTTTGGTGAAAGGGAGCGTTCCAGGACCGAAGAAGCGGCTTGTAAGACTCTCGCACTCGATAAGATCGCACTCTAAACCGAGCGTGCCGGAGATTATTTATATTCGCAAAAAATAAAAGAAAAGAGAAGAGATGATAAAAGAGGCAGAAGGGAGAGTCAAAGTCTTGGACTTGTCGGGGAAGGCTGTGCGGGAGGTGGCGCTGCCCTCGGTCTTTAGCGAGGAGTACAGGCCCGACCTGATAAAACGGGCGGTGCTGGCAGTGCAGTCGCACAGGTTTCAGCCAAAAGGCTCTGACATTTTAGCAGGGAAGAGAACCTCGGCTGAGAGCTGGGGCGTCGGCAGAGGCGTCTCAAGAGTTGCTCGCATAAAAACAGGCAACCGAGCAGCACGCGCCCCGCAGACTGTCGGCGGAAGACGAGCACACCCGCCAAAAACCGAAAAAGTTTTGAAGCAGAAAATAAACAAGAAAGAGCGGCGGAGGGCGGTGCGGTCTGCCGTTGCAGCCACCGCAGACTCCGAAATCGTGAGAAGCAGAGGGCACAAATTCGGCGAAGAAGTTGAACTGCCGTTGGTGGTGGAAGACTCGCTCGCAGGCTTGGGAAAAACAGCGGAGGTAGAGGATTTTTTAAAGTCCGCCGGCGTCTGGGAAGACCTTCTCCGTGCGAAGGAGAGGAAAGTGCGGGCAGGGCGAGGAAAAATGCGCGGCAGAAGGTACAAGCGTAGAAAGAGCGTTTTAATCGTCGTTTCTGGAAAAGAGGCGGTGGCAGAGGCAGAGGTGGAAGCGGCGGCAGGAACGGTGGCAGAGGCGAAAATAAAGACAGGTGCGAAGAATCTGCCGGGCGTGGAGGTAGCTCGTGTGGCGGAGTTGAACGCCGAACTGCTCGCACCCGGGACGCACCCCGGCAGGCTGACAATCTGGACCGAGTCCGCTCTCAACTTTTTCTCTAACAACCTTTTCTCTAAAGAAAAAACCTTGACTAAAAGAGAGGGTAAAAAATGGGACTGAAACTGAAGCACATTGTTCCAAGTGAAAAGGCGACGCTGATGATTGATTCGGAGAACAAACTGCAGTTTATCGTCGACCTACAGGCGAACAAGAGAGAAATAGCGAGCGAGGTGGAGCGAGTGTTTGAGGCGTCGGTGCGGAGCGTAAGGACGATGCTGACTTTCAAAGGCGAGAAGAAAGCGATAATTGAACTGGAAGAGGAGGGCAAGGCGAAAGAGGTCGCAACCTCGCTTGGAGTTTTATAATTAGAGCGGAAGGATTAGAAAGAAGAGAGGAAGGGGGAGAGAGAAGAAGAGAAGAAGGGGGAGAGAGGAAAGGAGAGACGAAAAATGGGAAAAAGAATAATTGCGCAGCGGCGGGGAAGAGGTTCGCCCACATTTAAAGCTCCCTCGCACAAGTACAAGGGGAAACTCGAGCATTTGCGGGTGAATAAAAATGAGACTGTGTTGGGGAAAATCGCGGAAATTGTGCACGACCCTGCGAGGAGTACGCCGATTGCTCGCTTAACGATTGAAAAACGAGAAGGAGGGGAGAAGGAGGAAAAAACAGAGGAGAGATTTGTGGTTGTGCCGGAGGGCGTTGGGGTGGGGGACGAGATGGTTTACGGCGAGTCCGCGGCGATAAAAACAGGAAATACTCTCCCTCTTCGCTGCATTCCCGAAGGAATCACAGTCTGCAACTTGGAGGCGAGACCGAACGACGGTGGTAAGTTTGCGAGGGCGTCAGGCAATTTTGCTACGCTGCTCGCTCACGAGCAGGAGACGGAGACGGAAGAAACAGGAGCAGGAAGAGGGGTAGGAGCAGGCGGGAGAACTGGAGCAGGCGGAAGAACTGGAGCAGGAGCAGGGAAGACGCTCGTGGTGATGCCGAGCGGGAAGAAGAAGTGGCTCTCTTCGGACTGCTTCGCCACGATTGGGGTTGTCGCAGGCGGCGGTCGGACTGAAAAACCTTTTGTAAAAGCAGGGAAGAAGTACCACAAAATGAAGGCACGTGCAGCGAAATATCCAACAGTGAGAGGCGTCGCAATGAACTCGGTCGACCACCCCTTCGGCGGTGGTGGGCACCAACACGTCGGTAAGTCCAAGACACCTGGTAAAGGAGCCCCACCTGGAAGAAAAGTAGGCAGCATCGCGGCAAAGAGAACAGGGCGGGGGGGAAAAGGTTGAAATTGAAAATTGACTAAAGAGAAAAGAGGAGGTTAAAAATGGGAAAGAAGAAGAGGAAGTCTAAATCAAAGACTACGCTAAAAAAGAAGGAAGAGGAGTTCACTTTTCGTGGCTACACGCTGGCGAAGTTGAAGAAGATGAGGCTTGAGGATTTGGCGGAATTAATGTGCGCGAGGCAGCGGCGGAAATTGAAGCGGGGGCTGCGAGAGGGCGAAAATAAACTGCTTGAGGCTCTCAAGTCGGTCAAGTCGGTGAGCGGCGGGGGCGAGGCGAGCGAGGCGGGCGAGAGCGTTAAGACGCATTTGAGGGACGCTCTTGTGCTGCCTGGAATGGTTGGGAAGAAAGTTGGGATTCACAACGGGAAAAGTTTTGAGTACGTGGAGATAAAGACAGAAATGATAGGGCATTATTTGGGCGAGCTTGCACTGACGCGGAAACGGGTGTTGCACGGTGCTGCGGGCGTCGGGGCTACGAGGTCCTCGAAATATGTGCCTCTGAGGTGAGGTAGTTAGGCAGAGTAAAAAAGGTAAAGAATGTAAAAAATGGGCAGGGTAAAATATTGCGTAGACGGGAACAAGACCGGAGCCGGAACTAAAACAGGAACTAAAACAGGAACTAAAACTGGGACCGAAGTCGATCCTGAAACGACTGCGAGGGCGATGGCACACGAACTACACATTTCGCCTAAACACGCGTTCGAGATTTGCAGGGCGGTAAAAGGGAAGAAGGTGGAGGAAGCGGAGACGTTCTTGGAGGCGGTCTTGGAGAAGCGTGCAGCAGTACCGTTCAAGCGGCACAAGAAGAAGGTCGGGCACCGGCGGGGGTTGAAAAAATGGAAGTGGGACGCAGGGCGGTACCCGGTGAAGGCGAGTGCGGAGATTTTGAGGCTGCTGCGGTCTGCGATGGGGAACGCGGAGTACAAGGGGCTTGACCCTGAAACGATGCGGATTTGGCACACTGCGACGAAGAAAGGTCGGACCTTAAAAGGGACGATGCCGCGAGCCTTTGGTCGTGCCACCGCAAAGAACACCGAGACGGTTACGATTGAAATGGTGTTAAGGGAAGAGGGGGAGAAGAGTTAGGTGGGGGAAAGGTAGGAGAAGGAAATGAAAAGGAGAGGAAAGTGATAGAGAAGATTTTTGTGAAGGAAGGGATAAAGAAGGTTCGGATGGACGAGTTTTTTGAGAAGGAGTTGGAGCGGGCGGGGTACGGGGGAATGGAAATGAAAAGGACCCCGATGGGGACGCAGATAACGGTGAACGTTGAGAAGCCGGGGATGATAATTGGAAAAGATGGGCGGCGGATAAAACAGCTGACAGAAGATGTAGCCCGGAAACAAGAACTGGACAACCCGCAAATTGATGTGCAACCGATTTCCGTGCCGGACTTGAACGCGTCGTTGATGGCTAACCGACTCGCAAAACTCATCGAAAGAGGCTGGCATTTCCGACGGGCAGGCAGGTCAACGCTGCAACGAATAATGGACAGAGGGGCGTTGGGCTGCGAAATTATAATGTCGGGCAAGCTCAAGGGACCGCGGGGTCGTATGGAAAAGATGATCGACGGCTACATAAAACATTGCGGTGTAGTCGCGGAGGAGATTGTGGATCGTGGCTACGCAATCGCGAAGTCAAGGACGGGGGTTATTGGCGTGAGGGTCTGGATTGTGAAGCCAGACGCAAAAGTGCCTGACGCTCTTCGCGTGGTCGCTGTGAATAAAAATGCGGAGTTAAAGCCAAAACCGGTAAAATCTGAAGCAGAGAAGGGAGAGGAAGGGAAGAAGGAAGGCGAGGAAGTGGAAGGGAAGAAGGAAGGCGAGGAAGTGGAAAGGAAGAAGGAAGGCGGGGAAGTGGAAAGGAAGAAGGAAGGCGAGGAAGTGGAAGGGAAGAAGGAAAGAGAGGGAGAATGAGCATATTTAGAATTGACGAAATAAGGAAGATGAGTGGGAAAGAGAGGAGGGAGGAGTTAGAGAGTTTGGAGACGGATTTGATGCGTGAGCGGGGCGTAATTGCCACGGGGGGAGCGCCGGATAATCCGGGTAGAATAAGGGAGGTAAAAAGAGCAATAGCGCGGATAAAAACGGTTGAACGGGAGGAAGCGAGGGAGCAGGAGGAGGCAGCAGCGAGAACAGCGGCGGCGGGAAGAGAGAACGAGAGGGTGAAATGAGCAGGGAAGTTTGCTCGAAATGCGGGCTGCCGAAAGACTTGTGCATCTGCAGGGAGATTGCGAAGGAGCAGCAGGTGGTGAAGGTCTTGACGACGAGGCGGCGATTTGGGAAGATTATTACGGTTGTAAAGGGAATAAATGAGAAGGAAGTGGATTTGAAAGGGCTGTCTAAGGAGTTGAAGGCACGGTGCGCGTGCGGCGGCACTGTGAAAAAGGGGTGCGTTGAACTTCAGGGCGACCAGAAGAAGTTTGTTGAGGGGACGCTGCGTGAAATGGGCTACACTCTGGAGGGCGAGGGCTAAGCGAAGGAAGCGAAGGATAAAATGAAAATAACGGCAGAGAATTTCTTGCAACACGAGCTGATTGGGTTGCGGGCAGAAGTGGAAGAGAGCAGTAACAGAGATCTACGGGGGCTGCGGGGGGCGGTGGTAGACGAGACACGGAATATGCTTGTTCTTGAGGACGAGAGAGAGAAGAAGGTGGCAAAGGCGGGAAATGTCTTTGTTTTTGATTTAGACGGAGAGGAGCGGGTGCGAGTGCGAGTGCGAGTTAGCGGGGACTTGCTCGTTTCGAGACCAGAGGACAGGATAAAAAGGAGGGGTTAAGGAAAATGAAAACTGACATTGGAATAGATGTAAGAGTTCCGACAAAGGATTGCGAGGACGAGAACTGCCCTTTTCACGGCAGGCTGCCGGTGAGGGGGCAGATTTTGGAAGGCGTTGTGGTGAGCGACCGAGCGGCGAAGACGGTCGTTGTCTTGCGGTCTTATTTGAAGAAGGTGCGGAAGTACGAGCGGTACGAGAAGCGGCGGTCGAAAATTCACGCACACAACCCGCCCTGCATAAACGCGAGGCGAGGGGATGTGGTGAAGATTGCGGAGTGCCGACCGCTGAGCAAGACGAAGAGCTTTGTGGTCGTGGAGAAGAAGTTTCGATAAGATTGATAATTGGGATTTTTGGTATGGTTCAAAAAGATTAGATTTACATACCTTCTGGACGTCCTTAGAAAAAAGATTAAAAAGGAAAAAGGAAAATAACATAATTTATGAAAGAAGGTTATGAAAGAAGGTGAAAAATGGCACAAGAAATATCATTAGAAAGATATAAAAAAGCGTACAGAGAAGAAAGGGAAGAAGAGGAAAAGCGAGGCTTTTTAGCCCATTTAGTGGTGTATGTGTTGGTTAATGCCATGTTGATAGCCATTAACTTCATATATTCTCCAGAGGCGATTTGGTTCTTTTACCCGCTTATAGGTTGGGGAATTGGAATATCAATGCATTACCTATTTGGCGTTCGTTGGTTAGAAAAAGAACTTAAGGAAAGAGAAGCTAAAGCTGAATATAGGGTAAGAGAGATGAAAAAATCAGAGATGAAGAAATCACGGAAACTAAAAAAATCTACATAGGATCTACTTGCTTTGATTTAAAAGATGTTAGAGCTGAGATATGTCGACTTGGAAGAAATTCTTGGAAGAAATTCTTGGAAGAAAGATGAAGGAGTTTAGTTTATAAATGCTAAACAAACAATTGTAATTAGGCAGGCGACAGTAAATATGAAAGGAGTAAGAGCGAAGGTGACGAAGGCGTTGCAGACAGGCACGCGGTTGGACTGCGTGGACAACAGCGGTGCGAAGGTGCTGCAGATAATCGCGGTGAAGGGCTACCGCGGCGTGAAGAACCGGTACCCAAGGGCGGGGGTTGCGGATATGGTGGTGGCAACAGTGAAGAAAGGCAGGCCGGAGATAAAGAAGCAAATAGTGAAGGCGGTGGTAGTGCGGCAGCGAAAGGAGTACAGGCGTCCTTCGGGGATGCGAATAAAGTTCGAGGACAACGCTGCGGTTATTGTAGACGAGAAAGGGATTCTAAAGGCGTCGGAGATAAGGGGACCGGTTGCGCGGGAAGCGGTCGAGCGGTTCTCTACAATCGCCTCCGCGGCTACGATGATCGTGTAATCACTGCAGGCGGGGGTTACCGAGAGGCCAAAGGTGGCAGACTCAAGATCTGCTCCCGAAGGGGTTCGCAGGTTCGAATCCTGCCCCCCGCATAAAACGCAAACTAAACACAAAACAACCAAAAATGCTGACTAAAGAGGAAGGAGAAGCGGGCTTGAAACTCGCAAGGGAGGCAATAAAAAAATATCTGACCGAGGAGCAGCAGGTCAGGCTAAAACCGCCTGAGCCTGGCGGCGAGGTGCTGCCTCTCTGTTTCGAAGAGAAGGGGGGTGTTTTTGTCACGCTGAACAAGCACGGAACTCTGCGTGGCTGCATCGGCTACCCTTACCCTGTTTTCAAGCTAAAAGAGGCTATTGTAGGCGCCGCTGTCTCCGCGGCGGTCAGCGACCCCAGATTTCCGCCGGTAACGGAAGAGGAACTCGGAGACCTACGCATCGAGATTACTATTCTCACACCGCCACGGGTCCTGCGAGCGAAGCCGAAGGACTTGCCCGCGCAGATAAAAATCGGCAAGCACGGTTTAATCGTGAAGCGAGGAATGCAGCAGGGGCTTCTGCTACCGCAGGTCGCTACCGAGAACAAGTGGTCGGCGGAGGAGTTTCTCTGCCAGACCTGCTGGAAAGCGGGCTTGCCGCAGGACGCTTGGCTGCAGGAAGGTACCGAGGTCAGCACTTTTGAGGGGCAAATTTTTAAGGAAGAGAAATGACGATAAAAACGATGTTAAAAATAGACAGGTTCAGGTGTGCGTATTGTGGTGCGTGCGTTACGGTCTGCCCCACGGACGCGATCGAGTTGAAAGGGGTCTGGATAGAAATAGCGGACGAAAAATGCAACGGCTGTAAAGCGTGCGTGAATATTTGCCCGGTGGGTGCGTTAGAGCTTTCAGATCAAAACCAATCTTCTTAAGTCAAAGCCTCTTCTCGCAGACGATTGCGTCCTCGCCGTCTGCGTAGTAGCCTGTTACAAAATACGACCGTTTGTAGCCCTGTTTCTCGTAGAAATTTATCGCAGCCCTGTTGCTCTTCCTGACCTCAAGCGTGACTTTTCCGAACCCGTCTGCCCGAAATTCTCGCTCCACCGTCGTTAGCAGCCGCGTTCCAATTCCCCTCCTTCGGTGCTCCTTCTCCACTGCGATTCCTGAAATGTGGGCGTCGTGCCCGCTCCCGTTTCTTACGGTGCCACCGACGAAGCCGACGATTTTGTTGGTAGTGTCAGCACTGCCAGAACAAGCACTGCCAGAACAAACAGCGACGAAAAAATATATTTTGAACGAGTAAAAGAAGTCGGCGATGTCTGGCGCCGTGTTTGCAGTTTTTATGTTTGTCTGCCACAGCCTCACAATTTCCCGTAAATCCGAACCTGCTGCGTTCCTTACGCTTACCTCCTCCTCTTTCCTTGCCTTCCTCCGTCTCATAAAATTGCCCATATTTTCTTTAAATCTTTTTAATTTATTGATTAAGGAACGAGAGACGATGAAAAACGAGAGAGCAGAGAGAGGCAAGAAAGGTGAGATAGAACTGATCAAAACCGCATCCAAGCATTTTTACAGGACCCCGATTGGAATTCTGCCGAGCGTTACGACAATTTTGGACAGCGTTAGAAAGCCTGGACTGGAGGCGTGGAAGGAGAGGGAGCCGAGGTGGCGTGAAATCTCTGACCACGCTGCTGACCTCGGAACGCGGGTGCACAAGGCAATCGAACGCTACCTCAACCTCAAACTCAAGACAAGACAAGAGGAAGAGGCAGGAAGGGAGGAGCGAGAAGTTGAGGTGGAAGAAGTTGAGGTGGAAGAAGTTGAGGTGGAAGAAGTTGAAGTGGAAGACGAGGAGATTAAGAACCCGTTTTCTGCGTTTCTCGAGTGGGAGGCGGCGACTGGGTTTGAGGCTGTTGGGGTTGAGTTAGGTGTCTGGAGCGAGCAGGGTTACGCAGGATCTTTGGACCTTCTCGGGTACTTGGACGGTCGGCTGTACGTCGTGGACCTAAAGACCTCGCGGATAATTCGCCCCGAGCACCTCCTTCAAGTAAGTGCGTACAGGTGGGCTTACGAAGAAAGAAGCGGCGAGCGGGTTCAGGGGTTAGGCGTGCTTCGGCTGGACAAAGACAAAAATGTTAAGACCAAGAATGTCAAGACCAAGACCGCGGTCTCGGGGGTGGAGTGGAGAGAATTCTCTGAAGCAGCGTACCAAGAGGCACTGCAGGTGTTCCTGTCTTACTGCGACCGCTGGCATTTAGCGGGCTCGGAACTCTCGGAGAGCGAGTTATTCAGAGAGTGAAATATTGAGAGAACGCTCTATTTTCCGTCGCACTGCCTCGCTGGGCAGCACCTCCTCTCTCTCAATCTTCCGCAGCAACGACTGCTTCTCGTTTATTTTTTGTGCGAACGCGGCTTGCTTCAGCCCCGCTTTCTCCCTCGCCTTTTTTATCCGCTGCCCGTAGTCCTCCGCGAGTTCCGCCTCCGCGTCTAAATCGTGCTCCATTTTCTCGTACAACCTTGAGTCCTGCCTTCTCTCCGCTTCTGCTCTCTTTCCTGCTCCTACCACTGCTGTCTGCTGTTTCTTGTCTCTTCCGCCTCCGCTTCCGCCTCCGCCTCTCCTCTCCGCTTCCGTCTCCGCCGTCTCCACGACTGTTCCGTGCCGAGCACACGACTTGCAAACCCGCAGTTCAGAGGAGCCGATTTTTATGCACAGCCCCGCTCTTCCTCCTTTTATTTCCGCACCGCAGATTTCACATTGCGTCATTTTTACTTTTATATTTGAGGCTGGAGAGATAAATAGTTGGGCAAGATGAAAGCAAGCACAAGCATAAACTCAAGCACAGGTGCAGAAGCAAGTGCAGGTGCAGGCACGAGAGGCAGCGGAGGCACGAGAGGCAGCGGAGAATCGTGCGGCAAACCGTGTGGCGAGAACTACTTCGGGCACTTGCAGGATAAAATGCGGCAGTTGGAGGAGGCGAACTACAAGTTGAGGGCGCGGTTGGGGAAAATAGAGCGAGAGTGGCGATATTACGAAAGTATGCGGGTGCGGTACGAGCGGGAGATAAAAAAGCTGCAGACCGAGTTAGAGAAGTTGTCTTCTCCGCCGTTGATCGTTGGCACGGTTGTGGAGAGAATTGAGGGGACCGACGGAGCAGAAGCAGACAACCGAGTGGTCGTGAGGAGCAGCACAGGACCGCGCTTCGTCGTGACTTACGCTCCCCAACTCGTAGACCCAAGAGAACTCGCACCCGGCGCGCAAGTCGGAATGAGTCAGCAGTCGCTGGCGGTGGTTAGCGTGCTCCCCTCTGCGAAGGACCCGTCGGTGCACGGAATGGAAGTGATTGAAACGCCGTGCGTGGACTACAAGATGATTGGGGGGCTGAGGGAGCAGGTAGAAGAAGTGCGGGAAGTGGTGGAGTTGCCGCTGACTGCGCCCGAGCGGTTTGAGCGAGTGGGAGTGGTGCCGCCGAAGGCTGTGCTTCTTACAGGTCTGCCCGGCACTGGAAAGACGCTGCTTGCGAAGGCTGTTGCGAATCGGACTTCTGCCACTTTTATCCGC
Source organism: Candidatus Methanophagaceae archaeon (assembly GCA_003194425.1). Classification (GTDB taxonomy): domain Archaea; phylum Halobacteriota; class Syntropharchaeia; order Alkanophagales; family Methanospirareceae; genus ANME1a. The sequence goes on along the minus strand of PQXB01000002.1, from coordinate 44,414 downwards.
GTCGTCGGCTCGGAGTTGGTGCAGAAATACATCGGCGAAGGTGCGAGGCTGGTGCGGGAACTTTTTGCGCTGGCGAAGGAGAAAGCACCTTCGATTCTTTTTATTGACGAGTTGGACGCGGTAGCGGCTCGCAGAACCGAGGACGGGACTTCGGGCGAGCGAGAAGTGCAGCGAACGATGTTGCAGCTTTTAGCCGAGATTGACGGCTTCGACCCGAGAGGGGAGGTTCGGATAATTGGGGCGACGAACAGACCTGACATTCTTGACCCTGCTCTGCTCCGCCCTGGGAGGTTCGACCGCGTCATTGAAATTCCTGTGCCAGACCGGGAAGCGAGGCTGGAAATATTCAGAATTCACACGCACAAGGCAGGGATGAAATTGGAGAAGGGCGTGAATTTTGAGAATTTAGCGGCGCTTACCGAGAACGCCACGGGTGCTGAGATAAAAGCAATCTCCACAGAGGCGGGAATGCTCGCTGTGAAAAGGAACAAGAGTGCAGTGGGAACTGCAGAATTCGTGCACGCGATAAAAAAGATTCTGGGGGAGGAGCAGCGGTCGTGTCTGGGTCTGAGTGCGAAGAGCAAAGAAATGGGGGTAATGTTCGCCTAAAACCTTTCTTTAAACCTTTCTTTGCCAAAGAAACGGAAATAAATGCTAACTGTTGTGAAAGTCATAAAATTGTGGCGTTCGGCTCGGTGTAAATCGTGAAGTGCCTGTCGGAAAACGGCACGCTGGTGCCAGGACCAGGCAGGTGGCAGCCGACGCAGACCTTGTCAATTTTGTACCCGCAGAAATTCTGGGAGAAGGTGCTGTTCAATATTTCGGTGTGGTTTCCAGGAGTTCGTAAAATGTTGTGGCACTCTACACAGCCTGAGCCAGTTTCGTTGAACGCGGTTGCAGTTCCGTTGTAGTGGCAGTCGTAGCAGTGCTCGGTCGTCGCGGCGTGGTAGTCGAGCCGTGCTTCCAAGTGGTTGTAGCCTGCTCCAAAGTCAGACAAACTCGGTCGGTGGCAGGGCTTACAGTCTTCGACGCTCACGCCGGTGCTGGTTCTACTAAAGTTGTGTCGCCTGCCTTTGTGTCCTGAAACTGCGGTGCCTGAAAGAGTTTTTCCACTGCTCGGCACGTGCCCACCGTTCTTGAGTGCGTTCTTGATGTCGGAGTGGCAGTCAAAGCAGTTGACCGCGGACGCGTTCTTCCAAGTGTGCCTCTCGCCGGGTGGGGTCAGGTTTACTGTGGCGGTGCTGCTCGGACCGAGGTTGAAATTATGAACTAACCAAGTTCCGCTGACATTCTTAATCTCGTACTCCACATAGAGCGGTCTCGTAAAGTCAATGCTCTTGTCAAAGCCCGTGTGGCACAAGACGCAAGCCTCGTTAGACTCTGCGGCAGAGCCACTCCCTCCACCCCGGTTCAACGGCTTGTGCGACTCATCTGCAGCCGCGAGGTCTTTGCTCTCGTGCTCGTGGCACTGCTGGCACAAGGGAACAGAGGCGGCGTGGGCTTCTTCACCAGGCTCCGAGTACTTACCAGAGCCGTTCGCGTAGGTTACGCCCGGCTCGCTCCTGTGGCAGTACTCACACGATTTGTCCTTGTGCGGTACACCGCTTCCCGGAGGCAGGGGCGTCGAGGGCGTCTCGTCAAACTCTGCTCTGATATTTTTATGGCACTTGTAGCAGGACACATCGTTTTCGGGCGCAGAGAGGTCGTACCAAGTGTGCTGCCCCTCAAAGAGAGAAGAAGAGAAGACAGAACAGGCTAAAGACGCAGTAAGAACAACCAAGACGAGCACCGCGACCTTGTATTTGTATTTGATTTTAATCATCGCCGCTCGCTCCTCCGCTCGCTCCTTCCACGCGGGTAAAGTTGCAGTACGAGAAATTAACTTCCCACTCGCCGCAAGCCTCGTCGCCCTCCCACTTCCTGCTTGACTTAATTTTGTAGCCTTGCGGCACTAAATATGTGACTGTAACCGAGGTAGCAGTGTGGCAGGCGATGCAAGCCTCGTTCGAACCTTTCAAGGAGGCGTTCTCAATCGCGTCGTGCAGGAACTTCTCGTGTGCCTCCTTCTCGCCTGTGTCGTTCGTTCTACCGGTCAGTCCGAAACCGCCTGCGATCATCCATTTCCATTTATCTTCAATTTCTTTCGGCGGAGAGTGATGGCAGTCGTTACACCTTGTAACATATTCAGGGTCACGCGGGTGTATCTCGGTGTCATTAGCAGTGTGACAGTCCGTACACGCGACCACGGATGCGGCGTGTGCTTCTTTACCTGGTTTTGTGCCTTGCCATTTGGGGATTCCAAATTTGTTTACGCAAATGTAGTTCCCGCGAGCGTAATTATATTCGGTAAAAGGAGCCCTGTGACAATCAGCGCAGGTTAAATCGCGGTGCGCACCGTTCTCAGGACTCTGCATCTGTCCTTCAACATCAGTATGACATTTCTCGCACGGCACATCATTTCTTCCCCAGCTCGCTTGCACATGTGTCGCTGGAGAAAGGTCGTACCAGTTGTGCTGCTCGGTGAAGAACGAGACCGTGCTCGGAAGCACGAAGATGCCGACCGCGACTACTGCAACCGCGATTAAGAAGAATCCTTTCATCTTTTTACCCCCTCCTCTTCCTCGTCTGCATCTCCCTGATCGTCAAGACCAAATAACCAATGATTGCAAGGACGCAGAACGCGTAGCCGTACATCCGCAAAATAAAAAAAATGTTCTTCATAAAAGTGTATTCCAGTCCGTACCTGCCAATTCGCCTCTCTCGGGCGTCGAGGATGAAATAATTGCCGACATCTTTTAGAACCACTGCTCGTCCGCCTAACTGCACGGCTTTCGCCTCGACCGCTCCCTCGGGCAGAACCCAAGGATCTACTCTCTCGCAAGCGTCCCCTTTTGTCCTCACTTTCCGCTTGCCTCCCTTCTCCTCGGTCACTGCGACGACGCGATGAATAAAAGGAAGCAGGAAATCAGGTCGCTCAAACATAATTATGTCGCCCTCTTTTGGCGTGGTCTGAATCTTCTGCATTGCCACGAGGTCACCGCGTTCAAATGTGGGTCGCATGCTGTCCGAGGTGACGGCGGAGAAGAACGCGAGTTTAAATAGTAGAGCAAAGACGACGAGCAGGAAGAGCGAGAAGAGGAGCGAAGAGACGAGAAGGGACGGTCTGCTGCCCGAGGCGGTCTTGAATTCTTCGAGCCGCTCTTTTACTCTCTTCTTCCTTGAATGCTCGCGGTATTTTCTCTTGACTTGGGTGTAGAGACGGAGAGGCAGTTCGGTGCCGTTTACTGCAGTCGAGTAGAAGAAGAACAAGAGAGATGCTACGAACACACTGACCACGAGGCTTAATATTACCGCTTCTGCGAAGGCTTGCATTTTGGCTCTTTCTTGCTCTTTTTTTGTTTTGTGTGTTTATTTTGTGTGTTAAAACTAAAAAAATAAAAAAGTAGGTAACCCCAGCCCCGAAGAGAAGAAAGGGAAGGGTTACCTTCGTCTTGCACTGCTGCTGCTCAATCGCTGTTTTCGTTCTCGTATATCTCGTCTATGTCGCCTGGCCAGTTTTTGTAGTAAGTCGTGTTTCCATATCCTGTTGTGTTTCCCCAGACTGTTGCATTGGCGTAGCTGCTTGTATTTATGCCCCACTCGGTTACGTTCCAGTCGTGGCTCCAGTCGGTTGTATTTATTTCTGGCTCGATGTTGAACTCCAGGCTTCTCGCGTGGCTCCAGTTTATCTTGACTGGGATGTAGGTGTGGCAGGCTAAGCACGCCTCGTTGGAATCTTCGAGCATCTCTGAGTTTATCGCTTGTGCAATAAACGGGTTGTGTGCTGCGTGTTCCCCTTTATGCATATCATCGGTGTAGTGGTATTGTTGTCCTTCAAATCCAACACCGTATGACGGCTGTGCAAATCCTCCCGCTGCCGGTCCCTTGTCTTCTGCCGTAGAACCAAATTCATGGCATGCCATACACGCGATTGTAGCGGCTGCGTGTGCTTTGTTACCTCGAGTGAAGCTGCCGCCATCTCCACTTGCGAATTTGTAATCAACAGAGTCAACTCGGTGGCACGCGGCGCAGGCCTTATTTGAATCATAGGTAGTACTATTCGTGCTATTACTGGACTCTCCGCCAGCTAATGTTTGGTGAGCACCCGACATCAGAAACTCTCCATAAATATCTGCGTGGCACTTTATACACGGAACATTATTTTCCGGTTGGCTAATGTCGTACCAGACGTGCTGACCTGCGAAGAGCGAGACCGTGCTCGGCAGTGCGAATATCCCGATTGCTACGACTGCTACTCCCAACAAAACCAATTTGTTCGTGTTCATTTTTCCCCTCACCTCCTAATTTTTTATTTTTACTTTTGACAAAAATGTAAGAAAAATGTTGTTTAAAAGGTTTTTGATTTTTTTGCGTTTTTTGCTACAAAATATCTCTTCTTCTCAAGATGCGGGTCTTAAAAAAGAGGATAAAAACGAGAGGAGGAGAAAGGGGGAACGGAGGAGAAAAGGGGCGGGGAGGAGAAAAGGGGCGGGGAGGAAAAACAGGGGAGATTTCGCTAATCCCAGAGTCGTTGGACGACTTGTGGCACCTCAAGCACTTAATCGAGACGGGCGACCTCGTCTTCGCCCTCTCCTACCGCAGATTAGAAGGAGCGACCGACAAAATCCGCCCGGACAAGACCGAGAAGAAACCTGTTCGGTTGGGCGTGAGAGTGGAGAGCGTTGAATTTCACAAGTTCTCCCGCAGGCTGCGTGTGAAAGGCGTGATCGAGGTGGGGGCGGAGAGGGGAGCGGAGACAGAACTGGGGTCTTACCACTCCCTAAACATCGGGCAAGGTACAGAACTCTCGGTCGTGAAGGAGTGGAAGGAGCACCAGTTGAAGAGGCTGCGAGAGGCGGAGAGAGCGGCGGCGGTTGCTTCTCCCGAGGTTGTTGTAGTTACGATTGAGGAGGGCGAGGCGGTTGCGGGCGTCGTGAGGCAGTACGGCGTAGACGAACTCTTCTCGATAAGGCTCGGCTCCGGGAAAGGAGAGGGTAGCGCAGGTGCAGGCAGTAAAAGCGATTTTTTCAACGCCGTGCTAAAGCAGTTGAAGACCTCTTTTCTTTACACATCCAGAGGAGGCAGAGGAGGAGCAGCAGCAGGAGGGGCAATAATTATCGCAGGTCCCGGGTTCGTGAAGAACGACTTTTTCTCGTTCTTGAAGGAAAAGGACGCGGAGTTAGCCAAGCGAGCGAGAACCGAGCAGGCGTCGAGCGTCGGAACTTCGGGCTTCCTGGAGGTTCTGAAACGCGGGGCGGTGGAACGGCTGAAGAGCGAGGAGCGGCTAACACGAGAGGTTCGACTGCTGGACAAGTTAATGCAAGAAATAAGTAAAGAGAAGGGCGGAAAGGCGGTGTACGGGAAGGAAGAGGTCTGGGAGGCTCTGCAGTTCGGCGCGGTTGAAACCCTGCTGGTCAGCGACGAAAAACTGAGCGCTGGCGAAGAAGAGGGTGAGGAGGCGGAGGAGGCGGAGGAGGAAAGGCGTGAGGTAGAGAAAATTCTTAAGGCTGTGGAGAGCGGGAGGGGGAGAGTGGTGGTCTTCAGCACTGAGTTCGAGCCGGGAAAGCGACTGAAAGGGTTGGGCGGAATCGCTGCAGTGCTGAGGTTTCGGTGGGACGGCGGGAGTTGAGCGGTGGATTCAGAGGTGGTTGGAAGGAGAGAAGAAAGAGAGAGGAAAGTGAGAATGAGAGTGAGGTGAGACCTCGGGTTCTTGCTCGACAACGCTTCTGTTCTGGGCGTGCTGCTCTACGGCTCGGTGGTTAAGGGCGAGAGTACTGACCGAAGCGACTGGTTCCTCTCGCGTGTGAAGGACGAGCGGTACGATGTGCGTCTGTTCGAACTTATGCCGCTTTACCTTAAGATTGAAGTTAAATTAATCTTTTAATTTGCGGGTAAAAGAGGAGCAGCAGCGGGAGAAGGAGCAGCAAGCCAACCGCCACTTTACCCACCACAGAACCTAAATCGAGGAGAATAAAAATAACCCGCTCCTCTTCTCTTCGCGGTTCAAACATTCTTGGCACCGACTCGCCCAAGAACTCTTTTGTTACGCCGAGAACGCCGTCGTAAGAGCCTTTAGTGGGTGCGAGTGCCGAGACGCGGACCAAGGTAATGTTCTCTGAAGTAAAAGGGCTCTCTTTTACATAAAAATACAGCACGACCAGTCGCTCGGTTACCTCGCCTGCCGCTGCTTTCTTTACGACGACGAGTTTCTTGGCGGAGATTGTGTCGTTGAAATTTCGGCTCGCCGCCCACGCCCTCTCACCGCCAGTCCCCTCCCCCGCCCAGGCAGCGTACAACGGTTTTTCCACCCAGCTCAAATTCTGCACCTCTATTTTCGCCTTGCCCTCTTCTTCAATCTCGTAGCCCATCGCGGGGTAGCAGACGATCGGGGGGTGAAAGCTTGAACGAGCGTTGGACTGCACAATCAGAAAAATCACGGGCTGATAGAATTTCGGATGCTTGTAGGCACGCAAGAGCACCACTTCTGCACCCAGGCTCTCTGCAACCTGCGTCGTGTTGTAATCGTTTGCGGCAGTCCACTCGCCGACCTGCCGCGGAAAAGCCTGAATGTGCTCGTTGTTTCCGAAATCCAACAGCGTTCGGACAGGCGTTGCAGTCCCGGACGCACGCGAGAGCTCGGTGTCAATCGTTGTGATCGTTTTAGCGAGAATCATTGAGGGGGTTGAAAAAAGGAAAATAAACACGAAAGAGAGCAGAAGAAGTCCAACGAGCCTTGAATATTCCTCGAGGAAACTCCTCATTTTTTTCTTTTTCCACCCTCTTTTAGCTTCTGCTCTAACACCCGCTCCGAGTCCGCGAACGCTCGCTCGGTCTCGGCGTTCCCGAAATGCCTCTTCGCCTCCTGCATTTCTTTTACTAACTCACCCACTCTACCTTCTAAGACCAACTCGTGCAGCCTGCTGGCAGTCGTCAAAAACGCCTCGTGAATCCTGCCCATTTCGAAGTTCGTCTGAATTGTTGCGTAAAGGTGCGGGTCTTGGTGCAGGAGCCTGCCCACGAAATCGGTTATTATTTTGAACTGCGGGTTCATAAACCGCCTCGCCCGTGCGACCTCAAAATCGAGGTCTTTTAAAGCAACGCCGAAAGCGATGAGGATAAAATGCGTCAGCCCCTGAACCACTGCCATTATTTCGTCGTGCTCCGCCGCAGTTAAGACTTCAATCCTCGCCCCTTTACTCTTGAAGAGCTCTGCGATTTTTTCGGATTTCGAACCCCTCGAACCCCTCAAACCCCTCGAACCCCTCGAACCCCTCGAACCCCTCAAACCCTTCAAACTCACTAAACCGCTTGAGCCGCTTCTTGAAGTTGAAGGCACGAGAATGACAGTCTGACCCTGCAGGCTCTTTGCAGAAGGACCGAAGAGGGGGTGCGTGCCGAGAATCTCAACACCGCTGCTCGCAAATCGTTCCATCGCAGCAACCGGTGCTTTTTTCACCGAAGTTAAATCCATCAGCAGCGAGCCTGCCGGCATTCTCGGTCCCACTCGCTCAATCACGCGGCTCGTTAAGTCAATCGGGACCGAAACGAGCAGCACCTCGGTCGCCGCAACCTCCTTCTCTCCTTCTTCTTTTTTTTCTTCTTTTTCGTCGCCCAAAATGTCGGTCTTCAAGAATTCCACGCCGATTTGTCTTGCGACCGCCTCGGTCTGCTCGCTCTTGTCCACGATCCGAACTTCAGCACCGTTCGCCTTGAAAAACCCGGCGAACCACTTTCCCATTCCTCCTGCCCCGCCGATTATCGTTATTTTCATCGGAAACCGCTCGTTTTCACAAAAGTTTAGTAAAATAAAAGTAGGTGCGGTGGAGAATTCAGAGATCTTGTGGGAGAGCCTCTGTTCAGGCGTCGCTATTTTCTTTTACCGCGGGCTCCCCCTCTCTCCTCGTTCATCTGGAAGGAATCTCGGTTAAACCCTTGCGCTCTCGGCGATAAATGTTTACGTTTGCACTGCAATTCAACACACTTGCGAACTTACTTTATAATTTCTGCGTTTAAATACTTTGATGTTTTTGATTTTAATAAGAGCGGGACTTAAATAAGGTTTAAATAAGGTTTGTTCTAATATCAGAGCGGAGTAACGAAGAGGGAAAGAAGAGGGAAAGGAGGAGAGGGAAGGATGAAAATAAGGGAAATAATGAGTCGTCCAATAATCGCAGAGGATGAGGAGACGCTGGTTACGAAAATAGCGGAAGATATGGACGAGTTGGGAATTGGGAGCGTGGCGATAACGAGTAGCGGAGAAGAGGGGAAAGAAGGGGAGAAAGAAGGGCGAGAGGGGAGTAAAGGAGGGAAGCCCGTGGGAATTATCACCGAGCGGGACATTGCGTTAAAGGTTTTGCTGAAGGACAAGCGGGCGAGCGAAGTAAAGGCGAGAGAAATAATGTCGTCTCCTCTAGTCACCGTCGAGCCAGAGACAACGGTAGACGAAGCCTGCAAACTCGCAGCGCGGAAGCGAATAAAACGACTGCCCGTTGTTGAAAACGGCAGGTTCGTGGGAATTGTGAGCATTCGGGACCTGCTGGCGAGGAAGCCGGAGTTCGTGAGGGAGTTTTATTTCTGATTTTTAATTGAATGAACCCCGACGATCATTGGGTATGCGCCGTACTCCAGCCGCTCAACGCCGTAGTCCGAGAAAGTGAGCCCAATTACGAGGTAAGTCTCGCTCCTCCGCAAACGCCAGAGCATTCTCCAGCCGTAAGTCCAACGGTGCTTCTGCTTTAGGTCGTTCCAGGCTTTGTAGAAGTCGTCGCACCTGCACGACCACCCGCGGTAAGTTCTGCCCGAGCCGTCTTTGAAGTTGAAGCGGAGGTACTGTTCGTGACTTTTCACTCTCTCTTTTTTCCCCTTCCCGCTTTTTCCCCTTCCCTCTTTTTCCCTTCCCTCTGCCTTTCCCCTTTTTCCCGACTTCGCCACCTCCTCGTGGACCCGCAGAATGCGTGGTTTTATCAGACCTAAGCTCCTTCTCTCGCCCTGCTTTCCGCTCTTAAAGACTGCGTCTACCGAGTCGTCGAGGTTCTGCTCCAGGAACGCTCGCTTCTCGTCCTCGCTCAGTTCCCTGCCCACACCCTCGCCGCAGACGAAGAACCTGTCCTCCTTCCGTGCCCGCCTGCCCCGCCACGCGTCGAGATAAACTTTTGAGACGCAGAGGTTCTTGAAGTTTTGCGTGTCTGCTTCGTAAACGTCCTGCGGTCGCACCCACTCGCCGTTCTCGGTTACACCCGCGACGCAGACCCGCCCCCTCTTCTCGGGTCTCGCAACCGCCAGCACGGTAAGGTTCTGCCTCAAGTAGTCGGCACGGCTCAAAGCGTCGATTTCTCTTGAGATTTTGGTTACCCTCGTAAATCTCCCGACGTTCGCTCGTTTCTCTGCTGCCTGCTTCTCGCTGCTTAAAATCCAAGCGTTCTCAATCTTCAGCACGTCGCCAGTCTTTATCTTGCCACGAGCGACGAGTTCTGCGTACTCCTCCCAAAACGAGACCTTTCTGTAGTCAAACTCGTCCGAAATTATGAGGTCCACGATTTTTTTAGTCTCGCCACCGCTTACTTGCTCTGCAGTTCGTTCTGTTGCAGTTCGTTCTGTTGCTGTTCGTTCTGCTTTTGGTCTCGGTCTAACTTCTTTAAGTGGTAGAACCCGCAAAACCTTCCCGATGATTGTCGCCATTGTCTAATTTCTCTTCTCCAATTCTTTCTCCAATTTTACTTGGCTCTCGGCTTTAAATAAACTACAGGAAAACGAGACAAGATGCACTACATAATTACAGAGAAAGGGACGACAGCGAGGCGAATCGCAGCAATCCTCTCCGACGGCAGAGCAAAGAAGATGAAGGTAGGAGGAGTAGAGAAAGTAGCCGCGTACGAGTTCGACGGGAAAGTGGTCGTTGGGCTGAGCGGGCACATTGTTCAGTTGGACGTCCCGAAAGAGTACAAGACTTGGAGCCTGACAAACGCTTACAAATTAATTGATTCCGAGTTAGTCGTGGTTCCGCTAAAAAAGGAGGTGGTCAAGGCGTTGCGGCAGATTGCGAAGGACGCCGACGCCCTCACGCTTGCAACCGACTACGACCGCGAGGGCGAGTTAATCGGCGTCGAAGCACTAAATATTATTAAAAAATCCAACCCCGCGCTGCTGTCGCCGAGGGCGAGCGTGAAAATCGACCGAATGCGTTACAGCGCGATCACAGAGAAGGAGATAAAAGAGAGCTTCGCAGCGAGGAGCGAAGTGGACTACAACCTCGCAGCAGCAGCCGAAGCGAGACAAATTACCGACTTGGTCTGGGGTGCGTCGCTGACAAGGTTCGTCTCGTTGTCTGCGAGTTTCTCCTCTCTCTTCTCGGTCGGTCGTGTGCAGTCCCCGACGCTTGCGTTGCTGGTCGCGAGGGAGCGAGAGATTGAGAAGTTCGTGCCTCGCAAGTACTGGGAGGTGACTGCAAAATTAAAGACCGCGAAGGGCGAGATTTTTGAGGCTGCACACGAGAAGGGTAAGTTCTGGAAGAAGGCGGAGGCAGAGGCGGCGAAGGCGAGAATTGAGGCTGCTGGAGTGGCTGGAGTGGCTGGAGTGGCTGGAGAAGGAGCAGGTGGTGGTGCAGGCAGTGGTGGTGCGGGCAGTGGTGGTGCGGTTGTGTGTGCAGTAAAGACGAAGTTGCGGACTGAGAAGCCGCCGACGCCTTTCGACACCACTGCGTTCATAAGAGCCGCGGCGTCCTTCGGGTTCTCGCCGAAACGCACGATGACCGTCGCAGAGAGCCTCTACCTCGCAGGACTCATTTCTTACCACCGCACCGACAACACCACCTACCCCAAGACGCTGGACTTGAGGGCGTTGGTGAAGATGTTTCTGGGCAGCAGGGTGTTAGGGGTTGGGGTCGGGGAGCACGCTGCCAAAATCGCGAAGAAGAGGACTCTAAAGCCGACCGCGGGCAAGAAGAAGACCACCGACCACCCGCCGATTCACCCTGTCGCCACCGCAGAAGCGGGCGAGAAGAAAATTGAGGAAGGCAGTGACGAGTGGAAGGTCTACGAACTCGTGGTGAGGCGGTTCTTGGCTACGCTCTCGGACCCCGCAAAGTGGAAGGACACGGAGGTCAAGGTAGAGGCGGGCGGCGAGATTTTGAAGGCGAAGGGGAAGGAACTGAAGGAACGGGGGTTTTTGGCGGTTTACCCGTATTTGAAGCGGGAGAAGGAGGTGCTAAAATTACCGGACTTAAAGAAGGGCGAGCGAGTGGAGGTCGTTGGCGTTGAGGTCGTGGAGAAGGAGACGAAACCGCCGAACAGGATTTCGCAGGCAGGGTTGGTGAAAAAGATGGAGGAGCTGGGGCTCGGCACGAAGAGCACGAGGCACGAGATAATTGGAAAGTTGTACGACCGCGAGTACGTGCAGGGCAACCCCGCAAAGCCGACAGGAAAAGCCTTCGCTCTCGTCGACGCGTTGGAGAAGCACGCGACGTTGGTAACGAAGCCGGAAATGACGAAGACGCTGGAGCAGGAGATGGACGAAATAAGCGTGGGCAAGCGTGCGAAGGAGGAGGTGGTGGCTGATTCGAGGCGGATTCTGAAAGCTGCGTTCAAGGAGCTGACTGCGAACCGCGAGGAAATTGCGAAGTCGCTTAGAGAAGCCGTAAAAATCGACAAGGTCGTCGGCGAGTGCCCGAAATGCGGGTCTGCACTCTTGCTACGGCGATCCAAACGAGGCAAGAGGTTTCTGGGCTGTAGCAACTACCCTGACTGCAGTTTCTCCCTGCCACTGCCGAACTCAACGACTGGAAAGGTGGTCGTGACCGAGGACAAATGCGAGGAGCACCCTTACCTGTTCAAGTTGAAGATTGTGGGGAAAGGGAAGCGGCGGGCGTGGGACTTCGGCTGCCCGTACTGCAATTTCCTGCAGTGGAAGGAGAAGAAGGAGAAAGAGAATACTAAATCTTCGGAATAGTTTTCATCACAAAATCCGCGAACTCCGTGCAGGTCGCACCGTCAGAACGACCGCTTGGAACGAGCTTTCTCTTACTCTTTTCACGCGAACAAAAATCAAGAACGGTCTCCAACTTCTCCGCTTCTGCAACGAACCCGATGTGGCGGAGGAGCAGCACAGAGGCACGCAGAAGGCTTGACGGGTTGGCAAACTCTGCCCTTCCTTCTTCAACCATTCTCGGTGCAGAGCCGTGAATTGCCTCGAACATTGCGTAGCGTTTGCCGATGTTGGCGCTGCCTGCGGTGCCGACGCCACCCTGCAACTCCGCGGCTTCGTCTGTAACGATGTCGCCGTAGAGGTTAGGAAGAACGACGACTCGGAACTCCCTGCGTCGCTTTGGGTCAAGGAGTTTGGCAGCAAAAATGTCCACGAACCAACTGTCCCACTTGACCGCGGGGTAGCGTGCGGCGACATAATCTGCGACGCCGAGGAACTTGCCGTCGGTCGCTTTCAAGATGTTTGCTTTCGTTACGACGGTCAGGCGGTTGATTTCGTTTCGGTGGGCGTAGTCGAAGGCGAGCCGAATTATTCGCTCCGAACCCTGCGTTGTGGCGACCTTAAAGTCAACGGCGAGGTCGTCGGAGACATTTACACCCCTGCTTCCGAGAATGTAGGCTCCTTCGGTGTTCTCGCGGAAGAAGACCCAGTCAATTCCCTGCTCCGGCACTTTTACAGGGCGGACGTTCGCAAAAAGGTCAAGCTCTCGCCTCAACGCCACGTTCGCACTCTCGAGGTTCGGCCAGGAGCCGTCCTTGGCGGTTGGAGTTGTCGTTGGACCTTTTAGAAGCACGTGGCATTTCTTTACCTCCGCAAGCACCGCGTCAGGTAGCGTCTGCCCGACCTCTACACGGCGTTCGATTGTCAGCCCCGAAATCTCTTTAAACCGAATCTTACCGCTCTCCACCGCGTCGCGCAGCAGGAACTCCAAAACCCGCCTCGTTTCCCTCGAAATGTAAGGACCGATTCCGTCTCCCCCGATTACGCCGATTACGATGGGTTTTAGCGATTTGTAGTCTGTCCAATTTTCGCGAGTCTCGGAGTTTTTCAGTGCTTCAACGCGGTTCAGTTGCTCCTCAATGATTTTTCCGAAATGCTCCTTCGCCCGTTCGATTGTTGTTTTTGGGTTCATATTTTTTGGTTTATTATATTTTTATTAGGTTTAGTTAAGAAGGGGGAGAAAGGAGAAGGAGAAGCAAAGAGAAGGAGGAGCAAAGAGAAGGAGGAGCAAATGAGGGATGTAGCGATAATTGGAGTTGGGCACACGAAGTTCGGGCGAGCGAAGACGAAGAAGGGGCTTGAGCTCTTCTCAGAGGCGGCGTTGCAGGCGGTAGACGACGCGGGCGTGGAATTGAAGGATGTGGAGGCGTTGTTTCAGGGTTCGGCGCTGCCTGGTTTCGAGGAGGGGCAGGTAATGCCCGCAGCCTTCTCTGCTGGCGAGCTCGGGCTGAGTCCTGTGCCTGCGACGAGGTACGAGGGAGCGTGCGCGTCGGCGTCGATTGCAGTGCGCGAGGCGGCGATGTGGGTCGCTGCTGGGGAGTTTGATGTTGTGCTGGCGGGGGGCGTAGAGAGGGCGTTGACGATGGGGACGCTCTTTGCGACGCGGACTTTCTCGATGGCGTGCCACGCACCGACCGAGGGACCAGCGGGGCTCACTTTCCCAGGAGTCTTCGGAATGGCGGCGTTGCAGTACTCTAAGAATTACGGCGTGCCGCTGGAAGAGCTGCGTGAGAAAATGGCACTCGTCTCGGTTAAGAACCACAGGCAAGGGGCGTTAAACCCGCTGGCGCAGTTCTACGGGAAAATGGGGGACCTGAAGGTGGAGGAAGTGGTAAATTCGAGGTTTGTGGCGGACCCGCTGACGCTGTTGGACTGCTGCCCTTTCTCAGACGGTGCTGCTGCTCTCGTGCTCTGCTCCGCGGAGGAGGCGCGGAAGTACACGGACGAGCCTGTTTTTGTGCTTGGCACGGGGCAGGGGTCGGGCGGTGCGCTCTCAAAAATGGCTGGCGGGGACTTGACAAAGCCTGCTTCGAGGGTGAGTTCTGCGAGAATGGCGTTTAAGCGTGCGGGGCTCGAGCCTTCGGAGATTGACGTGCTCGAACTTCACGACTGTTTTACGATTGCGGAATTAATCGCGCTTGAAGGAATGGGCTTCTTCGGGTGGGGTGAGGCGGCAGACGCGACCGCAGACGGGCAGACCGAGAGGGACGGGAAAATACCTGTAAACGCGTCTGGCGGGCTGCTCGGCAGAGGACACCCAATCGGAGCGACAGGGGCGTCGCAGGTCTACTGGGTCGTTAAGCAGATGCGTGGCGAAGCACCGAAAGGAATTCAAATCGACCCTGTTCCTGAGTACGGAATGACCGACACCCTTGGGGGCGACTTCGGGACGCTCTGCCACCTTATTCTTGGGCGGTCGAAAAGGAGGAAATAAAAAATGGTAGAAAAAGAGCAAGAGAAAATGCTAACTCTTTCCGAGTACGAAGAAGGATTGAGGAGCGGGAAGTTGTTGGGGCTGCGGTGTGCGTCCTGCGGCGGAGTAACCTGCCACCCAATGCCTGTTTGTCAGTGGTGCGGGGGGCGGAGCCTTGAGAGGACGAAGTTGAGCGGTGCTGGGGAGTTGACGACTTTTACGGTAATTCGCGTGCCGTCCGAGGGTTTTGAGGGGGAGGTCCCCTACATTCCTTGCCTGGTGAAGACTGAGGAGGGGCCTTGCGTTGTAGGACGGCTTGACTACGACGCCGAGCGTGCTACGCAAGCGGCGCAGGAACTGCTGGGCAAGCGAGTGCGGATGAGTGGAGCGTACACCTACAAAGGCGACAAATTCTCGGGCGGGGCTCACTCGTGCCCTGTTTTTGAGGTTACAGAATGACAGAGTCGCTTCATCGCCTTGCGAATAGAAAAATTATTAAAGCAGAGATTGCAGCAAGCGGGCAGATGCGTTTTGATTTGAGAGAATTAAAAAAATATGAAGCGAATTTTAATTTGAAATCAAACAAGCAAAGAAACGAGCAAAGAAACGCCGCCGCCTTCGCCGTGATTTCTGAGCAGCTTGCAGAGCCTCGCTACTTCGTCGCTCTCGGTTGTTACCATTCCTCCTTCCCCAGTGGTCATATTTTTTGTGGCGTAGAAGGAGAAGCAACCCGCGGTCCCGAACCCGCCCACTCTCTTGCCCTCGTACTCTGCACCGTGAGCCTGCGCGCAGTCCTCAATTAAAATTAGGTCGTGGTCCTCGCAGATTTCCTGAATCGCCCGCACATCAAACGGATGCCCGAAGAGGTGCACGCCGACGACCGCTTTTGTCCGCTCGGTCAGTTTCTCTAAAACATCGTTTGGAGAAAGGTTAAAGGTTCTCTCGCTCTCGCTCTTCTCCTCCTCCAAATCCGCGAAGACCGGCTTTGCTCCTTGAAACAGGACCGCGTTCGCGGTGGAGACGAAGCTGAACGAAGGGACGACGACCTCGTCTCCGCGTTTAATTCCCGCAGCCTTGAGTGCGAGGTCAAGGGCGACTGTCCCGTTGGCGACCGCGACTGCGTGACCGAGATTGAGGTAGTCTGAGAACGCTGTCTCAAATTCCTCTACTCTCCTGCCTTGCACGACAAATCCCGAGGCTAAAACCTCTTTTACTGCGTTTAACTCTTCCTCGCCAAATACCGGTTTCGCGATTGGAATCATTTTATTCAAAATTTTGACTTTTTTCTTCTACTTCTCGATCACCGCCTCCTCAACAGCGATCCCGAAATGCCGAGCCACTGCTTCAGGAACGTGAACCAGGACCTCGTCGCCAGGCTTCAAATCAACCACAGAAATCGGCTTCTTTTCTGCTTTTGTCGTTCCTACCAGTTTTATCGTCTCCGCGTTCTGAAGAATTATGCTGCACTTCCTCTTCCTCTTCGCTTTCTCCCCGTCTCCTCCCGTCGCCACCTCTGCCTCAACGAGCATTAGCGGTCGCTTCTCGATCTTCGCCCTACCGACCACCGCCTTTCTCGCTCCGCCCTCTGAATTCACAACCAAGACCTCGTCCCCAGACTTCAACTCCGACAAATATCTCGTCCTCCCACCGCCGCCGACCCCGCCGACCAGAATGTAAGCGTAAACGCAGCCCGCGTTCACGCGGAACGGTCTCGCCGCCACATAAGGGCTCTCCTCCGACTCCGAGTGCACGAGGAAGAACGCAAACGACTGCGAACCCACCAGCATTCCCTCCCCTTGCGTCATCAAGGAGCAGGTGTCTACGCAGACACGGTCGCCCATTTCAAGTTCCGCCACTTTTGTTACCTTCGCGGTAGAAAGAGCGATTTTTCCTTGTTTGCTCGCTTCCCGCACTTCCACCGCTCGTTTTATTTCAGACGGGTCGTCGGTGTCAAGAAGAACGCCGTCGGCACCGTACTCAAGCGTTTCAAACGCAGTCCTCGCCTCTTCCGCAGTCTGCACACCTGCGACCACCTGCACCTCCTTGTGCTGCAGTTCCGCGATTATATTTTCCAGCGGGATTATTTTCCAGTCCTTCCCGACCACAACCACATAATCGCAGTAGTCCGCGAGACCAACCGCAAACCGCTCGTACTCCTTCCCTCGTATTTCCACGTACCCCGCCGTTTTAGTCTTCCCTCGCCTGCCAAAACTTCTTTTCAACGCACCCAAGACTCTGGATTCGTCCAGTCCCGTGGGAATCGGCTTCGTTCCGTCCCCTTCGCTCCCTCTCCCAAAGACAACAACCTCCGCCTCTTCTTTTGCGTCTTCTTCTCCTTCTAACTTCGTCTCAGCCGCAAACGCAGCGATTTTTATCCGACCCAGCTCCCTCACCTTCGCTACGTCCTCTCTCTCTACAAGCACCGCGTCTGCCCCTGACTCCAAGCCGGTTGTAATTCTTGCTTTCCGCGCCTCCCACGCTCCCACTTCTCTGTCCGCTTTTACCCACACCTCCTTTTCTTTTTTCATTTTTCTACTCGCCTTTACTCACTTCTACTCGCCTTTACTCACTTCTACTCACTTTTACTCACTTCAGCGTCTCCAACGCCTCTTCCGCGGAAACGCCCTCGTGCACTACTTTGCTTATCGCAATTGTCATCTTCGTCGGGCTTGAGTGCTGAAAGACATTCCTGCCGATTGAGACACCCGCGGCGCCGACTGAGACCGCGTCCTCCACCATTTCCAGCACTTCCGCGTCAGTGCTCGCCTTCGGACCGCCCGCAATTATTACCGGCACCGGACAACTCTCTACGACCTCCTTGAACGAATCGGGGTCGCCGGTGTAGTTCGTTTTTATAACATCTGCCCCAAGTTCCGCGCCCACACGAGCCACGTGCTTTACCATTTCCACCCCGTGCTCGCCTTTCGCCGTCTCATTCACCTTCTTCCCCCGCGGGTACATCATCGCCAAGAGCGGCATTCCCCACTCCTCGCAGACCATTGTGGTCTCGCCCAGCTCCTCGAGCATCTCCGCCTCGCTCTCGGCACCCACGTTCAAATGCATTGAGACCGCGTCTGCTCCTAACCTCACTGCCTCCTCCACCGTCGCGACCATAACCTTGTTCAGCGGGTCGGGACCAAGCGAAGTGCTGGCGGAGAGGTGAATTATGAGTCCGATGTCCTTGCCGTAGCCGCGATGCCCCGCGATTACGATGCCTTTGTGCACGAGGACCGCGTTTGCTCCTCCTTCTGCCACTGCGTTCACCGCCCGCTTCATATCGGTCAGCCCCTCAATCGGTCCCAAAGTCACGCCGTGATCCATCGGAACAATCACACTCCTCCCGCTCTTCCGCTCCACAATCCGCTCCATTCTTATCCGCTTGCCGATTCCCATACTTTCCATTCTCTCTCTTATGCTCGTCATTTTCTTCTCCTTTCCTTTTTTATTCTCCCTTCTCTTTAAACATCAAAGTTCAGACCAGCCTCTTCAGACCAGCCTCTTCAGACCAGCCTCTTCAGACCAGCCTCTTCAGACCAGCCTCAAGGTCTCCAAATTCATCGGCGCCGCCGTCTCGATGCTGAACTTCCTGTGAATTCCGCTCGCCAACGCCACGCATTTGCTACTCTCGCCGTGAACGCAAATCACCTTCGACGGCAGCGGTCGAATGCCCTTCACGAATTCGAGCAGTTGGTTGCGGTCCGAATGTCCCGAGAAGCCGTCGATCGTCTTCGTCTCCATTTTCATTTTAATATTCCTTATTTTGCCCGCATCTGAAAGCGGCACCTCCTTCCAGCCCTTCTGAATCCGCCGTCCGAGTGTGCCTTCCGCCTGGTAGCCCACGAAAATGAGCATGTTCTTCTCGTCGCTTGCCAGCCCTTTCAGGTATTCCAAGACCGGACCGCCGTTCAACATTCCTGAGGTGGCGAGAATGACGCACGGCTCTTTCCCCTCCTCTCGCCCCTCGATTATCGCCCTCCGCTTCTCTGCGTCGTCCACCTGCACAAAAACATCGGACAAGAACGGGTTCTCGCCCTTGAATATTGAAGTCTTCAGTTTTTTGTTGAGGTACTCAGGGTGCGCGGTGTGGACAGCAGTCGCCTCCCAAATCATCCCGTCCAAATAAACTGGCACCTCCAACCGCAGCCGCTCCAACGCCAACATCACCTCCTGCGACCTGCCGACCGCGAAAGCAGGAATTACAACTTTACCACCCCTTTTTATCGTCCGCTCAATGTCGTCCTTCAAGTTCTTCTCCGCCTCGCGCCGCGACGGCTGAAAGTCGTTCGCACCGCCGTAGGTCGATTCCAGCACCAGCCCGTCGAGTTTTGGGAAGCCGTTGAACGCGGGGTCGAAGAGAAGTGTGCGTTCATATTTTATGTCTCCGCTGAACGCGAGGTTGTAACGCCCGTTCCCGATGTTGAAGTACGCGATCGCAGAGCCGAGAATGTGCCCTGCGTTGTAAAAAGTGAGTTTCAAGTCCGGCGAAATGTCCGTCACCTCGCCGTAGTTCAGCAGAATCGTGTGCCTCACCGCGTCTCTTATTCGGGCGGACTTGTAAGGAATCCGCTTCCCCTCCCGCACCGAGACCTCAAGGTAGTCGAGCAGCAGAAGCGTCATTAAATCCCTCGTCGGCGGCGTTGTGTAAATCGGACCGTCGTACTCGTACTGAAACAAGAGCGGTATTAAACCTGTGTGGTCTAAGTGTGCGTGCGTGATCACGACCGCGTCGATGTCTCGAATCGGCGTCACCTCGGGAACGTACAAGTAAGGCGTCCCCTCTGACCCAACACTCACGCCGCAGTCTATTAAAACCCGCGTCTCGGGCGTAGAAAGTTGGAACGCGTTCCTACCCACTTCCTTGCACCCCCCCAGCATTGTTACACGCACCCAGTCGTCCCTTCTCGTCTTCTCGCTGGTTCTGTCGCTGGTTCTGTCGCTGTCCCTGTAAATTCGCCGACCTGTCCGCTTCAAGAAACCCTTTCTGAACTCGCTCTCCTCGCGTAAATACCGCCGAATGCTTTTTATTATCGCGGACTGAATTGGCGGTGCTCGGATGACGCTGGGTCGCCAGCCAATCACTTTCGCTACTTCTTTTAGCGTCGCTCCGTGCGTCCCGATTACCAGCCCCGGCCGCTCCGCCTCAATTATTACCTCCGCCTTGTCGAGGTCGAAATAAATGTCTTTTATCCCTCCGTCCTCGGGCACGATTTCGTAAATCGCCTTTGACGCATTCTCCGGCTTCATCAGCATCTCTGCACTCGGTCTGACCGAAATCCGCTTCTTCAACTCCTTCGCCAGTGTCCTGACAATCGCACCGTCGTCCGCGAATTTCTGCGCGTCCTCGCTGTAAATAACGAGTTCAGGACCCTCAAACTCCACCTCGCTAAAGCCCACCCCTGCTGGTAACAACTCCTCTATTCGCCGCTTTAACTCTAAAAGCCTCTGTTCTGCTGACATTTCCTACCTAACCCCTAACCCTCCTTCCTTCGCCTCGCCTACAAAACCTTCTTCTCTAAATTCTCAACAAACCGCAAACCAAAAAATCAATTAAACGAAGCCCTCAGCTCTTTCACCTTCTCTTTACTTACCTCTTCATATTTCTCCTTCGTTATCCTTACCACTCCAATCTCCTCCCCCGAGGCACTGTCCCGCCGCATCGCGAAATGCAACGCCTGTATCGCAAGCCCTGTCGCGTCCTCCACTGACATTTCCTTTGAATACCTGTCCTCAAGCACGCCGTAGGCAATCGGCGAGCCCGAGCCGGTCGCGGCAATCTCCTTCTCCTCAGTGTTGCCTCCAAAGGGGTCAATCGAGAATATGTGTGCCCCTTTCCGGTCAATTCCGCCGACGAGGAGTTGCACAATGAACGGAAAATATCTCTGCCCGCTCAGCACATTAGAGAGCAGCGTCGTCATCCCCCGCACAGTCATCGGCTCCTGCCTTCTTATCTTGTACAGCCTCGCTTCCACGGTCATTATCCGAACCAAAGTCTGTGCGTCGCCCACTATTCCCGCAGTCGTCATTCCTATTCGGTCGTCGAGCTGGTAAATCTTCTTCGCTGCTTTTGACGCGATAAAAGAGCCCATCGTCGCACGCTTCTCACTCGCCAGCACCACGCCGCCTACACCGCCTTCTCCTCCGTTGCCGTCGCTACCACAGATTAAACCAACCGTAGTCGTCCCCTTTTTTACCTGATCCATTATTCCAATATCTGTTGTTTGCATCGTTTCCATCTCTTTTGTGTAAAGTAGCCGCCCGCCTTTTAGTTCTTTTTCTTCGATTGGCGAGCCTGCTTAAAACCCTTGTACCATAAAAAAAAACCCTGAATCCCAAGAATATAACCCAGCCCCGCAAAGATTTTGAGATAAAGAGGGATCTCGCCTCTTCCCGCTTCTCCTGCTCCTACTCCTGCTGCGGTTAGATTTAGCATCTTTTCATTCCTGTGCCCTACTGACTCAACGACGACCAGCCACTCCTTCCCAAATTTAGGGTCAAAGCGGAACTTGCCGTTTTCGTCGGTCTTGCCCTCCACGTACAGCCTCCCGTCAGGATAAAAGACCTCTACATCGGCGTACTGCACAGGTGTTTGCCTCACTCCGCCGTAGTACGCCTCAATGTAGACCGACTCAACCCCGTAATCGATCACGAGTGCGTGCCCTGATGCAAGAGCCGGACCAAGTGCGAGTGCTGCAAGAATCAAAATCGCCAGTTCCAACCCTCTCCTCATTTCTTCCCTCCTACTTCTTTCCGTCCCTTTTTCTTCCCTCCTACTCCTTTCCGTCCCTTCCCTTTCCACCCCTTCTGGCTCAAAAGAACCGCAATAAACCCAATTAGCCCTACTGTTGCGAATAAACCGACTGCTGGGGATTTAGGGACAGGTCTCGTTTCTGTTTCGGGTCTGGCAGAAAAAACCTCAAACTCCTCGGTTGACGATGGCGGAAAAGATTCGAAGACAGGTAGGATAAAGGCACCACGCTCCATCACGCCCTTACCAAAGACGACCATTGTCCAAATCCCAGGCTCATCGAGCGTGTAAACAAAATCGCCGTCCGAATCGGTCTTCGTGAACCCTTTTACCATCATCCACGAGTCCTGGGGGAAGACCTCTCCTGCTCTCTCAAGCACCTTCGCAGGCGGGTCGTCGCTCAGACGATACTTCACGACATAAACCGTCGCACCTGTGAGCGGCTCGCCGTCCTGAATCGCCCTCGCTTTGAACACCGCCCCCTCTTCTAACCCGTAGGGGCGGATGTAAGGGACTATTTCGACGCTCTCGCCAAGTTCCGCTTCCCACCCCGTCCACGCTGCCTGACCGCAGTGAATTACCGCCTTTGCGTGATCCACAAAATCGCCCTTAATCCCAGACACATTCATTGTTGAATAAACGATGTAATCACCCCGCTTCTCAACCGTGAAAGAGACCTTGTACGCCTTCACTCCCTCAACAGAAGTCTCAACAGGGGTTAATTGCGTAATGTTCCCTCCAGGATCCCTCACGGCGACCGCGGGAATATCTATGCAGTCAAAAAGTTCCTTGAACGGGCAGCCCCAAGTGATCAGCACGGTCTTCTCCTCGCCTAAATTTGCAAAGTAGTCCTTGGGACTGACATCTGTGCTACCGCCTGGAATGAGCATCGTGAAGTGGGCAGAAGCTACCCCCACAACCCCGCTTCCCGCGATCAAGACCGCCACGACCCCCGCGAGCAGTGCCATAATATTTATTCTACTACCCTTTTTACTACCCTTTCTCATCCTTCATTCTTCCATTTTCATCTCTCTACCTCTTTCATCTCTCTACCACTTTCATTCTTGTACCCCTTTCATTTTCATTCAAATCCCCCCGTGCGTTGTCGTCAATTTCACATGTTTCACACCTTTCAAACTCATTATATTCTCCGCCAGCTCTTTTATTTTCTTTGCATCTCCTTTCATCACTACCACCTCAAAGCAGTTCTCCTCGTCCAAATGAATGTGCGTTGAGGTTTTTATCATCCCAATAAAATGGTGCTGTGCATTTGTCAGTTCGTCGCCAAGACCCCGCTGGCTGTGGTCGTAGAGGTAAGTAATCGTCCCAATCTCCTCGCCCTCCTCGCGCTCCATCCACTCGTATTCAATTATGTAGGCTCTGATTGCGTCTCTTATTCCCTCAGACCTCGACGAATACCCCCGCCCCCTTATTATCTCGTCAAACTTGTTCAACAGATTTGAGGGCAGTGAGACCCCAATTCGCGTCAGTCCCATCTCTTCTAACTCTTCTTCCATTTTTTCTTATTTCCCCCTTAACTTAAATATGTGTTTTATTATCTCTTCTGCCTTGCAAAAAGCATTTGTGTTGTGCTTTTTTACGCGAACGACCTCCGAGTTAAAGCCCCGCCTCCTGACTTCCTCCGCCAACGCAGCCTCGTCGAATTTTTGGTCGTAACCCAGTGCAATTACATTCGGTTTTATCTTATATAAAGGTTCAAACATATCTCGCTCGCTGCCCAACCTCGCGTCGTCCACGACCCGCAACGCCGCGACCATTTTCAACCGCTGCTCCTCCGGAATAACTGGCGTTCTCTTCCGCTTCTTCACCGTCGTGTCCCTCGCAACGACGACGAAAAGCTCGTCCCCCAGCCGCTTCGCCTCCTCTAAATAAAGCAGATGCCCCGGGTGAAGAATCTCAAATGTCCCTGTCGCCAAGACCCTTACCATTTTACCTTCACCATTTTTCTTCCACCACCTCCAACGCCCTCTCCTCGCCTCGTGAATTGTAGCATTTCCAGCTCTCCGCTGCGTAAGGGTAAAAAGTTATGATGTGGCAATTTCCTGTCTTGGAGAACATAATCAAGTCCTGCTCCGACGGTCGCATCGCGGCGGGGTCGACGGGGTGCAGGTGCGAGTGCTGGCTTGGGTGGCTGTGCACCGACCCCACGTAGTCAAGTCCAGTCGGCATCATATCCAGCCGAATAATCGCACTCTCGTCTGACGAGAGCGTGCCGGGAAGGAAAAGAACATCGGTTACAAGCCCTGCGTCCCCGTCGGCACGCAGCATTCCGATGAACTCCCGCGGGTGGTTTGATTTGCTCACTTCAAGAATAAAATCCAACGTCTCTTTTTCTATTCCCACAATCTCCCCCCTCTTTCTTATTCCCTTTCCCTTTCTCTTTTTCATTCTTTGATAAAACTTTCTTTTTATTTAAAACCCTCTCACCACCGCCTCAAGTTCCTCCACCCGACTCAGAACCGTGATGCCACGCATTCTCCGTAACTTCTCTACATTCTCCTCGTCCTCTTTCCGAATCCTTAACTTCAAATCCCGCCCGTTAGGAAGCTTTGTTGTTATTTCTCCCTCCTTTTGGTCGACGGGGAAAATATACACAGGCACGGCCACTTTCATCGCTTGTGCAGCCGAGTTAGTGAGCAGGGTGTCGGCGATTCCGTGTGCTATTTTCGCGACGGTGTTCGCCGTAGCGGGTGCGATCAAGACGAAGTCGTACTTGCCTAACTGGAGTTTCCCAGAGAGGAAGGGTGCGTTCGGTCCCTTTTCGGAACTCATTTTAGAAAAGCTCTCTCTGACCTCGTTCAAGAGATTGTAGTATTTTAAGACGGTCTCGCCCTCTTTGGAGAGGTAGGCGTGAACTTCAAGGTTGTGCCTCTTTGCGAGTTCCTTCATAAAATTCACGCACTCGGTTAAGCGGTCTCCGGAGCCTGTAACTCCCCACGCTACTTTTACCTTCTCTTTCTTGCTCATATTTCCTTTTCCCCTTCCTCTACTCCCCTTTTTCCACTCACAAAACAAACCCCCACAAGTCTGCAAACCTCCACAACTCTGTCCAGCGTCTTGTAAAGGCTTTTCAAGCCTTCTTCGTCGGCTTTAACTCCTGCTGCACCCTTGTCCCTTGACCAGAAGGACGCACCGAGGTTCGCACCGAAAGACCCCCCTCCCACAGGAAGCATTTCATTTATCAGATAAAAATCCACGACTGCTCGGATTGCGAGCTCCTGACCGCCTGTTCGGTCTCCGCCGTCCGCAACTGCTGCTCCTACTTTTCCCCGCAGTCTGTGCGGTTTCCTCGCCACGAACGCCCGCATCCGGTCGAGAAGCACCTTTGTCTGACCGCTGAGAGTCCCCTGGTAAACCGGCGTTCCAATCAAGACCGCGTCCGCCCACTCGAACCCAGAATAAACCTCGTTCATCGCGTCGTCGTGAACGCAGCCCCCTTTTTTGACGCAGTGGTCGCAGTGCAGGCAGAAGTTGAGTTTTTTACCGCGAACCGAGAAGTACCGCGTCTCCACACCCCTCTTCTCCCCTGCGTACCTCAACGCCTCCTTAACTACCCACTCGGTCGCTGCAGTTCGCGGACTTCCTGAGATGCCGAAAAGTTTTAGCATTGCCAAAAAGGTTTAGCATTTTTTAAAAAGTTTCTTTGGTTTTTTAAAGAAATGTTTTACACCACCTTCTCCAAACTCATCTCAAACATCTTTTTCGTCTCCCGCGCGAGTGCCTCCGGAAGTCCCGTGATGTCCACATTCAAGAACCCACGAATGATCACCGAAGTCGCCTCCTCCTCGCTCAAGCCCCGTGCCATCAAGTATTGAATCTCCTCTTCGGCAATCTTGCCAACCGCAGCCTCGTGTGAGAGGACGAGGTCTCTCCGCGTCGCTTTGAGCTCCGGAATTGATTCTACCTCCGCAGTGTCCGAGAGCATCAAGCCCTGACATTCGATGTGCCCCTTCGCATTCTCGCCTTCGCCAACGACATCACTTCGTGCGACGACCTTCGCATTCTCGGTCGCAATCACCCGTGAAATTATCTCTGCCCTACTACCCGCGCCCTGAAGCACCGCCCGCGACCCCGAGTCAATCCTCGCATCCCCGTGTGCGTAAATAACGGTCTGAAATGTCGCTCGTGCGTTTCTGCCCACGCAGTAAGCGGTTGGATACATTTGGAGCGATTTTACGGGCGTCATCAAGATGTAGTTGCTGATAAACGTCCCGTCGTCCTCAATCACCACTGCACTCCGCGGTCTGACCTCCACGCCCCTGCTCCAGTTGTGAATCATCGTAAAAGTGATTTTCGCACCTCTCTTCACGAAAAATTCCGAGACGCCGAGGTGAAGAGCAGAATTTACCGCGTGAGCGACGGAGCAGCCTGTGATGATGTGCAGTTCCGAGCCCTCCTCTGCGATTACGATGTTGTGCACCTTCTGCCCGATTTTCTCAGTCGTGATGAAGAGGCAGGACTGCACAGGCATCGTTACCTTTCTGCCCGCTTCAGACCTAATGAAATACCCGTTTGTCTGCTCCTGGTCTTCGTCCAATTCGAGCTCCGCGGTGTATTTGTCCGCGTCCACGGGAACCGCCCGCCAGAAATACTCATTTAGCCAATCGTGATCCTTTAAGGCGTCCGTCGTGCTCTTGATCTCCAGACCTGGGAATTTAGCCGCTGAAAACACCACAGAACAGTCCCGCTGCAAAAAAGAACCCGACCTGCCCTTCTCTGAGGGTTCAATGCCTGCGTTGAGCAGGTCTTGCTGATATTTTTCTGGAAACTCGTCCAGTGAGTTGAGTGGCTCGTGCTCTTCGTGCTCTTTCCCAGCGGTGAAATTTTCAATCGCGATGTCCTCGCCAAGCGCCGCTTTTTTCCCCTTTGCACGCTCCGCACGCTCAACCCGCTCTTTCTTATTCATTCCAACCCCTCCTTGTTTTCTCTCCCTGTCTTGCACAGTTCCACGCACCGCTCAAAGCCGTTCGCCATAACATTCCTCGTTATCTCGTCCGGCATTCCAGAGCAGGCGATCCGCCCGTCAAGCATCACGTGCGCACGGTCTGCATTCAGGTGTCGCATTATTGAGCCGCTGTGCGTAATTATCAGCCCCGCCTTCTCTCGTCTGCTCGGCATCTTGTTCCTGTCCAGCAGCTCTCTCATTACCTCGCCAATCAGCTCGATGTTCTCGATGTCCACGCCAGAGTCAGGCTCGTCGAACATTATGAAATCCGGGGACTGTGCGAGCAGTTGAAGTATCTCTGACCTTTTGACCTCGCCGCCTGAAAATCCGAGATTCACATCCCGATTCAAGAAAGCAACCGAGATATTAAGCCGTCTTGCAAGCCCGACCACTTCCGAGTCTATTTCGCCCTCTTTCCTGCCCAACGCAATATTTACCATCTCGCCGAGCTTCACGCCCCTTATCTCGGGCGGGTGCTGAAACGACATTCCCAGCCCCAGTCTCACACGCTCGTTCGTCGGCAAAGTGGTTATTTCAACGCCTTTAAGCCTTACGCTCCCTCTCGTGACCTTGTAATTCGGAAACCCGAGGAGCGTCATCAGTAGTGTCGTCTTTCCACACCCGTTCGGTCCAAACAACACGTGCACCTCCCCCCGTTCAATATTCAGGCTTAAATCCCTTAGAATCTCCCTACAACCCACCTGCACCGTCAGATTTTTTATTTCCAGCATTTTATTCCCCCTTGACAAAACTTTCTTTTGAAAAGTCTAAAATAAATTCCCCCCCTGTCTTCACCTCCTCCGCGGGTAGAGTTCCAAACCTCGCACGCCACAGCAAGTCCGCAAACTCGTAATTCAGCAGCACCTCCGCCACGCCCACCACCGAAGTCGTTGGTCTTGGGTTCACATCCACGACGTACGCCGTCCCGTCCTCCTCGCCTAACACGAAATCGATGCCCACGTAACCTCTGCAGTTCAGCGTGGTTGCGACCTTTTCACTCGTGCTTTTTATCTGCTTCTCAGCACTGCGTCCTACAAAATACGGAACCACGCCGCCCTCGTACCGCAGCCTCTTTACCTCTCCCTCTCTTCCTCGCTCCTGCCTCACGAATTGCTTGTTTACCGTGAGCGGCAGCACCGAACTCCCGCCGCCAACAGCGCCAGCAATTACGCTGCTGCTCACCGCCTCACCCTTTACAAATTCTGTTACGATAAAATCTTCCGTTCCCGCCCCCAACGACGCTTCTCCTCCCTCCTCGCCCCTCTCCTCCCAGTTCAGCACGAAAACATTCTCAGAAGCACACCCGTACCTCGGCTTCTTTACATAACTTTGCACTCCCTCTCCCTCTCTTCCTCTCTCCCTCTCTCCCTCTCTTCCTCTCTCCCTCTCTCCCTCTCTCACTCTCTCCTCTTCTTCCCTTGACTCTGACACAAGTCTCGGCACAGGAATTCCTTCGCGCTCCAAGATTTTTGTCGTCTGCATTTTATCGGCGCAGATTTTCACGCACTCCGAGGGACAGCCCAAATTAACAGTGTTCTCTTCTACGACCTTTGTAAGTTCGCAGAGCGTCTCGTCAGGAGCAATCACAATTCCCGCGTCGCTCCTCTTTGCGAGCCTTTCCACCGCAGCCTCAAAATCTTCCTCTGCTCTACCTCCTCCCCTTGCTCCTCCCCTTGCTCCTCCTCCTGCTCCTCCTCTTCCTGCTCCTCTCCCTGCTCCTCTCCCTGCTCCTCTCCCTGCTCCTCTCCCTGTACCTCCTGCCCCCGCACCCACCTCTTCAGCCACCGGTGAGAGAACTTCAGCCCCGAGCCGCTCAAAACTCCGCTTCAAAGTCGTGAGCATCGCTTTTCCTTCCCGCAACAACGAACCCTCGCCAACGCCGACCCCGACCGCGTACTCCGCCACCAAGACCCGCATTTTAAAGTGTAAGCGTTTTCCCTCGCTCGGCGAGCTTTGCTAACGCAAGGAGGAGGTTCACGAAATAGTCATTCTCCAGCGGTTTGCCCAAATCCCGCTCCCAGCTCTTTTTAGTAGCCGCAAATCTCTCCTCTGTCGCCTTCGATATTTTTCCAATGCTGCACGAATAAACAACCGCCCCCGCCTCTCTTTCTGAACCCGAAATCTGACAGCCCAGCGAGTTTACCGCTCTCGCTACCGTCGAGATTTTTGTCGGCACTGCTCGTTCTCGGTTTTCCGCCTCGTTCTCCGCTGCCGCAATTTCCGCTGCTGTTATTTTCCCACTTTCAATTCGTTCCTTGTATTTTTGAATCCAACCAGGTGCTTTCTCCATTCTTCCCTTTTCTCCCCTGCTTCTCTTTATCTTTATCTTGAAAAGGTTAATGATTTTTATAAGAAGAAGAAATAGAAAGGTGGTGATTCAAATTCCCTGCGGAAAGAAGAGAAAACTGGCGAAGATGCGGAAGCACAAGTTGAAGAAGCGACGGAAGAAGATGAGGTACAGGAAGTGAGTGAAAGGAAAGGAGAAGAGAGGAGAAGAGAGGGGAAGAGCGGAGAAGCGAGAAGAGAAGCCAAAGGAGAAGTCAAAGGCGAAGGAGGAGGGAGCGGATAAAATATGAAAGAGCTGGCAGAGGTGAGGACGCTGAAAGAAGGGCGGTACGTGGTTTTAGACGAGGAGCCGTGCACGATAACGAGTATGACAACTTCAAAACCGGGGAAGCACGGGGCTGCAAAGGCTCGGATCGAGGGCATTGGCGTCTTTGACGGGCAGAAGAGGACGGCAATTCATCCTGTTACCGCGAAGATTTATGTGCCTGTGATTGAGCGGAAGAGCGGTCAGGTGCTCTCGGTCTCGGGCGAGGGCGAGGGCGAGGGCGAGGGCGACACAGCACAAATTATGGACTTGGAGGACTACTCTACGGTGGAGATAAAAATACCAGGGGAGTTGCGGGAGAAGGAGAGGGGAAAAGTTGATCCGGGCAAGGAGATCTCGTTTTTGCACTATGAGGGGCAGTACAAGATTGTCTAAAAAATAAGAATGCCAGGGGAAGAGAGAGCAGGCGAAGGAAGAAGAATAGGCGGAGGAGCAGGAAGAGATGGAGGAGCAGGAAGAGAAGGAGCAGGAGGAGGAGAAGAGATAAAAGTTCGTGAGATAATGGTAAAGGAGGTCGCTTTTGTGTCAGTCCCAGGGACGAGAGAGCGGCTAATGAACCTCTTCAAAGAGAAGCAGATTTCTGGGGCTCCGGTTGTTAAAGAAGCGGAGAGTGGTGGAGAGCCGGGAAAAGTAGTGGGCGTGGTCACGAGGCAGGACTTGCTGAAAAATCCCAGCGAGGAGCAGATTGCGTTGCTGATGTCCCGAAATCCCGTTACGGTCAGTCCCGAGGCGACGGTCGCAGAGGCAGCGAGGATTCTTCTTTCAAACAGAATTCGGCGGCTCCCCGTGGTCAGAGTGGCAGACAGGCGGCTCGTTGGAATAGTTACAGTCGCGGACCTCGTCAGGAAAATCGCAGAGCTGCACTGCAAAGAACCAGTTAGCAACTACATCGGAGACAACGACAAGTGCGTGGCGGTCTGGGAGGAGACGCCGTTGCCTGTTGCGGGTCGGATAATGGAACTCGCGAGGGTAAAGGCGGTTCCGGTTTTGAACTCCGAGCTCGAGCTGGTTGGGCTGGTAACGGACCGGGACTTGATAAATGCTGCGGTGATCGAAGACGGGACCGAGCATTCAGACCTCTCGCTGGGTGCGGACGAGGACAAGTGGACTTGGGAGGGAATGCGGGACACGATGAAATTGTACTACGGGGTGTCAAAAATAAAACTGCCAGACCGGCTCGTTCGGGAAGTGATGGTAAAGAAGGTGGCTACAGCGACGCGTAACTGCGAGGCGAGCGAGTGTGCAGCGAAGATGAGCAGAAACAAGTTTGACCAACTTCCTGTTGTCTCCGGAAGGGCTAAATTGACGGGCATTCTGCACGACAGGGATCTTCTGCGGGTTTTGTTGGCGTCGTAGTTGGAGGGGGGAGTAAAAATGGGTTTTTTGTCTTTAGACGGGATTTTCAAGCAGCGAAGAACGCGGTACGAGATGAGCGAGGACGAGAAGTTTTATTTGATGAACTGTTCGGACTTGCTGGCGGAGATAATGGCGGTAATTGACGGCGTTGTGGTGATGCACGACTTCTTCTGGGAGAAAGTGGGCGAGGGAAAATATGAGAAGGAGATGCGGAAGTGCGGGGACGCTGCGAAGAGCACGCTCAGTCAGGCGGAGTACATTAAGGCGCCGGATCGGTTTAAGGAGATGCACGAGCATCTTGTGAAGGGGCTGAAGTATTTGGAGGATTCTTACAAGGAGTCGGTCGTTTATTTGGCGGACAGACAGCGGGAACACATTGCGAGGGCGATTGAGCTGGCGTTGCTGGGCAGTGCCGAGCTCAGAGACGGTAACAGGCAGTGGGAGAAGGTGAAGGCGAAGGCGAAGAAGGAAGGGAGTGAATAAATGTGGAATGCAAGATGCGGGATGTAAGATGCGGGATGTAAGATGCGGGATGTAAGATGCAAGACGAAGTAGCGGAACTCGCTCGCAGGCGTGGGTTTTTGTGGCAGGCGTTTGAGGTTTACGGCGGTGCAGCGGGGTTTTACGACTACGGTCCGTTGGGTGCGTTGCTGAAACGGCGGGTGGAAGCGGCGTGGCGGGAGTTCTACTTGCGTGAGGGGTTTTACGAGGTGGAGACGCCGACCGTCGCACCGAGGGCGGTCTTTGAGGCGTCGGGGCATTTGGAGAGCTTTTCAGACCAGGCGGTGGTCTGCAGGCAGTGCAGGAATTTTTTCCGCGTTGCCGAGAGAGAGGAAGTGGGAGAGGGGCAGAGGTGTCCTGAGTGCGGCGGCGAGCTTGAGGACGCGGGCGAGTTTAATTTGATGTTTCAGACGAGGATTGGAGTGCCGAGGGGGGGAGGAGGGAGAGGGGCAGGGGGAGACGAGAAAGAAGAGAGAAGGAAGAGCGAGGGTTACCTGCGACCCGAGACGGCACAGGGGATTTTTCTAAATTTCCCGCGGCTGCTGCGGTTCAACCGCGGTAAGCTACCGTTCGGTGCGTTTCAAATTGGGAAGGCGTACAGGAACGAGATTTCGCCGAGAAAGAGCCTTATTCGGCTGCGTGAGTTCACGATGGCGGAGGCGGAGGTTTTTGTCGACCCCGCGGAGAAGGAGAAGCACCCGCGGTTTGCGGCAGTGAAGGAGAAGCGGCTGAGGCTTGTTCCAAGTGCAGAGGGCGAAGGAAAGGGAGAGGAAAAGGGAGAGGGAAAGCGAGAGGGAAAGGGCGGGGAAGAGGGAGAAGGAGGAAGAGGAGGAGAGGAGAAAGGGGAGGAGAAGAGCGTAAGCGTAGAGGAAGCAGTTAGGAGCGGTGTGGTTGCAAACGAGTTCCTGGGCTACCACATTGCGAGGGTGGAGGAGTTCCTGGTAGAGGGGCTTGGAATCCCGCGAGAGCGACTGAAATTCAGACAGCACCGCGGGGACGAAATGGCGCACTACGCGACCGACTGCTGGGACGCGGAGTTCTTTAGCGAGCGGTACGGCTGGATGGAAATCGTTGGCGTGGCGGACCGGGGCGACTACGACCTCTCGGCACACTCGCTGAGTGGTGGAGGTGCGGGGACGCCGAATGTGATTGAGCCTTCTTACGGAATTGACCGAATTGTTTACGCCCTGCTCGAGAGTTCGTTCTACGAGGAGCAGGTGGGAAAAGAGAAGCGGAAGGTGTTGAGGTTTAAGAAGGAGGTCGCACCGGTGAGAGCCGCGGTCTTGCCACTGCTTAAGCGGGAGGAGTTGAAGAAGAAGGCGAGGGCGGTTTTTCAGGAGTTGCGAGCGGCGGGAATGTTCGTGGAGTACGACGAGTCCGGCAGCATCGGCAGGCGGTACCGGCGGCAGGACGAAATCGGCACGCCTTTTTGCGTAACTGTGGACTACGAGACGCTGGAGGACGACACAGTGACGGTGCGGGAGCGGGACACGATGAAGCAGGTTCGGGTTGTGGTGGGGGAAGTGAAAAATGTGGTCAAACTTTTCAGGGATTTTTAACTCACGAAAGCAATAAAAATTTATGCTACTCTGGATATTTTTCATCGCGGTCTGCTTCCTTCTCGGGCTTGCCGTCTCCTCACTTTTAAGCATCCGTTTTCTTGCTGCTGAACGGGCGTTCTTCTCGCTCGTCGTCGGACACGCGATTTCAATCTGGCTTGTCTTCCTGCTTTCCTGCTTAAACGGGGCGTTGTCCGTTGCCACTGTCCTGCAGTGCGTCGTTCTGTGCGCTGCTGCGTCGGTCGTGCTTTTCGGAGTTGGCGGTTTGAAGGAGGAGAATGTGGTGAAGGGGCTGAAAGGGAAGGGGGTGAAGGGGAAGGGGGTGAAGGGGGAGAGGTCGGTTCTCGTTTTCTTTGCGGTTGTTCTGCTTTACTTGGTGGCGATGAATTTGCACGGCGTTTTCCGTGCCGATGAGGCAGGAAATCTCTACGCAATTCACACTGTTTGGGCGGACTACCCTTTTCACACCTCGCTCGCCACCGCGTTCGCCTACAGCGAGAATTTCAGTTTTCCCCCGAGTTACCCGCAGTTTTCGGGGACCAAAATGCACTACCCTTTCCTGATGGATTTTTACTCAGCGGTGCTGATGAAAGCAGGATTGAGCTTGAGAGGTGCCTTTCTCGTTCCTAACATTCTGTTTCAGTTCTGCTTTTTTGGGCTTTTTTATTCGCTTGCTCGCAGGCTGACTGGCTCAAAGAGAGTAGGGGCGTTGTCGGTTTTCATTTTCATTTTTTCGGGCTTCCCCTCGGGTCTGCAGTCCTCGTGGGGCATTCACTTCCTGAACCCGATGTACGCGGTTCTAATGCCGCAAAGGACGGCAATGCTTGGTCTGGGCGTCTCGTTCGCGGTCTACATTCTTTTGTTTCACGCAATGTTTGCGGAGGGGGAGGAGAGGGAGAGAGAGGAGAGAGAGGGAAGAGAAGAGAGAGAGGGAAGAGAAGAGAGAGAGGGAAGAGGAGAGAGGAAAAAAGGGAAGGAGTTGTTTTTGGCGGGGACGCTCGTTGGCTTGCTGCCTTACATTCACGCACACTCGTTTATGGCTACTGCTCTTGTCTCTTTAACGCTTTTCATTCTTTACTTCGCTTTTGAGGGGCGTGGGAAAAACGAGTTCAAAGCGTTCATTTTTTTGTTCGCACCGCTGATTCTACTCGCCTTGCCGCAGGTCTTGTGCATAAAAACAGCGGTCTCAGAGGGGTTTTTCGTCTTCTTTCCAGGCTGGACCGCGGAGAACCGTGCCACACTCTTGGGGTTTGACTGGTCTTTCTCATTCTTTGGACCGCTCTTTTCGGCTGCCAAAGCCGTCTTCGTGTTAGCGAAATTTTGGATGCTAAATCTGGGTGCGCTTTTTTTTCTGCTGCCTTTAGGCTTTTTAAAGTCCGCACGACGAGCGAGAGTCTTCTACCTCCCGTTTCTGCTGCTCTTCGTCCTCGCAAACTTCGTGAAATTCCAGCCCTGGTGCTTCGACAACTACAAGATGTTTTTGCATTGGCACGCTCTGACCGTCGTGCTGGCGTCGGTCGCGATATTTTGGGTTGCCGACCGCGTTGGTAACCGCGTTGGTGCGGGTGTGGGTACAGGAGGGGGTGCTGGTGTGAGTGCGGGAGGCAGTGCAGGAGGGGGTGCGGGGACGAGAGGGAAGCGAAAGGAGTTCTACGCCGTTCCTGTCTCTGTCTCTGTTGCGTTTTTGGTCGTTGTCTGCTGCAGTTTGGCTTGCACTTTCTTTGGCTTTGCGACGCACGCGGAAATGCTGGAGCAGAATGCCAGGATTTGGTCGGCGGAGGAGGTTAGGGTTGCAGAGTGGGTGCGGGAGAACACGCCTTCAGAGAGCGTGTTCTTAACTGGGTCAGCACACAACCACCCGATTCCCTCGCTCGCGGGCAGGCAACGAGTGATGGGCTACGAGGGGTGGCTCTGGTCGCACGGCATAAATTGGACGAAGATTAACGAACGGAAGAGGGACGAAATAGCGATTTACAGCGGGGATTTCACGCTTCTTGACGACTACGGCGTGGACTACGTCTGCGTTGGACCGCACGAGAGAGCATTCGCAGCCGAGAACCACTTCAAAATAAACGATTCGGCTTTTGACGACGAGCGTTTAAAATATGTAGCAGGGTTGGGAAGGGGGAAGTGGAAGATTTATTCCTTCTGCTCCCACACCCTTACCTGACTCTGACACGAACCGCCACTCCGCGGTGTCTTCCACAACCACTTCTAAAGTCGGAACTGAGAAAGTCTCCTCGTAGCCTTTCCCAATTTGTATGTGAAATTCTTTGAGGTTGTAATCGTGTAGGTCACATCCTCCAAGTTCTCAACTTCCCAAACACTTGCACTCCACTTTGTAGTAAAATTATAAATTTTGTTGTGCTCGATCTGGGGCTCATTCGTTGACAAACATTCTTCTTTGTGAACGTGGATTTCGGATTTTGGTCCTAACGGTTCAGAAACCTCCTCGAGTTGCGAGATAATTTTATCAGTTCGAATAAGGTCCGCTGCGCCTGCGACACAGACAAAGGGCGGTGGCACGAGCGAAATAACGCCTCTTCCTCCGCCTCCTTTGTCTCCCTTTTTTCCTACCCCTTCTGCTCCGCTCCCGCTGTACAACACCGCTGCGCTGCTTGCGACCATCGCTAAGGCGGTTAAGACCGCCAAGCCCTTCCAAACTATTCTAGTTTGCATCTTTTCTCTACCCCCTTCTTTTTTGTTTTTATAATTTTATAAATACGCATTTATAAATTTTTCTATTTTTTTTTGCTCATTTTCTCATTTTATTTCTTTTAGTAAAGCTTTTCTTTGTAAGAAAAGGTTTCTCATCGCGCGGTTTCACGCTTCAACCTCTCCTTTGTAAAGATATGTCCGCCCTGCTGGCACGCACAGATCCTCTATTTTAACCCGTCCTTTCAATCCCTCACCCTTTCAATCCCTCACCCTTTCAATCTTTCTCTTATCTTCACTAACTTCTCTACGGTCTTCGGCGTGTAGTAAGCCTCGCCACACCGCAGACAAACTTCCGCCCCAACCAAAACGAGCACCACATCTCTCTCTTTTTGGAATGTTATATTATACAATGCAGAAATATCTGGTAAGGTAGTTGTGAAAGTAAATTCACAAGGCACGAGAACAGGACAGGGACAGGGAACTAATGCAAGTTTCGGCAAGTTCTGTTGTTGTAGAAGGAGGAAGCCACTTCCTAAATCTTTGATTTAGGCGGTGCGTGTGAAAGGCGTGCGTGTGAAAGGCTGAGGGGGTTAAAAGTGTGAAAATCAAAATCACGAAGATGCAGGGTTGTGGCAACGATTTTATTCTGATTGACGACCGTGAGGAAGGAGGGAGGGGGAGGGAGAGAGTGGCGGAGGAGAAGAAAGCAGAGGTCGCCGAATTTTTGTGCCGACGCAGGTTCTCGGTTGGTGCAGACGGGGTTTTGTTTCTGTGCGACTCTGCCACTGCAGCAGCAGATGTGAGAATGCGGGTCTTCAACGCCGACGGTTCAGAGGCGGAAATGTGCGGAAACGGTCTGCGGTGCTTCGCTAAGTACGCTTACGAAAAGGGGGCGGTACCAGATCGTAGGGGCGGAGGGTTGAGAGTGGAGACTTTGGCGGGGGTGGTTGTCGCTGAGGTTTTAGTTGGTTCTGGTTTGGTTCGGGTTTTTATGGGCAAGCCGAGATTTGAGAGAGTAGACGAGCCGTTTTTTGTGAACGAGCGGGTCGGCGTGGTTAGGCTGACCTCGCTGCGTCTCGGCAACCCGCACGCGGTGGTTGTAGTGGATTCTTTTGAAGGCTTGGATTTGGACGCGGTAGGACGCGGCATCGAATCGCACGAGGCGTTTCCAGAGCGGACGAATGTAGATTTTGTGGTGGTTGAAGAGGTGGGGCGGGGGCGGGAAGAGGAGAAAGAGGTAAGCGTGAGGACTTACGAGCGGGGCGTAGGGGAGACCTTGTCCTGCGGGACGGGTGCGACGGCGTCCGTGCTTGCGTTGAACGAGCTGGGGCGTGTGGCGGCTGCAGCGGGGGCAACGGCGGTGACGAGCGGTGAGCCTGTGCCTGTTACGGTGCAGGTGCACACGAGGGGAGGGGATCTGGAGGTGGAGCTGTGGGAGGAGGGCGCGTACCTCGTCGGTCCTGCGGAGAAGGTGTTTGAGGGCGTGGTTGAGTTGAGATGAGGGCGTGGTTAAGTTGAGAAAGACAGAGTGAAAAAACAAAAAATTTATATAAGGATAAGGGAAATTTAGAAGAGGTGAGAAAGGTATGGCGACAGAAGCAGAGGTAGAGGAAGAGAAGGAGAGGACAGGGATTGGAATTGTTGATGAAGAAATCCAAGCGAGCAGGAGTGCGTTGCAGACGATAAAAAGCAGGGTTGAGGAGAGCCTTTTGGGGAGCGTTGAGGAGCGGGAGGTTGAGGTCGTTCCAGAGGCGTT
Organism: Candidatus Methanophagaceae archaeon; assembly: GCA_003194425.1. GTDB lineage: Archaea > Halobacteriota > Syntropharchaeia > Alkanophagales > Methanospirareceae > ANME1a. The sequence continues at coordinate 7,831 of PQXB01000002.1, read as the reverse complement.
GGTGATCGGTGGCGGGATTGCGGGAATGTACGCTGCGTTGGACATTGCAGAGGCGGGGTTCAGGGTGCACCTCGTGGAGCGGACGCCCTCCCTCGGCGGACATATGGCTCAACTCGACAAGACCTTCCCGACGCTCGACTGTTCGGCTTGTATTTTGACGCCGCGTCTCGTGGATGTGGGCGCTCACCCGAACATCAACCTGATGAGTTACTCGGAAGTAGTCGGTGTAGAGGGCTCGGTCGGGAATTTCAAGGTGAAGGTGCTAAAGCGGGCGAGGTATGTGGATGAGACGAAATGCACTGGCTGTTCAACCTGCGAAGAGGCTTGTCGGCTGAAGAACCGGTTTCCGAACGAGTTTGACCTGGGGCTGATGAAGAGGGCTGCGATTTACCGCCCGTTCCCGTTCGCAATTCCTGCGATTTACACCCTTGACGGCGAGAACTGTCTGATGATAAAGAAGGGCAAGTGTGGGAAGGCGACGCTTGAGAGCACCAAAGCCGCGGTGGAGAAGCGGGAGCGAGGCGAGGAGGTCTCGAAGAACGAAGCCCCGCCGTGCGTAATTGCGTGCGACGCAAATGCGATTCGGCACGATATGAAAGACGAGGTGGTGGAGTTGAATGTCGGCGGGATCATCGTTGCGACCGGCTACGACATTATTGAGCCCGAGGCTACGCCAGAATACAAGTACGGCGTCTACCCAAATGTGATTCACGGCTTGGAGTTCGAGCGTTACTCGTCGGCGAGCGGACCCACGATGGGCAGGATTTTGGTGGGCGACCTGCCAGAGCCGAAGGACGCGGTCTTCCTGTCCTGCGTCGGCTCGCGGAACAAGCAGACCGGCTACGAGTACTGCTCGCGGGTCTGCTGTATGTATTTGGCGAAGCAGGCACACCTGCTCGAGGAGAAAGTTCCCGGCTGCAAGATTACAGTTCTCTACCAAGATGTGCGGGCGTTCGGTAAGGGCTTCGAGGAGTTCTACGACCGCGTGAAGGCCGAGGGTGTTTCTTACCGCAGAGGGCTTGCGTCCGAGATTTACAAGAAACCGGGCAGTGACCGGGTTGTTGTGCGGGCGGAGGACACGATGCTTGCCGAGCCTTACGAAATCGAAGCCGACCTCGTGGTGCTCGGAGTGGGCTTGAAACCGAGTGCGGGGAGCGAGAAGTTGCTGGAAATGCTCGGTGTCTCGCAGACCGTGGACAAGTTCGCAAAAGAGGCGCACCCGAAACTGCGGCCAGTGGACACCGAAGTAGACGGCGTTTTTGTTACCGGCTGCGCTCAAGGTCCGAAGGACATTCCAGACAGCGTTGCACAAGCCAAAGGTGCGGCGGCTGCGGTTCTCTCGCTTTTGGCAGGCGGAAGAGCGGGCGGCGGAAGAGTGAAAATACGACCTTCGGTGCAGGAAATGGCGGAGGAAATCTGCGTTGGCTACTCGTCATTGAGCGAGATGGCGGAGAAAATAGGAGCGTAAAAAAATGGGAGAAGAAGAATATGACTACACGAAAGTCCCGATGAAGGGTAGTGCTGAGGGCGTGGCGGCAGCGGCAGCAGCGGAAGAGGGAGGACCGAAAGATGCACCCAGAATCGGCGTTTACGTCTGCCACTGCGGAATAAACATAAAAATGACGGTAGATGTGGAGGCGGTGATGAAATATGCGGCGAGCCTGCCGAATGTTGTTCTCGCACGCCACTACATTTTTATGTGCTCCGACCCTGGGCAGGATTTGATTCGGAAAGACCTCGAAGAAGGGCGGGTGAACCGAGTAATTGTGGCGTCGTGCTCGCCGCGAATGCACGAGCCGACTTTCAGGAAGACCTGTTCGGACTCGGGGCTGAACCCGTTCTACTACGAAATGGCGAACATTCGGGAGCACTGCAGCTGGCCGCACGGGGACTTTCAGAGAGAAGCGACTGCGAAGGCGAAGGAGTTGGTGCGGAGTGCGGTTGCGAGGTGCTCGCTGCTGGAGACGATTGAGGAGAAGGAGGTCGATGTTACACCTGAAGTGCTTGTGATTGGCGGAGGAATCACGGGAATGTACGCTGCGTTGGACATCGCAGACGGCGGCTACAAAGTGCATTTGGTCGATAAAAGCCCGTCAATCGGCGGGCACGTGGCACAGCTAAACAGGACTTTCCCGACGCTCGAGCGGGCGACTTCAATTCTGACGCCGAGAATGATAGAGATCGGGGCGCACCCGAAGATAAATTTGATGACTTACTCGGAGGTCGTGGAAATCGGCGGCTACATCGGGAACTACGATGTGAAGGTGAGGCGGAAGCCGAGGTTCGTTGATCCTGTGAAATGCGCGGGCACGGGCGAGGGCGAGGGTTGTGCGGCGTGCGTAGAGGCGTGCCCGGTGGAAGTGCCAAACGAGTTTGACGAGGGGCTGAGTAAGAGGAAGGCGGTTTACCTGCCTTTCCCGTTCGCGGTTCCGCCTGCTTACACGGTTGACGCTGAGCACTGTGCGTTGCTGAAAGACGGGAAATGCGGTTCTGCGACACTCGAAACGATTAAGGAGGGCAAGGAAATCCCGCCTTGCCTGGAGGCGTGTCCGGGTGCGATAAATTTCGAGCAGACCGAGGAGGTCGTGGACTTGAAGGTCGGGACAATAATTGTGGCGACGGGTTTTGACATCGTTGACCCGCGGGTCTCGGCAGAGTACAAGTACGCCGACTACCCGAATGTGATTACGGGCTTGGAGTTTGAGCGGTTGTCGTCGCCGAGCGGACCGACGGGCGGCAGGATTTTGGTGAACGGGAAAGAGCCGAAGGATGTGCTTTTCGTGTCGTGTGTCGGCTCGCGGAACAAGCAGGTAGGGAACGAGTACTGCTCGCGGGTCTGCTGTATGTATTTGGCGAAGCAGGCGAGCGTGGCGAAGGATCTGCTGCCGCCGGACGCGAATGTGACGGTGACCTTCCAAGATGTGCGGGCGTTCGGTAAGGGCTTCGAGGAGTTCTACGGCAATGTGAAGAAGGAGGGCGTCCTCTACTTGCGGGGGCTTCCGAGCGAGATTTACAAGAAACCGGGCAGTGAAGCCAACGGTGGCAGACTGGTAGTGCGAGGCGAGAACACGCTGCTTGGCGAGCCTTACGAAATGGAGGCGGACCTCGTCGTGCTTGGCGTGGGCTTGGCGCCGAACAAGGATGTAGAGAGCGTTGTGAATATGCTAAAACTCTCTAAATCCGTCGACGGCTTCTTGATGGAGGCACACCCAAAACTGCGTCCTGTGGACACAGCGACCGACGGCGTCTTCATCGCAGGCTGCTGTGCAAGCCCAAAAGACATTACCGACAGCGTGGCACAAGGCAAGGCAGCGGCTGCAGGATCACTTCTCTACCTGGTTCTCGGGAAAGCGAAAATAGAGCCTGCAATCTCGCAGATAAACGAGGAGGTCTGCATCGGCTGCGGGACCTGCGAGCCGTGCTGCCCGTACGGTGCGCTCGCGCTTGACGAGGTGCGGCATGTGATGACAGTGAACGAAGCGGTCTGCAAGGGCTGCGGCGGCTGCAACGCAATCTGCCCCTCAGGTGCAGCGACGATGAAGCACTACCGCGACAGGCAGGTCTACGCCCAAATTGACGCCTTGACGCAGAGGCTGGTGGAGGTAGGAATTCCTGAGTCTGAAGTCGGTGCAGAAGCAGAGCGCGCGGAAATGGAGTTGGAGCCGGAGACAACGGTGGAGTGATTAATTTCACTCCTCTTTTTTCTCCAAAAATTAGAGGTAAAAGAATGGAGGGGGAAAAGGATGCTGAGGGCTATTTTGCCTTCTGCCCAGGACTTCAACAGCCTATTTACAAAACAATCGCTTATTCACTGTCAAATTATTTCTTAGCCAAGAGGCTTATTTGCTGGTAGAACAGACTTTCTACTCGTTCTTTGATCCATCTTGGCGATTTTGTTCTCAAAAAAGCGATAATCTTAAATATAAAGCCTTTGGATGCAATGAGAAACCGTTCTCTTTGAGCGACTCATAAATAAGACAAGCAGTCGTACCGCCCCACCAACTCTTTCACACTCTGCAGCCCGAGCCTCCTTAAAATGCTCACAAGCTCGCTCCGCCACGCTGCGTACAAATTCACCAGCCGCTGAGCGCCCCACTCCACCTCAACAGCCCCGAAAAGTTCAGGGTCGGTCGTCGCAATCCCACGCGGGCAGCCCCTGCCGGACTCGCAGTTACCGCACCGCACACAGCCCAGAGCAACCAGCTCGGTTGTCCCGAGGACAACGCCGTCAGCACCCAGTGCAATCGCCTTCGCCGCGTCGTGTGCGGTTCTTATTCCGCCGCTCGCGATGACCGTCATTTTTTCGCGAATCCCCTCCTCTTTGAGAAACTCGTGCACCTTCGGGATTGCGTACTCAATCGGCATCGCAATGTTCTTCTTCGCAATCTCGGGCGCCGCTCCCGTCCCCCCGTAACTGCCGTCGAGGTGAATTATGTTTGCACCCGCGTAGTAGCTGCCGACCGCGACCATATCCACGTCCGTCGGGGTTGAGACCTTTACCGAAACGACAGCATTCGGGTTCAGCTCCTTTATCCAGTCCACGTGCTTTTTGTGGTCTTCCACCGAGTAGACGCTGTGAAACGGAAACGGGGAGAAGAGGCTGCTGCCCAGCACCGCTTCCCGCATTCGTGCCACCTCAGGTGTTACTTTGTCGCCGAGCAGATGCCCGCCGAGACCTGGTTTTGCTCCCTGCGCGTACTTGAATTCAACGACCCTCACGCGTTGAATTGTCTCTTCCGTCACGCCGAAGAGCCCAGTCGCAACCTGCGTAATCACATTCTCGTCGTACTCTTTCAAGACTTCTGGGTAGCCGCCCTCGCCCGTGCAGGTGAAGGTGTCCCACGCCTTCGCGGCTTTTGCCCTCGCGAGAATTACGGAGAGACTGACCGAGCCGAAGGACATTCCGCCGCCGTAGAACGGCACTGCGATTCGGATTTTTTCCCCCTCCGACCGCTTGTTCAACTCGATTTCGGTGCTTACTTTTTTGTCTTCAAGTTTTTCGTCCCCCTCTCTCTCTTTCGGAAAATTGAAGAAAATTCGGTCAAACCCCCCCCTCGAGTTCCCGATTTCGTATTTTCGTCCTTTCCCTTTAAGCGGTAGTCCTGTCTCCGCCTGCTTCCAAGTTCCGAGTAGGAGGTCGCGAGTCCAGCGGAAGTCACCAATTGTGCGGTACTCCGAACTTACGCCCAGCGAGAGTGCTCCTCGAGGGCAGTGCCTGACGCAGTAAAACGGCTTCTCCTCACACGCGGCGCCGAGACAGCGGGAACTCACGGGCTTTGAAATCCTGTTGTAGCCCTTTCTCCGCTCGTGCACGCCGAACGGGCAGACCGCAGCGCAGGTGCCGCAGTTTATGCATCTCAAAATCTCCCTCTTCACCTCAGTCTCGGAGATTTCGTTCGGAAACCTTGACGGTGCGGTCTTAATTACTGGCATTTTTAGTTTTGATTTTAGTTTTGTTTTGTTAGAGGTTTTGTTTTGTTAGAGCAGGATTTTCCGCAGTCCAAGCAGCATTTTCGGGTTCCGCTTCACGAGTTCCAAGAGCAGTGCCCCGACAGAAAGTTCCTCGATTTTCACGCCTTCCAAAGAGTGAGCCAACTTGTTGAGGTCTTTGTCAGAGAGCCCGAAGAAGAACTCTTTTGCTTTCAGCCCGGTCTCCAACCGCTTCCCAAACTCGCTCCGCCACCTCTTCTCGTACTCTGCCAACCGCGTCTTTGAGAAGTCTTTTTCCTGCACTGCCTTCGCAACGACCTCGCCCGCTATTTCGCCTGCCTGGATCGCGTACAAAATCCCGCCGCCTGTAAGCGGGTTGACCTGTCTCGCAGCGTCGCCGACCAAAACAAGCCCGTCTGCTGTCGTCTCGGGGAGCGAACCACTCAGCGGCACGACCCCATAAATTTCCGCCACTACTCCCCCTTTCGGAAACTTCATTCGCGCAAACGCCCGCAGGTAGTCAAACGCACGGTGCTTCTCGCCCGAGACGTCGCCGCTTATTCCAAGCCCGACATTCGCACAACCGCTCCCTTTCGGAAAGACCCAAGCGTAGCCCTTTGGTGCAATTTCGTTGCTAACGAAGAACTCGGAAAAGTCGCTGTTCAGTTCCCGTTCTAAACCGCACATCAGGAACTCGGCGCTCACTGAAACTTCAGAAGGTCGCAGCCGTGTCTTGATCCCCGCCCACCTGCCGACCCGTGATTCCACGCCGTCTGCAGCCACAACAACATCAGCGGAAATCCGAACCTCTCCTTCCCTGCCACCTCCGCTGCAGTCGCTGTAGTCGCTGCAGCCACAGCGAGCAAGAACGCCTTTCGTAAACCCGTTTTCTTTAACGACGCCGTAGGCTTCGGTTTTCACTCGCACTTCCGCTCCCGCTCTCGCAGCCGCGATCGCAAGCGACTTGTCAAATATCTTCCGCTCCAAAACGTAGCCCGTCTCGTCCATCGTCTCCGCAGACAAGACCACCTTCGTGCCGTCGGGACCGTAAATGTTCGCTCCTTTCACCTCGGCGGAGACGCACCTGGGGACAACCTCAACGAACTTCTCGATCTCCTTGCTCACTCCTTCTGCACACTTCACGGGCACGCCGATTTCCTGATTTCGCTCGATTAAAAGAACCTCTGCACCTCGCTCTGCAGCTGTCTTCGCTGCCACGCTGCCTGCCGGTCCTGCCCCTACCACCACCACATCGTACTTCTCCTCTCTCATTTTGTAAATTTGTAAAAGTAAAAAAGTAAAAGATTTAATTAAATGTGATAAAAATGGCGAAAGGCGTTGAGCGTGAGCGTGGGTTTGAGCGTGGGTTTGAGCGTGGGTTTGAGCGTGGGTTTGAGGTTGGGGAGCTGAGTTTTTATTGGAATGTGGACGAGGGCGAGTTTAGGGAGAAGGTAAAAAATTTAAGAGAAGAGAAAGAGAAAGGCAAGTGCATTTTGGTTGCGGGGTTTCCGCCGATGGGAAATATCGTTCCGTACCACCTAAAAGAGATTTTAGAGGATTCAGAGAAGGTTTTGAGTTTGTATTCTTGCGACTTTCCGCCGATGGTGGAGGCGAGAGAGGACGAGTTTGAGATTCCGCACGACGAGATTTGGTTCAGCGAGCAGAAGCGGCTGTTCTGTTATGTCGGGAAATATCCAGAGACTGACATTCCGAGAGCGAGTTACAAGCAGGCGGAGTGCGTGGCTCGGCTCACGAAAGAACTCGGCGTTAAGGAACTCTACACAGTTGGCGTGATTGTGCCGATGCAAGAGCCGTTTAAATTTAAGGACGAGGAAGCACAGGTGGAAGCGTGCGTTGGGTTTTTTGAGGGCTCGAAGAAGGGGAAGGGGAAGGAGAAGGGGAAGGAGAAGGAGATTCCTGCGGGGGTTAAAAAGATGACGAGAGGAATTATTGGCAGGTATTCAATTATTCGCAAGACCGGGCTTCTGCCTGGCTTTGCCTCGAAGCTCGGGATTGAGAGCTACGCGATTCTCGGCGTGGGGAAATATCCTGAAGATTTGAGGGCGTGTGCAGGTGCGCTCAGGGCGTTCAAGAAATTGTCGGGCTTGGAGTCGGAGTTGGAGACGACGAAGGTGGAGGAGATGCTTGAGGAGGGTGCGAAGGCTGTGGAAGAGCGAATAAAGAAACAGAGGGAGCAGGTTGCTTACCGGGGCGAGGGCGTTGAAGTTGGGACAGGGGCTGAACCGTCTCAATCAATGTATGTGTAATCTGAATTTCACAAATAATAATATTTTCCCTCCGCCTTCTGCTCGCGGTCTTTCGCCGAGCCGATTTTGTTTATTCTCGGGCGGAGCGTGCTCAAGTCGCGCCGAAAAGTCACGCCCAAGTCCTGCAAGAACAA
>PQXB01000001.1:1082727-1187124 GCA_003194425.1 Candidatus Methanophagaceae archaeon | reverse complement strand
GAGTAAGCGATGTGGACGAGATTCTTGCGGAGACGGACTGGAAGGACGCGAGCGACTATCCGGGTAAGGCAAAAGAAGAGGCAGCGGTAACGCCGACGCCAACTCCTTCACCTGCACTGACGCTGACACCGACGGTAACTCCAGCACAACCAACAACGCCAACAGCAGTAGCAACGCCTACCACCACGCCGACGACGCCAACACCGCAAAAGAAAGTTCCAGGATTCGAGACTTCTCTCGCAGTGTTCGGACTTTTGGGCGTGGCGTATCTTTTGAGGAGGAGAAGAGAATTCTTTTAGTTTTTCGTCAGCGAATCTCCTCATTTAATGATTCTCGCCAAACAAATCTCCGTAATTGAAACCGAACTTTCCTACGCGTCAGGGCACGAGACGGCAACAGCACACACGTGCAGGCATTCCCGACAGAAATCGCCGACTGGCACAGCGTGGGCAGCTACAACAAATCAACGCTTTCGGGGCAGTTGGGAGCAGACGTGGTGCTTTCCCGTGACTATTCTCATCCAAGTGCCTACCAGCCGGTGTTTTTGCTCATTATGCAAAAAGCCGGAACCGCTCAAGTTTCCACCCGCCAATCGTCTGCTACCCGGCACTGGGCTACGAGATCGAAGAGGAGACAACCGAGGAAATCCCGGTCTCAAATGCGAGTTGGGCGAGCAAACCACTCTTCGCCAGTTGGGAGAGTAGAAAGGAGGAGTTAGGCTGTTTCAACGGCTCAATCTCTGCCAAGAGGCTGGTGGTCTTCAAAGAATCGGGAGGAAAAATCACAGAGCGTAGAGTAGTCCTGTATTTTTATGTAAAAGACAACCCGCTCGCTGCAGACACATTTACAATGATTCGTGTCTCCTCGATGGCACCGCTAAAAGGCTCTTTGGGCCGGGACACTCAACTACACCAAAGATTTTATGACAGAGGTCGTTCCGTATTTGTTTGAGGTTCGGGCGGGAGAGGAAGAGGAGATTATTGCGGTCCGATTAGCCAACGCGGGCGTTGGAGGGTGGGTGGTAATCGGAGTTTTGATTTCGGTGCCGGTAGGGATTATTGTTTATCCGCGGATTAAGAGACGAAACAAAACCTGATACATTTTTCCTCATTTCATCCGCTCAACAATCTCGCACGCTTTGCAGATTCGCGACGCTGACGCCTCTCCGCAGCGCACGCACCGCAAAAGCCTCTTACTCGGCTGCTGCTCCGCTGCTGCTGTCGGCAAAAACTCCGACAGCCGCTCGTAGCCCCGCACCAAAGAGAACTTCGTTCCCGGGTGCCTCCTTTCAAACTCGTTCAGCATTTTCTTCGCGGTGTGCCTGAACGAGCGTGCGGCGTAGGGGCAGTGAGCGGAGACCAGCGAGACCAGTGGCAGTCCGACTGCGAGCGCGTAGAGTGCGACCTCTTTCTCGGGAACGCTCCGTAAAGGCTTAATTCGCGGAACGAACTCTGCTCGCCGTCTTTTTCCTCCTCCTCCCCCCTCCAGCCTCGCCAACCGCACCCAGTCGCCACGCACAAAATTTATTAAAACGGTTTGAGCCTCGTCGTCCAGGTTGTGAGCAGTCGCAACCTTCGTAGCCTCCAACTCACGCGCTTTCGTTTCCAAAATCCGCCGACGCAGGACGCCGCAAAAAGTGCACGGTGCCTGCTCGAACCCTCTCGCCGCGACCTCGTCCACCGAGAAACCAAACTCCTGCTCAAACGAGAATGTGTAAAGCGGGACGCCCTCCCGCTTCGCTACCGCCTCTGCGTTTCGCAGCGTCGCCGCACGAAATCCTTCAAAGCCCTTGCCCCCAATCCCCTCGTCCACCGCAACCGCAAAGAACTTCAAATCGCTGCGGCTCTTAAAAATCTTCTTTAGTAGGTGCAGAAGGGCGGAGCTGTCCTTGCCACCGCTCAACGCCACCGCGATTCTGTCCCCGCGCTCGACCATCAACCGCTTCCGCATCTCCTTCTTCGCCCTCCGCTCCACATCTTCGACGAGATGCTCTTCGCAGAGGTGCAGCCCTGAGTATTTTTGGTAAACGACCGCAGGCTTCTGACAGCCCCGTTTACTGCATTTCATTTTTTCTTCGTCTTCTCTTCGCAAATATTTTTTATTACGACAGGGACAAAATTAAGAAAATGAAAAAACACGGCACGAGTGAACTGCGACACTTACAGCAGTGGGTTCTCTGGAGCGTTGTGATCGGAGTAGTGGCAGGGCTCGGTGCGGTTGCCTTTTTTTTGCTCCTGCAAGCTACGGGCGTGTTCTTTCAGGGCTACCTCGCTGGCTACTACCCCTCCTCGCCGGCTGGTGAATCAGGCGTTTCTGGTGCTCTGCTGTTACCTGTCGAGACTGTCGAGAGACCGTTCCGTTTGTGGGTGCTTGCTGCGGTTCCTGCAGTCGGCGGTCTCCTCGCAGGCTTGCTAATTTACACTTTCGCTCCCGAGTCAGAAGGGCACGGAACGGACGCTGTAATCGACGCGTTTCACAACAAGAAAGGCGAAATAAGAAAACGCGTGCCGCTGGTCAAGACACTGGCGTCTGCAGTCACGATTGGCTCGGGCGGAAGCGCGGGTAGGGAGGGACCAACTGCACAAATCGGTGCGGGTTTTGGGTCGTTCTTGGCGGGTTGGCTGAAGTTGGACGAGCGTGAGCGGCGGGCGATGATGATTTGCGGTGCTGCAGCGGGCGTCGGTGCGATTTTTAAAGCACCTCTAGGCGGGGCGTTGTTCGGGATTGAAGTCTTGTACAAGCGGGATTTTGAAATGGAATCGATGGTTCCCGCGGTTGTGTCTTCAGTGGTTGCCTATTCAGTCTTCTGCTCGTTTCCCGGCGTTGGCTGGGGACCGATTTTTGCGACTCAGCCCTACATTTTTAGACACCCCTACGAACTGGTTTTTTACGCCCTGCTGGGCGTGGTCTGTGCGGTGGTAGGGATTTTTTATGTGAAAGTATTTTACGGGTTGCGGGATGTTTTCAAGAGGCTGAAAGTTCCGAGACACTTGAAGCCCGCTCTTGGCGGGGTGTTGGTCGGTGCGGTTGCGTTGGCAGTCGGCTCTTGGAGACCGCGAGCGTTGGACGGGGTTCTCGGGGCGGGCTACGGCTTCGTTCAGTCTGCCCTGAGCCAAGAACTGCCGCTCGGCGAGTTGCTGGTTTTGATGCTTGTGGTTGCGGTTGTCAAGATTTTTGCGACTTCGTTTACGATTGGCTCGGGTGGTAGCGGAGGCGTGTTTGCACCCTCGCTCGTGATTGGAGCGATGTTGGGCGGTTTCTTCGGCGGCCTGTTCCACCTCTTCTTCCCGCAGGTAGTAACCGAGCTGACGGTCTCGGCGTTTGTGCTCGTAGGAATGGCAGCGTTCTTCTCGGGCGTGGCGAAGGTGCCGATTGCTGCGATTCTGATGATTTCCGAGATGGCAGGGAGTTACAGCCTCCTGGTGCCTTTGATGCTCACTTCGGCGGTGGCTTACACTCTTTCTGGGGAAGTGACGATTTACGAGAAGCAGGAGACGACGAGGAGAGAGTCGCAGGCACACAGGCGAGAATTTGTGGAGGACATTCTGGAGGGGATAAAAGTGAAGGACGCTTGCACGAAGGAGGTGTTGACGATTTCTGGGGAGAAGACGGTTGAGGAGGGGATTCTTTTTGCGGAGGAGACTGGGCACATTTCGTTCCCGGTTGTTGACGCGGAGGCAGGAGCAGGAGGAACAGGAGGAACAGGAGCAGGAGGAACAGGAGCAGGAGGAACAGGAGCAGGAAAGAAAATGATAGGAATAACGAGTGTGATGGATTTGGAGAAGCAGAGAGAGGCGGGGGCGGGGAACAGGCAAGTAAAGCAAGTCTGCAAGCAGGAGGTTGTGGTGGCGTATCCGGACGAGTTTTTGGAAGAGGTTTTGTACAAAATGAATACTTACAATATCGGGCGGTTGCCAGTGGTGAAGGGCGGAGGAGAAGAAGGTGAGAAGGAGTTGGTAGGAATAATCAGCAGGTCGGACATTGTGAGGGAGCACTGCCGCAGGCGGTCGCTTCTTAGAGGAAAGGAGGTCTGAAATGACATTCAACATTCCGAGGCTGCACAAAATAGTGGCGGTAAAAAGAGCGAGCCGAGAAGTAAAGATATTTAAGTTTCGCTCGGACGAGATTGCTCGAGAGAGCGAACCGGGTCAGTTCGTGATGGTTTGGAATCCGGGGGTAGACGAGATTCCGATCTCGGTTGCGGACGCTGGTGCGACGCCTTCAGGTGAAGGAGAAGAAGCAGGAGAAGTGGAGGTCGCGATCGCAGATGTCGGCGACTGCACGCACAGTTTGCATCAAAAACAGGTCGGGGATTTGGTGGGCTTGAGAGGTCCTTACGGTAGGGGGTTCGCACTGCACGGGCACGGAGGGAGCGAAGGGAGGAGCGAAGGGAGGAGCGAAGGGAGGATTTGCGTGGTTGCAGGCGGCTACGGAGCGGCACCGCTGCGGTTCGCAGCACGGAGAGCGAGAGAATTGGGGCAAGAAGTGGTGGTCTTGGAAGGTGCGAAGAGTAGTGCAGACCTTTTGTATTTGAAGGAATTTTCCGAACTCGGGTGTGAGGTCAAGGTCGCCACTGAGGACGGCTCTCGCAGTCCTGGTTGCGGTTACAGTTACAAAAACAGTTACAGGGGCTTGGTTACGGAGTTGTTGGAGGAAGTGCTGGCGTCAGGAGAGAGATTTGAGCAGATCTTGGCGTGCGGTCCTGAGTTGATGCTGGCGCGTGTTTGCGAAATTGCAAGGAGGGAGCGAATTCCTACACAGGTCTCGGTGGAGCGAATTGTAAAATGCAGCTGCGGTGCTTGCGGGTCTTGCGACCTCGGGGGGTACAGGGTCTGCAAAGACGGCCCAGTCTTCGACGCGGTTCAGTTGGAAAAGACAGAGTTTGGCAGGTGGCGACGGGAGAGGAGCGGTAAAAGGGTTCCGGTTCACCCGCCTGCTCCAAACGAGTTGTTTTCAATTCCGCCTCCTCCTTCTTCTCCTCCACTCCCTCCTCCACTCCCTCCTCCACTCCCCCCTCCTCCTCCTCCGCATTTCACGCCCGAAGACGAACCGCTCTTGAAGACCGAGGTCTGCGGAATTAAGTTTCCCAACCCACTTGCGAACGCAGCGGGGTTCGGCTTGAGCGGGAGGCTGCTTTACAGGTACGCGGTGGCGGGTGCGGGAGCGGTAGTAACGAAGTCGGTCGGGCTGGCGGAGCGCGAGGGCTACCCCAACCCCACTTTCTTTGAACTCCCGTCGTCCCCGCGTGGCTTGCACAACTACGTGAACGCGATGGGACTTCCGAATCCAGGGATAAGAAATTACGGCGCGGAGGTAGTGGAGTTTAAGACCGCGGCTGCGGAGGTGCCGTTGGTGCTGAGCATTTTTGGCAGGAGCGTGGAGGAGTGCCGAGAAGTGGCGAAGACCGCGGTTGAACTCTCTGTCCCCCCTGCCCCTGCAGCTGTAGAAATGCTCGAGTTCAACGCTTCCTGCCCGCACTCGGACTTCGTCGCGGTCGAGAACGACCCGAAACTGCTGACAAAAATTGTAAGAGCGGTGCGAGCCGTTGCAGAGCCGAAAGGCGTTCCGCTCGCAGTAAAAATCTCGCCAAATGTCGGCGACCCCGCGGGGCTGGCACTGACTGCGGAGAGGGCGGGTGCCGACGCGATCACCGCTGTTAACACTGTAATTTCCAGACCACTAGAGCCTACGCTCGAGATTCCTTTTTTGGGCAACCCAACGGGCTACGGTGGGAAATCGGGTGCAGACCTGACGGTTGGCGGTAAAAGCGTCGTCTTCGCTCTCTACAAGGAGTTAAAAATTCCTGTCTTTGCGGTGGGCGGTATTTTTTCCGCTAAAGACGTCGTGGAGTACGCGAAGAACGGTGCGAGTCTCTTTCAGGTGGGGAGTGCGTTAGTGAGTAGTAGCGGAGCTGGCGGAGGGTTTGGGATTTTCTCGCGGTTGAAGAATGATTTAAAGCGGTTTCTGGCGGCTGGGGGGTACCGAAATATTGAGGAGTTGGTTGGCGAGTCGCACCGCAGGTAGTCGGCAGGTAGCACCGCAGGTAAGCAGTGCAGTGCCCCAGCCGGGAGTCGAACCCGGATGTTAGGCTCCGCAAGCCCAACGGATTTCCCTTACCACACTGGGGCTGCACTCTCTTCTAAAGAAAGAGTTTCTGCTAAAAGTTTTTTACCCTGCTGGCTCTCCTGCCCTGCTCTACCCTTCCCTTACCCCTCCCCCTACCCTCCACCAGCCCCCTCCACCAGCCCGTACTTCTCCGCGATTTCCACGAACACCTCGCCCAAATATTTCAGCCTTGCCCAGTTCAAGCCGTAGGTGTTGAATTTCCAGACCCGCGTCGAGCCTGCGAACTCGCCAACGACTCCTCTTCGCTTCAGTTCGTCGCTGAGAAAGAACCCGCGGCGCTTGTGCGTCCTCGCGACCGTGTCGAAGCTCTCGCGGGTGTCGACCTTTGTGAGCGTGTGCTTGCGGGGGAGCTCGCTCGAGATTTTGCTGCCCGCGACGCGTAGGAACTCGCGGCAGAAGTAGTTTGACTTTTTCACCTCCTCGTCCCACCGATTCACTCGCTCCTTCACCGTCGGAAACGAAGCCATCAATGAGAGCAGAGTCCCACCCATCAAAGTGCAACCCAGCATCTCCGGCTCCTTGTTCCCGAACCGCCTGCCCGTGAGGTCGCCGACGATTTGGCTGCTCCTGAATATTTTCGGCGCCCACTCTTCAGTGACTGCGAGAATGCCCGAGGGAGCGACCGCAGCCATTCCTTTGTGCCCCGAGCCGACGACGAAGTCCGCCCCGATTTTCTTACCGTCCACTGGCACCATCCCGACCGAGTAGGCGCCGTTGTAGAGAAACGGGACGCCGTAGTCCTTCGCAACCTTCCCTACGCCGTAGACGTCGTGCTCGTTCCCGAAGTTGTAGTCAAAATGCTCGAGAATAATGAGTTTTGGCAGTCTGCCTGTCTCTGACTTCACTCGCTCCACCTCCTCCGCCACTGCGTCTCCGGTAATTTTCTTCGCCTCGCCCGAAGGCACTTCTCTAACCACGCCGCCCGCAAGTTCTACCGCGAGAAACTCCGTGTAGTGCGCCAAATCCGAGACCAAGACGATGTCGCCCTCGCCCGTCCCTTTGCCCGTCCCTTTGCCCGTCCCTTTGCCCGTCCCTTTACCCGTCCCCTCGCCCGTCCGTTTCCCAAGCAGCGAGGAGGCAACCGCCTGAAACCCGCGTCTCGCGCCCGGCACGACCCTTACCTCGTCCATTCCAACGAACTCAGCGAGTTCTGCGTGAAATTCTTCCACCGGCGGTTTTCTAATTCCGTCAAGCCTGCCGCCCAGACATTTGTCGCAGACCGAGTAGCCGTCGCCGTACGCGATGAGTGCTTTCCTCGCTGCCGGCGTCAGTCGCCCGCCGGGTTGAATGGAATTAATATTTATGAACTCCTCCTCTCGCGTCCGCAGTTCAATCCTTCCCTCGGCGTCAATGTGCTTAATCGGACTTCCCTTTCCATATTTCAATTCTCTCAAAATGGCTTCTACACGGGCAATGCCGTCTGCGAGTTCTTCCTCGCCGCTTTCGTCGAGGGCTGTTCCTGTGGCTGCGGTTGTGGCTGTTCCTGTGGCTGCGGCTGTAGGCAACGCCTGCCTAAAAATCTCCCGCAAGTCCTCAAGTGCAAACAAAGCCTCGTAAATCTTTCTCACCCGTAGGTTCATTTTTATTTTATTTTTAGTCTTTCGTGTTTTTATTTTGTGCTAAGACTAAATTTTAAGAAATATAAGAATATGAAATATGAATATTCCACGAGTGTTGGTCGCAGGGGACAGAAGTTCGGCGGGGAAGACTACGGTCTGCATTGGGCTGCTGAGTGCCTTACGGGAGCGGGGGCTTGAGGTTCAGGGGTTCAAGGTCGGGCTGGACTACATTGACCCTGGCTTTCACACTTTGGTCTCGGGCAGGCCGTCACGGAATCTGGACGGTTTCTTGATGTCGCCCGAGGTAGTGAAGGAGATTTTTGCGCGGGCGTGCAGTGGTGCGAACAGAGGTACTGGGGGCTCTGCTGCAGAGGTTGCGGTTGTAGAGGGTGTGCGAGGGCTTTACGAGGGCTTGAACTACGCCGACGATGTGGGAAGCACGGCACAGGTCGCCAAGATTCTGGACTGCCCTGTCGTGCTTCTAATTGACGCAGGCAGCATCACGAGGAGCGTGGCAGCACTCGTCAGCGGCTACCAAAGTTTCGACCCCGAAGTTCAGATTTCAGGCGTAATTCTAAACCGAATTGGGAGCGAACGGCACGGAGAGAAGGCGGCGAAGGCGGTGGAGAAGTACTGCGGCGTAAAAGTGCTTGGCAGGATTCCACGCAGGAGCGACTTGGGAATTTCAATGCGGCATCTTGGCTTGACGACTGCTACGGAGTGCAAAGAGCGGTGGAGCGATTTTAAGAGCGTTTTGGAGCGGATAAAAAAGACGGTGGAGCAGAATGTGGATTTAGAGGCGTTTCTTGAGGTTGCGAGGTCTGCGTCTCCCTTGCGGACGCAGCCGGCGGGTTCGAGGGTTTTCCGTGCCGAGAGACCTAAAAGGAGGAAGGTCAGAGTTGCAGTAGCTTTTGACGAGGCTTTCAATTTCTACTACCAAGACACACTGGACTTGCTCGCTCTGGCGGGTGCGGAGCTCGTGTTTTTCAGCCCGCTGCGGGAAAAAAAGCTTCCTGCGGGTGTGGCTGCAGTTTTTTTAGGCGGCGGTTTCCCTGAGATTTACGCAGAGGAGCTCGCCTCGAACCCGGAAATGCAGCACGAGATTAAAGCGTTTTACGAGCGTTGCGGTGTAATTTACGCGGAGTGCGGGGGTTTGATGTATTTGATGAAGACGATTGAGTACGGGGGCGGTAGTTTTGAGATGTGCGGCGTGTTGGACGGCTCGGCGAGGTTTACAGAGAAGAGGGTCGTGAATTATGTAGAGGGCGAGTTTCGGAGCGACTGCGTCGTGGGAAGACGGGGCGAGCGGTTCAAGGGGCACGAGTTCCACCACTCTGAAATTCTGCTCGAGGACGGAGACACGAGGGAAGAGGCAGGGAAGGAAGAGCAGCGTTTTGCTTACAAGATGCTGCGAGGGGAGGGGATAAAAGACGGGCTGGACGGGCTTGTCTCGAAGAACTGCCTCGCTTCTTTCGCCCACCTACACGCTGCTTCTTACACAGGGTTCGCCGAGAACTTTGTTGAGAGTGTGAGGACTGCAGGAAAGTCAAGGTCAAAATGCGGAGGGGGAGATTCGAACTCCCGAACCCCTGCGGGATGAGGCCCTGAACCTCACGCCTTTGTCCACTCGGCGACCTCCGCAAACAAAACTTTTTCTTGATTATTTATACTATAAAATTAAGAATATTAAGTATCAATTATGACTTACGCAGACAAGATTTTAGAAATAAGCAGACCTTACCTCGTAAAAACTTTCTCTAAAAAGCGTTTAGAGGATTTCTTGGAAGAAGTTGATTGTTTGCGTGGTTTAAAGAATGAAGATCGTAACGAGGTGATTAAAAAATTCTCTGAGATTTACATTCGTTTTGTCAAAGAAGATTTTCAAGAGCAGTACCAAAGCGTTAACGAGAATTTGTCGAAATTTGTAGAAATGAAGGACGACGGTGTGAAAGTAATTTGGGGCGACTGCGAAGAGGTTTTGCGAGGAATGAAATCCGAGTCGGTTCATTTAATGGTAACCTCGCCGCCGTACTACAACGCCCGCGAATATTCGCAGTGGCGAGACCTCGCTGAATATTTGGAGGAGATGCGAAGAATTATTCGGCAGGCGTACAGAGTGCTGGAGAACCACCGCGTCTTTGTCTTCAATGTCGGCGATATTTTTGACAACGACAACCTAACGACAAAATCGGTCTGGGGTCGGCGGCGGCTGCCGCTCGGAGCGTATTTTATAAAAATCTTTGAGGAGGCAGGTTTTACTTTCGTCGACGATTTTATCTGGGACAAGGGCGAAGTCCAGAGCGAGCGGCACAAGAACCAAAACCGCCCGTTCCCTTTCTACCAGTACCCCGCGAACTGCTACGAGCACATTTTAGTCTTTCACAAGCACCGCCTCGACAACACCCGCTACCCCTGCCCCGTCTGCGGTGCGTTGAAGGTCAACGGGAACACGCAGTCCGAGATTGGAGTCAAGAGTTGGGAGTGCAAGAATTTGGAATGCTTTGAGCGGAGCAAGAGCAACCGCGGGAAGAGGTTCTCGTTGAAGACTTTGACGACGCAGTCCCGCCAAACCAGAGAGCACGAGATTCCGAGAGAGTTCATTAAGAAATGGCGAAAAGATGTTGTTAGATTTTCGCCTGTTGTGAAAATCAACAGCAGGGGCGAAAATGTTTTGGGGCACTCCGCGCCCTTCCCAGAAGACATTCCAGAGTTCGCGGTTAGAATGTTCTCTTACAAGGGCGAGCGTGTTTTAGATCCTTTTGCAGGCAGTTTCACCGCGGTAATCGTAGCAAAGAAATTGGGGCGAGTCGGGATTGGGATTGAAATTAACAAAGAGCGGTTTAGAGAGGCGAGTTTGAAAAATATAAAAAAACACTTTCCGCTAAATATTTCAGAATTTGATTGTGGAGGTGGCTCCATTTTTTAGGCACTGAACAGAAACCACTGGATAGACTCGCTGGAGGTTTATAAACACAAATGATTTTAAAAATGTTTGATGATAAAAAGTAAAAATAAATTAGTTCGCCCATTTTTAAAATGGGCAGGAGGAAAAAGGTATCTCTTGCCTGAAATAACTAGACGAATTCCCAAATTTACTACTTATCACGAGCCTTTCTTAGGGGGAGGTGCAGTTTTATTCTTTTTACAACCGAAAAAAGCAATAGTAAATGACATAAATACTGAGGTAATTAATGTTTATCGGGTAATAAAAAAAAAGGGGAATGTTGAGGAATTAATTAAAATATTATCTAATCATAAAAATGAGTCGGACTATTTTTATAAAATAAGAGGCTTGGACAGAGATAAGGAAAAATTCAATGAATTGAGTAGTCTAGAAAAAGCAGCACGAGTCATTTATCTGAACAAAACTTGTTTTAATGGCTTGTTTAGGGTGAATAATCAAGGGCAATTTAATGCCCCTTTTGGAGGATATAAAAACCCTAATTTCATTAATGCCGAAGTCCTAAGGGCGGTTAGCAAATTCCTCAACGAAAACGAAATAATTATTTTAAACGAATCTTTCGAGAAATTGTTGCCCAAGATTAAGAAAGGGAGTTTTGTTTATTTGGACCCGCCGTACGACCCTGTCTCAAATACAGCTTCTTTTACAGGGTATAATTTACACGGGTTTGATAAAAAAGATCAGAAAAAACTAAAAGATTTTTGCGATGAATTAAACAAAAAAGAAGGAGTGAAATTTCTGCTCTCTAACTCGGCAACAGATTTTATCAAGGATTTGTATAAGGATTACATCATAGAAATAGTGAAAGTTCCACGAAATATTAATTCTGACGCCGCTAAAAGGGGTAAAGTTGACGAAGTCTTAGTGAGAAATTATGAAATCTAAAAATGACTTGGCTTGGGCAAAGCTATTTGAAAAATATAACATTTTAGATGAAATTGCCCAAAATGGTTGTTACACCATAAATTCTAAACAAATTAATGAATTTCGAGAGAGTAGATTGATGACTAACTTTGATCATAAAACCAATTTACCTCAAATTTTTCAAGAGAATAATTTATCTGTTCTTCCTTTAACGAGAGGAAGTTATGTCATCGCAAAATTTGAGGCGTACCAAAAAGTGGAATATTCAAAGAAGGTTAAAGCAGTTCCTGTTCCTAAAAGGGAAGATTTGGAGAGTTTAGATTATAATAATATTTACTCTGAATCTGCCGCTTTAAACTGTGCGTATGCGAGCAGGATTATTCAGGATGTTTTAGGAGGTGAAGAGTGTTGGTTAACTGTAAGTGGGAGGATGTCAACAAAAACTTTTAATTTCTGCATCAGTGTGAAAATACAGGAATTAGAAAAGAAAAAAAGAGAAATTAATGTAGAAAATAGTCAATGTGAGATTGATGGCGGATTTGAAAGCGAAACAAAACTTGCATTAATTGAAGCTAAAAATACTAAATGTGAAGATTTCTTGATAAGGCAGATTTATTATCCCTACAGGTTGTGGAAAGAAAGAGTTTCAAAAAAGGTAGTTCCTATTTTTATGACATTTAGTAACGATGTTTTTAGTTTTTTTATTTATGAATTTGAGGAGGCGGAAAATTATAATTCATTAAAACTTGTTGAACAAAGAGATTATATTATTGCTCCAGAGCCAATTAATTTAGGAGATATTAAATTGATTTTAGAAAGAGCGAAAATAATTTCTGAGCCAGAAGTTCCTTTTCCACAAGCAGATAAATTTAGTAGAATTATTGATTTATTTGGTTTGTTAGTTGAAAATGAATTATCCAAGGAAGAGATTACATCAAACTACGATTTTGATAAAAGGCAAACAGATTATTATTTTAATGCAGGCAGGTATCTCGAACTAATAGAGAAGTTTAAGGATGAAGACAACACAATCCGGGTTAAATTAACCAAAAACGGATTGAAAATAATGTCCTTGCCTCACAAGGAAAAGAATTTAGCAATTGTTAAACAGATTCTTGAACACAAACCATTTAAAGAAACTCTAAAATTTTATCTTAAAAAATCAGAACCTCCAACGAAAGACGAAGTAGTCAATATTATGAAACAATGTAAATTATACAATATTGATGCAGAAACCACTTACAGAAGAAGAGCTCAAACAGTTCTTAGATGGATTGAGTGGATTTTAGATATATCTAATTGACGAATAAATAATTTTTTATACTATGGATTCAAGTTAGTAAAAAAGGAGATGTTGGGAAGAGTAGCATTTGTGCTTCTCTTGCGATTTGCTTATCAAAAACCAAATTCGAAGAGTGTAGGATTTAATTAAAGACGAATTTCATTTTTATGATTCTTTGAAAGGTATTTTTATTTTTCAAAGGACCAAGACAGGCAACATTTCAGTGCGAAGGACTTTGGGAAGTGGAAAGAGTTTTTGAACAAGTTTGACAAACTGGAGTAAATTGTCTTAAAAACAATTTCTTTAGTAAAGTTTACTTTGTTAAAGAAAAGTTTATGAATAAAAAAGGTTTTGTTCAGGTGCTCGTGGGAGTAGGAATTCTCGCACTTCTGTTTTACAAAATAGACTTTCACAAGGTTGCAGAGGTGGTAAGAGGTGTGAATATTTTCTTGTTCGCACTCGCAGGCGTCTCTTACCTCTGCTACAATCTTTTTATGGCTTACCGTCTCTCTTACCTCCTGCGAAAAATGGGTGTGGGAGAGGGCGTAGGGAACAGCGTCAGCCTCAAGTTCTCGGACTCCTTCTTCGCCCACTTCGCAGGAATGCTCGCCTCGGATGTAACGCCGGGAAGGGTGGGCTTCTTCCTCGTCCCCTATTTCTTGAGAAACCGCACAGGCTGCAGAATTTCAGAAGGAATGGCTGCTATTCTCGCTCCGCAGGGGATAGAATTCATTTTGAAGGTAGCAGGTGGCTTCGTGGGCTTGGTCTTCTTTACCGGCGTAATTTCGGTGGACGGGAGCGGAGCGGGAGGGGTAGGCGGTGCGAGCCTGCTGCTGCCGCTGTGCGTTGGCGGCGGGGTCTTCTTGGGACTCGGTGCGGTCATTTTGTGGGTAGTCTGGACAGCAGAATCGCGTTCCGCCAACTTCCTCGCCAAGATTCCTTTTGCTTTCGTGCGGCGGTTTGAAGCGGAGTTTCAAAAAATGAAGGAGAAGAGTTTTTCAATACGCGAGACCGTTCCTCTTATTCTCGTAATTTACTTTGTCTGTTGGGTTCTTCTTGCAGTTCAGTGGCAACTCATCGGTTTGTCGCTTGGCGTGACGGCGGCGGAGTTGGGGTTTTTAGCCTACTTCCTTCTGCACCCGTTGATCACGATTCTGCGGTTCGTTCCTGTAACCGTCTCGGGGTTGGGGCTGATGGAGGGTGCGACCGCGGTAGTGTTTGAGTTGCTCGGCGTAGGACCTGCAGTGGGTCTCTCTTTTGCTTTGTTAGTGCGGTTGAATATGATTTTGGTGGACTGCGTGGGGCTGAAAGGAGTTTTTTCGTCAGAGTTCAGACTCAAAAATAACGCTTAATCCACGGGTAAAAAAAGACCAGCAGCGGAACGAGAAACAGCAGACCTACCGCCACTTTACCAGCGACCGAACCGTGAAAGTTCTGCCCAACTCGCGTTCGGCACCGCTAAACGCACTTTCCCCTCCACCTTAAATTTTTTATCTTCAAAAAATAAAAACAGGGGGTGGAACGCCCCCCCTTTCTTCTCCCCCCCTTTCTTCTCTCCCTCCCTCTTTCTTCTTTCTCCTTCTCTGCCTTTCCTTTTCTACTTCTTCTCCCTTCTCCGCCGTCCGAGCAGGAAGTAGCCCGGACCCCGAGCAGCCCCGCCGAGGAATCCGAACCAGCCCCTCTCCGCTTCCTGCCAAGAAAGACGAACAGACCTTGACGGTAGGCTAACTTGTCTGCACCTTCTTCTGTTTGCAGCCCTGCCACCGCACCGTAGATTCTTCAGTTCTAAATCTTGAATACGAAAAAATTCATTTAAGTGTCTCGCTTTTTGTAGTAGGTAAGGCAGAAAGGTAAGGCAGAAAAAAGAGAGAAGAACAGAGAAAAATGCAAGGAGAACAAAGAGAAACGACCTACAGCGCGAAGGACATTCAGGTGCTGAAGGACTTAACAGCGGTGCGGAAGCGACCCGCGATGTACATCGGCGACACCGGCTCCCGCGGGCTTCACCACCTCGTGAACGAAGCGATTGACAACAGCGTGGACGAGGCTTTAATCGGGTTCTGCACCGACATCGAAGTTACGATTCACCCCGACAACTCGGTGACTGTCGCGGACAACGGACGCGGGATTCCAGTCGACCTGCACGAGGAGTACAACCTCTCTGGGTTAGAGGTAGTGATGACGAAGTTGCACGCGGGTGGTAAATTTGACGGCAAAGTCTACAAGGTCGCGGGCGGACTGCACGGCGTCGGAATCTCAGTCGTGAACGCCCTCTCGGAGTGGCTGGAAGTGGAAGTGCGGCGGAACGGGCGGCGGTATTTTCAGCGGTACGAGCGCGGAAAAGCAGTCTGCGAGTTGAAGGTCTTGGGCTACTCGTTCGCAGACAGCGGGAGCGGGACGAAGGTGACATTTAAACCTGACAGCAAGATTTTCAGCGTCCAGGAATTTGACGCTAACATTTTGGCGACGCGACTGCGCGAACTTGCGTTCTTGAACCCCGGGCTCTCGCTCTGCTTGAAAGACGAACGGAGCGTTGGTGCGGGTGTTAGTGCTGGCGTTGGTGCTGGCGTTGGTGCTGGCGTTGGTGCTGGCGTTGGCGAGGTGGAGAAAAGAGAATTCAAGTACGAGGGCGGGCTTGCGGAGTTCTTGGAATATTTGAATCGGAACAAGCGTGTGCTGCACCGACCTGTTGTCTTTGAGGGAGAGAAGGAGGAGAAGGGCGAAAAGGACGAGAGAGCAGGGGTCAAAGTTGCGGTCGGCGTGCAGTACAACGACGGCTACTCCGAAAACCTCTTCTCGTTTGCAAACAATGTCAAGACCGTGGAGGGAGGGAAACACCTGAGCGGGTTCAAAGCGGCGCTGACTCGGGTGCTCAACGAGTACGGCAGAGCCCGAGCGAAGAACCTGCTCAAGAAGGCGAGTCTGGACGGCGAGGACGTGCGTGAGGGACTCACGGCGGTGGTGAGCGTGAAACTGCCAGACCCGCAGTTTGAGGGGCAGACGAAGACGAAACTCGGAAACAGCGAAGTAAAAAGGGTCGTAGAGTCAATTGTGCGGGAACGGCTGTGGGCGTTCTTGGACGAGAACCCGAACGACGCAAAGGAAATAATTCGGAAGGCGTTGGAGGCGTCGCGGGCGCGCGAAGCGGCACGACACGCTCGTGAAATCGTGCGGAAAAAGGACTCGTTTTCTGACTCACTGCCCGGCAAGCTTGCAGACTGTTCTGAAAGAAACCCTGCGAAGCGTGAGATTTTTATCGTCGAGGGTGACTCCGCGGGCGGTTCGGCAAAACAAGCCCGTGACAAGAACTTTCAGGCGATTCTGCCAATCCGCGGCAAGATTCTGAATGTCGAGAAGGCGAGGCTGGACAAGATTTTGAAGAACAACGAGATTCGGACGCTCGTTACTGCACTGGGTGCGGGAATCGGGGAGGACTTCGATTTGCAGAAGACCCGCTACCAGAAGGTAATTCTGATGACCGACGCGGACGTTGACGGGGCGCACATAAGAACGCTGCTGCTCACTTTCTTCTACCGCTACATGCAGGAGTTAGTGGCGACGAGCCGCGTTTATGTCGCACTCCCCCCGCTGTACCTGGTGCGGAAGGGCAGGGAGACGAGGTACGCGTTCTCGGACGGCGAGTACGCGAGGATTTTGGCGGAGTTGAAGGTGAAGGAGGGTGAGTCGGGCGTGAAGATTCAGCGGTACAAAGGTCTGGGCGAGATGAATCCGGAGCAGTTGTGGGAGACGACGATGAACCCGCTTACGAGGGGAATAAAGCGTGTGACTTTAGCTGACGCTGCCGAAGCGGACTGGATTTTTACGATTCTGATGGGCGAGGAGGTGGAGCCGAGAAGGAATTTTATAGAGGCGCACGCGAAGGAAGTGATGAATTTGGATGTGTGAGTGAGGAGCACAAAAATGAACGAAAGCGGGCAGCGGCAGGAAGAAGAGCGAGAAGGCGAGGGAGAAGAAGAGCGAGAAGGCGAGGGAGAAGAAGAGCGAGAAAGAGAAGCAGGACGCGTCGTGGGAGGGGAGCGAGTAACAGAAATCAGCGTGGAAGACGAGATGAAGAGTTCGTACATTGACTACGCGATGAGCGTGATCGTGGGGCGGGCTCTTCCTGACGCACGCGACGGGCTGAAGCCGGTGCACCGCAGGATTTTGTTCGGAATGCACGGACTCGGCAGCAGGCACGACCGACCGCACAAGAAGTCAGCGAGGATCGTGGGCGAAATTTTAGGAAAATACCACCCGCACGGCGACGCTGCCGTTTACGACACGCTGGCGCGAATGGCACAGGATTTCTCCTACCGCTACCCCTTAATCGACGGTCAGGGGAATTTTGGCAGCCTTGACGGGGACGCTCCGGCATCAATGCGCTACACAGAAGCGAGGCTCTCGAAAATATCTGAAGAACTGCTAACCGACCTCGAGAAAGAGACCGTCTCCTGGTCCCCAAACTTCGACAACACGCTAAAAGAGCCGCAGGTCCTGCCCGCGAAGTTCCCGAACCTGCTCGTGAACGGCTCTTCTGGAATTGCCGTCGGAATGGCGACAAATATGCCTCCGCACAACTTAGGGGAGGTGGTGGACGCGGTAGTGAAAGTGATTGACGAGCCGGGCGAGGAGGTGGAAGAGTTGATGCAGACCTTAAGGGGTCCTGATTTTCCTACTGGTGGCATAATTTCAGGCTACGAGGGCATAAAAAACGCGTACACAACCGGCAGGGGCTCTTTAACGCTGAAGGCACGAGTAGAGGTGGAAAAAGCGGAGAAGAAGGGCAGGCGGGAGCGGCTTGTCGTTACCGAAATTCCTTACCAAGTGAACAAGAGCAGTCTGGTGGCGGAGATTGCCGAGTTCGTGAAGACGCAGAAGTTGGAGAGTGTTACGGGGCTGCGAGACGAGTCGGACCGCAAGGGAATGCGGATTGTTGTGGAGTTGCGGGCAGGTGCGGACGCTGCGGTCGTCTTGAACAAACTCTACAAGCACACGCGACTGCAGACCACTTTTGGCGTGATAAATCTCGCGCTGGTGGACGGCGAGCCACGGGTCTTGACGCTGAAAGAACTCATCGAGTGCTTCGTCAAGCACCGGCGGGAGGTGACGGTCCGGCGGCTGCGGTACGAGCTGGAGCGAGCCGAGAAGCGGTGCCACATTTTAGAGGGCTTGGTCGTTGCGATTTCGCAGATTGACGAGACGATAAAACTAATAAAATCCGCACCCGACAGCAAGACCGCAAAAGCCGCACTCGTCAGCAGGTTTGGGCTGAGCGAGGAGCAGGTGAAGGAGATTTTGGAAATGAAACTCTCGCGGCTGAGTGCTCTCGAGCGTGGGAAAATCGAGACCGAGCGGGCGGAACTTGAGGCGAGAATAAATTGGCGGCGGGAGGTCTTGGCGTCGGAGTCCCGAATATTTGGGCTCGTAAAAGACGAACTGGCGGAGTTGAAGGCGAAGTACGGGGACGCACGGCGGACGGAAATCGAGGAAGAAAAGGCGTTCTTGAGCGAGCGAGACCTTGTAGAAGAGGCGGAGGTAGTTCTGTTTTTTACGCAGCGGGGCTACCTAAAGCGGTTGCCTGCGAATATTTTTAAACAGCAGCGGCGCGGCGGGAAAGGAATTTCGGTGCTCGAGAAGAAAGAAGGCGACACAGTTCTCCTTTTCGCACGAGCGTCCACGAGGGAACGGCTGCTGCTCTTTACAGAGTCAGGGCGGGCTTACCAAGTCAAGACCTACCAAATTCCGCCAACCAGCAGCCGACACGCAAAAGGCAGACCGCTGGTGAATATTCCAGGGCAGGAGCTAAGAGAAGAAAAAAATGAAAATGAAAAAGAGAAAGAAAAAATCGCTGCTGTAATTCCAATTCCTGAAGACCTGGACAGGGCGGTAGCCGCTGCGAGAGGCGAAGGAGCAGCCGAAGGAGCAGAGGACTCGTTCCTCGTTTTCGCTACTCGACAGGGCGTAGTAAAGAGAACCACGCTCGCAAGTCTGAAATCCGTCCGCGTCAACGGGGTCGTTGCTGTAAAGGTCAGGAGCGAGAAGGGCGACTCGTTGGCTGGCGTGGCGTTAGTAAGAGGCGGCGGCGAGCAGCGGCGAGGCGTAATTTTAAGTTCGAAGAACGGAAAGGCGATTTTGTTCGAGGAAGCGGAACTGCGGGAAATGGGCAGGTACGCTGCGGGCGTGCGGGGAATGAGATTAGAAAAAGGAGACGAAATCGCGAGCGTTGAGGCGGTGGATTTGGGTTTGGGTTTGGGTTCTTCGACGTCAAGGGAGGTGAAGAGGGTCGTTACAGTGACCGAGAAGGGCTACGGGAAGAGGACGAGGTTGAACGCCTACCGGGAAACGCACCGCGGCGGTAAAGGTGTGATTAGCATAAGAACGGGCGAGAGAAACGGAAGAGTCGTCTGCGTAAAGCAGGTGCGGAACGCCGACGAACTTATGATTTCCACTTCTGACGGGCTGGTGACGAAAATCGCTGCACGCAACATTCCCACGCAGGGCAGGAACACTTACGGTGTGCGGTTAATGAATGTGAAGGAGGGGGAGAAAGTGGTGGGGGTGGAGGTTTTCTCGGCTAGTCCTTGAGCTGCAACTACAGCGGTGCTTTGAAATGCGACTTTACGCCTACGACGAGGGGCAGTGCGACCCGAAGAAATGCACGGTTCGGAAATTAGCACGCGCAGGCTTGGTGAAGTCGGTTAAAGTGCTGCGAAAAATACCGCACAACACGATTTTGCTGCTACCGACTGCGGAGAAGGCTCTCTCGCCTGCAGACAAATCTACGAAAACGAGTGTAACGGTCTTAGACTGCTCGTGGAAGAAGACGGAGACGGGAGGTTTTGAGGATTTTTTGCGGCGGGAGGAACAGGTAGGGAGGGAAAGACAGGTAGGGTGGGAAAGGAAGGGAAAGAGTGGGAGGAGGGAGTGGGGGAGGCGGAAGCGGGCACTACCGTTTTTAATCGCTGTAAACCCCGTAAACTACGGCAAGCCGTTCCTGCTGAGTTCTGCCGAAGCTCTTGCTGCTGCTCTTTTTATTCTCGGCGAGCAGGAGCAGTCGCAACGCGTGCTGGGCGGGTTCAAGTGGGGGAACGAGTTTTTGCGGTTGAACTGGGAGCGGTTGCTCGCGTATTCTGGAGCGAAGGACAGTGGGGAAGTGGTGGCGTTGCAGAGCGGGTTTTTGAACGAGTGCAGAGCGAAAAACCGAAAAGAATAAATATGCAGTCGGAACATTTACAATCAGAATGGCGGTCTGTGTTGTAGAAGAGGATTACCGCGGCGAGAAACGCCGTGCAGTAGAACTGGGCAAAAAGGACGCCAAAGACATCTCCGCCCTCTACAAAAAGGTCTGGCTAAAGGCGTACGAGTACCCGAAGGAGTGGCGAGAGAAGCGTGCGATGAGCGAGGAGGAAGTGCAGAAGGAAATGGAAGCGGGCTATTTCTTCTTCGGCGTTCGCATCGCGGGGAAACTGGTGGGCGTCTACAAAGCCTCCGTAACCGAGCGAGGCACAGACAGGGTTAGGGTCTGCTTCGGCGAGCAGCAGGCGGTTCTTCCAGAATACAGCGCTCAAGGTGTCGCGTCCGCGATGTACGAGCAGTTCTACGAGTTCGCACGAGCCAACAAGTGCAAGGTGAATTGCGTGAACATTCTTGAGGGCAGCGAACCCTGCGAGCGAGCGATGAAGAAGTTCAATTTTTACAAGACCGGCGAACCCTGGGAGCAGAGCAAGGGAATGCTCGTTCAGACTTACGAGCGGAAGGTGGAGGATGAAATTTGAGCAACTGCTAAACCAGATAATCGAAGGCGACAGTTTTGAGCTCTTAAAGAATATTCCTAAAGGAGCGGTAGACCTTGTTATAACGAGTCCGCCTTACTACAAACAGCGGGATTACGGGCTGGGAATCGGGAACGAGGACACGCCGGACGAGTACATTGAAAACCTTTTAAAGATATTTCACGAGTGCGTTAAGGTAGTTAAAGACTCTGGAAGCATTGTATTCAATCTGGGCGACAAATACAACGAGGAAGGGAGTTTGTCCTTAATTCCTTTTAGGTTTGCGGCTGAAGTAACAAAAAGGGAGCTAGTGAAGCTTGTAAATACAATAACTTGGATAAAAACGAACCCTACACCAAGACAGTTCAAGCGACGGCTTGTGAGTAGCACGGAGCCATTCTTCCATTTCGCCAAGTCAAATAAATACTATTACAATATTGACGCCTTCTTGACTGGAAACACGAGAAAGGAGCGGGAGAGGGGGCGGGGGAGGAAAAAGAGGGGAAATACCAGCGTCGGCAGGAGATATTTTGAATTAATAGAGAAATCTGCTTTATCTGAGCAGGAGAAAGAGAGAGCGAGGGAAGAATTGCGGAAGGTAATAGAGGAGGTGAAGAAAGGCGAAATAGCGGAATTCAGGATGAAAATTCGTGGCATTCACGCCCCTGCATTCGGTGGTCAAGAAGGAGGTAGAAAAACTCAGATTGAGAAGCAAGGTTTTACGATTATCCGAATATTCGGGAATGATTTGAAGCGCGATGTCATCGAGAGCTCTGTGGAGACGATAAAAAACTGCCCTCATCCCGCTGTGTATCCAGAATATATAATACAGGAATTGGTCAAATTGCTCACAAAAGAAGGAGACATTGTTTTAGACCCTTTTGTTGGGTCCGGAACCACCGCGGTGGCGTGCAAGAAATTAGGGCGGAAGTTCATAGGTTTTGAGATTAATCCAGAATATTGTGAATACGCGAGAGAGCGATTAGAGACGGCACAGGCGCAATTAAAATGGTTTTAAAGCAAAGCAGCAAAATGGAAGAAGCTACAAAAGTGCTTGAAGGTGCGTATGAAGAGGTAAATGACATCCCTCTCCCTCTTGACCTCGACGGTTTAGACGAAGAGCAGAGAGAATGGATAACTGCAATAGCAGACGCGTGCGAATCGCAGAAAGCGGTAACAACCGCTCTTATAACTTGTTTCGTAAAGAAGATTACAGAGCCAAGTCAGGATGTTAGACTTCACAGGAAAGAATTTGAGGGTGGGTATTCAGCAAGAGTGTTTGACACGAAATATGTAACGCCATTTCTCAAAAAGAGGTTCCCAAGAATAGCGATGAAAGAGAGCGGCTGGTTAAGCAGATCTATTGAACAGCCTCACCCGTTTACGCTGGATTTTCCTGGTAAGATTCGGGATGCGAGGGTGAAATGCTGCTTTTTAGAGATTTTGAACGATATTGAAGAAAATGACGCAGACGCGGAGAGATATTTACTGGCTTTATTTACGCTTCTATTACAAAAATTTACAGAAATCAGAAGCATTTTAGAGGGTGTGATTTTCCCAAAGAAGATGCAAATTGATTCAATCATAGAGTGTTTGAGGTCGCATTTCTTCCACAAATATGGCTCTGCTGGAGCGTCTAAACTGCCTGTTTTAGCTGTGTATTCGTTATATCAATTAATGATGGAAGACATTACTCGCTACCGAAATAAAAGTCTAAAAAGTTTGAGGAGTTACGAATCTCCTGACTTACATGCAAAGGCAATCGGAGATGTAGAAGTGGTTGACGAAACCGGCGAATATTTCGAAGTTGTAGAAATAAAACACAACATACCAATCAGCGAGAGCATAATAAATGATTCATATAAAAAGTTCAGAAAAACTGCTGTTAGCCGTTATTATTTGCTGACGACCGCAGAGCCTTATATTCGGGAAGAAGAGGGAGAAGGTGAAGAGACGCGAGTTGAGAATCTAAAGCAGAGAATAAAGAATGAACACGGCTGTGAAGTAATTGTAAATGGGATAATACCGTCAATAAAGTATTATTTGAGGCTTGTAAAGACGCCCAGTCAATTTATGGAGACTTACACGAATAATTTGAAAGAAGATAAAGAAGTAAAGGAAGAGCATCTGAGAGTTTGGTTGGGTGTCATCGAAAAAATATGACTTCCCTAAAGAACAAGACCCCCGTAGCCTCGTGGCTCGACTACGACTTCCTCGCCGAAGAGCAGAGAGCGGTAAAATGCTTAACCGTCATTTTAAGAACGCGGGGCTGTCAGTGGCGGAAATGCCGAATGTGCGGCTTCTGGCACGAATCTGCAGACCCCTCGCTGACACAAGCAGACCTCCTGACTCAACTGGAACAGGCGTTAGAACGACACAGCCCTGACGAAGATTTCATTCTCAAAATCTTCACCTCCGGCAGCTTCCTCGACGAACGCGAGATCTCGGGCGAGACGAGGAGAAAAATCGCCGAGACGGTGCGGAGGAGGCGAAGGCAAGGGAGAACAAAAGGGCGAAGAAGAGGGGGGATAAAAAAATTGTTAGTGGAGACGAGGCCTGAGTTTGTGAGCGAGGAGAAAATCAAGGACTTAGAAGTTGTCGAGGGTCTTGAACTCGCCTTTGGGTTGGAGACCGCAGACGATTTTATCAGGTCAAACTACATAAACAAGGGCTTCTCGTTCGAGGATTTCCGAAACGCGGCGAAGGTCGCGAAGAAGAGCGGAGCAAGTGTAAAGACCTACCTCCTGCTCAAGCCGCCGTTTGTCTCCGAGAAGAAGGCGATTCAGGACGCCGTAAAATCCGCCGACCTCGTCGCCCCTTACAGTTCAACAATCTCGCTTAACCTCTGCAATGTGCAGAGACAGACCGCTTTAGAAGGGTTGTGGAGGAGAAAGTTTTACAGACCGCCGTGGCTCTGGAGTGCGGTAGAGGTGCTGAAAACTGTGAAGAGGAAGCGAGGAGAGGGGCTTGTGCTGCTCTCGGACCCCGTCGGAGGAGGGCACAAGAGAGGACCGCACAACTGCGGCAAGTGTGACGCCGCGGTTGTAAGAGCGATAAAAAAGTTCAACAGAACGCAGGACTTGAGCGTCTTGGAACGACTCGACGAGAGAGAGGCGACCACCGCAGAGACCGCAGCAGAAGCGGAGTGCGAGTGCAAGGGAGTCTGGTGTGCGTTGCTGAAGTTTGACGATTTTCTGTTTGGCTCAAACCCGCCTTCCTCAACGCTGCCTTAACGCCGCCTTAACCCCTTTTCCGCCACTGCAGCCGTAGGACGAGCCAGCCGAGACCGAGCAGAATTAAAATCGGCAAGGCGTAGCCCACCAAAATTACAAGCCCCCGAACAACTGACACAAAGCCCCTGAAAGCCGAGCGAAAAGCGTCCCTCAGCCCCCAGCTCTGTGTAATCGGCTCTGGCTCGTGCAACAAAACCGAGACCGTCGCAAGCTCGACGCGGTTCTCAAGATATTTCTTCCGGCCCGTAAGACTCTCGATTTCACTCCGCACACGCCACAACTCCTGCTCCACCTCAAGAACGTCTTTTACCTCCTCAGCGGTCTCCAGAATCTCCAGCAGCCGCCGCTCCTGTCGTTCAGAGTTGTTGAGCCTCGCATTCAAGTCAATGAATTCTTCGGTAACGTCCTCGCCGGAGGTGTGCTTTGATTTCACGGTGCCGAGCCGTTCAATTTCAGAGAGGACTGCGAGGAAGTTGTCTTTTGGGACTCGGACCGTAATCATTGCTTTCTTACGCTCGCCGGCGCCTGTGCTGGCTCCTGTGCCAGTTGTGTAGACGCGGGAATCTGAGACGAACCCCTCCGACCGCTCCACAATCTCAACGACGGCATCGAAACTCGACTGAAAATCCTTTACTTCAATCTCCAGCGAAGCCGTTTGAATTATTTTCCTCTCGCTCGCGGGTTCGAATTCAGATCTCCCCGCAGAAGTCTTCTCTGCATATTCCAGCCTCTTCTCGTCTATTTCCTTCTCGTCTATTTCTTCTTCTACCGGCGCTACTGCAAACGGGCGAGGCGTTGGCACTGCTAACGGAAATCTCCCGCCCCCTACTCCCCCTACTTTGACTCCGCCCCCCTCTTCCTCGGGGTAGTAGCCTGTTTGTTGCAAATACACGCTTGGTGGTCCCTCGGAAAGCTGTAGTAAGCCGGCCAAAAAGCCTGCCGAGGCTGCTAACAGGCACAACACAACGACAACTGCGATTTTGGAATATTTTCCCATTTTTTTAAGGAAAGTAGTTTTGTTTAAATCTTGTTTTGTCTTAAACTTGATGAAGAAGGAAAAGAGGGCGAATTTGAAGAGTGCGACTTTGCTTTGCGTAAAGGTGGAGAAGCGGCGAGGAGAAGAGGTCAGGAGGGCTTTGAAAGAGCGCAAACTGCTGAGAACCGACGCAAAAATAATCTCGGACCCGGATTTCATTTTTCTGCCGCTCGTGCGACGGTTAGAGCAGCAGGAGTCTCTAACTCTAACCCAAGAAACACGAGAGTTTGAGATTTCAGAGCCAAGAAGGAGCGTAGAAGACCTGGTTGGGTTCAAGCCTGCTTACGAGGTCGTGGGCGACATTGCGGTGCTGACTGGTGACCGCGGTCCCGACTCCGACCGCCACCGCGACCGCCACCGCGACCGCCACCGCGACCGCCACCGCGACCGCCACCGCGACCGCGAGACTGCCGAAATTGACGAGAGTCTTGAGCGGGTCGCAGCACAAGCACGAGCAATTTTGAGCCTGCACAAGAACATAAAAGTCGTCGCAAAGCAGACCTCGCCCGTCGAAGGCGTCTTCAGGCAGCGGCGGCTGAAAATAATCGCAGGCGAGTGCAGGACAGAAACAACCCACAAGGAGAACGGCTGCAGGTTCAAACTCGACCTCAACAAAGTCTATTTCAACCCCCGCCTCGCAACCGAACGAGCCAGAGTGGTGGAGCAGGTAGAACGCAGCGAGAGAGAGAACGAGGCAGAAAAAATAATTGATATGTTTGCAGGCGTCGGCTCCTTCGCGGTTCAAATCGCTAAACGAGCACCCCACAGCCACGTTACCGCAATTGAAATCAATCCCGAGGCAGTGCGGTACCTTAAGGAGAATATAAAATTGAACCGCGTGGGTGAGGGAAAAATTGAGGCGGTGCTGGGCGACGCAAGAGAGGTCTTCAAAGGCGAGAGTGAGAGCGGGAACGAGAGCGGGAACGAGAGCGGGAACGAGAGCGGGAACGAGAAAGAGCGGTTCAGAGGCTCTGCAGACCGAATAATTATGAACTTGCCAAAGAGCGCCCACCTCTTTCTTAACGAGGCTCTTGGAATGCTCAAACTGCGTGCTGGGACAATTCATTTCTACACTCTTGAAACCTCTTCTCCCTCTCCTTCTCCCTCTCCCACTCCTTCTCCTTCTTCTTCTCCCCCTTCCCTTTCTCTTGAGACTGCGATAAAGAAGGCGAAGGAGAAGTTGGCTGCAGGAATAAACGAGGCGAGCAAGCGAGCGGGCGGGCGTGAGGTCCAGTTGGAAATCCTGAATGCGAGGAAGGTGAAGACCTACGCGCCGTATTCTTTTATTTTAGGAATAGACGCAATTATTAGAAAATAAGAAAGAGAAAACAATGCAAATTAACGAGTACGCAAAACCCTTCAGGACGAGGCTGCACGAAAAATCAAGGCTAATTAGCAGGGAATTAGTGAGGCACGCCCCGTTCACTTCTTTCGGCGCGGTTACAGGAATCGTTCTAATGTTTTTCACGACCCGCCTCTCGCAAAATCTCTCGGAGACAATTTTCTACACCCTTCACCCGATTCACGTGGTCTTGAGTGCGCTCGTGACCGCGGGAATGTTTCGGCTGCACCGAGGTAAAGGCTGGCAGGTCTTTTTAGTCGGCTACCTCGGCTCGGTCGGAATCGCCACGCTGAGCGACATTTTTTTCCCCTACCTCGGCGGGACTCTTTTAGGTGCGGAAATGGAGTTTCACCTGGGCTTCGTCGAGAAGTGGTGGCTCGTGAACCCGCTCGCGGTTCTCGGCATTTTAATCGCCTACTTCCGCCCCGCGACCAAGTTTCCGCACGCAGGGCACGTCCTGCTGAGCACTTGGGCGTCGCTCTTCTACCTCACCGCGTTCGGTCTTGGTTTTGGCAGTGGTTTTGTCGGTGGTCTTGGCGGTGGTTTTGTCGGTGGTTTTGGCGGTGGTTTTGGCGGTGCGGGTTTTTCTTTGCTGCCTTTTGTGTTTTTCATTTTGTTTCTCTCGGTCTGGTTTCCCTGCTGCCTGAGCGACATAATTTTCCCGCTTTTGTTTGTTAGAGAGGGGGGAAAGAGCAAGGAGAAGGAGAAATGATTGTAGGCGTAGATGTGGGCGGGGCGAACACGAAAGTAGCAACTCCAGACGACGCATTTTCAATTTACGCTCCGCTCTGGAAGAGCAGTGCGGTTCTGGACGACGTGCTGTTAAGGGTGAAACAAAACTTTGAGACAGAAGGAGGGGAGAAAGAGGAAGGGGGGAAAGAGGGAGGGGCAGGAATTGAAGCAGTGGGGGTGGTGATGACAGGAGAGTTGTGCGACTGTTTTGAGACGAGGAGGGAGGGTGTTCTGCGGATAAAAAATATTCTAACCTCAGTCTTTGGATTTGAAGGACTTAAATTCTTCGGGACGGACTGCGTCTTCAGGGACGGCTCTGCAGTTGAGAGAGACCCGCTCTCGTTCGCGGCTACGAATTGGCTCGCCTCTGCAAAGTTCGTCTCGGTCTCAGAGGGAGGAGGCTGCGGCGGCAAAGACGCGATTTTTGTGGACGTTGGTAGCACCACAACCGACGTGATTCCAATCGCGGGTGGGGAAATAAAGGCGAAGAGAAGCGACCTCGAGCGGCTGAAATCCGACGAACTGATTTATTCGGGCGTCTTGAGAACAAGTGTTGCTACGCTGCTGCGGCGAGTTAGGGTAGGTGAGCGAGGGGGAGAAAGCAAGGAAAAAGAGGAATGCAGGACTGCGGCGGAGTTCTTCGCAATCACGGCGGACGCTTACCTCGTACTTGGGGACTTGAGCGAGGAGGACTACCGCTGCGAAAGCCCTGACCGAGCGGGAGGGGAGGGGTGGAAGGAAGAAGGAGAGGAGTGGAAGGGAGAAGGAGAGGGAGAGGGAGAGGGAGCGAAAAGTCGGCGAGCTGCGCTGCGAAGGTTGGCTCGGGTGGTCTGCAGCGACCTTGAGGAGCTTGGTGAGGAGAGCGTTGTTGGAATTGCAGAGCAGGTGAAGGAAGTGCAGGTGGCGGAGTTGGCGGCGGAGTTGAAGCGGCAGAGAGAGGAGTACGGGCTGGAGCGTGTGGTCTCTGCGGGAATCGGGGATTTCGTTGCGAAGGCGGCTGCGGAGCGTGTGAATCTTGAGTTCGTCTCGCTCGCTTCGGTCTACGGTGCGAAAATATCGGCGGCTTTTCCGGCTTTCGCTGTGGCACGGCTGTTAGACAAATCCTGAGCTGCCTCCCTTCGCCAAATCGTCAAAGAACGCCTTCTCGGTGTCCCACGGACCTGGGCTCGCCTCTGGGTGGTACTGCACGCATTTCACACCCAAGTAAGCGTCCTCGAAGCCCTCCACCGTGCCGTCGTTCGCGTTCACCTGCGTCAGTCCTGCTGCTGTTCCTCCACCGTCCAACGCACCGTCCAGCGAGTCCTTCTTGACTGCGAAGCCGTGGTTCTGGGAAGTTATGAAAACACGCCCGCTCTTGAGGTCTTTCACGGGTTGGTTCGCACCGCGGTGCCCGAACTTCAGTTTGTAGGTCTCGCAACCAAAGGCAAGCGCAATTATTTGCAGACCCAAACAAATCCCGAAAATCGGAATCTCGCCTGCAAAGTTCTTTACCACTCGCGTTAAATTTCCAGCAGCGCCTCGCTTCGGGTCACCAGGTCCGTTCGAGAGCAGCAACGCGTCGGGCTCAGAACCACGAATCTCAGACTCCGCCGCGTTCGCAGGGAAGACGAAAATGTCCAACCCCCGCTCTGCCAGGCTCTTCAGAATGTTCCGTTTCACGCCCAAGTCAATTACCGCCACCC
Source organism: Candidatus Methanophagaceae archaeon (assembly GCA_003194425.1). Lineage (GTDB taxonomy): Archaea > Halobacteriota > Syntropharchaeia > Alkanophagales > Methanospirareceae > ANME1a. The sequence goes on along the minus strand of PQXB01000001.1, from coordinate 1,158,534 downwards.
TTTTCCCCCTGCCTTTTATTCGGTAAGGCTTCCTGCAAGTAACCCGCTCCACCAAGTCGAGTTCTGAAATCTCGGACTGCTTTCTTGCGAGTTCCAAAATCTCGGTCTTCTCTTCCCCCTCCCCCGCTCTCGCTCCCGCTCTCCCTCTCGCTCCCCCTCTCGCTCCCACACTCAAGCACGCTTTCATTGTGCCGTACCTCCTCGTCTTTATCGTCAGCATTCTCGTGTCAATTCCGCTCACCGCAGGCACGCCCTCGTCCTGTAGGAACTGGTTGAGGCTTCGCTTGCTCTTGAAATGCGAGGGAAAATCGCACCGCTCACGCACCACGAAACCCTCCACTTTCACGCCGTCTGACTGGAATTTAGCACCGCTCACGCCGTAGTTCCCGACGAGCGGGTAGGTGAACATCAAAATCTGCCCCTTGTACGAGGGGTCGGTCAGGGCTTCCTCGTAGCCCGTAAACGGCGTTGCAAAGACGAGTTCGCCCAACGCCGTCCCCTCCGCTCCCCAGCCTTCGCCTTCCACCACTGTCCCGTCTTCGAGTGCGAGAATCGCTTTCATCGTTCGTTTAAATATTAAGAACGCAAGTAAGTAAATATGCAGAGCAGATTCAAAAATAAATTCAAATACTTCGAGCACCCGTCAGATGTGGGGTTTGAGGCGTGTGGCGAGACGCTGGAGGAGTTGTTTGCCAACGCTGCTCTCGCTACTTTCAGCTTTATGACGAATGTGGAGGAGGTGGGAGAGGGGGAAGGAGAGGAGGTGGTGGAGAAGGAGGTGAAGATAAAATCGGAGGACCTCTGCAGTTTGATGTTTGATTGGCTGGACGAGATGATTTTCCTCTTCGAGTCGGAGTTGCTGGTACCGAAGCGGTTTGAGATAAAAGTGCAGGCAGGAGAAGAAGAACGAGAAGAAGAACGAGTAGGGGAAGCAGGGGGGGAAGCAGGGGAGGGTTCAGAAGGAGGAGAGGCTGCGGAGTTTAGCATAAACGGAAAGTGCAGCGGCGGGCGATTCGACCCTGCCAGGCACGAATCTGGAATAATAATTAAAGCGGTGACTTACAATATGATGGAGGTGAAGAAGGACGAGAAGAGCGGGGTTTGGAAGGCGAGGGTCGTTTTAGACGTGTAATTTAAATCTCTGAAACCGAGACCAAGTTCAACTCGTACCTCAAATTCTCGGCGTTGTACGCGAAGACGCCCTCTGCGATTATTTTCTCCCCTTTCTGCATTTTCAACTCAGGGCGTGAAATTGAAAAGGACTTCAGATTCACCCTCATTAAATACTTGCCCTTCTCGTCGCCGAGATAAAAAATGTTCTTGTAAACGTTCCCAACGCAACCTACAACGCTTACCCTCCTGCCCTCGTACTCCTCGGGGTTCTCCGCTACCTGCGAGACAAAGACGGAGACGGAAGAATTGGCAGTCTCATTTTTACAACCTACCTTTTCGGCTACGATTTCGCACCTGCCCCTGTACGACTGCACCTTGCCCTGAACCACTACTTCGTCGCCGTAGCCCAGGTTTAAACGTTCCCGCTCCTTCCTCGCACTCGCTGCGGTCGCACCCACCGCCGAATCAAGAAAGACAAAAACCAGCAACTCGCTCCCGTTCGCTTTAATCGTGAGCAGGTCTCCAGCTGCGGTAGTGCGGAGGTCAGTGAGAACGCCTCTCGTCCGCACAAGTTGCCCCTCGTACTCGCCGCAGCCTCCACTTCCCCCACCGCTTCCCCCACCGCTTCCCCCACCGCTTCCCCAACCTCTTCCCCCACCGCTCGCAACCGCCTCCAACGGAACGAACGGCGGCTCTACAAGCGAGGTTAAGGAAAGCCCGTACAACCCGCAAACGCCCAACAAAGAGAAGACAACCACCGCTTTTCCTACGCTGTCCATAATTTAACTTTAATCAGAGCAAAAATAAATTCAAGGCAAGAAAAAATCGTAAAAATGACCGAAACAAGCGTCCTCTACTACGGCGACAATTTAGCGGTTCTCCGCGAGTACCTTCCCCCCGAGTCGGTAGACCTAATTTATTTAGACCCGCCGTTCAACTCAAACGCCACCTACAACGTCCTCTTCAAAGAGCCGGGGACAGGCGAGCAGTCAAAATCACAAATTACCGCTTTTGAGGACACTTGGCACTGGACTGCGGAAATAGAGCGGGCGTTTCAGGAAATCGTGGAGTCTGCGCCGTCGGAGGTAGTGGATTTAATGCTCTCGTTGAGGCGGGCGGTTCGCGAGAACGACATTTTGGCTTACCTAACGATGATGTGCATTCGGCTGCTGGAGTTGAAGCGGGTCTTGAAGGAGACGGGTTCGATTTACCTGCACTGCGACCCGACGGCGAGCCATTATTTAAAAATCGTTTTGGACGCGGTCTTCGGGAAGAGAAATTTCAGGAACGAGATTGTTTGGTGCTACAGCGGTGGTGGAATTCCGAGACGAGACTTTCCGAGAAAGCACGATGTCATTTTTAGGTACACGAAGGGCGACGAATGGGTGTTTAATCCCGAATTCAGACCTTACAGCGAGGGGACTTTAAAAACGCCGAGGCACAGCCTGTTGTCTGGGGGCAGGGCGTTGGATCTGGAGAAGGGGACGCCTGTAAATGACTGGTGGGCAGACCTGCCGAGACTGACGAGTTACAAAAAGAATGAGTGGCTGCCTTACCGAACGCAGAAGCCCGAAGCGCTGTTAGAGCGAATTATTAAAGCGTCCTCAAACGAGGGCGACACGGTTTTAGACCCGTTCTGCGGCTGCGGGACTGCAGTAGCAGTTGCCGAGAAACTCGGTCGCCGCTGGATTGGGATTGACATCACGCACCTTGCGATCGCGGTGGTAAAAGAGCGGCTGAAACGCAACTTCCCAGAAATCCAGTTCAAAGTAGTCGGTGAGCCAAAAGATTTAGCCGGCGCCAAGGCGTTGGCAACGCAGAACCGCTACCAGTTTCAGTGGTGGGCGCTCTCGCTCGTCGGCGCGAGACCCTACGGCGGTGGTGGGAAAAAAGGGAAGAAGGGGAAGAAAGGAGCGGACACGGGAATCGACGGCTTCTACTACTTCAACGACGGCGGGGCGACAAAGAAGGCGGTCGTTCAAGTTAAGAGCGGTAAAGTCGGAGTCAGCCAAATCCGAGAGCTCAACGCGGTCGTAGAACGCGAGAAGGCGGAAATGGGCTTCTTCTTAACTTTAGAACCCGCGACACGACCGATGATCGAGGAGGCGGCAAAAAACGGCGACTTCAAAGATTCGTTCGGTAGCAAGTACCCGAAGACGCAGATTTTTACGATTGAAGAGTTGTTTAGCGGTAAAGAGCCCGACGCACCGCAGAAACTTCCTGTTTTCTCTCTTAACACAACAGCCTGCAACGCAGCAGCCAGCGGCAGAAAATGACCGAAGCGGTAAGGCAGTTTGTCTACAAATTCTACCTCAGTCCAATAATTTACGACAAAGGCTACAACCCCGTAAACACGGCGACCTGGGTGTTGCTACTGCTGTTGTGGGTATTTTTGACGCTGAAACTGCTGAAGAGGCTTGGGATAAAAATAGACAGCGCTTTTGTCGCCGCGGTCTCTCCGTATATTTTTGTCGGTGCAAGCCTGCGGGTGTTGGAGGACGCTGGGGTGGTCTCTCCACCGCTGAGCTACCTGCTGGTCACGCCGCTGATTTATTTTTTCGTCTTCTTCTGCTGCGTAGCCTTGCTTACAATTACCTCGCTTGCGACTTTTCGTCTGGTCGGCGTGGCGTGGTTCTTCGCAAATCTGGGAATTTTGTTGTGCGCGGGCGAAGTGGAGGTGGTCGCACTCTGGGTTCTTCCCGCAGTCGTCGGCGTTGCGGGTCTGTTTTTTGGTGCGGTCTACGCAGTTGCGGCGAGTGTCGGTCCGCGTCTGAGGTTTCTGACCGAGAGGTTGAACGCGTCAGTTTTGGCTGCTCACCTGCTCGACGCCTCTTCCTCGTGGGTTGGAATTGACTTTCTGGGCTACACGGGGAAGCACGTGGTTGAGAGAGCCCTTGTGGAGCACACGGGCTCGGAGGGGGGCTCGGCGGTCGGAATGTTTCCGCTAAAACTCGGAATGCTCGTTCCTGTGCTGTTCTTGTTGGAGACGCTCTTCGGTGAGAGCGAGAGCGAGAAAGTGAGCGAGCTAAAAATTCTCGTTCTGCTGGTTCTTCTCGTTGTTGGGCTTGCTCCTGCAGTGCGGAACACGCTCCGGATGATTTTGGGCGTTTGAAGAGTTTAAAACGGTCAAAGCATTTTAGAAGTAGAAATGACGCTCAACAAGGAGATTTTGTCGGGCTGGGTGGAACTCTCGGGTTTTCCGAAGTTCACGACCACGCTGCTTCCGTTCGTCTTGGGAGCGGTCTTGGCGTGGTCTGAGGGGTTCGAATTTGACGGTGCGGTCTTCGCGGTCTCGCTGCTCGCGGTCTTTCTTCTGACCGAGTTCTGCTTCGTTCTCAACGCCTGCAGCGTGTACGCGGACTTGAAAGAGCGAGGGGTTAAATTTGATCGTGAGGAAGGGGGGCAGGTGAGAGGAGAAGGAGAGGAAGAAGAGACAAGCTCTTTTCACTCTACCGCAGCGAGCGGCAGGTTTGACGCACTCGTGAAAGGGCGGATTTCGGTGCAGCAGGCGTCAAGAGGGGCTTACCTCTGCGTCTTGGCGGGTTTTCCGCTCGGTGTGGTCTTGCACTTTTGGTTCAAAACCGGACCGCTGACCCTACCGCTCGGAATTCTCGGCGTCCTCATTCCGTACTCGTACTCGCGGGGACCACGACTCTCCTACCACGGTCTCGGCGAGCTGGGACTGACCGCGGGCGTGGGCTGGCTGACCGTCTTCAGCGGCTACTACTTGCAGTCGCACGAGGTGAGCTGGCTGCCTACTGTCGTTGCACTGCCCTGGCTGGTAGACGTGTTTAAGTTGAAACTGACGAGGGAGCTGCCGGACTTCGAGTGCGACCTCGCGATAAACCGCAGGACGCTGGCAATTCGGCTCGGCAAAGCAAGGACTGCCAGACTTTATTTTCCTCTGACTGTCTGCTCGTGGCTTGCGTTTCTACCGCTCTTGTTCTTGGACGGCGTGCCGCGTGTCGGTCTCGTGCTCTTGGCTGCTCCGGTCTTTTTCACTGCGAAGAGTCTGGTCGCCTTAAGAAAGTTAGACTGGCGAAGCAACGGGGTAGGGGAGCGGGAGGGAGAGGGAGAGGGAGAGCGGGAGGGAGAAGGAGAGCGGGAGGGAGAGCGGGAGGGAGAGAGAGAGCGGGAGGAAGTAGAGAGGGGTTTGAGAGCGGTAACAAGAGGAGCATTCACGGGAATGACGCTAATCCCAGCCGTGCTCATCGGAATTTTTGCTCTTAAGATTGTATTATAAAATAACAATTATTTTTTATGCCGACTCAACTGCAAATAGCGCCCACACTGGCGGAGTTTTTCGGGGTGCGCCTGAGCCCCAAACCCCAAGCCCGACCGATCGAGCAAATATTAAAATACTTCCGCTCTCACGACCACGACCCGCAAGTGCTGGGATTTGTTGTGATTGACAGCCTAGATTCGCAGTTCTACTCCGAGTTCGCAGACGAATTAAAGACAATTCACGGGCTTGCCGAACAGGACGAGCGGGACGAACGGGACGAACGGGACGAACGGGACGAACGGGGCGGGCTTCTGCTCGAGTGTGAGACCGTAAGCAGCCATACGACGCCCGCGATCGCTTCTATTCTCACAGGACTACCCCCCGAGGCTCACGGCATTCTCACGAGCAAAGATGTGGGGAAGTCGGGAGTGAGGTCTGTTTTGGAGGTGCTTGAGGACGCGGGGAAGCCGACGGCGGTGGTGATCGAAACGAAGGGTGCAGAGCCGCTTTGGAATAAAATAAGCTCTGTCTTCGCGGTCGACGACCGAGAGGACATTCTTGAGTACGACGACTTGATAACGAAGCACACAGTTTCCGCGTTGAAGAAGCACGCGGAAAGGAGAGGGAAGGAGTTGAGCGTGGTCTTTTCGCACCTCCGCGCAATCGACCGGTTCGCACACAGGGGTTGGGATTTGAGCGTCGCCGCGAGGGCGGTGGACGAGAATGTGCGTGAAATCGCGAACGCTGTCAGCGAGAGGGCTGGGGGAACTGGAGGTGGGGGAGCTGGAGGTGGGAGCGGGTTGCTGCTTCTTTGCGGCGACCACGAGGCACACTTGAAGAGCAGGAGGAGTAGGAGCGGTTCAAAAGAAAAAGCAACGGTGCCGTTAATTGTTTATTAACCTTACAAAAAATAAAAAAGAGGAACAGGCTTCTTTTACTCGTCGCCACCACCGCAGACGGAACAATTTTAGTAAAAATTTTTAAATTCGTAGGGGTAAGGGATAAAAAATGAAACGAGTGAAAATCGGCGTCGTCCTGACCGACCCCGAGGACTGGACTGCGAGAGCGTTCTTGAGGAGCGTCCGAAGGAGGGGGGCGGAAGCACTGCCGTTTAACCTCTCACAGTTGAGCACCTCGCTCTCCTCTTCGGTCTCCGCTTCGGACTTCTCTGTTTCTAAAAGTTCAAAAGATTCGAAACTCAACGAACTTAACGAACTCGAGGAACTCGACGCGGTTCTTGTCCGAGATGTCGGCGCCAGCCCCGCACTCGAGCAAATCTCGTTCAAGTTCGACCTGCTTCGGCTCTTTGAGGACTCGGGCGTTCCTGTCGTGAACTCGCCCGCAGCGATTCAGAACGCTGCAAACAAGTTCTTCTCGCTCCACCTCCTCAAGCAGGCGGGACTGCCCTTTCCACGCACTGTGGTCACTTCCGAGTTGGAGGTTGCGGAGCGGGCGGTTGCGGAATTCGGAACTGCAGTGGTAAAACCAGTCTTTGGCAGCCAGGGGAGGGGAGTTCTTAAACTTGAGAGTTTAGAGCAGAATTTAAAGTCAAAACTTGCAGGCGTGCTGAAGGAGAGAGGCGTGCTTTACTTACAGGAGTTCGTGCCTAACCCGGGACGGGACATTCGTGTCTTTGTGGTCGGCGGGGAGGTGGTGGGCGCGATTTACAGGATTCCGCAGTCGCAGTCGCAGTCGCACAGCAGCTCGTTCGTCAGCAACTTGAGTCAGGGCGGGCGGGCTGTTAAGTGCGAGCCGACGGCGGAGGTGCGGGAACTTGCTGTGAGGGCTGCGAAAGCGGTGGGTGCTGACTTTGCGGGGGTTGACTTGCTGGAGGGTAAAGGAAAAGGAGAGGGAGCGGGGGAGGGAAAGGTAGAGGGAGCGGGCGATGAGGGGGTGCGTCTGCTTGAGGTTAACGCAACGCCGTCGGGGAGGGGGATAAAAATTGCCTGCGGTGTTGATGTTTCGGAGAAGGTTGTTGGGCTTTTGTTTTAACTTTTGTTTTAAGATTTTAAATATTCTCTCAGCACGACCGTTGCGTACGAGCCTTTGGGCAAGAAGAAGTTCAACCGCACCTTCTTCCGACCGGGATTCAACTCGTCCTCACTAATTCCGTCACTGCACAACCTCACCTTCACAGGAACCAGCACCGCCCTTCTCGTGCCTTTTGAACTCATTTCAGGGAATTTGTGAATGAAAAAATCAGACAACTCACACCCCTCTTCCTCCAACACAGCCCTCTCGATTTCGCCCGCCTCCCCTCCCGCGAACTCGGTCTCGTAGCCAAAGAGAGGAGCAGTAACAAACGCCCGACCACGCTTTACCAGCCTGTTCACAGCCTCTACCTTCTCTTCGGTAACTCGCTCCGCCCTTTCAAGTTCGCTGCGAAAGCAGACAAAGTCGCCGACCAGAGCCTCGTTGAACGGCAAGCCCTGCCTCTTCCGACGGCTCAGGACGAGGTTGAAGAGGTAGGCTTGGTAAGCGTGAACAAAGAGTTTCTGCAGGTTCTTCGGAAAGACCGAGAAAGCAGACCTGAAATCCGCCTCGTTCAGGCTCTCTTTTCCACCCCTCACGAGTTCGTTCAGCATCGCCTTCTCGTGCCGCAAAAAAGCCGGCATTTTTTTCAACCCCGCTTTCAGCCCCTCCAGTCCCCCCTCCCCTCCTTTCTCTTCCAGTCTGCAGAGCCGTCTTGCTTGCTTCGCGTCCTCGGTCTCGTCAGGGAAAATGTCCGAAATGTAACACAGCACCGCCTCTTTTATTTCACCCCTTGTCAGACGCTTCCCGATTAGATGCGTTAGTGGGCGGTTTAAGCCGAAACGCTGAACGCCAAAGAAATTCGGCACCCCGCCAGCCGCCTCTATTTCGGCTGTCGTTGCCTCGATCTTCCTCTTTATCTCGCTCTCACCTCCTCCCTCTCCTTCCCCTCCTCCCTCGCCTCCTCCACCCTCCACGCCACGCACAAGAATCTCAAACTCGTTTCCGCGGAGGTCGCCCAAATGAACCGCCTTCTTCGACCTTCCTAATTTTCTCAGACTCACTCCCTTTATCTTCACTCGCTCCACCTCCCGCTCGCCAATTCCCTCTCCCCAAATGCTTATTCTCTGCGTCGTAACTGCGAACTTATCTTTAGTGCCTGCGAACCCGATTCGGTTCTTGCTGACCCGCAGCCGTCGAGAAATCTCTCTTACCACCCCGTAAGTGTCCCAGTTCTCCTTCGTCAATTCTAAAATCAAGTATTTTCCCTCCTCTCTCTTCTCTCTCTTCTCTCTCTTCTCTCTCTCGTCCCTCTTCTCTCTCTCGTCCCTCTCCTCTCTCGCAGTAACTTCACGAACGACGAAGTCAGAGGGTCTTGTTTTTATAAACCCGCCAATTCCTTCAGTTTTTGTACTGTAGTACCAGATGCCTATTCGCTTTTCGGATTCCGGGCTTTCCTTTAGGCTCATTCTCTTTCTTTTTTAGAAATCCTTTCCTAAACACAACTTAAACACAACTTAACAAAATGCCTCTTAAAGTCGTCGTTTTGGTGGGGGTGTTTGTGCTAGTAGCGGTTTCTTTCTGTGGCTGGTACTACAGCCTCCCCACCGGGACAGACATTCTCTTTCTTGACAAAAATGTCTTGACAGTGGTTTTAGACGAAATTCCAGAGACCCGAGAAGAGGCTGTGTCGGTGGCAGAGGAGCGAATTCTTAACGAGACTGGCGTTTCAAGACGCAGTTTTGACCGCTACTTCAGGCTGCTCGTCTCTAACCGCACCGAATTTCAGTGGCGACTCGTCTTTAATGTGACGGCTGCGGGCAGCCCCTCCAACCTTAACTCCAACCTTACCGTTCTTTTGGTGAAGAAAATGCTTCCTGAGGAGGGCTTCGGCGTCGCAGACAAATTTCTCGTGGCTCTGCTTGGAAGCGAGTATTTTAACGCACACTTCACACGAAGGTCCTTCGACTCGAACTCGAAGGCCGCTGGCGGAACCGCCTACTACTCCTACCTGCACAACTCCACTGAAATTGAACTCTCCTTCTGGGTTAGGCTCGGAAACGACAGGAGCGTAACTGGGCAGCACACGGTCAGCACGCCGCAGGAAATTACGGTAACCGCGGAGCAGGCGAAAGAAATTGCAAGGGAGAAAGGGTTGGGGTTAGAGCAGGGGCGTAAAGACCCGCTCTCTGCTGCTCCTGTTCTTGTTGGCGGGGTAGGCGGTAGAGCAGGCGGCTGGGCGGTCTGCTGGCGTGTCGTCTGGCAGCACACCCCAACCGAGCAGGACTACGAGAACCGGACGCTCTACGGGCTTGACATTCACTGCACCACTGGCGAGGTAGTGGGCGAGCACAGGTTTGTCCGACCACCGCCCCCTGCACCCGCACCGCCTCCGCCCGTTCGGACTGCTCAAATCTTGACCCTCGTTGAGAGGCTGGGTTTTGAAGAAGTGGAGGACGGTGCAGTAATTCAGGTGAATGTCCAGAACAGTGCAGGCGAGAAGTTCTTCGTTGTCCGAACTTTCGGAAGAACGGTGGTAAAAGAGGGGGAGCCCGAGAATGCCGACGCAGACCTCACGCTGCGGGTAGACTACGACCTCCTCCTAAACGCACTCAAGAGCGAGGACGTGGCGGGCTACCTGCAGAACCACGCAACCAGCAGTGACATTTCCGTTGAACTTCACAAGAGCAAGGTTCTACTCCAGAAGAAGGGCTACCTGCGTTTGTACGAGCGGCTGAAGGGCGGCTGAAGGGCGGCTGAAGGGCGGCTGAAGGGCTGAAGACGGTTAATCTTTTTCAGCCTAAAATCCGCTCGCACACCTCAAGGTAAACCTCCAAGAGGTCGCCTTTCCCTTGCCTGAACACGTCTTTGTCCAGGCTAATTATTTCTCTCCTGCTCTCGTACGCCTCCTTCTCCCAGAACCTGCAGACATCCGGCGTGCCTACCTCGTCCGCAAGAATTATTTCCCCTCTACCACTGCTCGCACTCTTACTACTCGTGCTCCTTCGTCTGCCGTACTCCAGCTTAAAATCAGCCAGCAGAATTCCCCTTTGAGCCAAGTAAGACTGCATTATTTCTCCGACCCTTCTCGTCTCCCGTTTTACCACCTCCACCTCCTTCTCGTCCAACCAACCCCGCGCCAGAATTTCCGCCTCTCTAACCGGTCGGTCAACAGGCTCGAATTTTGTCGTGAACTCCACAAAGCTCTTAGTTAGCGGCAGCCCCTCCTTTTTTCCTTTTTTTCCCGCCCCTTGTGCAATAAACTCGCTACCCACTTCCAGCTCGCCGCTTTTACACCTTCTCCAAAGCGACCCGTACAAGAAGTTCCGAGCAATCACCTCCACCGGCAAAAGTTCCACCTCCTCCGCCACTAACTCGTTCGGCGGCACGAACTCCTTGAAGTGCGTTTTCACGCCCGCAGCCTCCAGCAGCTCAAACCAAAAGCAGGACAATTTGCAGCAGACTGCCCCTTTACCCGCGTACTCCGCTTTCTTCTCGCCGTCAAACGCGGTAACTCGGTCGGTAAACACGAAGACAAGGTCGCCGTCTGGTCGTCGGTAAATGTCCTTTGCTTTTCCGCTCCTTATGTATTCTGCTTTTTGCATTTTTATGTATTTTACTTTTTGCAGCTTGCTGTTTGCATATCTTTTATTCTTCAAGAATTAAAATTAAGGAGAAGAGAGGGAGAATGAGAAGTAGAGGGAAAGAGAAGAATAAAGAGAAGGGGGAGAGGAAATGGGGGAGAGAGGAAATTGGGATTGAAGGAAAAGGAGAGAGGAAATGGGGATTGAGACGAGGGTAGTTGTGGTCTCGCCGGACTCGGCGGTGACGCCGGATCAGGTAAAGAGCAAGATTTTGGCGACGCTTAGTGAAGACGCGAGCACGAGCACGAGCACGAGCACGAGCGGTCCGAGCCCAGGCGTTGAAGTGAAAGAGACTTGCTTTGGGATTTTGGTGGAGGGGGAGGCAGAGCGGGTGCGGGAGTTGGTGGAGGAGGTGCGGAAACTGGACGAGAACGGGATTTTCTCGAAGCCACGCGGGTTTCCAATCGCCGACCCACGAGTCTGCCGGGCGACGAGACGGGGCGGACCGAGACCGGGTTTTCACCAGTTGGAACTTGAAAGCGAACTGCTGCCCGCTGTAAGAAGAGCGCTGGATAACCTAACTACAAAACACCTAACTACAGAACAGGGAACTAAAACTAAAAGGTGAGAGGGGAGAGAGAAAGAGAGAAAAAGAAGAGAGAAAATGCAAGTAGGAGAAGCGTTAGTTGGAGAGGGGGCGGAGGTTGCGCACATTGACTTGCTGGTCGGCGAGAAGAACGGACCTGTGGGAACGGCGTTTACGAACGCGATGAGCCAAATGTCGGCAGGGCACACGCCGATCTTTGCGGTGATTCGACCGAACCTGCCGGTTAAGCCGTCTACTCTGATTGTGCCGAAGGTGACTGTGCGGAATATGAAAGAGGCGGAGCGGATTTTTGGACCCGCCCAGAGTGCGGTTGCGAAGGCGGTCGCGGACTCGGTTGAGGAGGGTGTGATTCCGAAGGAGAAGGCGGAGGAGCTGGTGGTGATTGTGAGCGTTTTTTTGCACCCGCAGGCTGCGGACTACAACAAAATCTACAGGTTCAACTACGGTGCTGCGAAGTTGGCGGTAAAGCGAGCGATGACAGGCTTCCCTGACATCAAGAAGGTGCTTTACGAGAAGGACAGGTCGCGGCACCCTGCGCTGGGGCTGAAGGTGACGAAGTTGTGGGATCCCCCGTATTTGCAGGTCGCTCTTGACATTCCGAGCTGGAAGCAGATGGAGCGGGTGGTGAGCGAACTGCCGCAAAACGACCACCTCATCATTGAGGCGGGTACGCCGCTGATAAAACGGTACGGGGTAGAGATTGTGGGTCGAATAAAAGAGATAAAGCCCGAGACTTTCGTTGTTGCGGACTTGAAGACGCTGGACACTGGGAATTTGGAGGCGAGAATGGTCTCGGACGCGGGCGCGGACGCGGTGGTGATTTCTGGGCTTGCTCCGCTCCAAACAATCGAGAAAGCGGTTGCAGAGGCGAGGAAGACCGGGATTTACGCCTGCTTGGATATGCTGAACGTTGCGAGCCCGTTGGAGTTGCTTGAAAAGTTGAGTAGTGGCGAGGAAGGGGCCAGTGGTGGCTCAATTAGTGGTGGCTCAATTCCGGATGTGGTGGAACTGCACCGTGCGATCGATGTGGAGCAGGCGGAGAGGCACGCGTGGGGAAACATCGCGGAGTTAAAACGGATTGGGCGAGGGAGTAGCAGTGGTAGCAGTGGCGGTAAAATGTTGGTCGCGGTTGCTGGCGGGATTCGCGAAGAGAACGCAGCAGAAGCGTTAAAAGGCGGTGCGGACATTCTAATCGTCGGACGCGGAATAACGAATTCACGCGATGTAGAAGCAGTGGCGAGGAGGTTTCTGCGGTTAATGAAGGAGGAGATCGACCAGTACCGGGTGATGACGGATTTCTAATCTGGTTTTCACGAACAACCCTAAACGAACAACCCTAAGAGAAAGTTTTTTCTTTAACAAAATTGGAAAGGTGGGAAGTTATGCCAGAGATAATTGAGGGCGTGAGCCCGACGAGGATGGAATTGCTGAAACTGGGCAGGCGAGAGAAGTTGGCTGAGAAGGGGCACGACCTGCTGCGAGAGAAGCGGGACGCACTTATTTCTGAATTCTTGGATGTGATCAGCGAGGTGCGGGACGCGAGGCGGGAGGTTGAGGAGGAGTTAAAGGAGGCGTTCGGCTTTTTGGTCGCTGCTCAGGCTCGGTTGGGCGTAGAGCAGGTTCGGCAGTTGTCGCTGATGACGGGACGCGAAATTGGGCTGAATTTCTCCTCTCGCAGCATAATGGGCGTGCAGGTGCCGATTCTGAAGTCGGAGTCGGGTGGTGCTGCCGGTGGTGCTGCCGGTGGTGCTGTGGGTGGTAAGTTGAAGTTGGCGAGGAGAGTTACCGAGCGGGGCTACGGGTTCGTGGACTCGTCGGCTGCAGTGGACAGGAGTGCGAGTAGCTTTGAGGTGGCGTTGGAGAAGTTAATAAAACTTGCAGAACTCGAGGAGGCGGTTCGGAATCTTGCGGGCGAGGTGGAGAAGACGAAGCGGCGGGTGAACGCACTTGAATACATTTTGATTCCTCGGTTGAAGGCGACGCGGAAGTACATTCGGATGCGGCTGGAGGAGATGGAGCGAGAGAACTTCGTACGGCTGAAGAAGATAAAAGCGATTTTGAATAAGTGACATTGAATGCCTCTCTTCTTTTCATTTCTCCAACCCTACCCCCCCTACCCTAACCCCCCCTACCCTAACCCCCGTCGGTCTGCAAATATTCAGCAGCCCCCCGACCAAAGCAGCGAGCACAATCGGGTAGAAGACTGCGGAAATCCCGTAAATGTCGCTCACCAGACCCAGAATCAGACGAGAGGTAGAGCCGAAGCCGAAGCCCGCGAACATCAGCAGTCCGAACGCTACGCCCTGCCTCGACCGCGGGACTTCCTTGCTTATCCTTGAAATTATCGCAGGCAGAACGGTCGGGAAAATCAAGCCCGCGAGTGCCAACGCCAGAACCGCCCCGAACAGCGGCAGGAACGGCACGACGAAGAAGAACGGAGCGGTCAGGAAAAAGCCAAAAGCCATCACCCGCCGCTCGCCCACGAGGTCCGAGAAATGCCCACCTGCAAATTTCCCGACCGCTCCGCCTGCTGTAAAGACGCAGGTCAGCACCACCGCAAGCGCGGGGCTCACCCCCAGCGCCTCGTTAAAGAAAATCGGAATGAAAGTCAGCGACCCGCCCACGACAAACCCAAACAACCCCTCAATTAAGTAAATCCTCCGCAGCGAGCCCGTGCTTGCAATTTGCCGAAGGAAAACCGTTAATTTTGTTCTTCCTCCCTCCTCCGTCGGCTTGTGGTTGTGTGAGAGTGAGAGTGAGTGAGAGTGAGAGAGTGAGTGAGAGTGAGAGAGTGAGCGTGAGTGAGAGAGTGAGTGAGAGCGTGAGAGTGAGAGGAGCAGAATTGCGAAGAAGGCGGTGGGAAACGCCCAAAACAAGTAAACGAACCGCCAGCCCGCGTAAAGACAGACCAAGCCCGCCACTAACGGCGTTACTGCAAGCCCCAGGCTCGCTCCTGTCTCGTGCACGCCAAAGGCTCTGCCTCGTCTGGTCTTTACGGATTTCGCGATGTAAGAGAGAGAAGAGGGGTGGTAAAGACTGAGGCAGAATCCCATAACGACAAAAATGAGGGTAAGCGAGAGAAAATCGTGTGAAACGAAGAGCAGAGCAGAGAGAACGGCGGCAAAGAATAAGCCCAGACTCACCAGCCTTAGTCCGTCAAACCTGTCCGAGAGCAGCCCAGAAAAGACGCTCCCCAACCCAATCGCAGCCGCGAACGCAAACGAGAGCACGCCCACCGCGGTGTTCGTCAGACAAAACTCCTGCTTCACCAACGGCGAGAGTGCAGGCAGCGTCGTCGCCAAAATGTGCATTAAGCCGTGCAACGCAACCAGAGGCAGAAGCGCGGGTGCAGGGTGTAGAACCGTAGGCGTAGGTGCAAGTGCTTGTGCAAGTGCTTGTGCAAGTGCTTGTGCAAGTTGCGTGTTCTTTGCTCTTTTCATCTTAATTAAGAATCTTTATTTAAATACAAAATTTATTTTTTAGTAAAAAGTAAAAAATAATCGGTGAAGAAAAGATGAGCGAAGTGATGCAAGAAGTGTTGGATTCGCTGGCGAAAATAGGGAAGCAGTGGGACCTGGGCGAGTCGGTGGGGCGTGTCTGGGGCTTCTTACTCTTCAAATCCTGCCCCGTAACGCAGCGTGAAATTGTAGAAGGCACGGGCTACAGCAGGGGACTGGTCAGTCGGAGTCTGCGGGAATTGAAGCGGGGACCGACGATTGAGGAGAGAAGGGAGGGAAGAGAGACCCGTTATTCGGTTAACACCTCGCTGACAGAGAGTTTTGGCGAACTCTTGAAGCGATTTCTCGCGGAGAACATAAAGCCAATGATCGAACTGCTCTCCGCGAGTCTGTCCAAAATAGAGGATGCAAAAGTGAGGGAGACTTTTCTCGTGCTCTTACACGAATACAGGAAAATGAACCTCGCGGTTCTGCTCTTCTCGAAGATAATGAACGAGATAAATGCGATGCCTGGGAATGTTGAGATGGAGAAACTAAACGAAGAGTCAGAGAGGATTTCAATAAAAATAAAAATAGAAAGCGATTTAGCAAACGGAGGGGGTAAGAAATGGTAAAAAATGCAGTGGTAAAACCGGTATTTCCAGAAGTCTGCCTTCTTGGCGCGGTATTTTTTATGACGGCTCTTATGGTGGCTTTGCTTCTGCCCGTGTTTGCACCGCCGGCAGATGCCTCCTTCTCTTCGGTTACGATAACGGATGTAGAGCCTACGGATCTGCGTCCTGGCGAGACGAAGGAAGTGACGATGACAGTGAAGAACAACGGCGGGATGGACGCAAGAGACATTCGAATGGCGTTTCAAGGCACAGAGGTCGTCTCGGTCGTGGGAGCTACTGTAATTCACATAAATTCACTGAACTCCTGGTCTCGGAAAGAGGTGAAGGTTTATGTGCAGGTGAAAGAGGAGGCGCCTAACGGCGTTTACTCTGTCCCCGTAAGCTGCTCGTGGCGGGGCTACTACTTTGACCCTTCGAAAGGCTACGTGGCTACAGACACGATAAAAGCGGAGTTAGGCATCTCTTTCAATGTTGAAGGCGAGGGCATGATAAATATTGGAGCGGTAACAACAGACCCCGCGGACGTAAGACCCGGCGATGAAGATGTGGAAATAAGAGCGTTCGTAGAGAACAGTGGCGAAGCGGCGGCGAAGGACGTAGAAGTGAAATTGATTTCGAATTTTAATTTCAACCCCTCGTGGTCGGGAACAGACCGCTCGTACATCGGCAGGCTGAACTCAGGCGATTCGAAGGAGGCTGCGTTTTATGTTGACGTCGCAGACAACACAGAAGCGAAAAAGTACAGCCTCCCCCTCAAGATAAAATACAAGGACACGAGAGGGAAGGAGTACGAGGTGACGCGGTCAGTGGACTTACTGGTGGAGCCGAAGCCTGATTTTGAAATCGTCTCTTACCGCACGGAACCTGCGAGCATAAACGCGGGGGAGAAAGCCGTGAAACTGCGTGTAACGGTGAAGAATGTGGGTTCAGAGGAGGCGGAATCAGTGAGTGTGCGAATTACAGACGAGGCGGAAGTCCCGTTTGACTACGATGTTAAGAGCGGTTTCGTGGGCAATTTGAAGGTCGGCGAGACGGGAGAGGCGGTGCTGGAGTTTGAGGTCGACGGTAAAGCAGAGCCGAAAGAATATTCGCAGGGCGTAGAAATAAGGTGCACGGGCGACCGTGACTTGGGCGACGAGAATGTTTATATTTTTGACGACCAAATCCGGTTGGAAGTGACCCCAAGCGGTCCAGGAGGTTCTTCCAAAACGCTCTCGGTTCCCGTTCCCGGTTTCTCGCCTCTCTTCGCACTTCTCGCACTTTCTCTCGCCTTCGTCTTCGTAAGGAGAATGAAAAAAGTGTAAAGGACCGAGAAAAAGACCGAGAAGAGGAAAATGTCAAGGGAAAAATGTCAAGGTTAAGAGAGAAGATAAGTTTGGAGCGAGGCTTGACAAAGTTGGCTGCGTTTCAGTGCCGGCACTACAAGAAGGTGATTGTGGCGACGCTGGTTCTAACGGTCTTTTTAGGCTACGGGGCGACAGAACTGCGGTTTCAGGGAGACTTAGAGAAGGAGATGCCACAGGACTTGCCGGTCTTCGTTCTGCAGGATAAAATAGCGAGTGAGTTCAGAGGCGAGGAGTATTTGGTTGTTGCTGTCTGCTTGGATCGCGAAACAGGAGCAAAAGACCTCCCGCACGACATCAGAGACCCGAGGGTAGTGGCGTCGGTGGTTGAACTGCACGAGCGGCTTGAGGCGGAATCTTCAATTGAAAAGGTTGTGTCGGTTGCACCACTTTTTCAGGGCGAGGGCGGCGTTCCGCCGGATTTAGAAGGGGTGAAAAAGCGGTTAGCCTCTGCTTCGGGTTCGGGTGCAGAGAGCTTTTTTAACGACGACTTCAGCATTATGCTGGTTTATGTCAGCCCGCTGGCAGGCTTAAGCGAGGAGAAGGTTAGGGCGGTGACAGAAATGATACAGAACGATGTTGACGCGATTACGAAGCCTGCAGGCGTGAAGTATAAAATAACGGGCGTGGCGCCGCTGATAATTGAGCTCTTGAGGTTAATGCGGGAGGATATGAAATTCACGACTGCGGTGGCGGCGGCGATTATTTTCGGGCTGCTGGCTCTGCTTGAGCGGTCGTTCTCAAAGGGCTTTCTCGTCTTCCTGCCACTGATTTTTGGAATTACCTGGACCTTCGGGACGATGGGTTTCCTCGGCATTCCAATCTCCATCAGCACGGTTATGATCGGCGCGGTCATCATCGGTCTGGGCGTTGAATACGGGATTTTTATGGTCTCGCGGTACTATGAAGAGCGGTGGGGTAAGGAGGGGAAGACGGGAGAGGAGAGGAAGGAGGAGAAGGAGAGGAAGGAAGAGAAGGAGGGAAAGGAAGGAAAGGCGGGGAAGACTGGGGAGGAGGGAAAAGAGAGGAAGGAGGGAAAGGAAGGAAAGGCGGGGAAGAGTTCGAGGGAAGCGTTGCGAGTTGCAGTTACAAATATTGGAGCGTCGACATTCGGCTCTGCTGCGACTACGATTGCGGCTTTCCTCGCTTTGACGCTCTCTGTGATGCCGATGATTCAGCACCTGGGGCAGTCGCTGGCTTTGGGAATTTTTTTCTGCTGGATCGCTGCGGTGTTGGTAAACCCCTGCTTTATCGTTTTTGAGGAGCGTTTGGAAGTAGAAGCGAGGGAATTAGCCGGTTGGTTGAGTGGTAGGTTAGGTGCTGTGCGGAAAAGGGGAGGGGAGGAGAAATAGGAGGGGAGGGGAAATAAATGCGAGATAAACTGAGTAAGTTGGGAAAGTGGGCGTTGGAGAAATATGCGAGGTTCGTCTCGCATCACGCAGTCGTGGTTCTGGCGGTTGTTCTTGTATTCTCCTTTTTCGCGGGCTACCAAGCCTCGCTAATGGAAACGACGGGGACATCGCAGAAGGATTGGCTTCCAGACGATGTGGAAGTGGTGGAGACATTTAATCTGATAGCAGACCAATTTGCAGGCAGTTTTGCCACCGTAACGATTGCAGTGCAGACAGATCCGAAATATGCGAACTCGGACGAGGTGCGGGATGTCCGCGACCCTGAGGTATTAAGGTACGTTGACTTGCTCGCGGAACGAGCGAAACTCGTTTATGGTGTCGTTGGTGCGGAAAGTGCTGCGGATGTGGTAAAAGAAGCAAATGGTGGCAGAATTCCAGCTTCTTTGCGAACTGTGAAGTCTGTGTTGAAAAATAATGAAGCAGCAGAGCAGAGGATGAAAAATTTCATCAGCGACGATTATGCACTGACGGTGGTAAGATTGAACTTGTTAGAGGAGGTAGATGCAGAGGAGACAGTTGAAGAACTGAGAAAGGTAATAAATATAAAGAAACCGCGAGGAGTGTCAGTAGAACTCAGTGGCGACCCGGTGCAGGAGGTAACGTTGCAAGAGCTTGCGGGGGAAACGATGGGAAAGACCTCGCTTGTCAGCTTTGCTCTGATAATACTCATTCTCATAATTGTATTCACCTCGATTAAATACGGGCTTATTCCGCTGTTAACCATTGTTTTTGGTCTTATATGGGCATACGGGACGCTTGTTCTGGTGGGATTCAAAATAACGCCGCAGACATCAGGAGTGATGACGATGATAATGGGCATTGGGATAGATTTCGGGATTCAGGTTACAAAACGGTTTAGATATGAGCTACGAACGCAAAAACGTGAAGATGCAATGGTTAATACGCTCAGGAACGTGTTCTATCCAATGACGATAACGACTTTAGCGGCGGTGGTAGGCTTTAAATGCCTTTCGCTCGGTCAACTGCCGGTGATGGCAGATATGGGGACGATGATGGCGGGGGGGGTGCTGTTCTGCATGGCTGCGGCGCTTACAATAGTGCCAGCGGTTTTGGTGTTGCTTGAGAGGTAAAAGGGAGATTTCCCACTTTGTCTACGGTCTCTGTAATTAGATTAAGTGACGGGGCGACAAAAATATGAAGAAGTTAGCGAAAGGAAAGGAGCGAGTGAGCGGAAAGAGAGGAGAAGATTAAAGTTGAAGATTAAAGTTTTATGATGAAAATTTTTCACATCGCAGACACGCACATCGGCTACTCGGCGTACCGAAGGACAGACGAGGCGAGCGGGCTGAACCAACGGGAAGTGGACACCTACGAGGCGTTCAGGAGGTTTGTGGACTTCGCAGTGCAGGAGAAAGAGAAGCCGGATCTTATTATGCACGCTGGCGACCTCTTTGATTCGGTGCGTCCCTCGAACCGTGCTATTTCGTTTGTTCTCGGGCAGTTGCTAAGATTGAGTGAGGCGGGAATTCCGTTTGTAGCGATTTCCGGCAACCACGAGACGCCACGCCTGAAGGAGACGGGCAGCGTGCTCAGCCTCTTCGAGCACATTCCGGGCGTTCGGCTGGTTTACGAGGGCAGGTACGAGGTCGTTGAAATTCCAGACCTGCGCCTGAAAATACACGCGATTCCACACTCCGACGACATTGAGAGAGAGAAGAAGAAAATGAAGTTGCGTGCGGGTGAGGGAGCGGGAGTAGGAGAGGGTTTTAATGTCGCACTTCTGCACGCGAGCGTTCTCGGTGCCGGACTGCCAGCAGCGGCGTCGGCGTCAGCGTTCCTGATGCACGAGTTCAACGAGCAGGTGGTCAGCATCGACGACCTCACGGGTCTTGGTTTGGACTACATCGCACTTGGGCATTTCCACAGACCCACGCGAGTGCGAGCAGGTGCCTACTACGCAGGCTCGACCGAGCGGTTCAGCTTCAGCGAGGCGAACGACCAGAAGGGCTTCTTGGAGGTCAGGCTGCGAGAGCGAGAAGAACGAGAAAAAGAAGAAGAAAATTCTAAGAACAAAAGAGAGGTCGTGTTCCACAGGATAAGGACGAGGGAAATGCTGGATTTGGAGCCGGTTGTCTGCAGCGGTCTCGACGAGCAGGGCATAAAAAGTGCTTTAAAGCGTCGCATCCGAGAAAGCAACCCCGAGGGCAAGGTCGTGCGGTTGAAAGTGCAGGGAATTCCGCTGCACATTTACCACTCGCTCGACTTTGACGAGTTGAAGCGGCTGACGCGGTCGGCGGTTCATTTTGAGCTGAAATACGACTTCCAGCGGCAGAGTGGCAGCGAGCTGTTCTCTGCTGCCGAGCGTCCAAGTTTCCGCTCTTTGAAGACCGAGTTCGAGGAGTTTGTCGAGAAGTACGCGGTGGCAGGAGAGGGAGCGGGAGTGGCGGGGTCGGGCATAAAAAAGGCAAGGCTGAAGGAGTTGGGGTTGAGGTATTTGCGCGAGGGGGGAGAGGAGGGGGAGCGTTGAGAAGGTTCCCTTTTTTATTAGGCGCTTTTATGTTAAATTATGGGACGAATTGTAATGGACGAAGGAGTCTGCAGGGGGAAGCCGGTGATAAAGGGGACGAGGCTAACCGTAGAGTTTATCATTGAGCTCTTGGCGAACGGCTGGAGCACCGCGGGAATTACCGAGAACTACCCGCAACTGAAGGAAGAAGACATCTTCGCAGCGCTGCATTACGCAACTTCCCTCCTGAAGGAAGAGAGCATTTACCTCTTGCCAAGAGACAGCCAAGAGACAAAAGAGGAAGAGGAAGAAATTCTTGGCAGATGAGAACATTCCTCTGGGAGCTGTGAAGAGTCTCCGAGCGGCAGGTCTTGAAATCACTTCAATCAGCGAGGAGTCGCCGGGGTTGTCAGACGAGGACGTCCTGAGGCTTTCAGTTGAGAGAAAGGCGGTGCTCATTACTTTTGACAAGGATTTCGGGAGTTTTGTCTTCAAAAGGCGAGCGGAATTTTTCGGCGTTATTCTGCTGCGATTCCCGCCGAAGTCCGCTGATTTTGTATTTTCTATGCTAAAAAAACTCTTCAAATCAGGAATAGAATTCGAGAGGAGGTTCATTGTGATGAGGAAGGATAAAATAAGAGTTGTTCCCTTTCTTTGAGGCTTGTCCTCTGACGAAGATGTTTTAGTGCAAGGGGAGAATTTTATCGAGATTTTTATTTCTAGCGCTGTATGGCTTGAAATTGTATCTCCGTTAATGAGTTTGGGAAGTGGAGCCATCGCCAAGCTAGAAGCACCGATAACAGCCTCAATCACCGTAGACAGCTTCGAATACTGCCCAGGAGACACAATGACCGTTACCATAGACCTCGCAAACCCAACAGAAGACAGCCTAACATTCCAGTGGTACTGGTTAGTCCCGCAGTTCAGTGTCTGCATTCCAGTAACGCTAATTCCTGTTTCAATACCAGCGGGCTACGACGAGACGCTCGAGTACAGCTTCGCGATCCCGAATTGGGGAGCGACGGGGTTCGGGAATGTATTTTATGTGCAGTTAGCAGAGGAGGCAGGAGTAGGCGGAGGAGGAGAGGTCTTGGATGTCGGCACTGCGGGCTGGATTTACAGTCCGAGCAGGGAAGCGGGAACGGAAGCAACGCCAGTAGAAGAAGCAAAAATCGCAAACGAGATAAAGAGGACAGTAGAAAGAATAGGGTAGAGAAAAGGACTATAAAAAGTTTGGGGGGATTTCTTTTTTGTCCCCTTTTTTGTTTTTTTAATGAGGAGGATTTAAGAGGGCAACCGCAAAGAGAATACAGGTCTCATCGGAAGTGTGGGAAGAATTGAGCGGACTGAAAGGGGAGGAGCAGACATTTGACGAATTAGGGTTGGTTGAGAGGAGAAGAAATGTACCGCGTTCTTATAAACAGAGAACTTGGGTCTCGGTCTTTGTCTCTTTCTCTTCTTCACGCACAAGCCTTAATTCCTGCTCTCATCTTTTTTTATTTTTTCGCTCGCTTGTATTTCGCCTCCTTCACATCAACGGCGAAGAACTCCCCGGCAACGTGGCAAAGCGGTTTCGCTTTCTCCAAGTCTAACTCTCCTTTTCCTTCTGCCTCTGCCTTCCAAAACCCGTCCTGCACGCCGACAGCCAGCACCCTGCCAGTTATCCAAATGTGGTTTCCCAGCTCTACGCCCTTCTCAAATTTGCACTCAAGCCACGCCACCGCCTCTTTTATCCTCGGCGGCTTCACCGTCTTCGCCTGCTCCTCGGTCAGCCCTGCGTGCTCTAACTCGTTCTCCTCGTACGGAAAATCGGTCTCCAGAACTTCCATCAACTCGCCGAAGTCCTTCCCTGCAACATTCACCACGAACTCGCGGTTCGCCTGAATGTTCCTCCAAGTGTCGTGTGCGGGGCTGCACGAAAACCCGTACAACGGCGGTTCAAAACTTACCGGCGTGTTTAAACTGAACGGCGCTGCGTTCGGCACTCCTCGCTCCGAAATCGTCGTAACGACCACCACAGGTCGGACGAGCAGTTTCGGAAACGCTTTTACTTCGAGTTCCATTTTTCTCTCCTTTTCTTAATTAAGAGATTTATATTCGTATAAAAATACCTTAAACTTTGTATTTTGTAGTTAGATGAAAGAGAGCGGATTTTTGGAGGCGTTCAAGCAGGAGTTTATGCACCAGGCGAGAGTAAAGTTTGGACGCTCGGCGGAGATGAGTGCGTTTGAAAGGTGCTGCCGTCTTTTAGGAATTGCCCTTTACATTTTTGCTCTTTGTTCTTTCACTCACTTTCGTCTTGCCTTTCTGCACGACTTGTTGGTCTTTGCGGGCTACCTCTGGGCGAGTAAAATCGCTGTAGAATCAATCAGAGGTATTTACCACCGCCGTAGAGTAAGGGGTCTTGGACAGAACTTTAGAGAAGTAGACGACTTCAAGTTCAGCGAGAAAGTTCTTACCTATTTTATCTCCGCCTCGGCGTTAACTGGAGTTTTCGCAGGCAGTATGATTTTAATAGAATTCTTTTTTTTCGGGCGGTTTTGCGTGAATTACTTGTTCTTGGCTCTCTTGAGCGTGGTGGTGGTGCTTGCTACAACTATTTTAGGAAGGCTTGGTTCAAGGTTTGAGTAACAAACTAAAACAGCCTTCTCAACGCAGCCAGCCAGTAACGCAGGTAGCCTGCGAGGAAATCGCCGATCTCAGAGGGTGAGAGGTTCTCTGGAAGTGGCGCACTTCCGTAGAGAATGGGTAGCAAGAAGAAGAGTCCAACCACCGCCAGCACCACTAACCTTAGGATTTTCATCTTTCTGTCTTTCCTTCGCTCTTCTTATTCTTATCTTTTTCTCTTTCTTTACTTTATCTGCTAAAAATCAAATAAAAATGACACCTTCGGCACTCGTCATCGGGGCGTCTCTGGTAGGCGTAGGATTTCTGACAGGACTGAGCGGGGCGTTAATTCCGGGACCGCTCTTTGCTTTTGTCGTCTCGGAGACGCTGAAGAAAGGGGAGAAGGGAGCGCTCTCAGGACCGCTTACAATGATTGGGCACTTCTCGGTTGAGTTACCGCTGATTGTGGGGCTTGTAGTTTTGGGGCTTGAGTTGGAGAAATATTTCGGACAGTTTGAACGCTGGATTTTCTTGCTGGGCGGCGTTGCACTTATTTTGATGTCTTTCTTTGTTGTTAAAGAGTCACGGGAGGCAAGGTCAAGAGCGAGCAAGGTGCGAGAAAAGGAGCGGGAGAATGAGAGAGAGTGGGAGAAGGAGAGAGAGCGGGAGGGGGAGAGGAAGTACAACAGTACAATTTTCGGGGGTTTCCTGCTTACTGCTCTAAACCCTTCTTTTCTTCCGTGGTGGTTTGCAGTGGGCTACCCGGTGCTCTTGAGCGGGTTTAAGTGGCTCGCACTGAAGGGAATTGTTTTAGTAGTTTTTGGGCATTTTCTCTCAGATTTTGCGTGGTACTCATTCGTCTCCGTCTCTTTCGCGAGGGGAAGGAATTTCTTTGTCGGCAGGAGGTACGAGTTGGCAATGCTCGTTGTCGCGGTCTTTTTGGTTGTCTTGGGCGTTTTGTTCGTTGTTAGAGGTTTAGGAAAATGAGAAAAGAAAAGTACGAGGTAGTAGTAGTAGGGGCAGGACCGGCAGGCAGCGTGGCAGCGAAGACAGCTGCAGAGAGAGGAGCAGAGGTTCTTTTAATCGAGCGGA
Source organism: Candidatus Methanophagaceae archaeon (assembly GCA_003194425.1). Lineage (GTDB taxonomy): Archaea > Halobacteriota > Syntropharchaeia > Alkanophagales > Methanospirareceae > ANME1a. Next base: position 1,134,041 of record PQXB01000001.1, on the reverse strand, counting down.
ACGCGGAAATCGGCACGCCTGTGAAATGTGCCGAGGGCGTGAGCAAGGAGCTGGAGCGGTTCGTTGAGGTTGACCGTAAGTGGGTCTGCGCTGGAGTGAGCGGGATTACTACTTACGGTCCTAACGGTACGAAGTTTGTCTTGACTGGTGAAGGAACAGCAGAGGCTGGCTACGTGCTTGATCGGAGGCTGTTTGACAGGTTTCTGGCACAACAGGCGGCGGACGCAGGTGCAGAGGTGCGAGTGAGAACGCAGGCTTGCGGGTTGGTTCGTGAGGCGGGAGTGGGAACGAGTGAGGGAGGTGCAGGGACTGTGAAGGGCGTTTACGCGAGGAGTACCGAGGCAGGAAGAAGTGCAGAGGCAGGAGAAGGCGAGGGAGTTCGCATTTCTGCAGATGTTGTTGTGGCTGCAGACGGCGTGGAGTCGAGAGTAGGCAGGTGGGCGGGGATCGAGACGCGGCTGCGACCTTCCGAAGTTGCGACCTGTGCGGAGTTTTTAATCTGCGGAATTGAATTTAACAGGGACTACTGCGAGCTCTTTTTTGGCGACGAAATTGCACCGAAAGGCTACGCTTGGGTCTTTCCAAAAGGGGGCGACTGTGCGAACGTGGGGGTCGGAATTGGCGGCGACGTGTCAGGCGAGAAGCACCGTGCGTTTGACTACCTGCGGGCTTTCGTGAGAGAGAGGTTTCCAGACGGAGCAGGGAAAGTGGTGGCAGAGATTTGCGGTGCCGTGCCACTGAGCGGTCCGCTTCGTGAGACGACAGCAGACGGGCTTGTTTTGGTAGGCGACGCTGCGAGGCACGTCAACCCGTTTACAGGAGGTGGGATTTTGTACGCGATCCAGGCAGGCGAGATTGCGGGCGAGGTCGTTGCAAAGGCTGTGCGTGAAAAGAACTTCTCTAAGAGGAGGCTGCGAGAGTACGAGAAGAGGTGGAGAAAGGAGTTTGGCAGGGTCTTGTGGGTGGGGCTAAAAATGAAAAATGTTGTGTTGGGACTGAGCAGCCAAGAGCTGGCTCGTTTTTTTCAGGCTTTGGATGGGGAGGTTAGAATGAAAGAGTACAGCGAGCGAGCGTTTATGAGGGAAGTGATAAAAAGGAATTCGAGATTCCTCTACAGTCTCGCGAGGTTCTTGATTTGAACTCGCAGCGAACTCGTCGCGTCGCAGCGTCGTTTTCTTCGAGAATCTCTTACACCACCTTCACTGCCCGTCCCATCGTAGTCTTCATAAAAACAGAGCCGATGTTCTGCCACCCGCGCTCGAGCCGCGACTCTACCGCCTTTAGCACCGCAGCCGCGTTCTCTGCAATCTCGCCAGCAGCCATATTTTTGCGACCCACACTCACCCACAGCACCGCGGTCTTCGACTTCACCCTCGCAATTCTCTGCAGCCGCGAGAGGATTTGTGCAGGGTCTGCCCCTGGCGGAATTGCTTCAGGCATCTTGCCCCGCGGGCCCAAAATCGTGCCCAAACTCCTGCCCACAAGAGCCATCAGCGACGCTTCGGCAACGAAATAATCGTATTTATTCACCAGCTCCCTCGCCTTCTTCTTGTCCATTCGCTTCAACTCCTCGGGGTCAAGCACCTCCGCACCCGCCTCTTTCGCCTTCAACGCAACCTCACCGGACGCGAACGCCCCAATCTTCAGCTCCCTGAACTTCTTTGGCAGAACCACATCCACGCTAATTCGGTTCTTCGGCTGTTTCAAATCCAAATTCTTCAAGTTTATGCAGAGGTCGACAGTCTCAACAAACCCCCGCTCTCGCGACCCCACAGCCTCTTCCACTGCCCCTACAATCTCTTCTGCTTCCATTTGCACTTTCTTTACAAATTTTCTCTTTTGATAAAACTTTTCTTAAACTTTTCAAGAGAATGTCTCGTCAAATTTGCCTTCCTCAATCTCCCTCTGCACCTCTTTCGCCTCTTTGCCCTCCACCTTAACACGCATCGAGACGCAGGTGCCGAGGACCTCTTTAACCGCGCTTTTTAACGAGGCTGCCAGCATTCCCTCTCGCTTCTTCTTCGCCACTGCTTTTACTTGCTCCAACGAAATGTCTCCGACAAAATCGGTTGTGGAGTCGGTCTTCGCCTTCTCAATCCCTAACTCCTTCTTTAGCAGTGCCGCGGTCGGTGGTGTGCCCACTGTTATTTCTGCTTTCCCTGCAGCGACGACCGTCACCTTCACAGGCACTTTCATTCCTGCAAAATCCCGTGTCAGCTCGTTTATCCGCTCCACTACCTCTTTTATGCTCACCCCAAGCGGACCCAGTGCAGGACCTAACGGCGGTCCCGCGCTCGCTTTCCCCCCCTCTACTAACACTTCAACGACATTCATTTTTCGTGTTTTTAATTAACTCACAAGATTATAAAAATAAAAGAATGGGGGCAAAGATTGGCGAAATAATTAGAGCAGGGTCAAGACCGACGAGCTTGGAAGCACTCACGGGCAGAGTAGTCGCGGTCGACGCACAGAACACGCTCTACCAATTCCTGAGCACGATTCGGCAGCCCGACGGAACGCCACTCACCGACTCCGCAGGCAGAACGACCTCGCACCTCTCGGGCCTGATTTACCGCACTACCCACCTCGTGGCGAAGGGGTTAAAACTCGTCTTCGTCTTTGACGGCAAGCCGTCGGAGTTGAAGGCGGAGGTTCTTAAAGCGAGGGCGGAGCGGAGAGCGGAGGCGTTGCGGAAGTGGGAGGAGGCGAAGGTTCTCTTTCCTGAAGAGCCAGAGAAATCCTTCAAGTACGCCCAGGCGTCCGCGAAAGTAGACGCAGCGGTCGTTGAGGACGCGAAGAGGCTTTTAACCTACCTCGGCGTCCCCTGCGTGCAGGCAGCCGGAGAGGGCGAGGCTCAGGCGGCTTTCTTGGTTCAGCGGGGCGACGCCGAACTCGTCTCCTCGCAGGACTACGACTCGCTGCTCTTCGGCGCACCAGTTGTAGTCCGAAATCTCACCGCAGCTGGCGCACCGAGAAGAAAGGCAGCGCTCGAGGTCGTTGAACTGCGAGCGGTCGAGGAGCGGCTCGGGCTGACCCGTGAGCAGCTCGTTGACCTCGCAATTTTGGTCGGCACCGACTTCAACCCCGGCGTTAAAGGCGTCGGTGTCAAGAGAGCCTTGAAACTCGTGAAAACGCAGAAGCAAACGCAGAAGCAACAAACGCAGAAGCAACAAACGCAGAAGCAACAGCACCACGCCCTTGAGGAATTAGTGGAGAACTACGAACTCGTTCGGAAGATTTTCCTGCAGCCCGAGGTTAGCGAGACTTACGAACTAAACTGGGGGGCGGTTGAGGCGGAGCGGGTGAAGGAGTTTCTCTGCGAGGAGCACGACTTCTCGGTAGAGCGAGTGAGCAAGGTCTTGGAGAAGATTTCGCAGACGGCACGGCAGACGAGGCAGAAGAGAATCGAGCAGTGGTTCTAATTCGACAATGAAGGGAGGAAAACGGTCAGGTCTGGGGCAAAAAAGAATAATTTCCTCATTCGCTTTCCTGCCCAACTCTAAAACATCTCCTTCGGTTAACTTGCTCTCTGGTATTTTAATCACTAACTCTGCTGCCATTTTCACCACCTCAAATAATATTGGCAATGCCTATTAAAATTGAACTTAAGGTTACAAATACCCAGACACGTCCTCGATCAACCGCTCGCAGAAAAAGCACCTGAACCGCGGTTGAACCCCGCCGCGGCTACCACTAACAGTCACGAACCTTGAGACAACCGGCTCCTGCTCGGCGTTGGAGATGCAGTTAGGGTTCGCGCATTTTATGATTCCCTCGATTGAGTTTGGAAGGAAGACCTTGTGCTTTGCAACTACCTCAAAATCACGAATAATGTTTATTTTCGCGTTCGGCGCGATTAGAGCGATTTTGTCCACCTCCTCCGACTTTAACTCCCGGTCTTCCACCTTTACAATGTCCTTCCGCCCCATTTTCTTGCTCCGCACATTCATCAGCACGCTCACGACCGCACCACCCGCCGCGCCCGTCCTTGTGCTCGTCCTTGTGCTTGTCCTTGTGTTCTTCGCGTTTATTTCCAAAATCCGCAGCACGTTCAACGCCTGCCCCGCTGAAATGTGGTCAATGACCGTCCCGTTCTTTATCGGCACTACCTTCAACTCTTTTTTCATAATTGCAAATGTAAAGTAAATTAAAGCAAAAAATTAAAGCAAAAAATCATAAAAAATGCGAAAATGGGCGTAAATGTTGGAGGCAGGTTGAGGGAGTCGGGGAAGCAGTGGGTGACGGAGGAGAAGGAAGAAGCGACGGAGGAGGACGGCGGTGAAAGCAGAAGAGTGTACTGGCCGACGGCGGAGATGAAAGAGAAGGCGTACTTCAGCGACGAGCGGATTTACGAAGAGGCGAGCAGAGACCCCGAAGGCTTCTGGGCAGAGCAGGGCAGGGCGTTAATCGACTGGTTTGAGGTGTGGGAGGGGAGGAAGGAGGGGAAGGAAGGAAAGGAGGGAGAGAAAGTAGAGGAAGGGAAGGAAGGAGAGGAAAGGAAGGAAGGGAAGGAGGGAGAGAAAGTAGAGGAAGGGAAGGAGGGAGAGAAAGTAGAGGAAGGAAAGGTCGTGGAACTGAACCCGCCGTATTTCAAGTGGTTCGTGGGTGGCAAGACGAACCTGTCCTACAACTGCCTTGACCGGCATTTGGAGGAGCGGCGGAACGAGGCAGCGATTCTGTGGGTGCCTGAGCCCGAAAACGAACCACAGAGGGTCTTGACTTACTTGGACTTGTACAGGGAGGTGAACAAGTTTGCAAATGTTTTGAAGGGGCTCGGAGTGAAGAAAGGAAGCCCCGTGACGGTTTGGATGCCGATGATTCCCGAGACTGCAGTGGTCGCTTTAGCCTGCCAGCGAATTGGGGCGCTGCACTCAATCGTTTACACCGCATTTGCACCTCACGCGGTTAGGGAGCGAATGGAAGACGCGGGCTCCAAAATTCTTGTCACCGCAGACGGTTTCTACCGAAGAGGGAAAAAGATAGAATTGAAAAACCGGATTGACGAGGGTGCGGTTTTGGAGAAAGTTGGTGCAGAGTGTTGCGTGGTTGTTCGGCGACTGAACCGCGAGGGGCGTGAAGGAAAGGGAGAGGACAGCGGCGAGGGAGAGGACAGCGGCGAGGGCGAGGGAGAGGGCGAGGGCGAGGTTGCGATGAAAGAAGGGAGAGACTACTTTTACGACGAACTGATGAAAAACACGCCTTTTTCTTACTGCGACCCAGAGACGCTCACTTCTGACGACATTTCGTTCCTGCTCTACACTTCTGGGACGACGGGCAAGCCGAAGGCGGTAATGCACTCCTGCGGGGCGTACAGCGTTGGCGTGGCGTTGACGATGAAACTCGTTTTCGACCTGCACCCCACCGACTTGTTCTGGACAACCGCGGACATTGGCTGGATAACGGGGCATTCTTACGCTCTTTACGGTCCGTTGCTCGCTGGAGCGACGACTTTGTGGTACGAGGGTGCGCCGGACTACCCGAACCCGAGCAGGTGGTGGAAAATAATTGAGGAAAATGCAGTAACCGTTTTTTACACCGCCCCGACGGCAGTGCGAGCGTTAAGAGCCGCGGGCGAGAAATGGGTCGCGGGGCGGGACTTCTCGTCCTTGCGACTTTTGGCGTCGGTCGGCGAGCCAATCGACCCTGACACTTGGCGGTGGTTTTTCGAGAAAATCGGAGAGCGTCGCTGTCCTTTGGTGGACACTTACTGGCAGACCGAGACCGGCGGAATTCTCTTGTCCTCGCTTCCCGGCGTAGGACCGTTCGTTCCGGGCGTTGCGGGTCCTGCACTGCCGGGAGTGCGTTTTGATGTCTTGGACGCGACAGGAGAGCCGGTGAAGGTCGGAGAATCCGGGTACCTCGTTGTAAAACCGCCTTACGCTCCTTCTATGCTCAGGGGGATTTACAAAAATCCCGCGAAATATTTGGGAGAATACTGGAGTGAATACGGTGCGGAGATTTATTTCGCGGGTGACGGTGGAGTAAAAATCGGGCGGGAAATCGGAGGTCAGCCGCTGATAAAAATTACTGGCAGGATTGACGATGTTATGGAAGTCGCGGGGCACAGGCTCGGCACTGCCGAGGTAGAGGAGGCGGTAAGTAGCTTGGAGGAGGTTGCGGAGGTCGCAGTTGTCGGGAAGCCGAACGCGATAAAAGGCGAGGTGCCTGCTCTTTTCGTCGTGCTTAAAGATAAAAAAGAGAAAGCGGAAATGGACAGGAAAATAGTGAAGGCAGTGCGGGAGAAGGTGGGGCCGGTGGCGACTCCGGAGGTCGCTTACTATGTTTCTGATCTGCCGAAGACCGAGAGCGGGAAAATAATAAGGCGATTTCTAAAGGGTCTCGTTCGGAACGAAGCACTCGGAGATATGACCACCGCACAGAACCCGGAATGCCTAAAGGAGCTTGCCAAGGCTACAGAATACAGGGGACCGCAAAAAATACCGGGCTACAAAGTCTAGTCAGGCTTGTGGTGTGTCAGGCTTGTGGTGAGTCAGGCTCGTGGTAAAGTCAAGGGAAAGGCGGAGGAGAGGGATTTACTGCCCGAGGCGTTGGGTGTTGAACTGCAGAGCTCGTAGAACTCTACTGACTTGAGCGAGAAATATTTACTGACTTTATGCCTGCACTTAAATTCCTGTAAATGTCAAATCCCGAAAGAAGAGTCGTATCTGAATGTTTCTTTACGAGCAAAGGTGGCAGGAATCGGCTTTACCTTAATTTGACACGCCCCTGTAATATTTGGTTGAATCCACAATGTCGGTTGTAATTCCTATTTCCTTTTATTTTGCTCCCTCCAGGTAACACTTCTAACACTTCTAACACTTCTCCGTTTATTCTAAAATTTCTTCAGGCTTAAACAACGCATAAATTACGCTAAAAGACTCTACAAGTGTCGCAACGCAAATCAGAACGGGGCTCAGCCCAAATATCTTCACCAACTCTCTTATCCGCTCCTTCCCCTGCCCACGCGGAGACACTTTTAAATTCTCTAACACCCCCACAAAATAACAAAAAATTAACACGGCGAAGCAAAACGCAACGAACGGCGAGAGCAGAGTTGAGGGCACTACCCCTGAAAGTAGCGTCTCGCCTGCGAAGAGCCTGATCAGCCCCACACCCGCAAGAAGCACGAGCGGATGAGCAAAAGGCGAAATAAACCACGAAAGCAGTTTTACGAATATTTCAAGACGCATTCTCCTCTCGTAGCCCTTTAGTTCGTAAACCGTCCTCACAAACCACCTCCTTCGCTGCTCTAACAACTCTCGTGTCTTCTTTGCAGATTTCACGTACACCCTACCTCGCAGGAAACCGCTTTTCTTCCTGCCGTATTTTTTTATAAATTCTGACGCAAACATTGCCGAACTCTCAACGCCCCACCACCCAATCTCCTCTTCTACGTCGCTCCTTACCACTAGCCCTGCCCCGTGAAACGGTGCCGTAAATCCTCCTGCTCCTGCCCCTCCTCTTGCCGAGAGGTTGTTCGCCGTTCTCAGTGCGTCGCAGAAAAAGGTGAGAAGGTTTCCTGCGTAAGGAAAAGTCAGCACTGCCTCTGCAGCCAATTTCCCCTCGCCGTTGCTCGCTAAAACGAACTCTTTAATCGCCAAAACCGTGTCTTCGCCCACCAAAGTCTCCGCGCTCAAGTGGCAGACAAAAGTGTCTGCAGTGTTCTCGCCCTTCTCCCGCCGTTTCAAGACCGCGTAGTGCTTAAGCCTGCTCCTCGTCCAAGAAACTTTCATCGGCAATTTCTGCGGCAGAGCGACTAAAGAAATGTTCGCAGGAAGAAGAAGCAGGTTTATTTTCCCGCTACTCTCCAACTCTCTCAATTTTTTAACTCCCTCTTCCTCCTCTCCCTCTCCCCCCTCCTTCAGCACAACATCAATTCTGAACCGCCCGCTCAAATACTTGGGTGCGTGCAGCAGAACGCTCTCGACCACCGCCAACAAGGCAGAGGTCGCAGCAGTCGTTGTTACTTGGAAGACGACTTTTTTCTCGCCCATTTCCGCAGCCGCAATTTCCAGTGGCACAGTTACAGCGCCTTCTAACGAGCCCTTTAACAAGCCCGCAAAAGACATCACCGCGACCGGCAAAAACAAGAGCCACAAAATGTAAAAGAACTGTTGTGAGTAGTGCTTGCCGAGTAGTAGCACGAAAAGCAAGACTGAAAAAAAAACAGGAATAAAGAGTAGAAAATGAGTAGAGATTTTTGTGCCCACATTTTCTAATCTCAAATCTTCTGGTGCAGGACCGAAATCCCCTCTCCCCCCGTCCTGCTTTAGTTCTTCAAACCGTTCTACGAGGTCGGACAAGCGTTTTCGGGACTCTTCAAATTTCCCTACGCTGCTTCTTCCGTTCACAGTATTCGTGGAGATTTCACCTTTCCTTCTTTCCGAACAGCAACTCTTCTCGTTGCAGTGGAAGGGGTGGAAGAGAGGTTCTGAACTTCTGCTGCGAGTTTTGCAATCGAGTCCGTGTTCTTCTGAACCATTTCGCTTACTTCGCCGAGAGTTGCTTTAATCTCCTGCAGCTCCTGCAGCCCTTCTACGCTGCCTCTTTCTCCTTCTTCACCGCTCGCACCTCTCACACTTCTCTCCAAGTTCTTGAAACTCACTTGGTTCTCGAGTGCTTCAAGTTTCAGTTTAAGAGCCCTGACTTCGCCTGCTGTTTTCTCCTTAAGTTCGCCAAATTCGTTGAGTAACTCTTCCTGCCCCTGCCCTTGCCTCTCTCCTTGCGCCTGCTCCAGCGCCTGCTCCAGCACCTGCTCCACCGACTGCTCCACCGCCTGCTCCACCGCCTGCTCCTGCCACTCTCTTTTCTCCTCTGCACTTGCCACTAAATCTCGCTCTAATTTTTCTACTTTTCTGCTCAAAACCTCGTAAGAACTCTGCAAATTTGGAATAAACTCGTTGGCAAAGACGCTCAATTCCTGAAAGAGAGAGTCCCATTTCTCCAACCGTTCCTCAATGTTTGCTAACCTGTTCCACCTCATTTTTCCTGCTCCTGCGTTGTCGTTGTCCGGTATTTTGAAAGCGTGTACGCCCCTTTCGCAGGTGCCGCAACAGGGTTCTCGGGGCAAATCATCGTGACATTCGCTCCAAGTTGGCTGCTCATAATTGTCCCAAGTTTCTCCCGCAGTCCAGGAATTTCAACCATTCCGCCGACCAAAATGAACTCCTTCGCAAGAACCTGCTTGTAGACCGAGAAATTCGTTTCTGCGAGTTCAGGAAGGAACTCAAGGCAGACGAAATCGGCGAGCCGCTCTAAATAATCTTCAATCGGCTTAATTATGCACTCGCTGATCTTGAAGCTGGATTTCCCTTTCCTGAAGAGTTGAACCGACTCCTGAACGTTCTCCCACGACTTCAGGTTTGCGTATTTCTCCTTGTATTTCCGTGCTGTTGCGAGGTCAATGTTGAGTGCTGCCCGCGTCTCGTTCAGGATTTCATTTTTTACCCACCTGTCCACCAAATCGCCGCTTACCGCCCCTGTTACCGCGCTCAAGAGAACCTCGCCCTTCCGAGCAGCGACTACTTCGGTAGTCGTTGAGCCCAGGTTTATCACCAGAAAAGTCTTTTCTACGATTTCGATGCCGCCGGGAAGAGCCAAAGCGCCGAGAAAGGAATCGTTCCAAATCTCTTTACCGCTCCAGCCGATGGAAATTTGGCTGACGACTTTTTTGAAGAGGTTTATTCCGACCTCGCTCTCGACGGCGGGAATTGCGTAAGTTACATAACTATTTTCGGGCAAGTCATATTTCTCGATGAGCCGACCGAGGAACCGCCGTAAAAGGTCTGCTTCTTCCTCGTTGCCCGGAAGACCACCGCGCAACATATATTCCGCTCCGTCGCCGAACATTTCCGCAGCCTCGTTCCCGACAATATACTCGGTCTCGCCTGTTATTAGGTTCGACCGCTCTTTCACGCAAGTAGTCTCAATCTCCGTCCAATCGCTTGTCGTAATCACGGTATTTTGAGACCCGACCTTGATTCCGATAGGGACAATCTTTACGCTACTTTCTTTCTCTTTTTCTCCCTCTCCTGTTTTCATATTTTCACCTACTTTTATTCAAGCTTTAAAAGAATGAAAATGAGCGGCAGAATTATTAAGAGAATTGCAACGAGACGCAGCCGATTTATGCTGGGTGACCGTAAAAGCAGTAAGACCACCACAAGAATTGCAATAAAAGCACCGACAAGAAGATATTTTTTAAAAGATACTTTTTCCTTTTTAGCTCCTCCTTCTCCTCCCTCTCCCTCCTCTCCCTCCTCTCTCACCTCCCCCACCTCTCCTCCCTGTCCCCCTTCCTCTCCCTCTGTTTCAGAAGTTAGACCCTTTCCCTCCTCGCTCTCTCGCTGGGGGCTCACAGATTCTCGCGGTTCTTCAACGAAGAACATTTTCACGATTTCGGTGCCAGAAATGGTCGTTTTGTAGGTCCCGGGGAGGCTCTTCTTCACCTGAAAGACGAGCGTTCGGGATTCCAAGTAGTCCAAAGTAACAGATTCTTCAGCCTCTTTTTTACCGTTTATTTCCAGCCTGACCCGTTCTGTTCCCTTCGTTCCCGCGTTCTTTACGGTAACCGAGATTGAAACGGGCTCGTCAGGCTGCACCTTAAATTTGTCGAGCACCACACCAGACACCACAAAATTAGTGCCTTCAATTTTTGGGAACCGCAGCAGCGCCGCTGCACCTTCTTCTCCCTCTTCCCCTTCCCCCTCCTCACTCGCCTCTTTTAGCTCCTCCTCGCTGCGCACGAAGAACTCTAGGGTTGTTATTTCTTCTACCGAGTTTGAGAACTTTTTTATCACGTCCAAGTCCTCAAGGTCGTCCCTGTCGCCTCCGCAGACGTCCCCAAAAAGGTCTTCCAAGTCTTCAAAATAATCCTCGTCGTCAAACAACTTTGACACACCTACAGTAGCCAGCAGACTCTGCTCTAAATCGTTTATCTTCGCCTTGTCCAAGCAGTCGTAGGCGTAAATATGAAGTTTGTACCTGCCGTACTTCCACCACGAAGGAATTGTTTTTGTGTAGACCACAAAGACGTTGCGGTCGTAATTCCTGCGACTTACTTCCTCGTGGTCTAACCCGACGACATTTCCAAGCGGGTCTTCGATGATAAAGAAGAAATCCACAACAACGAAACCGTCGTAATTCACTCCTTGCAGTTCGGTGTAGACTTTGAGCGTGTTTCCGTGGGTGAAACAGTTCTCCCCAACTTCGTAGTCGTTCAAGCCCCGAACATCAGAGACAACCACCGCTTTCGGCATCGTTCCCGTAACAGTAGCAGTAGCAGTGGGAGAGGGTGTGGCAGCAGTGGCAGTGGGAGTGGCAGCAGTGGGAGAGAGAGTGGCACTGGGAGAGGGTGTGGCAGCAGCGGAAAAGAAGAAAAACACTAACAGCGTTAAGACCACTAACACGCCTCTTCCCAGTCCCTTCATCTTTTCACTCCTTTATTTCATCCCTTTTAATCTTACTCGCTTGTTTTGTTTATCCTCTCGTCCGAGACCATTTAAGATTATCGGTTTTTTTATTTATTTTTATTTATTTAATCCGTCAAATAGATGAACTGATGAAAATCAAAATCCTTGCGTTCTTCGTCACGGCTGTAGTCGTCGCAGCAGCAGCCGCCGCGTCCCTCTGTGCCTGTACTAGCACGGGTACAGGTGCAGGAGAAACAGGTGCAGGAACGGGGGTAGGAGCAGGGGCAGGAGCAGGGGCAGGAGCAGGAGCAGGAGCAGGGGCAGGAGCAGGAGCAGGGGCAGAAACAGAGAAAGGCGAGACCGCAAACGAGGGAGTGCAAGAGGTAATTCCGCCAAATTCAAAAAATTTTATCGGCTCGTGGCACCCTGTGCCTGAATGCGGGCAGTGCCACGTCTCGCTCCTCTCAGAGAAGGCGTTGCAGTCAAAACTCGGGTCTTGCAAGTGCCACGACAAAGACTACACTACAGGAGGGGCGGTGGACAGAGAAAAAATCAGAAGGCTTGCACACGGCGAGAAGACCTGCGTTGACTGTCACATCGGAAGTGGGACAGTAGCCGGGGCTGCCGGGACTGCCGGGACTGCCGACGAGAGTGCAGGAGCGGGAGCGGAGATTCCGTGCGACGAAATCCACCGTGTCCATTTGAGTGTGAAATGCCAGGCGTGCCACGGCGGAGAGAAAGAGAAGAAGCCAACAATTCCGAAGACAGCCAACTGCAACTCCTGCCACCTCGGAGACGCTCACTCAATTCACGGCGACAAGATAGGGAGTTTGTGCGTCGCCTGCCACGGCTCGTTTGGGCTAAAATACAAAGAGGAAGGCTACAAAATGAAAGAAGGTGTGCTTGTGCCTGCGAGGGTTGGGCGGGAAGAGGAGGAGAAATATCCCACGATTTTGAACATTTTGAAGTCGCTGAAGGCTTGCATTTTGACGGGCAAGGGAGAGGGAGAAGGGGAAGTAGAAGTGGAAGGGGAAGGGGAAGGAGAATGAGAAGGAGCGGGGGAAGGAGAAGGAGCGGGGGAAGGAGAATGAGAGAGCGGATGAAAAATAAAAATATTTTTGCGTTTCTCGGTGTTACGGCTGCAGTTTTTGGTCTGATTTTCGCGAGTGGCTGCGTAAGTTTGGAAGAGGTCCCGGTCGTAAAATTACAGGCAAAGGTAGAGGTTTCCTCGACTGACGGGGGAGAAGCAGGACAGGGAGGAGAGAGCGGAGTGGCAGTTGAAATCGTTAGCGTAGAACAGGACACGGTCAGCCCGTTAGAAAGTCCAAAAGGCAGTTCCGCGGGGTTTCCAAGCGTGGACGCAAAAGCGATAATTAATTCGGGAGCAGGGGGCGTTAGTTACTGGGCGACAGAGAAGTTCAAGGGGAGTGGGACTTACGACTTTGTGCTCGGTTTTGACCGGGGCAGGGAGCCGAAAAAGGGGGACGCAGTGAAGGTTGTCGTGCGGGTGGTGGACGAAAGAGGAGGGGTGTTAGCGAGTGCTGCACAGGTCGTGATTTGGGAATTGGGGAACGAGGGGAACGAAAAATAAAAAATGGAAACAGGTGATTTTTTTCTAATTTTGGCTTGTGTTTTGCTGTTGGCTGATTTTGCTCTGCTCTTCTTGAGGGCGAGAGAGAGAACGAAGCAGGAACTCTTTTTTCTGGCTTGCGTGCTAATTGTTGCGTCCTACTTCAGGCTCACGACTGCGTTCGTGACGGACAGTTTCTGGTTGAGCGAAGTTTACGCCTACAGTTCCTCAAGCTTGGCGGTTCAGTACAAACTCGGCGACCCCTGGATCGGTAGCAGCGGGTCAATGCTCTTTGTGGCGTTCGTCTTTGCCCTGCTTTATTTCGCGTACAGGTTTAGAAGGGTAGGAGCAGGGGCAGAGAACCGTGCAACTTCTTACAAAATCTTGGACAGTTTCCTAATTTTTCTGGTCCTCCTCGTTCTACTGAAGAGCCCGTTCGAGATTCTGCCTTTTACACCGCCAGAAGGAGCGGGGTTAAACCCGCTGTTGCAGACTTTTTGGGTGCTCGTTCACCCACCGGTCGTTTTTCTGGGCTACGCGTTTGTCTTCTTCGCGTTCGCACTGACGCTCGCGGGGATGAAAAAAGGGGAAGCAGGGGGAGCAGGAGGAGGGGCAGAGGGGGCGGAAAGAAGGACGCTGAAAATTTCTCTTTACGCGGCGTGGCTGTTTCTGACGCTCGGAATCGCTCTCGGCGGGTGGTGGTCTTACGAAGTGCTGGGGTGGGGCGGGTACTGGGCTTGGGACCCTGTGGAGACGGCTTCTTTGCTGCCCTGGCTCGCTCTCACTGCGTATTTTCACTTGCCTGCGGGGAGGAAGGATTTGGGGAGAGAACTACTGCTCCTGGCTACTTTTTTTATGATTATTTTCGCTACTGCGCTGACACGGGGGGGGTTGTTAGAGTCGGTGCACGCGTTTGGAGAGTCGCCAGTCGAACCCGTGCTGCTGGGCTTTGGCTTCTGCGTCGTTCTCTACTTTTTCTACCTCGCTGCGAGGGCGAACCGACCGCTCTACAATTTTGACCTCGACACTTCTTCGCTCTACTCGGTCTCGGTTTTTGCAGCGTTCTGGTCGCTCGTGTTCTTGCTGTTCGTCTGCTTTCTCGGTGACGCGGCGCCAATTCTCGGTGGCTTCTTCTCCGAGAACCCACTGACCACGAGCGTGGAATTCTACAACAAGTGGTGCTACCCGTTCACGCTCGCCTTCGTCGCGGCTCTGCTGGGCTGCAACACCGCCGCTGCTTGGGGTGGCAAGGGAGGGGACAGGGAGAAAATGAGGAGTTTTGTGGTGTTACTTGGAGCAGTGCTGAGCGTAGGGGCGGTTTTAGCGTGGTTGGGGCAGCCAACGCCGAACCCACTCGCGAACTTCGGACTTCCGCTGCTCCTCGCTGCCGGTGCAGGGGTTGCCGTCGCTTCTCGTTCTCGCAGCGGCACGAAGGGCACGGGCACGAGGACGAGCACGAGGACGAGCACGAGGACGAGCACAATGACGAGCACGAGGGCGTGGGGGAAAACGTTCGTGCACCTCGCAGTCGTCGTCATTTTAGTAGGCGTCTTTGTCAGTTCCGCGGCGGAAGAAGAGAGCGGTAACATTCTCGTGAGCCCCGATTCTGTTGTTGAGGTCTTGGGGACGAGGTTGGAATTCCACAATTTCACGACCTACGCAGGCACAGGAAGCGTTTTTTACCCAAAGCATTCTTTCGCAGGACCCGAACACTCGGCTCTAAAACTGGATTTGGTTGTTGTTAACGCGGGGGGCGAGGAGGGAGAAGGAGGAGAAGGAGGAGAAGGAGGAGAAGGAGGAGAAGGAGGAGAGGGTGGAGGGACTGCCCCCTCCCAGCAGCCCGAGTCCTTGTGGATGTCTTACTACGCAAACTACGGCGTGGTCTCTGAGCCTTTAATTCTTTCCAGCCTCGCAGGAGACCTCTACATTTCAATGCACGCCACAAACTCCAGTTCAGACGCGATGTTCTACGCTCTTACAGGCGTAGCAGCCGGAGAAAAACTTCAGCCAAAAGACGCAGTCGTCGTCGTAAAGAAAGTCCCCTTAATTTGGCTCGTCTGGGCAGGGGTTCTCTTAATGTCTGTAGGAATGCTTCTTCTGCTCTGCAGCGAGCTCAGAACCGAGCAGGGAAAAACCGAGCAGGGAAAAAATAAAAACCGGAGAAATAAATTAAATTAAAAATTACGGATGTTTCTCCGGTGGGTGGCAAGTGCCACAGGTCTCTTCCTTGACATTCACATCGTGGTCGTTGTGGCAGGCGACACAGCTGAATTCGCCGTAGTCCGGGCTTTCGTAAGCACTGTATTCTGCAATCGGGTGTGCCTCGTGCAAGATTGAAGAGTGGCACTTGAAGCACGAAATCTTGGGGTCTGCAATCTGCTCTGACGCAGCCCTGACTTCACCTTCGCCGCCTCCTGGCTTGTGGCATTCCTCGCAGATTTCCCTCTTCGGCGACGCGGGCGGTTTCTCTTCTATTTCCTCTGCCATCTCCTCAAAAATCTCTTCGGAACTCTTACCTTCTGTCATTCCCACTACCATACCTTCCGCGTGGTGCAGGGCATGTCCCATAACCATAAAGATTTCGGGTCCGTGGGGCTTGTGACATTCATGGCAATCTACGCCTTCGTGCGCCGACTCTTGCAGCGAGTCGTAGTAAGGCACCATTTCGTGACAGTTCTCGGCACAAGCCTCTGGTTTGTGCATCTCCTCCATCATCTTCGGCATCACAACCGTGACACCAGCGACAGCGCCAACGACGACCCCGAGGGTCACCACTACGACCAGCCCAATAATTACCTTCTCGCCCGTTTCCATCTCAACCTGCCCTCCTAAATACCCCCTTTCCCTTGAGTCTCTGGTGCCTCTGATTTTTCAACACAACTTCCATTTTGTCTTCTTTCTTTTCTACCGTTTCTACCCTTTCTACCATTTTAACTTCCCTCTTTTTTATTTTTCTCCTTTTATTTAAATTAATTATTTTTGTAGAGGCAGGGCTTATAAATTTTTCTATTTTTTGCGTGAAAAATTAGGAAACTTTAAATAGTGCTACTCTTTTTTTAGCAGAAAAAGCAGAAGAAAAAGGAGAACGACGAAAATGGAATTAGGAAAAATACGGGGATTTTTGTTCAACCCGGCGAGACAGTTCGGGGCAGCAAAGGGCGACAGTCTCAGCGACGCTTTTAAGTATTTTTTGAGCCTGTTGGCAGCGCTCGGTGCAGTGTTTGGAATCGTGGTGGCAGCAGCGGTCTCAATCGCGACGGCAGTGGTTGAACTGCCTGAAATGCCGTTTCCAGTCAGCACGGCAGCACTCGGACCGCTGCTCGGTGCAGGGATTTTTGTGGCAGTAGTCGCCGCGGGCGTTCTTCTCGCGCTCTACATTTCGGTTTGGCTGCACATTTGGGTGCACCTGTTTGGTGGTAGAAAGGGACTAACGCAGACCGTAAAAGCGGTTACTTACGGTGCGACGCCGTGCTTGGTCTTGGGCTGGCTTCCGGGACCGAACATTCTTGTCGGACCGATTTTGTCCCTTCTTGCAGGGATTAACGGCGTCGCGGAACTGCACGAACTCTCTCCAGGAATGGCAATTCTCGCAGTGCTCGCCGCGATTCTCGTGCCTGTGCTCGCGGTTGCAGCTGTTGCTGCAGTGGTAGCACCACTATTGCTGCCCTGCTGAAGAAACGTAGACAAACAAAAACGGTAGGTTTAGGTTAGGTTTAGGTTAGGTTTAGGTTAGGTTCAGGTTAGGTTCTGCTCACTTTGTAGCCCTTCTCACCTTCAAGTTTCGTCACAATCCCAGCGAACTTGAGCCAATTCAGGAATTTCTTCGCGTAAGTCTTCTTCGTCAAGTCCGACCACCTCTTCTGGTACACTGTCTCCAAAAGGTTACCGACCGTCTCTACGGTTATTTTCTCGCCCTGCGGCAGTTGGGTCGCGCCCCTTTTGTACGGCGAAGCCAGCAGTCGTCTCCTAAATTCTGCTCTGCGTTCGCCCTCGCTCTTGAACCGCGAAATTATTGCCTTCCCTTCTCTTGTCAGTGCGTAAAAATTTCTGGACGGGTGCTTGACAAAACCAAGCGTCCTGCAGCACGCCAGCTCCTGACTCAGCCGTCTTTCTTGTGTCTTGAGGTTCTGCGAGAGAAAGAGAATGTCAGCGCCCGAGGGGGAGAGCAGGTTTAGAATTTTGAACATTTTCTCTGCGCTGAGGTAAGGGACAGGCATTGCCCTGCTCTCTACTTCTTTCTTCACGAGACTTAAGAGACCGCGTCGGTAAAAGCCGAAGCCCGCAAAATCGAGAACGCTCGCAACGCCCGCACCGTAAGTTTTTAAAGTCAGCGGACTCTTCCATTTCTTCTCGTACCGCAGGACAATCTGCTCCCCGATTTCAAAAATCGTGAGCCGCCGCTTCTCGTCGAGCATTTTCTTAAATGCCTGAAGATACTCGATTTTCTCTACCTGCTGCCGCAAGACTTTTTTCGCCTCTTCCTCCGCCGCTGCCCCTGCCGCCTGATTTTTTATAAAAATCGCGTAACTGTCCCCCTCTGCGGTAAATCTGAACCTCCTGCTGCCTTTAACAAAACCAAGCGATTTCAGTGTCGCGATAAAGTTGCTGGCAGTCGTCGGTCCTACTTTGACAGTTTCGGCTAACTTCTGGGCGGAGAACTCGTTCACTTGCGAGACGAGTTGCAAGGGAATTGCCCTCAAGAGTTCGTTCATTTTGCCGAGACGCAAATACGGAAAATATCCCCCTTTTACTACTTTCATCTTACTTCTCCTCTCTTCTCTTTTTAGTATTCCCTTTATTTGTTTTTATTTTATTTAATGTCAGGAATTTCAGGGTTGAGCCATTTGCTCACTTCCCTTCGTTCAGTCGGCGGCTCGCCCCGCTTCATCTTTCCCACATATTTCCGCAGTGCGTTCGCCATTTGTTTTGCCGCTGTGCTGAGCAGCCAGGTCTTGACGCACTCGCCTTTGGAGTTCTTGTTATTATTTTTGTATTTGCTCAAGAGTTTAGGGGTTACCTTCAAGTCGTGGTCAACGCAGGCGCCAAAGAGTTGCCAGTGCTCGGGCGTCATTTTTGCCATCGTAAATGTTCCTTCGCAATTTAAACCCGAGCCACGCATTGAAACAAAATTCATTGGCACGACGAGCGACGAAATCCCTTTCAAGTCCTCCACCAACTCGACGCTTGCGACTACATCTTCTACAGTCTCACCCGGCAGCCCGTTTATAATTGTCGCCGCACAGAACCAGTTGTTGTCGTCGAGAATTCCGAAAGCCTGGGTTACAATTTCGTGCCACTTCTCAGGCGGCGAGGGCGCCGCTTTTCCTCGCATATGCCTCGCAATCAGGCTCGCACTCCCGGTTTCTATTCCTGTCTGCGCCCCCAGCCAGTCTTGGTCGAGCGTTGAGTAGCAGATTTCGGAGACCGCTTTGAGAAGCTTTGGGCTGTGGTAGACGGTAGCGAGGGCGACGTGGCTCACGCCAACGCTTTTAATTCCTTCTACGCTCGCAACGCGCCTGAAGAGGTTCAAAACTCGCTCCTCGTCCGGCGCCAGCCCTTTGGCGCCGTAACGCAGGACATCTTCGGCGTGTAGTAAAATTGAACGCTGTCCCGCCTCAATATTTGTCTTCACATCCCTCAAAATGTGCTCGACGGACTTGAAGCGGAGTCGTTGCATTCCCGGCGTGCAGAAGGAGCAGCCTCTTCCGCAGCCGCGTGCAATCTCGACCAAGCCGTGAATTGTGGCGCCGCGAATGTTTGGAATCTCGTCCGCGTTCGACTCTCTTCCTTTTATTATTTTCGGTAACCGCTCGCCCTCAAGAATGCCCCTAAATAGTTTAGGAACCGTAATTTCCGCCTCGCCAAGGTGGACGTAGTCAATGTTCAGCCGTGCCATCGTCTCCTCGTCAGCCAACTGCCACGCCGCTTTTCCGCCCGCCACTACTGTCTTCTCCTGCATTACAGGCTTCTGCATCAGTTCAAAGAACTTAACGCGGTTGTAGGGTGGTCCGGTGTTGAGCAGGTCAACGAACTCCGAGCTCGGCGGGTTAATGCCCAAGAAGTCGTGTCCGCTGACGCCGATTATTTCCGTCCTGCTCTCTCCTCCGCCAGCCACCTTCTCTAGTTCGCGAGGGTGAACGACCGCGACCTCGTCCTCGCCAAATTCCTCTGCAAGCACGGCTTCAACGACCCGCAGTCCAAAGTCGGCGTAGACCGCCCTGCCGTCCTTCCGCGGCACTGGCGGTGAGAAGACGCTGAAATAGAACCAGTTAGGCAGAATTCCCTGCGGCAGGCAGGTAGAGAAGCCCACGAAAATCCCCCACCTGTACCTGCTCATCATTGTCTCGTCCGCGGTCAGCACGATTTTCGGGGCTCTAATTCTTCTCATTTTCTACCTCTCTCTGCCCGTTCACGCCAAGAATTAAAAGACCTTTTCATTCACCGACCGCCCCAACTTACCCAATCCTCTACTTTTATCTTCCTTCCCTCTTCTTCCGCCCCCGCCTCCGCCCCCTCCTTCGCAGCAGCACCAAACAGCATCTGCGTCACGCGCTTGACCGCAGCCGCAGCCTTGGGATGCATCATCATAAACAAGTCCCCGCCCGCAACCCCCAGAGTCAGCCCAGTCATAATTTCGTACAAAGGACCCCTGTAAGCCGCCGGTCCCCAGTCTGAGTCTTCGGCAATCGGCGAATTCTTCATCCACGCCTCCCTCGCACCCCACGCGTTCGTAATGCCGCAGGAAATCGGGAACGCCAAATCAGTGTCCCCTTTCAGCGCCGAGATTCGCATCCGCTCGATGTTAGTGAACGCGTAGTCCAGACCGTAGCCCAGTGCCGCGGTCGTCGGGTCAATCACGATGTCTTCCCGTGGCACGCCGAGTTTGAAGAGGTAGCGGTTCAGCGTCTTCTGCGCGTTTATGTCGAGCTGCGTCCACGAGAGAATTGTGTGTCCGTGCTCCTTTGCCGCGTTCGCTATTCGCTTGTAGTCCATATTCAAGTTCGCAGACGCGATTAGACACCGCTCGCCTTCGGCAGCCTCCGCAGCAGCCTCCAAGACCGCGGGGTCTTTCTCTGGGTTCCCCGACCCGCCGATGACAATCGGAACTTTTACAGCCTGCAGCACCTCTTCAACAGTCTTCGCCGCCTCCCGCGCCGGCGTGTCGTTTATCAGCGGGTCGGTGCTGATTAGGTGAATCGTGACCATATCCGCGCCGAACTCACGCACATTCTTCTTCGCCCACTCCCCCGGGTCCTGCATCACATCCTCGTAGTGCCCCCGCACCGCCTTCGCAAGCGGAATTGGGATGTCAAAGCAGTCCACCGAAATCACTGGTGCGTGCGGCATTTTGTGGTCGAAGTTGTAGAACGGCAGCGATTTCTCGCCCCCTATTTTCACCACTTTCTCCCTCGTGCCACCGTCCGACGAAGTAGCACCAAGTGTAACCTCTTCTACCTTCCCCACCCACTTCGCCTTCGCAACTTCAAACCTCGCCGTCGCTAACTCCTGCGCCTCTATTTTCCTCGCTGTCTCTGTCTCGCCTGTACCTGCCTGCACGCCGCCGCCCAAGACGGACTGCAGTGCTGCCTGAGCCACCTGCGCCAACGACTGCACGCCCAAGACGGACTGCAGTGCCTGCTGAAGCACTGAAGGAGGAACAGCCACACCGCCCGCCGCGGACAATTCAAACTCCAAATCGCCCTTTATCTCTACCCCATCCAACTCCACCACTTCGTGCTTCTCCAGCCGCTCCTCCAGGTCCGCTGAGGTTATTTTCTTCGCCATTTCGCTTACTCTTTGTCTGGCTGCCTTTTTAAATCTTTACTTTTTTCTTCGCTTACTGCGAGGTAGAGCGAAGCGGAGGCGATTTGAATCCACACAAGTGCCACAACAACTCCGACAACGAAGCAGAGCAGTCCTGCCAAGATAACAGGAATTCCCAGCAAGCCGATGAAAAAGACAGTCAAAGCGCGTCAAACACATCTTTGACACTCGGCTGCTCGCCTCTGGCTGCTTTGAGGTAGGCGAACGAAATGCCGTAGCCAACGGGCCAGACAAGCAGAAGCGTGTAGGCTAAAGCAAAAATGGAGAGAAAATAAGCCCCCGCTCCCTCCACCTCTTTAGCAGCAGAGAAGCCGTGAGAGGGGGGAGAAATGACGAAGCCTACAATTGTTATGAGCAGCAGTTCTAAAGGGTAGTTCCACAGTTGGTGCCACCCTTTCTTGTAGCACGCTCCCACCTTTGCCTATGGCACCCAAGCGGGGGGTTGCCCACTCTGTCCGTTGTCTTGACTCATTCTCCATCCTAACTCACTCTCCTTTTCTCTTTTTCCTCTCTATTTTGTTTATGTTTAGTTCCCTTTTTAATCTTTACAATTTTTTTCAATCAACTCAACGCACTCTAAAATATGCTCGATGAATGTCTCGGCGTCTTTCTTCATCTTATAAAATCTCCTCTTGCTCGCTCAATATCCTCTCCTTGAGGAGCGGGTGAAGGGATTTGTAAGTGAGAAGATCAACCCGCCTTCTCAGCAATTCCTGAAGTTCTAATTTTAAACCCGCAAGATCCAACAAACTCTTTCTTCCTTCAAATTCAATCAGCAGGTCAATGTCGCTCTCTTCAGTAGCTTCCCCCCTTGCGACAGAGCCAAAAAGAGCAGCCTTTTTCACTCCATATTTCCTCAACACTTCAATGAGCGTTTTCTTTATTTTTTCAATCTGCTCTTGTTTCATTTTTTCTTTGAACGATGAGTGGAGGCACACCTGCAACCTGTGCAAGTAAGTTCGCGTATTCGATAAGCACGGTGCGGATTTCGTTTAGAACTCGCCGTAATTCTTCATTTTTATCCCATTGTTTCTCGTGCTCCAACCGCGAAACGGAACTTTTTTTGGTGGTTTCGTAGTCAAGAAGTAGTGGATGCCACTTCGCTAAGACTGGACGCAGCACAACATTTAGGACAGCCACAGCGAGGTAGCCAAACGAGAGATTGCCGTTGCCGTTGCCTTTGCCCTTCGGCTGCGCGATGGAAGGGCCGTATTTCCGTAGGATTTTCCTGGTTGTGTCAAAGAGAGTGTGAAGCGAAGAAAGAGCCTCTCGGAGCAAGCCCTCGTCAGGCTTTAGTTCCGCTACCGAAATGCGAGTGATCAGTTCAACGTACATCTCCCACGCTGCGTTTCGCTCGCTCTTGTCGGGTTCCCAGGTTCCTTCGACTCCGCCAATGTAAGGCAACTTAAGGCTGACTTTCACACTGGTTAGCTTTTTTGGCATAGTTTTTTATGGACATGTCCTGTTGTACTTGAACCTATCTCGTGGATTTACGATGAAATGTGATCTACTAGTGCGGGCTTGGAAAGCGTCCTCAAGCCAATTAGTTAAAGTATCCTTGCGTGTGGGATAATCAATTACTCTTGCATAGCAATCTTTTTGTTGGTCGTTTTGCTTAAGGTTTTTATTAAACCTGTCGGGGTAGCTAGTCTTATTGTAACTTGGTAATTTAATCCCCAACAATCCGTTAGGTGTGACCGTCTCACCATGTCGGAGCGACGCTTGTATCTCCCAGTCGACATAGCGACGAGCCCAAGTGCATTTACCGATCAACACGATGGTTACGGTGGAATCTTTCAGATACGATTCTCTAATGCGTCGCATTACATAGTCTGTGTCAGTGCTGTTGATAATATCGTCCGCGATGCCAAGCGCGCGAGATAAAGACATTACGCTCGTAGTCGAAGGTCTCAATAAAATCCTCTACTTCATCTTGGTCCTCGTGATGATACGAGATAAACACTTTGTGCCTTATTTCACTCATTTTAATTGTTCCTTCTATTTTCTCCAAAATTTCTCTACTTCCCCTCTTTCCGTTTCTCTACTTCCCCTCTTTCCGCTTCACGATTATTTTCCCGATTTTGATTTCCGCGTCCTTCAAAATTATTTTTATCGGTGCAGAACCAGCCACTCCACCCGCAACGCCGAACGCACCTGCCCCCGCCAGTGGCGGCACAAACGCGGACGCAGACGCAAGCGGAACTTGAGCCGCTGCCTGTGCCTGCGGCACTTCAACAGGTCCCTCCTCTACCTTTGCTGCTTCTTCTACCTCTTCCTCTTCCTCTTCCTCTTCCTCCACTGCCCAGCCCTCGGTCACACGTACGCCGTCAACAGCGCGGACAACGCCTTCCACGACTGGGTGCCCCACTTTTTGCAAGAATTCCCGCAGCTCTCCTACATCCTTCACATCCTTCTCGGTCGCGATCCGGTCTCGCATCTCCGCGGGAATAGCCTCCGCAACACGCTCCTTCAAGTCCGAAGCCATCCAGACAACGCGTCGCCAGCTGCCGTCTGCTTGGATAAATTTTGAGCTGTAAAAATATTGAATTCCGATTCCGAGGAAACCCTGCACCTGCTTACCGCCGCCGACCGAGCCTGCGATCGTCGAAAAAGGCAGTCCAATCGGCGTGTCAGAAACCCTCGAGCCCCGGTGCACCCAGCCGACGCCGTCGACTTCGGGAATGTAGAACCCCGCAACCTCGAAACAGCCGCAACTCGTGTGCGGCTTCTCAAAGAACGAGTGCAGTTTTATCGAGTCGTACTCCCCGCTCGAGAGCCGAACCGCAGCCTCGTTAACGCCCGTGTACTCCCCACCGACAGGGTCAAGACACTCGCCTTTTGGAATTGGTGCGTTCGGTCCCTCGGGGTCAACCCGAGCCGCCGCCCGCGAGTCGAACCAACTCATTGCACCGCACAACGCAAACCTGTCCGGCGAGACAACGCAGACGTTCGTCGGTGCAAACGACTGACAAAGCGTGCACTGGTAAAACTCGTCCACATCCTCGTCGTGCAGCCCCCGTGCCTTCGCGTCCCGCGCCTCGTAAATCCGGCTCGCCTCCTCTAACCGCTTCTCCACCTCCGCCTCGTCGGTAACGAACTCCACTGCCATTTTCTCGATGAACGGCAGTTCGGACTTGAAGAGCTGAATCGTCGCCCGTCCAATCTGCTTCAGCGACTTCAACCCCTTCCTCACCGCGTCCTTGCTTATCCGCACCCAAATCTCAGCACGCTGGTTCAGGTGCATGTAGCCCTGAATGTAGGACTGGTACTCGTGGTTCCGCCGTTCAATAACCGCCTCAAGGTCCTTCTCGAGCTGCTCGCCCGTGACCCTGTAAATCATTGCGTAAGCGTAGTTCCCGCCCTCCTGCATCTCCTCCAAGTCCGGCCCCACTAAACTAACCTCGCCGTCTTTTATCTTCGCAGGGTCGGGCTCAAAGAGAACCAGCTCAAACCCCGGCTTGCTCTGCCCGGCCAGCTCCACAAACATTCCCGCCTTCCGCACCCGCTCGCCCTCGTACATCGGGTTTATCTCAAACGGGAACTTCTCCTCTCCTTCTGCCGCTGCCATTTTACTCTTTTTATTTTATCTGTTCTCTCGATTTCAGGTTTTCAGGTCTTTAAATATTTTCAGGTCTTTAAATATCTCTGAAGAGAAGGGCTTTAAAAAGATTTCTGTTTTTTTCTAAAAAGTTTGTGCAGTAGCGCCTTCTGTGCGTGCAGCCTGTTCTCCGCCTGCTCAAAAATCACCGCTCGGTCGCTGTTCAGCACCGCCTCCGTAATCTCCTCGCCCAAGTGCACAGGCATACAGTGCAGCACAATCGCGTCCTCCTTCGCAGCCCGCACCAAATCCGCGTTTATTTGAAAGTCTTGTAAATCCCTTTTCCTCTGCTCGCTCGCCTCCTCGTCGCCCATCGAGACCCACACATCGGTGTACAAAACATCGGCGCCAGCAACAGCCTCCTCCGCATCATCGGTTACGAGAACTTCACAACCACACGCCTTCGCTTTCTCTACCACGCCCTCGTCAGGCTCGTAGCCTCTCGGGCACGCCACGCGAATCTCCATTCCCGTAAGTGCTGCACCGCCGATTAGCGAATTGCAGACATTGTTCCCATCTCCGACCCACGCCACTTTAACGCCCGCCAGCCTTCCCTTCCGTTCTTTTATCGTCATCAAATCCGCCAACGTCTGACACGGGTGCTCCAAATCCGTCAGCCCGTTCACTACAGGCACCGAAGCCGAAGCGTGTCTCGCGAACTCCTGCACCGTGCTGTGCCGAAATGCCCGCAGCACAACAGCGTCCACGTAAGCCGAAAGCACTTTCGCGGTCTCCTGCACCCGCTCGCCCCTGCCCAACTGCAGTTCGTTCCAATTCAGACTCAACACATTCCCGCCCAACTCCAGCCCCGCAACCTCAAACGAGACGCGGGTGCGAGTAGACGGCTTCTCGAAAATCAGTGCCAACGTCCTGCCTTCCAAGTCCTTTCTCGCTCTTCCGCTTACACCCTCTACGCCCTCTACGCCCTCTACGCCCTCTACGCCCTTCTTCCGCTCAGCCTTCAGTTCTTCCGCTTTCTCTACTAGCGCTTCTATTTCCGCACCCGAGAGGTCAAAAATCGAGATGAGATTCATAATAAATAACAATAAATATTTACTACAATTCATTCTTTTGTCTCATATTTAAGCATTTATCTCCCTCTTCTTCGCTCTCAATGCCCTCATTCTCCTCACACTCCGCCGTAAATGCTGCTCCGAGCCGATGTCCCACCTGTTCCACAACGCACCGTCGATATTTCTGACGCCGTCCAGCGAAATTTCCCGCGCCTCCTCAACCGTCTCGCCGACGCCCACTGTGCAAACCGTTCTTGAGCCGAGTGCGTAGGTCTGCCCGTCTTCACGCAACTCCAACGACCCCGGGTAAACCCTCAACCTGTCCCCGTACTTCTCCTTAGCCTGCAGTGCGTACGCCGCACTCAAATCCACCCGCCTGTCACCGCTGTATTTCGCCCTGCACCCGCCGTAGTCCAGCGGCACCGCGTAAGTAACCACCGTTGCCTTCGCCTCGCACTCTACCCTCGTGAGCCGCCCCTCAAGCATTCGAAAGCAGAGATCCACGAAATCGCTCTTCAGCACCGGCAGCACAGTCTGCAGCTCCGGGTCGCCAGGTCGGCTGTTTATTTCTAAAATCTTCGCACCCTCGGCAGTGTGCATAAAAGCGACATAAAACGGCACCCCCCTCAGCCCCGCCCCGTCGTTCCTCCGCTCGCTCTGCCACTCTCCCCTGCTCTGCTCCTCGCTCCCGCGCAGCCTCTTGAAAATCTTCTGAACCAGTCGCTCCTCTTCCTCCCTGTCCCGCTTCTCCAAGAACGGCAGCCAGTCCTTACTGTCCTTGTAAGAGCCCATTCCACCCGTGTTCTGTCCCAGGTCACCGTCGAAAGCGCGTTTGTAGTCCCGCGTGTCTGGAAGAGCAGCGAGCCGTTTTCCGTCGCAGAACGCCTGAAAACTCGACTCTTCGCCCTCCAATTTCTCCTCTACCACCACCCCGCTCCCGCCCTCGAAGATTGACCAGAAATGCTCGAACAACTGCCCTCTGCTCGTGAAGTGGTCGCCCCAGACGCCAACGCCCTTGCCCGCTGCGGGCTTGTCAGGCTTCACCGCAACTTCGTCCCCAACCTCGTCTAAAAACCGCCAGACCGCTCTCTTCGCCTCTTCCCGCGTTGTGTAGTCTGACCGGCGAAAAACCTCAAACCGCGGGTTCGCCTCTGGGCAGCACTCCGCAAGCAGCCGCCGCTGCCACGCCTTGCTCCCCTCCAACGCGAACCGCCTCGTAGGGCAGAGCAAC
The DNA here is from genome assembly GCA_003194425.1 of Candidatus Methanophagaceae archaeon. Classification (GTDB taxonomy): domain Archaea; phylum Halobacteriota; class Syntropharchaeia; order Alkanophagales; family Methanospirareceae; genus ANME1a. Next base: position 1,107,394 of record PQXB01000001.1, on the reverse strand, counting down.
GGCACGCCGGTCTCGCTTTCAACAAGATCCCGAACGCCCGAAATTATCGGCTTCTCAGGGCAGCAAATCCCAAAATCTATCTCGTCCTTGTTCGCAGCCACGAACTCGCAAATCTTCCCCGCGTCTAAATCCGGAATGACAACGTGATTCCCCTTCTCCGCCGTCCCTTTTCCCACTGCGTGCCGCAGGTTAAACGGGTTCCTCTGCTTGTCGACAACGAAAAAACGGGCGTTGTACTCTTCGCTTCTGCTCAACGCCTCGAGCACCGCCGCCGCCCGCGAGCCGTACGAAACGACCAAAATCCCTACTCTCTCCCCTTCTTCAGCCATCTTGTTTCCTTATTTTATATTTAAAGAGAAAGCCCTAAAAGACAAGGGAAGAAAAATGAACGGAAGTGGACAAATACCGCCTCAGTTGCAGAACCAACTTGCCCAACTCCAACAGCTCAAGGCTCAAATTGACGCTGTGCGGAGCCAAAAGATGCAGGTGGAGGCGCTGCTGAAGGACGCTGAAAACGCACTGCAGGAACTGGGGAAGCTCGATAAAAATTCGGTCGTCTACAAGAATGTCGGCGAACTGATGATAAAAGCGGAGAAGGAAAATGTGAAGACCGAGTTGTCAGAGCGGCGGGAGACCTACGATTTGAGGTTGAAGACGCTTGAGCGGCAGGAGGAGCGAGTAGAGAAGAAATACCAACAGCTACAGCAGCAGTTGCGAGAAGCGTTAGGTGGTGGTAGTGGCGGTGCACCGCCAATGCAGCCGACGGTGGGGGTCTGAAATCTTACTTCTTCCGCAGCAAGAGGTAAGCCTCTGCTACTGCTAACCAGCCAGCAACTGCGAAGACCGCCTCGAAGCCTGGTGTTGCCGGCGTCGGTGTTGTCGGCGGCGTTGCCGACTGCTGCTCCGCGGTCTTAAGCACGACTAAATCCCTCAACTCCTCCGGCAAGTTACTACTACCCACAGCACTACCCACAGCAGGCACAAGTGGCGGCTGACCCTGCTCTTCAAAAATCCTCTGCCCCGCCTCGCCCACGAGGAACTTCACGAACTCCAGTCCAAGCTCTGGATTTTCAGAATATGCGTCCTTCGGAACCGTAATCCCGTAAACAATCGGCTTCCCTGTCTTCGTCTTGCCGTCCGCAGTCTCTAGCCGTACTTTTTTGTACTCGTCCGCGAACTCAACGCTGCTCAAATCTACCGGCTCTGGCAAGTCCACGAACGCCAAGTTGTGCTGAACCGCGACGCTGCGGTACTCAAACGCGTAGTCAAGCCCGCCTGCCTCGACCAACGCCACGAGTTCAACAGACTTCGGTCGAATGCACACCTTCTCGGTCTTTGGCTGCAGGTCTTCGGGCGTCCTTATTAAAAACACCCTTTCTTCGTCCAACACCTTTTTTTTGTCCTCCTCCCTCTCCTCGCTCACCGTAATCGCGGTGTTGTTGAGAATCAGGTCGTCAAAAATCCAGGCGTCGCCGTAGTGCAGTTCCGCGAGCTGACAGACCATCACAGCCCGGTAGCCGCAAGGGTCGAGGTTCGGATTTGAGAACCCGAAGACGACGCCGTCCCTGCGAAGAATTTCGTACCAGTTGTCAGCCGTGATTTCGTCCGCGAACCTGCTCTTCCCCTGCTCTGGGTTGTAGGCGAGCACGAGGTCGTTCGTCGCGAACCTCACAACCCAGTCCGCGTACTCGGGGTACATCATTTCTGGAATAAGCGTGTAGTCCGCGGACACGACCACGTCTCCCTGCTTCCCCACGTCGGTTACCTGCCTAATCGCGGCGATGCTGCCCATCGACTCGCGCCGCACGTCCACGTTCGGATTCAACGCCTCAAATTCTTTCTCCGCCTCTTTTAAAGGCACGGCTAAACTGCCCGCGTGGAAGATTTTGAGTGTGAGGGGTGCGTGTGTTTGGATTTCTTCTTGCCCTTCTCTAACCTCTCCTTCTCCTCCCTCTGCTCCTCCTTCTCCTCCCTCTGCTCCTTCCTCTACTCCCTCTGCTTCCCCGTCCGCCTCCGCGGCTACAGGCACGGAGGCAGTGTAAAACGCGGTTACCGAGACGCACAACGCAAGAATTCCAATCGCCAACCCCAACGCGAAAATCTTTCTTCGTTCCAATTTTCCCCTCCTCCCCTCCATTTCCCTCTTTCTCTCCCTTTATTCCCTCTTTTTTGGAATATTTCAACTATTTTTAAAGAAATTTCAACTACCTTTTTAAGTAGCAAAATAAAACACATAAAAGGGCACAGCGGCCACAGCGGCGGGGCAACTCCCGGTCTCATTCCGAACCCGGCAGATAAGCCCGCCAGCGTTCCCTACGGTACTGAGTTGCGCGAGCACTTGGGAACTGGGGATCGCTGCTGTGCCTCTTTTTAGGCTTTCCATTTTGAGTTGTCTCCTCTCCGAATAAGAGACGGCAGTGTGAAACTTTTAAATTGTTCCTTTCGATTCGATGAAATTCTGGAAGACGGAGAAGGGAGGGGTGCGAGTGAGACTTGAGGAGGTGATTAGAAAAATAAGTGAGAAAATGGTTGATTATGAGGACACAACGGAGGTCGTCAGAGAAATGAGGGAGAAGGAGTTGTGCGGAAGTTGCGGGCGCAAGGCTGATGACAGACGACAGGAAGATGTATGAAAAGTTTTAAAGAAGGGTTTTGAGATGGTGGAAAGAGTGGGAGGCGAGAGGATAAAAATTATCAACTCCACCGACGCACCAAGAGGCAAGCGATTAGAGGTCAAAGCAGAGAGAGGCGTTTTTCGTGTGGTGCTGACTTGGCACGCTTTGGACGGGGCAGAGGATTATAATTTCTCGGTAGACGAGCTCGTGAATTTCCTTCTCTGCTCCGAAGAAGTTGTAAGAGGACACGGGAATCGTTTCATCGCGCATAAAAGACTGAATCGGCATTTGGCGAGAGTAGTTTATGAGTACGAGGGGGAGACGGTTGTTGTGATAACTTTTTATGTCGCCCAGGTGAATAGATATTTCAGAGGTGGAATTTTTATGTCGCCCAGGTGAATAAGATATTTTAGAGGTGGAATCTATGAAGATAAAATACTACGCTGATGCGGATGCGTTGGACATAAGAATAAGCGAAGAGAAGCCTGATTACGGCGAGGCGGCGGGAGAGGAGATGATTTTGCATTACACGAGGGAGGGGCGGTTGGTGAAGATAGAGATATTGGACGCTTCGAGGACGGTAATTGGGTTCTTGACGCCGATATTGAGTCAAAAGCCGTTGGCGAATAAATAAAAAATTGAACCTTTTTATAGAGAGAGGTAGTAAGAAGTAAATGCCCTCGGTAAGAACAAGTCAAAAAAGGGCGAGGGCAGAAGAAGAATTTTGTTTATGGTTTATATAAATTTATCCAATCAACTCGCTCAAAATCGTGGTCGTTCGAGGCGAGATTTACTATGCTGTGCTCTTTCATCGTCGCCAAAATGATTGCATCCGCAGGTAGTAAAGCGTGTTCGCTCGAAAACTCTGTTACCAGCTCCAGGATTAGTTTAGGCGTTAAAAGATTGAGATTATCAATTGAAAAAAGCTTTAAAACCGGTTCAAAGTCTATTTCTCGCACCAAATTCGGATTTTGCTTATAAAAGTCGCTAAACTCTCCCCTTTTTATTCCATACTTCTTAATCACTTTTAATTTAATAAAGTTAAACGAAGTCTCGTCAAAGACCGTCAAGTTGAAGAAACCCGTGTAAAAACCTCCTTCCACCTTTTTCAAGAAGGATTTTACAGAATTAATGTATCTCTTATCCTTGACGAGTAAATATGTAAATATATTCGTGTCTATGAATATTCGCTCTCCTCGATGAACATCTTCTAATCTCATTTTTCAGTTTTTACCTCTTAAATTCGGTATCTTCTATTATTTTGTCTATTAACTCGGTGTCCTCTAACTCAGCAGCACCTGCAACTTCGTCAATGATACTTTTAGCCGGTTTTATCACTACTTCTCTGCCTTTAATCATTAAAATTATCTCCTCACCGATTTTTACTCCAAGTGCTTCCAAAGCTTCTTTTGATAGTTTTATCTCATTACCTAATTTTATCTTCTCTACTACTTTTTCCATTTTACTTCCACTTCCTCCTATTCCTATTTAATCCTGCTAACACCAAGTGCTAAAAGAACGAATGTTGAAGCTTCTGGATAGCGTTCTACTCCTTCAAAATTTTGTTTATGCTTTATATAAATCTATCCACTCAACTCGCTCAAAATTTAAATTCGGGAATGAGTAAGGTTTAACTTTTTTATAGAGAAAGGTAGAAAGAAGTAAACGCCCTCGGTAAGAACAAGTCAAAAAAGGGCGAGGGCAGAAGAAGAAAAAAGAGCAGGCAGAAAAGAGAAGAGGAGGGAAAAAGGCGGAGGAAAAATGAGTGAAGAAGGAAAGGTAAAGGTTAAAGTAAAAGAAAAATTAAGAGGTGAAAACAAAAAAATGAACACAAAAAAGAAACTAAAATCTAATGGTTTAGTCGCGGTTGCGACCCTGCTCGTAGTAGCAGTGGTTGCAGTGCTGCTTGCAGGGACAGCAGTGGCAGAAGAAGTTAGAGGCGGTGCGGTCTTCGAGGACGATTTCGAGAGCGGGGACTTGAGCAGTTGGAATATTGTCTCTGGCGAGTGGGAAGTGGTTGCGGAGGGAGAAAATCAGGTGGCACACTTGACGCGGTCTTCCGAGAAATACAGGCGAGCGGTCTCAAAGACAACCGTTCCTGACGGTGTCGTGATAACAGCGAAAGTGAAAGGGGACGCAACAGGCGATGTTGCTGATATGGGCATCGGGTTCTACGCGGATTCCAACGCGAGCAAGTTCTATTTTGTAGGTTTGGGATATGGAGACCATCTCGACATACGCTATATAGATCCATTGATTGGTAAGGAAGTGTTAGTAGAAAACCAAGATGTAGTCCAGCGTAACAATGTGTGGTACAATGTAAAAATACACCTAACGAACGGCGACATTCACACAAGAGTCTGGGAAGTCGGAGAAGCAGAACCAGCGGACTGGCAGCTGTCCTACTCTGGTGCAACGATTTACGGGAATCATATTTTAATCGGCACAGAGTATGGACAGAATAATGAAGAGTTCTGGTTCGACGATGTCAGGGTTCTTTCGGAAATGATAAGCGTTTCAACGGACCGGGAGAACTACACAATCGGGGAGACGGTGTTAATGACGTTGGCGATAAACCGTTCGGAAGAATATCCACGGGTAATGCAGTTGGAGTTAGGGCTAAAGAAGCCGTGTGACGACGAGGACTTGCTTTACCAGTCGGGGGCGTTTACAATGCCAGCGGAGTTCAAGTGGAATGCGACGGTGCCGTTCCCGATTCCGTACACTTTTTGGATTCCGAGTGGGGAGTACTGCTTTATCGGAACGCTGAGGGATCCGACAACGGGCGAAGAAATTGCGAGTGACCGGGCGTGCTTTGAAATCGACGACAACCCTTGGATAAAAACGGGAGAGGAGAAGTTGCGAGGCAGCAGCAGTGGGCTGCTGGAACTGGAGCTGCCGTAGCCAGAGACAGTAGAGAAGAGTAGGGGCAAGAGCAAGACAAAAGGACAGAAAAAAGATTGGGGGAGGGTTGCCTTTTTTGCCTCCCTTTTTTATTTTTTTGTTTTGATTTTTCTTGAATGCTTTTTCAGTCTTAACCTGAAAGAGTTGAAGAAGAACTCTTTTATGTCGCCGTTGCCGAGTTTGCTCTCTCCGCTCCTCCGCTCGCTAAACACGATTGGAATCTCTTTTACCTTCGCCCCCTTTTCGATTAAAGCGTGCAGAAGGCAAATCTGAAATGCGTAGCCCTGCACATTCAACGCATCGAGTTCGACCTCCTTCAGCTTCGCAGTCCGGATCGCTCTGTAGCCGCTCGTGCAGTCGTGCACAGGAATGCCGGCGACTGTTCTTGCGAAGAAGTTCCCGCCTCTGCTGACCAGTCTCCTGTAAAGACCCCATTTCGGAATTGCACCGCCCCGAATGTACCGCGAGCCAACAACCACGTCGTAGCCGTTCCTGCCACTCTTGAACTCGTCCAAGAACCTAGGAATGTCCTTTGGGTCGTGCGAGCAGTCCCCGTCCATCTCAAAGACAACACCCGCACGCAGCCGCTCAATCGCGAACTTGAACCCCACGACGTACGCCGACCCCAAACCACCTTTTTCTTTCCTGCTCAGCAAGAACACATTTTCGCACCTCCTCGTCCACTCCTTGACTGCTTCCGCGGTTCCGTCGGGGCTGTTGTCGTCTACTACGACGATTTTACCGCCACCCGAGAGTCCGCTCTGCTCACTCTGCTTGAGGGCTCTCTGTCCGAGGGCTCTCTGCCCGAGGGCTCTCTGCTCGAGGACTTTTAGCACCTGTGGGACGAGGATTTTTATGTTCCTCTTTTCGTTGTAGGTTGGGATTACCACGACTACCTCCGCTGGCGCCAATTTCATAAAATTATTTAATAAAACCTCTTTATAAGACCTGTTGGCTAAAAGCGGGACAAACGGGACAGACGGGAGAAAGAAAATGGACGGAGAGGGAGGGATTTTTGCGAACGACGCGGTGGGGACAGGCTGCTTCAGCTACCTGCCTGGCGAGGTCGTGTGGGCGGTAACGAAGCGGTGCAACCTGCGGTGCAAACACTGCTCAATCAGCGAAGAGGATCCTGCGGAACTCACGACCGAGGAGGGCTTCGGACTCATTGAGGAAGCCGCGAAACTCGGACCTGTTAAGTTCGCATTTACAGGCGGCGAACCGCTGCTGCGGGACGACATTTACGAACTCATCGAGTACGCAGCCTCGCCGTCCTTTGAAATGCAGGTCGTGATGGCGACGAACGGGACGCTGATAACAAGGGCGGTCGCAGAGCGGTTGAAGAAGGCGGGACTGGAGCGTGCTGCGGTAAGCATTGACGGAATTGGGAAGGCACACGACGATTTTCGCGGTGTTGAGGGTGCTTTTGAAGGCGTGCTGCGGGGGGTGAACGCGTGCAAGGCGGCGGGGCTTGGAGTGCAACTCTTCACGATGGTGACGAGGGACAACTACAGCGAGATTCCGAAAATAATCAGGCTTGCAGACGATTTGGGGGTTTGGCGAATTTACCTCATTTATTTAATCGCCGTTGGTCGCGGAAAGCAGATTTCGGAGGCTTGCTTGAGCACCGACGAGAACACGCGGTTCTTTGAAGATGTGACAGAGTGGCAGAAAGGGACGAAGGTCTGGCTAAAGCCAATTTGCAACCCGCAGTACTGGGCGTTTCTGTGGGACAAGGGGCTTGTGAGTCGTGAGCAGGGACGGAGGTTCACGGGCTGCACCGCAGGAATTACGCGGTTTCACATATTTCCAAACGGCGATGTAACGCCGTGTGCCTACTTGCCCGCAAAAGCGGGGAACATTCGAGAGGCGAGTTTCTTGGAGATTGTCCGCAACTCGGAAATGTTCAAGGCTCTGCGGGCGCGGGTGGAGAAGGGGCAGTGTGCCGCCTGCAAATACAAGCAAATCTGCGGCGGCTGCAGGTCAAGAGCCTACGCCGTTTCGGGCGATTATTTGGCAGAAGACCCGGTGTGTCGTTTTGGACAGAGAAGGTTAGTTTCGTCTTTCGGTCGTGATTGAGAAGAATGAAGAAGAGTTGAAGAGAGGAAATGGAACTGAGCGAGCTGTTGGGAATCGGCGATTTTATGCTGGTAGAGCCGAGTTACGCAAACCAAAAAGGAATCGGCAGAACACTTGAATATTTGCGTAAAGTCAAAGCAGAGGACGTAGCAGAGGTGGTTAGGATTTTTGCAGGCGGCAAGGACTCGGTTGAGAAGGAGTTGATTGGAATTGCAACTTACGACAAGAGCCTGGGCTTCTGGATCGTCTTTACAGATTTTACCGCAGACCGCGAGAGGAAGAGAGATTTTGAGGCGCTTGCGGGCTTGGTAAGTGCGGAGGGCGAAGGGGAGAAGGGAAGGGAGAAGGGAAAGGAGAAGGGAAAGGAGAAAGGAAAGGAGAAGGGAAAGGAGAAGGGAAAGGAGAAAGGAAAGGAGAAGGAAAGGGAAGTAGAGGTAGAGTGGGAGAGATTTCGTGAGGGTGTTCTTGAGTTTTACTCGGTTGGTTTAGTGAACCGGCTGTTCTGCGACTGCGGTTCGGGTTTTGAGTCAGAGTCAGTGGACGCGGGATTCTACCCACGAGAGAGGACAGAGGCGTTAAAGAAGGCGCTAACCGAATTTTTAGGGGAGGGTAGCGGTGCAGACCTAAAAAATGCGAAGACGCTTGAGATTGGGTGCGGCGAGGGCGGCGGGACGGTTGCACTGCACGAGTTGGACATTTTTCCTGTTACCGCGGACGTAAACGAGTGCGAGGTTTGCAAGGGTTTGGAAGAGGGCGTCTTGGAGCCGAAGAGGAGCGTTGTCTTGGACTGCTCCACGCTGTCGGGCTTTTTTGGCAGGGAGTTTGAGGTTGTCTTTGGATTTATGATCGGGAAACTCACGCCGTTCAACAGGCTTGAGTGGGAACAGGTGCTGCGGGAAGTTCCGAAGGTGCTGAAGAGCGGTGGCGGTGGCAGTGGCGGTGGCAGTGGCGGTGGCAGTGGCAGTGGGCGAGTCTTTTTTACGGTCTCAAGCGAAGAAGAGGCAGGGGTGGTGAAAGAGATTTTGAACGGCGAGTTTGAGGGCGAGATAAAAGAGAACAAGGAGAGCGACGGTTACCTCGACGCTTGGATTTATGTTGGTGCTTGCATAAAATAGGAGGCTTGCATAAAAGAGGAGGGTGTGTAAAATGAAAATAGAACTCAAGCGAACGCCCAAAAGATATTTCCTCGACACGCACAGGGCTTTTACCCCAACCGAGACTTGGGGCGAGGTAGAACGGCTTGAGGAGAAGGTAGGAATAAAGAAAATAGACGACCTTACAGGGCTTGACAAACTCGGGCTTCCTGTCTTTTCCGCGAGCCGACCGGGGGCTGAAGAAGGTGCGAGGTCTGTTCACGCAGGGAAAGGACTTACGAGAGAGCAGGCGAGAGTCTCGGTCCTTATGGAAGCGATCGAGCGGTATTCTGCGGAGATAAAACAGGGGGACAGGGCGAAATTCCTGTTTGAACCCTACGACTCCTACGGGGCGAAAGAGAAAGTGGAGCCTGCGTCGCTTATTTTGAGCACACTCTCCACCGTCGGTCCGAGTTCGAAATTGGAGTGGTGCGAGGGCTACGACATTTTGAGGGACGAGGAGGTGCTTGTTCCTGCGAACGCGGTCTTTCACCCCTTCGTCTCGAACCGAGGAGCGAGGCTGTTCAGGAGCGACAGCAACGGAATCGCCTCGGGGAACAACCTCGAAGAAGCAATTTTTCACGGCATTACCGAAGTGATTGAGCGGGACGCACTGAGCTGCGTGGAGTTGAAGCAGAATGCGGGAAAACAAATAGAAATCAGCGAGAGCGACGGCAGGCTGTTTGAGCTGCGAGAGAGGTTTGAGGCTGCGGGAATTGTTCCTCATTTCTGGTACATTCCCTCGGACACGGGGTTTACGACGGTTGCGTTGGCGTTGGACGACGCTGAAACGAAGGACGCGTCCTTGCTCGTTTACGGCGCGGGAACGCACAGCGACCCCAGAATAGCGACGATTAGAGCGGTAACCGAGGCTGCACAGTCCCGTGTTTTGCAAATCGCGAGTGCTGCTGCGTCGAGAAGAGGAAGAGCGACGAGAAGAGAGGGAGAGGGAAGAATGAGTTACGAGGAAATGAAGCGAAGGAATCGGCACTGGTTTGAAGACGGGGGAGGGAGAGAGGGAGAGTGTGTGAGGTTGAGCGAACTTCCAAACTTGGCGACAGACAGAATAGACGGCGACATTGAGGTTGCGCTTGAAAGGTTGAGACGAGTGGCGAGGCGAGTGGTAGTAGTAGATTTAACGAGGCAGGAAATCGGCGTTCCTGTCGTGAGGGTCGTTATTCCGGGCTTTGAGGTCTTTGCGAGGAACCCCGAGAGAGTGGGGACGCGGCACAAGAGGCACAACTAACCCTTTATTCAACACGGCTTTCAACACGGCTTTCAACACGGCTTTCAACACGGCTCGATCGTCGCAGGCGGCTTGGACGAGACCGCGTAAGTCACCCAAGTAACGCCCTTAACCTCGTTCGTTATTCGCCTGCTCATCCTCTCGAGCACCTCGTAGGGCAGTTTCACGAAATCCGCTGTCATCGCCTCCTCTGACTCAACCACGCGAATTGTAACGATTCTGCCCAGGCTTCTCGCGTCGCCAAGCACACCCGTGGCGAGGTCGTCGCCTACGACAGCAAACGCCTGCCAGACCTTCTCGTACCACCCGCTCCTTTTTAATTCCTCCTCCACCACATTCGACGCTTCACGACAAATTCGCAGTTTCTCCTCCGTAACCTCTCCAATCACGCGAGCCGCGAGACCAGGACCTGGGAACGGGTGCTGGTTCAGAATCTCCGGCGGCATTCCGAGTTCCCTCGCCACTTCCCGCACCTCGTCCTTGTACAAGTCCTTGATCGGCTCTAACAGCCGCAGCCCCAGTTTCTCGGGCAGCCCGCCCACGTTGTGGTGCGATTTTATGAGCGACGCAACACCGCCTCTTCTCCCCGCAGCACTCTCAATTCTGTCCGGGTAAATCGTGCCTTGAGCCAGGAAATCTACATTTCCCCCCCCTCTCAGCCGCTTCGCCTCTTCCTCAAAGATTTTCACGAACAGTTCTCCAATTATTTTTCGCTTCGCCTCGGCGTCCGCGACTCCCCGCAAGCCCTCCAGAAACCGCTCCCTCGCGTCCACGAACACGAGTCGCATTTTAAAATTCTTCTCGAAAGTGTTTAGAACCGTTTCCTTCTCGCCTTTCCGCAGCAGCCCGTTGTCAACGAAAATGCAAGTGAGCCGCTCGCCCACGGCTTTGCTGACCAGCACCGCGGTTGTAGAAGAGTCAATTCCGCCGCTGAGCCCGCAGACCACCCTGCCTTCGCTGCCCACCGTACGCCTTATTTCTTCTACTGCCTCCGTAGCGAACGATTCCAGCGTCCAATTCCGCTCGCAGCCGCAGATTTTATACAAGAAATTCCACAAAATCTTGTCGCCCTTCTCGGTGTGGCGAACCTCGGGGTGGAACTGAACGCCGTAAATTCTTGAGTTGGAATTAGAATTAGAAACAGAGACAGAAACACGAAACGCAGCAACCGGCGAGTTCTTCGTGTAGCCGATTATTTCCGCAACCGCAAACTCCTTTATCACATCTCCGTGTGACATCCAGACATTTATTTTCCCGCCCTCTCTCCCCCTCACCCCCCTCACCCCAGCAAACAGCTCGGAATCTTTAAAGAGCAGTTCTGCCCTTCCAAACTCGCCCTTCCGCCCTTCTTCTACCACGCCGCCTTTCAGAAACGCAATCAGCTGCGCCCCGTAACAAATTCCGAGAACTGGGACGCCTAATTCAAAAATCTCAGGACTGCATTTTGGACTACCCGGTTCGTGCACGCTGAACGGACCGCCTGAAAGGATTATTCCTTTGACCTCGCCAAGACCAAGCTCTGTTGTTGAAACTCCGTACGGGTGAAGTTCGGTGTAAACGCCCAATTCTCTGCACCGCCGAACGATGAGGTGGCTGTACTGCCCCCCGAAGTCGAGCACCGCGACCTTGTTACTTGTCTTCATTTTTTATTTTACTCTTTTTATTTTACTCTTCTTCTTTTCTATTTTTAAAAAAGACAAAACAGAATAAAAACAAAACAAAGAAACTCAATGAACAATCTAATCGGGATTTGTGGCTACCACAACAGCGGAAAGACGGCGTTGGTCGAGAAATTGATCCGGCGACTGAAAAAAGAGAAGAAGGAGAAGAACGGAAAATACTGCGTTGCGACAGTAAAGAACATTCCAAAGCAGTTCTCGATCGAGACCGAGGGAAAAGACACCTGGAGGCACGGGGAAGCAGGAGCAAGTGTGGTCGTCGCTGCGTCGCCAAACGAGACCGCGTTCGTTTTTAAGCGAGGGATGGAATTAAAAGAGATTGCAGCGATTTTGAACGCGACTGCGTCCCCGGATTTAATTCTTGTGGAGGGGCACAAGCGAGAAGCGATTCCAAAGATTTCGGTCGGTAACCTCGGGCTTGAACTCGAGATCGAGGGAGGGGAGGGAGTGATAAAATATGACGGCAATCTCGACGAGATTCTGAACTGGATAAAAAGTCGGGTTCGTGAGCTTCGTGAGTAAGCTTCGTGAGTGAGCTTCGTGAGTAAAGCAGAGAGGAGGAAAAGATGAGCAACCCGGATTTAATTCTGCTGCACGCACCCGCGGTCTACGACTTCAGGAAGCGAGCGATTTTGTACGGCCCGATTGCAGACGGCGTCCCCTCAACGCCCGTCTTCGAGATGTACCCACTCGGATTTTTCTCTTTGCTCGAGCATTTGGAGCGGAACGGAGTGAGGGTGCGAATAGTGAATTTAGCGGCGAGAATGCTCGGCAGCGAGGAGTTTGACGCTGAGAAAATGGTGCGGCGACTCAAGCCGAGAGGGGCGTTTGGGATTGACTTTCACTGGCTGCCGCACGCACAGGGTAGCCTCGAGGTAGCGAAAATTTGCAAGAGGTACCACGGGAGCACGCCCGTGATTTTCGGGGGTTTCTCCGCGTCCTACTTCTACGAGGAGTTGATTCGCTGTCCGGAGGTGGATTTTATTCTGCGGGGCGACTCTACCGAAGAGCCACTGCTGCAACTTATGAAGACGCTTTTACAGGTTCGGCGTCGGCGTCCGCACGATTTCGAGTTCGCTAAAATCCCGAACCTCGTTTGGAAGGAGGAGGAAGACGAAAGCAGTGGCGAGGTTAAGGTGAGCAGTGGCGAGGTTAAGGTGAGCAGTGGCGAGGTTAAGGTGCGTGTAAATCCACTCACGCACGTCCCTGCCCGCCTGAACAAGTCCGTGAACAACTACTTCCCAGTCTTCAAGTCGGCGCTGAAATACCGAGACCTCAAAAGTTTAATCCCGTTTCACGGCTGGTCGTCGCACGAGTGGCTGGACTACCCGATCACGCCCGTGCTAACCTGCCGCGGCTGTGTTCACAACTGCGTCTTCTGCGGCGGGTCTCGGAACGCACTCGCGGGCTACTGCAACCGCAGGAAGCCGGCGTTTCGCGACCCCGAGTTAGTCGCTGCGGACATTCTCCGAACCACGAACTACACGAGAGCCCCAATTTTCGTAATCGGCGACCTCCGCCAAGCCGGCGAAAAATACGCCCGTACCGTCTTGGCGCGGTTGAAAAAGAAGAGAGCGAATTTCGAGAACCAACTCGTCTTTGAACTCTTTGACACTGTTCCGAACCCGAGAGAGTATTTTGAACTCGTGGCAGGGTCGGTCAAGAACTTCAACTTTGAAATCTCCCCTGACAGCCACGACGAGAAAATACGAGCAGCGGTCGGGAAGCGGTACAAGAACCGCGAGATTGAGGAGAACCTAAAATGGGCGCTGCAGGCGGGCTGCAAGAAGTTCGACCTTTTTTTTATGATTGGCTTGCCTTTTCAGACCTGCGAATCTGTTATGCAGACCATTGAGTGGTGCGGTCGTTTAATGAAGAAGTACGGGAGTGGGAAGCGGGTGGTTCCGTTTATTCTCGCTTACTCGCCGTTCCTTGACCCCGGCTGCGTCGCCTACGAGAACCCCGAGAAGTTCGGCTACAAAATCCTCTTTAAGTCGCTCGAGCAGTACCGAGCGGCGATGCTCTCGCCGAGTTGGAAGTACGCCCTGAACTACGAGACCGAGTGGCTGACGCGGGGCGAAATCGTGGACTGTACTTACAAGGCAGGGTTAAGGCTGAACGAGTTGAAGGCGGAGTGCGGGCTGGTTGACCGGGCTTCGTCCGAGGTGACTGCGGAGAAAATACGGCTCGCAGTCGAGCTCACCTCTGAAATCGACGAAATAAAAAAACTAAACGACGGCACTGACGGCACTGACGGCACTGACGGCACTGCACAAACACAGCACCAAAAAATGATGCGACTGAAGCCCAAACTCGACCTGCTGCTGAACTCGGTCATCAACGAGAAGGAGGGGCTGGAGTGGCCCGCGGCGAGGAGGAGCTTAAGCTTAAGTGTTCTTCGGCTGCTCAAGGCGGCGGTAACTGAACATTTCAAGCGAGGGGGATAAAAAACCCAATTTCTATTCCCTCAACCGCTTCACCATTTTAACCGCCGCTTCTACCCCTCTCTTCGCGTACTCCACCCGCTCCTGCGCCTCCAACCTCGTCATTCCCGGTCCCGAGACGCCCAAAGTCACCGGCTTCCCGTACTCCAGCGAAAGATCCATTATTTTCCTCGTCATCTGCGCGGCTATCATTTCGTCGTGCCCGGTCGCTCCTTTAATTATGCAGCCCAACGTAACCACCGCGTCCACTTCTCGCTCTTCGCTTCCGTCTTCGTCGCCCTCGCTCAGCATCTTCTTCACCGCCAGCGGAATGTCAAAAGTTCCCGGCACGTACAAAGTCCGAACGACCTTCGCACCGAGAAACTCCGCGTGCTCCCGCCCCAGAATCTCCATTTGGTAAGTAATGTCGCGGTGAAACTCCGAGACGACAAAGCCCAGTTTTATCTCTTCTTGCATTTTAACCACTTTAAAAATGTGTTAACTATGCTGATTAGTTAATTATTAGACAAACTATGCTGATTAGTTAATTATTAGACTAAACCAGAGATTATTAGACAAACCAGAGAGGGGTTATAAATTGATTAGGAGAGGGATTGAGGAGGGATAAAATGAAATCAAGGAATGAGAAGAGGGTTTGTGTAGTGGGAATGGGCGTGATGGGAAGCGGGATCGTGCAGGTCTGCACTCAGGCTGGCTACGAGGTCTCGGTCGTCGGCAGGAGCGAAGAGTCGCTGAAGAGGGAGCAGGGGAAGCTGAAATCCAGCCTTTCGCGGCTTGCCGAGAAGGGTCTGCTGAAGCAGGAGGAAGCGGGCAGAATTGTGGACGCGGTAAGTGCAAATGCGACGACGAGTCTGGAAGAGGGTGCGAGGGGTGCGGATTTTGTGATTGAGGCGGTTTACGAGGAGTTGGGGCTGAAGCAGGAGATATTCCGGGAGTTGGACCGGATCTGCCCGGAGCACGCTGTTCTCGGCAGCAACACCTCGACATTTCCAATTACCGCTTTAGCCGCGGCGACGAAGGGCGAGAGAGCGGAGAAAGTAATCGGCGTTCATTTTATGAATCCCGTGCCGTTAATGCCTGGTGTAGAGATAATAAAATCGCTGATGACTTCGGAGGAGACGGTGCGGAGGACGCTGGATTTTGTGCACTCGCTAGGGAAGCAGACGGTTACGGTCAAGGACTCGCCGGGCTTCGTTACGAGCCGAATGATGTGTCTGATTTTGAACGAGGCGGTGAAGATGCGGGAGAACGAACTCGCTTCCGTTGAGGACATTGACAAAATCTTGCGGCTCTCTTTTAACTGGCCTCTCGGTCCTTTTCAACTCCTCGACTTGATTGGGATTGAGATTGTGGTCGCGGTGCTGAACACGATTTACAACGAGACAGGTTGGGAGCGGTTCAAGCCCGCGGTTCTGATGACGCAAATGGTGCGGGCAGGTTGGACAGGGCGGAAAGTAGGGAAAGGTTTTTATGATTATAAATAAAAACTCTTCTTCTTCCCCCCCCTTTTTTCACTCTCTTTTTACTCCTTTCTTTTACGAAAAAGATACACTTTTCCGCGTAAAATAGACTGTGTAACAGCGAGAGACAATATGCACACCCTTCACTTTGTCAGCTGTTTAGGTTACAACTGTTGCCAAAAAAAACTCCTTTTTATACTCATTTTTTTAACTCTTTTAAAAAAGCGAGATGAAAGAGAAGAAGAAGAGAGTTTTTGTTTCTTGGAGCGGAGGAAAGGAAAGCTGTTTGGCGTGCTACAAAGCGTTGAAATCTGGTTTTGAGGTCACTCGTCTCTTGAATTTCTTGGCAGAGGACGGGAAGAGAGAACGGGCTCACGGGCTTCGCAGTTCTTTACTCCGACTGCAGTCAGAGGCGGTGGGAATTCCGATTTTTCAGGTGAACGCCTCGTGGGAGGGCTACGAGAGTAAATTCAAGCAGGCAGTAGCGGAATTGAAGAAGGACGGAAGAGGAAAAGAGGGAAAAGAGGGAAAGGAGGGCGTGGGAGTGGAAGCAGGCGGCGTGGGAGTGGAAGCAGGCGTCTTCGGGGACATTGACCTGGCGGAGCACAGAGAGTGGGTGGAACGGGTCTGCAGCGAGCTTGAAATAGAACCAATTCTGCCGCTCTGGGGGCTCAAGCCCGAAGCGGCGTTGCGAGAGTTCGTAGAGGCGGGATTTGAGGCGGTCGTGGTCGCAACGAGGGTTAGAGAGGAGTGGCTCGGGAGGAGAGTGGACGAAAGTTTTATCGAGGAGTTGAGGCAGTTTGATTTCCACTTGTGCGGCGAGTCTGGCGAGTACCACACCTTTGTAGTGGACGGGCCGATTTTTAAGCGGCGGGTGAAACTGGGAGTGGGAGACGCGGAGAGGCGGGAGGTTGGAGAAAATTGGTTTTTAGACATAAAAGAGGCTGAGTTGGAATGAGTGCAAAAATTAAAGTCTTCGTCGCTTTTCTTCTGCTCTCTCTCTTAATTCCGCTGACCCTCTTCGGGACAGTCCTCGGGACAGCGTTTGGAAGCAGCGACCTCACGAAATGGAACAGCGTGACCGAAGACGACGCCACTATTTTTTCAGTTGAAGTCGGAGTAGAAGAGAGCAAGGAGGTGGAGTTCCGCGTCTCCTCAGACTCTAGCGCAGGCACGGTTTACGAGTGGTCGTGGTCGGTGAACGGAGAGGAGACGAAAAAATCGGAAGGAGAGAGTGCAGATTTTACTCTTGGCTTTGAGGACGAAGAGTACGGGATTTACAATGTCAGCGTCGTGGGAGTAGGTGTAGGAGAGGCAGAAAATGAAACTGTGTCTGCGACTTGGAATCTCTCGGTCTGGCTGGTAGTAGGAGAGGAGAACGACGCTTGTGAACTGGAGGGGCTTGAAAACTACCAGCTGCGGTTTTTAAAGCGACCCGAGCGGCTGGTTTCGATGGCGCCGAGCTGCACCGAGGTTTTATTCGCGGTGGGTGCAGGCGAGAGCGTTGTCGGCGTTACCGAGTTCTGCGACTACCCGCCAGAAGTGAAAGAGATAAAAAAGATTGGCGGGTATTCAACGCCGAGTTTCGAGAAGATTGTGGATTTGGAGCCGGATTTGGTCGTTGGTGCTCACGGCAACCCTGCTGGTGTGATTTATTACCTGCGGGAGTCGGGCTATAAGGTTTATGCAATGCATCCGAAGAATATCGAGGCGATTTTTAGGCACATAAAAGTCGTAGGCACGATTGAGAAACGCAAGGCGGAGGCTTTGTCTCTTTTAGAAGATTTGAGAAGGAGGTTAGGAGCGGTAGAGCAAAAGACAGAGTTCTTGGAAGAAGAGCAAAGACCGAGGGTGTTTTACAACATCGGCGACTTCTTTACCGCGGGCAAGGAGACATTTGCAGACGAGATAATTGAAATCGCAGGCGGCAAAAACATCGCGGCTGCAGACGGCAAGACAGGATATTTTATAATGAGCCTTGAGGAGCTCATTGAAAAGAATCCGCAAGTTATCATCTGCGACAGCGGAATGGGCGAGATGAGTATTGCGTACGAGCAAATAATGAACGACGAGCGGCTGAAGAATCTGGACGCCGTGAAGAATAATCGGGTTTATGTAATCGACGGAGACATAATATCAAGACCAGGTCCGAGAGTGGTGGAGGCAGTAGAAATTGTTCATCAGAATTTCAGTGATTTTTTCGCTGCCGTTGAGGACGACGACAACTACAAGACGGTTGAAGCAGGTGAAGAAGCGGTTGTGAAATTAGAAGGAGAAGACGACTACGACTGCCTGGACGAGATTAGAGTAAAAGCCGGGGAGGAAGGAGAGGTGAAATTTACGAGCATTTCTGTAGAACCGGCTCAGCAGCCTGCTCCTACTTCTGCTTCTACTTCTGGTCCTGCTTCTACTTCTGCTCCTGCTCCTACTTCTTCTCTCGCTCTCGCGACTTACAAATGCTTCGCCCTCTCTGCAGAGGATTTAGAAGGCAGCGTGGAGTGGGTGCGGCTGAACTTCAGCGTGAGTAAGTCGTGGTTGGCTGCTAAACCGCTAAACCCCCAAGCCGCTGCTAAAACCGTCTCCTTGTTCCGCTACGACGACGAGAACGAAACTTGGGCAGAGCTGAACACGAGCGAGACAGGGACAGGAGGAGAAAGCAGTGAGAAAGTTTTTTACACAGCGAGAAGCCCGTCGTTTGGAACTTTCGCAATTTGCGCCGCGTTAGAAACGAGAAACGAGACCGAAGGCTCGCCGACTCCGACACCGGCACCAACACCGTCCGCAGCAGCGGTAACGCCGACGCCAAGAGTAGCGGTTACGACGACGCCAAGAGCAACGCCTTCGCAGACGAACTTTAGCACGGCTGCTACGACCTCGCATTCTCAAAAGCAGACAGCCAAGCAGACAAATTCAAGTAGAGCAGCCGCCGCGCCGCCGCCAAAGCCGTCAATATTTGAAAAAATCTTCAGGTTTTTCTTTGGTTGGCTGTTGAAATGAAATTTAAGAAGTTCCTTCACTGGCGACTGGTGCTGCTTTACTTGGTTGCGATTTTAGCCGTTACGGTGGTGCTGACGACGGCAGTCGGTCCTGTCTACGTGCCGCCGTCAGAAATTGTCGCTTTGTTCTGCGGCAAACTGCAGCTCTGCGAGACCGCTGCGGCTTTGGTTCCGCAGAAGTACGAGACGATAATTTTCCAAATCAGGCTGCCGCGGATTTTTTTGGGGTTGTTGGTTGGTTTTGCGTTGGCGACCGCGGGGACAACGCTGCAGGGGCTCTTCAAAAATCCGATGGCAGACCCGTACATAATTGGGATTGCGTCTGGGGCTGCGGTCGGCGCTGCTCTCTCGCTGACTGTAGTCCCGCGGTTCTTAGGAGGCTACACTACGCCGTTTTTGGCGTTCTTGGGCGCCGTCTTTACCACTTTTCTGGTTTACAGCATCGCACGGACTGGCGGGGGAGCGGGAGCGGGAGCGGGAGAAGGGGGCAGAATTCCTGTTGACTCTTTGTTGCTCACTGGAATCGCGGTCTCGATGTTCTTTGGTGCGGTTCTCTCGTTTCTAATGTTTGTTGCAGGAAAGGACTTGCACAACATCTTCTTCTGGCTGATGGGCGGGCTCTGGAAAGCGAGGTGGCGGGAGGTGGAAGTAACGGCACTGCCGGTGCTACTCTGCTTCGGCTTGATTTACATTTTTGCGAAGGACCTGAACGCGCTGCTGCTCGGCGAGGAGTCGGCGCAGACGCTCGGCATAAATGTGGAGGGGGTGAAAAAAATCTTGTTAATTCTCTCGGCGTTCATTACCGCTTCCGCAGTCGCGTTCGTGGGAACAATCGGGTTCGTGGGTCTCATAATTCCACACATCACGCGAATTCTCGTCGGTCCCGACCACCGAATTCTTTTCCCGGCGTCCGCGTTGGTAGGGGCGATTTTTTTGGCGTGGACCGACGCGTTGGCGCGGGTTTTAGGTGAAATGCCTGTTGGAATAATTACCGCGTTCTTCGGCGCTCCGTTCTTTATTTACCTGCTTTGGAGACGGAGAAAAGGGTACTTTTAGGGTTTAGGGTATTTGTGAAATATAAAATAGTTTTAATAAGAAGATTTTTAAAAAGAAATAAAGGTAAGAAAATATGCGAATAAGAAGAGAGGGTAAGGAACTGAAAAGTAGAAAAAAAGCGAGAACAGTGGCAACGAATTCGTTACCAAGGCTACTCTTGGGAGCAGCAGTGGCAGCAGTGGTAGCGGTGGTAGTGGCAGGAACAGTGGGTGTGGCGAGTGCGCACTTCACGATGCTCTTCCCGGGAGGGGACATGGAAGTGACGCCAGAAGACTACATCGCAAATTGGAGCGAGACAAAGACCGTCTGGGTTATTTGGGGGCACCCCTACGAGCACATTCTCTTTGATATGGCTTCGGTTCCCGAGGTTTCGGTTAGAGACCCAAAGGGTGCGGTTACGGTGCTAACGCCGACAGAAATAACAGTAGGAGAGCCAGGAGAAGAGAAGAAGGCGTACGAGGTTTCGTTCACGGTGGACAAGCAGGGCGACTGGGTAGTGTTTGCGAAGTACAAGGACGAGGGCGAGAAATTGACGGACTACGTGAAGGCGGTGATTCACTGCGGTGAAGAAGTGTGGGAAGGCTGGGACGCGGAACTCGGGGTCGGAGGAGAGCACGGGCAGAAAGCGGAAATCGTGCCTTTCACACGACCCTACGGTCTGGAGGAAGGCTTTGTCTTCACAGGGAAGGCGTTGTACGACGGGAGTGCTCTTGCGGACGCGGAAGTAGAGGTAGAAAAGTACCACACAAAAGCAGTGGGCGACGCGGTAGTCGAGGAAGCAAAAAAGAAGTTCGCTTACGACCCGCCGATGATGTTCACGCGGGTGACGAAGACGAACGCAGCGGGTGAGTTCGCTTACACGCTTGACGAGCCTGGAATTTGGTTCGTCGGTGCGTACGGGCCGGAAGAGGAAGGGGTGACGCAGCGGAGCGTCTTCATAATTCCGGTTTTGGACAAGTTCCCGACTACAGCAGAGGAAGCAGCAGAAACGGCGTCACCAGCGGGACTAGAGGAACTGAAGAGCCGTGTGAGAGAATTGGAAGAGAAGGCGAAAACGACCGCGAGCGAAGGAAAAGGAGCACCCGGGTTTGGCGCGGCAGCCGCGGTTGCGGGGCTGTTGTTTGTCGTGGCGTACTTGGTAAAAAGGAGGGAGCGGTAAGAAAAGAGGGGGGAGCGGTAAGAAAAGAGGGGAAAGAAAAGAAGAGAAAGCAGGGGTAGGAGAGCAGGAACAAAAATGGTGCACATTTCGGACGGGGTCTTGTCCCTGCCTGTTTTGGCGGCAGGGTGGGCAGTAACCGGCGTGCTGCTTGCAGTAGCACTCTGGTGGAGCAAGCGGCAGGGGGAAGGGTGGGAAGCGGAGGAGATTCCGCGGTTGTCGGTGATGACCGCGGCGTTCTTCGTCGCTTCCCTCGTTCACGTCCCAGTAGGACCGACGAGCGCGCATTTCCTGCTCAACGGCCTGCTCGGTGTAACGCTCGGAATTCTCGCCTACCCTGCGATTTTTATCGGCGTTCTGCTTCAGGCTGTCCTCTTTCAGCATGGCGGAATCACGACAATCGGAATAAACACAGCAAATATGGGCGTCGCCGCACTGCTCGCCTCTGCCGTCTTCAAGGGCGGGTGCAGGTTGGCGCGGGGGCGAAGAGAGGGGAGAGAAGGGAGAGAAAGAAGTGAAGGAAGTGAAGGAAGTAAAGGAAGTGAAGGAAGTAAAGGAGTAGCGGGAATATTCGGTGCTCTCGCAGGCGGGCTGGCGGTCTTTCTGGCTGTGGTCTTCACCGCGGTCTCGCTCATTCTCTCGGGCGGAGAGGAGGGGACTTTTACTGCTGTTGCTCTCGCTCTCGCAGTCGCGCACGTTCCGATAATTTTGGTAGAGACAGTGGTCGTCGGCTCGGTCGTGGTTTTTCTGCTGAAAGTCAAGCCAGAATTGGTAGGGAGTTTAGGAGAAGGGAAAAGATGAAAGGAGAAGATATTTTTGGTTTTGCGGTTGTAGTG
This sequence comes from Candidatus Methanophagaceae archaeon, assembly GCA_003194425.1. GTDB lineage: Archaea > Halobacteriota > Syntropharchaeia > Alkanophagales > Methanospirareceae > ANME1a. Next base: position 1,085,790 of record PQXB01000001.1, on the reverse strand, counting down.
TTGCTGGTGTCAGGGTTAGCGCTAGTGCTTTCGTGCTTCTGCACAGGCGAGGTGAGTGCTCACCGAATGCACGTGGTTCATAAAATAAGCGAAATCGAGGTTGAGGCTTACTTCGGCGGTGGAACGCCTGTTCGGGACGCTGAGGTGAGGGTCTACGACGAGGCAGGGAATTTGTATTTCGAAGGGACGACAGACAAGGAGGGGAAGTTCAGTTTCCCGCCGAAAATCGGAGTAAAAGAGTACAGGGTGGTTGTTGACGCGGTTCATATGCCAGGGCACCGAGGAGAGACAACGATAAACTTAAGTCAGACAGTCGCGGGTGCAGGTGCAGGAGGCGTAGGAGCGGGTGTAGAAGCGGAAATGCCGTTGTACTCGAGGGTCGTTGCCGGATTTGGGTATTTGGTGGGCTTAGCAGGTGCTGCGGCGGCGTACACGGGCTGGAAGCAGAAGAAGAAGAGGCACGAGAAAAAAGAGGAGGAGAAAAAATAAAATCTGTAATTTTTCTTTTAGTGCAGGTTGGTTTTCTTTTCCAAAAAGAAAAAGTGCGATGGTAGAGTACCCTGAAATCGACCTTTTCTCGTCGCTCGACTCCCCAATTCACAGGTTCGACCCACGAGCGAAAATAGTCGCTTTTCTCTGCCTCATCTTCTCGGTCGTTCTGGTTCAGGACTTGAGGTTGGCGTTCGCGGGTCTGCTCGGCTCTCTCGCCTTCCTCGCAGCCTCAAGACTGCCACTCCGCTTCGTCTCACAACACATTAAGTGGGTCTCGTTTTTCATCGTCCCGTTCCTCCTGATTCTGCCTTTCACGGTGAAGGGCGACGAGATCTTCAGGTTCTACGCGCTAAAAATGACTTACGAGGGGTTGGAGTACGGGGTTTTGGTGGCTCTGCGGGCTTACTCTGCGGTCGTCCTCGTTCTGCCGGTGGTCGCGACCACGCGGTTCGACCTCACGATAAAAGCACTGGACAGGCTGAAAGTCCCGAATATGCTCGTCCAAATGCTTATGTTCTCCTACCGCTACATCTTCGTCTTCGTTGTCGAGTTTCAGCGGACTTGGCGGGCGATGGAAGCGAGGGGGTTCAAACTGCGGACAAGCCCGAGCCTGTACGCGCTCAGAACGGTCGGAAAAGCACTGGGAACGCTCTTTGTCAGGAGCTACGAGCGCGGGGAGCGGGTGTACCAGGCGTTGCGGTCGCGGGGCTACACAGGAACCAGGAATCCTAAGACGCTGGTTGAGTTCAAGATGCAGGCGAGGGACTACGCGCTCGCGGTTCTCATCGTCGGCTTCGCTGTTGCTTTGCACGCGGTTTCTTTTGTTTTTGCAAGGGGGGTTTAAGAAGATTTGAGAAAAATGAAAAGAGAGGCGAAGAGAAGAGAGGCGAAGAAAAGAGAGGTGAAGAAAAGAGAGGTGAAGAAAAGAGAAGCGAAGAAAAGAAAAGCAGAAGCGGTAACTGTAAGAGACCTGAGTTACACCTACCCAGACGGCTCGAAAGCGTTGGAGAAGGTAAATATGAAAGTGTACGAGGGGGAGCGGGTTGTGATTGTGGGACCGAACGGAGCGGGCAAGACGACTTTTTTGCTGCACCTTAACGGGACGCTGCGTGGGACTGGTGGCGAGGTGAAATTGTTCGGTAGGACTTTGGGCGAAATGAAAAGGGAAGAAGTGGTGAAAGAGGTGGGAATGGTCTTTCAGGACCCTGACGACCAGTTGTTTATGCCGACGCTCTTTGACGATGTCGCGTTTGGTCCGATAAATTTAGGGCTGCAAGAGAGCGAGGTGCGAGAGCGTGTGAGGAAGGTGTTGGCGTTGCTCGGGCTTTCGGGCTACGAGGACCGGGCGCCGCACCACCTCAGCTTTGGGGAGAAGAAGAAGGCGTCGTTGGCGGCGGTCTTGGCGATGGAGCCGCGGGTTCTGGTGCTTGACGAGCCGACTGCGAACCTTGACCCACGAAGCAGGACGGAGTTGATTGGAATTCTGAACCGGCTGAACGAGCGGGAGGGGATCACGATGGTGATTGCGACGCACGATGTGAATGCGATTCCCGAGCTTGCGGACCGGATTTACGCGCTGAACCGGACGGTGATTGAGAGTGGGACGCCGTGGGAGATTTTTTTTGACGGCGAGTTGCTGAAAAAGAACAATTTGGATGTCCCGGATGTGTTTAAGATTTTTGAGGTGCTGCAGTGTTTCGGGTTCAGTTGCGAGAGCCTGCCGCTCTCACTTGACGAGGCGGTGGCGGGGCTGACGAGGACGATTGAGACCGAGGGAGGACACATTCACCTGCACATTCACGAGCACACGCACGAGGGCGTGGAGAGGTGGCGGCGCAAGTACGAGCACCACTAACACGACTTTTTTCCCCCTCCTCACTTTTCCCCTGCTTTCTCCCTCTCCCCCCCTTCTATCTCAAAATATTCGCGGTGTTACGAATCAAAAAAGCATAATAAGAAATATCATTTTAAAAGGGTCTGTTAGATGTTTTAGGCTGTAATTGGGTTTTATTCTTAAATCTACCTGCGTAGAATTGAGGGTTTTTATAGAGAGGTTCATTTAGAGTAAATTATGAGAGCGATTCATAAAAATGAATGTAGGAGTAAGAATACGTGCTATTGCGCGGGGGCGATAACAGAGGAGATTAAGGAGATTTATTCCGCGATTAAAGGTCGTGGGAAGAAAGAAATCTTTCAGGACTCCACGCCCTCGAACGGGCTTAACAATGTTTTTCGACGACTGGACCGTCTGATTGCGCTGGACATTTGCGACAAACGCGCAGAAGAGATTCTCTCAAGCTCGCGGTACAATTCCACGTTCGAGGTTCTTACTCGGTTCAGAAGCCTCTACACTGCGAAACTGGAAATCGAGCACGCAAAACTCGTGCTGGCGAGCAGAGACCCGTGGAGGACGCTCAGAAATTTCGCCTACTTCCCCAACTACGTCCAACTCGCTCGGACTGAATTTCAGGGAGCAGGACTAAAACCGGGCGACCGCGTCCTCTTTCTCGGCAGCGGTCCGCTGCCCTTGAGTCTGATTGTTCTCTGCGCGCGGTACGGGCTGCGGGGGGT
>PQXB01000001.1:70443-1081809 GCA_003194425.1 Candidatus Methanophagaceae archaeon | reverse complement strand
CAACTCGCTCGGACTGAATTTCAGGGAGCAGGACTAAAACCGGGCGACCGCGTCCTCTTTCTCGGCAGCGGTCCGCTGCCCTTGAGTCTGATTGTTCTCTGCGCGCGGTACGGGCTGCGGGGGGTTGGAATTGAGCGGGAACGCGAGCGGGCGGAACTTTCACGACGAGTGCTGGAGCGGCTGGGACTTTCGGGTAAGATTGAAATTCTCGAGGGTGACCATTTTTCACTGCCCTTGAAAGAGCGAAAAGAGCGAGAGCGGAACGAGAGCGAGAGCGAGAGGGCGGAGCTTGTGTTGGTGGCTGCGCAGGCGGAGCCAAAGCGGGAGATTTTTGACCACCTCGCAGCGGTGCTGCCTGCTGGAACGAAGGTCTCCTACCGCGTCTACGAGAAGGGGCTCAGGCGGCTCTTGGACACTTTCTCCGGCTACGAGCTCCCCGAGCACCTTGAAGAATACCTCAGGCTCCGCCCGAAGCCTCCTGCCAACAACACCGTTGTCTTTCTGACTACAACCACGCAGAGCCGTAACGAAAGTCTTTTAGATTTAGGGGCGGAAGTAGAAGCGGTGCAAAAAGGGGCTTGTTGTTGACGGAGGAACGGAGGAGAGTTTTTACTTTTATTTTTAAAGTGTGAAACAATAATGTTTTACAAGCTATGAGTAAGAGAAAGGGGCATTCGCCACAGGCAATAATCGCGGAACTCTTGAGAATTTACGAAGCGACCAAGAACCTCACCGCTCGCGAAATCCTTAACAGCCGCTCGAACCACCTTAAAACCTTTTTTTACCGACTTGACGAGTTGGCTGCGCTTGAGGTGGACGACCAGTCGGTGCAGGAGGAGGTCGTCGGCAAACTTGGACAACTTGGACAACTTGGACAACTTGGACAACTTGGAGAACCAGCGCAGAATTCCGTGCTTGCGGCTGTCGTCAGGTTCAGAAATCTTTACAGTTTGAGGCTCGAAATCGCAGAGGCGGAACGCGTGCTGGCGAGCAGAGAGCCGTGGGAACTGCTAAAAAATTTCGCCTACTTCCCCAACTACATCCAACTCGCTCGGACTGAATTTCAGGGAGCAGGACTAAAACCGGGCGACCGCGTCCTCTTTCTCGGCAGCGGTCCGCTGCCCTTGAGTCTGATTGTTCTCTGCGCGCGGTACGGGCTGCGGGGGGTTGGAATTGAGCGGGAACGCGAGCGGGCGGAACTTTCACGACGAGTGCTGGCGAGGCTGGGGCTCTCGGGGCAGGTGGAAATTCTCGAGGGCGACCATTTTTCACTGCCTCTTAAAGAGCGGTCCGAACTTGTCTTGGTGGCTGCGGCGGCAGAACCCAAGCGGGAGATTTTTGACCACCTCGCAGCGGTGCTGCCTGCTGGAACGAAGGTCTCCTACCGCGTCTACGAGAAGGGGCTCAGACGGCTCTTGGAGACGCCCTCTGCCTCTGGTTCGGCTTTGGAACTGCCCGACCGGTTTAAAGAATATTTCAGGGTCCGACCCGAACCGCCAGTCAACAACACCGTCGTCTTTCTGACCCTCTCGCCGTAGCAAACTTTATTTGCATTTGTGTTACATTTGTGTTACACAGCGTTTAGCAAGCGAAAATGAACCTAAAAGAAGCGGAAAAAATCTTGGTTTTAGACCCGATTCACGGGGCAGAAGTCATCGCAGAAGAGTTGAAAGAACTTGGCAAAGACGCGGAGGTTTTCAACCCTTACAGAGAACCCTCGTTCAGTGGCGACTTGGACTACGACTTGGTTCTCGCACCGGTTCACTTGAACCCGAACTTTGAGGTTGTAAAGCGGGCTCGGAAGGCTGGAATTCCCTTTGCGACGCACCACACCGCGGTAAAAGAAATCGCAGCCTTAAACTCAAAGAACCTCTTCGCAACCGCAGGCACAAACGCAGGCACAAACGCAGGCACAAACGCAGGCACAAAAGTGGTGGAAGTAACGGGAACGGTTGGAAAGACTGCGGTCTGCGAACTAATTTGCCAGCTGCTGAAAGACAAGGCGGTGCTTTCTCACACCAGCTCCGCAACGAGATTCAGGCCGGCAGCAGCGGGAGGGGAAGGGACGGGAGGGGGAGGGAGAGGGAGAGAGGGAGGAGAAAAGGGAGAGGTGCGGTTTCCCAGAATAGGCGGCACGCCTGCGAATGTCTTGAAAGTTGCGAGGCTGGCGAGAGAGAAGGGGCTGACGCCAGAGGTGGCGGTCTTTGAGGTCTCGCTGGGTTTGACAGGGGTCGGCGATGTCGGCGTGGTAACAAGTCTGAACGAAGATTACAGAATCGCAGGAGGCACGAAAGACGCCTCTGCCGCGAAAATCGCCTCGCTAAAGAACTACGCAGACGCAGGTAAAGACAAAGACAAACCCCGAAGCGTCGTCGTCCTCCCAAAAAATTTTCTTACAAAGATTTTATCAAAGAAGAGTGAAGAAAACGGGTTTAACGAGAACACCTTTGGCGGCGAGGGTGCAAACCTGTGGCTAAACGAAGGCGAGAGCAAAGTCGTCTTTAACGGGCTAAAAACTGCAAACCGCGGTTCTCTAACTGTAAGCGGCGAGAAAAAGTTCAGCGCTTTTGGCTTGGGGGGTGACTACTACAAGAACGCTTTAGAAGCGGCGTTCTGCGCAGTCTTGAGCCTCGGCGTCCCGCCAGAAGAGGTCTGCACCGAGAACCTCTCGGCAGTAGGAGGCAGGATGAAAGTGGGAAAGCTAAAGGGGCGGTTCCTGATCGACAACTCCAACTCGGGCACGAAATTGAAGTTCCTGGACGAAATAGCGGAGAAGGCGAGGAGGATTTCAGAGAAGGGAAAAATGATTTTAATCGTCGGCGAGGAGTCGGAATATGTCTGCGAGGGCGTGGAGTTGGAAGAGCTGAAGGGCGTAGTTGAGAAGCGGGCGGCGGAGTTTGCGGAGACAATAATTGTGGGCGAGAAGTTTAGAGGCAAAATAAAAGTGAAGAGCGAGCGGGTGTTTTTTTCGGACAGGCTGGACGCGGCTTTGGAGAGGGCGGTTCGCGACTCGGAACCTGGTTCTGTGATTATTTCTAATGTCAAGACTTGGCGGTGAGGTGAACGCCCGACTACCTCCGAAAAGAAGGGAAAGGGTAACGGAGGCTGCGGTGTGCCCCTTCTGTGCCTGTCTCTGCGACGACTTGGTTATTTCGGTGGACGCCGAAAAAAACAAAATAACGGGGGTAAAAAACGCCTGCAAACTCGGTGTGGCAAAATTTCGGTCGGCAGCGGCAGGGAGTGCAGAGAGGACTGACGAGCGAAGAATAAAAAAGCCAAGAGTAGACGGCGAAGAAACAGACTACGAAGAAGCGGTGCAAAGAGCGGTTGAAATACTGCGGACAGCGAAGAAACCGCTTGTCTACGGACTTTGCAACAGCGGGTACGAGGCACAGCGCGTGGCACTTAAGATCGCGAAACTCAAGCGCGGCGTCTTTGACACCTCGGAGTCGGTCTGCCACAGCCTCTTGTACTCGGCGTTGCAAAAGGGGAGGTTCCCTTTTCACTACGCACTGCTCGACGAAATAAGGGAGAACGCGGACGTTGTAGTTTACTGGGGTGCGAATCCTGTTGCCTCGCACCCGAGACACCTCTCCAAGTTCTCGGTCTACCCTGTAGGGAGGTACGCGATGAGAGGCGTCTTGGACAGGGAGGTGGTTTGTGTTGAAGTGGTTGAGAGCGAGTTGAAGAAGGTCTCGAGGTGGTTCTTACAAGTGAAGCCCGGAGGTGGAGAGGGAGAAGGAGACGAAGGGGGTGACGCGAAAATAGCGGAGACTTTGGAGCGGCTGGTAAAGGGCGAGGTAGGGGAGCCGAGCAGGACGAGCGAGCCGAGCGAGTTGAAAGAGCTTGTAAAAATCGCAGACCGACTGAAGAGAGCGTTTTACGGCGTTATTTTCGTGGGACTCGGTGTTCTCGCAAGCGAGGGTGCTGCGAAGAAGATCGAGGCGATTTTGTCTTTGGTTGAGACGCTCAACCGCGCGGGCGTGCGGTTCGTGCTCTTTCCGATGAAGGGGCATTTTAATGTGACTGGTGCGGTGCAACTCCTCTTGCGCGAGACCGGCTACCCTTTTGGGGTCGATTTCTCGCGTGGCTCGCAGCCACCTGACAAAATCTTCGAGCCTGGCAGGACGACGGTTCTGGACGTGCTGAAGCGAGGCGAGGTGGACGCAGCGTTGGTCGTTGGTGCAGACCCTTTCTCCTCTTTCCCGAAGGACGCAGCGAGGAGACTCTGCGACTGCGAGTTGCCTCTAATTCTAATCGACCCTTTCGAGACCCCAACCACGCAGTTCGCTTCTGTCGTGCTTCCTACCGCGATTACAGGCGTCGAGACTGGCGGAATCGCCTACAGAATGGACGGTCTACCTCTACGGCTCGAGAAGGTTCTGGACTGCGACTACCCGTCAGACGAGGAGACTTTGAAGCGGATTCTGACAGGGTTAAAGAGTTAAGCGAGATAAAAATGAAAATCCCAAGCGAAAATGAAAAATCACATCTAAACGAATCGCTGCGAAAAATCGCCAAAGGAGCAGGAGTAGGCTTCACCGGAACTTTCATCGGAATGGTCTTCGGCTATTTCTCAAGAATAATCATCGCAAGATTTCTTGGTGCTTCTGACTACGGCTTGATCTCACTCGGCTTCGCAGGAATGTCAATTGCAGTTACGCTCTCCTCGGTTGGCTTGCCCTCGGGGATACGACGATTCACCTCATTTTACAAGGGAAAGGGCGACGAAGGAAGGATAAAAGGCACAATTCTAAGCGCATTTAAAATTAGCTTTCCTTTAAGCCTTATTTCCGCGACACTTGTTCTCCTTGGTGCAGATTGGATTTCTACTAATGTTTTTCACGAACCCAGGCTAACACCAGTTTTAAGGATTTTCTCAATCGGTATTCCCTTCTTGACTTTATCTCAGAGTTTCATAGCAGGAACGATTGGGTTTCAAACCCTGAAATATAAAGTCTACACGGACGACCTCTTCCAAAATTTATTCAAATTAATTGCGATGGTCGCCTTTCTCGTGTTGGGCTTTGGAGTAACAGGCGTCGCTCTCGGCTGGGTTCTTGCAATCGTGTTGATGCCTTTCTTGGCTCTTTATTTCCTCGAGAAGAAGGTATTTCCGATTTTCAAAAGCAGAGTAAAAGCAGTCTCAATAGATCGGGAGATTTTCTCATTCTCTTTCCCTCTCATCTTTGTGGGCATTGCCGGGTTGGTAATGTACTGGATCGACACGCTTATGCTCGGGTATTTTTCTACGGCTTCCACAGTGGGAATCTACAACGCAGCACTCTCTACTGCGAGATTACTGAGCATCGTCTCTACAGCTTTTGCAGCAATTTTTATGCCTGTTGTCACTGAACTTTATGCAACAAAGATGCTAAACGATCTGAAAAAAACATACAGTGTGATAACAAAATGGATTGTCTCGCTCGTTTTACCCGGATTTTTATTAATGGCTCTTTTCTCGGATTTCATAATGAGAATTATGTTTGGAGAAGAGTTTGTTAGAGGTGCGCTTGCTCTTTCTATTTTAGCCTTTGGGTACTTGGTGACCTCTTTGGTGGGTCCGACAACTTCGGTTTTGACGGCTTACGGAAGAACAAAAATAATAATGTGCTGCAGTTTTGTTGGTGCAACAGCCGATTTTGTCTTGAATCTTCTTCTTATTCCGCTCTACGAAATAAACGGAGCGGCAATTGCGACCGGTCTTTCGCTTGCGTTAATGAATGTAGTTTATTTAGCTTTTGTCTATCTGATTGCGAGGATGCAACCTTATCGTGTGAATTATGTAAAACCTGTTTTAGCCGCTGTAATCTCAGTTGCGGTTGTTTATGCAGCGACGGAATATCTAGTTGGTCTTTTTTTATTCTCGAAAGTAGTCTCGGTGGCAGGAATGCTTCTCGTTTTTGTCGTTCTTTATTTCTTCTTGCTTTTGATTTTTAAATGCTTTGAAGAGGAGGATTTGATTATTATGCGAGCATTAGACGAGCGGTTGGGAACGAGGTCCGAGTGGGTAAGGAAAATAATAAGCAGGTTCTTGTAATTTTCCTTTCCTTCATTTCCTTAAAAGCCCAAGCAAAGAGAAAGTAGCAGTGCGAGAAGGTTTCACCTCTTTTATAAAATCCTCAAATGCCTTGTTCAGAAAAATATCGTCTGAAAGGAGGACACCTCCTTCTCGCAAGTGTCTCCAAGCGGTTCTAAACTCGAAACATTTATGCTCGTAAGTATCCCCACTGTCAAGCATAAAAATATCCACTCTCTTAACTTCAGCTAAAATTCTCGGCAGCACCTCCTTACTATCGCCAAGCAAGAAAGTCCACCTTCTTCTAAGCTCCTCGGGAACAAGCCACCCTATTTCCTTCTCTTCTTTAAATCTGTTTGAAACAATCTTCTCTTTTATGTCTATCGAGTAGAGCAGCCCAGAATCGTTACGCTCTAACGCACTTAGGATAAAATAGGTAGAAATTCCGTTGTTGACCCCAGTCTCTACAACAATCTCGGGCTTCGTCGCTCTCACAACGCTGTAAATAACAGACGGCGGCAAGAGGCGGACTTCCAAATCAGGCGTTCTGCACGCAGCCGAAGAAGGATTGAAAACTGCCTCTACTTCCGCTCTAACTTCACTCGCCTCTTCAAAGAACTTTTTAATTTTAAGTCTTTCTTTATTCTTGAGGTCAGGTAGCTCAGGTAAGAAAGTGCTGAGTTTCCGCATTCTGAAAAGATAATCCAATGCCGATTTAGGCTCTTTTAACGCTTTTGAAAGTTTACTGTGAAGAGAATTTATTTTTATCACCTCTTTTTTAAAAAACATCAACCTGATTTTACCTTCTCCAAAATAAACTTTATCTCTTCCTCTTTTAAACCCACAGCAGAAGGCAAATTAATCCCTTCTCTTGATATTTGCTCGGCAGCAGGAAAAGCCTTATTAGACTCGTAAGGCGGAATTAGATGCATTGGATAAAAGAACGGTCTCGTCTCTATTCCGTTTTCTTCTAATTTCTTCATCAATTCATTTCTACTTCTACCAAATTTATCCTCAATTAAAATGCAGTACATCCAATAAACGCACTTCGCCCAAGCCATTTCTGGTTGTAATTTTATCAACCCCCTTTCAGCTAATTCTGACAGCCCTTCTTCATACAACCTCGCAATCTCTCTCTTTTTCTCTACGAACCTGTCAAGTTTCCTTAGCTGGGCAACGCCAATTGCTGCCTGCAAATTCGTCATCCGGTAGTTGTACCCAACAACATCGTACCAATATCTCTTGTTAGGGTTCATTCCGTGATCTCTCAAGATTCTCATTTTTCCTGCGAGCTCTTCGTCTTTTGTTACACACATTCCTCCTTCTCCTGTAGATATTATTTTATTTCCGTAAAAACTAAAGCAGTTTATCTCACCGAATGAGCCTACTCTCTTCCCTTTGTACTCGGCACCATGCGATTCTGCCGCGTCCTCTACGACATATAAATCATAATCTTCTGCAATTTCCAATATCATCCCCATATCACAAGGATGCCCGTACAAATGAACAGGCATAATCGCTTTAGTCTTTGGCGTAATCTTTTCCTCAATCTTCTCTGGATCTACACACCAGTACTGTGGATGAGAATCAACAAAAACAGGTCTTGCATTACAGTAGGTAACTACATTTGCAGTTGCAACGAAAGTCAAATCAGGAACGATGACTTCGTCTCCGGCTTCAATTCCGAGTGCTTTCAATGCCAAATGTAATGTAACAGTCCCGTTAGAAGTTGCAACGCCATATTTTACACCGCAATATTTGGCGAACTCATTTTCAAACTCTTCAATGAATCTCCCTTTTGATGAAATCCAACCACTCTTTACTGCTTCTGTCACATTTGCCAGCTCTTCTTCACCTAAAGAAGGTTCTGCTACTGGAATCATTTTGTTTTAAATATTTTACCTTCTTCGTTAGATTTTCCAACTTTTCTTCATACTTTTAATGTTCGTGTTAAGATATTTGACTCATTCGGATAATTCGGTGCGTCCCAAGGAAATCTCTCTCCTTTCTGCCACCTCGCCCACCTTTCTAAATCTTCTTTCACCATTCTCTCTACGAGTTTGTCGAATTTTACCCTCGGCCTCCAGGCTAATTTCCTCTTCGCTTTCGAATAATCGCCCTGCAAAAAATTAACATCCTGCGGTCTAAAAAATCTTTTGTCTACTTCAACATATTCCTGCCAGTCTAAACCAAGACTGTCAAACGCTTTTTCTACAAATTCGCCTACTTTATGAGCCTCGTTCGTTGCGATCACATAATCGTCGGGCTCTTTTTCTTTCAACATCCGCCACATAGATTCTACATATTCGGGTGCGTAACCCCAGTCTCTTTTTGCCTCTAAGTTGCCGAGATGAAGTTCTTTTTCAAGTCCTAAAGAAATCTTTGCGACTGCGTTAGATATTTTTCGTGTTACAAATTCCAAGCCCCTCAAGGGACTTTCGTGATTAAAAAGAATTCCGTTGCAGGCAAAGAATTTGTAGCTTTCCCTGTACATTTTTGTCAGCCAGTAGCCGTATAATTTTGCTGCGGCATAAGGACTTGAGGGCTGAAAGGGTGAGTTCTCTGTCAAGCTTGAGGAATGTCCATTTCCGTAGAGTTCGCTGGTTGAGGCTTGGTAGAACTTTATCGCGGGGTTAATCTGCCGAATAGCTTCTAAAATCCTCGTTACACCTAAACCAGTTATTTCCCCCGTACCGATCGGCTGCTCAAACGAAGCGCCTACAAAACTCTGTGCTGCTAAATGGTATATTTCATCGGGTTCTGAGATTTTAACCGCCTCCACCATCGACCCTGCGTCAACCAAATCCGCGGGTATTAAAACCACCTGCTCAAAAATATTTAGGTACTGCAGTCTCCAGAAGTTTGGTGTTGAGAGTCGTCTGTAGGTGCCGTAAACTGCGTATCCTTTCTCTAACAGGAATTTTGCGAGATATGCTCCGTCCTGCCCTGTTATTCCTGTTATCAAAGCGTTTTTAGTCGGCATTTTTACTTGGCATTTTTTAATTATTAATTATTTTTGTGTTTATTGTTTTTTAATCGAATCATTTCGATAACTTTCTAAATTCCAATCGTATTTCCTGACAAACCCTTTTAAATTCCACTCGTTCTTTCGGAAAATCAGTCTTTTTATTGCATAAGGTATTGAGATGCCGTACAAAACCCACTTTTTTAATGCTATTCTATAAGGTACGTTATTTGATACTGAATAAATATAATATGCTAATAACATTATCGCAATTAAAATCAGATTCGAAATAATAAATTTTAAGTTCATCAAAAACAAACTCAAAGGAAATAGTATCGGGACGATGACCAAAAATAAAATACTAAACAAATCAGAAACGAAATGTGCTGGATGAAATATTAAATACCAGAAGCCATATTTACTCAAAAAGAAGAGAGAGGAATCTCTTTTTTTCATCTTCTCCAAAGTCAGTTGGTTATGTTTTTCCGAAATTATCCAATGAAGGTCTCTCCTATCCTCCACAGAAATGCAGATGAAGGACACACACTTAATAAAGAATCATAATCTCTATTTAAAAATATATCTAAGGCTTCGTCAATATGTTTACTATTTCTAAGGGGAGAAGTAGGTTGTAATAAGATTATAATATCAGATTTATAACCTTCGTCTTCTTTTAACCATTCAAGAATATGCTCTAAGACTGGCTCAGTTGGTGTGATATCTTTTGCTAACTCTTTTGGCCTCTCAATTACTTTAGCACCGTATCTTCTTGATATTTCAGCAATTTCTTCGTCTTCTGTCGAGACAATAACTTTATCAATATATTTTGATTTTAATGCTGCCTCAATAGAATATGCAATTAGTGGCTTCCCTGCTAACGATTTTATATTTTTCCTTGGAAGTCCAGTAGATCCGCCGCGTGCTGGAATTATTGCTACAATATTTTTCCCTTTGGTCTTTGTCTTATTCTTTTGCTCCATTTTTTGTTACCTATTTATTTTTAATTTTCCACCTAAATCTAAAGCTCCTTACTCTCTAATTCTTTAACGACTTACAATCATCTTTATCGCAATTATAAAAAGCAAAACACCAAAAACCTTTTTCAAATACAAAGACGGCAGTGCCTCCGCAAAATGAGCACCTACTACCGCACCCACTACTCCTCCTACGCCGATAATCAGCGCTAACTGCACATTAACATTCCCCAGTCGGTAGTGCGTTAAAGCACCAGCCAGCACGGTCGGAATAATAATCGCCAAAGAAGTTCCTACTGCTTGGTGCGGCTCGAGGTTCATTAACAAAATAAGAAGGGGAACTAAAATTATGCCACCACCAACGCCGAGCATTGAACTCACCACGCCTGCGGCCAAGCCTACGCCTAAAAGCAAAATTGTTTGCATTATTTCTTTGATTTTTTCATCACCTCCAGCACTAAATCCGCCGCTCTTTCGGCAGCACCACCATCTTTACACGCGATAAATTTTCGTAGAAACTCGTCTCGGTTAATCTTCATTTCTTCTCTGAACTCCTCGTCAAACAGAGCCTTGTAAATCGTGTTAGTCAAAGTTTCGGGATTTTCAACCCCAACTGCTCCTCCTTCCTGCGAGTAGAAGAGGTCTTTCTCTGCCGTAAAATTCAGGGTTACAACAGGCGTTCCGATTACATTCGACTCTAAAGCGACCGTAGAATGCACGGTTAGTAGGAGGTCCGAGGCTTTCACGAGTTTGCTGGTGTTAACTCCAGGCATTAACACGATTTTGTCTGAAGAAATGTCTGCATTAAACTCTTTTAAAAGATTACGGTATAATTTCGGTTTCTCTCTCGGGTGTGGTTTAATAACAAGTAAAACTTCATCTAATTTCTTCATGCTTTTCAAAACTTCAAAAATTAATTTCCTCCTTATTTGGTCACTAAAACCTTGAGTTGCGAATGTTACTAAGGGCTTATTCTCAGGAAGACCAAGCTCTCTTCTAAGCTCCTCTTTGCTTCCAAGTTTCGCTAACGCATCGTAATTTGGAGCGCCTGTAGCAGTAATTTGCTCTTTACTCAAGCCCGTTAAAATCATATATTCTCCCAATTTCGGACCCCAGACTGCGACATATTTAGAGTTTGGAATATATCTTTTTGTCGGAAAATAAATTCCGTGTGAAATCAGAACGGTGGGAACTTGAAATTTCTCTGCAACCGTTGAGAAGGTTCTGGAGGGAAGAGGACCGTCGCCTAAAAAAAGAACCACTTCTGGCTCTTCAATCTCCAAGATTCGTTTTCCGGTTTCTATGTATTTTACCAGCCTCGGAAATTGAACCGCGTAGTAAAGCCAAAAACAATCCTCGAACGCCTTCCAAACAGCAACATTGCCAAGACGAAAATTCTTCTGAAATTCGTCATCGTTCAATATTTCGTCCCACAACTTTTTTAAACGCTTACGTTCTTCAGTCGCAATTTTATAAATTGTTTTTGTTTGGTAAGACTCGAAAGAACGCACTGCACCGAGATCTTGTAGGTGTTCGTAGTCTCTCCTGCTCAAACCGAAGTTAAAAAACCCGTGCGATTGGTAGATTATTAAGAGTTCAATCCCCTTTCCCCCCTCTCTCTCCTTTCCCTCTCCCTCCTTTCCCTCCCCCTCCTTTCCAAGACGTTTCAAGACTGGCTCGATAACCTGCCAATTCTTGTTGCTGTGCAGGAATATTAAAATCTTTGCGTTTGCTTCTGTATTTGCATTTGCACTTGCGTTTTTTGAAATTTTGCCATGTTTTATTCGAATGCCGCTTTCTACAATTTTTTCAATACTTCTTAAGAGAAACGGCGCCGTAGAACGAAACAGCCTGTTTTTTATCCGCGTTGTCAAACAAATATTCTCAGATTTAAAAACGATTCCTCTGTCTTTTGCGATTGCTTCAGCCAAACTGGCAGGAATCTCCCGGTCTCCCACTTCACTCCAGCGATAAATCTGTTTTCCTTTTGCTGCGACTTTCACGGATTTCGGCTTTTCTTGGTCAATTACTTCCCTGAGAATCTTGAACACACGGAACTTCTGCATTGCCTCGAGGTTAATAAACAAGTCGGGGACCAGCGAACCGAGATTAAAACCGTCGTAAGCAGCCAATTTAGAGAGCCACTTCCGCATTAAATCAAAGTCAGAGTTCGTTGTCTCCAAATCTTTTGATCCCAAATAGTCGTCTGGAGCTCTACAAATAAAACCCTTTGCCCTTGCTTTCTCACACAAGTTTTTATCAAGAGTGAAAAACAGCGTTTTTTTTTCCGCGTCTTTAAAAGTCTTAAGCGCTTTTAAATTGTCAAAAAAGACGATGTCTGAGTTTCTTAGAAGATTCTTTTCCCTCTCCTTCTGTCCCATTCTTCTCTCCTTCTGTCCCATTCTTCTCTCCTTCTCCCTTCTCCTTTTTCATTTTTAAGTTTGCTGAATGAGTTTTTCTGCTTTCACTACGAAAGAGCCGATTTTACCGACTGAATAAATGATTAAAAACGCATATCTTGCATTTATTACGAAGAAGATTGGAACATTCTCCAAGCGGAAAGGTGCAAAACAGAGATCTAAAGCTACAACTATTAAAATTGCATAAATGATGGCACCAGGTCCTAAAAAAGAACTAACTCGTCTTACTGGTCTGTACGCATATTTCTCAATGATTCTTCCTTGCCGCTCCCCTTTTTTATCTTTTGTTGCCTTTCTTTTATTCTCAAATTTACCACCCCATTTTTCTTCATAAGAAATGAGATGAATTTCATACAACAGGTTTAAAATCACTGCTAAAAAACCGAAGATAAAAACAGTTGTATCCTGCAACACATTAAACGCACCAAAAGTCATACAAAATAAGAGATACGGATGAAGAGTTGAACCGACCATAAGATCAAAATGCGCCCCCACTTTTGAGCACGATTTCTTGTATCTCGCTATTTCGCCGTCGACTCGGTCAAATATTAGACAAAGAACCAGAAATAAAGCACCGATTGCCAATGCCCAGAACCCTAGATTTGTAAATATTAAGAAAAAACCACCAAATAATCCAAAGATAAGACTCAATAAAGTTGCTTGATTTGCAGATATTCCGATTTTTAAGAATATTTTTGTGAAGTGAATGGAGACACTTCTATAAAAATACCTCTCAAACCACGGCATTCCTCCCTCCGCCGCGTACCTACTCTCCTGACAAATCTCTCGCAATTCTTTTATTGACTCGCTGCTTCTACTCATTTTTTAGGTTTGTTCTTGCCTTGACTAAATTGCTAACCAACTTATTTGCCGTTTCCAAATCTCTCTCAGTGTCTATTTCTACACAAAACTCATCCTCAAAATAAACAGGGTGAAGCATAATTTTATCAGATATTTTGTTAAAAGCGTCCTCTGCGTATCTTTTTGTCTCGCCATTTTTAATAAAAATTCCGACCTCGTCAAGCCAAGACCGAAAATCAACCCTAGAGAATTTATACAACGGTACAGAAAAAAAGGCATTCTCTCCTGAAAACTCCACGCCTATTTTAACCACTCTCCCGTCTTCAATCACCGCTTTGAAATCTTTCTCTGGTCCTTTAATCTTCCTGTTCACCAAGACACAATTAGCATATTTTTCGTTAATCAACCTCCTCAACAGCCCCACCTCAAACAACAAATCCCCGTGAACCAAAATCACATCATCGTCTACCAACCCCCTCGCCAACCACATTGAACAGATATAATTCGTTGTTTTGTAATTTGGGTTATTCATATAAGAGACCTTGACATTCGGGAATTTCTCGCTCGGAAATTCTTCCCTCATAAACTTCTTTATTTTGTCTTCAAAAGCACCTGTCGTTATTATTATTTCCCTAACGCCACACGCAATCAAATTATTCACAAGATAATTCAAAATTGTCTTACCTCTTACTTTTATTAACGGCTTCGGTATCTCGTAAGTAAGAGGACGCAGCCTTTTTCCTGCTCCGGACGCAAGAATTAACGCTTTCATTTAATTCTCGTTTTTAAGATTCTCGTAAATCTGAACGACATCTTTGAACCTCACCTCACGAGGATTGTTAGAGAGATGTTTCTCGTCCTGCATCACGACCTCTGCCATCTCTGCAATCTCTGTTTTAATCGCTCGTCCTATGCGGAGGTCTTTTATAATCCTCTTTACCTCTTTTATAACGCTCGCATCAAAACCATTAAACTCAAGTGCGTAAGGCAAAACCATCGCAACCGCCTCGCCGTGCGGTATTCCCTCATTCGAGAGCGGGTAGGAAAGTGCGTGCGCTAAAGCAGTCCCCGAATTGCCAAAAGCCATCCCAGCCATCAAACTTCCTAAAGCCATCTTTTCCATCGCTTCTTCCTTTGCCTTTCCTTCTTTCTCCGTTTCTTCGTCCCCTTCTACCGCTTTTCTTAGGTTCTCCTTGAGTATTTTGTAGGCATCAGAAGCGAGCGTCTTAACCAAAAAATTACTTCTCTTCGAATCGTAGCACTCGATCGAATGTGCAAGCGCATCAATGCCAGAACTGGCTACCAGTCTCGGTGGCATCGTTTTCATAAGGTCTGGATCAACAATCGCAATGTCCGGCGTTAAGAGTTCATCAACAAACGCCCTCTTCCTGCCCTCTACTTTAAGAACCGCTTCGTGCGTTACCTCGCTGCCCGTCCCCGCAGTTGTAGGAATCATTATTTTCTTCCACCCTAAATCCGCCGCAACTTTCTTAGCAACATCTAAGACACTCCCTCCTCCTAACCCGATTACCAAATTACCACCGTCTGCTTCTACCTCTTCTTCTACCTCTGCTTCGGCTGTTTTAATGCAGTTGTAGATCTCTTCTATTTTCGGTTCAGGCTCCACTTCGCAGACGGTCTTTGACCCGATTTCTTGGCGGTTTAAGGACTCGGTCAGTTCCTTAAAACCCTCCCGCTTTCTCATTCCCCGACTAACAACAATTACTGCGTTTTTACCGCCAAGATTCTTCGCCTCGTCTCCTACCTTTTTAACACTCCCTGCTCCAAAGATTATCTTCTTCGGCAACAAGAGTTCAAAATTTTGTCTCATTTTCATAAATTTATCGCACTTATTTATCCCACTTCTACTTTACTCCTTCTTTAAAATAAAAATATCTTTTTAACTGAATAAAGAGATTTTAACCACAAGAAAACAAAAAAATGACTTCAACAAAAGACTTCTGCGTGGCGCTAAAGGAGAAGGGATTTGATTTCTACACTGGCGTGCCCTGCTCTATTTTAAAGGGCGTGATTAATTATCTTTCTGAAGACCTGGATCTTCCTTACATTCCCGCAACGAGGGAAGACGAAGCAATTGGAATCGCGACTGGCGCATATCTTGCAGGCAAGAAGCCGGTTGTTCTTATGCAAAATTCTGGAATGGGCAATTCAATCGGCACGCTTGCCTCTTTGGTCTTGCTTTATGAAATCCCGCTGCTGCTCTTAATTTCGTGGAGAGGGTTTCAGGGACGAGACGCACCAGAACATATTTTAATGGGAAAGAGCACTCTAAAACTCTTGGTGGAAATTGGTGTGCCTGCAAGGGTGCTGCCGAAAGAGAAAGAGAAGGCGGAAGAGACACTCTTGGAGGCGGTCAAGATAATTAACGAGAGGAGCCTGCCAACCGCGATAATTATAAGAAGGGGAGTGATTGAATAAAAAGAGTGAATAAAAAGAAAAAGATGAGAAGATATGAAGCGATCGAAGAAATTACCAAAGAATTGAAAGGGGACGAGCTAGTAATTTCCGCAAACGGAAAAATTAGCAGGGAACTATTCTCAATCCGAGATTCCGCCTGCAATTTTTATATGCTCGGTTCAATGGGCTTGGCGTCGTCAATTGGATTTGGTTTGTCGCTCTCTCTACCCTACAAAAGAGTAGTGGTCTTAGACGGCGACGGCAACCTTCTGATGAACTTGGGCTCGCTTGCAACGATCGGGCATTTCGCACCGAGTAACCTGCTTCATTTTCTCCTGGATAACGAAATGCACGCTTCTACAGGAGGGCAGCGAACGGTCTCAAGTAAGGTGAGGTTGGAAGAGATTGCGAGGGCTGTGGGCTACAAAACAGTTAAAAAAGTTAGTTCAGTTCAAGAATTGCGCACTGTTGTGAGCGAGATTTTGGGGTCCGACTCAGAAAGAGAAGGACCTTCTTTTGTTTTAGCAAAGATTGAGAGCGGTGAGCGAGAAGTGCCCAGGGTCTCTCACGAACCGCAGTTCATAAAAAAGAGGTTTCTTACTAACCTCTCTAATTTCACCGTAACCCAACTAACGACGCCTAACCGCTTAACGAACGATCGAGCAGGCAAATTTGTAGTTCTCAAAAGTGTGAATTTCCATCCAGCCCGAATTTACCTGCAGCGCCTCCACCTTGTAACCAAGCTCGATTAAATGCTGCAGCAGGTCTTCTAACGAAGCCTGAAATATATTCTCCGCCTCGTGAAAAGGTTTATTTTTGTATTCTCTTAACGCGTCGTGGTACACTTTTTTAAAAATCTCAACGCCCTTTTTAGAGAACATTGCTACGCCGATAAATTCCGCACTTGCAGTCTCTTCGGGAAGCGTCTTGCCTATTTTCTCCACCTCGTACAAATGCTCGTAAGTCAAGACGCGGTCGCCCAAGACCAAACTCTCTTTCGTGACAACCAAGTCTAACTTCTTGTTTCGGTTGAGCGATCTTTTAAATGAATTGTCAACAACAATTACAAAATCAGAATTCACGGATTTCAAACGTTCAATTAACCAATTCTCAAATAAAATATCAGAATAAATAATCAAAGTCTTGCAGTCCATTTTCTCTTCGGCGCAGAAAATCGAACTCAAAATGTGCTCCGACTGGTGTTTCGGATTGTCAAAATAAGTCACGCCCTCTACCCCTAACGCTGCCTTCTTGTAGCCTCTAACTACCGAAATGTCGTACAACTTGCTCTTGTTCAGAGTCTCAATGTTCCGCTGTAAAATGGACTTGCCGTTTATGTCTAACGCAGCGAGCGGTCTGTCTTGAAGTAGGGGTTCGAGCGAGGTTTGATTGTGGGCAGAAGGTGCGCCTGCAGCGGGAATAATTACTTTAACCTCCTCTTCGCCGGACCTCAAAAAGATCTTCTCTGTCTCTTTCATCTGCGTCATTCCCTGAAGTTCAAAGACCTCGCTCATCGGCACAATTTTGTCGTTTATTCTGTCCAATCGCCCTTCTTCCCGGATTTGAGAAAGGACTTCGTTTATTGCTTTAATTTCCGCCCTCAGCCCGTGATTCGCGTAGATCACCATTTTCACACCCAACTCCTCTACCTCTTCTAAAGAGATCATAGGATACGCCGTAGGAACGATGACTAAAGGAGCAGAGAAGTCCCACGCCTTCGCAAAACGAGCGATTTCATCAGGCGTGCTGGCTTTGGAGTGAATGAGAATCGCGTCCGCACCTGCCTGCACATAAGCGTGTGCCCTCTTCAACGCTTCCTCCTGCCCCCACCCTGCAATCAGTGCCTCTACTCTTGCGATAACCATAAAATCCTCGGTCGCCTGCGCATTTTTAGCCGCTAAAATCTTACCTACAAACTCGGCAATGGGTGCTAATTCTTGACGCCCTGGAATGTAGCTGTTAACCTTTGGGAATAATTTATCTTCGATTGTGACCGCGGCAATCCCTGCTGTTTCATATTTTTTCACCATAAACATTACATTGTTTGAGTTCCCGTAGCCTGTGTCGCAGTCGGCAACGACGGGAATTGAGACTGCGTCGTTCATTACCGAAGCCGCTTGAAGGTACTGCGTCATCGTTAGAATATTTGCGTCAGGAACTGCGTACGAAGTTGAGACTTCAAGTCCGCTCGCCCAAACGCCGTCAAAACCGTTCAGCTCTACTAATTTGGCTGTAATTCCGTCGTGCGCTCCTACTATTTTTATCACGCCGTCTTTCTTAAACAGCTCCCTTAATTTTTTAGATTTTATCATTTTTTCCCCTCCTCCCTCTTTCCTCTTCCTTCTCTCTTCCTCTCTCCTTTCCTCCTCTCCCCTTTCCTCCTCTCTCCTTTCTTCCTCTCTCCTTTCCTCCTCTCCCTTATTTTTCTCTCCTTTCTTTTTTCTACGCTTCTTTATTTATTTTTTCTACAATTGAACGGTCGTCTTCGTAGTACACCCAATCCCGTCTTGGGACCCTCCAATCTTCACCGTACTTGTAAGCCAAGTACTCCACCGTCTCAGCAGGCACTTTAAATTCCGCCCCATAAAAATTTATGCTTGATAAATTCATAAAATAGTGGCTCGGCACTGCCACCTGAACACAGTTGCAGCCAATTTTTTTATAAACCTTCGTCACAATTTTAGCGAGTTGCCTTCTCCACGAGGAGGGGAGCGGGCGGGTAATTTTAAAGAGGTTTTGCGTGACGAACGGCGCTCTCAGCTCTTCAGGGTTGAGTTTTATGTGAGGCGGAATTGCTAACACATCTCGCAAATGAGAAAGAAGAAGTCCTGTGTTTGTTTGTTTCATCGGAAAAAATTTCCTCACTGCACTGCTCCCTTCTAAACGATATAAAGTAACATCGAGACGACAGCCATTTTCTGTTATAAACTTTATGCACTGGTTTTCGTCACACACTTTTATAAACCCTTTCTCGTTTTCGCGAAGTTTTCGGAATGCTGAAAATACTTTAGAGGCATTCGCTCGCCAAGTGCCAAAATCGATGTCGTTCTCCCACGCAATGAATTTTCCGTCCCTTACAGCACCCAACAATGTCCCAAAATCTAACCAAAACTCAACATCCTCTTTGTCGAGTGCTGCCTTTGCTTGGTGTAGGACTTTAATTGCTGCTTCCTCCTTCATCGTTAAAATTTATAAAAGTAAGTCTTTTATAACGAATTCGTATAAATCTGCTACTTTTTCATAATCATATTTCTGCGTTTCTGCTTGGAATTCGGCTAACCACGAGTCAGGTACTTTCACCGCTTTCTTAATATTTGAGGCTACTTCGCCAGGTTCTAAATCAGTCGCTTGAACGCGAGGGAACATCTTTTTCACTTTCTTCGGAGCAACGATCGGCGTTCTGCTGGCAGCGTACTCAAGAATTTTTTGCTGCCTCGGCGTCTCACAAAGCGTAACGCAGACATTTGAGAAGAGAAGAATGCCAGGGATAAAATTATGATTCAACGAGCCCAAGAAATGCACATTCTCCAACCCCTCCTTTTGCACTATTTCCCTGAGCTTGTCTTCAGCACTTCCTGAACCTGCCAGGAGGAGCAGCCAATCCTTTAATAGTTTCATAGCCAAAACCAATTTGTCGAGATGATAGATGTCCTCAAAACCACCTGTGTAAGTAACAATTTTATCTCTTATATTTATATCTTTTGATTTCAAAAGAGATTCCGCCTTTTCTATTGCATTTTTACTTGTATTTGCAAAGCTTTTATAATCTATTCCTAATCTTGATACTATCATTTTTTTCGCTCTTTTGCTTACTCTTAGCTTATCTTCCTCATTCGTAAGAAAGACAGCGTCAGAAAAACGAAAAGCTAAATTCTCGACACCTTCTACCACCCTTGCCTTAAACCTACCGTCGGTTACTCTAAACTGCTCGATCGGGTCAACGTGGTCAATAAAGACTTTTTTAGCCCGCATCTTGGCAAGCAGTCCAGCAACTGCACCAATTCTCGTCGTGCCAACCAAACAATCGTACCTGCCAAAGAGAAGTAGTTTTAGCAGACCAAAATCAATTCCAGTTTTAACCACAACTTCATAGTTTCCCCTTTCCTCTAATTTTCCCCTTTCCTCTAATTTCTCTGCAATTCTGCCTCGGTCAATGCTGATATTTTTCTCTTTACGAGGTCTTACCCAGATTATTCTGCGACGCATTTTTTATGCTTTTTTACTTTTTTATGATTTTTTTGCCTTTAAAAAATTTAAAAAAATACCCCAAGCCCACAGCAGAAGTAAGAAGCAGCAGAACCGCCAACTGCCCGAACGCGACCAACGACTTCGCTTTTAGCCTCTCAACGACGCCACCAAACAAAACCCGCACAAACTTCTCCTCCTCGCTCACCGAAGAGCCCGCCTCTTTCATCATTCGTTTTGAGTAGCCCTGCCAGAAAGCTCGCCGCAAGAGAAACCGCAGTTTCAACCGCTCTGGGTAGATTTTGTGGTAAACAACTGCCGCAGGGTTGTAAACGACGCCCTGTCCGAACCGTTCCCGCATTCGCTCGCACAGCTCTGTCTCCTCGCCCTGCAAAAGCCCTCTCCGCCCTTTCACGCCCATTTCCGTCCTGAACCCGCCCAACGCCCTCAAGACCTCTGCTTTGAAACTGAGGTTCGACCCGAAGGTGTTCCGCACCTCTACCAGCCCCCCGGAACCTTCGCTCTCGGCAAACCCCTTGTGCGTCACCCCGAGCAGCCAGTAAAACTCCTCTGGCAGAAATTTCGGCCTCCCTGACTTTGTCTTTGTATTTGAGTTTGAAATCCACATCGGCAGGATTTTTCCACCTGCCGCGATCGCACCGCTCAACTTCGCTACTCTTCCCACCTCTTCTTCCCCCTCACTGTACGCCCTCAGCAACTCCCGCAGCCATTTCTTGTCCGCAACCGCGTCGTCGTCGAAGAACGCAATTACATCTCCTTTCGCCTCTTTTATGCCCCTGTTCCTGCTTTCTGAAAGACCCAAATTCTGCTCGTTCAAAATCGTTTTTACCCCCTGCTCCTGTCCCACAACTCCAGCTTTTAAAATCCGCTCAAACAACTCCCTGTTCCCGTCCACGACCACGACGATTTCAAGGTCAAGGTTCACGTAGTCGCCGCAAGTGGTGAAAGATTGGGCTTTCAGGCTCTCTACCGCCTCTAAAAAATCCCCAAACCTCTCGCTTCGGTGCGTGCAAATTACGACTGACACGGACGCGGACGCGGGCATTCTCCTTGTCCCTGTTTCTACTCCATCAACTTCTCTGTCTCAACTTCTCTGTCTCAACTTCTCTGTCTCAACTTCTCTGTCTCTACTCAGTCAACGCCTCCTCAATCCGCAGCAGTTGGTTGTATTTGCAGGTTCGCTCGCTTCTTGCAGGGGCGCCGGTTTTTATTATCTCCGCGTTTATCGCGACCGCGAAATCCGCGATGAAAGTGTCTTCGGTCTCGCCAGACCTGTGGCTGACGACCTTCTTGTACCCGCTCTCTCCCGCCAACCTAACAGTCTCCAGCGTCTCCGAGACAGTGCCAATTTGGTTCAACTTCAGGAGAACCGCGTTCGCCGCCTTCTTTTTTACGCCCTCCCGAAGTCGCTTGACATTTGTGACGAAGAGGTCGTCGCCGACGATTATTTTCCGCTGCATCTTGGTTTTAGCCGTCAGTTCCGCGAACAGCCCGAACGAGTCCTCCTCAAACGGGTCCTCCAGCAGTTCTAACGGGTATTTTTCCACAAGCCCCTCGTAAAAATCAATCAGTTCAGAGC
This sequence comes from Candidatus Methanophagaceae archaeon, assembly GCA_003194425.1. GTDB lineage: Archaea > Halobacteriota > Syntropharchaeia > Alkanophagales > Methanospirareceae > ANME1a. The sequence goes on along the minus strand of PQXB01000001.1, from coordinate 1,060,427 downwards.
CGTCCTTCTCGACGCCGTCAATTTTGTATTTCCGCGTCTCGAGGTCAAAGAAGCTCGAAGCCGCAGCGTCAACGCCGAGCCGTATTTCGGTTTCCGAGTAACCTGCCTCGCTTACTGCCTCTACAACCGCCTCGAGTGCCTCCGTCGTCTCACGCATTTGCGGTGCGTAGCCACCCTCGTCCCCGACATTCGTGGCTGCCTTCCCGTACCTCGGCTTCCGCTCCAAGACCTTTTTAAGAGCGTGGTAGGTCTCGACGCCTGCTCTCAACTTCTCGCTGAACCTCAACTTCTCGCTGAACCGCTCAAAACCTAGGGGCAGAATAAGAAACTCCTGAATGCTCAGCTCGTTGCCAGCGTGCTTACCGCCGTTTATCACATTCATCATCGGCGTCGGGAGTTCAAATTGTGATTTCATTTTGACAACCTCCTCGCGAAGATATTTAAAGAGCGGTTTTTTTAGCGAGTCCGCAGCCGCCTTGCAGACCGCCATCGAAGTCCCGAGAAGAGCGTTCGCCCCCAACCGCTCCTTGTTCTCGGTCCCGTCGAGTGCGATTAAAATGTCGTCGATTTCCCGCTGCTCGAGAGCGTTCCGCCCCAACAATTCTTCTCTTACCACCGTGTTCACGATTTCAACGGCTTTAAGAACTCCTTTGCCGCCGAACCGATTTTTCTCGCCGTCTCGCTTCTCCCACGCCTCTTTGCTTCCCGTGGACGCACCAGAAGGCACGCTCGCCCTGCCAAAACCGCTCTCTGTTCGCACCTCTACCTCAACGGTCGGATTTCCACGCGAGTCCAAAATCTCCCTTCCCTTCAGCCATTTTATCGTTGCGGAGGTCATATTTTTACAACGGCTTGTGCGTATTTAAGTTTAATGAAGAGGAATTATTGAACTCGGTTAAAGGCAGAGGCTTTGGAACGAAAGACGCAGAGATTACAAAGGATAGTTTCTGCGAAGCCTTTTTGGTCAAACTTTTCTCAAAAGTTTGTACGAAGCACGAACTCCTCGTCGATAATTTCTGCTCGCCTCGCAACGCCGGCGTCAAGAATCACCGCCAACGCCTCAAGAAGCCGCTTTGGATTCCCTCTCACCGACTCGTTCACCTTGCGAACCGCCGCTGGAGTGAAAGGGTAGAGCGGGTCAAGTTTTTCTGAGACCGTTCGTTCAGCCAAGAGCCGCTTCGCAACACACAACTCCGCCTCCCTCTCGTTAAACCCCCTGAGCTCTACCTTCTTCGCAATCCAGCTCTGCCCGTGCCCGCTCTCTGCCGCGATTGCGATCAGTACGCCTCTAACCACCTTCTCAAAGACCGCCTGCAGCAACCGCACTACGCGAAGATCAATGCCCGCCTCAAAATCGTCGAGCAGCAGAAAACTCGGCGAAGACTCGTTCAACGCACCCGCAATCGCCGCACTTACCCTGCCCTCTCCTATCTTCTTCTCGTCCTCGCCGTCGGCTAAAAACCACCGTCTCACGCCTCTCAATTCCCGCAGCCAACCCGGCGTGAATATTCCAAAACGCTTTCTCTTAGACCTGAACTTTGGCTTTGACAGTGCGTCCAAGATTTCAGCGACAAGAACAAAACCCCCTTTCCCTCCCGCGTTTAGGTAGCAGCAGCTCGCCGCCTCTTCCTTCGCCCTCTCGACCAGCAAAAGCAACCGCTCTGTCTTTCCCGCTCCCTCCTGTCCCAGAATCTGTAAAATCGTCTTACGATTCTTCTCTAAAGTGTCAAAAAAAGCGTCCTCTAACTCGTAGTCCTCCTCTTGCTTAACATTCAGCAGATTTAGCCCCTCCCTCTGTCCTGCCTCAAACCCTCCTGCCTCAAACCTAAACGGGTTGTCCAGCAAAGCGTATTTGTGATAAGGACTCTTTCTCATCCCCTTCTTCCCGCTTCTACCCTACCCTCCGCAGCAAAAATCTAAAATATTTTATCAGTTAAAAGTAACGAACGCTCTTTTTCTCGCAAGGAATTTTTGCCCCTGCCCTTCAGGCTAGGAAGACCTAAATGCGTTTTATAAATCACCGAGAAGACACACCGTCCTTCGCCGGTGCGACCGGTGCGACAATGCCGGCAACACTCGCAGAATCCAAGTCGCTTAAGCACTACCAAAAATTTTATATCCCCCTTATCTTCCCCAACCCCTCATCTTCCCCAACCCCTCCAGCACCTCCCTCAACTTCGCCCTGTTCCCCTCACTCAACTTACCCAACGGAAGCCTAACAGCCCCTGCCGCCACCAAACCCAGCATCTCCGCCGCCTTCTTCACCGGTATCGGATTCGTCTCCAGAAACATCGCCTCAAACAACGAGAACAGCCTAACATTAATCTCCCTCGCCTTCTCCGCCGCCCCGCTCAACACCGCGTCCACCATCTCGCACATCTCCCGCGGCACGACATTCGCAGCCACCGAAATCACGCCCTTACCGCCAAGACTCATTATCGGAAGCGTAAGAAAATCGTCGCCTGCGAGAACCGTAAAATCCAAACCCTGCTCCGCGACCTCGCTTAAAATCGCACCCACCTGCTTCAAATCCCCAGACGCCTCCTTCACGCCCTTTATTCCCTCCACCTCAGCCGCAAGCTCCAGCATCGTCCCTGCACTCACATTTTGACCCGTCCTCGAGGGAATGTTGTACAAAATTAACGGCAGCTCCACCGCGTCCCCAATCCTCTTGAAATGCTCCTTCAATCCCCGCACATTTGGCTTGTTGTAGTACGGCGTAATCAAGAGGCACGCGTCAGCACCCGCGTCCTCCGCGTACTTCGAGAACTCTACCGCCTCCTTCGTGTTGTTCGAGCCCGTGCCTGCGATCACCGGTACCCTCGAACAGTCCACCACAACATCAATCACACGCTCGTGCTCCTCCTGCGAAAGCGTCGCGGACTCCCCGGTCGTGCCACACGGGACGATTCCTGCGACACCTCCTTCAACCACGAACTCTACGAGCCGCCTCAGACCTTCCTCGTCCACCTCGTCGTCCCTCGTAAACGGTGTTATCAGCGCCGGATACACACCTTCTAATTCTAATTTTAACATTTTAACTCCCCCCTCCTTTCCCCTCCTCCTCAACTTCTTCTACTTCCTTCGTTTCTTCTACTTCCTTCGTTTCTTCAACTTCCGCTGCTACCTCAACTTCTTCGGCTTCTTTCGTTTCTTCAACTTCCGCTGCTGCCTCTACTACTAATTCTTCAACTTCTTCGGCTTCCTCCTGCGTCCTCTTCTTCTTGTGAGTAATGTAGCCCGCCACTCGGTTTCTTATGCCCTTGCTCTCAATGTTCGTGTTCTCAGTCACTAACTTCTTGTTCAGCTCGAAGTCGTCCGTGAACGCCTGCACGTCCCTCAGCAACTGCTGTCCCAATCTTTTTATGTACCTCGGTTTAACCGTGCCCACCGTTAAAATCCTCCTTCTTTCCTGCCTTCATTTTCCAAGTTCATCTTTTCTTCTCTCTTTCCCCTTTCCTGTTTCCCTTTTCCCGTTTCACCGCATCATCACAAATTCTGCAGCCCCCGGTTTGTACCGCCACTCTGCAGGTATGACTTTCTTCCTCGTGTAGTACTTCGTAAGCCGTCTAATCTTGGATTCCACCAACTGCAACGCCCTTTTGTTGTGCAGATCTTTCCTGTTCTCTTCAAGGTGCCTCCGTATTTTCAACGCTTTTCGCATCAAATTCTGAAGGTCCTCGGGTAGTTCTGACCCAGACCCAGTCCCAGACCCAGACCCAGTCCCAGACCCAGTCCCAGTCCCAGCAGACCCAGGCACAACTCCCCGCTCCTTCAAAATCTTCGTTATTTTCTTCCCTGTCCGCACTACAACGCTCGGCACGCCGTGGCTGTCCCGCAGCGTAATTCCGATTTCGCTCGTCGAACGTCCTTGGTTGTACAGGTCAACCACTCTCGTCTCCACTTCCTCCGCTGTCAAGCCCAAGCCCGCCCACTCAGGTGCCACTTGAGCCGCAGCCCTCTGGCTAAAGTTAAACGGGCGGTTAGAACCTGATTTCCCCCTTCTCCTCGCGTACATCCTCGCCATTTTCAAGCCTTCTCCTCTATTTTTTTATCTTATTTGCCTTTCTTTGCAAGTCAATTTTTATTTTGCATATAAATATTTTATGACATTTTTCGCCATTAATTTGATGATTCCGGGATTTTTCAAGACTTCACGAAACGCGAGCGAGGGGTAGTCAATGTCCCCGTAGTCTGTTAAAAGCCGCGTCAGGTCGTATTTTGAGACTGCTTTGCAGAGTGCGTTAAAGTCCCTGTCGCTGAGCACGCACCTCAGCCTGTGAATTTTCAGCCCGAACGCGATTTCCTGCCCGATTTCCTTCTGCCACCGCTCTTCGTACTCCCGCAGCACTTCCGCGTCCCCGCTCAAGCACGCCTTTGCCGCCGTCTGCCCCGCAATTTTTCCGCACTTCAGACCGTAGTAGACGCCTCCGCCTGTAACTGGCTTGACTTGCGCTGCCGCGTCCCCGACCAGCAGCACCCCTGCTCCGCCGTCTTTTACCGTCTTTACCGTCGTTTGTGGTCGAGGGAGAGCGAGGGGAATTCTCCCCGCCGTAAGGTTTAGTCGGGTAAGGTTCAGTCGGGTGCCGTTGAATTTCTTGGCGACGACAGGGTGGTTTGACAAAAGTTTCTTTAAAAACGGCAGAGGGCTGGGACTGGGTGAGAACCTTCTGTCAATGCAGAGCCCGATTCGGGCAGTGCCAGAACTTTCTCCGAGCGGAATTGCCCAGGCAAAGAAGCCCGGTGCGACGGTTCTGCCCACGAAAATCTCTGCAAAAGGCTCGTCTACCTCGTATTTTCCTTCAATTTGCACGCAGGTCAAAAAGTTTTTTGTGACCTCCCGCCCCGCCCCCGCGGTCTTTGCGACAACACTCCTCACGCCGTCCGCACCGACGACGACTCGTGCCCCGATTTCCCCTTCTCCCGCCGTGCTTACCGTTAGCCCCGCCTTCCCCGCCTCCCCTGCCTTCTTCTTCACCGCCTTGACTTTGGTCTTTAGAATTATTTCCGCTCCCGCTTTCTGCGCCGCTCTCGCCAGTTCCTTGTCAAACGCACTCCTGCTCACTGCGAACGCCCTTTTCCCTGACGACGGAGGAGACTCAATTCTCAGTTCGTGAGCAGAGGCGTGAGCAGAGGAGGGGGCAGAGGAGGGGGCAGAGGAGGGGGCAGGGGCGAGGGCGTGAGTGAGGGCGTGTGAGGGAGGGTAAAGAACCGCGCCCTTTAACTCGCAGTTCACGAAGGCTTTAGTCTCTCGCAGTTCGCTCTCTTCCACAGCCCTCCGGCTTAGAAGTCCTGCGCACTGAACAGGCTCGCCGATTTCAGAATGCTCCTCGAGGAGCAGTGTAGAAGCCCCGGACTTCGCTGCGTATTTCGCTGCAATGCAGCCTGCCGGACCGCCGCCTACGACGACGACATCGTACTTAAGCTTAAGCATTCTAAAAAACCTTACAAACCCCTAATCCTTTTATATTTGAAAAAGAACAGAAGAAACGGAAATGAAAGCGAAGAGGACGAAGATAAGGATAATTGAAATGAAAACGACCTTCGGCAGAGTGAAGGCGAGGGTTGGGGTAGTTTGAGGAGATGAAAATGAAATCAAAACAACCGAGAAAGCAGAGGAAAGCGCGGTTTAACGCACCGCTGCATTTAAGACACAAGTTTTTGGGTGCGCCTCTTTCAGAGGGGCTGCGGGAGAAATACGAGCGGAGAAGTCTCCCTGTGAAGAAGGGGGACACGGTGAGGGTAGTGCGGGGCGACGAGAAGGGAAAAGAGGGGAAAGTGAGGTCCGTCGACTTGAAGCGGGGAAAAATAACAGTGGAGGGCGTTGTTGTGGCGAGGTCGGACTTGTCGGAGGTGCCGCGACACCTGCACCCCTCGAATGTCGTGCTAACGAAATTGGACTTGAAGGACAAACTGAGGGAAAGGGCGTTGACGAGGGAGTGACCACCCCCCTCACCCCCCCAGCACCCTTCCCCGCCCTTTCCCACTCTTTCCCGCTCTTTCCCGGCTCCGTTACCCCTGCACTTCCTCGTGCAGTTTTACCACCCTTTTTACGGTCGGGTGTCCCGCGCCCAATTTCCTCTTAAACTCCTCGACCGCCTCTTCTACGCTCGTTCTCCGCACTCCGTCGATCAAGTTGTCCGCGTCTGCTACTATTTTCTCCTCCGTCGTCTCAGGCATAAAATCCTCAGCCGGCAGCCCCGCCCGCTCTGCCTCCGCCGCGGTTAGCCCCGCACCCACGTGCCTCTGAATTATTCTTACTACTCTCTCCTCCAGCCCCAACTCCTTCGCCATTTCGCCACCCACGAACCCGTGCTCAACCCCGTGCGACCGAGCCCTGCCCAAGTCGTGCAGCAACGCACCCTCAAAAACCAATCTCTTGTCCACTCCTCTGTTGTGACGCCGAGCAACCTCAAGAGCAAGTTCAGCAACCGCGACGCAGTGTTTTACAACCGCCTCGTCGCACCCCGCCGCTCGCAGTAACGCCACGCACTCACGCCTTATTTTCTTTTTATCTCCTGCATCCACTTCTCAATCTCTTCCACTTCCTCTTTTAACTCTTTTATCACACCAGAATTCTCAACGAACTCAAAATCCGAGCCACACTCGTCGCACCAAAACTCCCTCGCCGCCGCCTCTTCAAACAAGACACGCTGGCAGTTACACTGGTAAAACACGCCCTCGCGTTCTTCTTCAAGCTGGCTCTCCAAATCCTTCAGCAGCTCCTCCGCCTCCGCCCGCATTAATTTTTTAATATTCTCGCGGTTGAACCGCCACAAATAAGTTATCCAACCGCTCTCGTCGTCTCGTTCCGTCCTGTACTCGGCTATTCGGTTCTCGTACAAGGTGTAAAGCATCCGTCGCACAGTAGTTAGTTTTGTCTCGCTCAGCCGTGCTATTTCTTCGTCCGTTATCTCTTCGTCGTCGGGAACAGTCTCCAGTATTCTCAGCCCTTCTTTCCCGAGCAGCTTGCTGAAATACTCCCGCACTACGAGGTTCTCTGGCTCTAACATCTCTAACTCTCTCACCACTATTAAATATAATTTAGATAAAAAATAAAAAACTCTCAACGACAGAAACAAAACTTGCCGAGACTACACTACACTCAGACTTACACTACACACTTTTCATTTATCTTCCTGGTCCTGGAATCCCGGAATGTTCTCCGCCCGCTTCTTCTTATGCCCGACAAGGAACGCCAGCTCTTCCGGCTTTCCCTCGCCAAAATCCGCGTAGCCCCGCTTTTTAATGAACTCTACAACTCTGCGTGCGTTTTCGTTGCGCACCGCTACGGTCGAGAATCCCGCTGCGCTGCCCACGCTGCCCACGCTCGCGTCGGCTTCGACCGCGGTAAAATCAGTACAAACATTGCAGCCGCTTGGAAGAATCTTCTCAAGTGCCTTCACCTTGAACTTCACCGTCTTGTTAGTCATCGTGGCGATGAACTTACCCATCGTTATGTCGGTCTTTACGAGTTTCGAGAAATCTACGCCCTTCTTCTGCAGGTAGTCAGAAATCTCGGTGTGGTGAAAATTCTCGGTGCAGAACAGCCCGACAACGAGTTTCACCTTCTCGCGGAAAATCGGGAATTCCTGCTGCAGCTTTCTGACGCCCGAGACGATGCACGGCGTCCCGACGACACCCACACCGCTCTTCGTCAGCAGCACCGCTCGCTTCAACTCCGGAAGCACGCTTGCAAAAGTGTATTTCGTCCCGCCGAGCGTTGTAATCGCGAGTTGCTCGGGGTCGCGCACGTGGAAGATGTTGGTCGCCCACCTGTTGTCCCTGCCCACAAACAAGCCACGGTCAATCAGCCCCATTTCAATCGCAGAGACGATGAGTTCGGTTACCATTGCTCCGTCCTGCCCTTTGAACCGTTTTGACTGCCCTGCGATGAAGTCTGTGTACTCTCCCAGCCCGCTCTTCGGCTCGTACTCAAACCGCGGGCAGACACGCACACACGCACCGCAGTCAAGACACTTCTCCTCGTAGTCCGGGAAACCCACTTTGTCGTCTGCCGTTAAAGTTATCCCCTCAGGCAGGGCAGGGCAGACAGCCGCGCAGGTCAAACACCGACTGCACAACTCCGTGTCAATCACCTGCGCCTTCAGATTCTCAAAATACACCTTCTCCTTCAGCGGTTTCTCGGGAACCGCCACTTCCCATTCCGACTGCCCTGTTGTTGTCTCTGCTGCTACTGCTGCCATTCTCTTTTTCACCTCCTTCTCACTTCCCTCTTCTAACAAGCCGTAAAATCTGCATCGAACACTCCTTAACGCACAACCCGCAGCCCGTGCACTTCTCAATATCTATTTTCATTCTCAACACCCCTTCTGCTTCCAACACCCCCTCTGCCGAAGAAGACGAAATCGCACCGCTCTCGCAGACCTCTTCGCAGACCCGACAGCCGAGACAGCTCGCCCTGTCGACGCACTGACTCACCATAGGAATCTCCACCGGCGGCGTCGGTTCGACGAAAAGACCGTCTACCTCTCGCGTCCTCTTCAAGTGCAAATCGTCCTTCTCAATTTCATACTCCACCGACTTCTTGTCCTCGCGAATTATCTCCGGCGGCTCAATCATCTCCTCGGTAAGCGTCAGCATCTCCCCCATTTCCCTGTAGGCGACATCGTGAATCTTCGTCGTCCTCAACGCACCGCCAGAGCAGGAATCGATGCAAAAGTGGCAGAAAATGCACTTACCGTAGTCTACCGTCGGGTAAAAGCGGTTGTTCGGTGCCGGTGCCTTTTTCATTTGAATCGCGTTTGCAGGGCAAATAAAAGCACACTCCCAACAGTTTATGCACTTCTCAGGGTCGAACAAGAGGTAGCCACGGAAATTGTCCGGCATCTTCTTCCTCTCTCTCGGATAAAACACCGTCGCAGTCAGCGGCGTTACCGATTCCTTCATCGCCACTCCTACGGCGGCTGCGTGCCTCTTTGCCTTCTCTACCAAGCCCTGTTCCGAAACTGAAACCTTTTTCATATTTACACCTCTCTTCCTTACTCTACCTACACTACTCCCTCTACACTACTCCCTCTACACCACTCCCTCTACACCACTCCCTCTACACCACCAATTCCTCCCTGCACCAACACAATCACAACCGACAACGCAAGTGCGACCAGCGACAACGAAATCATCGCACCCCAGCCGATTTTCAAACCCTGGTCAAGCCTGTACCGCGGGTAAATCGTCCGAAGAGCAAACAAAGTCGTCATCACAACCACCGTCTTCGCCAAGAACCACACCGCACCCGAGAGGTCGCCAAGCCCCGAAATTGCAGGACCGCTGCCCCCGCCAAGAAATAAAATCGTCATCAAGCCGCTCAAAATATACGCCTTCTCGTAGCACATTACATAAATGAGCCCGAACGAAATCCCAGAATACTCAACATGCGGTCCCGCAGCTAACTCCTGCTCCGCCTCCGCGATTTCAAAGGGCAGCCGCGAAGTCGCCATCGCAGCAGCGACAAAAAATGTGAATGCTGCAACAGGATTACGGAAAAGTCCCCACTCCAACAGTCCGCCTGTGCTTGACATCTGCAGCGGATTAGAAGTGCCGTACAGAACGATCATCGCGAGAACCGCAATGATGAACGGAATCTCGTAGGCGAAAGACATAAACGCCTCCCGCACGGTCCCGATGAACGAGAATCTGTTGTTAGACGCCCAGCCGAGACCGAGAATAAAGAGAGGGAAGAGACAGATCAACGCCAGCATTAACTGTATCGCGTAGGGCGTTTCTATTGCGATAATATTTCCTGCACTGATGAAGAGCAGCGGGAGGAGGGCGGCGATGAACGAGAGGAACGGGAACTGCAGGTAGTAAGGTCGGTCTGCGTCCTTGTGCACAATCACTTCTTGGAAGAGGAACTTGACTGAGTCTGCCATTATTTGCGGTAGCCCGCCCAGCCACCACACAATCTCGTGCGGCCCGACCCGCCACTGAATCCTACCGCAGAGCTTTCTCTCAACCCACGGGAAGACGAGCAGCAAAATCCCGAGTGTAGAAAGCCCCGGGCAAATCAGGGCTGCGAAAAACGGCTTCCAAAGAACGAACGAGACCAGGAAACCTGCCATTGGAATTTGTGCCACCAAGTCGAGAATCGGCTGTAAAAGTGGCACATTCACCTGATTGCTCGCTACTGCACTCATTATTTGATTTACTGCTTCCTGTATTTGTATTTGCATTTTTTAGCTCTCCTTCTTCACCACTCCTTTCACCACTCCTTTCACCACTCCTTTTACTTCTCCTTTTACCTCTCCTTTCTTCTCACCTGTCCGCTTCTGGCGGGAAGTAGCCGAAGCTGCCGTAGATTGACCAGAAGTCGGCTACCCGCTCTCCTTTTGAAGCCTCAATAATTCCCCGCAGATTCATCCAGCACGGGGTTACAATTCTGACGCGGTAGGGCACATTTGAGTCGCCGTCGCTCAGGATTGAGTAGAGGAGCGTGCCTCGAGCAGACTCGGTAACAGAAGTCCACTCGCCTTTTGGGAGGACGAGGTTGCCGTAAACGTGGTAGAGGTGTCCCTTAATGTCTTTTGACGCCTCTTTGTAGTCGCCGAGGATTTCCTCGCTAATGACATCGCCTCTCGGCATCCGCTTCACTGCGTCCACCGCCTGCTTCAGAATGCTCAAACTCTGCTTTATCTCTTCGTACCTGCCCATATACCTGCCGAGGCAGTCAGCGGCGTCGCCGTCGCCTCTCGTCGCTTCCCAGTTGAGTTTGTCGTAAGCCTCGTAAGGCTCTACTTTCCTGATGTCGTATTCAACGCCCGAAGCCCGCAAGAAAGGACCAACGATCCCGCATTTTATCGCCTCCTCCCGTGTCAGCACGCCAACGCCCTTCGTCCTCGCAACGAAGACGGGGTTGTAAATAAAAATGTCCTCGAACTTCTTCAGCCGTTTGTGAATCGCAGAGGTGAAGTTGCTCGTTATGTCAAGCACCGCCCTCGGAATGTCTCGCCTAACGCCGCCGGGAATGATGAATGAGGGTGTGCACCGCGAGCCAGTCATTCTTACCACCGCCTCAAGAATCATCTCACGAATCGCCCAGACATACATAAACCCGGTTGAATGCCCGAGGAAGAGCGAGAATATCCCAGAGTCGTAGAAGAAGGCGCCGATTCGCGAAAGCTCCGCCAGCATCGTTCTGATGTACTTCGCTTTTTCTGGAACTTCAATTCCGAGCGCGTTCTCGATCGCACGGACGTAGCCAAGATTCATATTAAACGGGTCGCTTATGTTCGCCCGCTCGAAGAGCGGAACGTTCTGAATGTAGAGACGGTTTTCAGCGAGCTTCTCCATCGACCGGTGGACGTAGCCTGGGTCTGGCGTAACATCCACAATAACATCCCCTTTTAAACGCATTATCCACCGCAGGTGTCCGCTGCCGGGGTGGTGCGGACCCACGAGAGCAACCACCTCCTCATTCTCCTCCGCCTCCTCATAAAGTTCTTCAGGCGCGGGCATTTTGAGGTCCGAGGTCAGCTCAATCGGGAGGTCAAGCGGAGCACCCTCTTCAAAAACATACTGCTCCTCCCCAATCTTGAAATCCTTTCTCAGCGGTGTCTCGGTCTCGGGAGCGAGAATGAACTTCGCATTCATTCCTTCGTTCCCCTCAAACCGAACTCCGAAGAAGTCGTGCATTTCCCGCTCCGAATAATCCGCACTCTCCCAAATAGGCGTGAGGCTGGGGAAACTCGGTTCTGCTTCTGATTTTACTTTTTTTACTTTTGCTCCTGCCTCTCTTCTTGCCTCTCTTCTTATTTTAGTGAAAATATTTATGAGGACAGGCATAAGTTCTCTGCCGTTGCCGTTGCTGTCCCCGTAACTCGAGACCAAATATTCAATTATGTATTTCTTCTCGTGCGGCACATCCACAACATTCACGCTCTTCACATGGTCAATCCCAATCTTGCCGCTGCTGCCGCTCCCACTGCTGCCGCTCCCACTGCTGCCGCTCCCACTGCTGCCGCTCCCTCTGCCGTTGCCGCCGCCCTCACTCAGCCGCCTCGCAACCTCCACAAAGTTCTCGGGCGTCGTTTTAATCGCGATTCGGTTCTTGTCGGTGACGGTAACAGAATCACAAAGCCCCGACAGTTGAGCCTTTAGATTCTTCACCAGCCCCTTCCCAAACTCCCACTCAACCCCGCCCTCGCTCGCTCTCGGAAAATCCACACGAACCAGCGGAGTGGGTGCAAATATTTTCGGCGTCGTCGGCACCAGGCTCTCCCTGCCTTTCTTACTGCTCTCAGAGGGTAATTCCACGTGCTTAAATTTTATCGTTGTCTCGTCTTTGCCGACGATTTTGTCTTGAACCGCTCGAACGCCTCGTAAAAGACTTTCTGGCGTTACGGGGCAGCCGGGAATGAAGAAATCCACAGGAACGATTTCCGAAGGGCGAGTAATGTTGTAGCTGTTCCAGAAAATTCCGCCCCGCTGCCCGCACGCTCCGATGACATTCACAAACTTCGGGTCGGGCATCTGCTCCCAGACGATTCGCAGCGCTCGTGCCATCTTCCGCGTAATCGTGCCTTCAACGATGATGAAATTCGCCTGCCTTGAGATGCCCATATTTAGAGTGCCCAACCTCTCGCCGTCAAACCCTGACCCAAAAGCGTGCGCCAGTTCAACGCCGCAGCACGAGGTGACGAAATGACACGGCCAGAGGCTCCACTTCGTGCCCCACCTCTTCAGCGGCGCCAGAACGCCAGAACGGAGAATGCGAATATTCCTGTCTTTCTCGTCTTTTTCCATCTTTTTCTTTTTTCTTTTCAACTTTTATTTTTATTTTTGAATTGTTTTTGTTTTGAGCCACTATGTTTTGAGCCACCAGCCGCCATTTCAAGAGCCGCCTTGTAGCCCACCCAAATCGCAGGAACGAGGAGCAGCAGAGCGAGCAGCAGAAGGAGAATGAAATCTGTAGTCGGGTAAGCGGAGAGCAGGAGCAGGACAACGAGAATCGGCTCCGCAGCCATAAACATAAACATAAATCCAAAATACTGCATCGGAAGCGTGTATTTCGGGCGTTCTATCGGCAGGTTCCCCGCCTCCCACCGCGACTGCTTCACCGCCGACGGGAAATAAATCGGCAGGATTTTGCTGAGCACAAGAATCGCTAGATCCATAATTACGCAAAACCCGAGCACCAAACCCACCACTACTGCGTTTTCTATCATTTTAAATTCCCCCTCCTCCCACAACTACTCCTTCACTTACTCCCACACCTACTCCTACAACTCCTGCGCCGATTCCAATCGTCTCTGCAACAGCCTGCATATTCGCAAAGAACCACTCTACAGGCACAAAAAAGACTGTAACAAAAGTCAAAACGACCACCGCAACGCAAACGATGTTAGTGAGGTTGGTTTCCCAGCCTGTCGCCGAGCCGAGTTCGCCTGCGAGCCTGATGTAATAAGGAATCGAGATTGCGGAATTCACGACAAGAACGCCGATTAGCCAGTAGTACTGCATTTCCGCAAGCGACAAGAGAATAAATAGTTTGCCCCAGAAGCCCATCAACGGCGGAACGCCGATGAACGAGAAGGCGAGCAAATAAACAAGCGGAGAGTAAGCCCCGCCTCCTTTTATCGCATTGAAGAACCCGATTTTACCCGCGGCGTTCGCAAACAACAGAATTAACCCGCCGGTCAGTGCGAAGTAGAAGAACTCGGGTTTTGCCGCCACGACGAGACACGCCAAAACATAGCCCATATTCGCAACAGTGGAGTAACCAAGAACTCTCGCAGGCTCTTTTGAGGTCAACGCTCCGATGTTGCCCGTGAACATCGAGACAGCCGCAAGCACTGCAGTGAAGATGCTTACCGACGCGGTCAGCGGGCAGGCAGTGTAAATTAGAATAAACAACGCAGCGACGAAAGGAACGATTTTGGCAAGCGAGGCGATAATTGAGATTGGAATCGGGTCTGCGGCTGCGAAAACATCCGGCACCCACTCGTGCATTGGCGCGACGCCCACTTCAATGCACAAGCCCAAAACAAGCAGCACGTAGCCAAGCACGTAAAGGAATCCGTCAAATGCGCTCTTCGTGTATGCCAAGATGACCGCGCCGATTAAGAAGAGAACGGTCGCGAGGACCATAAAAGTGATGTATTTAATGCCCACTTCCACGTTTGCTCCTCCCTCCCCTCGCACTCCTTCACCCTTTCTCACTCCTTCACCCTTTCTCACTCCTTCACCCTTTCCCTCGCCGTTTCCCTCGACGTCCCGAAGCATAACCAAAATGTAAGTGGGAACCGAGACGAGCACGAGTGCTGCGAGAACCAAAGCAAAATCGGAGGTGTTAAAAATATACATTGTCACGAGAGCCATCAAACCCACCAAGCCGTAGTCCACGCCCTTAATTCTGCTGTCCAACGCACCGAGTGAGAGCAGGTTGACGAGACCGATTGCGAAGATGAAGACGCCGTAGTGGAACGAGCTACAAGCATAAAGCCCAAGCAGAAGAGCGACTACCGCACCTACAAGTCCAAGCGGACGGAACTTGAAAGAGAAGACCGCTCCGAGCGTTAAAACCACCAAAGCCACTGTAAACATCGTTAAATCTGTCACAGTCCCGCACCTCCTAATCCTAATCCCACACCTAAACCTAACGAAGCAAATATTAAGAACAGCATCACGAAGCCCAGCACAATCTTAACATAAGTTTTAAGGTAGCCTGTTTGTACTGCCCGAATTCCCTTCGAAATCCCTCTAAACAGCCCCGGCACAACCTTCGTGTTGAAGAACCCGTCGATGCCGCGGTTTCCGTAGTTCTGAACGAAGTGAGCCGCGAAGAAGCCGATCTTCGGCAGAATGTAGTCGTTCAGGAACGGCAGGTACATTCGGTCGCTGAAGAATGTCCCGGGGACTTTGGAAAGGGCTTTTAGTCTCGGCACTTTCGCCGCCACCAAATAAGCACCAAGCGCCCCTAAACCCACTACAAACGAGACAGGAGCGAGTCCAGCCTCGACAAATTCTGCAGTCTCCTTGCTCGTGAAAATAAGGAAGAGAAGAACAAGGAGAACTGAAACCATCAGAGAGTAGCCGAGTTTCATCAGCCCGCCGCCCTCTAAATGCTCGTGTTCCGGCTTCTCGCCTTTTATGAAGTTCAGGCTGAGGAACCTCGCCATAACCGCAGAATAGACCAGCGAAGTTAGAATTAGAAGGAGAAGTGGCAAAACCATGTGGTAGTCGTGAAGCAGGTGCTCCATCACTTCGTCCATTCCTGACTTTACCCAGTAAGCAGTGAGCGGCGGCATTCCTACAAGGAAGGTCGTAGCGACGACGGTAACGACGAGAGCAGGTTTCATCCGCTTCGCAAACTCGAGACCGCCACACGAGAAACGGCTGTGCGTTGCGTGAATCAAATGCCCTGCCACGAGGAAAAGGCTCGCCTTCGCAAACGCGTGCACTGCCATATACCAGAACGCGACGAGCACGGCGAAATGCCCGACCCATAAAGAAGCAGCCGCAGCAGCGAACATCAAGCCAATGCTCGACATCGTGGAGGCTGCAAGCAGAACCTTGCGCTCAAGCATTCCTGACCCTACCAGCGCCCCGTACAAGCCTGAAATCAAACCGACGAAGAGGACAAAAAGATAAACATATTCAACCCCCTCAAGCCCAGGAACGCCACGCAAGTGCCAGGGTTCAATGTACCAGGTGAGTTTGATGAAGACAAAAGCACCCGCGGCTACCATCGTTGCCGAGTGCAGGAGTGCACTAACAGTCGTGGGACCTGTCATCGCGGTCATCAGCCACTCGGAGAACGGAACCTGCGCCGACTTCGTGAACAGTCCCATCAAGAGACAGAGCATCAAAATTATCGTTCCTGCTGTGCCAATTCCCAAGAACAGCGATTCCCAGTCAATCTGCGAGATGTTGAGATTCCCGCCTGCCAGCACCCAAATCGCAGCGATTGCGAAGAACATCGGGACATCACCGAACCGAATCGTCGAGATTGCACGCCACCCGCCAAAGCTCGGCGGCCAACTCAGCTCCAACGGTCCTACCTTCCGCCCCGCCTTGCCCACGTACGCAATGTCGTCGTCGTCCCGGAACCAGTGTCCAATTAAACCCCACGACGCCGCTCCGAGCCCCTCCCAGCCCACGAAGAGCAGGAACAGGTTGTCGCTGTAAACGACGAGCAGCATCGAGGCGGTGAAGAGGTTGAAGAAGAACCAGTACCACGAGGGACGGTAGTCGCCTTTCATATAATCCAAGCCGTAAATCGCAATGAAAAACGCGATGACCGCGGTCACGACGCCCATAAACCGCGACAAGTAGTCGGTTATTAGGACGATGTTTATGCCGAGGTCGGGAATCCAATTGTATGAAAATTGGCATTCTGGCAACTCTTGCGGGAAGGTGAAAAAGATGTAAAGGCTCGCCAAGACCGAGACGCCGATGCCGAGCACCGAAAGAACCGGCAGCTTCTCTGTCCAACCCTTGCTCTTGTACGCCAACGCAATCGGAACGCTACTGACAACCGGCGTCAGGAAAAGCAGTAAAAAAACAACCCACGCGTCAATCTCAATCACGGCACCACACCTCCTACCCCTCCAACTCCTACCCCTCCAACTCCTAAACCGCCTAAACCCAAGCCCGAAATCAAATTAAGTCCTTGAATTAGCACCGTTGACAGCGGAGGGAAGAGCAACAGCACCGAGACAATCCCGATTATGTAGAGTGGCACGTAAAGGTACCTGCTGATTTCCAGCCGCTTCGTGCTTCTCGGCTTGCCGTAAAAGACCTTCCGAATCGTGTAAAACCCGTACCAAACCGAAAGAATAAACATAAAAATCACCGCCAAAATAATTCCTAAACTGCTTTTTGTAACACCAAAAGTCTCAACGACGCCACGCAGAATGAAAAATTCGCCGAGCATTCCGACCGTCAGCATTCCACCGAGGTTCAGGAAACCGAGCACCGCGGCGTTCGAAATCGCAGGAATAGAGTCGTGCAGCCCGCCCATTTTGTTGATGTCCCGCAAGCCGTGGTGAACTGCGATTATTCCGCCCGCACTCGAAAACAAAATTGACTTGCCGAACGCGTGCGACATATATTGGATTACCAGCCCAATGAGACCGAAGGGACCGAGGCAGAGTGCGACCAAAATGTAGCCCATTTGCGAGACCGTTGAGTAGGCGAGCAGTCGCTTGAAGTCGGTCTGCTTGAAGACCGAGAAACCGCCGTAAATGCTTGAAAATATCGCGTAGGCGAGAATTGGAATTCGGTAAGTCTCGATGAAAGAGTAGTCAATGAGTGCAGTCCGCAGCAGCACGTAGCCCGCCAACCCCACAGTCAGCGGGCTTAGCAACGCACTCACGGGCGTCGGCGCTTCGGCGTGCGCCCACGGCAACCAAATATGAGGACCCAGAACAGGAAGCTCAATTATCATCCCCGCAAAAATAAACGCCCACGCGAGCGTGCTCACCTTTCCGCCCGCCATTAAAACATTTAGGGCAAGTGTGTCGTTCTCAAACGCGACCAGAACAATCCCCGCCAAAGTCAGAACGCCTGCAACTGCGCACCAAATTAAGTAGAGCATTCCCACCCACTTTCTGTTTCCGTAGCCGTAGGTGTAAATAAGTAGGAACGCGGTAATTAGCGTGATTTCAAGGAAAACATAAAGCAGCACGAAGTTCCCGCTGAAGACGAGCCACAGCATCGACGCCGCGTAGAGGTCGTATAAAAATATGTATTTCCTGAACTCGCTCTCCACCTCTCGACCCATTTCTTCAAACCTGTGCTTCATATAAGGCAGTGCGAAGAGCGCGATCATCGCAGAGACAATGCAAATCGTGAGCCCAAACGCGTAAGAAATAAAGTCAAAATGAAGATAAAATTCGCCAATTGGCGGTGAGAAGGTCGTTAATGGGATTTCAAACGGCGCGACCTTGAAGACGCTGTAAATTATCGCGAAGAACGGCAGAATAAAAGCGAGAAAAGAGAGGTAGGTGGCTCGCTTGGGCGAGAAAAGCGGCGCTACAAACGCCACGACTAACGGCAAGAGCAGGCAGAGAAAGAGCAGATTCGAGAGCGTGTCCATTTTACAACCTCTCACCTCCGGCTTTAATCCCGCTTACGAAGATGTTCTTCTTCCTGCGGTCTTGAATCACGATCGCGGCGATGAGAATTAAGAGTTCGCCGCCACTCGTGAAGATCGTAATTATCGCGGCCGCGAAGGCGGGACTGGCGAGCGCTGCGACCGAGAAGAGCGGAATCAACGCCATAAAAACCCCCCCAAACATCAGTTCTAACGCAATTAGCAGCCTGATCAGGTCTTTACACGAAATCGCAGTGAAGTAGCCTGCAAGCAGAATTGCGAGCGCGGTTGCGTAAATTATTGACACGGTCGTCAGGTCCAGGTTCATCGCAGGCATTTTATCTCTTGTTAGCCCTCCTCCTTATAAATATTTAGCACCGAGAGCAGCAGCAACACGACAAGCGAAGTAAGAAACAAGAAGAGCAGCGTGTACTCGCTCGTCACGAAATTCTCAACGCTGAACGAAATTGAGTGAATTGAGACCGCCGTGACGGCGGGCACGGCAGTCGCGTAAGAATAAATTGAGTAGCCCAAAATCGCAGCGGTCGCAACCACAGGAACCGCCCACAAGAGCGAGAATTGGAATTCGGGTGCAGCCGTCGTCCTGTAAGTCGCTGCCAACGCTACTGTTACGATCCCAATCGCGCCGACAAAAACGAACACAATCAAGACAAAGACAGGCAGGAGAGAGAAGAAAGCGTAAATCGTGGCGACCGAAACCAGCGTCAGCGACATAAAAACTGCAGAATAAAAGTTGTCCCTGCTGAGCAGGACGCCCAAAGTTGAGAGAGCAGCAGCCCCCGCCAGCGCCAACAAGAGCAACATTTCTACACTCATAAACCCACTTTTCTACCTGCCTCTTAAAAAGAGTTTCGATTTTTTCACGCTTTTTTCGCTTTTTCTTTTCTCTCCTCCCCTCAACTCGCCCCCCTTCCCTCAACTCGCCCCCCTTCCCCTTTTTATCCCTAAAACTGAATTTTAGTGAAAGAGGGCGAGAGACGAAAATGCACGCAGAAAGGACGAAGAAAGTAGAATTTTCGGTCGTGCTCCCCGCGCACAACGAGGCGGGAAGAGTTGAAGAAGCGGTAAAAGAGACAAAGAGAGCTTTAGAGGAGTTTCTCCGTTCGGGTGCTTTTGAAATAATCATCGCCGAAGACGGGAGCACCGACGGCACCGCGGAAACCGCCCGCAGAATTGCTGCCCTCGTGCCTGCGGTTACGCACCTGCACAGCGACGCACGGCTGGGGCGGGGAACGGCGCTCAACCGCGCTTTCAAGCACGCTAAAGGCGAGGTTCTGGCTTACCTCGACGCAGACCTCTCCACAGAAATGAGCCACTTGAAGCCGCTGCTGTGGGCTGTAAAAAAGGAGGGCGGGGAAGGCTACGATTTCGCAACCGGCTCGAGAATGCTGAAAAACAGCGAAGTAAAGCGATCGTTCAAGCGAGCAGCGATGACCAGGGTCTTCAATTTCCTGGTGCGAAGAATCCTGAACTCCAAAATACGAGACCACCAGTGCGGTTTCAAGTCCTTCCGAAGAGACGCTTTGGTGTCGCTCTTGGACGAAATAAAAGACAACCACTGGTTCTGGGACACCGAGCTGCTCGTGCGTGCGCAACGGCGAGGCTACAAAATAAAAGAAATCCCAGTGCGGTGGGAGGACAAAGGAGGAGCAGGGACAAAAGTAAATTCTCTTAAGGACGGGCTCACGATGTTCTACAAAATCATAAAATTACGATTTGCGATTTCTTCCAAATCCTAAATCCCTGCCTCCTGAATTCATCTATTTTATCCAAATATTCCTGCTCTAACAGTGGGTTCTTTTCTGACTTTATCGAGAGTGCACTGCTTGTATACAGTTTTTTGATCTACCTACGAAAAAATAGTTTTTTGATCTACCTACGAAAAAATCCTACGAAAAAATAGGAGTGGAAAAAAACTACAATGCGGCAAAGAATCTCTCGGCTCGTAAGAAAAACTTTTCAAAGAAGGAGGAGGTGCAACCAGGAGAGATTTCAGAAAACACTGCTCAAACCCCCGAGACGATCGTAGCGATGCCAACCGCGCCTGCGTGCTGCGAATTCGGAGGAACAAGGATTTCAACGCCGAGCAGGTCCTCAAACTCCCGCTTCACTCCTTCCACAAGCGAGACGCCGCCGACGAAAATAACAGGAGGTCGGATTTCCATCTCTTGAATCTGGTTCTCGTAGACCTGCTCGGCAACCGACCTGCAAGCCGCCGCCGCTACATCTTCACGCTTCACGCCGCTGGCAAGAGCAACGACGAGGCTCTGAATGCCAAAAACCATACAGTAGCTCTGCAGCTCAAATTTTTCGCCTTTTCCTTTTTTCGCCCTCCCCTCCGACTCTGACTTCATCGCGAGCTTCCCCAATTCTGAAATGTCTACATCCAGCCTGTGCGAAGTCACTTCCAGGAACCTGCCAGACGAGCCGCCGCAGATTCCGCCGAGATTAAAAGTGTTCGCAATTCCGTCCCGCATTAAAATCAGTTTGTTGTTCATTCCGCCGATGTCGATCACGGTTGCGTCGCCCTTGTGCCGTCCCGAGAGAAGAGCCGCACCTTTTGAGACCACGCTCACCTCCTCCAGACTCAAGTCCGCGTTTAAGTGCTCGCCCACGAGTTCCCGACCGTGCCCGGTCACGCCAACCGCTTCTACCTCACTCTTTGCATTTGAAACTGAAATCCCTGCTTCTTTCAACGCTGCCTGCACCGCCGCGTCCGCACTTTTTAGTGGGTCAGTCGTCGGCAGCCACCCTCGCCCCACGATTTCGTCGTCCCGCATCACCACCGCCTTCGTCGTTGAAGAGCCGGAGTCAACGCCGACCGTCGTCCCCTCCTGCTTCTCCCGCATCAGGAGCGACTTCCGTGAAATCAGCGTCTGCAACGCCTCTAACCGCGAGTAAATCTCTTTCTCCTTCGGCTTCTCGACATTTGAGTACGAAATAATTGGCAAGTCCGTCCGCTCCTGCAGAAACCGCCGCACCGTGTCCTTCACAATCGTGCCCTCCGCACACTTGAAGCAGGTGAGGAGAAGAGCGCCCTTTACCGTCGGGTCGTCCAGCATCGAGACCGCCCTCGCAATCATCATATTCAGCGACGGGCTCTCAACCTCTAAACCAACCTCTCTACACGCCTCCTTCACCTTCGACAACTCCATCTCCGGATAAACCAGCTCGATGCCGACCCTCGCTGCCACTTCGTTAAACAACCATTGAATTCCGCTGTACTCAGTGCCGCACGAAATCTGCGCAACTTTTACCATTTTTATTCTTCGCCTTTTTCGTCCTTACCTTCTCTTTCATTGCCTTCTTTCTCGTCCCTCGGCAACCGCTCCAAGAACGCCATAATTTCTGCAACCGACTCTTCAAACCGCTCGCCCTCTCCTTCCCCGCATTTGTTTTTGTACCGCACTTCCAACGTCGGAATCCCTCGCTTCCGAATCAGAAACTTGAAGAACTCGTCTGCGACGGCACAGCCCATGCAGCCAAAAGTGGGCGGAGCGTCGCTCAGAATTACCGCCGCCTCCGCCTGCTCCAACAACGGTGCAAGCAGTCCGACTCGCCCCTTCAACCCTGCAGGCTCCTCCACTGAAACGTACCTCAACGCCCGCTTTAAGTCCTTCTCCGTGACATTCAACGGCGGTGCGTCAATTTCCGCGTCCCGCACGTGCTCGCCAATTTCCTTCATCAAGACAACCGCCTTGTGCCCGCTTCTCTCCACCAAATCCGAGAGAATCAGGCTGTTCGGCGGGTACACCAACACTTTCATTTTTTCTTTCCCTCATGTTGCTTTCTTCTCTTTTTTATTAGCATCACAAAATCCTCGGGCTTTTGAAATACCCGTTCTCAGTCTTGGGTGCGTTCCGCAGTGCTTCTGCCTGACTCAACGCCGCTCTCGGTTCGTCCGCCCGCACGACATCTTTTTTCCCGTGGTAAGTGGGTTCTACGCTCGTAGTCTCTGAGTCCAAGTCTAAGTCCAATTCGTCCAGCACCGCGAAATAGTCCAAAATCGAGCTCAACTGCCGCTCAAACAACTCCTTCTCCGCCTCGCTCAACTCCAGCCTCGCCAGCCAACCAAGATGCCCTACCTCTTCTTTTCCTATCATAAACTTTTTTGCACGCAAAAACCTTTACTAAAAACTTCTAATAAAAGTTTTCTATTTAAGAAAAAATTTCTTTAGTAAAGAATTCTTTGTTAGAGAAAAGTTTAGAGGGAAAGAGAGAATGTTTAACGAGCCTGTAATTGAGATAAGCACGAGAGAGGTAACCACAATAACGCCCGAGACCTCGGTAGCGAAGGCGATTGGGATAATGGAAAAAAACAACTTCCACAACCTGGTTGTGCTTGCTGGCGACGGAGACAGCAGCGGCAGAGGAAGTAACAGTGGGAGAAGGAGCGGAGGAAGTAGCAGTGGGGGAAGGAGTGGAAGAAAAGGAGGAGTAGGGGGAGGAAGAGGCGGAAGAGGAGGTGCCTGCAGCGAGATTTACCACGTTTGTATGCAAGACCTGCTCGTTGTCTCAAATCCCGAATCCAGTGTAGAGGGAGTAATGTTCAAGCCACACTGCGTCTACAAAGACACGACGACCCTTGACGCAATCTGCGAGCTGGTGGACAGCGGGCAGCGGGCAGCGCCAGTCACTGCAGGCGACGGCAAACTCGTGGGAATCGTCTCCGAGTACGACTTTATGAAACGCGGGGCGGAGTCGGTCATTTTGAGCGAGGTCAAGGCTGCAGAAATAATGTCCCGCGACCTTGTCTGCGTAGAAGAGACCGAAAGCATCGGCAGAGCGAGAAGCATTATGCGAAAGAACAACATCGGGCGGCTACTCGTCGTCGACGCGGACGGGAAATTGCGGGGCATCGTTACCAGCGGAGACATCTTAAAAATTTACAAACCGATGCGAAAGACGACCGTCGGCGAGGTGAAGGGCGAGAACATTCCAATAATGGAGCAGCCCGTCTCTCTCGTTATGAGCTCGCCTGTAACAACCGCCAGCCCTGACGCAAGCCTCGCAGAAGTAGCGAGCCTGTTGCAAGAGCACGACATTCGCGGCGTGCCAATCGTGAGCGGAGAAGTTAGCGAGGGGAGGGAAGAAGGAGAAGGAGTGGGGGTTCCGAGAGGAGTCGTTACAATTCTCGACATAATGAAATATCTGCGGGACCTTAAAGAGAAGGCGAAAATAAATATCGAGATTCAAGGCTCTCTCGACGAGGAACACAAGGAACTCGCAGACAAAATTATCGAAACCGAGGTGCGGAAAATTGTTAGAATCGCTAAACGCGTGCACTGGATAAAAATAGTGCTAAAGAAGGAGCGGGACAAAGGCGGAATTTCATATTATAAAATCAGTGCGCACGTGAAGACGCCTGACAAGTTGTACGTCGCTCAGAGCGAGCCAGGTGGCACTGGCAGTGGCGGTGGCAGCCACTCTCACACCCAAGCAGTAGCAGAGGGGGAGGAAGAAATGAACGAGCAGAAGGCAGGAAAGAGGCGGTGGGATTTTGTTGGGGTGCTGAAGGACGCTCTACTCTCGGTCGAGCGGCAGATTGAAGAGGACAGGGAGAGGGGGCGAAAGAGGGTAAAAAGGGTAGAGGGACCCTTTTAGTCTCCCTCTTTGCTACTCCTTCAGAGCCACTCCTTCAGACGCTGCTGGAAAGAAGAATTTGTGGAGGAAAGGGTTTTGACGGTTTTCCAAGAGTGTCGCACGTACGGAGGAATTTCCGCCCCTGCACCGTTCAGCAGCCCGCGGAGGAATTGAACGGTCTTCGGGTCTGCGGGGTAGCCGCTCCCGATTTCAGCACCGAGTTCAGCCTCGAGCAGCCGAATTGACCTGTCTCGGCGGAGTTTTGCGATTATTGACGCTGCGCTGACTACGGGGTAGCGTTCGTCTGCTTTGGACTCGGAAATAATTTCCAGTCCTCTTTCTGCCTCTCCCCCTTGCCCTGCCTCTCCCCCTTGCCTTGCCTCTGCCCTTTCCCTTCCTCGCCTCTCGCAGCAGGCTCTAATGTTCGCGGCGAACCTTGCGGGGTTGACGTCTGCAGCGTCGACGAAAGCCCGGTCAGGCGGAGGCTGAAAACAGGAAATCACTGCAGAGAAGAGTTCGACCATCGTCTCGTTTAAGGTCTGCTTCTTTCTGCTCTCGTCAATCTCGCTCGCGGTCAATTCCACGACACGAACCTCGGTCGCAGCCTCAATTTGTCCTGCGAGGAGTTCCCGCCTCTTCGGGCTTACTTTCTTCGAATCCCTTACTCCCAGCCCTTCCAAGCCCTCAAAGTTCAAGACCCCCGCGACAAACATCGAGCCAATTACTGGACCTTTTCCTGCTTCGTCAACCCCGATTTCCCGCATTCTCGCTCTCATTTTCCGCCGCCCTCGCCGCCCAACCCCAGCAAGTCGTTGTAAGCGGAAGTAGCAGCGACCGCCCCCTCGGCACACGCCACAACAACCTGCCTCACGCCTCCTGTTAGGTCGCCCGCGGCGTAGACTCGCTCAAGGTTCGTCCTTTGGTTTTTGTCCGTGACCACGTAGCCGCTTTGGTTCAGTTCAACGCCGAGTTGCAGCGCCAACTCGTTTGCAGGCTCTTCTCCGACCGAGACGAAGACGCCCTCAACCTCAACCACCTCCTCGCTCTCTCGTTCTTTGTCAAATCTGAGAACGCTCCTCACTCTGCTGTCTCCCTTAATTTCCAGCACCACCGAGTTCCACAAGACAGGAACGCCCGCCTCTTTCAGTCGCTTCTGCAAAAACGGCTCTGCTCGGAGTTTGTCTCGGCGGTGAATTAGGGTTACTTCACAGCCGAGCTTCTTGAGGTGCAGGGCTTCTCTAACCGCCGAGTCCCCGCCGCCGACCACTGCTACTTGCTTGTTGCGGAAGAAGAAGCCGTCGCAGGTGGCGCAGTAGGAGACGCCCCGCCCGAGAAACTCGTCCTCCCTCGCTGCCCCTAATTTTCGGTGCCGCGTTCCTGTGCAGAAAATTACCGCTTTTGCAACGTAAGAGCCTTTCTCGGTGACTACCTTCATTTCCTCTTTCTTCCTCCTCTTCTCCTCCTCTCCTCGCACCTTCTTCCTCCTCTTCCCCTCCTCTCCTCGCACCTGCTCTATTTTTTCAACCGCTTCTAACTCTTTCAGCTCCGCGAACTCCGCCGCTTGCTCCTTCATCCGCTCTGCCAATTCCAGACCCGCGACCTTCTTGAACCCCGGGTAGTTCTCAATCTCTGGCGCCTCGTTCGACAACCCACCGCAAATCCCCTTCTCCAGCACCACCGTCTCCAGCCCGCTCCGTGCGCCGTAAATTCCTGCAGTCAGCCCCGCCGGACCCGCACCGACCACAACCAAATCGTAATCTTTTCGCATAAATTGTTCCTACCTTTGTATAGTCAAAGTCTTATTTTAAGATTGTGTGATGAAAATTCGCACGGGCGAGAGCGAGAAAATGGAAGGAGAGAGGAGAAGCGGAAAATTGGTTGAGTGCGCGGCGGCGAGAAGAAGGAATTCGCGGGAAGGAATTTGCGCGGGCAAGCACACAGCCAAGCAGGCAGACGGGCAAAGAGACAGGAGAGAAAAGAGACAGGAGAGAAAAGGGAACGCCCAATGCGCGAGAGGAGCACAAAAAAAATTAGGAGGTGAAATAAAAAAATGGACAACAACAAAAAGAAAAGAGAAGAAAAAGGAATTACGGCGATTTTGCTCACTACGATTTTGGCTACAACCGTTTTAGCAGCAGCAACAACGACAGCAGCCGCTTCGTCTCTGACTTACACCACTTGCGAAGATTTCGAGGAAGGGACGCTTACGGGCGTAGAGTGCGAAGACGACCTCCTGCAACTCTCTGAAAACACAACGACCCTGCCGTTCATTTGGGTTCCTAACCAAGAACACACGGCTTCCAAACTTAACACCACGACAGGAGACGAACTGGGTCGCTACCGAACCTGCCCCGAAGATGTCAACGGCTACCCCTCGAGGACAACGGTCGACCTTCAAGGCAACGTCTGGCTCGGCAACAGGCAGGCGGGAACGGTAGTGAAAATTGGGCTCTACGAGAACGGGCAGTGCGTTGACAGAAACGGGAACGGCGTTGTAGAGACCTCTCAAGACCTCAACGCAGACGGCGACATCTCGGGTGCCGAAATGCTTCCGTGGGGCAAGGACGAGTGCGTGCTCTTTGAGGTGGTTCTAATTCCTGGTCTCGAAGGCACCTACACTCCTGGCGACTACAACGGAACTTACGCAGACAGTGCGACGTCAGGACCTCGGTCAATCGCGGTTGACGCAGCGAACAACGTCTGGGTCGGGTGCTTCGGCTCTCACTTGTTCTACTACCTCGACGGAGAAACAGGGGAGATTCTTAAGACCGTGAATGTCTCGACTTCCGGGCACAAACCCTACGGCGCGGTGATGGACGAAAACGGCGTGCTTTGGTCTTCTGGCCACGACGAGAACCACGTACTAAGACTTGACCCTTCGACAGACCCGCCAAATGTCAGTACGGTCGACCTGGGGCACTTTGTCTACGGTTTAGGTCTTGACTACCTCGGACACCTCTTTGCCTCTGGGTGGGACAGCTACAAGCTCTCGAAAATCAGCACAGCAACCGCCACAAGAGACTGGACAAAGACGCTAACCGCTCCTGACGGACATAATTCACGAGGAGTAGCAGTCACGAGCGACAACAACGTCTGGGTAGCAAACTCCGAGTCTGACACGGTAACACGACACGACAACGACGGAAACCTTTCAGCCACGATTTCAGTCGGAGACTGTCCAACAGGAGTAGCAGTGGACGCAGACGGCAAGGTCTGGGTCTGCAACCTGGACGACGAGTTTGTTCACCGAATCGACCCTGCCACGGACGAAATTGACCTCTCCAAGCAGGTTCTTGGCAGCGGCGGGCACTACAGCTACAGCGATATGACAGGAATCCTGGTAAGGTCAGTAACAACGAAAACAGGCACCTGGACAGTGACCTTCGACAGCGGAGCAGAAGAGACGGCGTGGGGAAAAGTCTCTTGGAACAGCGACGAGCCTGCGGGAACTTCTCTTACCGTCAGAGTGAGAAGTTCAAACGAGACCGCTGCTAACGCCACTTGGTCCGCGTGGGAGACCGCGACAAACGGCGTTCTACTGAGCTCAACACCAAACGCGCGCTACCTGCAAGTCCAGACAACGCTACAAATTGTTTCAGGAGAAACAGAGAAGTCGCCAACTCTCTACGACCTGACAGTAGAAACTGCAGCAGGACCAGTTCCGCTGCCACCACCGCCGCCAACAACAACGCCGACCATTTCAGTCACAACCGACAAGACTGACTACAAGACATTTGACACAATGAGCGTTGAAATCGAGTTTGCAAACCCGACGAACGCTACGCAGTGGGTAGTTTACAAGTGGTGGCTGACGATTCCGGGCTTCGATTTTATGACAACGATGGCGACGATGCCAATGACTTTGCCAGCAGACTACAGCCAAACGTTCTCGTACCCAATCTACGTGGGCTACTGGGGCGAGCAGAGTTTCGGTGCGTTGTGGGGCGTCGCACTGTTGGACCCGGGGACGAACGAGATAATTTGTTTTGACACTACCTACTGGTGCTACAAGCCGATTAGACCCAAAAACGCAGGAGCGGAAACAAAGAAAACGCCGAAGAGCATCGCGAGCGAGATAAAAGAGGAGATTGGAAAGGTTGGACTGCCGGGTTAGTTTTTTACCCCGGCTTTTTATTTTTTTTATTATGCCAAAATACGAGGGCGAGGACGCGAGCGAAGGGGAGGAAGAGAGGACAGAGACGACGAGGGGCGAAAAAATACTCGCCTCCGCGATGGTCGTCTTCCTTTTAATCGGCGGCGTGCAAATTCTCAACGAGCTAAAAGAAATCCCCAGCCAACCCCAAAACGACCTTTACTACCAAAAACACGGCGTCTACAGGTTGAAGGCAGAGAAAGACAACATTTCCGCGGAACTCAGAACAGCCCGCGAAACCCTCACAGACGTGGAGAAGGAATTTTCCAGTGCCAAAGAGAAGTATTTGTTCAAGAGGGAGGAGTACCGCGTAATTCTCGACAAAGGCGGGGAGGACGCGGTAAAAGAGCGGGAGTGGGAAGAGGCGAGGGCGAGGTACAACGAGTCGCAGGAGAGACTGGAGGCAGCACAAGCCGTTTACGACGAGGTTCGGGGGCGGCTGGACGAAAAGCAGGGAGAGCTGCACAAGGCTCGTGAGTTGGCGCGGGAGGAGTACGACAGGGCTTACCAAAAATACAGACTGAAGGTCTTGGCAGTGCGGTTGGCTTTTGTGCTTCCACTCTTGGCGGTCGCGATTTTCGTCTTCCTGCGGGCGAAAAAGGCGAGGAGCAAGTACCTGCTGCACGCGAACGCGTTTTTGGCTTTTGCCTCGCTCTTGCTGATTTTTATGATTGTTGAGAATGTGTGGAAGTTCGTGCACGTGCTCGGAATTTCAATTCTCGGAGCAGTGGCGTGTGCTGTCACGCTCGCTTACCTCAAGAAGCAACTCTTCAGCTTCGAGCGCGTCTCCCGCTCTCGCTTGAGGGAGGGGAAGTGCCCGTGGTGCGGCTTCCCTCTGCGAAGCGGGGCAGGGGGGGTGGCTGCCCTTTTTTGTCAGAACTGCGGGCGGCAGTTGCTCGAGGAGTGCTCGGAGTGCGGCGAGTTGCGACCGATTTTAGCCAGGTTCTGTCCAAATTGTGGGGGCGAGAGCAAGAAAAAGAGACGCAGTGAAAAAAATGAGACGCAGTGAAAAAAATAAAAGATTTTAAAGAGGAAATATTTTAGTAGGTTTGGAGAGAGGGAAAAATGGTGTTAAGCGTAGGGGAGAGGGTGAAGGGGTTCTTGTTCAGTCCGTCGGAGACTTTCGACCGCTCTAAAGAGGACACGCTCGGGGACGCGTTCAAGTATTTCGTCGTCATTCTGGCGGTCTTTGCGGCGATTCTTGCGGTTTTGGTTGCAGTTGCGTTCTCGCTGTACGCGGGGATGTTTGGAATGCTCGGAGCCCCTAGGATGGCTTTTGGAACAGCAGTGGCGGGTCCTTTGCTCGCAGTCGTCTTTTTCGTCTGCACGCTCGTTGTATGGACATTCAGCGTCTTCATCAGCGGGCTCTGGCTCCACCTCTGGGTCTTCCTCGTCGGCGGTAGAAATGGCGTGGAGCAGACGCTGAAAGCGGTAATTTACGGAGAGACACCGAGCCTCTTGTTGGGGTGGATTCCTGTTTTGGGCGTCGTTGCAGCGATTTGGACGCTTGTCGTGGAGGCTGTCGGCGTGAGGCAACTTCACGAGTTGTCCACGGGAAGAGCGGTTCTCGCAGTGGTCCTTGCAGTTGTCATTCCCGCGGTCGTCCTCGTAGCGTTGTTTGCTGCGTTTATCGCGACAGAGCCAGGGGGAATATTTCCAGGACTAGGACCAGGAGGACCAGGACCGAGAGGACCGAGATTTTTTGGATTTTAATTTTATTATAAAATTGTAGTAGTAAGGGAAGGGCTCGTGGTCTAGTTGGAATGACGTCGCCTTGACGAGGCGGAGGTCATGCGTTCGAATCGCATCGAGCCCATTTAACAGTGGCGAGAAGAGTTGAACGCTGCTCGGCTGAGCCTGCTGACCTGAGCGAGGCGGGAATTGGCGAGGGCGTCTCGGAAGTAATTGTTACCACGCGGTCTGCGTCGGGCAAGCCGAACGCTGCCCCGGTCGGCGTAATTTCGGAAAGCAACCGCTATTTTGCGCGGCTGTACGAGGGATCAAGAACGCTTTCTAACGTGCGGGAAACGAGCAAGTTGGCGGCGAACGTAACAAGCGACGCCGTTTTGTTTGTGAAGTCCGCGTTAGGGAATTTGGACGAAGCAGAGTTCTCGCTCTTCTTTTCCTCCTCCGACTCAGACTACGGCTTTCCTGTGCTGAGCGAGGCGAGTTCGTGGATAATTTTCGAGACCGTTTTTACCGAGTCGTCCCTTTTTCAACTCACTCCTGTCGCGGTAAAAATAAGCAGAAAAGAGGTGAAAGCGGTGAACAGGGGTTTTAACGCGGTGGTTGAAGCCACTATTTTGGCAACGAGGTTCGGCAGAGCGAAGGACGAGGGGGAAAAGGAGGAGACGAAAAAAAAGATGCGTTTTTTTGCTGAAATTGTTGAAAAGTGCGGTGGGCGTAGAGAGAAAGAGGCTTTGAGCGTCCTCCGCGAAAAAATAAAAAACTACCCTTCAAGACTGTAAGGCAGCCCGCTCCTGCAGCCGTACTCGCGAATGCAGAACGAAGCCACCAAATTCCCTGTCTTACCGCACTCGTAAAGCCCCTCCTCGTGCAGCAAGCCGAACAAGAAGCCTGCTGCGAACGCGTCGCCTGCTCCTGTCGTGTCCACCACTCCTTTTCCCGAAGCCGCGTTTATTAAATGTTTCTCTCCTCCTGCCCCCGCGACAAAACAGCCCCTCTCGCCAAGCGTAACGCAAACAATCTTTGCACCGCAGTTCAGAATCGCCTCTGCCCTGCTCTCGTAATTTTCCTTCTCGCCAACCAACGACTTCAGTTCGCCAGCGCTGAAAAAAACCACTTCACTCCGCCCTACCACCTCGACCAAGTCCTCGAGCCCGTGCTTGAAGCAGAGCATTCCTGGGCTGAAACTGAGGTGGACGGAGGGTTTTAGACGCCGTCGCAGTCGGCTCGCCAGTTCGCGTTGCACCTCTAACTGCTCCTTCCCGACAAACGAACTCGTGTGCAAGAACCTCGCGCCGCACAGAAAATCCTTCTCAGCCTCAACCTCCGCCAGCCCGAGCCTGTCGTTCACGCCGGGGAAAATATAAAGTGCCCGCTCTCCTCTGGGGTCAACGAACCCAATTGCGGTTCCTGTCTCTCCCTCTTCTCTTCTCAGCCTCGCCTCCACGCCTTCTCTCCGAAAATCCGCCAAAATCTGCGAGCCTGCCTCGTCGCTGCCCACGACCCCAACGAACCCCGCGCTGACGCCCAATCTCGACAGTCCGACGATTGTGTTTGCTGCCGAGCCACCAGGTTCCTTCGTTACACCCAAAATCCCCGCCTCTTCCCCGCCCTTCGCTATTCTTTCTACGGCGTACAAAATGTCGTAATTCACGGCCCCCAAGCCAACCACTTCTACACTCATTTCCCTTCCTTTCTTTGAACTTCCTCTTCTCTCTTCAAATCTCTTCTCTTCCCTCTTCAAATCTCTTCTCTTCCCTCTTCAAATCTCTTCCCTTTTCAAATAACAATTAAAGACGGAGAAAACGAAAGAAAAATAAGTAAAAAGAAGAAAGAACAATGCCGAAAACTCAAATCCCCTACGGCTCCAAGCCGATAAAAATAGAGACAGCAGGAGAGGTGTTAGACCTTGAGGGCGAGAGCGACAGAAGCAAAATTACTCCCGAACCCGAAGACCAAACTGCAATAAAACACGCGCTCCAAAATCCGCTCGGCACGAAAAGGTTACGAGAAATCGTAGCGCAAAAAGAAGCCGCAAAAATCGTAATCGTGATTGACGACCACACGCGAGACGCCCCGACTGAGAAAATGCTCGACGCCTTGACAGAGGAGATTAGAGAAGGAGGGAAAGGTGGACGCGTTACACTGCTCGTTGCCTGCGGCACGCACTCTGCACCCGCAGAGGAAGATTTAAAGAGGATTCTCGGCAAGCACTTCTCTCGGTTTGGTGAGAACGGCGTGAAGGTTCACGACTGCGACGCTGGGGGGGAAGAGTTAGTGCAGGTGGGAACGACGAGCAGAGGAACGCCCGTGCGTCTAAACAGGACTTACTTGGAGGCGGATTTAAAAATCCTGACTGGCGATTTAACGCTGCACTACTACGCAGGGTTCGGCGGCGGTCGGAAGAGCATTCTTCCCGGAATTGCAGCACGAGAGACAGTAAATGCGAACCACGCACTTCTGACGGACGAGAGAGACCGTGCGAGGACCGCGAACTTAGAAGACAACCCCGTGCATTTAGATATGACAGAGGCGGCGTCTTTTGCACCGCCGGATTTTGTGTTGAACGTAGTCGTCGACGCTTCAGGGAATTTGGTAGGAGCGTACGCGGGAGAAATGAACGCCGTGTTTCTTAAAGGTGCCGAGGTCGCGAAGAAGTTGTTCTGCTTTGAGCTTGAGCCTAACGAGTTGTTTGACGTTTTGGTAGTGAGTGCAGGCGGGTTTCCAAAAGACCGAAATCTGTATCAAGCAACGAAGGCGGTCGAGAACTGCTACCGCGCAGTTGCTCCCGGCGGACGGCTGATTTTGGTCGCGGAGTGCAGGGAAGGGGTAGGGGACGCGTATTTTGAGGAGTGGATGAACGAGCACGGCACTTACGAGGCGGCTGCGGCTGCGGTCAGGACGAACTTCGTGCTCGGCGGGCACAAGGCGTTTTACATTAGAAAAGCGATGAAACGGGTTCGGCTCTCGGTCGTCTCGGAACTCGACGCTGCGTTGCTGAATGCGTGGGGAATTTCGGCTTACGATTCTGCTCAGGTTGCTGTTCGGGAAGCGGAAGAAAAGAATATAAAAGATAAAACTAAAGTCAAAGTAGGAATAATTAAAAATGGCTTGGACACTTTGTTAGTGCCAAGCGAAAGGAAATAAAAGCAACAGGTAAATGCAATGGCAAATCTTGCAAAGCAGAAAAGAATGGCTGCAGCGGTCTTGAAGGTCGGCACGGGGCGAGTCTGGATCGACCCTGAGGTTGTTGCAGAGGTAGCAGAAGCGATTACGAGAGAGGACATTCGAGATTTAATCGCAGACGGTTTTATAAAAAAAGAGCAGAAGAAAGGGGTGAGCAGAGGACGGGCGAGAGAAAGAGCGGTGAAAAAATCTTTCGGTCGCAGAAAAGGGCAGGGTTCGAGAAAAGGCGCTAAAGGTGCGAGAAGAGGCAAGAAACGGCTCTGGATTACAAGGATTAGAAGCCTGCGTAGAAGATTGCGGGAACTTCGGGACGACGAGGAGCGAATTGACAGAACCGCTTACCGCAAGTTGTACAAGAAAGCGCGAGGCGGGGAGTTCAGAAGCGTCGCTCATTTGACCGAGTTTATTAAAGCGAACGGGTTAGAGAAAGAGTAGCGAAAAGTAAGAGGGAAGAGAGAAGGCAGAGAAAAAGCAGGGAAAAGGAGGGGAGAAGGAGAGAAGAAAAATGGCAAGAGGACCGACCTACCGCGTTCCGTTCAGGCGGAGAAGAGAAGGCAAGACCGACTACCGCAAGAGGCTGAAACTGCTGCTCAGCGGCAAACCACGAGTAGTAGTGCGAAAGAGCAACAAACACATTCGCGTGCAACTGGTCTTGGGAGGCAGAGACAAGCTCGGGGACAGAACTGTTGCGGACGCTGTCTCGTCCGAGCTCAAGAAGTTTGACTACAAAGGTGGAGAAAGCAACACACCCGCGGCTTACTTAACAGGACTGCTGCTTGGCAGGAAGGCTAGAGAGGGGGGGTTTGACGAGGCGATTCTCGACCTCGGCTTGCAGACACCCACTCACGGCTCTAAAGTGTACGCTGCTTTAAAGGGCGTTACCGACGCTGGAATGTCGCTGCTACACGATTCCGCGGTCTTTCCCACCGACGAGCGTGTCAGAGGCGAGCATATTTCGGGGTTCTCTCAAGACAACTTTAAAGAAGTAAGCGAGAAAATAATGAGAACGCGGAAAGAATGAGAAAACAAGAAGGAAAAAAGAGAAGAAAAGGAAGAGCGGAGGAGGAGGCGAGGGCGAGTTGGAAACCACTGACGAAGTTGGGTGCGTTGGTGCAGAGTGGCGAGATAAAAAGCATTGAAGAAGCCCTTTGGTCACGGCACCCGCTAAAAGAGCACCAAATCGTAGAAACTCTTCTTCCTGACCTCAGCGACGAGGTTCTCGACATAAATATGGTGCAAAGAATGACCGACTCGGGACGGCGGATAAAGTTCAGAGTCTGCGTAATCGTCGGCAACCGAGACGGCTACTTGGGGATCGGGCTGGGCAAAGACGCTCTCGTCCGCAACGCAATCACGAAAGCTGTGCGAGCCGCTGAACTGAACTTGGCTTACATTCAGCGAGGCTGCGGGTCGTGGGAGTGCGACTGCAACGGCAACCACTCTCTGCCCTTCAAGGTCTTGGGGAAGGCGGGCGGCGTTGAAATGACTCTGAAACCCGCTCCGAAGGGGCTGGGACTGGCAGCCGGCGAGACGCCAAAGAAAGTTCTCGAATTCGCCGGCGTAAAAGATGTCTGGACAAAAACCAAAGGCAAAACACAGACAACTTTCAACCTCGCGTTGGCAACCTACGACGCGTTAAGGAAAACCGCGATGATGAAAACCTTCTCTTAAAGAAAGTCTTTTAAAAGAAATTCTTTTTCTTTTCTTTTAGTGCAGGTTTTCTTTTGTAAAAAGAAAAAGTGCTATGCAAGCGATAATAAAGTTGAGGGGAAAAGTAAGTGTGAGGCCGGAGATAAAGCACACTTTAGAACTTCTGCGACTGCACCGAGTGAACCACTGCGTCGTGGTGGAAGAGAACGGTTACTACGCGGGAATGGTAAAGAAAGTGAAGGACTACGTTGCGTGGGGCGAGATTTCGGAGGAGACGCTTGAGGAGTTGCTGAGGCTGAGAGGAAGGTTAGAGGGGGGCAGAGGTAAGAGGCTGACAGAGGAGTACTTGCAGGAAAAGACGCCTTTCGGCTCGGTGAAGGAGCTCGCTCGGGCTTTGTGTTCGGGGGAGGTAAAAATGCAGGACTTGAGAGACTACAAAATTAAACCGCTCTTCAGACTGCACCCGCCGAGAAAAGGGCACCGCGGCATAAAACGGAGCGTCAAGCAGGGCGGCGAACTCGGCTACCACGGCGACAAGATCAACGAGCTGCTGCACAAAATGCGGTGAAAGGTGAGACACACCCACCCCCATTTCCACTGGAGATTTGATTCTTCAACCGTAACCGATGCCCGAGAAAAGAACGCTCCCCCTTTGGAAAACCTGGAGCCACATCACAAAACTCGACCCTGACAAACGCATCTCGGAAGCCGACTTAAAAGCAGTCGTAGAAAGCGGGACAGACGCAGTAATGATCTCGGGCACTCAAAACATCACCGACGAGAACGTAGCCCAACTAATAAGCAGTTTGACAAACTACAAAATACCGAAAATATTAGAGCCTGCGACGCCCGAAGCGGTTCAGTACGAAGCCGTAGATTTCGTCTTCGTGCCGCTGGTTCTCAACGCAGGCGATTTGGAGTGGGTCGTGGGTAAGCACTTGGAGTGGATAAAAAACGAAAAAAGCAAAAACCACGCAGCAATAAAATGGGAGAAGGTCGTGCCCGAGGCGTACATCGTCTTGAACCCAGAGTCCGCGGTCGCGAGAGTGACAAAATCAAAGACCGAGCTAACCCCCGAGGAGGTCGTTGCTTACGCGGAATACGCCGAGAAATACCTCCGCCTTCCCATCGTCTACCTTGAATACAGCGGTGCTTACGGCGACCCCAACCTGGTGCGGCGAGTGAGCGAGGCGTTGTGCGGCGAGGCGTCTCTCTTTTACGGCGGTGGAATTGACTCAAAGGAGAGGGCGGGCGAGATGAAAAAATACGCCGATGTCGTCGTGGTTGGAAATGTGGTGTACAGCGGAATGGAAATGTTTTTGGCGACTGTTCTTTGAATCTCTCTCGCCGCTCAAAAGACCGACCCCGTAACCGCTTCTGGCAGAACCTTCAGCAAATGCCCCGAGTACAAAGACTCTTTCATCTCGCAAATCTCCGAGAGCCGCCTCTTCCCAATCTCGATCTCCAAAACCCGCTCCTCGTCCTCCTGCCCGACCTTCACCCGCAGCCCGTCAAGATGAATAACAATCGGCAACTCCTCACCCGCCTTTGGCGGCAAATTCATCTCTATCATCTCCTTCACGAACAACGGCGAAGCAGCCAACGGGTCCTCTTCCAGCTCCCGCTTCTTCTCGTCCAGAACCTCCTTCAACGCCTCTACCATCTTTTCTAACAGTTCAATCTCCGATTTCCGCCTCATCCGCTCTGCTCTCCTTCCTACGCCACCCACATAATTTTCTAAATCCAAACCCAAATCAGACTCAGCCAAATCAGACTCAGCCAAATCAGACTCCGGCGGACCGCCAACAATTAAATACGGCACTTCAAGCCCGCTGCACAACCTCGCAGCCTTCTCTGTCAAGCACTCCTTGAAATTGCCGAAGACAAAAACCGCAGCGTCGCATTCCTCGATTATCGCCTTCTCTCGTGCCGTCATTTGTGCAATCCGCTTCCCCACGCCTCTTGCCAGCCCAATCATATTTGTAATCGCACCGTTCCGCCGCAGAAACTCCGCTACATCGCACATCGGGTCAACTGCGTGGTGTTTGCCGAGCGACGGGACGACGACCATTATTTCAGCACCCGCCAACGGCAACTCCTTCAGCTTGCCTCCCAACTCCTTCGCTTTAGCCCGAATTCTAGGCTCCTCTTCCACTGGAAACGCCAAATGCATCATCGTCTCGGACTGCATTACCATCTCTTGCAGCACGAACCCCCCAATGTCCTCTACCACCTCCTTCAACTCGTTGAACTTGTACACTCCTCCAGTAAACATCATTATTTCATACATTTTCATTCACCCCCTCCATTTCCTGCGCTATTTTTTCTGCCGTCGCTCTCCACTCCTCTTTTATTGGATTTTCTGAAGCGAGAATTGTTACCCCGTGTGCAGTAGAAACAGGATGCCGCACTCGCGCCCCCTCGGGCAATATTCGGTCAATTCCGTCCAAAATCTTGAAGGTCAAGTCATCTCGGGGGTCAGAAACAACCAATTCCATCAGTTCCGCAACCTCCTCCTCCTTCAGTTCAAACCCCACCTCTAACCTGCTTATTTGACGAACCCGCTCGCCTCCTCTCTCTCCGTCTCCCTCTTCCTCTTCCACTCCCTCTTCCACTCCCTCTTCCACTCCCTCTTCCTTTCCCTTTCCGTATTTGTCCCACAAGAGAGCGAGCAACTCGGGTGCATATTTCTCGTTTGTTATCCTCAACTTCTTCCCCTCTCGCTGCGTTACATCCCTCACTTTCACTGGGCTTCCCACTCTGCCGATCTTAACCGAGAGTATAAAAATGTGCTCCGCCGCGTTGCAGAACATCTGTAGCCTGTCGATGTTTCCTTTTACGCCAATGTCCCTGCAGATAAGATTGCACAATTTCTCGTAACTCGCATTTGCAAACTCGTCCCCTCCTTCCACTTTCACCTCCATTTCCTCTCCTCCCTTTTCTCTCTCCCTTTCTTTCTCACCTTCATTCCCTTTCTCACCTTCATTCCCTTTCTCACCTTCTTTCTCTTTCTCTCCTTCAAACCCTTCCTTTCTGCTTCTTCACCCTCTTGCCAAAGACGCAGCCTTGACCTTGAATGCCGCCTATCGGGTTCTGGGGCGTTCCGAACTGGTGCATACATTTTCCGAGAACCGCAGCACCCCGTGCTAGTGCGTCGTCCGCAAAAATCACTTCTTTCTCCATTTCCCGTCCAAGCAACTTGCTTAACTTCTCCAAGATTATTTCGGGCTTCTTCCCCGTTATTCCTGCCCTGCCCGTTATTCCTATTTTCGTGTTAGGCAGTAATAAACCTTCCTCCTTCGCCACTCCGACCAACCGCTCAACCTCGCACCCCGCCAACTCGTCAATCACAGGTGCAAGGTACTGCTCGCCCTCTTCTTTTACGAGCTCTGCACCGATTTCCGCCAATTTCGGCAACTCCGAGAGGTTCTCGCCCGCGTCAATTCCAATTAAGACAACGCCACTCTTCTCCGCTGCACCGGCATTTACCGGCACTCCGCCTACTCTACTGCGAGCGCCGTTCTTTACCTTTTCCACGCGAATAAACCTCAAAATCTCCTCGGTGTAGCCGCTCACAACCTCCTTTTCCTTTTTTACCCGTCTCTTTTTTTGGCTTTGCAAGTGCAAGTCGAGGACAGAGGGGTAGTCCTGCCTGACAACCTGCGAGACGATCGCGTCGGGAATCGCGCCTGCCAAGCCGCAGAAATTTCCAACAACGCGGGCGTAGGGCAGCCCGTCGTCCGAGATTCGACCTGCGAGCGTGGTGCCGAAGTCTAAGGAGAGAACAGGGTTCCGAAAATCCACATCGTCAACCCATTTCGCAGCCTCCTTGAGCCCCGCGGTTACGAGCTCGCCCTCCATCTCGTTCGCTACGATTGACTCGCCCGCGGGTGGGAGGTTGCCTGCCACTGCACCGTCGAAATAAGTCTTCTCCATCCTCGAAAACTTCCGCAACTCGGGCGCAATGTTATCCACACTCATCGGCGAAATCATCTTCCGCGGCGGCACTCCCGCGAGCAGGCAGCCCTTTGCCAACGCTTTTATCACGCCTTCAACCTCCTCAATTTTCGAGAAGGACGCTGTTACGCCCGTAGAACGCACGACGAAATGCAAATCCGGAATCGTTATTCCTGCCGACTTCGCAGACTCCTGTAGTGTCTCTTTCACCAGCTCCGCGATCGAGTCTTCCGAGAGCCCGACATTTGTAATCGTGTGGCAGAACGAGTCACCAGTGTCGAGAGCCTCGCGGGTCATTCTGACCGCCTTGTCCAAAATGTAGGTCTTTCCGCTCTTCAAGTCCGTAGCGGTCAGGATTGATTTTGTGGTGCTGTTTCCGAGTTCAACACTCGCCGCGATGAAAATCGGTTTCAGCGTGAGGTCGCCCCGCGAGAGCCGCAAAATGAAAAACAAGTCCGAGTAATTGACTTTTTGCGTTTTAAGCAGTCTTGGGTGTCGCTTCTTTCCAAATAGCCACATTTCTATTTCGCCTCTTCAAATCACTAAATTCTACAACCTAATAAACTTAACAACGCCTCCGCCGACGCTTCTTCAAGGCAGTCGAAATAGAAAACGCCAGACAGACCGAGACGAGCAAATCCCAGGAGTTTAGCGGTATTCTCATCTTCGGCTTTCCCTCTGCTCCCTCTCCCGCTTCTTCCTCTTCAAAGCCCTCGTTCGTCCCGTTCGCGCCCTCTTCCCCAAGTTCAGCCTCTCCAAATCCGCCCTCAATCTCAAGTTCGTTCTCCCCCTGCGGCTTAGGTTCGTTCATCCCCGGTGGCTCCGGTGGCTCAGTTTCGTTGCTCCCCGGTGGCTCAGTTTCGTTGCTCACCGGCGGCTGTGTTGGCTCGTTTTCCTCTTTCTCCACCAGCGTCACTACCTTCTCGTCAGAAGCCCGCCCGCTGACATCCACCTTCACTTCGTATTTCCCTGGCTGAAGTCCAAGCCCGCTCGTGTTGAGGCTTGCTTCTACTTTCCTGCCCGCGACTGTCGCGGTTGTCTTGTCTACGAGGCTTGAGTTCTGCGAGAGGAAGACAAAAGCCCTTTCTCCATCTTTTATGTTCGTCTCTGCCGTCACCGAAATCGGGTCGCCGATTTGCACCGTTCCCGGCACTTCAAGACTGACTCTCGGTGCAGAGACCGTGAAGTACGCTTTCTCGTAGAGGTCGTCGCTGCCCGCTTCTCCCAAAACGTCCTCACCCTCAAGAATCGCTATTTTCTGCTTCAACGACTTGCCTTTGAGACTTTCCTCTGCTACCACCCACTTACCGCCTTCAATCGCTTTTGTCGTTCCGTCTTTGCCCTTGTGAACAGAAATCACGCAGTACCTGGCAGAGTCGAGTTCGCCGATGTTCTCGTTCCACTTGTCATCGATGACAGGTGTCGCCTTCTCAATTCCGCCCGCTGGAAATATCAGTTCGCCCTTGTAGTCGATGACGATGAGGTAAACGTGGTCAGTGCCAGTGGCTGTCCCGTTTACTTCCACCTCGTCGTCATCAGATACGATTTCCGGAACGCTCATAGTGAGCTCCGGCGGGAGCAAGTAAATGCCCGCAGAAGCGTCTACTCCTCCTTTCTTCCCTTCCTCACTCTTCTTCCAGTCTTCACTTACATAATCTCCAACAGAAAATGGTGCGCGCTCGTCAAGAATGAAAATCTCAATATTATTGTAGCCGTCAGTCTCGCCGGTCGTGTCCCAGACCCACTCGAATTTGTCACCCGCGATCTTCTCTTCTTTTTTAAAGACATCTTCAATCACGAAGATTGCGTACTCACCGAAGTTCGAACTGCCTTTTAGAGTGACAATGTCGCCGACAGTCGCCTCTGCGGGCACATCTTCTAAACTCGCCTCCCCCTCCCTTACCATTACATATTTTACCCTCTCCATTCCGCTGACTACAACGGTCACCTCTTGCCTGCCAAGCTCCGCGTCGTCTGTGGAAAAATAAGCAGTAGCCTGCCCGTCTTCGTCAAGCTGTACTGTTTTATTCCCTGTACCATTCTTCCAAAACTCTCCCGCACATTTAATCGTGATGTTTGCGGTTTCATCGCAGAACGAACTTTTTATCGTTATCTCAATGTCATCTCCTTGTATCACTTCCTCGTCACATTCTATCTCCACCTCCTTTTCCACAACCTTTATGTCTGCCGTAGCTTCTACCTCTGTTGCGTAGTCCTCTAATCTTATCGTGTACTCTTCACCTCCCTCCATCTTCAGGTGAGAGGTGTTGAAGACGAGTCTTTTATCCTCATTTATTTGTACCCCTTTTATTACCTTTGTCTTGTCAGCAGAAACCACGATCCTGTTGGTCTTGTCGTCATAAGGTAGAAAATCCTTCCAGCTGTATCTCACGAGTACTTCGTAGATTTCAGTGCCTTTCTCATCTTCTATTCGATTTTTATTTTCCTTATTCTCGATTGTCATCTTCAAAACCCCTCCCTCTTTCTCGTTCTTCTTTAATCTGAGGTTGAATTCATTCCCCTCCACCACCTTCGTCTTTTTATTATCCTCCTTTCCAACTATTTCTACCTTTAACGACTGCTTCTCAAGTTTTAGCCAGCCTCCGCCGTCTCCAGAAGAATCTTTTACATAGTAATATTTATTCGTTGATCTTCCTTCTGAATCCCAGAACTCGCCTGCTTTAACTTCCTCGCCTTCATCTTTGACAGGCTCATCGTCATTCCAAGGACCCGAAACACTCACATTCTCCGACTTGTTTGATGCATTGTTCAAAAAATAAATCTTTTCACCTTCGTAAAATTTAGGTATAGGTGATGCGTGCTCTGCCGTACTACTACTGTCCGTCTCATTGTACCACAAGAAACCACCTTCGCCGTCGTCGGTGTAATTCCTGCGGACGGACTTTGCGGACGCGGTAGAAGAAAGTGCAAGAAGCACTACCGCCAGCACTGCAAAGGCTACCAGTGTCACACTAACACAAAAGCCCTTCTTCCTCTTCTTCCTCCTGCTGCTTTTCCTTTCTCTTTTCATCACCCCTCCGTTCCCGTTCCCGGAAACACAAACACCCCGTGCTTCGTGAGATCGAAGTCAATGCCGCAGAAATTGTCCAAATATTCTTGGAGAATTGCTTGCGGGTTTAAATCTAAATTAAAATCCAAATCCTCAAACTCCTCTGGGTAGAGCCAGTTTGCGAGGTAGGCGAGACCGACGGGGTAACTCGGACCGAACGCCACACTGCTGTCGATTAGGTAAACGCGCTCGTTTTCTACCGCTGTGAGATTGTCAAACCCCGGTAGCCCAACCAACCTTTCGTGTTCCTCTTTCAGCCCGGATTCGTCGTCGGTCTCGTAGCCACCCTTGCGAGAGAGCCCAACAATGACCGCAGGGTCTTGCTCCAAAATCTTCTCGGTCGCTACAGTCGGGTAAGTTCCTACGAGCTCGGCGGTCACAGCAATGTTCTGCCCGCCTGCGAGTTCGCAGAGCTGGTGCATTCCTGTCCCCTCTGAAAAGGTCTTGCGTTCGTTTACTGACTCCTCCGCGCTCTTGTCGAGGAAGACTTTAATCGGCTCGTCTTTCCGCCCTCCTCGCCGTTCTCGAATCTCTGCCACCCGCTCTTTTATCTCGCCCGCATATTTGTCGTGCCACTCGAGGTACTTACTTGCATTTTCCTCCTCTTCAAGAAAATAACCAAAAGTTTTTAAACCGTCTCTGAGTTCTTTGGGCTTGAAGAAGTCCAGTCGGACGACGGTTACGCTCGGCGGTAGTTTCTCCTCGATGTATTCAGGACCAGGCCAGTTCCCGTAAGCAAAGACAGCGTCGGGCTCTAACTGCAGCACCGCCTCGACGTCAATCTCCTTCCACCCCCCAACCACCGGTCTTTTACTTATCTTCGGGAAAAAGGCAGGTCGTTTTTTTATCGTGTCGCTGATGCCGACTATTTTGCCCTCGGCACCTAAAACGCGAATCGTCTCCGCAATGTCCGTGTTCAGCACAACCACCCGCTCCAGCGGCTTGTAAATCGTAACATTTTCGCCTGTCGCGGTCGTAATTGTTCTTGGGTACCTGCCGCGGTAAAAATAAGTGCAGGCGAGTTTGCAGAGCTCTTCTTCGCCAAGGGGCCCCTCCCCTAAATCTTCCCCTAAATATCTCTCCTTCATAAAATTCATAATTTCATTTACGACCTCCCCCCTCGAAACAGAAGAAGCAGAAGAAGCAGAAAAACCAACCTCAACACTTCCTCCCCCTCCTCCAGCACCAGCAACGACCACCGATGTTAGAACCACTACTACCGAGAGAGAAGCCAACAGTTTCTTTTTCATTCTTCTTCTCCTCCTTCTTCCCTACTTCTTCTCTTTCCCTTTTTCCGACCAAAACCCACTGCCACTGCTCCTGCTACAGCCTCTACAAGCACAGCAACTGCGAAACCTGCCCCTAACCTTTTCCCGAGAGGGGTTTCTGGCTGCCCTTGTCCTTCCAACAGCAACACCGTTTCTTCTTCTACTTCTTTCTCTTTCTCTTTTTCTTTCTCTTCTTCTTTTTCCCCGCCGCCGCAACGCAGAGACAGCATTTTCACACAGACTTGGTTGGACTCGTGCTCGTTTACGCCGTTCTTGTAAGTCGCCTTGAAAACTGCAACTGCACTGTTCTCGCCTTCTTCGGCTTCACAGACCTTAAACACAGCGACAGCAGACTCGCCAGATTTTATCCTGCCGAGGTAGATTTCTTCCTGCTCGAATTCCAGCCCGCCGTCGCTTGCCGTCGCAAAAACGCAGTCAGCGTCAGACAGCCCCTCGTTTACAACTTGCAACCTGACCTCGTTCTGCGAGACTTCGAGAGGCATTATTTTCAGCGTGCCTGCAACAGTAACAGGGATAAAATAGCGAATCCCTTTGCTGTTCTTCCCTTCTGTGTCCTCAATGTCTGCAACGAACTTCAGCATAAAAATCCCCTCTTCAGCAGGGGCTTTTATCTTGAACGCGAAGTCAATTTTCTCGTCGGGTCCGACTACGCCAGCCGAGAGATATTTGTTGTAGACTTTAAAGTCGTTGTTCTCGAGAATGTAGGCTTCTTTTACGAAAGCGTCCATCGTGAACATCGTCTCGGCGTCAATGTCAATGGTTCGCATTTTAGGTTCAACTTTCTCCTTT
The DNA here is from genome assembly GCA_003194425.1 of Candidatus Methanophagaceae archaeon. Lineage (GTDB taxonomy): Archaea > Halobacteriota > Syntropharchaeia > Alkanophagales > Methanospirareceae > ANME1a. The sequence goes on along the minus strand of PQXB01000001.1, from coordinate 1,016,988 downwards.
ATTGTATTTGTTGTTTCTTCCTCTGTGGTTGTCCCTTTCTCTTTTGTTGTGTTTTCCTTTGTTGTTGTCTTTTTCGTTGTTGTTGTCTTTTCTACGGTTGTGTAGTCCGCTACTACTTCTTCTTTTATGTCCACATCCTTCTCAATCGGCTCCTCCTGCATATTCTTGAGCGTTACCGTAAGCACGCCCAGATCGCCGGGCATCAGCGTCTCCGGGCTGAGCTCGTAGTCGTAAACCATCACAGACGGCTTCGGGTCAGGAGCGATTCCGCACTTGTTTAGCAGGTCGTCCACTTCGTCCGCTGAAGCCGTGCTCACGGAGGAAAAGAAGACCAACGCAGACAGCAGCCAAAGAAACAACTTAAACTTACTCACGCCCTCTCGCCTCACCTCCCTTCTTCTTTAGTTGAACAAAGACTAAACGGACAGCAGCCACTGTAAACAATCCTGTAACCGCAAACACCGCCTCGAACCCGGGCACTAAAGCAGGAGGCGAGAGTGCAGGCGTAGATGTTGGTGTGGGCGTTTCCGCAGCACCAAGACCAGCCCGCACAGAAACGCTCGTGCTTCCGATTTCTCCCTTTGCTTTGGTCAAGGCGTTGTACCACTCTCCGTTGAAGATTCCAGTTGTCGCGCCCGCGCCTTCTGACGACGGTGCTTGGACTTCATATTTTATCACTGTCTCGTTGACGACCCCAAAGACGACTTTTTGACCCGCGGTGTAGGTTTGATTTTCGGGGTGCGTGGTGCGGACGAACGCAAAGCCGTCAGGAATCGTTTCTACGACTCCGCCGATTTGCAGACCTGTCCCTGTTAAGTTCAGCGTCACCTCAAATGTTGAGCCTGGAGCAGGAGTCGTGGTGTTGGTAGTGCGTGTGACCGTAGTGCGTGTGACTGCGGGCTTGGTTGTCTCGGCGTTGGCGGTTGCACAGAGGAGTGCTGCAGCAAAAATCACCAAAATCACCAACATTCCCTCTCTCTTCTTCCCTCTACTTCTTTTCATTTTTTCTTCTTCCTTACTTGACGCACACGCACCACTGCCGCTGCAAGCAACACTCCGCACAACGTGATCGGAAGTTCAAATCCAGGAACAGGCGTTGTAGTAGGGGTTGGAGTTAGAGCAGGTGTAGGTGTGACCTTGGGCACGGAGGTTGGCGTTGGAGTTGGTGGTGTTAAACTTGGGGTCAGCGGTGTGGGAGTAGCGGAGGAGGGTGTTGATGTTGGAGTTAAATTTGCTGTGGGTGTAGGAGAGGGGTTTGGAGTAGGAGTAGGCGTCGCATTAAGCACAGGCGTCACATTCCAGAGCCAAGTGTGCCGAGCCGACAAGCCAGTCTCGGTGTTTGTTGCGACTGCCGAGACATTCCAAATCCCTGCAACTGCACTCGTGTTCGTGTAGGTGGCTACTTCTGCTTCTGTTACGCTCTCGTTTGTCTGCACCTGTGTGCCGTTTAATTGCCAGCTAATTTCTACGGTTTGGTTTACAGAGATGTCGAAGGTTCGTAGTTCGTCCTCTGTGCTGTTCACAACGGACTCAATGGGGTTCCAGGCGGTTATGTTTGGGGGGTTTTGTGTGGGTTCGTTGTCGTCGCCGTTTTCACAAGTTATTAGCAAGAATGCATTCGTGGGCATCATGTTGTCCCCGTCGTCGCCTTGAATTACTTCGTTATTTTCACTTTCAAGGTCGTCTTTTACATCAGTCAGCTCTATCCCAAGTTGAGCGTAATCGGAGCCTACATGCATTAAAACGCCACCCATTTCCTTGCTACACGAACCACTGTAACCGTCGTACACATCCATTCCTAACTCCTCGTCATTGAAGTACAAATAGCTGTGCCAGACGTCTACTGGGTTACCACCCCAGGCAGAGACAACGCCAAGCACCGCTTCTTTTACCTCGCTCAAATCTACGTCTCCCAAAAATGTTGCGGTGTTTTTGCATTCTTCTAAAGAAAGGAAACCGCAGGGTCTGGGACTCTCCTCATCACCACCCTTACTCATTAGTAAGTCAGCACCTTCGTTTATCCAATATTCTCGTTTCGGCGCTGCTGTGTCCTCATAAACGACAAGAATAGCTGGCGGTGCAAAAGAATACTTGTCTGCAAACTCCGAATCACTGCCTTCGTAGTTCAGGTTTTTCACACTCACTCTGTATTTCCCGCTTTCTTTCACATACTCTTTAATATCGTACGCGTAAGTGCCCCATGCGTATCTATCCCCTCCCAAATCTCCTTTTATGTCGTTGTAGCTCCTTTCCATCTTCAGATCATAGCTGTTGCCTGAAGGCGTCTCCAGTCTAACGCTCATTTTCGGTGCTTTGTACGAGGGCTTTGCCCAAGTGTAGTAAATGTACAATCTTGCCAGCTTCGTGCTCCCTGTCCCAGTTCCAGGAATCTCTAAATCGTAATTAATGTCGTAGTAGGTGTCGTCAGTGCCACTGTCTCCGTCCTCGTAACTCCTGTATTCACCGTCTCCAGTGCTGTAAATTATGCCGCCTTCTACCTCGCCGTGCACTAAATTCTCCAACGGCTCGTCAGCACTGTAGCCGTTCCAAACGACTTTTTGCTTCGTTTCATTTTCCGCCAGCACTTCTCCGTCTTCATCAGCGACCACCTTCGCCTTTAGCGTGTACTCAACACTGGTGTCTGTGTAGGTGCAAATGGCCCCTTCAGCAGTGTCAGTCCAGCTCAAAGGGTCTTCTTCTTCTCCTTTTGGCACCCACTCGAATCTCACATCTGTGCTCTCTTCTGGGTTTAACAGTTCTTCCACTCTTTCGCTTCCTATTTCGTCGTCATTTGCGCACAAGGTCACTACAAAGCTTCTGTTAGTTTTATTTTCCCCGTTATTCGCCACGGTAACTTTTACATAATTCGTAAGATTGAACCAAGGGTCTCCTGCGGGCAGATCATATTTTTCCGACCAGAAATGGAAGGGTGTAACAGCGGTAATCGCAAGGTCTGGCTGCCTGACCTCTTCCGCTAAAGCAGGTGCAAGCGTGCTCAAACAGAAGAGCAGAAGCAAGCACCCAAAGAACACTACCGTCCGCATTTTTTTTATTTCCATTTTATCTTGTCTCATAAAAAAGGGGTTTTGAGTCGCGAACTAACGCAACTCTACTTTCCCCACTTCTCTCTTTATTTCTTCTCCTATTTCCTGTCTCCTGTCCTGTGTCGTCGTCGCTTTTTCCTCCTCGTAGGCAGCAGCAGTTGGGTTGTATTTTGCAAGACAGACATCCTGGTCCAAGATTTCGCCGCTCTCCGGGTCCAGCAGTTGCACGTACTGCACGATTCCGAACGGCGTTGCACCCCACTCACCTACTGAAATCGGAACTGTAAAAGTCTCGTCAAACTCGGCGGGTAGCTGTGTGCTGGTTAGAGTTGCCCAAATCCCCAACTGCGGGACGCCGAAATACCACTCGAATGTCTCCACCTCCTCGGTCGGATTGCAAATCTCCAGGCTGACATTCATCACATCGCCGGGGCTGTACTCGGGTTTGTCCGTTGAAACCCGGACCGTTGGTTCTTCTTCTTCTTCCTCCTCGTTCTCTAAGACCAAGACCGCGTTCGCCACATTAACGTACGAGTCCTCGCCCCGACTGTACCAGGCGTTGTTCCCCGCTGCTGCCACGTAACCTGTTACACTCCAGGACTTCAACTCAAAGTTGTTGCTGTCCACTTCGGTCGTGTCCAACTCGTGCCCGTTGAACTTCAGACAGCGGTCACAAACCGGCTCGTAAGCGGTTAGGAACACCACTGTGAGATTTGCACTACTCACCTTCTCCGCGTTCACAGAACCGTCGAAATCCGTTGTCCCTGTGTCGTGAGCAGGGTGCGGCCACGCAAAAGAGTGTAAGGCGTCGCAGCCGTCGTTTACCCAGTACTGAATCTCTTTGGGGTTGTCGCCGCCCTCGTAGACCACGACCAGCACGAGCCCGTAGACCCTGCCGTCGAACCCGCCAACGGTTGCGTTAATTTTTGTCGTGCTCGCGGTGTTCACTGCCCCTGCGTTCACCAAGTCAGTCACATTGTACCAAATCCAATATTTCCCGTGCGTGCTGCACCACACATTTGGGTTTGCGTCATTTTCCCCTTGCAAGTGAATCGGACCAAGCCCAGCGTCGCCGTCGCAAACCCCGTTGAAGGTCACATTTACCCAACCTTCGTACTTTTCGGTTCCGCCCCAAATGCCCGTGTACAACCGAGCCCACTTCACTTCCCCTCTCGGCACTTCAAAATCACCGGTCAGCGTTGTCGTCCCTGCCCACGGTTCGTAGTCAATAAAGACACCGCCGTTAACGGTGCCACTCGTCGCTGTCTCCACTGGAACTCCGTCGAAGTTGTAGTTCGCTAAAGCCGCGGGCGTGCATAAAAATAAAAAAAATAAAAACAAGCACGCAAAGACGGCTACTTTCCCAATTCCTCTTCTCCCTCTTTTTTCCATTTTTTATACGACTCTTTTATACGGCTCTTTTATCTTTTAACTCCTGTGTTTATAAATATTTATTGTGTTGTTATAAACTTGACTAAAATTTTTTAGGATAAATTCTACTACATAATCCGCGCACTCCTGCACGCTCAACTCACCGCTGTTCACCACGACCTCGGGGTTCAGCGGCTCCTCGTACGGCACATTCACGCCCGGCACCGTCGCCCCCTTTTCTCGCCCCTTCGCGTAGATGCCCGCGGGAGAGTGCTTTGCCTTTCTTCTCCGCTCTCGTTCAACGCACTTCTCTAAAGGGCACTGCACGAAGACCTCTGCGAAATTCGGAATGCTCTCGCGGGCTCTCTCCCGGTACCGCCGTCGGTTTGCAGTGGCGTCGATTAAAACCGACCTCCCGCACTCCTCCACCAGAAGCCTCGCCATAAAAACCAGCGACGCGTACACAACCTCCCGCTCCGCCTCCGAATAAGAGGGTTTTGGCGTAACGAATTTCCGCACCTCGTCGAGCTCAAGCACCTTCGGCAACTCCGCGTCAGCCACGCCCCGCTCTTTCAGGTCTTTCAGGACACCTCTAACCCGCTTTGCAATTGCGGTCTTGCCGCTGCCCGGCAAGCCTGTTACCCAAACAGCCCAACTCATTTTTCCCTCGTTTTTTGCTTCGTTTATTTTAGCATTTTTTATAAATGTAAATGGTTCAGTGAGGATGGAAATAGTGAATGGAAATAGTGATTTTGAGGTTAGGGCACCGCCCAGAGAGGGACAAGCGAACAACAACGCATCTTGGATTAGTCGGGCGTGCGTTGGGTGCGAGGGGAATGCTGCTCGCTGCTAACGACAAGGGCGTAGAGAGAAGTGTCCGAGAAGTAACTAAGCGCTGGGGCGGCGACTTCTTTGTGCAGAGCGGTGTGAAGTGGCGTGCAGAGCTGAGGGCGTGGAAGCAGAAGGGCGGAAAAGTCTGCCACCTCACGATGTACGGCGAGAACCTTCCTGATGTGATTTGCGAGGTACGAGAAGGGGTGCGAGAAGGGGTGCGAGAAGGAGTGCGAGAGGAGGTGCAAGAGGAGGTGCAAGAGGGGGTGCGAGAGGAGGGGCGGGAGAGTGTGCAGGAAGAGGCTCGAGTGCTGGTCGTAGTGGGTGCAGAGAAAGTGCCGTACGAGGTCTTCGAAGCAGCGGACTGGAACGTCGCAGTCTCAAACCAGCCGCACTCGGAGGTGGCAGCCCTAGCATTGTTTCTCGACTACTTGCAGGAGGGCAGGGAGTTGAGGGCGAAATTTGAGGGTGCGGAGCTGGAGGTAGTCCCAAAGCGGAGAGGAAAGGCGGTAAAGCGTCTCTTTTTATAAGACGCTTTGAATTATAAATTGTAGAATCGGATGAAAGAAGAGCAGCAGTTTCAAGAGGAGGTGGGCTACTTCAACCGCAGGCTCTCCGAGATTCTTGGAGCAGAAATGCACGAGGGACGCACAAACAAGATTTTACACGAGGTGCTGAATTATCTGCGAGAGGTGGGCGGTAAGAGACTTCGCCCTGTTCTCTGCCTTCTTTCGGCGGAGGCTGTTGGCGTCCGCGGCGCTGGAGGTGCTGGCTCACGAGAGAAACGAGAGAAGGCGTTGACGACTGCCGTAGCGATTGAGCTCCTGCACAACGCTTCTCTGGTTCACGACGACATAATTGACGAGAACAGCGTACGCAGGAAGAACCCCTCGAGCCCCGCTAAATACGGCGAGAAGCAGGCGATTGTAATCGGCGATTTCCTGCTCGGGCTCTCGTGCGAAATGCTGGCGAGGTGCGGAGTGCCGGCGGTCGTTGGCTTGGTCGGGTCTGCAATTTCCGATGTGGCGAGGGGGCAGTACTTGGAGTTCTCGCTGCGGTTGAAGAACCCCGAAGAAGTTACAGAGCAGACCTACCTCGAGGTGGCGGGGTTGAAGACCGCCTCTACTTTCGTCGCAAGCACGACCGCGGGAGCAATTCTCGGCGGCGGGAGCGAGGCAGAAGTCGAGAGTCTCCGCGACTACGGCAGAAATTTGGGCGTTGCATTTCAGATTCAAGACGACCTTTTAGACCTCTGCGGCGACCCTGCGAAGACCGGAAAGCCGAGCGGGTTGGACATCAAAAACCGCGAACGAACCCTCCTTCTCGTTCACGCACTGAACCACTCAAAGCCCTCTGAAAAAGCCTATTTGCGAGAGATTTTTTCGAGCGGTTCTAACTTTCTCTCCGACTCTGAGGCAGAGTTAGAGATTGAGAGGGTCAGAGAGATTTTCTTAAACACCGGCTCGGTTGACTACGCAATCCGGCTCTCTCACGACTTCTTGACTGCTGCGAGGAAGAGCGTTGCAGGGCTCGCAGATTCGGAGGCAAAGGAGAAGTTGGAATTAGTTGCGGGGCTTGCTGCGAGGAGTTCACCTAAATAGGTTTGCAGCCGCCCGAGTTTCCGAAGACCTCCTGCTTCTTAAAATTATCCTCAATCTCACGGCATGATTCTCTTCTTCTCAACCTCTCTCTCTAACTCCTCCAACCGCCTTTTTACCTTCACCTCCTTCGCCACTCGCGACCGCTCGTCCACCTCCAAATCCGACCTTCTCGCTTGCAGCATTCTCAGAACCTCCTTCTTCGCCGGACCGCCTTTCACCTCCCGCTTCTCAATGTTTGACGCAATCTCCAACGCCTCTTTCACTTTCTCCTCGGTCAACCCAAGCTCGCTAAGCCTCTTCCCTGCGACGCAGGTAGCGAACTCGTCGATTTTACGAAGACTTGGTCTTCCCCGCTCTGCAGAAGCCAGCGAAGCCACGATTTTGTGTGCGGTTCTAAAAGGCACCCCAGTCTCGCGGACAAGAGTGTCAGCCAGCTCGGTCGCGGTAGTGAAGTCAACCTCCGCCTGTCTCCGCATTTTCTCCTCCCTGAATTCCTGCCCCGCCACAACCCCCCGCACCACTGCCACCGACGCTGCGGTCGTTTTAGCGGCTCTCAACAAGTGCGGTGTAACCTCCTGCAAGTCGCGGTTGTAAGCGTAGGGCAGAGCCTTGCAAATCGAGAGAACCGCGACCAAGCACCCGAAGACCGTGCCTGCCCTCGCCCGCACGAGTTCGGCGTAGTCGGGGTTTCGTTTCTGTGGCATTATTGAACTCCCTGTCGCGTAGTCCGCGGGAAGACGAACGAACCCGAACTCCGCACTGCTCCACAAAATTACCTCCTCCGCAAGCCTGCTCAAGTTCGTCCCCAAGTTGGCGTAGCACGAGACCGTCTCGACGACGAAATCCCGCGTTGAGACCGCGTCCATCGAATTCTCAAGCACCGCGTCAAACCCAAGCAGTTCCGCCGTCCGCTCGCGGTCAATCGGAAACCCAGTAGAAGCAAACGCCGCCGCACCCAACGGGCACGCATTCACTCGCCCGTACGCATCCTCAAGCCGTGCGAAATCACGAGCAAACGCGTCCGCGTGTGCAAGGAGGTGGTGTGCGAGAGTGGTCGGTTGTGCGTGCTGAAGGTGCGTGTAGCCCGGCAGCACGGTCTCAACATTCTCCCCCGCCCTCTTTAGTAACGCCCTTCTCAACTTGTTAACCTCCTCTGCGAGTCCCAACAACTCGTCCCGAACCGCGATTCGAATGCAAGTCGCAACCTCGTCGTTCCTCGACCGCCCGGTGTGCATTCTTCCGCCCACCTCCTCACCGATTTCCCTTATCAAAACCGATTCTACTGCAGTGTGCACGTCCTCGTAAGCAGGCAGTTCGCGTTCAACAAACTCCCTCCCCCGCGCCGCTATTTTTGTCAAGCCGTTCAGAATCGCCGCCGCGTCCTCGCTGCTGATTATCCCTCGCTCCTCTAACATCACCACGTGCGCCTTGTCTACGAGCAGGTCGGCGTGAAAGAGCCACGCGTCCGATTCTAACGACAAAATGTAACCTTTTTGCATTCTTTAGGGTTAGAGGTAAGTCTTTATTCAAGAAACCAATTTTACCGAACAATCTCGAAGAATGAACCAAAAACAAGGGCAAAAGCAGAGGGCGGGAATCATCGCAGTAGCAGGAAAAGGCGGGACAGGAAAGACCGTAATCGCCTCGCTGCTACTGAAATTCTTGACCGCAGGCGAGGGAGTAGGAAAGGTGCTTGCGATTGACGCCGATCCTGCGTCGTGCCTTCCGAGTGTGTTGGGTGTAAAAATAAATAAGACAATCGGAGACCTGCGTGAGGAAATTGCGTCTCCGTCGCAGGTTTTTTTCTCGGAGGAAATGCCGACTGACCTGCTGGTTGAGTACAAAATAGAGGAGGTGCTGGCGAAGACGCCTCGCTTCTCGGTTCTTGTGATGGGGCGTTCTGAGGGTCCTGGCTGCTACTGCCTGGTAAACGACATTTTACGGCATTTTATCGACAAGCTCTCCTCTCGCTTCGACACGATTCTGATTGACTGCGAAGCTGGGTTGGAGCATCTCAGCCGCAGGACGACACGGGACGTGGACACGATGCTCGTGGTCAGCGACCCCACGAAACGGGGGCTGGAGACTGCGTCCTCGATAAAACGGCTCGCCAAGCAGTTGCAGATAAATTTTCAGCAGATTTTTCTGGTGCTGAACAAGGTTACAGAGGAGGTCAGAGCGGACGAGGTGGTCTGGAATTCGCTGCTCGGGCAGGTGAAGGAGAGCGGGCTTACGCTCGTGGGCACGGTTCCAGAGGACGAGCAGGTGCGGGCGTACGACTTGGTGGGCAAGCCGACGATTGAACTGCCCGAGGATTCTAAAGCGGTCGTTGCAGTTCGGCGGGTGTTTGAGCGGGTTTCTAAAGGGAATTTCTAAAACGTCCACCCCTTCAGCCACCGCAGACACTCCTTGAACTCGAACGCGACGGGGTAGCCCGAGATTGCGGGGTAGAAGAGGAAGAAGAGAGCCGCGACCAAAACAAGAAAAGAAACGACGATGATTTTATTCCTCTTTGCGTCCTTTTCTAAACCGATGTTTAGCCAGTAAGTCAGCCCGAGAATCAGAAACGGGACATTTGGAACGAAGTGGTAAATGAAGAGGATTCTCGTGATGAGTGCGTAAGGAAGCCACTGCAGCAGAAACGGAACGAGAATGAAAAGGGCAACAAAGACCTCTCCACCCTCCTTTCCTTTTCTCCACAACTTTCCCGCCACAAACCGCACCGCGAGAGAAACCAACGCGACCGTCCCGCACCACCAAATCGCAGGGTTTCCCATCAAAACCGTCGTCGAGACCGTTCCACCGCCCAAGTTGTTAGAGTAGACCCAAAGCGGCTTGAGGAGAAGCGGCCACGACCACCACGGCGAAGAGAAGGGGTGCGTGGCTTCAATTCCCGCGTGGTAGCCGAACATTCGCAGTTGGAGGTCAAAAACATCCGCAAGCCCGTGCCCTCCTCCGTGCCCTCCCTCTGCACCCGAAAAGATGTAAGGCAGGTAAGTCGCGATGTAAATCGCAGCAGAGACGAGCAAGCCCGCCACTACCACCTTGCAGTCCTTGAGAATTGGACGCCGTTCCTTAAAATTGCAGACCAACCAAAGAACCAGAACCGCTGCCAAGCCGAAGACCGCAGTCCACTTTACAGCGAAGCCGAGCCCAAAGAAGAGGAGGCTGAGAAAAAGGCTTCTGCTCGTCCGTTCGCTCGCTCGCTCGTCCGTTCGCTCGTCCGTTCGCTCGTCCGTTCGCTCGTCCGTTCGCTTGGTGGAGGAGGCGAAGTAGTCGAAGGCAAAGAAAAACATCAAGAGCGAGAAGAGGGCGAGGTAGGTCTCGCCAGTCGCGAGCCGCGCCAACGAGAAGTGCATAAAATCGAAGGTCAGTAGGAAGGCGGCGGCGACGCCTGCTGCCGAGCTCTTAAACAGTCGCCTGCCGAGCAGGAAAATTATCGGAATCATCGCAGCAGCGGCGAGAACGCCTAAAATCCGCCAGCCAAACGGGTTGAACCCGAAGAGCAAAATCCCGCCCGCAATCGCGAGCTTTCCAAGCGGCGGGTGCGTCCACTCGTACGGCTCCTCAAGGTTCAAGTGCTGCCTCGCCGTCCGCACAAAATACATCTCGTCAAAGTAAGCCCCGTCCTTCTGCGTAACCGGCAGTTCCACGAGCTCCTGCTCGTCAACCAATTTCGCAGCACCTTCGCCACCGCTCACCGCTATTTTCTTACCCTCCGCAGAGACCACCAAAATCTCGCCCACTTTCCCGTCCGAGACCGCAGCGTCAAAGACGAGCCTCAAAGACCTCGTGCTTGTGTTCTCCAAACCTCCGCCACTCAACTCTTGCCGGTCCCACGAGCAGAAATGCACATTCTTTGCAGGGTCGTTGTCGTAGGACAGAACCCGCCTCCCGCTACTCTCGTAGCACTCAAACTTCGTCCGCCTCTCGTCAGCCAAGAAGATGTAAATTTCTTTCACCTCCTGAACACTGCCAAAATCAAGAACTACTTCCTCCTCGCCTGAAGACGACTGCGGTTGCCAGCAGGAGGAGGGCAACTCAAGAGAGCCGAGGTTAACGCACGCGAGAACTACGAAGAGGGCGGTGAGTGCGGCGACTACCGCGACTTCCCAAGACTTTGTTTTTTTCACTTTGTTTTTTTCATCTCGCATAATTTTTATCGTTAAGAAAATAAAACATAAAGAGAAACGGGGACTGGGATGCCACCGCTAAAAAGGAGGGTGCAAGGGTTTTAACAGCATAAAAAATGAAAGCGAAGATAAGTTTCTCCTCGGTAAACGCGACGAGCGACCCTGTGAACTGGATTTACAAGCTGGAGGACGCGGGTTTTCAGGGTTGGGAAATCGTGGGCGAGGGGCTGCAGAAACTGGAGAAGGGGAAAAACGGAGGCGAATTTAGAGAGCGGGTGCGGGAAATCCACGAGACAACGAACCTCTTTCTCTCTTTGCACACTCCTCTCTCGGACATTAACATCGCGAGCGTGAACGAAAGGATTTGGGCAGAGTGCGTTCGGCAGTTAAAAGAGAGCATCGAGAACGCCTACGAGTTCATCGACGACATTTGCGTCGTGCACCCCGGCTTCTTCTCGCCGCTCTCCGTTCAGACGCCTGAGAAAGCATTTCAGAAGGCGATCGCAGGTCTGACAGAGGTCTGCGAATTCGCGGCTGACCGCGGGCTGCGAGTCGCAGTCGAGAACCTAACCTCTGCGAATATGCTGATGGGTAGGTTTCCCGACGAACTCGTGAAAATAGTGCGTGGCGTGAGAGAGAATGCGAACTCGGACGCTGCGGAGAATCTTGGAATCTGCCTCGATGTCGGGCACGCGAACACGACGAAGACGCTGGACGAGTTCTTTGCGTTGAGGACAGAAATAATTCACCTGCACGCGAGCGACAACTTCGGAGCAGAGGACCTGCATTTGCCGCTCGGTAGGGGGAACCTTGACTGGAAGAAGGTGTTTGAGTGGGTTAGGGGAGGGGTTGAAGACTGCTGCGGGTACGAGGGCTTGGTGGTGTTTGAGTTGTACGGGCTGGAGGAGGGCAGAGAGAGTTTGGAGTTTGTGCGAAGGCTCTCGCTAAAATAAACTCTGAGTAAAACGAGACAACCAACGCAAAAATCGAGACCAACTTCAGGTGGACAGTGGCGTTGATTCTTGGAATGTGGGCGACGACGATGGCTGCTTTGATTCCGATTTTATTGAAAATGCTCGGGCTAATTTAGGAACAACCTCTGCTGTCTCGGGTCGGTCAGCGAAATCACCGATTTTATGCGCCACTCCACCCTCTCCTTTTCCCACACAAACTCTCCCCCTTTTCGCTCTACCGCCTCCAAGACGAAGAAGACCTTGTCGCCCTTTATTTCTACGCTCTCTCTGTCCCCTTCTCCTCTCTCTCCAGCTTCTTCCCCCTTTTCTCCTCCTTCCCCCTTTTCTCCTCCTTCCCCCTCTTCTCCTCCTTCCCCCTCTTCTCCTCCTTCTCCCTTCCCTCCTCCCTCTCCTCCCGCTTCCACTTCCAAGTCGTGCCCCACGCAGACGCTCTGGTCGCAGAAGAACTGGCACCTGCTGTCGTAGAAGTAAAAGCACCTGAATCTCGGCTTCGTCACGCCTAGCGTCTTCCCTCGCCAAGCGTCAGTGTGCAGGAACTCTCCAGTCTCCGCAACCTTCTCAGCAACCCGCAACCGCTCCTCTCCGTCCTCAATCCTCTGCAAGAGCCTCAGCCCCAGCCCGTCCCCTCGTATTTTTATGCTCTCCGGTCTTCTGTCCATTTCAGGAAAGAACGCCTCTACTTCCGCCTCTACCACGTCCCACGGTTTTAATCCGTCGGAACCGGCGGGGAGCGGAAAAATCCGCTTCAATTCCCAGTGCTCGTTCGCCGCGATTGCGTGGTCTTTTTTGGAAGACAAAATCGTGAGGCGAACCTTCTCGGGCAGGAGTTCCCTAAACCTGCCGTCCTCAAACCACCGCCGCAACGCCCAGACCGTCCTCGTCCTCCTCTCGCCGCGTGCGGTCTTTGGCTTTAGCCGCACCAATCCGATGTCGCCCTGCAACTTCTGGACGAAGACGTGGTACGGGGCTTTCTGCTTTAGGGTGGTTGAGCGTGCTTTTATTTGATTCCAAGTGAGCGGCACCGCCGTCGCCTCCAAGACCCGCTTCACCTCCCTCCTGAACTTCTCGTAAGTCATTTCGGTTCGGTTTGTAAATGCTTTTTATCTTTTTCTTTGAATTATTCTTTGATGCAAAAACTCGAGTTTGGGGGAGGCGACCGCGTGAGGGTAAGGAAGAGGAGGGAGTGCAGCGGTGGGGAAGGAGAAGGCGAGGGCGTCGTCACTTACGAGGGCGTTGTAATGCCGACCGGTGCGAGCAGCGAGAGAGGAGAAAAAATTGTAATAAAACTGGAGAGCGGCTACAACATTGGCGTGCGGCTGGAAGATGCGGACGCGGAGACCGAGGTTGAGGTTGAGGTTGTGAGCAAGGTCGTGAGCAGGGCAGAGGCGTTAAAAGAGGGGGAAAAAAAGGAAAAGCAAGTGCGAGAATTAAAAGACGGTTTGCCCTCTCTTTCCTTCCTTTCCACCGGCGGCACAATCGCCTCTAAAGTGGACTACCGAACCGGTGCGGTCTCTCCGCAGTTCTCGACCGAAGACATTCTCGAGGCAGTTCCGGAGTTAGGCGAAATCGCAAACATCCGAGGGAGAGTAGTTTACAGCCTGCTCAGCGAAAATATGCGTGCCGAGTACTGGCAGAGGCTCGCAAGAGAGGTCTTCAACGAGATAAAAAACGGTGCAGAGGGCGTGGTTGTAACGCACGGCACGGACACGCTGGGCTACACCGCGGCTGCACTCTCTTTTATGCTGCAGACGCCTGTGCCTGTGGTTCTCGTGGGCTCGCAGCGAAGTTCCGACCGCCCGTCGAGCGACGCTGCGATGAACGCGATTTGTGCAGCGAAGGTTGCGGCGTGCAGCGACCTCGCGGAGGTTGTGGTCGTGATGCACGGCAGCACCTCCGACGACTTCTGCCTCGTCCACCGCGGCACGAGGGTGAGGAAAATGCACACCTCTGCACGCGACGCTTTCCGCTCGGTGAACGAGACTCCGATTGGGAGGGTGCTTTACGACCCCAACGATGTCGGAAGCACGAAGGTTGAACTCTTCTCGGGTTCCAGAAACAGGAAGCGAGGCGAGCAGGAATTAGAGCTGAGAGACAAGTTTGAGGCGAGGTGCGGGCTCGTGAAGTTCTACCCCGGCGCTGACCCTGCGGTGCTGGATTTTTTCGTGGAGCAGGGCTACAAGGGAGTCGTCTTGGAGGGGACGGGTTTGGGGCACGTCTCGGCGGACTGGATCCCAAGCGTTGCGAGAGCGGTAAAACGGGGCGTTCCCGTTGTGATGACTTCGCAGTGCTTGCACGGGCGGATTTGCGACCGCGTGTACGACACCGGTCGGGACTTGCTTCGTGCTGGCGTGATTGAGGGCGGGGACTTGCTGCCGGAGACGGCTTTGGTGAAGTTAATGTGGGTCTTGGGGCAGACAGGCGGGACTGGCGAGAGCGAGTTGGAAAAGGTGAGGCGGTTGATGCAGGAGAAAGAGTAAATAAAATGGAGTTAAACACCTTATACTACGGCGACAACTTAACGATTCTTCGGAAATACATTCCTGACGAGTCGGTAGATTTGATTTATCTTGACCCTCCGTTCAACTCCAACGCCAGTTACAACATCCTTTTTAAAGAGCAGAGTGGCGAGCAGTCGGCAGCACAAATTACCGCCTTTGAGGACACTTGGCACTGGACAAGCGAGAGCGAGCGGGCGTTCCAAGAGATTGTAAATACCGCTCCTGCTACTGTCGTCCTTTTGATGCGTGCATTGAGAGAGGTTTTTCCGAGGAGCGATATGATGGCTTACCTCACGATGATGTGCATTCGGCTGCTGGAGTTGAAGCGAGTTTTGAAGTCGACTGGCTCTCTTTACCTGCACTGTGACCCTACAGCGAGCCATTATTTGAGGATTGTTTTGGACGCGGTCTTCGGTAAGGAGAATTTTCAGAACGAAATAATCTGGCGTTATCGAAGATGGCCCGCAAAGTCTAAGAGATTTCAAAAAATGCACGATGTAATTCTCTTCTATTCAAAGTCGGTGGAGCACACTTTTTGCACCCTTTACGGATACGAGCAATTAGCAGAGTCAACCTTAAAAACATTCGGAACAAAAAAGCAAGTTGCCGATTTCTCGTCTGGGCACCGCAAACCCGGGCGGCTTGAGGAGGAGACTCTTGGACCACCGCTCTCTGATGTTTGGGAGATTGGAATACTTGCTCCAATGGCCAAGGAGCGTGTTGGCTACCGCACACAGAAGCCAGAGGCATTGTTAGAGCGGATAATAAAAGCATCATCAAAAGAAGGCGACACGGTTTTAGACCCGTTCTGTGGCTGTGGCACTGCGGTCGTTGCTGCACACAGGCTAAAAAGAAACTGGATTGGCATTGACATCACGCACCTTGCAATATCGTTAATGAAATGGCGGTTAAAGACCAACTTCCCTGATATTGCGTTTTCGGTCGTTGGCGAGCCAGTAGATTTAGCAGGTGCCGAAGCGTTAGCAAAAGAGAACCGCTACCAATTTCAATGGTGGGCACTCTCACTCATTGGAGCCAGACCGTTCGGCGATAAGAAGAAGGGTGCTGACACTGGAATTGACGGCTTTCTCTTCTTTAACGACGCTGGCGAGACGAAGAAGGCGGTCGTCTCTGTTAAGAGCGGTAAGGTCGGTGTAAGCCAAATCCGCGAACTTATTAGGGTTGTAGAGCGAGAGAAGGCTGAGATGGGCTTCTTCTTGACGCTAAAGACAGCAACAGCCCCGATGAAAGAAGAAGCAGCAGAGGTTGGCTTTTATCTCGATTCCTTCGGAAATAAATATCTAAAGCTGCAAATCTTTACGATTGAAGAACTTCTTAAAGGTAAGCAGCCCGAGACGCCGCAAAAAATCGGTCCCTTTCATTCTTTCTCTAACAAAAACAAAACTAAAAAAAAAAACAAAAAAAATAATACTTTTCGCACTACTCTAATCTGAACAGAAAGGTTTAACTCCCCTACTATAAAGTGGCGATCTTCTCGGAGTCCCCGATAAAATAAAAATGAAGTGGTTGGATAGAATTTTGGGCAAGGAAGAAATACCGTCTGCGGTCGCCTTTGATGAAATAGATATTTGGCTGGAGATTGCGTCGAAATCGTTATTTCGCGGTCTGAGTGCAAATGCAGAGCAATTATATGAAGAGATACGAAAGACACGAGAGAGGCTAAAGCAAAACATCTCCGAGCTTCAGGACGCCGAACCAATTGAAGATGTCCCCGCTCCTATCGCAAAAATAGGGTTGCCCAGCCGTGACAAGATGGTAAAACATCTTTACTCGGTGACTGAAAAGATGTTAATTCCGACTCAAACCGATTATAAAACGGTTTTATCCTTTTACAGAGTAACCACCCCCAGCATCATAGAATTCGCTTTTGCTTTTGGCAAGTCAAAATCATCGAAGAACCTCTACTATGTCCGCTCGCTATTTCCCGACGAGATCAAGGAAGTTCTCGCAGACCTCAAGCGACTGAACGCCCTTCTTAACCAACTTATCGCACCGATTAAGGGAAAAGAGAGCCGGATTATGAATTTAGAGCGTGTGCCAGAAATAGTGCGAGAGATAAAAAATCTGAAATCAGGGGTAGAGAAGGAGAAGGAGAAAGTCCGCGGTCAAGAAGAAGAGTGTTCCGCGCTCGAAAAGAGAATCCTGAGGGAGGAGGAAAGATTGAGTGCGATTGAGGAGAGGGAAGAATGGGTGCGGTTCAAAGAGCTCGAAACCGAGTTGGCTGCGTCGGAAAAGGAATTGAACGCACTCGAATCCGCTGCCCGCGAATTGTTCTCGCCGATTAACAAAGCACTCTCCCTCTTGAAGAAGCAGGACGAGACAGGGCGGCACACCCTCGCTCCTGAAGAGCGAAGAGCGTTAGCTTCAATCTTGTCCTCCCCAATTCGAGCGCTCGGTGACGAAGACGGCGTCCGCGATTTCTTACTCGCAATGAAAAAAATCATTGAAGAGGGAGATTTTATCCTGAAGGAGCGAAAGCGAGACGAGACACTGAAATGGATAAAACACCTGTTAAATGCGAATACCGAGAATACCGAGTTCTCCTTCGCCTCGATCAAGGAAAAACGGGCGGGGTTAGAATCGAGAATTGAAGAGACCAAAAGCACGCTTTCGAACCTGACGGTGCTCAAAGATAGAACGGAGGTCGAGCGAGGAATTATTTCTGACAAGGGGCAACTCGCTCAATTGCAAGAAAGAACCGACCGCTCTAAAAGACACATAATTTCGCTGCAAGAGAAAGTCGCCGAGAAAGAGAGGGTTTTGTTAGAGGCTTTAGAAAGTGTTGCGGGTAAGAAAATTGAGGTTGTACAAAAGCAAAAGCAGAAGCAAAAGCAGAAGCAAAAGTAGAAGCAAAAGCAGAAGCAAAAGTAGAAACAGAAGCAGAAAAATGACCAACCTGGACAAAGCCAAAGCCAACCCGCAGAAGATTCTCACCGCTTACCTCAACGAAATTCACGAGATTTACGCATCGGGAAACTTCAGAGAAGAGACCTTCTACCACCTCTTGAAAGACCTCTTTGAAGGTTGCTCGTCTGCTTTCTCTGCGGGAGAGGGAGCTGGCGTTCTTGTTCTGCCGAAGAAGACGGAGGTGGGAATTCCTGACTTTCTGGTTCGCCGAGGGAGTGGTGGAGGCGGCGGAGAGATTGTGGGGCACGTAGAAGCGAAGACGCCGGGTACGAGCCTTCAAGCCGCCGAGAACTCGGAGCAGATTCAACGGTACCGTGCAGCACTGCCGAACCTAATTTTGACGAACTTTCTAGAGTTCTGGCTTTACAGGAACGGTAAATTTGTGGCGAGCGTGGAGGTTTGCAAGTTCTCGGATTTAGAGTTGGCGGGTTTGAGAGAGGCTGTTCCTGCGGAGGAGAGAGCGGATTTGTTTTATGAATTTTTGAGTAGATTTTACAGCTTCTCAACACCTGCGGTAAAGACAGCCTCAGAACTGGCGGCTCTGCTGGCAGAGAAGACGAGGCTGTCGAGAGCGGTTTTGGAGGAGGTGTTGGAGAAGGAGGCGGAGCCGGATTTCATCCCGGTCGCAAGTTTTTATGAGGCTTTTCGGAACTCACTCATCGCGGGTTTGACGAAAGCAGAATTCGTGGATTTGTATGCACAAACGATTACTTATGGGTTATTTGCGGCGAAAATGATCGCAGGGGCGGAGGAGGAGGTGAAAGAGATAAATCGGGGCAATGCGTGGGAATTTATTCCCGGCAGTGTGGCTCTGCTCAGGAAGATGTTTTACATTTTCAGCGGTCCGAACACGCCAGAGGCTCTGCGCTGGATTGTCGAGGACACAATAAATGTGCTGAACAAGGCGGACGTCAGGGCGATTTCAGAAGCCGAGGACACAGCAGGGGTTGCGGATAGAGACCCGATAATTCATTTTTACGACACCTTTTTAGGCGAGTACAACCCGGCGGAGAAGAAGAGGTTGGGGGTTTTCTACACGCCGCCGGAGGTGGTTGCTTACATCGTTGGCTCGGTTCACGGGCTGTTGAAGAGCGAGTTCAGGAAAGACCAGGGGCTTGCGGAGTACGGCGTGAAACTGCTCGACCCCGCTGCAGGGACGCTGACATTTGTGATTCGTGCGATTGGACGGGCGTTTGCGGAGTTGACGGAGAACCGTTTGGACGGACTTGTTTCTGCTAACTTGAGGGGGCATATTTTGTCCGACTTCTTCGCTTTTGAACTGCTCATCGTTCCTTATGTGGTTGGGCATTTGCGTGCTGCGATGTATTTGAAGGACAAGTGGGGGCTCGAACTCGAGGCGGGCGAGCGAGTGCGGTTTTACCTGACGAACGCGTTGGAGATGCAGGAGCCGGCGCAGGTGCCGCTGCTTCCTGAACTTACCGCAGAGGGGCAGGCGGCGAAGCGGGTGAAGGAGAAGGAGCAGATTTTGGTGGTGCTCGGGAACCCTCCGTACTCGGGCGTTTCGGAGAACAAGGGAGACTGGATAACTGAGTTGATCGAGGACTACAAATATGTGGACGGGAGACATTTTGGAGAGAAAAAGCACTGGCTTCAGGACGACTATGTGAAGTTTATTCGGTTCGGGCAGTGGAAGATTGACAGGGCGGGCGAGGGGATTTTGGCGTTCCTCACGAACCACAGCTACTTGGACAACCCGACTTTTCGCGGGATGCGGCAGTCGCTGATGCGGAGTTTTGACAGGATTTATGTTTTGAATTTGCACGGTAACTCGCTGAAGAAGGAGCAGTGCCCGGACGGGAGTAAGGACGAGAATGTCTTTGAGATTCGGCAGGGCGTGGCAATTAGTTTGTTCGTGAAAAACCGTTCTTTAAAAAAGAAAAAAGAGCAAGTTGCGAGGGTGTTTTACGCTGACTTGTGGGGGCGACGTGAGGAGAAGTACAGGTGGCTGTGGGAGAACGAGCTTGAGACGACTGAGTGGGAGGAGTTGAAGCCGAGCAGCCCGTTTTATTTCTTCGTGCCGCGGCAGGAGGTGGGGCGGGAAGAGTACGAGCGGTTTTGGAAGGTTACAGATATTTTTCCGGTGAACTGCACGGGCGTTGTCACCGCGAGGGACAGATTCGTAATTGATTTTGAGAGGGCGGCTTTAAAAAGGCGAATTGAGAGGTTCAGGGATTTGTCGGTCTCGGACGAGAGCGTGCGGCGGGAGTTTGAGTTGAAAGAGAATTACATGTGGAGAGTCAAGAAGGCGAGGAGCGAGCTGAGTAAAGTGCAGAATTGGGAAGATTATTTCACGAAAATCCTTTACCGACCCTTTGACATTCGTGAGATTTATTTTCACGATTCCGTGGTGTGGCGAACACGAAGAAAAGTGATGCGACACATGAGGCAGGAGAATTTAGGGTTAGTCACAGTTAGGCAGGTTGCTGAAGGTATTTTTAATCACGCATTTGTTACAAACGGAATAATTGAGAGTCGAATCACCCTTAGCAACAAGGGAATTGGCTATCTTTTTCCACTCTACCTCTACCCAGCCAAGCCGAGAGCAAAATTGTCAGACGAGGAAGCGTCCGAGCCAGAACGAGTCCCGAACCTGAGCAAAGAGTTTTTGCAGGCGGTAAAAGAAGCGCTGGGCACGGAGCCGACGGCGGAGGAGATTTTCTACTACATTTACGCGGTGCTTTACTCGCCGAGTTACAGGAGGCGGTACGAGGAGTTTTTGAAGGTTGATTTTCCGAGAGTTCCGCTGCCGTCGGCGTCGGAGGAGGGGAAGGGGAAGTTCAAGAGGCTGAGCGAGTTGGGAAAGGAGTTGGTGGAGTTGCATTTGCTGAGGCATCCGTCGCTGAGCGGGGCAGGGGCAGGCGGGGTGGGGTTTCCAGTGAGCGGGTCGAACAAGGTGGAGCGGGTGCGGTACGACGAGAAGACGGAGCGGGTTTATTTTAACAAGCAGCAGTATTTCGACGGCGTTTCTAAACCGGTGTGGGAGTACCAAATCGGGGGTTACCAAGTGCTGGCGAAGTATTTGAAGGATCGGAAGGGGCGGGAGTTGTCGTGGCAGGAGGTGGAGCATTTTAGGCGAGTGGTGAAGGCGGTGGAGAGGACGAGGGTGGTGCAGGGGGAGGTGGAGGAGGTGAAGGGATAGAGATGGGTTTTTATGTGAAAATTTTAGATTTTAATATTAATGAAAAGTTAATAGTTAAACAATCCCTAATTTTATCTAATAAAGGGGGGAGGCAATATGGGAAGAAAGGAGAGGCAAAATATCATTCGTGAAATCGAGCAGGAGAGAGAATCCCGTGTATTGGTATTTATAACCGGAGATAGAAAGGGTTTAG
The DNA here is from genome assembly GCA_003194425.1 of Candidatus Methanophagaceae archaeon. Taxonomy (GTDB): domain Archaea; phylum Halobacteriota; class Syntropharchaeia; order Alkanophagales; family Methanospirareceae; genus ANME1a. Next base: position 996,255 of record PQXB01000001.1, on the reverse strand, counting down.
AGACCCGGATTGCAACTGATTCTTTCCCCTTTTGTCTGGAGCATCTTAGGCAGATGGGGCATCAGAGACAAATTGATTTGTATCTTTACAGCACTGGTGGAATAACGATGGCGGGATTTGCATTAGTCAATCTCATAAGGGAATTTTGTGACATCTTTAACGTGATTGTCCCCTTTAAAGCTCTTAGCTGTGCTACCTTAATTACTTTAGGTGCAGATAATATATACATGACTAAAATAGGGCAATTAAGCCCCATAGATCCTTCTGTCAACCACCCTCTTGGCCCTCACACATCAATACCAGGACAACAAGCTAAGCTCGTACCGGTTAATGTAGAAGACGTTAACAGTTATTTCGATCTTGCTAAAAACGAGTTAGGGTTGAAGGACGAGGAATCATTGGTTAAAGTATTTGAAAGATTGTCACGAGATATTCACCCTCTCACGATGCCCGGAACTTTTGTCTTAACACCCCTCTCTTTCAACAACTCCTTGAAATCCTCCAGATTCATCCCACAGACCTCTGCCGCCCTCAAAAGAAAGTGACACACTCCCTCTTCTGTATAATTCTACCGCTAAATCTGACCTCAGTCTTGGCTTAGCCCTGAGGAGAGCACGCAAAGCGTCACATATTAAATCCTCCCGACTCGCATACATCCCCTGCCTGACTAATATTTCATCCACAGTCTCTAACTACATTCATAATCTTATTTTTTAACAAGAAAACACAAAACCAATTTAAACACAAAGGAGTTGTTGCTATGTTCAAGACTTGCCTGGATTACGCTGCAACCCTTGCTGAGGAGCTGGTTACGCCCATTGAAGTAGCAGCGCGGGAGAAGCATTCTCTGAATAACAGCACGCTCTCTCCAGCAGTTTCAAAGCCTCAAACTCCGCAGCCCACAGCATCGTAGCCTGATCGCTCTTTATATCAGCTTCACCCTCCTCTGCGACTTTACTTTCTCACACAACTTCCGATCCGTAGTCAGAAGAGGCACCTTCTCCCTTTCCGAAGCGGCTACGAAAAGCGAATCATAAATTGTAATTTTATCCGCGATCGCGATTTCAAAAGCATCTTCGAGCAGTTCCCGCGAACTGACCACCTCACACGCACCGACAATAAAATTTATGCCCCTTCTCAGCGCTCTTAACGCAACCTCTTCTGCCTCGTTGAAGAACACTACTCGTTTCCAGGCAACATTCCCCACTTCTGCAATCGCAAGATCAACAGTCCCCAATTCGTAATTCGCCGCCGCCCTCTCTGCCCGCTCAGAAGCCTCCTCTTTAAAAAATATCGCCGCAATTACGCTCGAATCAAGGATTACTCGATCTGGCATTTCTATCTCTCTCTGTCCCCTCTTATCAGTTCAGCAGCACTCGCATCTACCTGCATCGCTTTCCTTATCTCCTTCGCCTCGGCAAGTAATCGCTCCTTGCTCTTATTTTTGACCAGTTCGCCCACCACCCTTCTTATCTCCTCCTGCCAGTTCACCTCTCTCAGCTCTTCCATCGTCTTCCGTAATCCCACCGGAATCCGTATGCTGTATACGGTTTTTGTAGACATAATTTTATGTTTACTGTAGTAGCATATAAATGTTGCAGATTTACGCACGCGGTGCTTTACTCGCCGAGTTGCAGAAAGCGTTACGAGCAGTTGAGAGAACGAGGGAGGTGTAGGGGCGGGTGGCGACGGTTTTTGTGGGAGGGCGAGGGAGGAATAGGAATTTTTGCTTTGTATCTTTCGCTTTTTTTATTCTTCCTCTTCCTCTAATTCTTCGTCCTTTTCATCGTTTGCCGCTGCATTTTTCGCAACCGCCGCGGAAATCTCGGCTGACACTAATCTCAAAATATCAATTCTGCTCCTGTCTTTTTTGGCGTACTAATTTAAAAGCGTACTAATTTAAAATTAAGAAGAGAAAAGGACGGTGAGAAATGAAAAAAAATAAAGAGAAGCAAGGAAAGGAAAACAGCAAGAAAATCGGTGTGGGTGTGTTAGCGGTGGCGACAGTGCTGCTTTCGGCTTTTCCCACGCCAGCAGCGGCGGCGGTAGCGGGAACAGTAGCGGGAACAGACAACGCGGTAAAAATCGTCGCCTTCACCACCGACAAGGAAGTGTACTGCGCGCGGGAGACGGTAAAAGTCGTCTTGACCGTTTACTCTTCCGAGAACGTAAGCGACGCCCTCATCGAAGTCGCGGGCGTGAGGAGTAAGCGGGGCGTGAACTACATCTCCTACTCAAACAAGACGAATCTGACCGCGGGGGAGAACACAGTGACCTTCTCAAGAACTCTTCCCTCCTGCTCCAAGTGTGCAGGAATCTACGAGGGGACTTACTTCATAAACGCGTCAGTGGTTTGTGAGGCGGAGGGCGAGGTCGTGAACGCAACGCACAGCATCGAAATTACCTCAAGCCCCGGGCGAAGAAACCCTGTAAGAATCATCTTCGTCAACGAGGCACAGCGAATGCAACAGCAGCAAAGAGACGGCGGAGAGGTCGTTCTACTCGACGTGAGACCCAACGCAGAATTCAAGGCGGGGCATTTAAAGGGCGCCACTTCAATTCCTCTCGCAGAGTTGAGCAACAGAGCAGCAGAGTTGGAGAAGAGCAAGAAAATCGTGGTCTTCAGCGAAGACGGTCGGAACAGCAGCAGAGCCTGTGAAATTCTTGTGGAGCAGGACTTTGACCAGATTTACAACGTGTTTGGCGGAATGAACGCGTGGCAGGAGAGCGGTTTTGAGGTCGTCTCTGACTCTGACGCGACTTCAGGCACGGAGCAGCCAGGGTTTGAAGCGGTTCTTGCAGTTGCAGGTCTGCTTGCCGTTGTTTTTTGGCTGAGGAAGGGAAAGAGCAAGAGCAGGAGGAACAGCAGGAGGAGAGGCTAAGCTAAACAAGACCAAGAAGCATTGCAGTGCCAAATCCAAGCAGCACGAGACCACCGGCGAGTTTCATAAACCGCCGCTTCCCCTTCCTCCACGCCTCCACCTCCTCTGGCGAAGTCCCCCTGTAAATTAGGGCGAGAATTAGGAGGAGGGGCAGAGCGTAGAAGAAGTTGTAGAGCAGGAGGTAAAGAACGGTCTTTAAGGCTGACGCTGCCGGCTCGGCGGCGAGCAGCCCCAGCACGGTAAGGTAAATGCAGCCCGTGCACGGAAGTCCCGCCATCGTGGCAAAGAAGCCCAAGAGAACGGCACAGGGCACAGACGCGTAGCCTGCGAGTCTTGCAATTCCTGGTTTCAGAACGCTCGGAACGGCTAAAGTCGCCTTGTCTCGCCAAAAGTCGTGCAGGTTCAGAACTCCCGCCGAGAGAGCCACGAAAATTACTAACCGTCTAACGAGGGTCGTTGTGCCCGCCGAGAAGAGGTAGCAGCCCACAAGACCGAGCCCGACGAAGAAGTGCGTGGCGACGACGCTCGCGACGAACGCCAAGCCCACGCCGAGAACGCTTCTCCTCGTCCTCAAGGAGAGAAGAGAGGCGAGCAAAAAAATCAGAACCGCAAAACCGCAAGGGTTGAGCCCCTCGACTAACGCCGTTCCAACGAGCATTAAAAGTAGCGGCGACTTGTCCTCTTCTCCCTCTTCTCCGCCTCCGCCTCCACCTCTGCCTCCAACTCCCTCTGTGACTCCCTCTGCCTCTCCTTTCACAAGTGCGAGCGGGTCAGGGCACCCGTTCCGCAAGCAGAACTCTACCTCCGCCTCGAGCCTCTCTCTTGTCAGCCCGCGTCCAATCAAGGACTTGTTGCCGACGAAGACCGCGGGGATTTCGACTGCTGGCGGGTTGTAAGTCTGAATAAAAGCGTTAAAGAGTTCGCTGCTGCTCTTTGTGTTCTTCGTTGTCTTCGTTGCGTTGTTCTCGTTGTAGGAGAGGTCAAACCTGCGGACTTCAAGCTCCGGGAACTTCGCCTCAAGTTCTTCCAGCAGAGGTGCGACTTTTTTACAGTGCGAGCAGTCCTCTGCGTAGAAATAATAAAGAGACACCTGCTCCTGCTGGCTTTCTGCCTGCTGGCTTTCTGCCTGCTGGCTTTCTGCTCCGGCACATGCAAGAGGGGCGACGGCGAGGAAGACAAAAAGGACGAGGGAGACGGAAAATTTTTTCATTCTTTTTAAGAGAACATTTAAAAAAAATAAAAGGAAAAATGCAGGAAAATCAGGAAAAAATAGAAGAAGTAATTGAGAAAGAGATTCGACCGCTGCTGGCGTTGGAAGGCGGGAGCATTGAACTGGTGAGCGTGGAGGAGGACGGCGTGGTGAAGGTAAAGTTGAGCGGTGCGTGTGCGGGCTGCCCGATGAGCCAGTACACGCTGACGAACTTCGTTGAAGCGACGCTGAAAGAGAAGGTGCCGGGGGTGAAGGCGGTCTCTGCAGTGGACGACCTCAAGCAGCGGTGGAACGAACTGTTGGGACGGCGGTGACTTAGCTAACTACGCCAAATCCAGCACCTCATTAACGAACTTCCCCACACCGACCTGCTTCATCACATTTCCAAGCCGCTCACGACCAGGTTTTGTCTTGTACTTAACGAGCGTCTTCGCAACCGCGTCAACCAACCCCGGAATCTCCTCCCTCGTGCAGAACGACTTCAACAAAATCCCTTCGGCAGGTCGTCGTGCGTCGTTGCCTCCAATCCACATTGAGTAACCTCGCTCCAGCTCAACCACCGCCTCGTTCGGACAGCCCCTCACGCACCAGCCGCAGCCGACACACTTGTCTCGGTCAATTACAGCCTTACCAAGCACAATCGAAATCGCGTCCACCCTGCACAGTTCTGCACACCGTCCGCAGCCGTTGCACTTCTCTTCGTCCACCTCTGGACGAACCTGACCCACGAGCCCGATGTCGTGACGCGTTGGTCTGCTGCACGCGTTCGGACAGCCCGAGATGCTGATTTTTATCTTGTGTGGCGTCAGCCTCTGTGCGAACTCTGCTGTGAGTTCTCCTGCAAGTTTCTTCGTCTCAACGAGCCCTTCAGTGCAGTAGTCAGAGCCAACGCAGGTTGTGACGTAGCCCATTCCGATCGTTGCAAGCCCACTGGCGTAGAGTTCTGCCATCAGTTTGTCCACCTTCGTGCCAGGAACGCCCTGAATCTCAAGGCTCTGGCGTGTTGTGAGTTCGAGCGAGCCGTCGCCGTATTTCTTAGCGAGTTCCGCGGCTTTTACGAGCGTCTCCGCGTTCGTGAGCCCTGAGTTGGTCTTTATCTTGACATAAAATGTGCCTTTGGTCTCGCCCACGACGCCAGGGTAGTCGGACGCCCAGTAGAACTTGACTTTCTCGCCCGCGTCAAGCCGCCGCTTCAGTTCCCAGTTGAACCGCTGCATTTTAAGACTTGCGAACTCTTCGATCCTGTGAAGCTCCACATCCGGCTTCGTCTCAATGTAGCCTGCCTCCTCCGCAGCCTTGAGCACTTCAACGCCCTTCGCAGTTCTGCCTAAAAGCGTTGTCCAGCCTTTGCTCGAGCCCATGTAGCCCGCGGAGATGTCGGCGAGTTTTGAGACCGCGTCCCTGCAAATTACGCAGCCGTCGTGAACGCAGCCGGCGTTCCAGAGGGCGTTGAGGTCGAACTCGTAAGTGGCTGTTCCCCCCTCTTCGGTCTCCGCCGTTACGACAAGTTCGTCGAGGTGCACGACGGCTTTTCTGACCTTTGAAATCTCCACTCCGCTCTCTGCAAAGAATTTGGTCAGTTTCTCGTAGTTGAAGTTCTCGGTACAGAACAAGCCGACGACGAGAGCGATTTTCGGGATTTTTACTCGCTCTCCTTTCTCGCCGACCTCGTAGCCGTGTGCGGTCAGCCCAGGGAAGAACTGCGTCTTCCGAACTCCGTAAACGTGGCACGGCAGCCCGACGACCGCAGCGTTCGTTACGCCCTCTGCCCCTGCTTCCTTGACCGCGGAGAGGACGGGAACCGTCGAATACTTTGACCCCGCGGTTTCAAGCAGTTCCGACTTTGACCGAACAACGCGAGAACTCGGCTTTCCTGCGTCGCCTGTTGCAACCACGCCGTCTACAAGCCTCTCGTCAAAGCAGTAAGTCAGCAGAGCCGTGACCGCACCGCCGTCCTGACCCGCTTCTCGAATTGCAGCGTCGGTCGCGCGGGCAGAGACAGCCGTCTCGTACTGCCCGAGCAGACTTGTTGGCGGTTTTGCTTTGAACCCGAAGACATTCGGACCGATTTTTGACGCAAAGGTCACCACCCGCTGGCACACGTCCTTACAGGCACCCTGCCCGTTCCTCGGACACTCGGTTTTCAGTGCAGGTCCGTCTTCCCTGAACTCAATTCGGTCGTTCGGACAGACCGCACTGCACGCACCGCAGAACGTGCACAGCCCTGTCTCAACTACTTCGTCCTTCAGAAACCATTTGTATTCTTCCATAATAATTATTATTATCTTTACCTTCCTATTTATATTTTATACAAATTTTGTTTTATGAGATTTGAGAAAAAACTGCAGAGAGAAAGTGCGGGAGGGGTTGGGTGAGGGGGTTGGGTGAGGGGTTAGGTGAGGGGTTGGTTGGGTGGGAGAGTTTTAAATTCCTGCACCCGTGGCCTGCACGGCTCGTTGAGTATTTCTCGTGTCTTGCGGTGGTTGTTTTGGCTTGCTGCTTTCTTTTTCGCGAACTCAACCTTTTTCACACCGACGCCGAGAGTGCGAGGTACTTGCTCAGCGCGTTGGTTCAGAGTCAGGCGTCGGTCGTTGCAATTGTTGTCTCGCTGACCCTAATCGCGGTTCAACTCACCGCCTCCGCGTACTCGCCGCGAGTTGTTGATATTTTTAAGCGGAATCCTGACCTGTGGCTGCTTTTGTTTTTCTACGGGCTCTCGATGTTTTACGGTCTCGGCGTGCTGAAACTGGTGGAGGCTGCGGGAGGAGCGGGAGGAGCGGGAGGAGCGGGAGGAGCGGGAGGAGCGGGAGGAGCGGGAGGAGAGGCGGTCTCTGGCTCGCTTGAGTTTTGGGTTTCGCTCGCGTTTTGGCTCGGGGCGTTCTCTTTCGTTGCCCTGTTTCCGTACCTGTGGAATATTTTCGAACTTTTGAAAGCAGAGGAAATTGTTAAACGGTTGGCGGTGGGAATTACGAGAGAGAAAATTCTCAAGGCGGAAGACAACGAGGAAGAAGACCCGATTCTGCCGGTTTTGGATGTTGTTCGCAGTGCAATTATGAAATACGACTTCGCGACGACGAGAGTTGGGTTGAAGGAGGTTACTGAGCGGGTGGCTGAAATTCTTGGTTCGGAAAGTGCGGGCAAGGGAGAGGAGGAGATTTCAAAGCGGTTTTGCAGGCATTTAGAACGAGTTGGCAGGCTGGCTGCGAGCAGGGAGGACGAGGAGTCAGTCTGGGAAGTTATTGAAAATTTAGAGAAGTTTGGAGAGACCACTGTAAAAAGAGAACTTAAAAAAGCGACAGAGAATGTAGTATGGTTTCTTGGAGCTGTAGTGGGTGCAGCTGCAGAAAAAGGTCTTGAGAGTGGGTTGATAAAAGCAGTGTACTCCTTTGAAAAAATTGGAAAAAAAGCTGTGGAAAAAGATTTCAGTATTGCCGTTATAAATACTACAATCTATTTAGGACTTATTGGAATAACTGCTGTAGAAAAAGGTCTTAAAAGAGCGGCACAGAGGGCAGGATTCTCTCTTGCAGAGATTGGAAGAATTGCCGCAGCGAAGGGTCATATTGAGGAGGTTAAAGAAGCAACATTTCTTGCAGCAAAGTATCTTGGAAAATTAGGAAGTACTGCTGCGGAAAAAGGTCTTGAGGACATAATATTAGATGCAATGTTTAATCTTGATTTTGTTGGAAGTACGTCTGAAAGAAACGGTCTTGAACGCGCGACCAAGGAAGTGGTACGGTCGTTTGGAGAAATAGGAAGAAAATCTGTGGAGAAAGGTTTTAAAAATTCGGCAGAGAGCGCAGCGTTCTATCTTACAATCTTAACACTTTCAAGCGAAGAAGTCGTCAAAACAGCGATTCAAGACTACGAATCGATGTTAAAGGAAGAAGAAGACCGTGACGCCTTCAGAAAATTTATGAAAATCTACAAACAGAAACTCAAGGAACGGCGAGAAAAGAAAAGAAGGAACGCGGGATAAAAAACCTTTTCTTAGAAAGAAAATCTTTAGCAAAAGAATAAAAACTTGAGATGAGAACTACGGCAGTGCAACTGGACACTGAAACTTTGGAGAAATTAAGAGCCTTTGGCGAAGAAGGAGAGAGCTACGGCGAGATTATTCGGCGTCTGATAGAGCGGGTGAGTTACGAGGCGTTTATGCGGGAGCAGTACAAGATTTTGGACGAAGAAGACGAGTGGGTCGCTTTGGATGAATTGTAATGAATGCCAAAAACCGTTCTTTTGTCGAAAGTTGCAAGAAAACAACTCGACGCGTTACCCGAGGATAAGAAGAAAAGAATCAAAGCGACTTTACATTTTCTCGGTGAGCAAAAGCCTGAGAGAAGGAAAGGGAAAAGCAGAATGCTGGACATTAAAAAGTTAAAAGGAGTTAGGGGAAGGGAAGACCTTTTTCGGCTGCGAATTGGCGATTATCGTGTCGTTTATTTTGAAGATTCCGACTGCCTTAAGGTAATTCAGATTTTGCATCGTGAAAAGGGGTACAAGTGGTTGTGAATAAAAAATAAAGAATTGGAGAGGAGTTAGTTACTCTCCCAGCTCCTTAATCTTACCAACAACCGCGTCGCCGACCTCGCTCGTCTTCGAGTTCCCGCCGAGGTCGCGTGTCCGCACTTTCCCCGCCCGCAGAACCGCCTCAACCGCGCTCAAGACCCGTTCCGCCGCTCTCGCAGCTCTTTTCTCGCCGCTGCCGCTGCCAACGCCGAGATTTTCCAAAAGCATCGCGCCTGCCCAAATCGTGGCTACGGGATTTGCGACGCCTTTGCCCTTGTATTTCGGTGCGGAGCCGTGAATCGGCTCGAACATTGAGACGCCGTCGGGGTTAATGTTTCCGCCGGGAGCGAGCCCGAGCCCGCCTTGAATCATCGCGCCGAGGTCGGTAATTATGTCGCCGAACATATTTGGAGCGACGACGACCTGAAACCACTCCGGGTTCTTGACGAACCACATACAGACAGCGTCCACGAAGTTGAACTCGGTTTCGATTTCCTGGTAGTCCCGTGCGACCTCGCTAAAGACCTCACGCCAGAAGCCGTAGCAGTGCGTCAGCACGTTCGCCTTGTCCACGCTCGTTACCTTCTGCTTGCCCCCTCTCTCTGCCCTTGCCTTTGCGAGTTCGAATGCGAACCGAATTACGCGCTCGCAGCCCACCCTCGTAACGACGCCGATTTGGTAAGCGAGCTCGTCTGCGTCGGTTTCGATGTCAAGCCCGAATTTAATGTTGTAAAGTTTCCTTGCGATTTCAAGTTCTTGCCTCGTTTTTCCTTCTCTCCCTTCTGCTTTCACCGACCTGCCGCCCTTCGCTCTGCCGCCGATGCCGACATAAAAATCCTCGGTGTTCTCACGCACCACCGTAAAATCGATCTCCTCTGGACCCTTCCCCGCCAACGGCGTGCGAACGCCCTCCAGCAGTTTCACAGGTCGCAGGTTCACGAACTGGTCGAAGTAGAACCGCATCGCGAGCAGAATGCCCTGCTCCAGAACCCCTGTTGGCACTCTCGGGTCGCCGATGCTGCCGAAGTAAATTGCGTCGTACCGCTCCAACTCCTTCAGCGTCTCCTCGCCCAGCAACTCGCCAGTCGCCAAAAAATGCTCTGCACCGTGCGGGAACTCAACCCACTCGAGTTCAAACCCCTCCTGCTCCGAGACCGCCTCCAGCACTTTTACGCCCTCGCTAATTATTTCAGGTCCGATTCCGTCGCCGCGAATTACCGCGATTTTGTAGCCTCGTTTCATTTTTCTGCAGAATTCTCTAACCACCAACTACGCACCCACTACCAACTCCTCGCCCTTCTCCACGACAATCCTGCACGGAGTGGGGAGTTTGTAGCTCGCCCGTCGCAGAGCCTCCTTCGCGTCCTCAAAGTTCTGCCCCTCAATGCCAACGCTCAGCATTTTCTGCCCGCTCTTCACCCTCGCAGCAGTGCCAACGGCTTTTCCAAACGCGTGCCGCATTCCGCTTGAAACCCTGTCCGCGCCTGCCCCCGAGGCGATTTTGTTCTCTCGCAGCACGTGGTGCGGGTAAATCCTTATTCGGAGGTGAAAGTTCTTCCGCCCTACCGCCTTCACCAAATACCTGTTAGCAAAAATCCTCGCCGCCTCCAACGCGTTGTGCCGAATTTGGCAGGGTTCTTTCGCGACGAGGGAGAGCGAGACCGGGAAATCTCTGCTCAAATTTCCCATCACAAAGAGTGCGATTTTGCTTCCTGGAATCCCGCCCATATATTCTTTCCGCACGTACGCGGGTCCTGTTATTTTCGTGTATTTACGAGCCGGTTTTTTTCCCATTTTTCTAATCTTCCCTTTCTTTTACTTTCTTTCTTTTACTTTTTATCCGTATCCTTTCTTGTCTGTTCTTCCTACTTTCCTTCCTTGTCTTTCCTTCCTACTTAAAAAACTTTCTTTAAAATAAGCGAGGGGTAGCCGAGGTAAGGCAGCCTTGCTCTTGGCACTGCGATGACCCACTCTGGTTTCACAGGCTCAACGCCAAGCAACGGCTGGTCGTAGCCGGGGTTGTTGTCGCCTTTCGTAATGTAGCCTGCGTGAGGGGCAGGTCTTCCGTCCGGCATCTCCTCCCCCGCCTCTACCCAAAACATCGCTCGGTGAATTATCGGCGTCGCCGAGTAGAGCCCGTTCGGGCGGTAAATAATCACATCCCCGTAGTCGTGGAACGAGGTGTAGTTGAGGAGTTTGCCTTCTTCGTAGGTCGTGATGTTTGTGCGGTGCGGTGCGAGCACGAAGATTAGGTCGCCGACCTGCATATTCGGTTCCATGCTGCCCGACTCGACGGCGAACCCGATGTGCCACGAGCCTGTAACCGTGTGTGCGCCGACGACTATTACGCCAACGATTACCAACACCTCTGCCACTAATTTTCCTGTCTCTACCAACGCTTCTTTCATTTTAGAAGAACAAAGAATTTAGAAACATAAATAAGGCGAAGGGAGGAAGAAGTAAACGAAGTGCGAAAAATATTAGAGCATTTTTTAGTAGGGTGGTAAAGGCAGTTTAAAGGCAGTTTGGAGGCAGTTTGGAGGCAGTTTGGAGGCAGTAAAGTCAGAAATGAAAGACCAAAGAGAAAGCTGCGGAATAGTTGGCGTGGCTTTAGCCCAAGGGCAGGGAAACGCTGCTCTACCGACTTTTTACGCCCTCTACGCTCTGCAACACAGGGGTCAGGAATCCGCGGGCATCGCAGTAAGTGAGAGCACGAGCACGAGTGCCGAGCAGGGAAAGAGAAAAGAGGGGAATAAAATAAAACTGGAGAGGGGAATGGGATTTGTTTACGAGGTCTTCGACCGCCAACGCTTAGATTCGCTGCGAGGGAAGGGTAACCTCGGGATTGGGCATGTCAGATATTCGACGACAGGGGCGTCAAATGTAGAGAATTCCGAGCCGCTGCTCGTGAACTACCGTGGCGGGAAATTCGCAATCGCACACAACGGCAACCTCGTAAACACCGCGGAGCTGCGAGAAGAATTAAAAAAGGAAGGCAGAATTTTTCATTCCGAGACCGACACCGAAGTGGTGGCACAGCTGCTCGCGAAGGAACTGGCAGGGCAGCAGCAGGCAGGGCAGCAGCAGGCAGGGCAGCAGCAGGCAGGGCAGCAGGCGAGGAACGACCCGGTAGAGGCGCTTAAAAAAGTGATGACTCGTGTTGTAGGGTCTTATTCGTTGGTTATTTTGCTGGACGGGACTTTAATCGCGGTTAGAGACCCGTTGGGCATTAAACCGCTGTGCCTTGGCGAGACAGAGGACGGGTACATAATTGCGTCGGAAAGTCCCGCGATTGACCTGTTAGACGGCGAGTTGGTGAGAGATGTGAGACCAGGGGAGGTGTTAGTGGCGAGAGGAAAGGGGAGAGGAGGAAAAGGAGGAGGAGGGAAAGGGGGCGGAGTAGGTTTAGAAAGTTACCAGTTGTGCCGCGGGAAGAACACGGCTCACTGCGTCTTTGAATACATTTATTTCGCGAGGGCGGACTCGGTCTTGGACGGGCGGTTAGTCTACGATGTGCGGATGAAAATCGGCGAGCGGCTGGCGGAAGAGGAAGGGGTGGTGTGTGGCGGTAGCAGTGGCGGTAGCAGTAGCGGTAGCAGTGGCGGTAGCAGTGGCTGCGGCTGTGGCGGTGGCTGCGGCTGTGGCGGTGGCTGCGGCGTGCAGGGGGCGGACATTGTCTCGCCGGTGCCGGATTCTGGAATTACTTTCGCAATCGGCTACGCAAAGCGGGCAGGGCTCGACTACAAAGAGGGGCTTATGAAAAACAGGTACGTGGGGCGGACTTTTATAATGCCCGAGAAGGCGTCGCGGGACACGGCGGTGCGGCTGAAGTTAAATGTCGTGCAGGAGAATGTGAAGGGGAAACGGGTGGTTCTGGTGGACGACAGCGTCGTGAGAGGGACGACTTCAAGGCGAATTGTGGCGAACCTGAAGAAGAAAGGGGCGAAGGAAGTGCACATAAGAATCGGAAGCCCGCCGATAATTGCTCCCTGCTACCTCGGCATTAACACGCCGACGCGGTCGGAGTTGCTGGCGTCAGGGCGGAATTTGGCAGAGATTTGCGAGTTTCTAAACGCGGATTCGGTTGGCTACCTCAGCCTGGCGGGGCTGGTGGATTCGGTGGGAATTGCGGCGGAGAACCTCTGTCTCGGCTGTCTGACTGGGAAGTACCCTGTTGAAATTCCAGGCGAGGACTGTGAAAGTAAGGTAGACTGTGAAAGTAAGGTAAGGGTAAAAAATGAGTAGAAGGGAGAGGGGAGGGACGCTTGTCCTCTGCGTAGACCGGGACGACGACATCGGAGAGAAAGCGGGCTTGCAGACGCCGGTCGTGGGCAGGGCAGCGAGCCTCTCGGCAGCGACGAAGCTGGGGCTTGCGGACGCCGAGGACTCGGATGTAAATGCGATTTTTGCGGCGGTTCGGATTTACGAGTGGTTGAAAGGTGAAGGGAACGGAGCGGGAGCGGACGATGTGGAAATCGCGTTGGTCGCGGGCGAGAAGAATCTTGGAGTTGAGGCGGACCGTAAAGTCGGGCGGGAGTTGGACAAGGTTCTCTCAAAGACCGGTGCAGAGACTGCGATTTTGGTGAGCGACGGTGCAGAGGACGAGAGCATTCTTCCAATTCTGCAGTCGCGGGTGAAAATAGACGCTGTGCGGAGAGTTGTAGTGAGGCAGAGCGAGCCGTTGGAAAGCAGTTTTTATGTCGTAAAGAAATTGCTTGAGGACCCGAAGTTCGCTCACACATTCTTGACACCTCTGGGTCTTATTTTCATTTCCCTCTTCATTTCGCTCTTGGTTGGGCAGCCGGGCTGGGCGGTGGGGCTGATCTTCGGGTTCGTCGGGATTTACCTGCTGCTCAAGAGCTTTGGGCTTGAGAATCTAATGATGGAGTTTCTTGAGACCGTGAGGCAGTCGATTTACAGCGGTAAAATCTCGCTCGTAACCTACATTTGTGCGGTCGTGCTTCTTCTGGCAGGTACATCTCAAGGCATTACAGAGTACACGAAACTGCCTACCGCCGAGTCTGGCGAGCGGATTTTGTTGGGTCTTGTCTATTTTGCCAGGGGTGCGGTCGGGTGGTACGTGGGTGCGGCGCTCGCTCCTCTGGTGGGGAAGATGCTGAATATGTTGATTGAGCGGGAGAGAATCGTTCGGCAGTGGGCGATTTTGTTCTCGGTCGTCGCCTCGGGTTTGATTGTGTGGGGCGGCAGCGAGTGCATAATTCTGCTGAGCGAGGGCAACTACCCGATGGGCTACCAGTTCCTCTTCTTCTCGCTGCTCGGTGCGACCGTTCTTTCGCTTGTAGGCGTTAGGATTTCGTTGTATTTGAAGGAGAGAAGCACGATGAGCAAAGGGGAGGGGAAAGAATCTTGAATTTTTAGAGGTAAAGAAGAGGTAAATATAGAAGAGGTAAATATTAAACGAGGTAAGTATTTAAAGAGACACAACAATTTATGTAGTAACAAATATCCCCGCGTCAATGCGCGCGGAGGTCGAGATTTACGGCGCGAACAACAACTACCTCACGGGTGTGACGGGCGACACGGGCGCAGACAAAGCGGTCTCTTACGATGTTGTCACGCCCGGCGACTACTACTTCCGAATCCGCGACTACGCAGGCGGAAGTTACACAACGACGTACACGCTAACACTAACGCAGGACGAAGTTCCCGACGAATACGAGCCGAACGGCGATTTCGCAGGCGCGAAGGAAATCGCTCTCGGCACGGCACTGGCACGGCACTAAAACCCTACATCTTCGGCGCTGGCGACCACGACTGGTTCAAGGTGAACCTGACGAAGACAGGCGTCTTGAAAGTAGCGGTGACGAATCTTCCTTCGCCCTACATGCGAGCGAACATCGAACTGTACGAAGCGAACAACAACCATCTCGGAGGAACAACAGGCAAAAAGATGCAGAGGTTCTCGCCTGCGGTCTCACTGGTTTTTTATTTTTTTTGATAGTTTTATGATAATTTTATTACAGCAAAACAATTGAGATGAAAAAGAAGAGAGGCAAAGGGTTGCAAAAATATCTCTTCGCGTTTGACGAGGGCTACGGCACCGCGTACGAGCGGTTTGCGTTTGACAGGTTCGCTTCTGCGTTAGTAGAGCGGTACGAGATTTCAGAGGTCTTGGAGATGCCGGCAGACGGAATTATGGGCGTGCCGGGGCTGAAAAGTGCGGTCTTTGCGGCGAAGGGGTGCGGGGTTACGGTGGCTCACCCCTCTGCGGAGTTCTTGAAAACAGCGGGAAAAATTTGGGCTGCGTTTGGGTTTGTCCAACCAAAACCCGAATTTGTCAGGTCGCACTGGCAGGACTCCGCGTTTAGAGACGACTCCTTCGACTTGGTCTGGAACTTCTGCGTCTACGAGCACTTTCCCCGCCCTGAGGCGGTAGTAAAAGAAATGCTGCGCGTAACGAGAAGATACATTTTTTTGGAAATCCAAAATGTCTTCAACCTCGGCTTGCCCTTCCACCGCGCCTACCACTACTTGCGGCGGGAGCCCTGGGACCACGGCAACCTGAGCCAGATGAAAATCTCGGGGCTGAAAAAAATCGTTGAGGGCTTGGACGCGGTCGTTCTTGAAACCGGTGCGACGGACATGCCGCCCTGGCCCGACATAAACATAAAGGCTGCCGAAATGCTAAAGCGAGAGCAGAGTCAAAAGACGCAAGAGAAGGGGAGAGGGAAAGAGAAGGGGAGAGGGAAAGAGAAGGGGAGAGAGGAGTGGCACGAACTTAGACCCGCGGTCAAACTCAAGCCACTCGGTGAGCTGTTGAGCGACCTAAACGCGGTTAAAGCGGCGGGGGAAGCGTGCCCGAAGGACAGGTTTGCACTGCTCTTATTCAGAATTTGGTACAATTTAATCGAGAAGCAAGCACCGTCGGCGTTCAAGACTTTTGTCGCTCACCACCCTTATTTGATTGCGGAGAAGGTTGGGAAGAAATGAGTGTGAAAGTTGTTGAAGCCAAGAAATACAGTGTAAAATCGTTAGAGCGTTTGATCGGCAGTGCAGTTAAAGAGTTAGGGTTGGACTTGCAGAACAGAACTAAAAGAACCGCAGTCCTAAAGCCAAATATTGTCATTCCCGCAAAACCAAGCTCTGCAATAATTACTCACCCCGCGGTCGTCGAAGCAACGATCAGCGTCCTCGAAGAGAACGGCTTTGAGACCCGAAACATCACAATCGCAGAAGGCTCGGGGTTAGGGGCAGACGAGAGCAGGGTCTTTGAGGTCTCGGGGTACAGCGAGCTGGCAGCGAGAAAGGGGGTGAACCTCGTGAACCTCAACAGCCTAAACAACAGCCTAAACAACAGCCTAAACAACAGCCTCAAGAAAGCAGAACGCACAGAGTTAAGGTGGAAATACGGCGTCCTGAAAATCCCGAAAATCGTTCTTGACGCGGACTTGTATGTAAATCTGCCGAAGATGAAAACGCACGGGCAGACCGTCGTGACGCTTTCAATGAAGAACCAAAAGGGGCTTCTCCTGAACTCCGACAAGAAGCGTTTTCACAACTTGGGCTTGCACGAGCCGTTAGTAGAGTTGGCGAAGGTTGTGAAGCCGGACTTGGTTGTTGTTGACGGCGTTGAAGGAATGGAGGGCGAAGGACCGCTGAACGGCAAGAAGAAGCGAGTTGGCGTCCTTGTTCTCGGAACAAATCTTTTAGAAGTGGACACTGCGTGCTGCGAAATTATGGGCGTAAAGCCCGAGAGCGTTGAACACATTAGAGCGGGACGGAAACAGAAAATCGGTCCTGCGAAGCTGAATTTATTTGGTGTTAAAGTCAAAGAAGAAAAAGAAGAAGGAGGGGTAAAAAAAAAGTTCAAACAGGCGAATAAAAAATACGGAAACATCTTAAATGTCTACTCATGGCGGAACCCCTACGCCTGCTCGATGTGCATTGATTCCTTCTCGTTGGCTGTGAAGACAGGAGTCCGCAGCCCGAAATATTGGCTCCGGTTCGTACCGAGATTTTCGTACTACGCCCTCTTCAAGAGGCTTGATGTAATTCAGGGAAAGCACGCGAAAATACCGGAGCAGCACGGAAAGGTAATTTGCCTCGGCGACTGCACCAGAGAGATTGCGAAGAAGAACAACCTCACGCACATAAAAGGCTGCCCCCCAAACCCGCACGACATTCTCGAGGCGCTCTCTAAATAAATAAACCTGACTTAAAACCCGCCTTTCTTCGCTCTCGCCCTCGCAGCTTGAGCCTGCTCGTAAACCTCCTCAGTCCTCTTCGCTACTACTTCCCAGTCATATTTCTTCACAAATTCTAACCCATTTTTCCTCAACCTTTCATACAAATCCTCGTTCGTCAAGAGCCTCTCGATCGCACTCTCGAGTTCTCTTTCTCCAGCCGACGGTGCGAGCAAGCCGTTGTAACCGTCTGTAACAGCGTCAACCACGCCGCTTCCGGGTGCGTTTACCGCGACTGGCGGTGTCCCCGCAGCCATCGCCTCCAACAGCACGATTCCTTGCCCCTCTCTCACCGAAGGAAGCACCAGCACCCACGCAGATTTCATCAGTTCTACCAACCTCTCGTAAGGTAGCGGCTCTAAGAATTCTACCTCAAGATTTAACTCTCTTGACAGGGCTTTTAGGTGTGGCTTCTGCGAGCCTGTCCCTACGATGATCAGCTCGATGTCTGCATAACCTCTTTTCAAGCGCCGATAAGCCCTTATTAATGTATCTACACGCTTATGGCTTTCTAACCTACCAATATATAAAATCCTTCCATATTTCTTCTCTACAGAAGTATCCCTGAACTTCTTCATGTCCACGCCATTCGGTATCACGTGAGTCTTCTTCGGATCAGCACCGAGTAGGCTTACTAATCTCCTTTTTGTTGTCCCAGAAACCGCTATGTTTACATCAGCCAATCTTGGAATAAATAACTCAATGAAAAAGGCAGGTAAAGCCAACATCGGGTTGAGGACCTTGAAATTTTGCATGTGCCATATTTCGTGCCACGTCAAAATCACCGATGCCCCGGATATTTTTGATAACAGATAAGAGGCAAAAGGAAGCACTTTTGAAACAATGTTACAATCTATTATATCGAAGTTCCTGCTCAATTTTCTGACCACATCAAGACTAAATCTTAACTTGAGCAGATGATAGCTCTCCTCTATACTTCCGCTTTTAGAGATATTGAATCTGCCATATCTGTGAATATGCATCCCATCCATCATTTCTTCTCTTGCATGCCAGTCTACTCTAAGAGTATATACATCTATCTCGTGCTTTCTTGCAAGTCGCTTGCCTATTTCATAAAATCTATTTCCACTTCCCACAATAATCGGAGGGAACCAGGCTGTTACCATCGCTATTTTCATAAGATTTACTAAAATTTTATCTTCGTTATCTTTTATATCTGTAGAATGCTTACAAAATGGTGACGAGAATCATGCTCAAGAAAAAGAAGATTGAAAAAGCAAAATTTATCACTCGTGGCGCCTTATATTTCCTTCATCTCAATTTATCGAGATATGCAAATCGTTCGCCACCCGCTCCACTCCTTGTGAACCTACAAATCACCAGAAGATGCAACCTGAAATGCATACATTGTGATATTCGTGAGGTACCAGAAAAATATTCTGACATCATAAATAAGGAATTTTCAACTGAGGAACTTAAAAAAATTATTAATTCCATAAAGTCCATGGGAACGTCTTATATTAGCATAAGTGGAGGAGAGCCCTTTTTAAGGAAAGATATTTTTGAGGTGATAGAGTACGTAAAGCGAAGGGATTTAGGCTTACATATAAGTTCTAACGGCTCTCTTATCGGAGAGCAGGCTGCGAAGAGAATTAACGACTCAGGATTGGATGCTATTAGTATTTCATTGGATGCTGTCACACCAGGATTGCATGATAAGATAAGGGGAATCGGAGGCACTTTCGAGAGAACTGTAGCTGCTATTAAATACCTTGTAGATTACAAAGACCATACTCAGGTTGGCATTAGCCCTATTATTACCGGGTTGAATCTTGAAGAGTTGCCACGACTCGTTGATTTTGCGAATGATTTAGGGGTTGACGCGATAAGATTCCAACCATGGCATGTATCTCTTGGACATAAAGAGACGGAAGAGATGTTAATAATAAGAGGAAAACGATTAGATGTTTTGGATGAAGTGATAGAGCAAATTATAGAGAGAACGAAAAAATACGGTATTTATACAAACTGCGATGTTTATTTGAGAGGAATGAGAAGATTCTTTGAGGATATAAACAGGATAGAGATAGATTGTTTTGCAGGTTCTTTCTCGTGTAACATAAGTTGGACGGGAGACGTAGTACCGTGTGCATTTATCCCTGCTATTGGAAACGTTAGGAACGAACCTTTTGAGAAGATTTGGAACTCTCGGCGGTTTAACGATGTTAGAAAGGAGATAAAAAAGGGTAACTGCCAGAAGTGTTGGATGGGTTGTTTTATCGAACCCAGTTTGCGTTGTTCTCTTAAATATGTTGTTCAAAATCCCTTAAAATATATCAGCGATTTGAGATTTTACTATCGGTTTATGTGAGGAGAGAAAGACTTTTATCAGAATAACAATTGTAGGTAATTTTGATGAAAATTAAGGAGATCTGGGAACAGAGGGCAAAAGAGGAGCCTCCGGAGGATATTGTCTTCGGAAGATTGCAGGGAACTCGGCTAAAGGAAATACTAAAGGAAAGCGAGGCAAGAGAGCACGTAAAAAATGCTAATGAGGAAATAGCAAAGGAATTAAGAGTGGAGGGTAAAAGAATTATTGATGCCGGGGTTGGACCACTTGCGAGGTTTTCGTCGCTTTTTTCAGAGTTAGGTGCAGAAGTCATCGGCGTTGATTTATCGAGAGCCGTTTTAGAAAGCGCTAAAACTGCACTAAACGGTAGAAGGGTAGATTTAACCTTAGCGGACATAATGAATTTACCGTTCAAAGAAGAGAGTTTTGATATTTCGTTTTGCGTTGGCACGATATTTCACTTGCCAGGAGGTCAGCAAGGTGTAGAAAAAGCGTTGAAAGAGTTAGCCAGAATAACGAAGCAGGATGGAATAATATATTTTAATGTTGAGAATTATTTAAACCCGATGAGTTGGACACAGATTTTCGGGCGGAAAATTCTTACGCTGCTTGGTGCTAATATGCCTCACCACACATTCTTTAACTACTTCTCACTGCTTAAAATTATTGAACGGTGTGGCTTACGGGTAATAGAGGTCAAGACCACTTTTGAACTTTGGGGTCCTCTTCTCTTCCTGCCCACTCCAATTCTAATGAGGTTGTTTAAAATATGGCAGCCAGTAAGCGAAAGAATATCTAAAATATCTAATAAAAACGGTTTTCTTAGATTTGTGGGTGTAGGCTGGTATTTAAGGGTTAAAAAAATGGAATGATAGCGGAGAGAAGGGGAAAAGATATTTTAATAATTCTTAGTTTGTTTTCTGTGGCATTCTTAATACGAGCAGCGGGCGTTCCTACTGCTTGTATGTATCCTGACGAGTATGGATATCATTTTCTGGGAAGTACAGTTTTAGCGAACAATTTTACACCTGTTGCAGAAGTATTTAAATATGTAAATCCATTATTTTCATATATTGAAGCAGTGGTTTCTTTGCTCTTTGATGGCAATTTAGAGACTATCAGGATGATTTCCGTGTTTTTTGGAAGTTTAACTGTACCCTTCTTGTATCTTTTTGGAAGAGAGGTGTACGATAAAAAAACAGGGTTGTTAGCTGCCTCTTTTCTTTGTTTCTCGTCCTACCACTGCTTATTCAGTCGCTTAATAATGTTTGAAGCACTTACATTATTTTTTATTACCGCGTTCGTTTACTTCTTCTGGCGGAGTCAGTCAGAAGAAAAGATAAAATCTGCTTGCCTTGCTGGAATAATGCTTGGTCTGGCAATAGATGCGAAATACATTTCCTTTATTTTGGCGCCTGCTGCACTTGCATATGTTTTTTGGACAAAACGGTTTAGTTTTAAAGCGCTGCTGGATAAACGGCTAATTATAACTTTTCTCTTCGCTCTCTTGTTCTTCGCCCCTTTGCTGATATGTTTTCAGATTACAGGCGTAGGATTAGGTCCGATTTACTACCACGCTGTGGAACGATTTGAGAAGGGAGCACAAGCAGGAGGAAGACTACCGTCAGCCACTCGCGTTCACGAAATACCTTTAAATGAATTAATTGAAAAAGCAGGGATAAAAATACCAGAGATATTAGCCTGGGGCAACCAGAGTTTAAATCCTTTCTGGAGATCCCTCTTCCTCCTCTCAGCGCTTTTACTCTTTATTATAACTCTTCTTTATTTCTTTCTTGACTTCACGAAACGAGAAAAAGAGGGTAGTTTTCTTACGATTTTTATTTTGGGTTTTTTTATGTTCATATTTCTCGGATGTTCAGTAAGTAAATATTATCTGCTCTACACAGTTCTGTTTTACTTTGTAATGCTTTCTCATCTTGCTGTAAAATCTTTTGAGCAATTGAGAACGAGACTGAGAACGAGACTGAGAACGAGAGGCGGAAAAAACTACAAAAATATCTTCAGTTTTTTCGTAATTCTGCTCACTACAATAATGCTGTTTTCTTCCTTCGTTACCGCGGTTTCGTCGCCTTACTGGGATAAAGGCGATTATTCGTGGACTGAAAGTGCCTTAAATTATATAAAAACCGATGTCCGTAAGAGCGGCTATGAAGGGCATATTATAATAGGACGGATTACTCAATTTAATATTATAGATTACGGCATACACCTTAGCGACCTTAATGCAACTTCATTTCTCATTATGACGCCTGCGAGTGAGTATTCAGGGGAACTTGCAACAGTAGATATAGAAAAAATTAATATTTTAAAACCACATTATTTAATAGTGGAAGAACTGTATTCTTTCTATCTCGAAGGAAAGACTGCAAAGCCGATATTTGACGATTATACACTCGTTTTTCACTCCCAAACCTACCCCTACAAATGTCTTGTTTTTAAAAGGAGAACTATGCAACCTCCAGAATTATTGTCATCAGACGATGGTAAAGACGGAAAAATATCTCAAGAGATTTTCGAGAGGAGCGTGCCAAGCGTGATGAAAGTTGGGGCAGTATCTACCGCGTTAGTTCGGGTGAAGAACACGGGGGGTTCTCGCACAAATTTTACTGTTGTAGTGTATTCTGATCAATATACAATATTTGTGGATGAGCCGTGGCGTAGTCTAACCCTCAATAGCGATTCAACTCGTATGCTCAAATTTAAAATACTTCCTGTTAGGGAACACGCAGGGAAGATTTCAATAACGGTTGACCTTTATGCCGAATACGAAAAAGGAGGAGAAAGAGAAGGAGGAGAAAGAGTAGGAGAAGGAAGCAGAGGAGAAAGAGAAGGAAACAGAGGAGAAAGAGAAGGAAACAGAGGAGAAAGAGAAGGAAACAGAGGAGAAGAAGGAGGAGAAAGAGAAGAGGCATGGAGAAAAGTAGATTCATTTCAGACTGAGTGTATCATTTTGAAAAAAGGATAAAATGAAAGTGAAAGTTATATTAGCTTTACTGATAATCGGAATTACAAGTGGAATTGCCGTAATTGGCGTTGTGTACTACGATTCCACGCCACCTGGGGTAAAAGTTGAAAAAGCTTTTTCAGTGGCAAATTCTGAAAAGAGTTATGTAAAGATTGTAAACGGAACGCCTGAGCTTTTTGTAGGGGATAAAGAGACAGAGATAACCGGATTCTACACTACCTCTCAACTATTGCCTTGGAGTCAAGAAAGCGTCGAGCCTGTGAAAAAATACATAGACAAAGCAGCTAAGCACAACTTTACTTTTGTAATTCTTGATTTACGGTGGTTATTTATTGATAAGACATCGCTGGAGTTAGCGCCGCCTAATATTTGGGAGTTATATGATGCGGGAGAGTATGAAGAGCTAATTGATGCAATAAAACCAATGCAGCCGCCAGAAGATGCTGCAGAACTAATAGACTGGACGCTCTTGGATGAGCTCTTTGATTATGCAGAAAGTAGAGGTGTTTATTTAGTTCCTTGCTTTGTTTATCACACACCGCCTTTGTGGTGGCTCAAGAACTACAAAACAAATCTTCAAAAAAATAATACAGGAAAAATAGTCTTTATGCCCTGCTTTAATTCGCCCGCTCATGAGAAATACACAGACCAAGTCATTACAGCAATGGTCAAAAGATACAAGAATCATCCCGCGTTGCTTGGCTGGAATTTAGGGTTTGGATATACAGAAGAGAATAATTATCCTGGCGGTCCTGTTCTCAGATACGGCTCGTTGGGGTGGTACGATTACTCAGAATTCGCAGAGCAGAGGTTTAGAGAATACCTTAAGGACAAATATTCTAATAACTCCGCCGAACTTAGGCAGGGGTGGAATAATGAAAGTCTGACTTTTGAGAATGCTGAGATACCGCAACCTTTACCAGATATTGATGATTTCAATGAAATGGTAGATTATGTGAACAGCGGTGGAGACGAAAGAAGGCAGTTCTACGACTGGCAATTCTTTAGATTAGAAGAGAAGAAGCGTTCAAGAGACCACTTTGCAGAACTCTATAAAACCCTTGACCCAAATCATGTCTTGTTCTGCACTTCTTCTCTTCCCTTAACAACTTTCGCTTCGGGATTTACAATGGAGACAGATTATTACGAATATGCATTCTCTTCATATATTGATTTAGTTCTCTTTAACCCCGGGGTCTCGAACGGATTTTGGGAAAATCCTTTATATCGCCTGATATGCCACAGTTTCATAAAATACTTCCAAAATCACGGAAAACCTGCTTTTATCACCTGGGAAGATTGGGGCTGCACGGATTTAGAGGAGATAAAAAAATGTGCGGAGTTTGCAAGAAGAACAAGTAGCGGGTTAGTTATCTGGGAAGGAAAGAACAGGTATTCCGGTAATGAAGCACTTGGCAGTGATGATGACGAATTTATAGATGAATTTACAGATAAGGAAATAGCAACTTTTGCAAAAACTTTTCATACGACGCCGGAGGAAAAGTTGGAGAAAAGCGAGATTGCGATAATAGAAGAACCTATGGCTGGTGCTTTCGATTATAGGAGAGGCACGGAAGAGTTAGATGTATTTTCTGGTTACAAAGGCTACGAACCGCTTGCTCTCGGTGCTTTACTTATCTCAGCAGGAGAGGATTTTGATGTGGTTGCGACGGATGAAATAGTAAAGAATCCTGAGATATTAAAATTAAAAAGTTATAAGGTGGTAGCGTTGGTAAATCTCGGAAGAATGGATGAAAAAGTTTTAAATGCCCTTCTCGATTACCGTGCGAGAGGAGGGGGTTTATTTGTTGTTGGTAGGACAGGTTTGTTTGATGAATATGGAAATAGAGATGCAAGTTACTTAAAGAGACTTCTAAATGTCACCACCAATGTAGAGGTGCAGGAGAGAGACAAATCCTCCTGGCATTTTGCCAAAGGAGATGCATTATTGAAAGGGATAGAAAGCAGGGAAATAAGGGGCGATGAGATTCTATATCTTCCCTCTTTTGATTACGAAAAAGAGGGCTACAAGGTACTGGGGCAATTAAATGACAATCCTGAGGTTGCAACAGTTGGCTGTAACTACAAAGAGAGAACGTTGTTTTGGTTTCCGAGTTTGAGGACTGACGAGGAGAAAGTTCAGATATTTTTACAAAATTATCTAACAGGAAATAACGGTTTTTGTTAAGGGTATGTAAATATTTCTGATAAGGTAGTACTGCGATATTAAGACGAGGGCGATTAAAAAGGCGGGCAGTGCAGAGCCGTAAGCCGTAAAAGGATAAGACTTAAACGCGAGGAAAAGAGCCAGAAACAGCGAGACAATATTCATACTCGAGACGATGTAGCCATCATAGAGCGGCACACGGTCAATCCATTCCTTCGGAACATTTAAATCCTGACGCGCCGCCTTCTTCTCGACTTTCCCCTCTGCGACAAGTTTTTTCATTACGAAATAGCCTATGAAAAGGGGGGCTAAGATTATCACAGAAAAAGGGATTTTTAGCAGGAGCGTTATTGCAAAGAGGATGAAAAAAAGTAGCACGAAGACACGGACTGCATTTAAAAGAGACGATGCCTTTTTGACGCCCACTTTAACGACGAAGGTATGAACTTCAGTCTTTAAGTCCGCCTCGTAGTCCAAGATCTGATGTTCTACAATTATCTTCAGCTGCAGCAGCGAGAAAAGAACGACTAAAAGGAGCGTTTCGAGATTGTAATACTCGAAGAACGAAAAGATTAGTAGGACAGGGAGCGTCTTTTCTATCAAGACATCGTCGATTATGCCAAGCGAGCCCCTGCTCTTCAGCCTTACAGGAAACGCGGAGTAGACTGTAGCGAGGAAGTAAGCGGTACCGTAAAGGAGGACGAAGATTCCATATTTTGAGAGACCTTCTGAGAGACCTTCTGAGAGACCTTCTGAGAGACCTTCTGAGAGACCTTCTGAGAGACCTTCTGAGAGAGGTTCAGAGTTCCAAAAAATCAGAAGCAGGGTCAAAATAACGCTCAAGAAGACGAAAAAAATGAGCATTCCAAGAGGTACGATTTTTGGCATTTCGTGAATCGCCCTTTTTTTCCCTGCTTTTATGTCAAAGGGCATGTCGCAGTAATCATTAACGAGGAATGTGTAGACCAAATATAATGATAAAAGGCTTATTAGTATTGTTATTTCTGCTGCTACGCCATAATTATAAGATTTTGTAATAATTATGCAGAATAGAATTGTTAAGAGGTAAACCTGCATATTAAGGTCTAAAAGCTCTTTCCAGGCTTTTATTTCGAGTATTTTTTTCGTCATTGGCTTAAAATAATTTATCATCATAAATGGTTTGTCTAAAAATTAATAAATATTCTTACCACACTCATAAGCCTCTTGCTTTTTTGGTTTCTTTAATCCTTCACGAACCTGTTGGGCATGCTATTATAAACTTCCTTTCCTATCCCTTTTTACCATAAAATAAATTAGTTGTTTTATATTATCCGTCAATCCATTGATTTGTTAATTAGTAGACAAACCAATCTGCAAAGATAAAAATAAAAGGAAAGCAGGAGGGAAATGAAAGGGACTTACGTGCTGCTCATAAAAAACAGTGCAAGCAGAGAAGTGAAAGTAGGCAAACTCGGAAGCATTGCGTTCAAAAACGGATTTTACGCCTACGTCGGCTCTGCACTCGCGGGCTTGGAGCAGCGAGTGGGACGGCACTTGCGTGCAGTCGGCGAGAACAAAAAACTGCACTGGCACATTGACTATTTTCTGGCGAGTCCTGGGGTAGAAGTGAAGGAGGTGGTGTTTGCGGAGACGGCGTTAGGGAGGAGGAGAAGGGAATGCGAAATCGCGGCGAATTTGTTGGAGTGCGAGGGCTTGGATTTCGTAAAGAACTTCGGCTGCAGCGACTGCTCGTGCAGAAGTCATTTGTTCTTCTCTGCGAGCCTGGGCGGGCTGAAGGAAGCGGTTTACGGTAGTTTTGATTCTGTGGGGGAGCATTTCCTCGCTACAAAAATAAAACCCGTGTGCGCGACCATTCTCAGCTCGGGTCGAATGCTCCTGCCCTTCACCTCCCACTCCCGCAGACCGACCTCGTAAATTCCTGTTACACGAAAACTCTTCGCGTGCCTCAACTCAAGCCGCTTCGCAAGTTTGAAAATCTGCAGCACTGTGGGGTTGTAGCAGAGCAGGATTCCGCCGTCTCTGAGCGACTCTTCGGCGTGCGGAAGCACTCGCCAAGGCTCTGAAAGGTCTAAAATTATTCTGTCAAATTCTTCCTTTTCTCTCTTTTCTCCCTGCCCTTCTCTCTTTTCCCCCTGCCCTTCTCTCTGCCCTTCTCCCTGACCTTCTTCCTCTTCTACGCCTTCGTAAATGTCCTTCTCCCGCAGTTCCAGCGACCCCGACCCCAAGCCCTCTTTCTCCGCACTCGCCGCTACCCTGCCAAAAAAAGTTTCAATGTTCTTTCGGGCGACCTCCAAAAACTCACGCCGTCTTTCGTACGAGACCACCCGCCCAGCCGTGCCGACTGCACGCAGCAGAGCCAGCGTAAGTGCTCCCGAGCCAGTTCCCGCCTCCAGCACGCTCGCACCCGGAAAAATGTCGGCAAGCATCAAAATCGCAGCGATGTCTTTGGGGTAAATTACCTGCGAGCCTTTCCGCATCTTCGCCACGTACTCCGCCAGCGTGGGTCGGACGACAACGAGTCTCCTGCCGAGCGAGGACTTCACCGTGCTTCCTTCCGCCAACCCGATTATTTCGTCGTGCGAAATCGTGCCACGAGAGAAGGTGAAGGAGGAGCCCGCCTTCAGCAAAATCTCGTGCCTTCTTCCTTTTCCTTTTTCGTCTAACAGGTGCACGAGCTCGCCGTCTTTTAGTCTTTTTAGTCTTTGTCTCGACATCGCGTCTAATATTTATTTTATTGAATCAGAGGAAAAGAAGTAAGACAAGAAAGAGATATGAAGAATCTCGTTATCGGGTCGCATTTCTGATGTTTTTGCCTCTCCTTCCGCCGTCTTACCTGACTCTGACACGAACCGCCAGTCCGCTGTGTCCTCTCCGCGAGAACCTCGTAGGTCGTTGTGTTGTAGAGAGTGACGAACCAGGACGCGTTGAACCCGAGTCCGTACTCGCCGACCTTAAGCGGAATCGTAAAAGTCTGCTTGTAAATCGAGACCCTCGGCTTCGCTTCCTCTTTTACTTTTACTTCTCTGCTGGTCGTGTTCTTTGCCCCTTTATCATCAATCACATTTAGTGTTACGATGTAGTCCGCAGGAGAGGAATAAGAATGAGTTACAACCTTTCCTTCACCTGCGGAAGAATCTCCGAAGTTCCACACGTATTTCACGATAAAACCATCAGGGTCAGAGAAATTAGAAGCATTGAAGGTTATCGTTTGGTTTACTACTGGATTTTCTGGGGTGTAAGTGAAGTTTGCGATTGGCGGTAGGTTTCCCCCGACAAAAACCGTAAATGCCCTCTCGGCTGGTGTTGGGTCTATATTATCAGCTTGATCTTTTGCTTTTACTTTGAATGTGTAATTTCCATTCGGCAAATTATTGTAAGCCATACTCGTATTAGAAGTCCAATCCGACCAAGAAGTATCGTAACTCTCCAAGATATACGAATAGACCAACTGAGCAGTTGGTGTTACATCGTCTGTGCCTGTCCATGTGAATGTTACATTGCTGAATCTATAGTACCCATTTGGACTGCCCGTCCGTTATCGTAGTTTCTGGTGGTTGTAAATCATTGTAAGTGGATAAAAACTCATCCGTATCACGAGAGAAGACAACCTCGGTCTCATAAATCTTATGCATCTCGTTGTATCTTGGGTCCGAGAGATATATGGATATCCCCTGAGAATTAGAGTGTTCGTAGCCAATGTAGTTTGCGATTACGGCATTCGTGATTGCATCCATAACATTCTGTGCATCATTTTGTATTTCAGAATCGTTAATGGATGTTTTAATTAAACGTGCGAAGTGATACAGGTCAACGTAGTAATCACCGAGATTACTTACTTTATCGCCAGTACTATCAAAGTGCTCAACATTATCCACGACATTCTCTACCTGAGTTCTGTGTTGAAATAATTGTTGTAGATGAGGTTGTCGTTACTCAAATCCCATAACCCAATACCGTAGCCGTTGTCAGATATGTTGTTGTCAGAGATTGCTGCTCCGGCTCCTTCCTCGCTACCGTCGCCCCACTCTTCAGTGAAAGTTCAATCGCACAGAACTTGCACCGCTTCGGCGTGTTCCAGTAAACGCAGGTCTGCACCGTCGTAGTCGCGAGGCAGTCCACGCCGTGCAGGAGTGCGATTTTGCTGTACGGCACGCCGTCTTTGGTCTTGAGACGCTGAAACCTTGCACGCGGGAACGTTACCTCCGCAACCTTCTCGCCGTCCTTTTTTATTACATTTTTTCCCTCTTCTGAAGAAACGCAGTAAGGCGACGCGGAAACGAACCAGCTCTGCGTTGGAACATTCGCGACCGTGCCGCCAAAAATGAACATTCCGCCCGCAGCAGGACCCGCACCCGCTCTCCTGCTCGTGCTTGTGCTTGTGCTTGTGCTCGTTCTTGTGCTCGTGCTCGTGTTCCCGCCTTCACCAGCACCTTTGTTCGCGTCCGAGACCGACAGTCTTGCACCCAGGCACAACAAATCCGTTTTCAGATTTTTAGTTTCCATTTTTTTAAAAAATTTTCTTACACTTTTTTACACTTTTTACAAAAGAAACCTGTACTCAAAAAGAAAAAAGACAATTTTCAGAAGGATGAAAAGGACTGAAGTGAGCGTGAGGGACGCGGGCGACGAGGAGTTGGGGAGTGTAAGTGCTAGGCTGGGGCTTTCGCTGAGTTTAGAGGAGATGCGGCGGGTAAAGAGGTATTTCGTGGCGAAAGGGCGAGAGCCGACGGAAGTGGAGTTGCAGAGCATTGCACAGGCGTGGTCCGAGCACTGCTGCTACAAGAGTTCGCGGAAAATCTTGGAGAAGTTTATTTTTGGCGTTAAAGCAAAAGAGCAGCAAAATTTGTTAGAGGTAAAGGAGGACGCGGGGGTCGTGGAATTTGACGAGGAGCACGCTTATGTCGTGGCGTTCGAGAGCCACAACCACCCCTCCGCGGTCGAGCCTTACGGCGGTGCAGCAACAGGAATCGGCGGGATTGTGCGGGATGTCGTTTGCATGGGCGCGCAGCCAGTGGCTCTGGTTGACCCGTTGTTCTTTGGTCCGCTGGATTGTGGAGACTCAGGGAAGGGTGGTGGGGTGAAGCACCCGAGGTTCTTGTTTGAGGGCGTGGTTGCGGGAATAAGCGACTACGGGAATCGGATTGGGATTCCGACCTGCGCAGGCTCGGTCTATTTCGACGAGGGCTACCTGGGGAACTGCGTGGTGAATGTGGGCTGCGTGGGAATAATGCGTAAGTCGGACTTGAGGCGGAGCAGGGCGAAACCGGGCGAGGTGCTCGTTCTTGTCGGAGGGAAGACCGGGCGGGACGGCATTCACGGCGTTACCTTCGCCTCGGGTGAGTTAGCCGGTGAGGAGGAGTTCCGAAGTAGAAGTGCGGTTCAAGTCGGCGACCCGATAACGAAGGAGCCACTGATTCACGCGATTTTAGAGGCGAACGAGCGGGGATTGATTAGCGGGATGAAAGATTTGGGGGGTGGCGGGTTGTCCTGTGCGGTGAGCGAAATGTGCCACGCGGGCGGGTGCAGTGCGAATGTTTGGTTGGAGCGGGTGAAGTTGAAAGAGGAGGGGCTTGCAGCGTGGGAGATTTGGGTCTCGGAGTCGCAGGAACGGTTCTTAATCTCGGTCTCAAGAGAAAAAGTGGAAGAGTTGCTGGCGGTTTTTGAGGCGTGGGATTTGGATGCTGTAGTTGTAGGACAAACTTTTAAGAAAAGTTTGATTAAAAATGCTTCGCTGCAAACTTTAGGAAAGTCAGACTTGGTAAGGATTTTTTACGAGGGCGAGAAGGTCTTTGAGTTGGAGTTGGATTTTTTAGTGGCGTCGCCTGTCTGTGAGCGACCGCGGGAAGTGAGGCGGGCGGGGGGGAAGGCTGGGGGAAAGACGCGGGAAGAAAAAGTTCCAGAAGAGCCCTCGGACTACAACGAAGTCTTGAGGGGGTTGCTCGCTGCTCCGAACATCGCGTCTCGGGAGGCTGTTGTGAGGCGGTACGACCACGAGGTGCGGGGTGCGACGGTGCTGAAGCCGCTGCAGGGGCGGTTAGGGAAGGAGACGCACGGGGACGCAGCGGTGCTGAAGCCGTTAGAAAAGTCCTACAAGGGTCTCGCAATTTCCTCGGATGTGAATCCCTCGTTCTGCAGACTGGACCCGTTCTGGGGTGCTGCGAGTGCGGTGGACGAGGTCTGTCGGAATTTGACCGCGGTGGGAGCGGTTCCGCACTCGTTCGCGGACTGCCTGAACTTCGGCAACCCTGAGAAGCCGGACCGGCTTGGAGATTTCTACGAGTGCTGTCGTGGGCTTGGGTTCGTGGCGTCCTCGCTCGGCGTGCCGTTTGTGAGCGGGAATGTGAGTTTTTACAACGAGTCGGCGGTTCTGGGTGAGGCGATTCCGCCTACGCCCGCGGTTCTCGGCGTCGGGCTCTGCGAGGACGTTCGAGAGTGCGTTACTGTTGATGCAAAGGAGGCTGGGAATTCTCTGTACTTGCTGGGCGAAACGAGAGCGGAGTTGGGCGGGAGCGAGTATTTTAAACTGCGGGGTGTGAAAGCTGGAGGGAGAGGAGTAGAAGGAGGGGTTGTGCCGAGGGTAGACCCGGAGGTGCTGAAGCGGAGAATGTCTGCGTTAAGGTGCGCGATGCAGGAGGGGGTGGTGGCGAGCTGCCACGACATTTCGGAAGGCGGTCTCGCGGTCGCGGTCTGCGAAATGCTGTTGGGTGGGGGCGGCGAGGTTGGTGCGTTTGTTGATCTTGGAAAGGTGAATTCAAAATTGAGGAGCGATTTCAAGTTGTTCTCGGAGTCTAACACGAGG
Organism: Candidatus Methanophagaceae archaeon; assembly: GCA_003194425.1. GTDB lineage: Archaea > Halobacteriota > Syntropharchaeia > Alkanophagales > Methanospirareceae > ANME1a. The sequence continues at coordinate 965,184 of PQXB01000001.1, read as the reverse complement.
TGGGTGGTGGAGGTGTGGGGTGAGGAAGAGAGGCGGTTTGAGGAGTTGCTAAGGGGAAGAGGCGTTCGTGCAGCCAAAATTGGCGAGACGGTGGGAGGGGAGAAGATTCAGATTCTGGACGGAGGGGAGAAGAAGAAAGAGTTGGTGAATCTTTCGTTAGAAGAGGTGCGAGAGGCGTGGGTGTGGGAAATTTAGAGAAAATGAAATATAAAAATATTTGGAACGGAGAGCAACTAACACTTGTAGAACTCTCTGCTGGCAGTGAAATTAATGCAAAACCAGGGAAAGTTACTGTTTACATTGGCGATGTGAAAAAAGCCCTGTCACTCTTACCTGCTGAGTCTGTTGATTGTGTCGTAACAAGTCCGCCGTATTGGAAGCAGCGAGATTACAAACACCCCGATCAAATCGGCCAGGAAGATTCCTATCTTGACTACATAAAAACACTTGTTGATGTTTTTAACGAGGTAAAGAGTGTGTTAAAGCCCACAGGAACTTTCTTTTTAAATGTGGGTTACAAATATCAGAACAAAGAGTTGTTGCTCATACCGGAACTGCTGGCTGCTGAACTTCAAAGGAACGGCTGGGCACTCCTGAATAAAATCATCTGGAATAAGCCAAATGCGATGCCTTCTTCCGTAGAGAGCAGATTCACGAACGTTTACGAGCCGGTGTTTCTGTTTGTGCGGAAGGGGAGTAAATATAAATACTACTTCTCGGTTGACGAATTGAGACTGCCGGTTAGTAGCAATTTTACGATTAATAAACGACCCGAAGATATTCTAGGACTTGCGGTAAGAAATACTTTGTTCAAGGATAAAAAAGGGAAGAGAGAAGGGTGTGTTAAGAAAGTTTATCGCACTAAAGACGGAGACGGCTGTGTTCTCGCTTTAGTGAGGTGGGAGGACGGGGAGGAAAGTCTTGCAATTGTTAATGATTTCTTTGAAAAATCGAAGATTGAGATTGATTTGGTCTACCCCAGTGGGGATTGTAAAGAATTTCCAAGACCAAAACTTCCTTCTGTGGTGGATTTTGATGATAAAAAGGAATTAAGAACTTCTTCTGCCTCCTCTTTTACCTCTTCTGCCTCCTCTTTTACCTCTTCTCCGTCCTGTTCTTATAATTATAAAGGCAAGTATAAAACAAGTCCAGACAACCGAGGAGCATCTCCGGGAGCGAGAAAATCCCTTTTCGGCGAATACCTGGTCTTGCAGAGGAGATACAAAATCCTTCAACCCGTAATCGCGGATTATCTCCGCTTCTGGAGAAGAAAGAGCGGCATTACTACAAAAGAGATTGACAAATTATTGGGCTACAGTGCCACTGCTGGTCATTGGTTCAGGAAAGACGCAGGCAGTTGGGGGAGAGGCGGTTCAATCCCTCTGCCAGACGACTGGTTCAGATTGAAGGAGATTCTTGGTTTTGACGATATTTATGACCGCTGGGTTACTGAATGCCACCTGGTTCTACAGACAGTAAAGCCGCACCCAAAAGGTAAAAACCCCGGAGATGTTTGGAATATAAAAACGCAACATTTTCCCGAAAGTCATTTCGCTACCTTTCCCGAGAAACTTGTCCGAAGATGCATTTTAGCTGGCTGTCCGTCGGGAGGCGTTGTTTTAGACCCTTTTGCAGGCTCGGGAACGACTGGCAAGGTTGCTCAGGATTTGGGGAGGGAAGCAATATTAATTGAACTCATCCCTGAATATTTGAGGATTATAAAAAAGCGGTGTAGAGTAGTTAAAGTTAAATTGAAGGACTAAATTCGAGAATAAAAATCAAAAATGACTGGTACAACCGTTTTATTCAAACCACGAGAAGTGGCTACAAAGCCTCAGATTTGGACACAGGAGCAGAGCGGATTTTTCACCACTTCTTCGGTCCAATCTTGCGTTTCCCCAACTCCTCCCCTCTTTCGCATTTCAGATTTAGAGGTCCCCGTTCATTCTCAATTTTAACAGTCCAATCTAATCTTTTAGTCCCGCTCTCGCCCGATCGCGGTAACGCCGGTCCTGAACAGCTGCTTCACGCCGAAATGCCGCATCAAATCCACGAACCTGCTTACCCTCTCGGGCTCCTCCGTAAGTTCAAGCGTTACCGAATCCAACGCAGCGTCCACAATTTTCGCACCGTAAGATTCCGCGAGTTGCATCACCGCGGACCGAGCTTCCGAGTCCTTTGCGTGCACTCTCAGCAGGCACAAGTCGCGGACAATCGCCTCGCCGCCGCCGTTGCCCCTTCCCTGCCCGCCCGCTTTCAAGTCCACCACCTTCACCACCTCAATCAGGTTGCTGATTTGCTTACGCACCTTCTCCAACTCGCTCTCCGAGCCTTCTATCGCGATTGTCATCCTCGAGAGCCCCTCTTTCTCGCACGGCGAGACCGTGAGCGAGGCGATGTTAATCCCCCGCGTCGTGAACATTCCCGACATCCTCGTCAGCACTCCTGGGTGGTCCTCCACCAGCAACGAAATTATATGCGTCTGCATCTCTCTGCTCCTATCATTCCAACCACGCCGCCTCCTGGCGGAATCATCGGCAATATCTTGTCCTCTTTTCCCACAACCAAATCGAGCACCGCCGGCTTGCCCGACTCAAAAGCGTTCTTCAACGCCGCCTCCAACTCCTCTGGCTTCTCAACCCGCTCGCCGTAGCACCCAAACGCCTCCGCCAACTTGACAAAGTCCGGCGTCAGTCCCAGCCCGGTGTGCGAATATTTCTTCTCAAAGAAGAGCTCCTGCCACTGCCTCACCATTCCAAGAAACCTGTTGTCGAAGACGCAGACCACGACTGGAATGTCGTTTTCAACGCAGGTCGCAAGGTCTTGGCAAGTCATCAGAAAACTCCCGTCCCCTGCGATGTCCACGACTTTTTTGTCCGGCGCCGCAACCTTCGCTCCAATCGCCGCGGGAAATCCAAAACCCATCGTTCCGAGACCGCCGGAGGTTACAAAAGTGCGGGGCTTCCTCGTCATATAAAAATGTGCTGCGAACATTTGGCACTGCCCCACTTCGGTTACGAGAATTGCGTCGTCGTCCAAAACCCGATTAATCTCTTTTATTAACCTTTCGGAGACCGACGACCCCTCGCCCCAAACATCCTTCACGCACTCCTCACACGCGGAATGCATTTTTCTAATTCTCTGAACCCAGACGCTCTCACTTCTTTTCCCCCACACCTTCGCCACCTTCTCCAGCCACTTTATTATGTCTACGAGAGCGAGCCGTGCGTCGCCCACAATTGGAATGTCCACCTGAATGTTCTTGTTTATCTCGGCGGCGTCGAGGTCCACGTGGATTAGGGTGGCGTCGGGAGCGAACTGGTCTAACTGCCACCCAGTCAGGCGGTCGCTGAACCGCGTCCCAACCGCGAGCAGAGCGTCGCACTCGTTCAGCGCTCGGTTCGCGTAGAGACGCCCGTGCATTCCCGCCATTCCTAGGCAGAACGGGTGGCTCTCTGGAATCGCACCCTTACCGAGCAGCGTTGTAACGACAGGAGCGCCGAGGAACTCTGCCAAACGCCGCAGCTCCTCCGAGGCGTCGCTGCTGACGACCCCGCCGCCTGCCAGAATAAGCGGTCGTTCCGCGTTCGCTAAGACCTCCGCCGCCTTCTTCGTCTGCACGCGGTTCGGTTTTATGTTCGGCTTGTAGCCCGCGAAAGTCTCCCTCGGGTGCAAGTTCACCTCCGCTCGCTCCGCCAAAACATCTTTTGGGAGGTCGATCAAAACCACGCCCTTCCGTCCTGTGTTCGCGATGTAGAAGGCGTTGTGAATGATTTTTGGCAGGTCTTCGGTTCGCGTTGCAAGGAAGTTGTGCTTTGTTACGGGCATCGTGATTGTGAAAGTGCTGGCTTCTTGGAACGCGTTGCTGCCGATTGCAGAGGTCGGCACCTGCCCTGTTAGTGCCACCACAGGCGCAGAATCCATATTTGCATTCGCCAGCCCTGTAACGAGGTTCGTGGCGCCGGGACCTGAGGTGGCGATGCAGACTCCTGTCTTCCCAGAGACGCGTGCGTAGCCGTCGGCGGCGTGCGCCGCGCACTGCTCGTGCCGCATCAAAATATGCCTCAAACCCCCCTCTGTCTCTGCTCCCTCCGCCGTCGCCGCTTCCTTGTAGAGCGTGTCGTACAAGTCCAGCAGCACCCCGCCTGGAATTCCAAACGCTACCTCCACGCCCTCGCTCTTCAACTCTGCCACTACGATTTCCGCACCGCTCAACTTCGCTGCTCTTCCCACCTCTTCTTCCCCCACAATTATTTATCCTTTTAATATTTTAATTTTACAGACCTTCCTTCTCCTAGACCTTCCTTCTCCTTTTCCTATTTGAATAATCTTGTCTGTTTATCAAGTTTTATTTTTCTGAAATCGATGTCCTTGACATTTTCGGGAATGAAAAAATATTGCGCCAGTTTTTCCCAGTCTCCATCCCTAATTGTTACTATTTCATCCAAGTAAAAGCTAACCCAACTATCACCAATTTTAGAGTTGGATAATTCTTTTGAAAGTTTATTTTTTGTGATATCCACGTACATCTCATCGATATCGATCCCGATAAATCGCCGACCTAATCTCTTTGCGGCGATAACAGTTGTTCCGGTTCCAACAAAAGGATCCAGTACGATATCATCTTCATCTGTGCTCATCAAAATTATCCGTTCCAACAGATGTATCGGCAGCTGACACGGATGCTCATCTCTGTATTTATTGTGCTTAATCCTGTGAATATCTGTCCACACATCAGAGACCAGAGGTCCAAACGGATGCAAACCATATTTTTTACCACCATAATTTTTTAGAAGATAGCCACATTTTCTGCATCGCTTGTGTGGATAACGAACCTCGTAAAATTTGCTTTTCTTTGGGTCTTTTACGAAAAACAAAATACCATAATGAGACGGCTGCAGGCTCTTTCCCATTGGCGCGGTTGGTGCGTCCCAGGCAATCCAATGTTTAAAGTAAGCAATTTCATTTAGAAAACAAGCGTAGTGTGTGAGCCATTTCGGAATATTATGCACAAATATAGAACCCGTGGGCTTTGTAATTCTAACCATTTCATAAATCCACTGCCTACACCAGTCTAAATAAGTGTGAAATTTCTTGTTGTCTTTATATCCCTTATATTTCTTATTTAAATTAAAAGGCGGGTCAGCAAAAGTTATGTCCACGCTGTTATTTGGAATATTTTTCATAACTTCCAGACAATCGCCTTGAATTACCTTGTTGATGTATTTATCCATCATTAGCAAATGCCTCCCGTAACAATTGCTTAAACCGCCCTAACTCTTCTCGGTGAAATGTAAAAACATCTTCATAAGCAGCAACCATTCTTTTCAGATCCTTCTTTCTCACATACCAGCCAATGCCATCGACGAAGCCTAAAAAGTGGGCTTCTGGGTAATGTTCTTTAATCAAAGAATCGATTGAAATCTCTGTCTTTGACTTATCTCCTTGACCCGAAGAAGTTGTAACTAAATATGTTATGAATTAAGTCCTCAAATATTTTTTCTTAAGCCCGTGTTACTCAAATATTTTATACAAAGTGCTCCTCTGTCTCGGCGTTCTACCCGCGTCTTTTATCAGTCGCTCGAACTCCTCTGGACGCAGGTACTCGCCAGCCACCGCACCCGACAACCTTGAAATGCTCTCTTCCATCAAAGTCCCGCCCAAGTCGTTCGCGCCGAAGTCCAGCATTCTCTGCGCCTCCGACACGCCCAACTTCACCCACGACGCCTGCACATTCACGCACCAGGGGTGAAGAATTACCCTTGCGAGGGCGTGCACGACTGCACTCTCCAAAAAATCCGCCTCACACCGCACCGTTCGCCCCAGCTCGTTGTTCTGCCGCATAAATTTCAGAGGCACGAACTCCGTAAACCCGCCCGTCTCCTTCTGAATCTCCCGTATTTTGAAAAGGTGGTCTACGCGATTTTCCAGCGTTTCAATGTGCCCGTACAACATCGTAGCGGTCGTAGGAATGCCCAGGCGGTGTGCAGTTCTAATTATTTCTACCCATTTCTCTGTCCTTATTTTACTTGGACAAATTCTCTCTCGCACTGAATCGTCTAAAATCTCCGCAGCAGTTCCCGGAATCGAACCCAGCCCCGCATTTTTCAACTCCTTCAAGACCTCCTCCTCGCTCACCCCCGACCCCGTTCCAGTGGCTGCGTGGAAAATTTCCATCGGCGAGAATGCGTGCAGGTGCACATCAAACTGCGACTTTATTTCCTCCAAAATCCCGCAGTAGTCAGGCAGTGTGAGGTAAGGGTGCAGTCCGCCTTGAATGCAAATCTCCGTCGCCCCCGCATTCACCGCCTCCTCAACCTTGTTCAACACCTCCTCTTGACTCAAGAAATATCCCTTCTCCCTTCCCCGTTTCTCTCCCGCCCTCACCCTGAACGCGCAGAACTTGCAGTTGCCCAGGCAGACATTCGTAAAATTTATGTTCCTGTTCACCACATAAGTTACCTCCTCCCCCCGCTCCTCCCGCCGCAGCTCGTCCGCAACGCCGAACAGGAGAGACGGCTTGTTTGCCAAAAATACCGCCTCTTCTCGCTCAATCTCGCCCTTCCTTATTTTTTCGTGTAACGCGTCAAAATCGTTTCTCATGCACGATTCCCGTAATTATCTCACGGTTAAGGTCAAAGACCGTCGCCGTCTCCGCTCCGCCAGCCGTTCCGCTTGTTCTTGTTATTTTCAACTTCTTGCTCGCGTTCACCTCGCCGACAACAGCCGCCTGCACGCCCGCGTCCCCGAATATTTCCGCGCACTCGACTCCTTTCTCCTCGCTCTCGACTGTGAGCACAAAACCCGTCCCCGGATACATCTTCAGCCAGTGCTCAAGAGACATTTGCTCTGTGCCAACTGTCTCGGCTTCGGGTCTCGGAATCTTCTCCAACTCCACCGTCGCACCCACGCCCGAGGACTCGAGCAGCATTCCGAGCGTGCCGAGCGTCCCTGGGTTGCTAATGTCCTTCCCAGCGGTCGCAAGTTTCCGCTCGCCGATTTCAACCATCGTCTGCAACTGCCGCCTCACCTCTGCAGGCGACCGTTTTGTCGTGTTGTCCCACGCCAATTTGTAGCTGGGGTAAATCCTGCCGTCGAGGTCAACCGCGACTAGCACCTTGTCGCCGGGTCTCGCACCGCTCGAAAAAATAACGCTCTCCCTCCCTACTGTGCCAACGATTCCGACATCCAGGGCGTCGTAAGAGGTGTCTGGGTGCAGGTGTCCGCCGACCATCGGAACGCCGAACTTCCTCACTCCGTCCTCCATTCCTCGCCCCAGCTCTGCACAAATCTCCTTATTCTGCGTTGAGGTCAGGTTCACCATCGCGAGCGGCGTCCCACCCATCGCAGCGATGTCGTTCACATTCACGAGAACCGCGCAGTAGCCCGCCCACCAGGGGTCGGCGTTCAGCAATTTCCCCCAAATGCCGTCCACCGCGAGTAAAATGAAATTGTCGTCGTCAACCCTGAGCACCGCGGCGTCCTCGCCAAATCCCTCTACCGTCCGACTTCCTACTTGGTCAGCGTCCCCAAGCCTCTTTATAAGGTCGTTTATTGCTCGCTTTCGCTTCACTCCGTCAAACTCTCTTACCTCTCTCGCCAACGACTCCAGGTCCAAATCCAACTCCAAGTCTCCTCTTTTTTTCGGTTTCGGTCTCGAGCTCACCATTTTACCTCACCCCACCCCTTGCTCCTCCTTCCCTTGCTCCTCCTTCCCCCTGCTTACTAACGCATTCCCTCATCTCTTCAATTATCCCTTTTACTTCCCCGATTTTTTTTATCCTAAAATCCGCAATCTCAAGAATAGCCCCCGGCCTGTCCGCCTCCTCCTGCAGTGACAAGACCGAGATGTCCGCCTCGCACATCGCGAGATAATCATTCCTGTCGTCCCCGACCATCACAACCGTCTGCTTCTCCTTCAACCGCCGCACCAAGTCCCTCTTGTCCTCCGGCTTCATCATCCCAAAAAGATTCTCGGGTGGCACATCCGGCAAATACGCCGCCATTTCCTCTCGCTCAATCCTGTCCCCCGAAGCAACAAAGACCGAGACGCCCATTTCCCGCAAGTCTTTAAGCAGTTTTAACGTTCCTGGAAAGAAATTTATGCCTCCTGCAATTACATATTTTATCCCCCCTCCTGCCCTACCCTCTCCTGCTCCTGCTCCTGCCCTGTCTCCTCCCGCGCCGCCTCCCGACACCTCCACAATCAAGCCGACGCCGATTACTGGAATAATGTCGCACCGCCGTAAAAACGACATCGTCTCGTGCACGTCCCGCAACCTGACATTCTTGTCCCCTAAAATCACTTCTACCACTTCCTCGTCGCTAACCCCTTTCTTTTTATAAACTACTTTACTTTCGATTTTTTTCTCCCGCATCAAGTCTGACAAGAATTTCGAGCCCGTCTCGTTCTCCATCGTCTCCTCGTACCGCGTCTTCAAAATCGCCAACGCACCTTTCTCAAGCCTGTCCGTGCAGGTCAAGCCCGAGACCCTGCTCCGTTTCGTCACCCCGCGCGCCATATTTTTTATAATCCTGAACGGCGCGTACAAAACCCCTGCACCGTCAAAGACAACCGCTAACTCAGGCACACTCACAGGCACACGCCCTCCTCTCTCCTCTTTTTCCTCTCCCTCTTTTTCCTCTCCCCCTTTCTCGTTCTGCGTCATAATAAGGAACGGAGTCGCTGGGATTTGAACCCAGGTTGTCAGGTCCGGAACCTGACAGGATTTCCGCTACCCTACGACTCCCACTTGAAGCAGTAGAAAATCAGTGTTTTCTCAAGACCTCAATTCCGGGCAGGTGGTTGCCCAAAAGATACTTCAAGAACGCCCCGCCAGCCAGACTAACGTGAGCGTTGGACATCTTGCTTTTACTCATTCCGAGCGTGCTAATCGCCGCGGAAGTGTGCCCGCCGCCGAGCAGAGAAAACGCGTCAGAGCTTGAGACTGCCTTTAGAAGCTCCCTCGTCCCTTCTGCGAACTCTTCCTTCTCGTACAACCCCGCAGGACCTTTCATTATCACAGTCCTCGCGTCTTTTATCTGTTCTGCGTAGTCCTCGCTCGTCCGCTCTCCGATGTCGTAAATCTGCTGTTTTGGTTTCAACTGCTCCACTGGAATCTCTTCCCTCCGCCCACCCAAGTCAACTGCAACATCTTCAGGGTATTTTATTTTTTCCCCCCCCTCTGCCAAAATCCGCTTCGCTCTCTCCAGCGTCTTCATAAACTCCTCGTCAGCCTTCTGCTCCTCACTCGGCTCAATTATGTTGCGGGCGTAGAGGAAGAGCGTGCCGAGCGAGCCGGCTGTGAGGTAGGTGTTCACCTTCCCCCGCCTCAGCGTGTGCTCCATCACATCAAGCACCTCCTCGGGCTTCACACCGCCGAGAACATAAACGCACGGCTTTTTTATGCTGTGGACTGCCTTTTCCAACGCCACCAACTCCCGCTCCATCAGCCGCCCAATTCCCACCGCACCTGCTCCTACACCATTCTCCTTCAAAGCCCTCGGGAAGCCGACCACCGAGGCGTGCGACCTGTGAGCGACCGAGAAGGCGTCGTTGATGTAAATGTCCGCGAGGGGAGCGAGCCGTCTCACGAAAATTGATTTCGCGTGCTCCTCGGGCGACCGTGAGAGCGTCTCCTCTGCGAGCATCCGAACGTTGTCGAGCAGCAAGACCTCGCCGTCGCCGAGATTTTTTATCCCCGCCCGCGCTGCAGGTCCAATTATGTCTTCAACGAATTCCAAATCCACAAACCTGCGGAGCAGTTCCGCGTGCTGGTTTAAGGGCAGGAAATCCGCCCTGCCGACACGACCCTGGTGGGCGAGAACAACAACCCTCGCACCCTTCTCCGAGAGCTCCCGAATCGTCTTTGCGTTCTCCTGAATCCGCTCCTTCATTTCCACTCTCCCGTCTACGACCACAGAATTTATGTCCGCCCGAAAGAGCACCGTCCTTCCCGCTACCTCAAAATCGTCAATCGTCAGGAAGTCGCCCAACTGCTTATTCATTTTTCGTTTTCGCAATCCGGTTTAGCAGGTCCAGCACTCGGCACGAGTAACCCCACTCGTTGTCGTACCACGCCAAAACCTTCACTAAATTCCCCTCTCCTCCGTGACCCTTCAGCACACTCGTCGAAAGCGCGTCAACGACCGAGGAGTAGTTCGTTCCCAAGTAGTCAATCGAGACGAGCGGCTCGTGAGAAACGCCAAGAATTCCGTGCAGCGAGGAGTCCGGAGAGGTCGCTGCCGCCTCAAATGCACGGTTCACCACTTCTTTGGTAATTTCTTGTCCTTTTAATTTTTGTTCTCTTAACTCTACCACGAGGTCAACGACCGAGACATTAAAGGTAGGGACACGCAGCGCGACACCCTCCAGTTTCCCTGCCAGCGAGGGCAGGACGAGCCCGATCGCAGCCGCTGCTCCGGTTGTGGTTGGAATTATTGACATCGCCGCGGCACGAGCCCGGCGGAGGTCTTTGTGCCTGCCGTCGAGAAGTTTCTGGTCGCTAGTGTAGGAATGCACCGTCGTCATAAAACCACGCTTTACGCCAAACTCGTCGTCTAAGACCTTCGCCACCGGCGCCAAGCAGTTCGTGGTGCAACTCGCGAGCGAAATGATTTCGTGCTTTGCAGGGTCGTACGCCTCGTCGTTAACACCCGGGACAAGCGTTACGTCCGCGTCGTCCTTTGTCTTCGCAGGTGCAGTAATTATTACTTTTTTGCAGCCCGCGTCAAGGTGCTTCTCCGCCCCCGCTCTGTCCCGGAACTTCCCTGTCGATTCTACGACCACATCCACGCCCAACTCACGCCACGGCAGGTTCGCAGGGTCGTTCTCTGCAAAAATCTTTATCTCGTTCCCGTTTACGACCAGCGTGCTCGTCTCGTCCTCTGCCCGTGGGTGCCCCTTTATTTCCCCTGCCTGCACGCCGTGCACAGAGTCGTACTTCAAGAGGTGTGCGACCCAGGACGCCTCGGCAGCGTGGCTGTTTATCGCTACGAAGTCCAAATCCAGATCCGAGTTGTTACGCAGCGCCGTTCTAAAAAAGATTCGCCCAATTCTCCCCCACCCATTTATCGCTACCTTCATAACAAGTGGCTATTTGGAATTTTACTATAAAAATATAATAAATTTGCAAATAATAAATTTGCAACGAAAAAAAGCAGTGGCAAGCAAATGGCAGGCAAATATTTTCGGGGGACAAGCCCAAACATTCTTCTGCTGGGCGTTGTCAGTTTCCTGAACGACTTGAGCAGTGAAATGATAATCCCGATTCTGCCGATGTTTATTCTCGCTTTGGGCGGCGGTGGTTTTACTGTAGGACTGGTCGGCGGGCTGCAAGAGAGCATTTCAAGCCTCCTAAAAGTTCTTTCTGGGCACTGGTCAGACCGAGTGGGAAGGCGGAAGGTCTTTGTCGCTTCGGGCTACCTGACCTCCGCGTGCTTCAAACTGCTGCTCTCTTTCTCCGCAGTCTGGCAGCACGTGTTGGTCTTCGTCAGTCTTGAGCGTGTGGGAAAAGGCTTGAGGACTGCACCGCGAGACGCGATTATCGCGGATTCCGCACCTGCTGAAGCGAGGGGCAGGGGGTTCGGAATTCACCGAGCGTTCGACACCGCGGGTGCGATTTTTGGAGGCTTTGCAGTGCTTCTTTTTTATTGGTTCTTTGGGCTTGGGTTTAAGTTTATCATTTTTGTGGCGGCGGTCGTTGCGTTCTTTTCGGTGCTCCCGATTTACTTCGTGAAGGAGGAAAGGAGGCGAAGAGGAACGGAGACACAGGAGCAGAGGCAGGAGCAGAAGCAGGAGCAGAGGCAGGAGCAGAAGCAGGAGCAGAAGCAGGAGCAGAAGCAGGAGCCGCAGGGGACGCGGGAGAGAAGGAGGTCGGAGGAGACGGGGCTGCGAGAGAGCCTGAAAGAACTGCCAACGCCGCTCAAATTCTTCGTCGTGGTAGCCACCGTTTTTGCATTCGCCAACTTTACCTACATGTTTTTCATTTTAAAGGCGGAGGCGACGTTCTTGGCGGTAATGCCCGTGAAAGAGGCGAGTGCTCTCGTAATCCTTTTGTATGTTTTTTTTAATATATTCTACGCCGTTTTTGCAATTCCTTTCGGCACGCTCTCGGACAGAATCGGAAAGAGGAAAATGCTTATTTTTGGCTACCTGCTCTTCTCTGTGGTTTGTCTTGGGTTTGCATTCTCGGACTCGCTCTCGCCCTTTTCCTCGCTCACTACTTTCCTGTTTTTGTTCCCGCTTTACGGCGTGGTTTTTGCGATGGTCGAAGGAACTCAACGGGCTTTCGTCTCAGACCTCTCAGACCTCTCCGCGTCTGCGGGCGATTTGAGAGCGACCGCACTTGGCACTTTTCACACCCTGACGGGAGTAGCTGCTCTGCCGGCAAGTTTAATCGCGGGATTCCTGTGGTCTGTTCCGGCAACGCACTTGCCCTCTTACTGCTTGACTTTTCTCTATGGCAGTACGGTCAGCCTCGTGTCAGTAGGTCTGTTTGTTGGTCTTCAAAAGCATTTTAAGGAGTGAGGATGGTCGGAAGAAGGGCGGGAAAAATGGAAACCGAAAAGGAAGAGGAAGAGGGAAAGAGGGGCAGAGGAGGAAAGTGGAGTAAATTCTGCCCGAGGTGCGGTAAAAAGACGGACGAACTCTTCGATTCCTTGTGTAAGGAGTGTTTTTTAAAACAGACGAGTTTGAATGTGCCTGTAAGCGTAAGCGTAGGCGTTTGCGGGAGCTGCGGCGGTTACTTTAAAGGCAAAGAGAGAACGACCGTAGAAGAGGCGGTTGCTGACTCGGTGAGGCGAGCGGTGAGAAAGCGGTTTGGCTGCGAGTGTGTGGTTGAGGTGTCGGAAGGAGAAGCAGCAGTAGGAGCAGGGGAAGCAGGAACAAGGGCAGCAGGAACAAGGGCAGCAGGAACAAGGGCAGCAGGAGCAGGAGCGGTTGCATTTGTGAGTGTAAAAGCAGAGTTGAGAGGGGTGGAAGTGGAAGAGAGCAGGGAAGTAGAGGTTATTTTTAAAAATGAGACTTGCGAACGGTGTAGCAGAATCGCAGGCGGGTACTACGCAGGAATTGTTCAAATAAGGGCTGAGGAGAGAGTTCTAACAGACGAGGAGCTGGCTACGGCTGAGGAGATCGCGTACTCGGCGTTGGGTGAAGCGGATTTTGTCTCTAAAGAGACGGTCTTGAAAGAGGGGCTGGATTTTTATGTCAGCAGTGCGGAAAGTGGTCGCAGGATTTCGAAGCAGGTGGTGAAGAGGCTGGGCGGCGGTTTTTCCGAGAGCCGAAGGTTGTACGGCAGGCGGGACGGAAAAAATATTTACAGGGTCTCTTTCTCGGTCAGACTACCGGGGTTCAAAGAAGCGGAGGTGGTAAAAATTGGTGAGAGAGAGTTTTCCATTGAGAAGGTGCGGAAAGGAAAAGGGCTGGAGTGTGTGGGGGTTGGCACTGGCGAGCGGGTCTTCGTGAGGAAGGGTGAGACGAAGACGGTGAAGCGAGTGTGAGTTACTTTTTTTATAAACACTTGGAAAAGTTATAAAAACAAAACAAAAAAGAAGGCGAAAAATGAAAGAGACGAAAGAAATAAAAAAACCACACTGGATGAATCGTTACTTAGAGCGGTTAAATAGCGAAGAAGGGCTGTCTGCGGAGGAAATATACGACGAGGAGAACGCACTCCGAGCCAAAGAGGGACTTCCTGCGATAAAATTCAATTCCGTGGGTCGCACTCTAAACACCTTTGGCTTCCCTAAATCAGGCACCAGGCAGAAACGCTTGGGACCGCCACGGGTGTCAGCACGCACCAGCACGCTCTTAAAGGAGACGAAGCAGAAAGTAGAAGAGCTCAGCGAACTCCTCAAGGAAGAAAGGTTGTCGCATTTGGAAGAAGAGTTTGTCTGGCTGTTTATCGAAGGCTACCCCGAGCCCCAAATTGCGGGAATGCTGCAGTTGGACGAGGCGAAGTTGAAAGAGATTAAGAAGAAGTTTCGTCTGGTCTGAGGTCTGACCTCTCCGAAGTTCTTGAGGCGGAACGCCGCGTCGTTTAGAATCCGAACCAACCCTTCGCCACTGCCCGCAAGGACAAACTTCTTCTACTCGCTGCCCTGCTAACTCTCTGAATCTTCTGTCCGTCTCAGCAAAACAACTTTACGCACGAAGTCAGTCAGTGCCGCATAAAAAGTTTGTATTTTGTGTTCTCATATTTTATCTCCTCTTCTATTCGCCGTGCGATTATCTTTTCAGGGTGGTGAAGCCCTTTCACCCGCCTCGTGAGGTCGTCAAAGTCGGAGAACGCCCCTTTCTTCCGCTCCTCCAAAATCGCCCACATTAATTTCTTCCCAATTCCAGGCAGCAAATCAAGCGTGTGCAGCCGCGTAGTAATTGATCGTGCCTCGTTGAAAGCACGAATAAACTTCACTTCGTCCTCTTTTACCAGCCGTTCAAGTAAAAAAGGGAGTTCTAATTTCGCAGTCGGTGTCAGTTCGTCATAGTTTAACCTCTTGACTACGTGGTCAATCACCTCCCGCTCGCCTTCTCCAATGTAAACACGCTCGTAAACCGCAGGGATTTTGTCGCTCTTCTCACTCTTCGGCGAAAGTTCCATCAAGACAAGCGTGACCTCGCCAATCGCTTGAGCAAGCGGCTTCCGCTGGTAGACCGCTCGGGAGTTGTCGGAATGCCCGTAAGGCAAGTAATCGAGGATCCGAGCATACTTCTCTCGTCTCTTCTGCCCCCTCTCCCTTCCGCCCGACCGCCGTCCCTTCTCCTTCTTTCTCTCTCTCCCCCCTTCGTGTTCGTGCCTTTTCATTCCTCCTTCCCCCTAAAACTTTTTAAGATTTACAAAATCACTCAAATTTTGCGACGCAGTCCAGTATTTTTTCTATGCTCGCCTCTGTAAGACTAAATCTTTCCTTCGCGTAAATCGCCCGAACCTCGTTCTTGCTCTTTGGCATCAAGTCAGCAACCCGCACCGCAACCGCCTCGTTCGTCTTCCCTAACCTCAAAAGCTCGTTTACAAGCGTCCTTGACTCTTTTGCTCCGAGTTTAGCAAACCTCGCTGCGTGCTCGGTGGCTTTCCTCCTCTCGTACCTCAGCTCCTCTCCCTCCCCTGCCGCAGTCCCCTCCGCAGTCTCCTCCGCAGTCCCCTCCGCAGTCCCCTCCGCAGTCCCCTCCACAGTCCTCTTTCTCATTTCAGGAGGTCTCAAAATCTCCTTCACCTCTGCAAGCGTTAAGGTTGCCTCGTCAAGTACCTCTTTTACTATCATTTTTCCTCTGCTCTTTATTGTAAGGAGAAGATAAAAAGGTTTTTTATGCAGTGGGTCTTTGGGGTAGTAGAATAAGCTAAGACAAATATTTGGAAAAGAGGGTATTTGGAAAAGAGGGAGTGCTTGTTATGAAAGACAATATTGTAAAGGATTTGGGGCTTGTAGAAAGCGGGAAAGCGAGAATTGAGTGGGCTGGTGGGCGAATGCCTGTTTTGGGAATGTTGAGAGAGCGGTACGAGCGAGAGAAGCCGTTGGAGGGCGTGAGCGTGGCTGCGTGCCTGCACGTTACGGTAGAGACGGCGAACCTTGTCCTGACGCTGCGGGCAGGCGGTGCGGAGGTTGCGCTTACTGCTGCCAACCCGCTCTCGACGCAGGACGATGT
The DNA here is from genome assembly GCA_003194425.1 of Candidatus Methanophagaceae archaeon. Classification (GTDB taxonomy): domain Archaea; phylum Halobacteriota; class Syntropharchaeia; order Alkanophagales; family Methanospirareceae; genus ANME1a. The sequence continues at coordinate 949,541 of PQXB01000001.1, read as the reverse complement.
GGCGACTGCGTTGGCGGAACTCGGCGTGAAGACCTACGCGTTCAGGGGCGAGAGCGAGGCGGAGTACTACGAGTGCTTGGACAACGCCCTTGAAACGACCCTTGAAGTAGGACCCGCGGTGGTGCTTGACGACGGCGGGGACGCGACCACGAGGGTTCACACGAAGTACGCGGAACTGATGAAAAATGTGGTTGGCGGGTGCGAGGAGACGACGACGGGCGTGATCCGGCTGCACGCGAGGGCGAAGGACGGGAAGTTGGGCTACCCTGTCATCGCGGTCAACGATGCTGAGACGAAGATGATGTTTGACAACCGCTACGGAACCGGGCAGTCCACGATTCACGGCATTCTGAACGCAACCAACCTCCTACTCGCAGGCAGGGTCGTTGTAGTGGCGGGCTACGGCTGGTGCGGGCGAGGAGTAGCGCTGCGTGCGAAGGGACTCGGCTCAAATGTGGTGGTCGTGGAGACGAACCCGAGAAAAGCGTTGGAGGCTGTGATGGACGGCTACCGAGTGATGCCGATGCGGGAGGCGGCGAGAATCGGCGAACTCTTTGTAACCGCCACTGGCGACACCTCGGTCGTGAGGGGCGAGCACTTCGATCTGATGCGGGACGGTGCGATCCTCGCCAACACGGGTCATTTTAATGTCGAGATAAATGTGGGCGACTTGGAAGGGCTGGCGGTGGCAAAGAGGGAGGTGAAGGAGAATGTGCTTGAGTACAGGCTGAAGGACGGCAGGAAGTTGTACCTGCTTTCCGAGGGTAGGATTGTGAATCTCGCTGCAGCGTTCGGGCATCCGCCAGAGGTGATGGATATGAGTTTTTCAAATCAGGCGTTGTGCGTGCGACACATTGTGGAAAATTATGGAAAGTTGGGTAAAGAGGTGTACTCGGTGCCGCGGGAAATCGACGAGGAGGTGGCGAGGTTGAAGTTGAAGACGATGGGCGTTGAGGTGGAGGAACTGACTGAGGAGCAGGAGAAATATCTCAGCTCTTGGGACTTGGGGACGAAGTGAAAAATGTGTGAATCAAGAGTGCTGATTGAAAGGGGAGGCGAAGAGGGCGGCAGGGAGTTGCTGATGGAGGATGTGGCAACAGTGGAGGTCAGTGGCGAGGAGATAAAACTGAGGGGAATATTTGGCGAGACAAAAAATGTGACGGGGCGGATAAAAGAGATAAACTTGATGAGCCACACGATTGTGATAAAGTAAACAAGTTTCCGATGATTGCACAAGAAGAGATAAGAGAGGTTTTAGGAGAGTACGATCTGAAGGAGGTGACGGTAGGCGTTCTGGGGTCGCATTCCGCGCTGGACATCTGCAGAGGGGCGAAGGACTTGGGCTTTAGAACCCTTGTTGTCTGCCAGAAGGGGAAGGAGAAAACTTATGACCTCTACTACCGGACGGACCGGGCGGGCAGTTCTACGGGGATCGTGGATCAGACGATAATCTTGGAGAATTTTTCAGACATAACGCAGGAAAAAGTGCTGAAGAAAATGCGTGAAAATAATGTCGTCTTCGTCCCGCACCGCTCCTTTGAGGTGTACGTCGGTTTCGACCGGATCGAGAACGAATTCCTGCTACCCCTCTTCGGCTCCAGAAAAATGCTTCGTGCAGAGGAGCGGGACGCAGAGAGGAACCAGTATTTCTTGATGGAAAAGGGTGGAATTCCGTATCCACGCGTTTATAAAAGCCCAGAGGAAATTGACCGTCTGGTTCTGGTTAAAGCGCCAGAAGCGCAGCGGGAATACGAGCGAGCGTTCTTCTTCGCCGCCTCTCCCGAGGAGTTCCGCCGAAATTCAGAGCAGATGCTTCGCGACGGAAAAATAACCGCGGCGGGGCTAAAGAAAGCGGTGATTGAGGAGTTCGTTCTTGGAGCGCAGTCCAACTTCAACTACTTCTACTCGCTCTTAGACCAGCGGCTCGAACTCCTGGGGATTGACACCAGGCGACAGACTAATCTGGACGGCTTTCTTCACCTTCCCGCACCGCAGCAGTTGGCAGCCCTGAAGCACTTGGATGTCAAAGCCATCGAAGCCGGCCACATCGCCTGCACGGTGAAAGAGTCCCTCCTTGAGCAGATATTTGAGCTGGGAGAAAAATTCGTGAGTGTTGCAAGGGCGGAGTACCCGCCAGGAATTGTCGGTCCCTTCGCTCTGCAGGCTGCCTTCGTTCCCGGTCCTCCGAAGGAGAAAGCGGTCGTCTTCGACATTTCTATGCGAGTGCAGGGCTCCCCTGGAACAATGTTTACGCCTTACTCCGGCTACCTGCACGGGGAATCTCTTTCCGTGGGGAAGCGGGTGGCGATGGAAATCCGGAAAGCCATTCAACTGAACAGGCTGGCGGAGACCGTTACCTGACCTAACTGACGAGACTGTTACCTGACCTAACTGACTAACCTGACTAACCTAAAACCCAACCTTACCTAAAATGATATCACGAAGAGAAATTCATCAGATTCTGAAAGGCTACGCTCGGGAGAGAATAACTGTCGCCACTATCGGGAGTCACACCGCACTCCAAATTCTTAAAGGAGCAAGAGACGAGGGCTTCAAGAATCTGGTGATTTGTAAAAAAGGCACCGAAGAGGTCTACCGGCAGTTCGGCGTGGCTGACGAACTCCTAACCGTCGAGAATTTCACGCAGGTTCTGGAAACGGAGTTTCAGGAGGGTCTGATAAAGAGAAACGCCATTCTTATCCCGCACGGCTCCTTCGTTGAATACCTCTCGCCCGCACGCATTGAGAACGAACTCAAGGTCCCAATCTTCGGGAACAGAGCGGTGCTGAACTGGGAATCTGACCGTGAGAAGGAGCGGGAATGGCTGGTGCGTGCCGACCTGAGGCTCCCGCGGGAGTTCAAGAGCCCTGCTGAAATTGACCTACTAGTAATTGTCAAATTCCCCGGCGCTAAAGGCGGGAAGGGCTACTTCCTCGCGGGGAGTCCTGAAGAGTTTGAGAGGAAGATCAGAAAAATGAAACTACGAGGAAAGGAAAAATTTACACTTCAAGAATATGTAATTGGAACGAGGTTCTACCCCCACTACTTCTACTCACCACTGACGGAGAGGTTGGAACTCCTCAGCATTGACATCCGCTACGAATCCAACATCGACGGACTCGCCCGACTCTCTTCCCTTCTCGAAGACCTCCACCCTGTCCTCTCTTTTGTAGTCACCGGAAATCTTCCAGTTGTGGTCAGGGAATCGCTCCTGCAGCAAGTCTTGGGAATGGGTCTGCGTGTGGTTAAAGCCTCGCAAGAACTCTTCAGCCCCGGCTTGACAGGTCCTTTCTGCATTGAAACCGTCTGCACCGAGGATTTGGAGTTTGTTGCGTTCGAGATTTCCGCACGAATTGTGGCAGGCACAAACCTCTACATTAACGGCTCCCCTTACTCGCAACTGCTCTACCACGAGCCAATGAGCACCGGCAGGCGAATCTCAAGAGAGATAAAAATCGCACTCAAGCAGGGGCAGCAGGGGCAGCAGGGGTCTCTGGATAAAATTATATTTTGATAAAAAGGACCAAATAAAGATGGCAAAAAAATTAGCGACGCTGGATGTGAACAAATGCATCGGTTGTATGGAATGTATGTTTGCGTGCTCGAGAAGGGTAGGCAGAGGCGGTTTTGACAATTCGGCGATAAGAGTGCGGTCTGCAGGAGGCATAGAACGGGGTTTTGTAGTCGTCGTCTGCCGTTCCTGCGAGAACCCGCCGTGTGCAAAAGTCTGTCCCACGGGTGCGTTAAGAGAGCGGAAGGAAAAAGGAGGCGGAGGGGGAGGCGGAGGGGGAGTGGTGTTGAATGAGGACAAGTGCATCGGGTGTGGTTTCTGCGTGCAAGCCTGCATTATGGGTGCAATCTTCTGGAGTAGCGAGAAGAACAAGCCAATTGTCTGCAGATATTGCGGAGAATGTGCGGATTATTGCGTGCATAACGCGATTGGACTGGTCGAGGTTTAGGAGGGGAGAAAAAATGTTAATGAAAGAAGGAGAGGGGAGAAGGGTTTTGCACATTGACTTGACGAGGAAGAGGATTAAAATAGAGGAGAGGCGGGATTTGTTTAGGGCGTTTCTGGGTGGTACGGGGGTTGCGATAAATCTGCTGGCAGAGGAGTGTCCGAAGGGGGCGGACCCGCTGGGCGAGGAGAACCCAATAATTTTCGCAGTCGGTCCGCTCTCGGCTTTGTACCCCTCGGCGTCCAAGACCGTGGCGATGTTTAAGTCGCCGCTGACTGGGAACTTGGGCGAGAGCCACTGCGGCGGGCGGAGTGCGATGGCGATTCGGCTCGCAGGTTACGGAGCGATTGTAATCAAAGGCTCGAGCGAGATCCCGATGTACCTGACGATACACGGGGACGAAGTGAGGTTCAGAGACGCCTCTTCCCTCAGGGGCATTGACGCAGAGACAGTGGGAAGGATTCTGCGGGAGGTGGAGAAGAAGGGAGCGGGCGCGAGGACGATTATACGGATTGGAAGAGCGGGTGAGCGGCTGGTGCGGTACGCCTGCGCGGTAACCGAGACTTACCGACATTTTGGGCGGCTCGGCTTGGGTGCGGTGATGGGTGCGAAGCGGCTGAAAGCGGTGGTCGTGTCTGCGGAGAAAAGCGTGGAGATCCCGAAGGCGAAGAGGAGCGAATACAAGCGTGTTTACGACGAGATTCAGGAGACGGTGGTCAGGACAGATGCGATGGAAAAATACCACGACCTCGGCACAGCAGGCAAGCTTTACGGTTTGGCAAAGAAAGGAGGAATAGCGTACAAGAACTTGGAGTCTGCGAGTCCGCCGGAGGAGATTGCGAGGGAATTGTCGGGCGAGAACTTTGCAGACCGGTTTCTTGCGAGGCGGATTTCGTGCTCGCACTGTCCTGTGGGCTGTGTTCATCTTGCCGCGCTGCGAGAGCTTTACGAGCCCGGGCATTACTTCAAGACCACCACGATTCCTTACGACAACGAGCCGATTTGGGCGGTTGGATTTATGCTCGGGATGAGGAGTGCGGCTGATTGCCTGCGGCTGATTGACCTGGTTGACACTGAAGGAATGGATGTGATGAGCACTGGCGTGACGCTGGCGTGGGCGACGGAGGCGTACGCGAAGGGGCTGCTGACGAAGGAGCAGACTGAGGGACTGGAGTTCAGGTGGGGCGACGCTCGTCTTTATTCTGAGGCGATAAATAAAATCGTGGAGGGGGCGAACGAGTTTTACCGAAATCTGGCGAGGGGTGTAGAACACGCGTCAAGCGTCTACGGCGGGAAAGACTACGCACTCGCATTCGGCGGCAACGAGATGCCTGCATACCACACCGGGCTCGCGTGCTACATAAACAATCTTACGGGAGCGAGGCACAGCCACCTTGACTCCGCGGGCTACGACCTTGACCAGAAGTTGGCGGGAGCGGGAAAAGAAAAAGAACTCGGGCTTGAAGAGGTGGTGAGGGCGTTGTTAAAGGAGGAGGAGTGGCGGCAGGTGCTTTCAAGCCTCGTGGTCTGCTTCTTTGCGAGGAAGGTTTACACCGCGGAGGTGACAGCACGGGCGTTGGACGCGATTGGCGTAGAAGGCTGGACAGCGGAGAAATTAGAAGACCTCGGGCGAGTTATTCATCGTGCAAAGATGGAGTTCAAGTTTCGCGAAGGGTTTAGCCTCGCAGGACTTCGCATTCCGAAGCGGATTTTTGAAGTCCTGACACTGCAGGGGTTCTTGAAGGAGGCGGACTTGAGGAGGGCGATTGAGATTTACGGGAGGATGCTGGTTGGGGGGGAAGGGAGAGAGGCTCCTTAATTTCACGAATGAAATAGAGCGAGCGGCGGGATCGAACTTTATGATCCCCTCCTCCTCCCTCCTCCTCCCTCCTCCTCACAACTTTACAAACACAAGACCTCGTAACTCGTGTTCCGCTGTGCTGTGGGTCTGCCGACCGATTTCACGGCTTTAACAATCTCCGCAACCCTCGCGGGTCTGTGCTCCTTCCCTGCTGCGGTTACGACATTTTCCTCAAGAATCGTGCCGCCGAAGTCGTTCGCACCGAAGAAGAGTGCCAACTTCGCGACTTCAAAGTCCTGCGTGAGCCACGACGCCTGCAGATTTCGGAACGGGTGCAGAACGACCCGCGAAATCGCCAAGACCTGCAAGTACCTCGCTGCCGAGACCGGCTCTTTTACGAGCCCGCAGGCGTGGAGTTCTGTGTTCTGCGGCTGAAAAGTCCAGGGGATGAAAGCGGTGAAGCCGCCTGTTTTTGTCTGCAAGTCGCGTACCCTAAAGAGATGCTCGACAATGTCTTCGTCGCGTTCAAGATGCCCGAACATCATCGTCGCGGTCGTCGGCATTCCAAGCCCGTGTGCAGTCTCCACTATCGAAATCCAGCCGTCTGCACTGACTTTGCCGGGGCTAACCGCCTTCCGGACCCGCTCACTCAGAACCTCCGCTCCTCCGCCGGGCAGTGAGTCAAGCCCCGCCTCTCGCAACCTCTCAAGCGTCTCTTTCACACTCAGCCCCTCGTTCTTCGCGAGGAAATGGATTTCAGGCGGTGAGAGGCTGTGAATCTGAAGTGGGACGCCCGGAAATTCACGCTTTACCGCCGAGAACAGAGCCTCAAACCACTCAATTCCAAGTTCCGGGTTGAGTCCGCCTTGAATTAAAATCTGCGTCGCACCGACTTCAACAGCCTCCCTAACCTTCCTCAAAACCTCCTCTTCACTCAAAACAAACCCCTCTTCTTCGCCCTTTGCGTAAAACGCACAGAACTTGCAGCCTGCTACGCAGCGGTTCGTGTAATTTATGTTCCGGTCAACAACGAAGGTCACGAGCTCTCCGCACCGCACCCGCCGAATTTCGTCCGCAATTCTACCCACAACCGGCAACGGCAACTCAAACAGCCGCAACGCTTCCTCGAAACTCAAATCCCTACCTTCCAAATTCTTCTCCACCAAATCTGCCCACGCCCACTCAGAGCAACCCAAATTCATAACACTTCTCCTCAAACAGTTCAAGCCCCCGCCGTTCCCTCGCACCCAGTCGGTAGGTGAGCGAGTTGAAATACTCGCGTAGAAATTCCGCGGGCATTCCAAACTTCTTCTCCGCCTCCCCCACCACCACCTCAACGTGCTTCTCCCCCCACGCCAGCGACTCCAAAACCTTCCTGCTCTCTTCTCCCAACTCCTTCTCCCTCGGCGACGCCGAAATCCCAAAAACCATCGGACAGCCCGTTAATTCCCGCCACTCCGCTCCCAAATCCAACTCTACCCTGTACTTGTTAGTCAGCCTCGCCCGGATCGCCTCGTCGCCGATCACGAGTGCGTACGTGCCGTGCTTGAGTAGTTCGCCTGCCCTACTTTCATTCACAACCTTCACCTCCCACGCCTCTCCCAACTCCGCCTCTCCCAACCCTGCCTCTCCCAACCCTGCCTCTCCCAACCCCACCTCTCCCAACCCCCGCTCCCGCAGAATAATTTTCAGCAGGTTGAGCGAGGTTACTGTCTGGTTCGTCGCAGCGACACAGCCGTTTCTCCACTCTCCTTCAAGCCCTGCTCCCCTTTCAAGCCGCCCCGCCCTCTCGGAAACGACGACCACACTCAAGACCCGCTCTGTTGAGGCGACGCAGAACTCGTAACTCCTCAACTTCTCCTTGTTCTTCAGGTAGTAGAACGAAGGCACGGGTGCGAAATCCACCTCGCCCCGCTCAAGCAGCCCCGCCAACCGCTTCGGCGACGCCTCAACCACCGCCACCCCGTTCTGCTCCAGCCTGTAGTAAGGCAGAAAATTGTTCACGAACCCGAACTTCCCGATTCTTGTCTTCCTGCTCATTTCACGAAAACACCTTCAAAATGTTGTAAAAAGTGTCCCTTTCTGCGGGTATTTTGTTCGCGTTCGCGCCCCGCACAAGGCTCAGAATCTTGTTTGTCTGAAGTGCAAGAGGCGTTTTCGCCCCCGCAGAGTGCGTGACCCGCTCCTCGGTAAGCGTGCCGTCCAAATCGTTCGCACCGTAATTTAGAGCGACCTGAGCGAGCCGTTCGCCGAGTGCGACCCAGTACGCCCGCACGCTCTTGAACTTCTGCAGCACAATTCTGGAGACCGCGATCGTCTTGAGCACGTCCACGGGGCTCGTCTTCTCCTCAACCAGCCCTCGTGCTTTGAGCTCCGTGTTCTCGGGGTAAAAAACGAGCGGGACGAAGGAGACAAACCCGCCCGTCTTCTCCTGCAACTGCCAGAGCCGGTAGAGGTGAAGAGCGCGGTGTCTTGGTGTTTCAATGTGCCCGAAGAGCATTGTCGCGTTGCTCTTTATTCCGAGGCGGTGGGCAGTCTCCACCGTCCGAAGCCACTCCTCGGCTGTTACTTTCTGCGGGCTCGGGCAAATGACCGCCCGAATTTCGTCGTCAAGAATCTCCGCACCACCGCCGGGCATTGCTCGCAGTCCCGCGTCCCTCAACCGTCCGAGCACTTCCGCAACGCTCGTCCCCTCGTGCTGCGAGAGAAAATGAATTTCAGTCGCGGTCAAGGCTTTTACGACAACCTCTGGAAACCGACGTTTTATCTGCCCGAAAATCCGCTCGAAGTATTCTACGCTCATTTCAGGGTTGAGTGCGCCGACGATGTGAAGTTCCGTAGCACCCTTTTTTACAGCCTCCGCAGCCTTCTCAAGCACCTCCGCAGCGCTCATAAAATACGCGTCACTCTCTTCAGCGTCGCGGTAAAAGGCGCAGAGCGGACACTTCGAGACGCAAATGTTCGTGTAATTTATGTGTCGGTTAACGACGAAAGTCACGATGTTTCCGTTCCTGCGGTTGACGGAATCTGCCCGCTCCCCGAGCTCGTGGACGCCCAGTTCAAAGAGTGCTTCAATCTTCCTCGGCTTCCACTCGTCCATTTTTATATTCTCGCCCAGTTATATTTTCGCCCACGCCCAGTTATATTTTCGCCCAGTACCATAATATCTTAAAAGTTTGTAACCGTCTAAAAAATGAGCACTGACCTAATAAAAGACTTCCTGAGGAAGCAGAATGTTTTTGCAGTCGTTGGCGTCTCGAGAGATCCTGCGAAATACGGGCATCAGGTCTACAAAGACCTGAAAGAAGCGGGTTACGCAGTTTACGCAGTGAACCCGAACATTGACGAAGTCTTGGGCGACCGCTGCTACCACTCGCTGGGCGAACTGCCAGAAAGACCTGATGTTGTAGACACCGTAGTCCCGCCAGCGGTAACGGAAAAGGTAGTTGAGGAGTGCAAGGAATTAGGCGTAGAGCGAGTGTGGATGCAGCCCGGTTCTGAATCCGAGCGAGCGATAAATTTCTGCACTCGAAACCGCATAAAAGTGGTGCAGAATGTCTGTGTGATGGTGAAGAGGAAAGCGGCGCGTGAGGGTGAAGAGGAAAGCGGCAGCAGCGAATAAAATAGAAACCCTTTAAATACGCAGACAACAAAAGTGCAAAAGAGAGGGAAAAGGAAGGGAAGATGGAAGAGCTAAAGAAAGGCGGGATTTTTGAGATCTCGGACTTGAAAAATGTGCGGATTAGCATTGGGGAAATAGTGGAAGCAGGAGAGAAAGAGGGGAGAGCGGGTGAGGGAGAAGGGAAAGAGAGGGAGCCGATGGGACCGCACCCGATGCCGAGGATTGCCACGCTTCGAGACTGGGATTTCAAACTTCTGAACCGCTACAAGCCGTTTTACGCACCGCTTTGCGATATGTGTTGCTTATGTACCTACGGCAAATGTGACCTCACGGGGAACAAGAAGGGCGCCTGCGGAATTCGGATGGACGCACAGCACGGGAGAATTGTTCTGCTTGCTTGTTTGGTGGGTTGTAGTGCGCACTGCGGGCACGGGCGGCACCTGCTGCACGATATGATAAAAAAGTTTGGGAGGGATGTGCCGATAGATTTTGGGCCTGAGGTGGACATTGAAGCGCCGCTTACGAGGCTGGTCTGCGGCATAAAACCGCGCACGATCGGCGACTACGAGAAAGTCTTCAACTACATCGAAGAGCAGATCGTCCAGTTGGCGGACGCTCTCCACACCGGTCAGGAAGGTTCGTACTTGGACTTCGAGTCGAAGGCGCTGCATATGGGAATGCTGGATTCGCTGAACAAGGAGGCGGCGGACATTATTCAGATCGCGTGCTACAAAATGCCGTCGGGTTTTACGGGTGTGGGCGACGGACCTGATGTTCCGCTCGTGGATGTCGGAATCGGGACGATTGAGACCGAGAAGCCCGTGATTATCGTGATTGGACACAACGTCCCGCCGGCTGCGGACATCGGCGACTACCTGACCGAGAAGGGGCTTGAGGAGGTGGTTGAGCTGGGGGGAATCTGCTGCACCTCAATAGACACGACGCGGGTCTACAAGAAGGCGAAAATTGCGTCGGCGCTTGGACGGCAGCTGCGTGTGCTGCGGGCAGGGATTGCGGATGTCGTGGTGGTGGACGAGCAGTGCATTCGTGCGGACGTTTTAGAACTCTGTCAGAAGACACACTCGCCTCTGATCGCAACGAACGACAAGGCGATGCACGGGCTGGTGGACCGCACTGACGACGACCCTGACAAAATCGTTGCGGATTTGGTGAGCGAGCGCGTTCCGGGGGTCGTAATTCTCGAGCCCGACCAAGTGGGCGAGGTCGCGGTGCGGACGGCGTTGGAGATGGACAGGAAGCGGAGGAAGTTGAGTTTTATTTTGACCGATGCGGAATTTAAACACTGGGTGGGTGAGTGCATTCAGTGTGGCGGCTGCACGCTTGCTTGTCCGAACGGGCTTCGGATCGGCGAGGCGAACAAGAGCGCCGCGGCGTTAGGAGACACGAAGCCGCTTGCGGACTTGTTTGACCTCTGCGTCGGCTGCGGGCGGTGCGAGCAGGTCTGCAAGAAGCACATTCCGATTGTGGATGTGATAACGAAAGCCGCTTACCCGCAGGTAAAAGCCGAGAAAGGAAGGATGCGAATTGGGAGAGGTCCTGTCTGGGACAGCGAGATAAGAGAAGTGGGCGCTCCGATTGTCTTGGGCACGATTCCGGGAATTATCGCTCCAATCGGCTGCGGAAACTACCCCAACGGGACGAAGGACGCCTGGCTCATCGTGAAAGAGTTCGCAGAGCGGAACTACATCGTCACGCTGACCGGCTGTATGGCAATTGACGCCGCGCTCTGGAAGGACGAAGACGGGAAGACGCTCTACGAGCAGCACCACGGCGGGTTCGACGCAGGCGGTGTCCTCAACATCGGCTCCTGCGTCTCGAACGCACACATTCACGACGCTGCGATAAAAGTAGCGAGCATCTTCGCGGGCAGACCGCTGCGAGGGAACTACGAGGAGATCGCAGATTACATTCTGAGCCGCGTGGGGGCGTGCGGTGTCGCGTGGGGTGCAATGTCGCAGAAGGCGGCGTCAATCGCAACCGGTTTTAATCGGTTGGGCGTTCCCGCTGTCGTCGGTCCGCACGGTGCAAAATACAGGCGGGCGTTCCTCGGTCGCGCGGACAGGAGCGAAGATTGGAGGATAATTGACGCTACTGACGGGTCGGAGGTTTTCGTAGAGCCGGGTCCGCAGCACTTGCTCGTGGCTTGCGAGACGGTGGAGGAGGCGTTGCCGATGATCGCGAAACTCTGCTTCCGTCCCTCGGACACCGACCGCGGTCGTTCGATAAAACTGACGCACTACATTGACTTGAGCCAGAAGTACTTGAGTGCGTACCCGCCGGACTGGCACCTCTTCGTCAGGACTGCGAGCGACCTGCCGATCGCGGCGAAGGGCGAGTTGCTGAAGAAGTTAGAGGACGAGCAGGGCTGGGTGGTTGACTGGAAGACGAAGAAGATAAAAGAGGGTCCGATTCGCGGCTACAACCCCTCGTTTAACCCCACGAATTTGGAGCGGCTGGTGCGGGGGAGGGGGAAAGGAAAGAAGTAAAAGAGGAGGAAAAGGGGGAAGGAGAAAGGAGAAGAGGAGAGGAGAGGAGAGAAAATGGGAGTAGAAATACCGTTTGATGTGGCGAATATCCCGGGTCCTGAAGTGGGAGAGGTTGTAGCGCCGGAGGTGATTGGGAGTTTCATTTCGAGTGCGAAGCGACCGCTGCTCGTGGTTGGCTCGGAGATTTTGAGAGACGATTTCTTTGTAGAGACCGCGATGGAACTGGCGAAAAAGGGGATTCCCATCGCAGCGACAGGACACAGCCTCCGCGGCTTCGTGGAGAAGGGCTACGGCGAGAAAGTGAGCTACTACAACCTGCACGAGCTCACCAACTGTCTGCGAGACCCGAGCTGGCGGGGGTTGGACGGAACAGGGAATTACGACTTTGTGATATTTTTAGGGATTGTTTACTACTACGCGTCGCAGATGCTCTCGTGCCTGAAGAACTTTGCGACCGACCCGCTGGTTCGTGCGGTCTCGATCGACAGGTACTACCACCCGCAGGCGAGGATGAGTTTTGCGAATGTCTCTGCGAGGGACGGGGAGGAAGAGGAGTACAAGGAGATGCTGCTGAGACTGGCGGAGAGCATAAAGAGGTGACTTGTGAAGAGAAGTGAAGAGGAAAATACTGCAGGTCGCTCTCGATGTGCTTGAGTTGGAGAGAGCGGTGGAAATCGGTAGGGAGTGCGTAGAAGCGGGTGCGGACTGGTTAGAGGCGGGAACGCCGTTGATAAAGAGCGAGGGAATGCAAGCAGTGAGGGCGTTGAACGAGGCTTTCGTTGGCTCGGGTGCGGGTGTAGGTGCGAGTGGAGGTGGTGGTGCGAGTGGAAGTGGAGGTGTGAAAATAGTTGCGGATATGAAGACGACGGACACGGGAGCGGTGGAAGTGGAGATGGCGGCGAAGTCAGGGGCTTCGGTGGTCTCGCTTCTCGCACTCGCGGACGACGCGGTCATTGAGGAGGCGGTGAAGTCTGCTCGTAAATACGGCGTTGAAATTATGGCGGATTTAATGAACGCTGTGGAGCCTGTGGCGCGGGCGAAGGAACTGGCGGCGAAGGGCGTGGATTTCGTCTGCGTGCACGTCGGAATTGACCAGCAGATGCGTGGAATGGACGCGTTGAGCCTGCTGAAAGAGGTCGCGGCTGCGGTGGTGAGCACGAGCACGCCGAGTCCGAGCACGCAGTTGGCGGTGGCGGGAGGTGTGGACGCGGAGACGGCGGCGGAAGCAGTGCGTTTGGGTGCCGATGTTGTTATTGTTGGAGGGAATATAATTCGGTCTGCGAATGTGCGAGAAGCGACGAAGAAAATAAGAGAGGGCTTAGATTTGGGAGCGGAGGCGGGAAAAGATTTGGGAGCGGAGGTGGGAAAAGATTTGGGAGAGGGGGGGAAGGAAGAAAAAACGAGGGACGACCAGATTTTTGAGTTACTTTCGCAGGTCTCCACAGCGAACATCTCGGATGCGATGCACCGCAAGGGCGTGATGCGGGGTATAAAACCGGTCTTCGAAGTCGGAGGAGTGGGGGGCGAGGGCGAGGGCGAGGGTGCAGGTGCAAAACTCGTGGGAAAAGCGGTAACAGTGCAGACATTTGAGGGCGACTGGGCAAAGCCTGTTGAGGCGACGGACGTAGCGGCGGCGGGCGAGGTAATCGTAGTTTACGCAGGCTCTAAGGAGGTGGCTGTTTGGGGCGAACTCGCGTCGTGGAGCTGCAAGCAGAAAGGGATTGCGGGCGTTGTTGTTGACGGTGCAGTGCGGGATGTGGCGGAGATTCGCGGGTTGGGGTTTCCTGTTTTCGCTAAATTCGTGGTCCCGAACGCAGGCGAGCCGAAGGGGTTCGGAGAAATAAACGCAGAGATAAACTGCGGCGGCGAGGAGGTGCGGAACGGGGACTGGGTCGTAGGCGACAGGGACGGCGTTGTGGTCGTTCCAAAAGAGCAGGCGTACGAAATCGCACGGCGGGCGAAGGAGGTCTGGAAGAGCGAGGAGCGGGTAAGGGCGGAGATAAAACGCGGGAAGACGCTCTCGCAGGTGCTGGAGTTGTGTAAGTGGGAGAAGAGATTTAGTGTTTAGTCTTTAAACTTTAGTATTTAACTTCGCAGAATATTTTGTAACTAAAATGAGCGAGCCAATTACGAGGCGGAAAATCCTCGTGGACTACCGAATCAGGGCAGCGAGGTGCGAGAACTGCGGTCGCGTCTACTTCCCACCGAAGTCGTTCTGCGACCTTGAGGGCAGACGAAGCAGAATGCACCCGGCAGACCACTTCTACGAGAAAGGCACGCTCCTGTCCTGCAGCCTCGTCCGCGGACCCACGAAAAAGTTCGGCTACCTGAAATCATTCCTAACAGGTGTCGTGCATTTCCCGGGCGACGACCTGAAAGTGCCAGGCAGGGTAACCGACTACATTCCGCCGCAGGGACAGGGCGAGGTGGACGCCACCGAGTTCGTCGGCAGAGGCGTCGTGCCGCGGTTTAGACGAACCTACACGGGCGGAGCAAGTGGTCTCATTTACTACTCCTCCCTGAACTTCTCGTTCGAGGACGACTACTACCCTTTCCAAGAGTACAAGCCTGTCAAAGCCTCTGAGACAGGAAACGGGGGAAGACCAGGAATTGTGGGCTACGGCGTCTACCTGCCAAAGTTCAGAATAAAGAACGAGGCTCTGGGCGGTGGAACGGGGGGTGGCGTGGTGGAGAGGACGCTGCCGTTTGCTGACGAGGACACAACAACCTTCGCCGTAGAAGCTGGCAAGCGGGCGCTAATTCACGCAGGCGTCGAGAGCCGACGCGTGAAGAAGTGCTTCGTCGGCTCCGAGTCCGCACCTTACGCCGTCAAGCCGTCAATGTCAACGGTCTCGCAAGCCCTCGAACTCGGCGAGCCACACGAAGGCGGGTTCTTCTCGGGCGGCGTTGACTCGCAGTTTGCCTGCAAAGCCGCGACTGACCTCTTCGTCGACGCTGCTGCTTTAGTCTCCTACCCCTCCTTCGGCGGCGAGTTCGTGCTGGTCGTCGGAGCAGACAACTCGCAGGCGGCTGCTGGCGACCCGCTGGACTACACCGTCGGAGCGGGCGCCGCTGCATTTCTTTTCGGCAGGCGAGGAGGTGTCATCGCGACGCTGGACTGCTACGTTCCTTACACGTCAGACACGCCGGATTTCTACCGCCGAGACGGGCAGAAATACCCCAGGCACGGTGGCCGGTTCACCGGCGTACCCGCCTACTTCAAGCATGTCGGGACTGCGATGCGAGCCGCGTTGAAAGCCTGTGACCTCTCGCCAGCCGACATTCAGTTCCTCGCCACCCACTCGCCCAACGCCAAGTTCCCGTTCCAAGTAGCGGTGGAGGCAGGCTTCAAGAAGGAGCAAATTGAACCCGGCTTGGTGGTTCGGAAAATCGGCAACCTCTACTCCGGCTCCTGCCCCACTGCGTTGGCTGCGGTGTTAGATGTAGCCGAGCCTGGCGACAGGATTTTAATGACCAGTTACGGCTCTGGCGCGGGAAGCGACGCTTACATTTTTACCGTTACCGACGAAATAGAGAAGAAGCGGGAGAGGGAGCGGTCAGCCGCCGTCGTGTCCGTAAAGGAGCAGATTGAGAGCCCGCACAGGCAGTACGTGGACTACAGCACTTACCGAAGGTGGAAAGAAAACAGTGGCTGAGGACTGAGCGGTTGAGCGGTGGTGTGTGGCGGCGGAAGAAGGGAGATGGCGGCGGGAAGAAGGGAAATGAATGAGGAAATTAAAGAGAGGATTGCGGGGAAGGTAGAGGTCGTGGTTGAGCGGGTTGAGTTCATTGAGGAGCATTTATCTTGGGAAATATTGCGGGATAGAATATTGCGAAAGGCGATTTACAAGGAATTTCAAGAGGCCGTGGAGGCTGCGGCAGATGTCTGTGCAATGCTCAGAAGGAGTCTAAATTCGTCAGCAAAGGATGACTACAGCAATATCGAGTTCTTGGTAGAGCGGGGGGTTTTGGGGCAGAGACGGGGGTTGGGAGAGAAACTGAAAGAGGCAAACGGATTGAGAAATAGGCTGATTCATGGTTACGAAGGTGTAAATGATGAGATTGCGTGCTGTGCGATAAAGGAGTTGGTAGAGGATTTAAGAGATTTTTCGGTGGTGGTTTTAGAATGGACGAGCGACTTAAAAGAGCGGTTTTAGCGGCGTTGCGAGGCATTATTCCGTGTGTTAGAGGGATATTAGTTTATGGCTCGCTTGTTAAGGGCTACGCAGATGAGCGGTCGGACATTGATATTTGTGTGATAAAGAAGGAGGGAATTAAATCGCGGGATTTATACGAAAGGATCTTGGAGGTCTCGGCAGATGAGAAGTACGATATTGTAGAGTTCAATGAGATGCCGTGGTATTTGAAGGGTGCGGTTTTGGAGAAGAAAGAGGTGATTTACGCAGAGGACGAGGACGAGTTGGATTTTTGGTTGTATAAGCAATTGAAGATTTGGAGCGACCTGCGAAGGAGGCAGAGGGTAGCCTCTGCTGCGGACTTAATTAGTAGGTTGAGGCGAGGTAGGTTGGATAAGTTGAGGGGAGGTAGGTTGGATAAGTTGAGGGGAGGAGGTAGGTTGGATAAAGGATTGGATAAAAAGGGGGGTTAGGTACTTCTACCACCCCCGAACCTGCAACATTTCCTCTTCCGACAAAACGCTCACTTCAATGCCTTTCATCGCCGTTCCCAGCCCTTTAGAAATCTCTACCAGCCTCGCTGCGTCGTCGTAGTTGTTCACCGCCTCCACAATCGCAGACGCCATCTTCTCTGGCTTTTCCGACTTGAAAATCCCCGAGCCCACGAAGACGCCGTCTGCACCGAGTTTCATCATAAGTGCAGCGTCCGCAGGCGTTGCTACTCCACCCGCCGCGAAATTCACTACAGGCAACCGCTGCAACACCGCAGTCTCCTGCACCAACTCTAACGAGACCTTAAACGCCTTCGCAGCGTCCCGTAACTCTTCCTCGCTCTTTCCCTTCAGCGACCGCACCTCGCCCAAAATCAATTTCATATGCCGCACCGCTTCTTTCACATCGCCAGTCCCTGCTTCGCCCTTCGTCCGAATCATCGCTGCACCTTCTTCAATCCGACGCAACGCCTCGCCCAAGTCGCGGGCACCGCAGACGAACGGTGTTGTAAATCTCCGCTTGTCCACGTGGTGCGTGTCCACAGGCGTCAGAACCTCGGACTCGTCGACCATGTCAACGCCCAACGCCTCCAGAATCTCCGCCTCCACAAAATGCCCGATTCGGCACTTCGCCATCACAGGAATCGTGACTGCGTCGATGATTTCGGAGACGACCGCGGGGTCAGCCATTCGTGCCACGCCGCCGGATTTTCTGATGTCCGCGGGAACCGCGTGCAGAGCCATCACCGCGACCGCACCCGCGTCCTCAGCTATTTTCGCCTGCTCGGCACTCGTCACGTCCATAATTACGCCACCCTTCTGCAAGGACGCGAACCCATGCTTCAAAAGCTCTGTCCCGTGCCTGAGGTTTTCAAGTTCTAATCCCTGTCCCGTCTTGCTCGTTCCCATTTTTCTTTACCCTTTCTTCCTTTTTTCTTTTAGTAAAAAAAGATTAGTTTAGATGCACCTTGCTTTTGAACTCTCCGGCGAACACCAAACGCTGCCGAGAGCCGAGGTTTTCGCCTGCCTGCA
Organism: Candidatus Methanophagaceae archaeon; assembly: GCA_003194425.1. Taxonomy (GTDB): domain Archaea; phylum Halobacteriota; class Syntropharchaeia; order Alkanophagales; family Methanospirareceae; genus ANME1a. The sequence continues at coordinate 931,996 of PQXB01000001.1, read as the reverse complement.
GGTTTTAAAGATTCCTTACGCCGAGAGAATCTTCTGCGACGGTGTGCTTGTAGTTGAGGTGCAGCCGTCACCTCTCGTGCCTGCACCCGCAGCAGTTCTTGGACTTCTCTCGAAGCGGCTGGCGTTGACGCACTGCGTTTACGAGGTGAAAGGCGTGAGCACGAGCAAGCCGGGGGCAGAAGCGAGCGAAATACTAGCGGTCGTCAAAGAGGCGGATTTGAACGATTTTTCGGAAGAAGGGCAGAGAGAGGGGCAGAGAGAGGGGCAGAGTGAGAGGCAGGGTGAGGGGCAGGGTGAGACATTCGCGGTGCGTGTTAGGGGCAAGAGAAAGTTAGAGCGGGGTTTAGGGAGGGCAGCGTTGGAGAGGAAAGCGGGCGAAATCATAAAACGCCGGGGCTACGAAGTGAACCTGCGGAAGCCGTCCAAGACTTTTGTGCTGCTCTTCGCGGGAGAGGCGTGCCTCTTCTGTCTGCTCCTGCACCCGCACTCGGCGGAGGAGGAGAAGGAGAAGAAGAGGCAGTTTGCGGAACGGAGACCGCACTTGCGACCTTTCTTTTCGCCCGGCGTACTGAAGCCGAAACTGGCTCGCGCTCTCGTCAACCTCAGCGGAGTGAGAGCGGGCGGGCTTCTCCTCGACCCTTTCTGCGGCACGGGCGGACTTCTGCTTGAAGCGGGTCTGCCTGAGGTGGGGGCGAGGGTCGTGGGGCTGGACGTGCAGGAGAAAATGGTGCGCGGGGCGCGAGAGAACTTGCGGCTCTTTGGAGTTGGACTTGGGAAGGGACGGAGCGGAGAGGATTTTGTCGTGCTTGTCGGCGACGCCTCTAAAATACCTTTGCAGGACAGCAGTGTGGACGCCGTCGTTACAGACCTGCCCTACGGCAGATCTTCGTTGGTGGCAGGGTCAGGCTGCTCTGCTCTCTCTGCTCTCTACCAGAACGCTCTGGCTGAAATCCAGCGTGTGCTCAAGCCCGGAAGAAGAGCGGTCGTCGTCTCAAATTCACCGACCTTTTTTTCCCTCCTCTACAATTTCCGGCTCCTCGAAAGGCACGCTTACCGAGTTCACAAGAGTTTGACCCGCTACGTAGCGGTCGCAGAAGCGAAAAGCAAAAATTCTTTAAATCTGTCTCCGAATGATTTGATAATTTAATAAAATGAGCGTTCTCGTAACTTCGCCGAGCAGGCTGCACTTCGGTCTCATTGACCTAAACGGCGAGCTTGGAAGAGTGGACGGCGGAATTGGCGTGGCGTTGAACGAGCCCTCTCTGAAAATAGAGGTGTCCGCAGTTGGAGAAGGCGGGAGCGGGAGCAGAAACGGGAGCAGAAACGGGAAGTACCGTGTAAAAATATTGAAGAGCCTGCCGTCGCACGTGGGGCTGGGCTCTCGGACACAGCTCTCGTTGAGCGTGGCAAAAGCAATTTCCGTGCTGGAGAACCAAGACCGAACCCGAGACCGCGACCGGGAGAGAAACGCAGCGGAATTGGCAAAACAGGTGGGGCGAGGCGGGACTTCAGGAATCGGCACGGCTGCCTTCGAGAACGGGGGTTTCATTTTGGACGGCGGGCACGCGTTTCAACGAGGAGAGGAAGGAAGCGAGGGAGAGGGAAGCGAGGGAGGGGGAAAAGGGTTTAAAACGAGTTTCCTTCCTTCCTCGGCGTCCAAAGTCCCGCCTCCTCCCGTCCTCTTTCAGCACCCGCTCCCCGAGGACTGGTTCTTTGTGGTCGCAATTCCCGGGGTGCAGCAGGGGGCGCACGGGGTTGAAGAGGTGGAGATTTTCAGGCGGTGCTGCCCGATAAAGAGGGAGGAGGTCGAGAAAATTTGCAGGCTCGTGCTCGTGCGGATTCTGCCCGCGGTGCTTGAGAACGACCTAAACACTTTTGCTGCGAGTTTAACGGGGCTGCAAACGGTCGGGTTCAAGAAAATTGAGGTCGGGCTTCAGCACGAAAAAATAAAAGAACTCTTCGGTTTCTTCGACGCCCACCCGCACGCGTTAGGCTACGGAATGTCCTCGTTTGGTCCCGCGACCTACGCAGTCGTAGAAGGCGAACGGAGGGCGGAGGAGCTCGCTGCGGCGACGAAAGAATTTCTGGACGAAAAAGGGAAGGGAGACAGGAAAAGGGAAGGGGCACGAGCGTTTGTGACTTACTCCAACGCAAACAACAGCGGCAGCGAGGTTGAAGTGAGGTGAGAAAAGTTGGTTAAGTCAAGCCTTGACCATCGTCCCGATTCCTCTGTCAGTGAAGAGTTCAAGCAGAAGGGAGTGAGGGGCTCGTCCGTCGAGAATGTGCGAACTGACACCACCAGAAGCGGCTCTTAAACACGCCTCCGCTTTTGGAATCATTCCTTCGCCGATAATTCCGGTTGCAATTAATTTTTTTATCTCCCCAGGTCTCGCCTGCGGAATTAGTGTTGTTGGGTCTGCAGGGTCTCGCAGCACCCCCGGAACATCAGTGAGCAGAATCAACTTCTCCGCCTTTACCGCGCACGCCAGCTCGCCAGCGACCGAGTCGGCGTTCACGTTCAGGCTGCTGCCCGCGGTGTCTACGGCTACGGCAATCGGCGAAATTACGGGAATGTAGCCTCTCGCAGCGGTTATTTCGATTATCTCCGGGTTTATTTTCTCCACCTCCCCCACCCAGCCGAGGTCAACCTCCCGCTCCTCACCACCTCCAATTCCAACCTTCTGCTTCCGCTTCTTCTTCGCCACAATCAATTCTCCGTCGTTCCCGGACAGTCCGATTCCTTTCCCGCCGTGCTTCCCGATGAGCGAAACGATGCGTTCGTTGACGCTACCCACGAGCACCATTCTCGCTATTTCCATCGTCTCGTCGTCGGTCACGCGAAGCCCCAAAACGAACTCCGGCTTCTTTCCCAACTTCTCCATTAACCTTGTTATCTCCGGACCGCCGCCGTGCACAACCACCGGATTTATCCCCACGAACCTGAGCAGCACGAGGTCTTGCGTAATTCTCTCCAAGATGCTCTCGTCTACCAACGCGTGCCCGCCGACTTTTATCACCATCTTCGAGCCGTAGAACCTGCGAATGTACGGCAACGCCTCGATCAGAACCTCCGCTCTCTTCATAAAAACTTTTTAAAAAACTTTTATCAAAAAATATAAGTTTCTTTGATCAAACTTTCTTTCATAAAAAAAGAGGGATTAGTAAGAAATTCCAACTTTTCCGGCTCTTCAATTAGCTCGTACATTTCCTGCTCTCTGCTTAGCCCCAACTCTTTTAACACCGATGCCGATTCCGCCCCCGAAGCCTTGAGAAACCGAATCTCCGGCACCGCCCCGTAATTCTCGTTCTTCACAAACTCGCCGCTTGTCAGCTCAAAATACGCAGCACCGCCCTTCCTTTTTATCGGCTCGTAAATCGAGGACCAACCACTCGCAACCCAGTTCGCCATCTTTAAAGTCTCTTTCTTTTCACTCGGATTTATCGTAACGTGCCCGTAATTTGGCGGAATTAAGACCTTGTCCCCCTCTTCCGCTTTTACCACCACCACGTCTGTTATTTTCTCCGCCTCTCCCCGCTGCACCTTCTCTCCCCGCTGCACCTTCTCTCCCCGCTGCACCTTCTCTCCCCGCTGCACCTTCTCTCCCCGCTGCACCTTCTCTCCCCGCTGCACCTTCCCTTCTTCCCTGCGTTGCAGGAGGTAGTGTGCCTCGCCCTCCAGCACTTCGTAAATTTCAGGAAAAGTTAGGTCTGACCCGTCCGAGAAAGTTGGGTGGTAGTGTCCCGCGGTTTTAACGAACTCCGAGCCGAGCGTATTCGGGGGGATAATTGTGATGTCGTATCTCAGCCCCAGTTTATTTATCCTCCTCTCGTCCTCCTCGCTCTTCGAGACGCCCCTGAACATAAAATACAATTCCATCTCCTTGCTCGCACTCGCTAAAAAAGCCTTGTCAAACACGACTTCTTTCATCTCCCACAACTTCCGCACCTCTGCGACTCTTTCTCCAAACCTCCTTTCGTCAAAGCTCAATTTGTCTTGTCTCCGTTGATAATTTAAAAAACTCCTTTATAAATTTGTTCGTTCAGGTGTTAGAAATGAGAACGATCGAGTGGGCGGAGGAAGCGGGAGCGGTAAAACTGATTGACCAGACTTTGCTGCCGAGAGAGTGCAGGGTAGTGGCGTGCAAGACCGTGTCGGGGCTGGTGGACGCGATAAAAAAGCTGCGGGTGCGGGGAGCGCCGGCGTTGGGTGCTGCTGGTGCCTTCGGGGTCGTCTTAGCCTGCAAAAATGAGAAGACCGAGGCGGGGGTAAAAGAGGCGGTTGAGCTGCTTAAGAAAGCACGACCCACCGCGGTTAACCTCTCCTACGGCGTCGAGCGGGCGTTAAACGCAGCACTGCTTGGGCGAACTGCACGGGAGAGAGAAGAGCGTGCGCTTGCGGAGGCGAGGCGAATTGCGGAGGAGGACGTTGCGGCGAACAAGAAAATCGGGGAGTTTGGAAGCGAGCTTCTTGAGGACGGGGACGTGGTGCTGACGCACTGCAACGCCGGGCGGTTGGCGTGCGTTGACTGGGGGACTGCTCTCGGTGTGGTGCGGAGTGCAGTGGCAGCGGGGAAGCGGGTGGAGGTAATCGCGTGCGAGACGCGACCGCTGAACCAGGGTTCGCGGCTGACCGCGTGGGAACTGCTTCAGGACGGAATTCCGGTTACGCTGATCTCGGACAGCGCGAGTGCGTCGCTGATGCGGGCAGGGAAAGTGGACAAGGTGCTCGTGGGGGCGGACAGGGTCGTCAAGGAGGGCGTGCTAAACAAAATCGGGACTTACTCGCACGCAGTAGCGGCGAAGGAGCACGGGATTCCTTTTTTTGTCGCTGCACCGCTCACCAGTTTTGACTTGGAGCGGAGTTACCGGGAGGTTGAGATTGAGGAGCGGAGTGCGGAGGAGTTGATTTTTTTCGGCGGCGAGCAGGTTGCACCGCTTGAAGTTCGGGTCTTCAACCCTGCGTTTGACTTCACGCCGTTTGAGTTGGTGGCGGCGGTGGTTACAGAAGAAGGCGTCAAATGGACGAGGCGTAAAAAATCTTAAAGAGGCTACAGAGCTTTATCTTGAGGAGTTCCCGTTAAAAGAAGCGAGAACTCTCGACAACATTTGAGATCGCGGTTAGTGCCAAAGTTTAGGAAGGTCTCTGGAAAGAAAGTAGTCAAAATTCTTTGTAACAGGTTAGGCTTTGAGATTAGTGGAAGAACGGGAAGTCCTATCAGACTCTTGAAAATGACTCTGACTCTTGAAAAAGACTCCCGAGGGAAAAGTAGGGTCAGTTGTTCCTATGCATAAAGAACTGAAATAGGGACTTTGAAAGGGGTTCTCAAATTGGCAAAAGTTGGTGCAAAGGACTTCTCTAAATATCTCTAAAAATCCATCCAAGCCGAGCAGAGAAAAATAGAAAAGTTTTTATTTGTGAAGAAAATTTAGAAGGGGGTGGAAGATGAACGAGGACGAGGGGAGACGAGGGGAGCAGAAGAAAAGAGCGGCGGAATCGGCGGCTTCGCTGGTGAAAGACGGGATGGTAGTGGGTCTCGGCACGGGGTCTACGGCGGAAATTGCGGTAAGAAGAATCGGCTGGCGGATAAAAGAAGAGGAGCTTGAGGTTTTGGGCGTTCCTACTTCGCTTGCAACCGAACTGCTGGCGGTGGAGTGTGGGATTCCTGTTACCTCGCTCTTTGAGCACCCCTCGCTGGACTTGTGCATTGACGGCGCAGACCAGGTGGATTCGGAATTGAACTTAATTAAGGGCGGCTGGGGGTCGCACACGAGGGAGAAAGTGGTGTCTTACGCAGCGGAGAGAGTTGTTATTTGCGTTGAGGAGGTGAAAATGGTGAGGACGCTGAACAGGTCGGTTCCGTTGGAGGTTCTGCCTTACGCCGTGAAGGTAGTGGAGAGGCAGGTGAGGGAGCTCGGTGGCGTGGCGGTTTTAAGAAAGGACGGGAACAGGGGTGGGTTTTTTATGACCGAGGGTGGGAATTTGGTAGTAGACGCGGACTTCGGGGTCGTAAAAAACCCAGAGGCTACGAGCGTTGCTCTTTCCGCTGTCGTCGGCTCGGTCGAGCACGGAATCTTCACGAATGCGACCGAGGTGCTTGTTGGGGTGGAAGGCAGGGAAGGAGTTAAGAACCTGAAGAAGTAAGAGTAAAATTAAAATAAAAAAGGAGAAAGAGAGGTTAAAGAAGATGAAATTGTTAGTAAGCCCGAAGGATGTAGAGGAGGCGAAGGCGGTGATTCGTGGCGGTGTAGACATTGTGGATGTCAAGAATCCAAAGGAAGGTTCGCTGGGAGCTAATTTCCCGTGGGTCATAAGTTCTGTGAAGGAAATGGTAAAGGCGGCAGGAGCGGAGAGAGAGGAGAGAGCGGAGAGAGAGGAGGGAGAGCGAGGGAACGGGGAGAAGATGAAAATGAGTGCTGCGATTGGGAATTTCGACTACAAGCCCGGAACAGCGTCTTTGGCTGCGTTGGGCGCTGCCGCCGCAGGTGCAGACTACATAAAAATCGGGCTCTTCAAGATAAAAACGAAGGAGGAGGCGGTAGACCTGCTTGGGGCGGTTGTCAAGGCGGTGAAGGGGTTAGACCCCGAGAAGAAGGTCGTCGCAGCGTTTTACTCTGACTACAAGCGGATAAATTCAATTTCGCCGTTTGAAATCTCGGCGATTGGGAAGGATGTTGCGTTAGATGTGGCGATGGTGGACACTGCGGTAAAAGACGGCAAGACGACGCTGGAGTTCTTGAGCGAGGAGGAGCTTAAGATGTTCGTCTCGGAGTCGCGGGCGCTCGGGCTGGAGACTGCTCTTGCGGGCTCGCTTAAGTTTGAGGATCTCCCCGCTGTAAAAAAGATAAACCCCGACATAATCGGCGTCAGAGGAATGGTCTGCGGCGGCAACAGAGACGAGAGCGTACGGGCGGAACTGGTGAGCGAGCTGGGAAGGCTGGTTGCTGGTGGAAGTTAGAGAGGAAAACTCAAACAAACAGTTTTCTCAAGAGACCTCTTTTGTTCAGTCCCACCCCAACCATTTTCCCAAATATGTTCCTGTCAATTTTGGAAAGAGGCAAAAAGAGATTTGAGAGGTGGTACTGCTTTTTTATGCTCCTGCAATCCTCTGTCCGCTCCCACGCTTTCTGGTACGCCGAGAGGAAATTTTTGGAGAAGTCGTTCTCTTCTAACGCGTCTAAAACCGACTGCCCTGCAATTCTTCCACCATTTATCGCGTAGCCAATCCCTCCCCCAAAAAAAGGATCAACCATTCCAGCAGCGTCCCCTACAACCAACACCCTCTCCTCGTAAATCCTTTTTGCAGGGACGAGAGGAATCAAAGCAGACGAAAATCTCGCGATTCTTTTCTCCTGAAGCGGCAGTTGTCGAGCAGCGAGAAAGTCTTTAAAATCCTTGAGATATTCATAAATATTCCGCTGCATCTTTGAGTACAAGCACCAAACGCCGATATTTACGGAGTTCCTCTTTGGAAATATCCAGCCGTAGCCCCACGGCGATATTTCGGAGGAAAAGAAGAACTCGGAGCTGTTTAAGTGGTTGCTCTTCCACTCTATTTCAAATATCGCCGACTCTGCCACAGTGTCAGGTCGCACCTCAAACCCAACTCCAAATCCCCGAGCAAGCGTGTTCGGACCGTCGGCAAAAACCAGTATTTTCGTTTCGATTTTTGTTAAGCTCTCCCCCTCTTCCTCCTCTCTCCTCTCTTCCTCCTCTCTCCCCCGCTCTTTAACAGCTACCCTCACACAACCGCCACCCCGCCGCGACCTGGTTACACCACAAGCCACCGCACTCGTCAGCAATTGAGCACCTGCGTCTTCGGCGCTGCGGGTAAGAAAACTGTCAAAATTCTCTCTGCGAACTGTTGCAGCGTTGGTTTCGTACTCTTCAACCCCCCACGGAAAATAATATTTATGGCTTAAAATCTCTTTCTCAACTATTCCTCCTCCCTCTCCTCTGCCCTCACCCCTTTCCCTGCCCTCACCCCTTTCTCTGCCCTCGCCCCTTTCCCTGCCCTCGCCCCCGCCCAGCGCAAACTCCTCTACAACCGACTGCTCTACACCTCCTGCACAGACATTCGTCTGCCCCGGAAAAGTGTCCTTCTCGATTAGCAGCACGCTAAAACCCCGCTTTGCAACAGTGGCAGCAGTAACCGAACCCGCCGGTCCCGCCCCAATTACCACAACATCTACCAACATTTATTTATCTTCCAAAGAGTTCTCTCTTAAAATTATGGCGTTTCGAAAGCCCTGCACGATTTGTGTCCAGTCCTGCCCGCTTGAGGCGGTGGAGATAAGAGATTCAGGCGACTGCATTAGGACGAACCCGGAAAGTTTCAGAGTAACAAAAAACAAAGGGAAGTGCAAAGAATGTGAAGAATGTTTTTCTCTTCGCAACTGCCCGCTAAACGAAGTGGTAAGCACGGACATCTTTGGTTCGGGGCTTGGGGTTGAGCAGGGCTGCAGCACCTGTTTTGTCTGTCGTGGAACGCCGGCTTGCATCAAAATGGAATTTTACAGAAGGGGGCTAAAACAGTTTGTCGTCTCTTTTTTTTGGTGTTTTTATCTCGTCTTGAGAAGGATTTTGTAGAAGGATGGAATTGAGCGAGAGCGAGTCGTTGAGGCAGGTTGCGAAGGGGACTGCGGTGGCTTTCTTCGGGCTGCTCGTTTTCATAATCCTTGAGTTCGTTGCTCGCATAATTATTATCCGAAACACGACGCAGAGCGAGTACGGAGCCTTCTGCATTGGAATAGTTATCCTGAACTTCTTCGCAGTCGCGGCTTGTTTAGGGCTGCAGGGCGGAGCGCCGAGATGCATTGCTTATTTTAGAGGCAGAGGCGACGACCGTCGAGTGAGTGCTGTAATTCGTTCTACGCTCAAACTCTCGGTCCTCGCAAGCCTGCTCTGCTCTCTTCTTCTCTTCCTCTCCGCTGACTTTCTTACCGCTCTCTTTCACTTTCAGCCGCAAGAAACGGCAGTCTTAAGAGCGTTCGCTCTCGCCGTCCCCTTCTTCGTCGCGATTGAAATTCTCGCACCCGTTTTTATGGGCTTCGACCGGGTGCAGGAGCGTGTCTATTTTCGGGAGGTGCTAATGAATGTGCTAAAAGTCTCGTTCGTCGCGGGTGCGGTTCTTCTTGGCTGCTCCTTGCTCGGGCTTGTTTGTGCGTATGTTTTCTCGATCGTGGTCGCTTCCGTGGCGTTCGCGTTCTACGCGGTCAAGAAGCTGCCGCTTAAGTGTGCAACTGCAGAAGCAGTGCCTGCCACAGTAACGAAGGGACTTCTCCGCTTTTCTCTGCCGCTGCTTGTTACTTATGTTTTGGGCGTTGCGGTCCTGCAGACAGCCACGCTAATGCTTGGATATTTCAAGACTACCGCTGTCGTTGGATTGTACAACGCAGCACACACAGTAGCCGTCCTTATTACAGTATTCATAATCTCATTAGCGTTTATCTACATCCCAATAGCCTCACAGTTGTATTCAAGAGGGCTTATGAACGAGATACGAAGGAACTACGCGGTGCTGACGAAGTGGGTCTTCTCGGCTGCCTTCCCTTCCTCCCTGTTTCTCTTTCTCTTTCCCAAGCCGGTCTTAAATGTCCTCTTCGGCTCTGCGTACGAGAGTGCAAGCCTGGCGCTCCAAATCCTTGCTCTCGGCTTCTTCTTTACCTTCTTTCTCGGGCCGAACGCTGCAACGCTGGTCGTGGTCGGACGGACGAAGTTGAATATGCTGGACGACTTGGTTGGTGCGGTCACGAACCTCTCGCTCAATGCACTCCTAATACCCGTGTTTGGCATCGTCGGCGCCGCGGTTGCAACTGCAATTTCGCTCGCCGCGCTAACTCTGTTAAAATCCGTCCAAATCTACCGCATCCACAAGATACATCCCTTTGCCACCAATTATTTAAAGCCTGTAGTGATTTATTGCGTGCTTGTCTCCGTCGTTTATGCAGTGGTCAATATTTTTTGGTCTGACAGGGTTACATTCGGGATCTTAATCGTGCTCAGCTTCTTATTTCTTGTTATGTACGGGCTGTCAATACTTATCACGAAGAGTTTCGAGAGAGAAGATGAGATAATATTGGAGGAGGTGGAGCGGATATTGGGTGTCGATGCTTCTCGTATAAAATCTATGTTGAGGCGGTTTTTGTAGTGCGCCTGCGTAAAGAGGAGGAGAAAGAATAGCCAAGCGTTCCAAATGCCCTTAAAATTGCACCTACCGGTAAAGACCTCTCGCACCTACCGGCAGAGACCTCTCGGCTTGTCGTGTCAGATATTTCGGCTTCGTTTTTTAATTGAGATTTTTTAATAGGACAATGAAAATGAAACTCTGAAAATGAAACTCTGAAACGGAGAATATGTAGAATGAGGAATAATAAAGATATGTGGGTAAGATCGATTACCAAAGCGGCGACTTGGAGAATTCTTGGGATTTTGATTCTTATCCTGCTTTGCTTCTCAATCACGGGAAACTTGGTTGAATCGAGCCTGATTACCTTCGTCTTCCACGCAGTTAGAATGGTTCTGTACGTGCTTCACGAGCGTGCGTGGGAACTTACCGCGTGGGGTTGTACTACAAATCCCTGTGTTAATATGTTTTGGTTTTATTTTTGGCAGGGGGTTTTAGTTCTCGCCTTTGCGGGAATTGTTGTGGTAGGGAGGTTGTGAAGGAGCAGAAAATTTTGATGCTGGGGGTTGATGCGGGGGAGGGTTGCTCTGGGGGTTGATGCGGGGGAGGGTTGCTTTTTTTGCTTTTTTTGCTTTTTTGCCTCCCTTTTTTTATTTAGAAGCGTTGAGCACGAGCGGGCTGAGCGCGTAGAGGGCGGTTAAGACGAGAAGAGCGGCTGCGGGATAAACGAACAACGACCGCAAGGCGAAGAGAGGCGAGAAGAAGAGTAAGAAGAGCGTGAAAAAAATAAGCACTAACGGCACCAAAATCCTCTTCTCCTTCATCTTTTTGTATTTTATCCTGCTCGGCATCAAGAGGCTTAAAACAGCAGTTAAACCGAGCAGAAGTGGCGAAGAGAGGTGAAACGGAAAGACAAACTCCAGGGAGACAAGCAAAAAAGAGGCTAAAAAAACCGCACTCATTGTAATCGGAAAACCCTTAAAATCGCCTTTTACTAAATCTTCTCTTAAATCTTTTTCTAAAAAATTTGCGTTGAACCGCGCAAGCCTTAGCATTCCGCTAACAAGGTACGCACTGCAGACGCAGAGAGCCAACGAAGAGCCTGCGAGAAGCACGCAAACGACAACCGCAGGTGCGACGCCAAAAGAGAGCAGGTCTGCCAGTGAGTCAAGATATTCTCCAAACTCCGACGACTCTACCCTCCTCGCCACTGCTCCGTCCAACCCGTCAACAACCGCAGCCGCCAAAATCAAGACAACCGCAACCTCAACCGCCGCCGCCCCGTCAAGCACAAGAAGAATCGCGGAAAAGCCGAGCAACGCATTTAGGAGCGAGAGCAGGTCAGGCGGTTTTACTTGCTTTAAAATGCTCTCTGACCTCGCCTTCTCCCTCTCCCTTACCTTCTCCCTCTCCCTCTCCCCTTCGCCCTCCTTCTCCCCCAGATTTTTACCGCTCATTCCACGCACGCCAAAGCACCGAGCGGGCAGGCTTTCACGCAGACACTACACCGAATGCACTTCTGCTCCTCCACGCTCACCTGCCACGACTGGTCGAACGCAAAGACCCCGGTTGGACAGACAGAAACGCACGCCCCGCAGTGAACGCACCGCTCCTCGTCCCGCTCAATCAGCCGCCACAACCGCCGCACTTCGACGCCTTTCTGCTCGAAGAGTGCCGCAACTTGCACCTCCTTCTCCTTCGGAACTTCAATCACCGCCTCTCCTTGCACCGCGTCCACATTCGCCCGGTCAATGTTTATCCTCGCACCCGTCTCCAAAATCACATCCGCAGTGTGCGGCGTCTCGTGCAAATCCGGCGGAAACCTCAAGAGCAACTTCATCTTTTGCTTTGTTTTACCTTTGAGTCTTTTTAATTTTCCTTTGAGTCTTTTTAATTTTATTGCAAAAATAATCCAAAAAATGACTCAAAAAGAACTTGAAGAGTTAGAATCTGAATTGAAGGGAGATCTTTCTAATCTCTGGAAGGCAGAAAAGTGTATCCGAGAAGAGTTGGAAAAACGCGCAAAGCCAAAGAAGCTTAAGAAGAACGATTTTGTGGGTGGGCTTGGACTGATTTATGGAAAACTTCTCAAAGACGGAGAATTAGATTCCGGTCAGTCGCACGAATTCAAGACTAAAAAGGGCGAGAGGATTTTAGTAAAGACACGCAAGGGGAATGCAGGAGGATGGAAAAAAACCGGTAACATTTCTAAAATTGAGAGCGACGATTTGCCAACGCATTTAATGTTTGTGCATTTCAACGACGACTACTCGCTTGATAAAATATGGTTGTTTCCGTGGGAAGATTTAAAAAACTCCAATCGGTTCAAGAAAAACAAGAAAAAAAACTCGTTCTTTGTTAAAGTAGATAAATCTGATGAAAAGTACCTCATTTATCCAAATAAATAGTGTATGAAAACGAGCAGGAGAACGAGAGCGAGGCTACGCGATTTTGTGGTAACCGAGCAGGACTGGATTTTTTCGGTGGTCAGCTACGACCTGGGTGGCGAGGGAGGGGACGAAGAAGAAATTCAATGCCTCCTGCGGTACGTTCCGGACAAGAGCGGGGAGAGGGTCTCAGAGGAGGGAGCAGGAGAGGGAGAGAGCCGGAGGTACAGGAAACTTGACTTTCACGAGTCTTTTGAGTTTCTGAGGCGGCACCGTCCGGACTACTTAAAGAGCGTGCAAAATGTGCATTCCGTTCCGCGCAGGGAGGTGAAAGAAATCCTGCGACCTGAGGAGCGGCTTCCTGCGGTTGCTGGACGAGACGAGAGGGTCAGGAGTTTGTTTGAGTTCTTGAAAGAACGCGGGGTTCAGGGAGAGAAAATCGGGATCACAGGCTCTTTTCTGTGCGGTCTTAACACCGAAAAATCCGACCTTGATTTCGTTGTTTACGGGCGGGAGAACTTTGACCTCGCGAGGTCGGTCGTAGAGCAGGAGGGAATGGCAGAGTTAAAAGAGGCGGTGTGGAGGCAGATTTACGAGAAGCGGCAGCCTGCGTTGAGCTACGACAATTTCGTTGCACACGAGCGGCGGAAGAAGAACAGGGGCGTCGTCGGCGAGACCTATTTTGATATTTTGTTTGCGCGTGACTGGGAGGAAATCGGGCGGTTGGACAAACGGAACTACGAACGCGGCGAGCGGGTCGGTTACGCGGAAATAACAGCGGTAGTAAAAGACGCTTCGTTCGCCTTTGACAGCCCGGCAATCTACGAAATCGAGCACCCCGAAATAAGCAAAATCCTCTCGTTCACGCACACTTACGCGGGGCAGGCGTTCGCGGGTGAGGAAATCGCGGCTCGCGGCGTAGTGGAACGCACAAAACACGAGACGAGGTTGGTCGTAGGCACGACGAGAGAGGCGAGGGGGGAGTGGATAATTTTCTGTGTCTTACCCCCCGCTAACACTTGAGCACTTACACCCCGATCGCACCGCCCTGAAACTCGCCTTTCACCTCCCCCATCTTCTCCTCGATCCAGCCCTCCATCTCCAAATACGCACTCTTCAAGCCCTCAACCACCTCCTCGTCCGCGTTCCAAAGCCCGCGCTCGTAAGCCTCGAGTAGCCGCCTGCCGACCTCTTCCAACGCCCAGGGGTTGTTCTCCTCGAAGAACTTCCGCATCTCCGCGTCCAAGACGAAAGTCTTCGCGATGTCGTCAAAAATCCAGTCGTCCACCTCCTGCGTCGTCGCTTCCCAGCCGTAGACCCGCCCGATTCGCTTTGAAATGTCGCCTGCACCCTTGTAGCCGTGCCTTTTCATTCCTTCAATCCACTTCGGGTTCAGCAACTTCGACCGCACGACCCGCCGCACTTCGTCTGCGAGGCTCCGCACCTCTACCCGCTTCGTGTCCCTCGTGTCGCCGTAGTACGAGCAGACCGCCTCGCCCTTCTCGGAAATCTCCCTCGCAGCAGCAGTGAGACCGCCGTGCGTCCCGAAGTAGCAGCAGCACCCGAAGAGGTCGTACTCGTCCGTGACGGTCTTGTTGAAGGTCAGGTCGACGGTCTTGAGTTGCGAGACAAGGCTCTCCTGCGCCTCGACCCCGAAACTGCCCTTGCCGTAGGCGTAGCCGTTCCACTGCACAAAAACATCCGACAACTCCTTCTCCTCCTTCCACGCCGACGCGTAGACCGCCAAATTAACGCCGTTCCCGTAAGTCCCAGGCTTGCACGCGAAAATCCGCGCAAGGTCGCTCACGCTCTCACTTCCGTTTTCAGGTCCGTTCCCTTCTCTTTCCCCTTCTCTCGCCCTCTCGTCTGCGTTCCCGTCTTTCACCCTCCCGTCTGCGTGCTCCCTCGAGTGCTTCCGCAGAAAGTTCCTCTCCGCAGGCTCGTCGAGTGCCGCAACCTCCCGCAACGCCTCGTCCAAGAGTTCAATGCAGTTGTAGAAGCAGTCCCTCGTAATCCCACTCACCCGCACGGTCACATCAATTCTCGGGCGTCCAAGCCCTCCGCACCCGTCAAGTTCCTCAAGCGGAATTATCCTGTAGCCTTTCACCCTCGCACCGTCCCAGACAGGTTCGGCGCCGATTAAGTAGAGAATTTGCGAGAGTTGCTCGCCGTCTGCCCACATTATGTCGGACGCCATCCAATACATCGCGATGTTTTCAGGCGGCTGCCCGTCGTTCTCCTCCCTGTACTTCTGCACCACTGCGTCCGCGAGTCGCTTCCCGACCTCCCACGCGGCTCTCGTCGGAATCTTGAACGGGTCGAGGGAGTAGAAGTTCCTGCCAGTCGGTAGGATTTCGGGGTGTCCGCGTGTGATGAGTCCCGAGGGACCGGGCTCGATGTAGCCCGCGTCGAAGCCGTGAAGCAGACTGCCCATCTCGTCCGACGCCTCAAGCCTCGCCGAAATCTCCGCTACCTTCTCTGGCGTCCGCAACTCTGGATTGTATTTCAGGATTGAATTGATGAACTCCTCCCTCTTCGCACCCTGCGGCACTTCGCCGAAGATGTGCATTCCGTCAGGAATCTGCGTGTTGTAGACGCGAGAAATGGCGTCGTGTGCGAGTTCAATTATCTTCTCAAACCCCTCCCCCTCTCCCAACCTCTTCTCAAGTCCCACCTCTTCCGCCAGTCCCGTTTCCCTTATCAAATCCAGAATAATGTGCTTCAAGGCGTGTGCCCTCGCCCTGTCAATGTCTGTGGATTTTGTCCTGTTGTACTCTGCGATTTGGTCTTCAAGCGTCTTGAGGTCGCCGTAAAGACCGCTCTCGGTCAGCACGGTCTGCAGGTGGTCGACGAGCGTTGCGTAACTCCGCCTCTTCGCAATCGTACCTTCTGGAGGGTTGTCTGAGTTGTAAATGTAGAGGTGCGGCAGGTTGCCGATCGCGATGTCGGGGTAGCAGCTCTCGGAGAGCCCGACCGACTTGCCAGGTAGGAATTCCAGGTTCCCGTGCGTCCCGACATGAACAACCAGGTCAGCCCCGAAACTGCTCTCGAGGTAGTGGTAGGTTGCGAGGTACTGGTGCGGTGGCGGCACCTCGGGGTCGTGAAGGATTTTGCAGACTTGCCTGTCGCACCGCGAACCCGCACAGCCCCGCTTCGGCTGCACGCAGACGACCGCGTTTCCGTACTTCACCCCTGTTACAACAATTTTCCCCTCGTAAACCATCGCCGCGGGAACGCCGTCCTTCTCCTCGCCCGGCGGGTTTCCCCACGCCTCGCACAACCTTTCCCTCACCTCAGGGCAGAAACTAGCAAACCACTCTTCGTAGTCCGCCTTCTCAACGAGTGCGAGTGCCCCGCCCTTGCTTACGATTTCGTCAACGGTCGTCCACCGGAATTCGGAAACAGCCTTTCTACTCATAATTTCTTCTACGAGTGCCTTGCCGTCTTCGGGTGGCTCCGGAGGCTCAACTGAGTACCCCGCCTCCCCCAGCCTCTGCAAAATCCGAGCAACGCTCTCCAGCGAATCAAGATGTGCTGCACCGCCTACCGTCGCTTCAACAGACGCACAGGGGTTGTTGTGGAGGACGAACGCAACTTTCCGCTCGGCTCTCGGTTTCTCTCTCAGCTCTACCCATTTTTTTACCCTCCGCACAATCTTCCTCACTCGCTCTTTTAGCGGGGCGTGCTGCTCGAGTTCGGTTTCTTTGGTTCCGCTGTCTCCGCTGTCCCCGTCGCCCCTTTTCAAAACGCCCACAATTATCGGCTCGATCACGCCCTCCAACTCCGGCATCGCAACGCCCCAGCCAACCTCCAAACTGCTCAACCCCTGACTCCCTCGCCTCCACTCCTCCTCTGTCGTGTTGTAGGAGAGCAGGGGGTGAAAGACCGGGACATCGAGTCTCTTCAGTGCGCTCACCGTGCCTGCTTCTTCTTTCTCTCCCTCTTCTTTCACCCCTCCGGCAGCAGCACCTCCTGTGTTAAAAATCGACTGAAGGTTTATGAGTGCCTCAATCCCGCTCGCCGAAAAGAACTCTTCAACGACCTCGCTGCTCGACTTTGCACCCAACTCCTTGTCGCCCGCGCCGTAACTGAAGACAGGAATCACATCAAACCCGCTCTCGTCCTCTAACTCTGATTCTAACTCCCGAATTAAAGCGTCCACAATCTCAAGGTCTCGGTTCGCCCAGTAGGTGCGGAAGAAGAGCAAGCCGACTCTGTGCCGGTGCTGTGTTTGTTCCTGCCTGTGCGAGGCGTTGTACCACGCCAAATAGTCGTCCAAGCACTCAAAAGTGGTCTCGGCGTCAGGGTGGTAAATCCCCTCCCACAGCGTCTCTTTCGGCTCCTCGTAGTCGTAGCCCTTCCCCGCCAGCCCTAAAACCTCTTTTCCGAGATATTTTAGCATATTTTCGATGTTCTCTGCCCCGCCGTAGATGTAGTAGGCGTTGACCGTCGCAACAACTTTTAAGGAGACGCTTGAAAACGACCAGAAGGAAGAATCGTGCCCAAACGAAACCGTTGGCACTGCTTTCTCTTTTTCCTTTTTCTGCCTCTCGTTTAGCCTCTCGGCGATTTCGTCCCAATACGCATCGGTTGAGGGGTGCAAGAGAATGAGGTCCGCCTGCTCAAACGATTTTAAGCACTCCTCTCGCTTCTTCGCTTCTTCTACCTCGTGTGTAGTCCTCACGCTCAACTCTACTCCGAGCTCCTTACAGGCATTGACGAGCAACGCCTTGTCGCTTCCCCACACCACTCCCGCCACCTTCATTTTTCGTTTTCCCCTGTTCTGTAATTATTTTATTTTACACTGCTTCGTAAAAATATTATTTATTAAACCTTAAATTTTTAAGAATATTAAAAATAAAAAAGGGAGAGCAAAAACTCCCCCTACACAATCCCTTCACCGTCGAGGGAATACGAACACGCCCTGCTCGTAGACATCGAAGTCGATGCCGAGGAACTCGTCGATGTACTCCTGATGAATCGCTTCAGGTTTGAAGTCCGCGAACCTCTTTGGGTAGAGCCACTTCGCCATCACTGCGAGCGGTGCCGGGTAGTGCGGTGCGAATGCGAACGCGTTCGACATAATGAAAACGCTGTCGTTCTGCACCGCCGTGACATGCTCTGCAAAGCCCGGAAGCGCTCTTATCTCCTCGTAATGCTCCCCCATCTTGGTCTCGTCGTCGGTCTCGTAGCCGCCCTTGTATGAAATCCCGACAATCACATCTGGGTTCTGGTCCAGAATCCACTCGGTCTCTACATCCGCGTAGCCCTCAACGTAGCCCTCTGCAATGTTCTTACCACCCGCGAGCACGCAGAGGTCGTGCATTCCCGTTCCTGTCGAGTACGCTCGGCGACCAAACTCCTTCCCTCCGCCTGCGTCGATGAACACTCGCACCTTCTCGTCGTCTGGAATCTCCGCAACTCGGTCGTAGATCTCATCCACATACTGGTCGTGCCACTCGATGTATTCGTCCGCCCGTTCTCTCTTGTTGAGCAGGTAGCCGAGTTGTATCATCTCTTCTCGCTGTGTTGGTGCCTTGTAGAAGTCCAGTCGAACGATGTTTATGTCGCCGGGCAGTTTCTCGTCGAGTGCCTCGGTACTGGGCCACTTGGCATAAACGCAGACGGTGTCAGGCTCGACTGCCAGAATCGCTTCTATGTCGGGTGTGTACCAACCTCCAACATCGGTCTTCGTGCTGAGCTCTGGAAAGAACTGCGTGTAGCCCGTCAAGGTAGTGGTGACGCCGACCACCTTGTCCCGCTCGTCCAGCGCTGCAATTGCCTCCGCAAAATCGGTGTTTAGCACTGCCATTCGCTCTATCGGCATCTTCACCGTCACGATTCTATCCGCAGCGTCGACAATCGTGAGCTCACTCTCCTTGCCCAAAATAATCAGTCCAATCTGCGTCATATCTCCCACATCTATCTCACCATCATTGTTCGCATCCGCTAACTCGTTCTTCTCCTCTAACCAGCGATTATCCGCGCCGTGTATGTGAAGTCCCGCATATCTATCGTCTCGTCCTCGTTCGCATTACCGTAAATACCCAACACGAAATCGTCTCATGCTCCTGCTGCTTGTGCCACAAACATTGGTGCTATTAAAAACACCGCCGAAGACAGCACTACTGCTATTTCAAACAATGTTGGTTTCATCTTTTTTTATTCCTCCTTTTCTCCCTCTCTTCCCTTTCCTACTCTTCCCCCTTCTACTCTCTCTCCCCACTCGTTCCCCCGTCTCTTGCTGCGAAATTACGCCTCGTAGGGAGTCCCGTTTCCAATTCCTTCCCCTTTACTCCCTTTTCATACATTTCCCCTTTTTCCTCTTTTAAAATGCTACTTTATTATTATAAAGGCGAGGTTAATAAAAAAACTTTCTATTTTCTTCTTATAAAGACTTTATAATAACTATAGAAAACGCATAATTGAGAATTGAAAGGAGAGGAGAGATGCAGAAGACAATCGAGGTTGTTTATGAGAAAGGGGTGCTCAAACCTTTAGAGAGAGTGGATTTTTTGGAAGGCGAAAAAGTGGTTATCAGCATAAAAAGAGAAAGAAGAGCAAGCAGCGAAATTGAAAGATCTTTAGAAGATTTTAATGACTTCTTGCCCGATGATTTCGAGTTTATGCTAAAAAAAATCAGGACCGATTCAAGAGAGAGATTCAAAAGATTGGGCGTGATTCGATGAGAATATCTTTGGATACGAGCATCATCGTGGAGATAGAGCGGAGAAAGAAGAGAACAATAGGGCTTGTAGAAAATCTGCTGGAAACGCACGAAATCTTTATAAGCGCGGTTGTTCTGTCTGAGATTTTTACAGGCACTTATTTGAGGAAAGATTATGAGAAGGCGACTCAAAAGGCGAAGGGGCTGTTCTCAAAGTTCGAAATCGTTCCTTTAAACACTGAAATAGCCGAGATAATAGGTCGGATAAATGCGTTCTTAATTGCAGACGGGTCTGTAATAGAGTATCAAGATGTCGCTATCGCTGCAACTTTTCTTTATAAAAACGGAGATTATCTGCTTACGGAGAACAAGAAGCATTTTATCAGGATTCCCTCGTTGAGTGGTAAAGTTCTCACTACTGGGGCAGCGGATAAAATATTTTGACCTCACTTCGCGAGGTAGCCGATGCCCAGGAAATACCTCGCTTTATGACTGAAGGTATCTCGTGTTCAACTGTAACCTCGTCGTCGTGCCAGTTCGCCACGATTTCTCTCGCTTCGGCATCCACAAGCAGCCCGTTGGAAATGTCCAGTTCGCTTGTCTCTCCGCTCTTTCCCTTAACCTCAAACTCAATCTCAGCCAAACTCCCCGACCCTTTTATGCTCTTTCTTTTCCTCTCCCTCTCCGCGTCGGCAGGCGTTAACTCTCTCACCACTTCTCCTTCCCCTTCCCTACCCCCACTCAGAACGCCGTCGACATCGCTGCCCACGCCGACCTTTACCGCCCTCGCTCCGAACACCTTCGCCACCTCTTTCGCCGCGTACACTACCACCTGGTCGCCGCTCAAAATCCGAAACCCCTGCTCCTCGTCAAAAATAATGTCGCCGTGCAGGACTGGAATAATTCGTCCCTTTAACGCCTGCTCGAGCTGGGCTTGCCTTCGCGTTCTGCACCGCCGCAAACACTGGTGCCGCTAAAAACAGCAATTTAAAAGGGAAAACTACTTATGCCAATGTATAAGAAAATTCGTTAAAGAGGGAAGGATGGAGCCGATAAGGCACGTACTGATCGCAGTCAGTTTATTGTTTATGGTGGTAGTGGTCGGGACGGTGGGGTTCTGGTACCTCGAGGCGCAGCAAGAACTCTCGCTCTTCGAGGCTTTGTACCTGACCGTCGCCACGGTTACCACGGTCGGATACGGCGATATTGTACCTGAGACACTTGCTGGGCGAATATTTACGGTGGGGCTGATTATTTCGGGCGTTGGAGTAGCCTTATATGTGCTGGTTGAGATAATGGAATCTGTGCTGGAAGGAAGGTTGAGCGAGGCGTTTGGGTTGGTGAGGCAGAAGAGGAGCGTGGCGAAGATGAAGAAGCACCTGATAATTTGCGGCGGCGGGCGGACAGGGCAAGTGATTGTAGAGGAGTTTAGAAAAGAGGGTTTGAAGTTTGTAGTAGTAGAGTGCGAGGCAGAGGTGGTGAAAGAGTTGAGGAGGCAGGAGGTGCCGGTGGTGGAAGGGAACGCGACGAGAGGCGAGGTTTTGAGAGAAGCGGGAGTGGAGCGGGCGTCGGGGCTGGTCTCTACTCTGCCCTCGGATTGCAGCAATTTACTGCTCGCGATCACCGCGAGAGACCTCAACAAGAGTTTGGATATTGTGGCGCGGGCGAGTTCTGAAGAGGCTGCGAAGAGGTTGTGCAGCGTTGGAGTGAAGAAGGTGGTTCTGCTGGAGGAAATCGGTGGTCGGAGGTTGGCGAAGAGCCTGACGAAACCCGCGGTCGTTGATTTCTTGGAGTCCGCGACAAAGACAGGAGAGACCTCGTTGGAGTGTTTGAAGGTCGAGCACGGTGCGAAACTTGCGGGCAAGAGGGTGGGGGAGTTAAGGTTGAAGGAGAGAGGAGGAGGAGGAAGGGCGACGATTCTTGCGATTATTCGGGGTGAAAAAATTATCTTAAATGTAGGTGCAGAGAACGAGATTCGTGAAGGCGACACTCTCGTGGTCATTGGAAGCCGGGCGTCGTTGGAGGAGTTTGAGGAGTTAGAGTGAAACTTTTTTTGTTTTTTTGGAGTCAATTTTTTAAGAAAAAGTTTGATCAAAAACAAAAAAATTACGGCTGCACCGACATAATTTTTCTTGCCTGCTCGGGGTAGTTCGCGATGAACTTCATCTCGTCCTCGGTCACGGGCTTCTGCGTGTGAACGTTCGCGTAGCGCACGAGTTCCAAAATCTCGCGGGCTTCCTCGTCGTCCCGAAATTCCAACTCGTATTTTCCCGCCACGTTCTTGAAGCCTTTAATTCCCGAGTATTCGCCGGTTGTGATGAGCCTGCCGGTCTCAATCTGCTCGATGTGTCCCCTGCCGACCTCGGAGTAGTGGTAGAGTTCGTAGTTTCTGCTGTCCTTCAGCGTGCCGTCGACGTGAATGCCGGACTCGTGTGCGAAGGCGTTCTCGCCCACCGCGGGCTGGTTGACGGGAATAGGGACACGGAAAGCGAGCGAAGCGTAGTTGCATATTTTCCAGGCTTGGCTCAAGTCGATTTGTTGGAGACGGTATTTGCCCTCAAAACCGCTCGCTTTCTTTACTGCGAGGATTGTGGCGACGAGGTCGGCGTTCCCGGCTCGCTCGCCCAGTCCGTTAACGGTCGTGTTGATGTAGGCGTCTACGCCACCGTCTACCGCTCCTTTTGCTCCTGCGACCGAGCAGGCGACCGCCATTCCCAAGTCGTTGTGGCAGTGCAGTTCGACAGGGATTTTTACCGCCTCTGCAATCGCTTTCACGCGGTCGTAAATCGTGAAGGGGTCGTCGTAGCCGAGCGTGTCGCAGTACCTTACACGGTCGGCACCGCGCTCTTTTCCAGCCTCCGCGAACTCAACCAACCTCCCGAGCTCGGTCCTTGAGGCGTCCTCTGCGTTAACACCTACGCTCTTGGCACCGTGCTCTTTGGCAGCGTCAACGGCTTCGGAGGTCTTTGTTAGAATATCACGCCACGAGAATCTGCCCCGGAATTTGCCGTTTATCATCTGCTCGGATGTTGAGATGCTCAGATTAAGGTGCTTCAACCTCGGCACCAGCCGAAACGCCTCTTCCACATCCTCCTTTACCGCTCGCAGCCACCCGCCGAGCCGAATTCTGCCCAACGCTCCCTTCTCAGCCAACTCCAAATTCGCGTTCAAGTAGTTCGTCTCGTGCCTTGTTACTGGAAACCCGAACTCGCTCTGAAAGACGCCCGCCTCACCAAGGTAAAGGTTTAGCAGCGTCTTCTCCAACTTCGCCAACCCCAACCGCGAGGTCTGCACCCCGTCCCGGTTCGTGACATCAATTATGTAAATCGTGTTCTCCGTCATTTTTCCCTCTTCTTTTTTCCGTTGTTTTTCACGTCTTTTCAGCAGGCGGTTCCCACCGCTTTACTAAATTTATGTTTTTTATCCCTAAAATATCAAGCACTCTCGCAACGACAAAATCCACCACCTCAACCACCGTCCTCGGCGAGTGGTAAAATCCCGGCGACGCAGGCAGCAGAACCGCACCCGCCCGCTTCAGCCGCAGCATATTTTCGAGGTGAACAAGACTGAGCGGCGTCTCTCTCGGCACGAGCACAAGTCTCCGCCCTTCTTTTAAGCAGACTTCCGCAACTCTCGTGATTAGCGTGGTTGAAACGCCTGCCGCGACGCAGCCCAGCGTTTTCATACTGCAGGGCAGAATTACCGCCCCGTCGTACTGCACTGACCCGCTGCTCAGCCCTGCGGTGAGGTTGGAATTGTCGTGCACCTGAGAAGCAAGCCCGTAAATTTCCTCAAGCTCGTAGTCGGTCTCAAAAGAAATTATCTGCTTTGCGGTTGCGGAGACAACGAGGTGCGTCTCTACTTCCACGCTCCCTCTTTCGCCTGCTCGGTCTCTTTCGCCTGCTCGGTCTCTTTCGCCTGCTCGCTCGTTCAGCACCTCTAACAGCCTTATTCCGTAGACGGCGCCGCTTGCACCTGTTATTCCCACTACTATTTTCATTTCAATCCCGCCGCCCTCGCCGCCGCCTTCGCCGCTGCTGCACTGCCCTGAGCGACTGCGAACTGAATGTCCTTTGGACCCGCCGCCCCGCCCGCGACAAAGACGCCCTCTGCCACCGTCTCTGCGGGATTCAACTTCGGGTTCGCCTCCGTCAAGAACCCGTCTGCGCCACGCGGAATCTTCAGCATTTTTGACATTTTCTCGGCGTCCTTCTGCGGAACGATTCCAGTGCCGAGAACCACCAAATCCACTTCTACATTCCTTACCTTCCCCTTTAGAGTGTCCTCTACCCGCACTACTAACGCTCCTTTCCTTCCCTCCTTCTCTACCACCTCCGCCGGTCGCCCGCGCACAAACCGCACGCCGATTTCTCTCGCACGGTTGTAAAGTTCCTCGTAGCCCCGGAACGACGCCCTCAAATCCGTATAAAAAATGTAGCACGAAATCTCCGGCCGCCGCTCCTTCAGCAGAACCGCGTTCTTCAGGTTAAACATACAGCAGACCCCGCCAGAGCAGTAAGCGTTCGTCCTCAAGTCCCGCGAGCCGACGCAATTTATGAACCCCACCCGCGACGGCTCTTTGCAGTCCGAAGGTCTCACCACTTTCCCACTTGTCGGACCCGAGCCAGAGCTGTCCAAAAGCCGCTCAAGTTCCATCGCGGTTACCACGTTCTCGTAAATCCCGTAGCCGTAGTCGTTCCTCGGCTCGGGGTCGTAAGTTGCGGCTCCAGTCGCCAGAATTATCGCGCCCGCTTTCACCTTGCTCTGCCTCTTCTCCTGCGAGAAATCTATCGCGTCCCGCTCGCACGCCTTCACACACGCGTCGCACTCCTTTCTTTCTCCTTCTCCCTTCCCCTTACCCCGCAAACAATTCTCAAAATCGACTACCGCACACGCACAAAGCGGAGCCTCCTGCTGCGGGAGAGGCACGTACACTGCACCCCGCGTCCCCAACCCTTCGTTAAACTCGCACGGCACTTCCACTGGGCATTTCTCCGCACACTGCCCGCAGCTCGTGCATTTCTCGGCATCCACGTACCGCGGCTTCTGCTCTACCGTGACCTCAAACTCGCCCGCAACCCTTCTCACTGCTACTACCTCCGAATACGACATTAACTCAATCTTCTCGTTACACGCCACCTCCTCAACTCGCGGTCTCAAAAAGGAAGCAGAACTCTCGTTCTTTGGAAAGACCTTCTCAAACCGCGCCACCCGCCCGCCAACCCACGGCTCCTTCTCCACCAAATAAACGTGGAACCCCATTTCTCCGAGGTCCACCGCCGCCTGCATTCCCGAGACCCCGGCACCTACGACTACAACAACCTTCCTCATTTTTCTACCAAAGGCGAAGCCCCCAACTTCTTTACCGCCCCCGTAAACTCTTGCATCACTTCTGCGAACCTCTGCCCCTCGGACGCGGAAATCCTCTCCAACCGAAGCCGTTCGGCGCCGAGCCCCAAATATTCCAACGCCTTCCTCGTCTTCTCCACCCTCCGCTCCGCTTCCAAGTTA
The DNA here is from genome assembly GCA_003194425.1 of Candidatus Methanophagaceae archaeon. Classification (GTDB taxonomy): domain Archaea; phylum Halobacteriota; class Syntropharchaeia; order Alkanophagales; family Methanospirareceae; genus ANME1a. The sequence continues at coordinate 907,307 of PQXB01000001.1, read as the reverse complement.
CCCGAAACATAGTGGCAGTCGCCGGGGTGACAGCTCGTAACCAGCACGCCGTCTGCACCGTTCTTGAACGCGTCAAAGATGAAAACAGGCTCCACCCTCCCCGAACACATTAGCCGCACTACTCGCACATTCGCGGGGTACTGGTAGCGCGAGACGCCCGCGAGGTCGGCACCCGTGTAAGAGCACCAGTTGCAGCAGAACGCCACTATTTTCGGCTCAAACTCCTCTTCCTCCTTCCGTCCCCGCTGTCCCTGCTTAGCCATTAAACTGCTTAGCCATTAAATTATCTTCAAGGACTGCAATTTATTCACCAAAACCTCAACCGACCTCTCGCAGTCCGCTACCGTCTTCCCGCCTGTTATGACCAGCCGACCCGAACTGAAAATCAGAATCGCACTCTTCGGCTCATTAATCCGAAAGACCAGCCCCGGAAAAACCTCCGGCTCGTACTCCATCCCCTCCAACTTCAGCCCCTCCACAATCGCTCCAAGGTTGAGATCCCTGCCGAGATTTGCGGAGGCGACGATGTTCTGCACTCTAAAATCCGGCCGCTCAAACACCTTCACGCCAATTCTTTTAAACTCTGCAACGAGCTTGTCAATCACCTCCCGCACTCCCTCTTTCGTCTTAGACCCCGTGCAGACCACTTTCCCGGAACGAAAAATTAGGAAAGCCGACTTCGGATATTTTGTCCTGTACACCAAGCCAGGGAACTTCTTCTTCGTGAAGACCGCGTCTTCTAACTGCGATTCTATGTAGTTCAAGTCCAGCTCGTCAGCAATCCTCGCATTTGCTACCACATTCTCTACCTTTATTTTTACATTCATTTTTTCTCCTCTCTCCTTTCCTTTCCCCTCCTTTCCTCTTTTTTCCCCTTTCCCTTCTCTTCTCGCCTTTCTACTCTTTCTTTTCTCCCCTCTCTTTTTATAAATTGTATAAAAACTAAAGTATTAAAAAGAGAAGGGACGAAGAGAGAAGAAGAAAAGGGACGAAGAGAGAAGAAGAAAAGGGACGATGAAAAAGAGGATAAAAAAAATAAGAGGGACGAGGACCTGCGGTGGCGGGTCGCATAAAAAGAGACGAGGAAAAGGCAGCAAAGGAGGTTCAGGCAACGCAGGCGCCTACGGACATCATTTCGTGCGGAGCCTGAAAATGGGACTGCGAAAAGGCGGAAACAAGGCACAACAGATTTCCCCAAATCCAAATCGCCGTGTTGACAGGACGCTGAATGTGGGCGAGTTGGAGGAAATGCTGGAAGCGGAAGCGCTGGCAGCAGAGGGGAAGGTAGAGGGGAAGGTAGAGGGGAAGGCAGAGGGGAAAGCGGAGGAGAAAATGCTTGACGCAAGCAGGCTCGGCGTAGAAAAAATATTGGGGAAGGGGCGAGTAACGAAGAGGCTGTCGTTGACGGTTCGGGCGAAGAAGATTTCAAGTCGGGCGAAAGAGAAAATAGAGGCTGCTGGCGGCGTGGTGAAGATTGGTAAATGACCGAGATAAATTTCAAAGAAGTCGTAACGAAGGTTTTAAGCAAATTCCCGATGGTTGAACGCCCGGGTTGGCACATTCATTTCAAGAGCAAGTTAGCCTGGACGGTTGGAATTCTCGTCCTCTTCTTCGCACTCGGAAATATTCCGCTCTTCGGACTCGACACAAGCCCAGGGTCTTCGATGGACCTCTTCGGCAGGTGGCGGGCACTCTTCGCGGGCCAGCGGTTCTCGCTGACCGCGCTCGGAATAATGCCGATTGTGGACGCTTCGATCGTCCTGCAACTACTGACCGGTGCGGGAATATTGAAATTGAACTTGAGCGACACCCGCGACCAAGCGTTCTACCAGAACCTTCAGAAACTGCTCGTTCTCGTCTTTGCTGCTTTTATTAGTCTTACCTACGTCGTGGGATTTTACAAGCCCGACCCGGGAATTGCCTCGCAACTTAACGTCTCTCTGCAGCTCATTTCGGTCTTCCTCTTCGTTCAGGTCTTCGTCGGCGGAATGCTGATTTATTTTATGGACGAGGTGGTCTCGAAGTGGGGAATCGGCTCGGGCATCTCGCTCTTTATCCTCGCAGGCGTCTCGCAGCAAGTAATTATTGGACTCGTCAGCCCGATTCGTGTCGGAGGGTGGGCAGTGGGCGTAATTCCGCGCTGGATTCAAATTGCGAGAGAAGTAGCGCCCTACGAAATCTTGGAGGGCGGACTGACCTTCCTCTTTGAAAACCACTTAATCGCCCTCATTTCAACAATCGCGGTTTTCTGCATCGTCGTTTACCTCGAGACTACTCGGTTAGAAATTCCGCTGGCACACTCGATGGCGAGGGGTGCTCGTGGCAGGTTTCCGATTAAACTGCTCTACGCAAGCGTGCTACCGATGATTTTGGTGCGGGCGTTGCAGGCGAGCATTCAGGGCTTCGGCAGAATGCTCTACTCTCGCGGTGTTACGATTTTCGGGACTTACGACAGCTACGGGAACGCTTTGTCGGGTTTAATGTACTACCTTGACCCGATTTACAGCCCTTGGGACTGGTTTCCGAGTCTAATGACAACGTCGCACGCGGGCTGGCAAATTGCTGCGCGGCTGGGGGTTGACCTCGCTTTTATGGTCGTTGGGGGGGCGGTCTTTGCGCTGTTCTGGATAAACACGACAGGAATGGGGGCGAAGGATGTGGCGGCGCAGATTCACCGCTCTGGAATGCAAATCCCTGGACACCGCCGAACCCCCGCAACGATTGAGCGGTTGATGGAGGGCTACATTCCAAAAATAGCGTTAATAGGCGGTGCGATTCTGGGCGTGCTGTGCGTGGTCGCGAATATGTTCGGCACACTCGGGCAGGCGTCTGGAACAGGCTTGCTTCTCGCAGTGAGCATTGCTTACAGGCTCTACGAGGATGTGGCGTCGGAGCAGATGATGGAAATGTTCCCGATGATGAGACGGTTCTTCGGCGGAGAAGGGTGAGTGGGTGAGTGAGACAGGGAAGAGCGAGAGTGCTGGCTGAAAGGGCTACTTTATGGTTTTTTCCTTTTCACAAAAAATACTTTACGATTTATTCAACACAGCAGAAAAATTCCGAAATATTTAAATAGTGGTCAGAATAAAAGGAGAGTGAGTGAATAAATTAAGAGCGAATAAAGAGAGAACAGTGAGAAATAAAAAAGAGGAAAAAAGGAGGACGAAAATGGGGACGAAAGTGAATTTGATAAGTGGGCGGACGATTGTGCAGGGTCAGAACCTGGACAACAAACTCTCAGAGAAGTACTTTGACGAGGTGGCGACCTGTGAGATGAGCAAGGAGGATTTGGAGCGACTGGGCGTGGCTGCTGGCGATTCGGCGGCGAGGGTGAAAGTGCGGACGAGTTTCGGGGAAGTGGTAGTGAAGGCGAAGGAGAACGCTGGGACGCCAGCTGGGATTGCTTTTATTCCGATGGGACCGTGGGCGAACGCGGTCGTTAGCGGTGAGACGCACGGTGCCGGGATGCCGAGTTACAAGGGAATTGACGCGGAGGTTGAGAAGACGGAGGAGGAGGTTTTGCGAGTGAAGGAGTTGATGCAGACTTACAAAGAGTAAAGGCGAAAAGAAAGGCGAAAAAAGAAAGGCGAAAAGAAGGAAGGCAAAAAGGAAGGCAAAAAAAGGAAGGCGAAAAGAGAAAGGAGAAGAAGGGAGAAGGAGAAAAATGGGAGAAGTTACGGATGTTGTGTGCTCGTTGTGCGGGTGCGTCTGCGACGACATCGTCGTAGAAGTCGAGGACAACGAAGTGAAGAAAGTGAAGAAGGGGGCGTGTGCAGTCGGGAAGAGCAAATTAATGGGGCACGGAAGGATAAAAAGCCCCGCAGTGCGAGAGAGGAAAGGAGAGGGAGAGAGTGGCGAGCTGAGGGAGTGTTCTTACGACGAGGCGATAAAAAAGGCGGCGGAGATTTTGGCTGCTGCGAGGCGACCGCTCTTGTACGGCTGGAGTTCGACGGTCTGCGAGGCGGACAAGGTTGGCGTTGAACTCGCGGAAGAGATTGGGGCGGTAATTGACAACACGGCTTCGGTCTGCCACGGTCCGTCGGTGCTGGCGATTCAGGACGTCGGGCTGCCTTCTTGCACGCTTGGAGAGGTGAAGAACCGAGCAGACCTCGTGATTTACTGGGGTGCGAACCCAGCCGCGGCGCACGCAAATCATATGAAACGGTACTCGTTCATCTCAAAGGGATTTTGGACTGCGGAAGGGAAGAAGGCGAAGAAACTCGTTGTTGTTGACGTGCGGAAGACCGCGACCGCGAAGATGGCGGACGTCTTCCTACAAATCGAGCAGGGCAAGGACTACTTGGTCTTCTCGGCGCTGCGGGCGCTTCTCTACGGCTACGAGGATGTGGTGCCGGACGAGGTAGGAGGGGTTTCAAAGGAGGAGTTGTTAGAGGTGGTGAAGATGATGAAAGAGGCGAAGTTCGGAATGACTTTCTTTGGAATGGGTGTGACGCACACCGGCGGCAGGCACAACAACATCGTGAACGCGATTCAAATGACCCGCGCTGCTCACACGCACACCAAGTTCAGCATAATGCCGATGCGAGGGCACTACAATGTGGCGGGAATTAACCAGGTCTGCACTTGGGAGACTGGGTTTCCGTTCGCGGTTGACCTCTCCCGCGGCTACCCGTGGTACAACCCCGGCGAACTCTCTGCTACTGACCTCCTGATTCGGCGTGAGTGCGACGCGGCGTTAATTATCGCCTCCGACCCCGGAGCGCATTTCCCTGGCGAGTCGGTGCGGCACCTTGCCAAGATTCCGGTAATTCAAATTGACCCGTTCCCGAACCCGACGACCGAGTTCGCGGATGTTGTGATTCCGGCTGCTGTAAGCGGTGTAGAAGCAGAGGGGAACGTCTACCGAATGGACAATATCCCGATAAGGCTGCGGAAGTTGGTGGAGACGGAGTATTTGGCGGACGAGGAGATTGTGGAGCGAATACTGCAAGAGGTGCGGGCGATAAAAGAGAAGGAAGGAAAGGAGGGAGAGTAAAATGGCTGAAGGAGGGGTGAGTAAAATGGCTGAAGGTGAGTTGTTAATAAAAAACGGAGTGGTCTTTGACCCGATAAACGGGGTTAAGGGCGAGAAGAAGGAGATTTGCATTCGCGACGGAAAAGTAGTGGCGGAGTTGAAAAGTCCGAATGTGAAAGTAATTGACGCGGAGGGCAGGGTTGTGATGCCAGGCGGTGTGGACATTCACTCGCACATCGCAGGCGGAAAAGTCAATTCAGGTCGGCTCTTCAGACCAGAAGACGGTCGTAAAGGCGTAGCAGTAAGAACGAAAGTCTGCAGGGTGCAGTCAGGCTACTCGGTGCCGAACACTTTTGCGACCGGCTACAGGTACGCGAAGATGGGCTACACTTTCGTGATGGAAGCGGCGATGCCACCGCTCGCGGCACGGCACACGCACGAGGAGTTGGTGGACATTCCGATTCTGGACAACGCTGCACTGCCGCTCATTGACAACAACTGGATGACGATGGATTATGTGAAGACCGGCGACACTGACCTGCTCGCGGCTTACGTTGCCTGGATAATGAAAGCGACGAAGGGCTTCGGCGTGAAAATCGTGAACCCGGGCGGAACTGAGGCTTGGGGTTGGGGCAAGAACTGCGGTTTGACGGACGCAGTGCCTACTTTTGATGTCACGCCTGCAGAAATAATTAAGGGTTTGGCAGAGGCGAACGAGCGGTTTGAGATGCCACACAGCATTCACGTACACACGAATATGCTTGGGCATCCGGGCAACTTCGAAGTGACAAAGGCGACTTACGACCTCGTGAAAGGCGTAAAAACTGCGAAAGACCGCCAAGTTATTCACACCACGCACACGCAGTTCCACTCCTACGGCGGCACGAACTGGGGCGACTTCGTCTCCAAAGCGGACGCGATTTCGGACTACATAAACCAAAACGAGCACGCCACGATTGACATCGGCTCGGTGATTCTGGGCGACACGACGACGATGACCGCGGACGGTCCGATGGAGTACAGCCTTCACCAACTGACGGGTCGCAAGTGGACGAACCACGATGTCGAACTCGAGACCGGCTCGGGAATAACTCCGTTCCTCTACTCTGGGAAGGTCTCGGTGCACACGATTCAGTGGGCGATTGGGCAGGAGTTGGCGCTGCTTGTCAAAGACCCGTGGAAAGTCGCACTCACGACCGACCACCCGAACGCGGGGCCGTTCATCGGCTACCCGATTCTCATTTCGATGCTGATGAGCAAGAAACGGCGGGACGAGGCTGCAGAAGAGATGCACTCCGCGATCTTCAAGCGAGCGGCACTGCCCTCAATCGACCGCGAGTACGACTTGAACGAAATCGCGATAATCACGCGTGGAATGACTGCGAAGGCGTTGGGCTTGCACGAGCACGGGAAAGGACATCTCGGCGTCGGAGCGGACGCGGATGTAGCGATTTACGACATTTCACCAGAAGAGAGAGACGCGGGGAAAATCCAAAAAGCGTTCTTGAACACGAAGTACACGATAAAAGGCGGTGAGGTCGTGGTAAAGGACGGCGAGGTCGTAGCGACGCCGGCGGGTAAGACTTATTTCGTGACGCCCGAGTGCGACGAGGGGCTGACTGAAGAAATGCTGGTCAAATTGAAGGACAAGTTCGAGCACTACTACTCGGTGAATTTCAACAACTACCCCGTGCAGGACGCTTACGTGCCGAACCCGTACGAGATAAAGGCGTCGTGGAGTGGCTGAAGAGAAGGAGTTGAAGTGAAGGAGTTGAAGTGAAGGAGTTGAAGTGAAGGAGTTGAAGTGAAGGAGGAGGAGTAAAAAATGCAGACGATAAAATTGAGGTTAAAGGACGAGGTTTCGGGTGGAGTTGGCGGAGTTGCGAGAGTTCCTGTAGAGGCGGATTCGCTGACGCCTGACAAACTTGCAGGAAAAAGCGAGGCGGAGATAAAAGCGGTGAAGGTCTGGTGGGGCAACCGCGAAGAGAAGACTGGCGACCTGTTCGAGGTGAGCGTGGAAGGAGAAGAGGGAGAGGGAGAAGGAGAAGAGGCAGCAGCGAGTGCGGACGAGGTGAAGGTTGTGTTTGAGGGCGACTTGTCGCGGGTGAAGCACATCGGAGACGGAATGAAAGCAGGCGAGATCGAGGCGAACGGGGACGTGGATATGCACTGCGGTGCGATGATGCAGGGCGGTAAAATAACGGTAAGAGGGAACGCAGACTGCTGGGCAGGTCGTGAGATGAAAGGAGGCGAGCTAGTGATTGAAGGAGACGCGGGGGCGAACTTGTGTGCGATGTACCGCGGCGAGATGACAGGAATGACGGGCGGTAAGGTCGTCGTTGGCGGGAACGCAGACGAGTGTGCCGGGCAGTACATGGCGGGCGGCGAAATCCTGATAAAAGGGAACGCTGGAATGCTTGCAGGGCTGAATATGCAGGGCGGAAAGATAACAATTGAAGGCGACGCGGTGATGCCTGGTGCGGATATGACGGGCGGTGAAATAACGGTGAAGGGCAAGGTGCTGGACAGAATGCCCTCGTTCAGGCTTGTAGAGACGACAGTAGGAGAGGACGGCGGAGAATACAAGAAATACATCGGCGACCTCGCAATGACCGAGCGGAAGGCGAAGGGTGTGCTTTTTGTGAAGTGAGGAAAGGAGAGAGGGGTTTGTCCTCTCCCTTCCTCCTTCTTATTTTTTATATAAAATTGTGTTTAGATTGAGTTTGGCAGTGCTGCGAATACGCATTTTGCGACTTCTTTGAGCCTGTTCACTCTTTTGCCCAACAGCGTCCGCAAGTTCCATAAATTCAAAACCAACCGGTCGCTCAAACTCTACCAAAATCCCTACAATCCCTTTTTTGCGTCTTCTTTTTAGGAAAGGTATTTAAGTTTTAGGAAAGGTATTTAAGTACCTTTTATTAGATAAAGACAGCGACTTGAAATGGAGAGAAGAAAAAAGAGAAAAAATGAGCGAGACGAAAGTTTGGATTGCAACGGTCTTTAGTGCAGTCCTTTTGTTTGTAGCGGTGGCAGCGGTTGCGGGTTCAGTCTCGGCTGCGGTTGCGGTGGGCGAGGGACCTGCGGTTATGATTACGCGCTACGAGGTGGAGCCGGAGGTCTTGATGCCCGGCGACAGAGGGACAATTACCGTAACGATAAAAAATATGGACACGCAGTCGTCAGAGACCGAGGAAACCGTTGAGAACCCGTCCTATACCTCAAAAAAGACGACCATCTCAACCAGAAGCATTAGTGCCGAAATAGAGACTGTTCGGCTGAGCAGCAGCAGTAAAGAGATTGAATGGCTGCGGGACGGTCTGCAACGCTCCGAATTCTACAATCTGGGCGCTCTGGGAGCCGACGAAAGCATTAAAATCTCGCTGCCGATAAAAGCCGCTGCCCACGCGCGCGGCGACCGCACTTACTTCCCCGAAGTCTGCGTAGAAGTGAAGAACGGAAGAGATGTGCGGTTTCCTGTCCCTGTAAGAGTGGACAGCAGTGGCGTGGAAATTCTTGAGAGCGACATTCCGTCGGAGATTTCGGCCAGCGAGTCAAGGCAAATAAAAATAATTGTAGCGAACAACCGACCGAATTCAGTGAGTGGCGTGAGCGTGCTCGTGAAATCTGAGAACGAAGAATTAGAATTCACGCCCGAGCGAATCTTCGTCGGAGACTTGGGCGCGTTTGAAAAGAGGGAACTGAACTTCACTCTGCAAACTTTTAGGAAAGGTTTAAGTTTGAACAAAAGCAAAAGTGGGTTTGAGTTTGAGGTGGAGTACAAGAACGGTGAAAATCGGCATTCCAACGAGTTTGAGTCGTCGGTTGAGGTAAGGAGCGATGCAGATGTGAAACTCATCCTCGTGAACGCACCCGAGTCGGTCTTCAGAGGCGAGATTGCGAAGCTAGAGTTTGATGTGGCGAACGGTATGTCGAAGGAGGTTAAGGCGGTTTCGGTAGTTCCTGTGTTGCCAGTAGCGCCAGCGGCAGGAGAAGGAGCAGGAGTAGGGGCAGACGGGGTCAGGATTCTGCCTTCAGAATGTTTTATTGGAGATATGGAAGAAGGGGATGTTTTCTCGGCTTCCTTTGATCTTTACACAGGCAGTTCGCAGAGAGGGGACTTTAAAATACCGTTCAGACTGGTCTTTAAAGATGCAGACACTGACGACAGGTACGAAAGCCCGGGCTACGAGGTGGTTGTAGAAGTGAAAGAGCCGCAGAAGAAAGGGCTACCGAATCAAATGCTCTTTGTCGTAGTTCTTGGTCTTTGCTTCGCCGCTGTGTTGCTCGGGTGGGTTGGGACGAGGCGAAGAAGGCGGAGGGGACAAAGAAGAAAATAAAGAAAAATAGAACAAGATAATTTAATTAAAAAGTTAATTTAATTAAAAGGAGGAGTAAAATTACTTAAGAGGGAAGTAGAAAATGGGACAGGAAAGGGAGGAGATTTTAAGTGCAATTCAGCACTGCGTCAAGTGTAAGCTCTGCAGCATTGCGAATTTCCACCCGGCTGAGGAGTGGCAGCCTTTGTGCCCGAGTGGAGAATTTTACGGCTACCAGGCGTTCTACGCGCCCGGGAAGTTGGAGATTTTCAGGGAGATTTTGGAAGGCGGGCTGACCGAGTCTTCGGAGGGGCTGTTGAAGTCAGTCTACGCTTGCACGCTCTGTGGGGCGTGTTACGAGAAGTGTAGGCAGGTTACGAGCGTGGAAATGCGGTTGCCCGAACTGTTTGAGGAACTGCGGGGGGAGCTGGTGAGGAAGGGGTGGTCTCTTAGCGTTCACAGAGAAATCGCGGAGAAGATAAAAGAGACGAGGAATGCGTACGGGGAGAGGCAGAAATACAGGGACGGTGCGAAATCAACCAACGAGAATGCGGAGGTTCTTTATTTCATCGGCTGCACTGCTCGCTACCGGGTGCCGGAGATTGCAGATGCGATGCTGGAAATTTTTGATAAACTAGGGATAAAATATCAAGTGCTGGGCGAGGAGTGGTGCTGTGGCTCGGTCTTACTCAGGACAGGACAGGTAGAAGCCGCGAAGGAACTCGTGGCACACAACAGCGAGGTGATAAAAAATAGCGGTGCAAAGACCGTTGTTTTCACTTGCCCCGGGTGTTTGAATACCTTCAAGAAGAATTATCCTGAGCTGGGTGTTGAGCTGGTGCATTCCACGCAGTTCTTGGCAGGGCTGGGAGAGGGCGAGGGAGGCAGCGACGGCGACGAGAGCAGTGGTGGCGGGTTGGAGGTGAAGAAGTTGGGAATGGCGGTGGCTTACCACGACCCGTGCCATTTGGGCAGGGATTTGGGGATTTACGAAGAGCCGAGAGCGGTTTTAAAAGAGGTTGCGGGAGAGAAGGTGAAGGAAATGAAGAGGGAGCGGGAGCAGGCGTGGTGCTGCGGTTCCGGCGGTGGTGTGAAGTCAGCGTTTGACGAGTTCGCGTTGTGGTGTGCAGGGGAACGGGTGAAAGAAGCAAGGGCAGCGGGTGCAGAAGCACTTGTCAGTGCCTGCCCGTTCTGCAAGAGGAATTTGAAGGAAGCGGCGGAGAGAGAGGCAGAGGAAAGAGAAGAGACAGAAAAAGAGGGAGAGGAGAAGGAGGGGAAAGGAATGAAAATTTATGATGTTGTGGAACTTGTGAGTAAGGGTTTGGAGGGGAGAAGGAAATGAATTTCTTAAAGCTTGTGCAGGGGGTAGTAGGAGAAGAGAACGCGACGAGCGACCGGGCGATTTGTGCCTCTTATTCGAGAGACCAGCACTGGCACTTTGTGCCTGCGAAGAATCCAGCTTTTGTCGTGCGACCTGGGGACAAGGAAGAGGTGCGGGAGGTTTTGGTGCTTGCGAACCGGGAGAAAGTCCCTGTGGTACCTTACAGCACGGGCATAAATGTGCGAGGTCTGGCGATTCCAGTGCACGAGGGTAGCGTTCTGTTAGATCTCTCGAGGATGAATCGGATTTTGGAGGTGAACCCGGAGATGAAGACTGCGACGGTGGAGCCGGGCGTAACTTTTGGGATGCTGCTGGAGGAGACGCGGAAACACAAGCTGCGACCAGCGTTTCCCGACGCACCGCTTACCGTGAGCGTGCTGGTGAATTACTACTTGCGTGGGATTTACCAGACCTCGGCTGCGGACGGGCACGACCACACGCTCTCGTACGAAATGATTCTGCCGAACGGCGAGACGCTAAAGACAGGGTCGCGGTCGCTCTCCGAAATGCCTTACTTCAGGTACGGTGTGGGTCCGGATTTCACCGGCGTTTTCAGCGCCCACCCCGGGACGTGCGGTGTGGTGACCGAACTAACGGCGAAACTCTACAGGTTGTACGACAACAGAAAAGTTTATTTTGTTGGCTTTGACGAAGTTGGAGCGGCGACGAAAGTTATTTATAATTTGATGAACGACGAGTTGGCTGCGAGCATTCGACTCGTGGACAACCAGAGCTGGCTGAAGGGCATTTGCGGGACCTTTGATTTTCCGTACGAGGAGCTGCCGAAGTTCGTTCTCTGCGTGCTCGTGGAGGGAGTAGACGGGATTTTTGAGGCGAAGGCGAAGTTGGTGCAGGAGTACTTGGCAGACTCGGCAGACTCGGCAGACTCGGCGGACTCGGGAGGGACGGGAGGGCGAGTGCTGGAGTTCCCGGCGGAGTTCGCGAGGACTTTCGAGGAGGAGAGTTTGGGCGGTGCAGAGAAGAGTTGTATGGTTTTTGGGCTGCAGGGGCGGGGGAACTACCACTGCATCGGGCTTTACGGACCCTTGACGCTGGCTGCGGAGTACTACGCGTTGCACGAGAAGACCGCGCTGGAGGTCGGAATTCCGCAAGACCACGTCCACTTCTACATCGACCCAATTTACAGTTTTCACGGGCAACTCTGCTACTTCGAACTCGATGTTTTTTACGACGGGAGCGAGCCGGGGGCAGGGGAGAAGTTGAGGAACTACAACGCGAAGCAATTTCAGAGGCTGCTTGACCTCGGCATTTACGGCTGGTTCAGACCTTACGCGGGGATAATTGAGCCGACGGTGGAGCGGATCGGGCACCTCGCTGAGGTTTGGAAGAAGTTCCTCAGGGTGCTGGACCCGAACGAGATAATGAACCGGGGAAAACTGTTGTGAGAAGCTCCAACGAATAAATCCGTTGGCTTCGTGAGATACTTTTTCAATACATCGTAGTTCCGCACTTGCACTTGTACATCAGGCACTACTTCCCCTTTTTCCTCTCGCTCTCCCCCTCCTTCGCCCTCCGCCTTCCCCGCCTCTTTCGCCTTCGCCGCAGGCACGTACTTCCAATCCGCCCCGTCCACGCTCACTATTTCGTAAGTCGTTGTGTTAAGAAGGACGACGCGCCAACTCGCGTTGAACCCAACCGGCGCCCAGTACCCAACCCGCAGCGGCACCGAGAACGTCTCGTTAAACCCCGGTGGAAGCGTTAGTTCTGTGCTCAAAATCTCGCCCCAACCGCCGCTGTCCGTAAGGATAAAATACCACCCGAAGAAGACCTGCTCTTCGGTCTCTCTCGGGTTCTTCAGGCGAATTGTGTTGTTCATCAAGTCGCCGGGGTGGTACTCTGTCTTGTCTGTTCTGATTGAGACCGTTGGCACTGTTGGCGTTTGCTCGCTGCTTACTGTAACTGTCTTCGTTGTTGAGTTCCTCGCTCCGTCGTCGTCTGTTACCGTTAAATTCACCGTGTAGTTCCCTGCCGAGCCGTAAGAATGCGTTGCTGTTTCTCCTGTTCCTTTTCTCCCGTCCCCGAACTCCCACTCGTAACCCTCTACCGCTCCGTCTTCGTCGTAAGATGCACTGCCGTTGAACCTCACCTCCTCTTTTTCCTCCGGCTCCTCCGGCGAGTAGCTGAACTCCGCTACCGGCGGCTCGTTCTCCTCCTCTTTAAAGTAACTCTCACTCCGCTCCATCAGCGGGTAGTCGTCTCTGTCGTCTTCGTCTACGCTGTAAGCAGTCTCGCCGATTCCGTCCCCGTCCTCGTCGCTCCCTACGTAGTCGCCCCAGTAGTTCCCGAGGTAGTTCTCGTAACTCGCTCCTTTGTACTTGTAAGTTCTCTTCTCGCTCGTGCTCCAATTGTTCTTTGACTTATCAGAATCAACGTTGCTGTAGGTGTTGTTGAAGAAGTTGTTGAGGTAGATTTTGTTGTTGCTCGAAGAATACAGTCGGATGCCGTACTTGTTGTTCTCAGCGTTGTTGCCGGTAAGGGTGTTGTTGCTCGAATCAGACAGCAAGATGCCGTACCTGTTGTTGTAGTTAGCGTTGTTGCCGGTAAGGGAGTTGTTGTTGCACGAAGAATACAGCCAGATGCCGAAGTAGTAGTTGTAGTTAGCGTTGTTGCCGGTAAGGGAGTTGTTGTTGCACGAATAATTCAGCCAGATGCCGTCGTCGTTGTTAGAGGCAGTAACATTCTCTATTCTTGAATCTGCTGTGTTGACGAAGAGCACACCTTCAGAATTGTTTGTCAGTGTTAGGTTGCGGACGGTTATATTCTTGGATTTTACTATTCCGACATAACCGGCATCGCTCGGCACCTCCTTGTCTCGCTCTTCTACCCAATAAATAACCGGCCTCCTCTCCACCGTGTTGCTTCTTTCTATTTTTTGGATGTAGTCAGAAACCTCACGCCCCAAGACACCAAAGTTGTGACGGTTTCCTGACATCTTGTTGCCGGTGAGCGTGTTGTTGCTCGAAGAATACAGTCGGATGCCGTACCTGTTGTTGTAGTTAGCGTTGTTGCCGGTAAGGGAGTTGTTGTTGCACGAAGAATACAGCAAGATGCCGTACCTGTTGTAGTTAGCGGTGTTGCCCGTCAAAATGTTGTTGCTCGAATAATCCAGCAAGATGCCGACGTCGTTGTTCTCAGCGTTGTTGCCGGTAAGGGAGTTGTTGTTGCACGAATAATCCAGCCAGATGCCGTACTTGTTGTTCTCAGCGTTGTTGCCGGTAAGGGAGTTGTTGTTGCACGAATAATCCAGCCAGATGCCGTAGTTGTTGTTGTAGTTAGCGATGTTGCCCGTCAAAATGTTGTTGCTCGAATAATCCAGCCAGATGCCGTAGTTGTTGTTGTTCTCAGCGTTGTTGAAGGAAATGTTGCAGTGGGCTGCGTGGTAGAGGTAAATCCCTGCATTCCAGTCTTCAGCGCCAGTAGCAGTGAAGCCAGAGAGGTTAACGAAATCCCCGGCCACATTGAAGACGTGGTCTTTTGGATCCTTAGCCAGAACAGTCGTTCGGTCAGAGCCGTTCTCGGAGCGAATTGTCAGGTGCGGGGTGCTGATTTCTACATTCTCGCAGTAAGTCCCGTCGCGGACGATAATCGTGTCGCCGGGCGAGGCGGCGTTCACCGCTGCTTGAATCGTCGCGTAGTCGTCGGGCACGAAAATAACCTTTGGGACTTTGCTAACCGCAACGATTTTTGTTGTTCGGTTGGTAGCACCGTCGTCGTCTGTTACCGTCAAATTCACCGCGTAAGTCCCACCCTCCGAGTACGAGTGTTTTGTCGTTTCCCCTGTCCCGCTCTTCCCGTCGCCGAACTCCCAGTCGTAAGAGACGATTGAGCCGTCCGAGTCTTTTGAGGCGGAAGCGTCAAAATTCACTTCCTCACCCGCAGAAGGAAGCGAAGGAGAGAAGGAGAAATCTGCGGTTGGGGGTCGGTTCTTCGGCGCCACACTCCAGACCCAAGTCTGCCTCACTGTGCCGTTTGCGTTCCTCGCGACCGCGGACACATTCCAGACCCCGACTGCAGCGCTGGTGTTTGTGTAGGCGGAAGAGGTCACGCCTGCGTCTCTCTGCACCGTCGTGCCGTTAACCTGCCAAACCACCTCAACGGTCTGGTCAGTAGAGAGGCTGAAAGTTCTCGTCGCCCCTTCTTCGTCGGCTACAGGTGAAGGGGGAGCGAAGGAAGTGACAGCAGGCGGAGCGGGCGGCGGCGCTGCCTCGGTCCAGAAGTCCCAGACAGCCCCCTCGGTAGTGGCACCGTTCTCGTCTGTAGCCACGACCTTCCAGAAGTAGTGCGACTCGAAATCCAGCCCCGCGGGGGTGAAGGTCTCGACGACTTGGTCGTCCGAGACCAAAACATCCGGCGTGCTGTCTCCCTTCTCAAGAAAAACATCGTAGGACACAGAATCGCCCTCGGGGTCGCCACCGCTCCACCTCAACTCCGCCGCAACCGAGACCCCGGTAGCACCGTCAGACGGCGAGGGGGCACTCGGCTTGTAAGGTGGCGTGTTGAGGGGTTTTACAGTAACCTCTGCACAGTCCTCCGCCGTCGCACCGCAGTCGTCTGTAACCACCACTCGGACGATGTAATTCCCGGTCTTTGGGTAACTGTAAGTAACGGTCTCGCCAGTGGCGGTAGCACCGTTCCCAAAGTTCCAAACCACTTTTGAGACCTTACCGTCGGCGTCGCTCGCACTCGCAACGAAAGTAACAAGAGCACCCATAAAAATCTCGGCTGGCGAAATGCTCGCGACCTCTACCGTCGGCGGCTTATTTTTGACTACACTCACTGTCTTACTTTTTGTTACTAACTGGTTCTCTGCGTTTATGAAATCAATCGCGACTGTGTGCGAGCCTTCAGGCAAGACAAGCGTATTTCTCAGCGTCTCTTTATCCTTCTCGCACACATAACCAGTGTCAATATCAACGATTTTTCCGTCTACTTTGTACCGCACAATGAAATGCCCGTATTCATTCCCAGAGTTCGTTATCTTTGTAGTTACAGGGCACCCCTTCTCCAGAACCGCTGTGCTTGGGACTGTGAATTCTGTTATCGTCAGATGCGGTTCGTAGTAGCCGCTCTCCCGCACCCAAAGGTCGAAGTCGTCTATCAAATAAGCGTCGTACTGCTCTGTGTTACTCAGGCAGATGTAGTATTCGCCTGTGTCCTGAGGGACGAAAGTTATCTTACTGGGTCCCGGCTCGTTCCATATCGGCTGATGCCCTTCTTGAATAACGAACCAGTCGTAGCCTAAAATCGGATTTCCGCTTGCATCTTCACTCAAATGCGTGGCGTCAACGGTAACAGTCTCGCCGGCATAAGGGCGCGAGGGAAATATGTTGAAATTGTTGTAGTATTTGCTTTGAGTGTTGTCAACCCCCACATTTATTTTCAATACTGCCTCTGCCTCATTGCCGCCTGAATGATGAGCTATTATCTTGAGGTTACGAGCACCTGTCTTTCTGAACAGTGTCTTGTCCATCCCGCACCAGACGCGATCCCCGAGTTCCATATTCTCTTCACCCGACTTCGTCCCTAACAAAATTCCACGAGTCTCGTCAAAAACCCGAACATCATAAGCGTCGCAGAACTCGTAGCCGTCTGAATAACCTTTGAAGCCTACACGAAGGTCTTCCAAATGTGGGCGATGCCCTCCCACAAGGTCAACCCCGTCCACAGCCCAGACCTCGTCGATCCTAATCTCAGACGAGCCCGACCACTCGCTGACCTCAACCGTCCTTGTGAACTTGGTCACGCCGTTGAACTTGTCCTCTACTGTTAATGTGACCTCATAACTGCCCGCATATTTGTACGCGTGTGTAGCCTGCTTCCCTACTGCGGTCGAAATGCCATCGCCAAAGTTCCAGAGATAAATTGTAATTCCTTCTGGGTCCTGCACATCAGCTGTGAATGTTATCAACTGGCTCTTCACAGGGTTTTCTGGACTCATTGAGATGCTCCCCGTCGCAGGGCGGTTTCTCACGGTAACCGTTCCGCTGGCAGGGGCACTCCACGCACCTTCGTTGTCCTGAACTTTGAGTGTGGCTTTGTATATTCCGGGACTGTTCCACTCTACGGTGGGTCTCTTGGAGGTGGAAGTAGAGGGGCTGCCACCTTCGAACTCCCAGTAATAATTTTCTACAGAGCCGAAATAATCTTTGCTCTCCGAAGCGTCAAAGCTAACCGACTGCCCGACATAAATCTCTGCTTTGGTTGGTGTGAATCCCGCAAGAGGCGGTGTGTTCTCTCCTTCCACTTTCTCAATTCTAATCTCTGTTAGTTTTACATATTCATCAGCCGAAGGCTCATCGTCAAAAAGAGAGAGAGAGGATCTTGAGAAGTCTGCATAAGTTGAAGAGGTTGCAGGACCAAGTGTCGCCGACGCACTCCTTAGCTCACAAGCACCCAGAATGTTGTAGTCGCCTTTTGGCAGAAATGTCTGCACCGATTTTTTCACGGTTCCGTCTATTTTTATGGCTCGGTGGCCAGGACTTGGCGGAGTGAGAGAGACTCCCGTAAGCCCTTCTACCAAGAGACTGGCTATTTCTTTTAGAATGACTTCTGGGGCTTCTGCCAACTCGCAGGTTGCGACATCTGCGTCCGCTATCCCAAAATTCTGAGAATATTTCTCTGAATCCTCTTTATCTTCTACGGACAAAAAAATGCAAAAACTGGAGCCTGAGCCTGAGGTGGGTAACACCTGAAGGTCGTCAGCCCCAATTTTACCTTTGATGCGGAAAGTAGGAGTAATTCTGTACTCGCCGTCAGCGGGAATGTTGATGGTGTCCCCTGTGCCACCGATTGTAATAGCGGCACTTGAACCGAGGAACGCACTAACAGCATAAGTATAAGACTCTATCTTGCCGTTGTTTTTGTCAACAGTGACCCCACGAGAATAATCGCCGCCATATGTAGCCACTTCTCCTGTAGCGCAGAACTCCAACTCAAACGGAGGAGTTTCTACGATATCATCATCCAAAGCGATAATATTAAATTTAACCAATTCTTCAAAGCTTGCATTATTCGTTAAATCCTCTGCCTCTAACACAGTCTCTCCCGCCGCCGAGACCGCGCCACCGCCAAAAACAGACCACACAATCGCCAAAATCGCAATTGCTACCCCTTTTCTCATTATCCCTTTCTCCCCCCTTTCGCTTTTCTTCATCTTATCTTTATTCTCCCTTCTATTCTTTACTTTATATCTTTGTTATTAAAATATGCTCTTGTTATCATAAATATATTGAATAGACATTAAATATTTTCTTACTAAACCGACTTTGAAAGGTTCAGCACAAACGGTGGTTCTATTTCCCCCTTCTCAGCTCTTCTCCTGAAGTTAAGAATATTATGGCTTTCGGGCAAACCCCATCTGCTCGAAATGATAGTCAAAAGTGAACACCGCGTGAATCCTTAATGAGTCCATCACCACTTTACTCGTGCAGTCAGTAAAAGACCACTTTTTATCGCTGTTAAATCTTTTGAAGACCACCCAGCCTTCCTCTTCTGTCTGCTCAGAGATATGAAAAACCTCAAGTACGCCGCCACCTAACTTCATTCTTTGAATTCTATTATGAAAAAGTAGCGTCTTCTCGTAGCCAATGTGGAGGAGCAGGAAAGTGTAAGTTTCATCCAATACATAAGAAGAGGTAATAAGCCGTTCATTTTCGTTCCTGAGTTTATCTCTGAACTTCACCGCTTCAGCGTGGTTTCTGTCATTCACATCTTCTAAGGCAATCCAGGCTCCAGTGTCAATAAAAATCACCCTCTTTTCTCCTGTAGAGGTATTTATCATGCTCTTCAGAGGCATTCTGCAATTTGCTGCCGAGACCATCTTCGCCCATTTCCATAAAAGCTCTCCACCCCTCTTCAGCCGAACCAACTCTTTTCTCCCCCAAGACCTGCTCAAAAAGGGACAAGATTTCTTCAATTTCGCTTTCAGACAATCTTTCAATAACTGAATGCGCCTTCATCCTCACATGAGCGAAATTTTGCGAATTTTTCATTTTCTCTTCCTCTCCCTTTTAGTCTTTACTTTATATGCTTGTTATTATAAATATGCCTTCGTTATCATAAACTATCAAATAGACATCAAATATTTTCTTGCTAAACCGACTTTGAAAGGCTCAACTTGTACGGCAGTTCTATTTCCCCCTTCTCCGCTCTTCTCCTGAAGTTAAGAATTGCTACTCCCCGAATCTGCCCTTTTTCATCTACTCTCTTCTAAATGTCATCCCCAATATCTTTGAAATTATCTTTGCATAAAATTTTAAGGCTTGCATATTATCCAACGACCGCACTAAAGCCGTTGGGTTTCTTCCTCAAATCTGCTCTAACTCAAACTAAACTTTTCCTCGCGGTCTCTTCCGCAAGCCTCTGCACTTCCTTTAGCGGAACTTTCCGCTCCCTCGCGACCCGCTTCGCATCCTCAAACTCCGCAGCCACGCTCAGCAAATTTCCCCTCGCGTCCCTCCCGATTTTTACCCCTACTTCTACTTCTACCTCTTTCTCCTGCTCCTTCTCCTTCGCCTGCTCCTGCTCCTTCTCCTTCTCCTGCTCCTTCTCCGTGCCTCCGATTTTCACCTTCACCTTCCGTTGTTCCCTCTCGGCAACGAACCGCTGCTTTACTTGCATAACACGAACGCCCAACGAGCCGGTCTCTTGCATTATTCGGTGAGCAATTCTGGGGGCGTCTTGCGGTGCGACGATTACTTTTACGATCTGTCCGCTTCTGCCTTTCTTCATTTGTGCAGGCACGACCGCCACATCTTTTACTCCTCCCGCTTCTGCATCGCCCTCTGCCATTAAAACCTCCACCAAATTGCCCAGCACTTCGCCAGTAACATTGTCGAGGTTGGTCTCCAGAACCGCCACCTCGTCCCTTAACAGCAGCGGCGGTGCAGGCTCCTCAACTTCAATTTCACCAAAAATCGCTCTCAAGACATTCGGGGTTCTCGGCAAGTCCTTTGACCCTGCTCCGTAGCCCGTCCTCTCGACGCGCATTCGCGGCAAGAACGGTTGAGAACGCTGAACAAAATGTGCGAAAATCGCCGCACCCGTCGGCGTGAGCAGTTCTCCTGCAGAACCACCACCCTGAAACAACAAAGAAGTGTCTTTCAAGATTTCGAGTGCTGCGGGTGCGGGGACGGGAAGAAGCCCGTGCTCGGTCTCCACGAAGCCACTGCCCACTGAAATTGGCGTGCTCACGACGGTCTCGGGGCGAAGGTCAAGGAACGCCGTGCTGCTCCCTACGAGGTCGCCGAGCGTGTCGAGAGCCCCGAGTTCGTGAAAGGTCAGGCTCTCCTTCGGCTCGCCGTGCACCCTCGCCTCGGCAGTCGCGATTTTTTCAAAAACACCCAACGAGTTCTCTTTTACCTCTTTTGTCAGTCCGCTGTCTTTTATCGCGTTCGCAATTTCCTTGTAAGACCTCTCGCTTCTGTTTCTTTTCCTTTCAGCACTGCTCTCGCCTTCACTCACGAACTCCACCTTTTTAGCCACTACCCCGCGCCTCTTCACTTCTTTCACCTCCAGCTCGAGGTCAAAACCAAGACCAGAGACAGCGTCTCTTACTTTCGACTCGTCCGCCCCCAAATCCAGCAGGCTGCCGATTACCATATCCCCAGAAGCACCCGAAAACGGCTCGAAGACCAACGCTTTCATTTCGACCCCGCAGCCTCTTCTTCACCGTTTCCCTTCTCCCTGGCTGCCCTCTTCGTATCAAATCTCCTGCCCATCTTTTACATTCCTCGCTTTTTCATCATCTTGCCCAGCGGTGCCATTCCTTTCATCATCCCCTGTATCTTGCCCATTCCAATTCCTCTCAACCCTCCACTGCTCAAACTCTTTATCATTTTTTGCATCATCTTGTGATATTTTATCAGCTCGTTCACCTCCGCAGTCGTCGTCCCCGAGCCCCTCGCAATCCGCCGCAACCGCGAGCCGTCGATTATTTTCGGCTCGCTCAACTCCTGCTCGGTCATCGAATCCATCATCACCTTGAACTTCTTCAGCTTCTCCTCGGTGACCTGATACATTGCATCGTCCAACTTCAACTCCTGCCCGCCTCTGCCTGAACCGCCCAAACCCGCTAAACTGCCCAAACCCGCTAAACTGCCCAAAGGAAGCATCTGCAGCAACTTCTTCATCGGCCCCATTTTTCTCACCGCCTCCAACTGCTTGTACAAATCCTTCAGCGTGAACCTGCCTCTCAAGAACTCCTCAGCGTCCAGATCCTCCTCTTTCAGACTCTCCTCCGCCGTCTCAATCAAGCCCTTTAGGTCCCCCATTCCGAGCAGGCGAGAGAGAAACCTGTCGGACTCGAACCGCTCCAAATCGTCCACTTTCTCACCTGTCCCGATAAACGCAACCCCTGAGTTCGTCTCCGAGACCGCGGAGAGAGCCCCGCCGCCCTTCGCAGTCCCGTCCATTTTGGTAATAATTATGCCGCTGATTCCAACCGCGTCGTCAAACGCCCTCGCCTGCACCGCCGCCTGCTGTCCAATGCTCGCGTCAAGAACAAGAAACCGCTGCTCCGGCTTTACCGCCTCTTCAATTTCGCGTATTTCATTTATCATCTCCTCCTCAAGTGCGTGCCTCCCCGCGGTGTCAATTATCCTGACATCGTACTTCCTAAACTCTTTCACCCCCTCCTTCACTATGCCCAGCACATCTTTCGCATCAAGAAGACCCGCACTGCCCACACTGCCCGCACTACCTGCACTGCCCGCACTACCTGCACTGCCCGCACTACCTGCACTGCCCGCACTACCTGCACTGCCTGCACCGCTGCCGTCGTAAAACGGAACGCCGATTTTCTCGCACAACTGCCGCAGCTGGTCAGACGCTGCGGGTCTGTAAATATCCGCGCAAACAACCGCAGGCTTCAAGCCCTTCTTCTGAAAATACCGCGCAAGCTTGGCGCAGGTGGAGGTCTTTCCAGCCCCGTTCAAGCCCACCAGCATTATCTTCTGCGACGCCAACGGAACCGTCACTCCCCGCCCAATTATCCGAACCAACTCCTCGTAGACAACCTTAATCACGTGCTCTCGCGGGTTCAGCACCAACTTCTCCTTCAACGCCCGCTCGCGGATGTGAGCTGAGAGTTCCTTGACCAGCGAAATCTTGACATCCGCCTGAATCAGTGCCCGCTGAATGTCCCGCACGAGCTCGTCCACTGTCTGCTTGTCAATCCGCTTCGCCTTCGCTATTTTCCGAAAAGTCTCCTTCAGCGAACTGCCTAACTTTTCTAACATCTTGACACCTCCTAAAACACAGGAAATTCAGAACGCCCATTCCCCCGCTATTTTCGTGCTCATATTTATCGTCACCTCTGCAATGTCGGTGCAGTACTTCGCGATTCTGCCCAGACTGTCCAAAATCGAGAGGACCTGTATTTTATCGGTAACGCTCAGCTCTTCTTCTGTCTCTGCCAGAACCCGCTCGTTTAACCGCTCTAACTCCGCTACCAACGCATTCGCGTCCCTTATCGTCTCGTTCGCCGTTTTCATCGCCTCTCTCTGCGACAGATCTATTTCTGACAACGACGACAGCGTCTTGGCAAAGAGGCGTTCAGCACGCGAGCCCGCCTCTTTTACGCCTTCCAAAACCTTCAAAGAAGACACAGACAGGGAGGAGGGAAACAATGAATTCCTCGCAATGTTCTCCACGTGGTCGCCGATTCGTTCCATACTTTTCACTACAATCCTGTAACCCAGGCTGTCTCGCTGCCTGCCCACGCCAATCTTCTTCGCAAGTTCGGGGTCGCTCATCGCAGCCTTGAGCTGCCTCACAATCAGCAGGTAAAACCTGTCAACCTCGTTGTCCCGCTCAGCAACATCCTCCGCAAGTTTCAGGTCGCGGTTTTCAAGCGTCGAAATCGCGTCGCCCTGCATTGAGAGAATTATTTCTGACATACTCCGAATCGCGTCGCGCAGCGTAAAATCCTCGTACTTCAAGAAACTTTGGAGCACGATTTCCCTTGACGACTCGCCAACGACCTCCATTCCAATCAGCCGTTTCCGCACCTCCTCTTTTATCCGCTTCCGCTCTTCCGCCTTGAAACCGCTGGGTGTCAAGAGCCTCACGAGGTCGTAGCCCACGAGGTAGTAGGCAATGAGGTACCTGAAATTGTCCTCAAAACACTCTGCCGTCGAGAGTTCAAGTTCTGCGGATTTAAATTTCCAGCCCTCCTTTTTAGTAGGCGTTAAGACCAAAGACTTGTCGCTGCGTTGAATCAAGGAGATTTCGTCGCCCTGTTTTATCCCTGCTTCTCTCGCCCATTTTATCGGAAGCGAAACGGTGAGCGTAGAACCGCCGGTTAGTTGTACTTTTCTCGTCTCTTCTTTCATCCTACTTACTCCTATTCTTTCTATATATTATAAAATCTTGAGATAATTAGATTTTTATAAACTTAACTCTTTTTTAGAGAGGAGAGAGAAGAAGAGGGAGAGTAGAGGAGAGTAGAGGGAGAGTAGAGGAGAGTAGAGGGAGAGTAGAGGAGAGTAGAGGGAGAGTAGAGGAGAGTAGAGGGAGAGTAGAGGGAAAGAAGAAGGAAAAAAGAGGGAAAAAAGAAAAAATGGAAGAGAGGGAGGAATATATTCCAAGATACGAGTACGAGCAGTTGGAGAGCGACTACAGGCGGCTGATGCGGAAGTACGAGGAGACAGAGGCGTACAAGGCGGATTTGGAGCGGCTTGTCTCGAAAGCGAGGTCGCCTCCTCTGGACTGCGGGTTCGTGGTTGAAAAGACAGAAGAGGGTGCGATTGTGAATTTGAACGGTGCTTTAAAGGCTTTACCTTACGGCACGCTTACTGCGAGGGAGGTTGCGGAGTTGGAGGAGGGGAAATATGTTTTCATCGGGCGAATTCCAGACCGTAACAGCCCAAACGGGTTCAGTGTGGGCATCACGAAGGTGTACGACAGGTTTGTGGATTTGGAGGTCGGAGAGGTAGAGGAACTGCGGAAGGACGAGGACGGCGACGACAGCAGTGGTGGCGGCAGTGGCCGCGGACGCGGCGGCGGAGGTAGCGGCGGAGGTAGCGGCGGTTGGGTAGCGGAAATCTCAACAGGCAGGGGACGAGGCAGGATTTTCAAAAGGCTGACCGAAGAGCAGCAGGAGGGACTGAAAGTAGGGACGAAGGTAGGACTTCTGCCTGGCACGTTTGACATAAAAAGGAGTTTCAAGCAGACCGAGATCTCACACTACGAGGTCACGAAGAGTCCGGGTGTGAGTTTTAACGAGATTGGCGGGTTGAAAGAGGTGAAGCAGGAGTTGGTGAAGAGCGTTATTCTACCGATGCTGAACCCCGAGGACTACGCGAAATACGGGGAGTGCTCGCGGCGGATTTTGATGTACGGGCTGCCAGGCTGCGGGAAAACGATGTGTGCGAAGGCGCTGGCGTCGGCGCTGCCAAACTGCGAATTCGTGAAGGTGGGGGCAGGCGAGCTTTTCAGTATGTGGCTCGGCGAGTCGGAGAAGAATGTGCGGATGATTTTCGAGTCGGCGAACGCGAAATTGGTGGAGGGTGAGAACGACTACGGCGTGATTTTCTTCGATGAAATTGACGCACTTGCACAGGAGCGAGGAATGTACTCAGGCTCTTCAGGGGCGCCTGAACGGGTAACGGGGCAGTTGCTGGA
Organism: Candidatus Methanophagaceae archaeon; assembly: GCA_003194425.1. Lineage (GTDB taxonomy): Archaea > Halobacteriota > Syntropharchaeia > Alkanophagales > Methanospirareceae > ANME1a. The sequence continues at coordinate 882,991 of PQXB01000001.1, read as the reverse complement.
CTTGTTAGAGGGCTTTCACGCCTTGCACCCGCACCTCACGGTGATCGGAGCGACGAACAGGCTGCACCTCATCGATTCCGCGTTCAGGGCGAGGTTTGACAAAATAATCGAGGTTCCGAAGCCTGACAAGGAAGCGGTGCGTTCTATCGCCTCGCTCTACGCCAGAAAGATTCCGATTGACCACCTCTTGATAAAGGAAGCAGGAGGAGGAGAAGAAGGAAGAGGAGGCGAGGGTGCAGGAGAAGAAGGAAAGGGAAGAACAGAAGGAGCTGGAGAAGAAGAGGCGAGGGCGCGTTTGGTGAGCGAGATTGTTGACTATATGTGCAGTGAAAATTATGTCGAGACCGAAATAGGAAGGATAAAGCGGGCAGACACAATTACCGGACGGTTCATTGCACAAATATTCAACTACGCACGCGACAAGGCGTTGGAGGAGCGGACACTGCTGATGCTAAAACGCGGGACGATCAGCAACGACGAGAAGAAAGAGGAGATTAGAAAAATGTGGGACAAGGAAGGAATTGCGGCGATATTGGACGCTGAAAGGAAGACTGCGGATTTGGAGCGGCGGTACAAACGCGTGGAGGAGATTGGCGTGAATATGCGGCATTTGAAAGAGGGTTTTGACAAGTTCGTGCAGCGAAGGGCGGAGGAGATTTTGGCGTCGGGCTACGGCGAGATGCCTGACGAGGAGACGGGAATGCATTATTAAAAGCTTTTCTTAAAGTTTTTTTTCTTAACACTTTTTCTTAGGAGGAAAAGCTTTAGTAAAAGAAAAATGGGAGGAAAAAAGATGGAAGGGGATTTGAGCAGGTGGCAGGGGTTGGAGCACGAATTCAGGGTCGGAATAAGTTCGGAATCGCCGGGGTTGTACAGGTACGCCAGATTTTACCACGTGGACGAAGTGATTCGTGCGCTTGAGAATTACTCTTTTTTTGACGGCACGGCAGCGGTCTGCTCGAAGCTGCGGCGGCGGAACGATGGGTTCTTGCGGAACGGCTCGCGGATTTACATCTGCACTGGAGGTCACCTTGAAATCGCGACGCCGGAGTGCAGGGACGCGTTTGAGGTGCTGAAGTACGACAAGGCGGCGGAGTTGTTTATGCAAATCGGCGTTGAGGAAGCGAACGAGAGGCTCAGAAAGAGGCTGGGGAAGCAGGGACAGGGACGAGGGAAAGGGGGACGAGGAGGCTCCGCACACGCAACACACGTAAGCATTCAGTGCTGGAAGGCGAATGTCGAGATTGACAAGCGGTACAGTAGAGGCACGCACGAGTCCTACATTGTGAAGCGGAAGAAATTCGTGGGCAAAGAGGGTCTGCTCGTGCCGTTCTTGGTGCTTCGTAAGATTTTCTTTGGCGCTGGCGGGTTCGTGGCGGAGAAGGCAGGTGGAGAGAGGGGGGCAGGGAGAGGAGAAAGAGGAGTGAGAGGAGGTTTAAAATATGTAATTTCGCCGAAAGCGATGGTTTCGAAGCGCGTTCTCACAGAGTCGCCGTCGCAGTGGCCGATTTTGTCGACGCGGGACGAGCCCTTGAGTACGAAGGATTTTTATCGTGTGCATGTTACTTCTGGTGAGGGTGTTCGGTCTGAAGTAACACGACTGCTCAACAACGCACTCACTTCGTACGTAATTGACGCGATCGAGTGCGGAAAAATTACACACATCGAGGAGATTTGGAACCCTCTTCAGACTTTCAAGGAGATCTCGGCGAACACGAACGGGGAAGGCGGGTGGCGGATAAAATTGATGAACAGGCGGACCGAGTCAGCGATCGACTACCTCAATTCTCACTACCTCGCGGCGATTGAGGAGTTGTTCGCAGAGAGGGAGACTTCCTACTGGGACAAATATGTGCTGGACACTTTTAAGAGGCTTTGCGACAAGTTTGGTCAGGGGCTGCTTGAGGACCCGTTTGTGGTGCGGCGTTTGGAGTGGGTGCTGAAGTGGTGGGTGTTAAAAAATGAACTCGCGGATTTTGAGTACGAAGAGAGACCAAAGGGGCGGTTCGACTACCGAAGCCTTTATAAAATGGACGAGCAGGCGGAGAAGGAAATAGCGGCTTCGTTCGAGTTTACCAATCTCGGCGAACACGACTTGTACGAGCAAGTAGCGGACCGAGTGGGCGTGGTGCGGCTACTGACTGAAGAGGAGTTAGGGGAGGCTTTGTTGTCTCCGCCGAAGGGTTCGAGAGCGGAATTGCGGGTGCGGCTGGCGGCGGTGCCGGGGTTCGAGGACGCGGCGTTGAGTTGGAACAAGATAACGATAAATCGGGCGCCGAAGATAAAAATAGATATGGGGCCGCCGAGTGCGGAGGAATATATGCGGTTGTTTGAGCAGTACCCTGAACTCGGGAGGCGACCGAGTGCGGTGGTGGTCTTTCTGCACGAGTCGAGAAGCAGGGACGGGCGGGGGGGAAGAAGGAGGGAGGTTCTTGTGCGACTTCTGGGTGAAGAGGAGGACATTAGGGGGTGGGAGGAGGAAATAAGCCAGGAAATAAGGAGCAGAATCGCAAGGAATCCGTATTTGGAGTACTTGATGTGTTCTAACAACAAGACTTACAAGTTTGACGAGCTGGACGGGTGGGACGAGGAGGTGATAAAAAGGAAGGTTGAAGAGATAAAAAAGGCGGAGAAAAAGGGGAGGGAGGAGGGAGAAGAGAGAGAAGGAGAAGAGAGAGAAGAGGGAGAATAATGAAGGAGAGAGGAAGTGCTTATGGAGGGGACAGAAAACAAAATAAGAGGAGTAGAGCAGGAGTACCCTGTGAGTGCGAGAGCGGGTTTAAATCCTTCTCTGCTCGTCAGCGCTGCGATTCAGGGTTTAAGACGGCGAAGATTTTCGCGGGTTGTGAAGTGGGACACCGCTACCGAAATTTCACAAGAGACGCACGAGTCGAAAATTTCCTCGTGGTTCGGCGAGAACGGGTGCCGGATTTACAACGATTTGGGGCATCTTGAGATTTCAACGCCCTCTTACAACAGCCCCTTTGACGCTGTGGCGTACGACAAAGCCTCTGAGATTTACGCTTTTGTAGGCTCGCGGGAGGCGGGTCTGGCGTTGAAGAAGCGAGTAGCAGTTCACAAAAACAATGTCGCGAACACGGTCGTGAACCGCAGCGGCGGTGGTAGTGCCGGTGGCGGAGGCAGTGCCACCAGCACAGCCAGACTCAGTGGCAGTGGCAAAGCGGGAAGAGTAAAGACCCTCACTTACGCCACGCACGGAAATTTTCTAACAAAACGGGCAGCGTGCAAGGACTGGAGTCGTGTAGAGCGGGCGTTAATTCCGTGGGTCGTCACGAGAATTCTACTCACTGGCTCGGGAGACGTCGTCTCTGGTGACTTCGTTGGGGCGGTTGGGGGGAAGCGGGGCGGGGTGAAGTTCGTTATTTCGCCGAGAGCGATGTTCGTTACTCGCAAGTCGTCGCTCTCAACCACTGCTGGTAGAGGCATTCTGAACACACGAGACCAGCCTCACGCAGCACGCAACAAGTACTGGCGACTGCACGACATTCATTTTGAGGCTCTCCGTTCTGAGTACGCGATTTTTTTGCGCGACATTTTGCAGGCGTTGGTAATTTCCGCGTTTGAAGCAGGGTTCTTGGACGACGCACCTGTGTTGGAAGACCCTGTGAGGAGTTTTAAGGAGATTTCCGCGGACACGCAGGAGTGCGAGTGGCGGGTGAGGTTGAAGGGCGGTGAGCGGACGGACGCGGTCGCGGTTCTGCGGTTTTACCTCGAGAAAATTGAGGAAATGCAGGAAAAGGGGAGTTGGGAGGGAGGGAAGTGGGAAGGGGAGGGAAAGAAGGCGTTTGAGGAGGCGTTAGAGAAGCTGGAGGCTCGGCGAGTGGAGGATTTTGTGGACGGTCTCGACTGGGTGACGAAGTTGGCGCTGCTCGTGAATTACGAGCCGAAGACCGCGTCCGAAGGAATTAGCGTCTGCAACCAGTACGCACTGCTGGACGCGAGTGTGCTGAACTGCCTCGACCTCGGGGCTGAAGGAGGGAGAGGGAGAGGGAGGGGGGGTAGCGGGAGTCTTTACAGTCAGAAGGAGTCGCTGGCGTTTGCGGAGCGGGAATTGCCGGGGGTCGGTTGGTCGTCGTTCTCGGAGCGGGTGAAATACGCGCTGAGCAACGCACCCGAGAACACGAGGGACTTCTTCAGGGTGGAAATACTGCGAAGATTTGGGTCGCACGTGCGGAGTGTGAGTTGGTCAACGCTGGTGCTTAACGAGGCGAAAGTAACGTTGGACGAGCCGTTTATGCTGAATAAGGCGGAAATTGGTGCGGAGATGTGCAGGGGAGAAGGAGAGGGAGGAGGAGAGGGAGAAGGAGAAGGGCAGGGGAGGCAAATAGAAGAGGTGTTGTCAGCCGCGAAACGGTTGCACCCTGACAAGGTGATTTATTAAGAACCTTAAGTCCTTTTTTGAAAAAGGTTTATCAAAAAACAGCAGCAAAAAACTTCAAGAAAGGAGGTTGAGTTAAAATGGGTGTAGAAATAATGGTTTTTGAAGGAATGGACGAGGCGGAAGAGGGAGGGGTTGAAGAAGAAGTAGAAGAGACAGAAGGAGGCTACGCAAGCGAGAAAGCGGAGGGAGAAAACGGCGGCAGTGCTGAGGCGGAGAAGGGTAAAGAGAAGGAAATGGCGAGCATAATGGAACGGTTGAAGAAGCGGGAGCAGAAGAAGAAAGCCGCCGACCTCGTAAGCAGGTTGAAAGGGAAGAAGAAGGTGAATAAAAAAATAATGCCCTACGAAATCTACGCAACCTCAGGCGAGTAATTTTCTCCTCTTAAAATCTCCTCTACGGTCTTAAGTTCAATCTCCAGCCCGTCCTGTAGTCGAGCCCTTGCCGTCTCTTCGTTTGCACCTTTACCGAAGCTAAAAGCAACAACGACGCCCCGGTTCCGCCCCGCCCGTCTCAACGCCGTCTCGAAATTGTCAACCACATTTCTTCCAACATTCTCGGACTGCTTGACCTGCAGCGGTCTGCCGTCGATCAGCCAGCCGTCAATCCCGAAGTCTCCGCTCTTCTTGGAAGAGACCTGCCCGTTCAACTGCTCGCAGACCCAATTCTGAAACTCAAACGGCTTCATCGTTTTTAACTCTTCCACAGTTCTCGGAAGCCCGATTATTTCGCTCTCGCCGACGCTCACGCCAAGACTTCTTCGCATTCGCCTGACCATAACTTTGCACGCAGTCGGCGAGACATCAATTCCGACCCAGCGGCGACCGAGCCTGTGTGCCACTGCGATCGAAGTCCCGCAGCCGCAGAACGGATCTAAGACCAAATCGCCTTCGTTTGAAGACGCTTTTATGATGCGTTCAAGGAGGGCTTCAGGCTTCTGCGTCGGGTAGCCAAGCCGTTCTCTTTTTAACCGCCCGACTGGTGACATTCCGTCTCGTTTCTCTTCCCACCAATTCTCTGGAATTTTGCCTTTCTCCGAAAGCGTCGCTTCTCCTTTAAAAATACCGCTCGTTTTTCCTGTCTCTAATTTTTTGTAGGGAACACGAATTTTTTCCACATCAAAAAAGTAATTTGCGTCTCTGTTTTTGACATAAAAAAAGATTGTGTCTGTCTTTCGCGGAAAATATCTCTTTGTGTTCGACGGTCCAGTGTAGCACCAAATTATCTCGTTCCTAAAATTTCCCTTCCCAAAGACCCGGTCGAGCGAGATTCGTAAATGCGCGTTCGCGTGGAAGTCGCAGTGCAAGTAAAACGAGCCCGTCTCCTTCAGAACCCGGTGGCACTCTCTAATCCTGTCTTCCATCCAGGCAGTGTAATTTTCAATCCCGCCCTTCCAGCGGTCTTCAAAAGCCCGCAGCTCGTAGCCGTCGCCCCAGACGACCTCGTAATGCCTGTTCGAGAAGAACGGCGGGTCGGCGTAAATCAAATCCACCGACTTCTCCGGAAACCCTGCAAGCACACTCTTGCAATCCCCGCAGTAGACCACATTTTCCCTTAACACTTTTTACACCTCTTTTTTCCTCTTACTTTACTTTTGCGTTAAATATAAAATCATAAAACAATTTTTTAGTAAAGATTTCTTTGGGTTTTTAAAGAAAGGTTAGATTATGCTGCGAGTAACATTCTTGGGGACAGGCGGTTCGACGCCGACGCCGAACAGGAATCCGTCTGCGTTGGCGGTGAACCGAGAGGGCGAGCTGATGCTCTTCGACTGTGGCGAGGGGACGCAGCGGCAAATGATGCGGGCGAAGACCGGAATGGGGCTGAATTCGATTTTCGTCACGCACTTCCACGCCGACCACGTGCTCGGAATTCCAGGTCTGCTCCAGACGATGGGGCTGCAGGGTCGGACGGAGCCGCTCGAGATTTACGGTCCAAAGCACGTGCAGGAATTCCTCTACCACCTCGTCTCGCTGGGCTACGCGGGAGCGAGCAGGAAGTTTGAGGTGCGGGCGGTGGAACTGCGACCCGGCGATGTCGTGAGAAGGGCGGGCTACGAAATACGAGCGGTAAGAACGCTGCACAATGTCGTTAGCCTCGGCTACGTTTTGGAAGAAGACAAGCGACCTGGGCGGTTCAACCGCGAGCGCGCGATCGAACTCGGCGTCAAACCCGGCCCCCTCTTCTCTAAACTCCAATCCGGGCGTTCTGTCTCGGTGGCGGTGGGCGGGCGAGAAGAGAGAGAAGTGCGACCTGAGCAGGTTCTGGGACCGCCGAGACCGGGCAGGAAAATCGTCTACACCGGCGACACAAGACCCTGCGAGAGCGTTGTAGAAGCGAGCAAGGACGCCGACCTGCTAATTCACGACAGCACGATGTCAGAGGAGACGAAGGAGTTCGCGGCAGAATATATGCATTCCACCGCTTTAGAGGCTGCGGAGGTGGCGAAGAAAGCAGGCGTGCGAAAACTCATCCTAACGCACCTCAGCGCTCGGTACTCGGATTTGGGCAGTGCGAGCAAACTGGAGGAAGAGGCGAGGGCGGTCTTTAAGAACACCGAGGCTGCGAGGGAGTTGATGAGCGTGGAGGTTGGATTTAGGGACAAATAATCTTTTTCTTTTGTTTCTCTTTACGCTAAACTTTTTATACTTTTTAGTTCTTCGTCGCCGTAACCTCCACTAGATTAAAACACTTCACTACACGAGTTTAGCAACGAGTTCGCCCCTTTTCACGCCCACGCTGCTCGCGATTGGCTTGCACTTCGCCCTGAAAATATAAAGCAACCTGCCCCTGCCACGCAGCCTCAACTCCGGCTTCGCCTCAAACTCCGAGATTGACTCGTAATTTCCCATTCCTTTCGCTACGACCAAATACCGCTCGTCGCTGAAAACCTCCAAGAACTCCGCTCCCGCCTCCTCCAACGAGACGCCGATGCACGAGCCGCTTGGAACCACCCTCACCCTCCCTCTCCAGCCTTCTCCCTCGCCCTCAGGAACCCCTCCCTCGCCCTCAGGAACCCTCTCTCCCTTACTCTCTCCCACACCCACGCACGCAAACGCCTCCTTCAAGTCCTTGGTCGTTGCGTCGTTCAGAACAGGCGTGCTCTTCGGCGAGACCACCACCTCCGCCTTGCCAAACTCCTCCACCAACTCCTTCACTACAAAAGCGTCAAAAAAAACCTCGCCTGCGTTGTCTGTCAAGTACAAAATCCGCTCCCGTCCCTCCAACGCCGAGACTACTTCCTCCCGCGCCCAGTTGAGCCTTTCGTTCACGGTCTGCACGAACTCTTCCTTAAAAACCCCGTCGTCGTAGGAATGCCCCTTTACGCCGTATTCCATCGAGTTCGCCGCTGCGGCAATCCGCACCAAAGCCTCTATTTTACCCCCCCCTCCCCTCTCTGCTCTCTCCCCCGCTCCTGAAGCGGCAGCCTCGTAGAACTTGCGTGCCACGGGAAGCAGCCCTCTCGCAACCTCGTTGCTCCTCCGCTTTACCTCAGCGTGAATGTCTCTCGCTCCTCCGCTTGCACTGCTCCGTCTTTTTATTATCCGCTCCCTCTCGGTGCCAAAGAACGCGGGCGACCTTCCTTCTTCGCCCAAATGCTCAACGAGAAACGCAAGAACCTCCCGCAGTGCAGAGATTTTCTCTCTTTCGTTCTCGCTGCTGCTAAACGCCAGGTCGCACTCGTACTTCGTCCTTTCCACCAAACAAGCAATGCAATCGGATTTCGGTCTCATTTCATCTATCTTAATGAAAAACAAAAATAAAAGTAAATAAATAAAGGTTTAAGTTAGTAGATTAAAAGAGAAGGAAAAAGGAGTAGAAGGGAAATGGTAGAGAAAGAGCATATGAATCTGGCAATGATTGGGCACATTGACCACGGCAAGTCAACGCTGTTAGGACGACTGCTGACAGAGACAGGAACAATCGACCCGCATCTGATCGACGAGTACAGGAAGAAGGCGGAGGCGTTGGGTAAGGCGACATTCGAGTTCGCGTGGGTGATGGATTCGCTGAAGGACGAGCGAGAGCGGGGCATTACAATCGATGTCGCTCACCAGCGGTTCGACACAGACAAATATTACTACACAATCGTGGACTGCCCCGGTCACAGGGACTTCGTGAAAAATATGATTACAGGGACTTCGCAGGCGGACGCAGCGGTCTTGGTCGTCGACGCAAAGGACGGAATAATGGCGCAGACGAAGGAGCACGTCTTTCTGTCCAGGACTTTGGGCGTAACTCAGTTGATCGTCGCGGTGAACAAGATGGACCGCATAAACTACGATCAGAAGCGGTACGAGGAGTTGAAGGAGGAGATTCTGGCGCTCTTGGCGATGGTCGGCTACAAGAAGGACTCGGTGATCTTCGTGCCTGTCTCTGCGTACGAGGGAGAGAACATAGTTAAGAAGAGCGAAAAAATGAAATGGTTTGACGGACCAACGCTCTTGGCTGCGATGGATATGATGAAAGTCCCGCAGAAGCCGATTAATCTACCGCTCCGAGTTCCCGTGCAGGACGTCTACACGATTACAGGCGTTGGGACTGTCCCTGTGGGTCGCGTTGAGACCGGGAAGATAAAGAAAGGGGACAAAGTCATTTTTAACCCCCCCGGCAAGGTCGGCGAGGTGAAGACGATTGAAATGCACCACGAGGAGATTGAAGAGGCAATTCCGGGAGACAACATCGGCTGGAACGTCCGCGGGATAAGCAGGACTGAGATTCGGCGAGGAGACGTTTGCGGGCACACTGACACGCCGCCTACGGTTGCCGACGAGTTCACCGCGCAAATTGTTGTCCTTCAGCACCCCAGCGCGATTACAATCGGCTACACGCCCGTCTTCCACTGCCACACCGCTCAGGTCGCTGCTACGGTAATCGAGATTTCAAAGAAGTTGGACCCGAAGACGGGACAGGTGGTAGAGGAGAACCCAGACATCATAAAGACAGGCGACGCTGCGATCATCAAAATAAAGCCGACACGACCGCTTGTCATCGAGCGTGTGAAGGAGATTCCGCAGTTAGGCAGGTTCGCGGTCCGCGATATGGGGCAGACCGTCGCCGCGGGGATGGTAATTGATGTAAAGGAGAAGTAAAATAGAGCGGAGAGAAAAGGAAAAGGAAGGACGGAGAGAAAAGGGAGGGAAGGGGAATGGATCAAAAAGCGCGGATAAAACTGTCAAGCACGAACCACAAGAAAATGGACGGCATCTGCCAGCAGGTGAAGAAAATCGCAGAGACGACGGGCGTTAGAATGTTGGGTCCTGTCCCTCTTCCTACAAAGAAGTTGGTGGTACCGTGCAGGAAGAGTCCAGACGGCGAGGGCTCGCCTACTTGGGACCACTGGGAAATGCGCATTCACAAGCGGCTGATTGACTTAGAAGCGGACGAGCGGGCGTTGCGACAACTTATGCGCATTCCGATTCCAAAGGACGTTCACATCGAAATTGTGCTGAAGGGGTAGGGCGGATAAAAATAGAAGGCGGATAAAAATAGAAAAATATAAATAGAAGGTAGGTCAGAGAAAAGAAGAAGTCAAAATAAAAGATAAAGGAGGCGAGGGAAAAATGAGTGTAGTACCGGAAGAGGAAATAAAGAAGAAGGATGAGGAGATAGCTGCGTTGATAAAGGAGATTGGCGAGTTAGTGACCGAGTTCAGAGCGGCGTCGGAAGAGGGGCAGAAGGTTGAACTGATAAATAAAATAACCGAGAAGGAGAAGGATTTGCGAGCGGTTAGGCAGAAGAAGGGGCAGTTCAAAGCAGTGCTCCCGCTGCCTACGAAACTTTGGTAGCAGGACTTTGGTAACTTTGGTAGCAGGACTTTGGTAGCAGGAGAGGGAGGAGAAAGTCTAAAAATAAAAAGGAAAGGGGTTTTTCCCCTTTTTCTATTTTAGTCTACTTCAACAGCTTCTCCGGCATCGTCGTCGTCTGCGCGTCCAACCCCAGTTCCTTCTCGCTCAGCCCCATCGCGAGACCGAGGAACTGCGTAGTGAAGAGGATTGGGAAGTTGAAGAAGACGCCGAACGCCTGTTCCATTTCCGTCTGCCCGCGGTCGAGTTGGAGGTGACAGAACGCGCAGGGGTGAACCATACAGTCGCAGCCCGCCTCGATCGCACTCACTAACTTCTGCCGCATCCACTCCAATGACTGAACCGAATCCGCGGTCCTGTTCCCACCGCCGGCGCCACAGCACATCAGTTTGTCCTTGTACTCCGGCGTCTTCGCTCCGGTCACTTGCATTAAGTCCTCCAGAATGTACGGCGTCTCTGACGACCCGTGCCCCCGCACCTCGCGTGGCTTGAGGAAGTGGCAGCCGTAGTGCACTGCTACATTTACGTCAGTCATCGGCTTCGTTACCGCCTCCTTCAGCCGCTCCAGCCCGATGACATCGTGCAGAACCACGATTGAGTGGTTCACCTTCGTCGTGCCCTTAAACTCCCGCCCGAACTTCCCCAAAATCGCGTTCGTCTTCTCGCGCAACTTCGTGTTCTCCCGCAGCAAGTGGTCTGCCTCCTGAAGCGACCCGTAACAGCCGTTGCAGGTTACCACGATTTCCAAGTCCATTTCCTCCGCGATCGCAAGGTTCCGCGCCGCCACCGGCAGCCAAGTGTGCATATCAAACGAGCCAAACACTCCCGGCGCAGGGCAGCACGAAGCCCCAATCATTTCTTGCGTCCCTATTCCAAACTCCTTAAGAATCCTCTTCGTCGCCGCTTCAATTCCCGGATACCTGTTCGGCGTGATGCAGCCCAGGAAATAAGCGTACTCCCTCGTTTCCGCTTCTGCTTCTTTTGCCATTTTTCTCTTCCTAATTTTCCTATTTTTTCCTATTTTTTCGCCATCCCCTTCAAAGTCATCGTATCCCAATCGAAATCAATCATCGCGTCGTAGCCCGTCGTCTTGAAAATCGTCTGCACCTGCTCCAACTGGTCCTTGTGCTTCTGCGCGGTCGGGGGCTGCGAATCGAGACCCACCGCCTCTCGCAACTTCATCTGGTCAGGCCCAATCGGGACCGCATGACCGGTCTTCATCACATAAACCCCAATCATTCGGTGCGGGACCGACATATGCCCCTCCTTCGCCGCCAGGTTCCTTATCGTTCTTATTATGTCCGTCACCTTCACCCCCTTCGGGCACCGCTCGTAACAGGTGTAACAGGTCGAGCAGAACCACAACTCTGGGGCGTTAAAAATCTCCTCCCGCAAGTCCAACAAAGCCATCTGCATCAATTTCCGCGTCCTTAACGCCGTGTTCCTGCCCGAGGGACACCCCCCCGTGCATTTACCGCACTGCACGCACTCCCTGAGCGTCTCCAAGTGCTCCCTGCCAAACACTTCCCCTCCGTAATCCACCAACTCATCATACAACGTTCCCATTTCAATTCCTCCTTTTCTTCTTTACTATTTTCGTCCTTCTTCTTATAAAAGTTATTCAGTATAAATAATTTGCGGTTTTTTTGTGCAGTTACAACCCCTCTTTGCTCTGCTTTGCTCTGCTTTACTCTGCTTTGCTCTGCTTTGCTCTGCTTTACTCTGCTTTACTCTGCTTTACTCTGCTTTACTCTGCTTTACACCCCTTACTCTGCCTTATTTTAAATTTTATAAAAATAGAGCGTAACAAAAAGATGCCGAAAGAGAGAGAAAGAGGGAGAGAAGGGGAGAAAGACGGAGAGAAAGACGGAGAGAAAGACGGAGAGAAAAAGGAAGACGGGGAGAAAGAGAGAAAGAGAAAGACGGAGGAGGTTTGGACTGAAAAATACCGACCGCGGAAACTGGCAGAGGTAGCAGGACAGAAAGCAATTCTAAACAACCTCCAGTCTTACGTCCGCAAGCGAAACCTACCTCACCTCATCTTCTCCGGTCCCGCAGGCGTGGGAAAGACCGCTGCTGCCGTCGCCCTTGCACGCGAACTCTACGGCGAGATTTGGTCAGAGAATTTCACGGAATTGAACGCGAGTGACGAGCGGGGGATCGAGGTGGTTCGGAACAAGATAAAGAACTTCGCGAGAACGATGCCAGTCGGCGACGCCGCGTTCAAAATCATCTTCCTCGACGAGGCAGACGCTCTGACCGACGCCGCACAGTCGGCGCTGCGAAGGACGATGGAGCGGTACTCGGGGACTTGCAGGTTTGTTCTGAGTTGTAATTTTTCGTCAAAAATAATCGCGCCAATTCAGTCCAGATGCTCGGTCTACAGGTTCAAGCCGCTCTCCTACGACGCGGTTGCGGCACGCATAAAATTCATCGCAGACAGAGAGGGCTTAAGACTCTCGGAAGACGCGGTCAAGGCGATAAATTATGTCGCGGGCGGCGATATGAGAAGAGCAGTGAACGCGTTGCAGAGTGCTGCGGTGCTGGGCAGCGAAATAAAGCCCGAGACGATTTACGAAACGACTGCAACTGCGAGACCCGAAGAGGTCGAGAGTTTGATAAAATCTGCGTTGGACGGCGAGTTCTTTGCGGCGTTGGAGAAGTTGCGGGTGCTGACCGAGAGGGGGATTTCGGGCGACGAAATATTGGCGCAGATGCACCGGCTCGTGATAAAAATGAATCTCTCGGCGAGGAAGAAGGTGGAATTGTTGGATCGGATTGGAGAGGCGGATTTCAGAATTACCGAAGGTGCGAACGAGAGCATTCAGTTGGACGCCCTGATTGCTTCTTTCTGCCTCTCTTCTCGGGGTGGGTGAAGAAAAAATACGCATAAAGGTCCGCGGAAGAAGGATGCTCTTTCCTTCCTCCCTATTCCTTCATTCAACTTGTGGAGGATTCTGTGCTAACGAGCGAGGAAATGTAAAAAAAGAGGGCGTTTACAGAGAGAGGCGTTTACAGAGAGAGGGTCGGAAAATACAGGATTCTTTACACAATATTTGAGAAAGAAAGGCTCGTTCTCGTCTTGAAAGAGGATAAAAAGGGAAGAATTTACAAATGAGTCAAGTTTTAAGTTAATCGAAAAATATTTATTAGGATGAGAGAAGAGAAGATGTGGCGGCGGCTTGCAGGTCGGTTGCTGAGCAGGTCTACGAGAACCAGATTCAAGCGTGAGCTTGAGGACCTACTCGGCGTTGAGATTCTCGTTCCCCCGAATTCGCAGCACGCAGGCGCGGTCGGCATCGCTACGCTTGTCTCAGGGGTTTGAGTTGAGGATTTATTAACTCCTCCAAGAAGTCGCTACATATAAAAGAATATATAAAAAAGTATTACATTTAGCAGAATAACACCCATGCAGTTACTCCGCCTCACGCCGAGATAAATTGGGACGAGACCGATGCAAGTTCCCACGAGAAGAACCAGCAGCCCCAAAACGCCCGTAAAGAAGAAGACCTGCAGAAAAAGGAAGACTGCGATTCCGACGAGCATCTTTCGGTACGGTATTTTCACGAACGCCCGTGCGAACTGCTTTCCTGCGGATTTCGTGATGAAGAACGAGCAGAGAGACGCGACCAAGACCGCAGTCAGCAGGTAAAGCAGTGCTAACGGCGGAACCGCTGTCTCCCAATGCTGAAGAGGAAGAGGCAAGAGTTGGCTAATTGCAATTGTTGCCCCACTTCTCGGGCGGGAAATGAGAAACAGCGTTGCGAGACAGAAGATCGCGTTCGCGGTGTTAACGCCACTCAAGGTTGTAATTACCTGCTCAGGCTGCCGGTTTCGTCGTGCAAGCATCGCAAACACGGTCGCGTGTGCCGAAGTGATTCCGGGCAGGAAACTGACCAGTGTGCCAAACGCGGAGCCAGAGACCGCCGACTTCACCAATTCTGCTCTCTCTTCTGTCCTGTCTGTCCTGTCTGTCCTGTCTGTCCTGTCTGTCCTGTCTGTCCTGTCTGTCCTGTCTGTTCTGCTGTCTCGCTCCACCGCCGGCTCTTCTGTTTCTTGCTCTGGGATTTCGGGCGTGTAGAGCAGCGAAAACAAAACCGCCGAGAGCCCGAACAAGCCTGTAAGAGCAGGAAAAAGCAGAGTGGAGCGGAGAGAGGAAAACAGGGGGAAGGGCGAGACCGGCACCGGCATTCTCAACACCACACAGCCAAACAGTCCAGAGAGTAGAAAGACCGCGGAGGCGAGGAGGACTGCCCAGTGTGCCTCCCACCGCTCGCTGAAACTCTCGGTGAGAATGAACAACGCCGAGATTCCGACGAGAATGTAAAGCATTCGGCTCTGAACCGTCTCGTAAAAGTTCAAGGAGGAGAACAAAAAATAGAACGGAACGAGGAGCAGAAACGAGAAGACAACCGACCAAAAACTGCCTGTCGCGGAGAGAACCGTCGCCTCGTAAGCCCGTCCTTCCAGAAGCATTCGGTGTGCGGGGAGTAGAGCAAGTGCGGTCTCGCCTTCTGGGGCGCCTACAAACGCCGCTGGGATAAAATTCAAAAAAGTGTGCGCTACGGACGCAGCGACCACAGTAGCAGCAATGAGGACAAGCAGGGTCTCAGAAGGGACGAGAGCGGTTAAAAAACGTAGCCTTTCTAAAATTACAGGCGAGACAGAGAGGAGGATAAAAGCGACATTATTTGGGTGAAAGCCAGGAACGAGACCTGTTACTGTGCCTAACGCGACGCCGAGCAGCGAAAAGCCGAAGAGCAGCAGGAACGGCACGAAAGCCGAAAACGCGTCCATTATTTTTCATCTTTTAATGAATAAAACATATTTATTGTCTAAGCAGCACCTCAAACCCAACCACCGGCTGACTCAGCCCGAAATTAAGAATCACCTCTGGGTGCAGTTCGCCGAAAACGCCTACCTTCTTGCCTTCCAAAATTATCTCCGCTCTCCTGCCCCCCAAAAACGCACCGTTCTCCGACGGCACCACTTTTACTTCTACTTCCGCCTCCGCCTCTTCCGCACCACCACCACCAACCCCGCTACCAGTCAGCCCCATTTCCTTCAGCACCGCGTCCACCACCGACTTGACCTCTGCAAAGTTCGCTGCAGCGTGCGTTGAGACCGCGGCGAGCCGAAGTTCCTCCTTGAAGTTCCGCACCACTACGGGACCGACCTCAAAAATCCGCTGCGGCAGGTCGCGGTGCGTGTTAAGCGAGAGGATTTCCAGCAGGTTCGGGAGAATCGAGCACCGCAGCATCGTGTGCTCGGCACTCAGCGGCGACGCAACCTTCACAACTTCAAACTCTCTAAAAGTTTGTCTCGTCAGTTCAAACTGCTTCCTCTCAGAGGTCAGTGTGAAGGTCAGCACCTCAAAAAACCCCAAGCCAGTCATTATTTCCCGCACCGCCCGCTTCTTCTCCTCTGTCGGATGCACTTCGCCTGTTCCTGCCGTTCTGGGAAGCTCTGGCTTCAGCCGGTCGTAGCCGTAGCCGATCGCGATGTCTTCAATCACGTCCCACGGATGCAGAATGTCAAACCTGTAAGCCGGGATTTTCACCTCCAACATTCCTCCTCCTGCACCTTCTCCTGCTCTCTCTCCTGCTCTCTCTCCTGCTCCCTCTCCTGCACCTCCAGATTTCACCACCGCACCAAGCCCCATTCGCTCACAGCACCTCTTGCACTCCTCCGCAGTCAAGTCAAGTCCCAGAAGCGACCTGACCGCCTCCACCGAGACCTCCACCGTCTTCGGCTCCAAACAAGGCGTTTCCTTCTCTTTTTCGTTTGGGTAGCGAAGCACCACCGACTGAATCTGCCCGCCTCGCTCCGCGAGCGCACAGGCAATAATATTTAGAGCCACCGAGACATTCTCGTTCAAGCCCGTAACCTCCACGAAAATGTCCTCTGTGGCTTCGGTCACCCGCGTCCGCTCGGCGTTGATAATCGGTGGAAAAGAGAGCGTTCTCCCCTCGCCCTCCGACGAATCCAAAATCAACGGATATTTTTCCTTGCCCTCGAGAATGTAGCGGAACGCAACGCCCTTCGGGTGCCGCTCTAAAATCTCCTGCAGCGTCATTTCTTCCTCGTAGTCAAGCGGGACAAACGAGAAACTGGGGTCTGCTGCGAGGTACCTGAACGGCGGTTTCACCCTCGCCAAGTCGTGCACGCCGACCGAGACCTTCGCCCTGTTGCGACCAAGTCCGCGGTGAAGGTGCTCCTGCAGAAGCATCAGCGACTCGATCGCACTCGAATCCAACCGCAAACCCCGCACAACACCGCAAGCCAGGTAGGGTCGCACCTCCAGAACCGAAGGCTCTACGACCATCTCGATGCCTGACTTTTCCAACTTTTCCCCTTCGTAACTACCCCCCGCCTGTCCTGGTTCGACCTCCAGAAATTGCCTCAGTGCCCGCGAGACGCCCTCCACGCTGAAGAGGTCAGGTCGGTTCGGAAAGAACTCCACATCCAAATACTCCGCCTCTTCCCTCTCCACATCCGCGCAGAGCAGTGGCAGCCGCTCTTTTATCCTCTCAATGCTCACGCCCGTAAGATTTTCTAAATCCTCGTAAAATAATTTTATTACTGGCATTCTGTCTTCTCCTTCCGTCTGTATCTTTTGATATCGGATTAAGTAAAGTTCTAAAAATATGCCCTGTTTCGGTGGCGTGCATAAATTACATCGCTCAACGATAAGAATGTCATGAATTTAGTCTAAAGAAGGGCGTTAAGCAATGTCAGAGCAGGAGCAAATAAAATAAAACGGGAAAATTTGGAAGAACATTTTATGACGCAATTTATGTTAATATAACTTCAAAAGTAAAAGGGAATTACAAGTTGATTACTGCTGACAGGAAGCTTCAAGGGAAGGTCAGTGAGCAGATAAATGTAGATGTGGAACATAAATAAAAGAAGAAGGATAGATGTAATGAAAATGCTAAAAGAGCTCGTAACCGCGATGCGACCGAAGCAGTGGTACAAGAACCTGATCTTATTCGTCGGAATCGTCTTCTCTGTAAACCTGCTGAACTTCCAGATGTGGCTCAATGTTCTCGCCGCCTTCGCTCTCTTCTCCCTCCTCTCCGGAAGCGAATACATCCTCAACGACATCTTAGACTTCGAGCAGGACAGGAAACATCCGACGAAGAGCAAGCGACCAATTGCCTCTGGGAAGTTGAAGAAGTCGCACGCGTTGTTCTTCGCTCTTCTTATGATTATTTTTGCGGGGGGGGGGGTCGTATTTAATAAATAAATCGTTTTTTGTAATATCTGTTTGCTACCTCTTTTTAATCCTGCTCTATTCGCTGTTTCTTAAATATTTCGTCATCGTTGATCTTTTGGTCATCTCGGTCGGCTTTGTCATTCGTGCAATCGCGGGGTGCCTGGCAATTAATCTCTTCGCCTCTCCTTGGCTAATTGTTTGTGCGTTCCTGCTCGCCTTGTTCTTGGCTCTCTGTAAGCGGAGGCACGAGCTGGTCTTGCTCGGCGAGGAGGAAGCGAGGCGGCATCGCAGGACTCTTGAAGCGTATTCGACTGAAATGCTCGACCAAATGATCGGCATTTCTTCGGCTGCTCTGATAATTTCTTACTCGCTCTACACTTTCCTCGCAGACGACATTTACCTGATGCTCACGATTCCGTTTCCGATTTACGGGCTTTTCAGGTATTTATTTCTGGTTCACGCAGAGAACTTCGGTGGCGAGACCGAGATGATTTTTAAGGACAAAGGGATGGTTTTGTGCTTGGTCTCGTGGGCGGTTTTGGTTGTGGCGATTCTTTATGCTGTTCCTGAGGCGGCGGTTAGGGTAGGGGTTGTGGGTGCAGGAGGAGGGGATTAAGGATGTCTGTTGGGCTAAGGCTAAGGGTAGTGAAAAGGGAACAAATCAAAAATTTCTTAGACCGTTTAGGAGAATTAGAGGAGTGGAAAGTTCTAGTTCTCATATTTGGAATCTCTTTGGTTATCCGATTGTTTTATGTTATTCTTTTTCCTACTGTGGTCATTGGCGATGCAACCGCTTACGACAGCTTAGCCATTGGACTCATAGAAGGAAAAGGATATGGCGGAGGAAATAGCGGCGGTACAAGCTCGTATTGGCCACCAGGGCAACCGTTCTTTCTCGCAGCTATTTACTCTCTTTTTGGATACAACCCTCAAATAGCCTGCATATTCCAGGCGTTTGTCAGTTCGCTTACCTGCATCGTGATCTACTTCCTCGGAAAAACAGTCCTTAATAAAAAGATAGGCATAATATCCGGCTTTATTGCTGCTGTCTATCCTACTTTTATCATCTTCTCTAGTCTGCTACTTACCGAAACAATATTTATATTTTTACTTAGCTTATCAATTTTATATTTATTAAAAGTTTATGAGCAAGCATCGCTAAAAAATCTGTTAATGGCTGGTGTACCTTTAGGTCTTGCAATGCTCGTTAGACCTATTATTCTGGGATTCATTCCTTTCATACTTTTTTGGCTCTTACTCTCTTCAAAAGAACTCTCCTCAAAAGACTCAAAAGAGATGAAGAAGAATTTGATGAATTTCATTGCGATTTTCGTTATTATTATGGTTGTTGTATCTCCGTGGGCAGTAAGGAATTATAATGTGCATCATAAATTCGTTCCCGTGAGCACAAATGGCGGACATTGTTTTTGGCTTGGAAATAATCCCGATGCAACGGGAATGGCTTGTAGTGCTTTGGAAAATAAAACGAAGGCATATAAGTCTCTAAACATGACGGCTCATAACGAAGTTGAGAGGGACAGATTATTTTATAAAAAAGGTTTTGAATTTATCAAAGAGAAACCTATCTCTGTTTTATGTTTAGATCTTAAAAAATTTGCTTATTTTTTGGGAATTCCAAACAAGTTTTTTGCTAATTATTTTGAAAATCGTTTTATTAATCCTGTCCCAAAATGGTTATTTATAATATTAGCACCATTAACAGTTCTTCCCTATATTATATTGCTGCCCCTCGCCATCTTTGGAATCGTGTTTTATCAAAAATGGGATAGAAAAGCATATTTGTTGATCTTATTGATATTTTATTATACACTTATGCATTCACTTATACTCGCAGAAGTTAGATATCATTTGCAAATTATGCCTTTCCTAATTATTTTTGCGTCTTATGGTGCTTGTTCGATAAATAGAGTTCGATCTGAAATCAGATTAGGAAATTCCAAGACGAGAAGAAAGATAATAATATTTCTCTTATTGACTGTAGTTTTAATTGCGAGTTGGTACTATTCAACATATTTTTGGTTGAGTAAAATTATGACTCTCATCGGAAACTTTATAGGAGATTAACATGCATCCAAAATTATACGACAGGCTCCGCTCGATAATATGTCCGTTCGAGAAAATAATCGAAAATGTTCCTAAAAAAGCAGGAGAACTTCTTGACATAGGCAGTGGATACGGAACATTCTGCTTTATCTTATCAAAAGAAAGACCGAAACTGAAGATAACAGGAATAGAAAAGGACAAAAAGAGAGTTAATGCCGCAAATAACAGGGTTGCAGCTAACTCAAATTTGAATTTCGCTTGTGCGGATATTACATGTTTTTCCGCCAACAAGAGATACGATGTAATAACCTGCTTGGATTTAATACATCACATTCCTAAAAAAGACCATCTTGCAATATTTAAGAAAATAAACGAACTCTTAAAAGAGAACGGGCGTCTAATTGTGAAGGATATGAACGACAAACCCCTCTACAAATATCTTTGGAATTATGTGCATGACTTTATTATGACACGATCTTTGGAGATGTATTATGTTCCAAAAGAAGAGATGACAAAATTGTTAGAAGAGAACGGTTTTGTGACTGAATTTGTAAAAAATATTCCAAATCTTTTATATGCTCATTATGTTGTGGTGTGTAAAAAGAGTGGCTAAAGGAGAGGCTAAGCTAAAAAATGAAAAATTTAATCTGTATATTATTGTGCGTATTCATCGTTGCAGTAGGTCAAGTTTTATTAAAGTTTGGGGTGAGTGAGATTCCTAAAAATATGCCATTAATCAGCATCGCAACAATTCAATCACTTATCGGGAATGTGTATTTTTTAGCTGGTGTAGTGTTATATGTAATAAGTTTTATTTTGTGGCTGTATGTTCTTTCAAACGTTCGAGTGAGCTATGCGTATCCTTTTTTAAGTTTAAGTTATCCTTTGGTTGTTTTAATGAGCAATGCTTTGTTGGGAGAACCATTTAGCAGAGGTGCGTGGGTGGGGGTAATTTTAATAACGATTGGTGTGTGCATAATTGGATTTTACATAAAGGGATAATTAATGACAGAAATAATAAAAAATAAATAATATGAGAATCCCGAAGAATACGAAAAGTTCATCTTAACCGATAATCGAATCGTCTCATTTTTCCGTAAATGTTTAGTTATGATTGCACTTGGTAACATAAAATCAAACGAAACATTTTTAGACATCGGTTCTGGCACCGGAAATGTCGTACAATGTTTCTATGCTAAAATACTCGATTCAAAAGGGTAGGTCTCCAGAACATAATGTAATCTGTGTGGCGGGGTCTCTTCCATTCAAAAATAACTCATTTGATCATGTTGCGGCAAATGGGGTTCTGCATCACATCGTTGACCCGTATCAAGCGGTAAAAGAGATGATGCGGGTAGCACGTAAGAATGTTTTAATAGATGACATTACAGTCCTAAACAAAGAGAGTTGGTATGGTAAACGATTCCTATCAAAATTGATTTTAGAGGATAATGGAATAAGTTATTTCACCAAAAAAGAGTGGAAAGAGTTCATAGAAAAATTTGGCTTGGATTATAAAATAGACCCTTATTTTCCTTTAAATTGTATTTTTGGGAAAATTTATGAAAGGTTAAGAGTGGTTTTATGGACGAAAAATAAAAGTGATCAAGATCAACAATGATCCACTAATTGAAATACGCCTCTTATTCAAAATGAAAAGTATTTATAATCAGATTACATAAGTTATATCTTGTAACTCCTCTTGAACTCACGAACTTTACTCTACACCCCTCCCCTTCCCGCGCCCACCCAGCTCACCCCCGCCTCGTCCTCCGTCACCTGCAGCACGTGTTCCATAAAATCCTTCACCTCCTCGATGTGCGTAATCAGAAATATCTGCCGAAACTTCTTCGAGAGCTCGTTCAACGCCGTAATAATATTCCGTTTCCGAAGAGCGTCCTGCGACCCGAAAATCTCGTCGAGAATAATAAAATTTGTCTGAATCGCACTCCTCTCTGCGACGACTGCGGAAATCGCAAGCCGCAGGCAGAGGTTCGCCAAGTCCTCCTCGCCGCCCGAGAACCTGCTCAACTCGTAAGGTGTGCCCTCGTCGTAAATAAAAACATCGTAGTTCTCGTCCAACTCCAACTTGCTGTATTTTCCGTCCGTCATCTTTCCAAGCATCTCAGACGCGTAATCAGAGAGCATCGGGCGAATCCTGCCAACCAAATGCACCTTGAAATCGCTCATTAACCGCTCCAACAGGCGGAAATACATTATCTCGGTCTCCTCCTTCTCTTTCTCCGCCAGCAACCACCTCTGCTCCTCTATTTTGTCCAACACTCGCTCCTCCTCCCTGCACACATTCTCGAACTCGTTCTTCTTCCTCAAATGCTCCTTCTCCAACTCGCTCAATTCCTCCCGCCTCCGCTCGTGCCTTGCCTTCAACTCCTCGTACGCGGTCTTCTCAAACCCCAGTTCCGCCACTTGCCGCTCCAACGCTGCCACGCTCTCCGCAACACACCCTTCCAACTTGCTTAACCGCCCCAGACTGCCGCTCACCTCGCCAATTCTTCCGACCTCCGCCCGCAACCCGATTATTTCCTCGTACACCTGCTCAAGATTCTTCAAACCAGAAACAACACCCTTGTACTCACGCTCGTCAAATTCTACCTCTCTAAGCAGCGTTAAATCTCTTTTTAACTGCTCTAATTCTTTCTTCCACCGCTCCAACTCACCCTCTTCGTACCTTACCGTCTGCTCTAAATCCTTCTTCTGCCTAACTCGGTCTTCAAACTCGCCCAACTTCAAAACAACTTCTTTGTAGTCGCCCTCGTTAAATTCCACGCCTGCAAGAGGCTTCAAATCCGTTTCTAACCGCTCTAACTCCTCCCTCCACACTCTTAACTCCGCTGCCTCTTTCTCTTTTTTTAACGCTAACTCTCGCTTCTTGGCTACGCCGCGTTCCAACTCCCTGACCTTCTTTTCAAGCAAAGTCTCCTCTCGTTCCTTTGAAGCAAGTTCCGCCTCTCTCTGCCTGCGCTCTTCAGAGAGCAAATCTGAACGCTCTGTTTTCGTTTTTAACTCTGCACACAACTTCTTTTTCAGCACCTCGTAGTGCGGCCCCAACTCCCGCTCGCAGAGCGGACACTCGCCCTCTGGACCCAACTCTGCGACCTTCTGCCACTTCTCTCTCGCCTCTTCAATCTCCCGCTCGTTCTGTGCCACCGCGGATTTAAGAGCGCCGAGCGAAGAAAGAACACGCTCCCGCTCCCTCTTTAGCCCTTCGACCTCACGCTTCACTTCCTCCACCCGCTCTTCAACTTCAAGAGCCACAAACCCCTGCCACGCCTCTTCTAACCGCTTCGTCCTCTCTACTCTTTCCTTTACCTCCTGTCGTGTCCGCTCTTCTCGCCTCTCTAACTCCCTCTTTCGCTGGTATTTCTCCCTCGCCGCCTCCAGTTCTCCGCGCAGCCGAACCTGCGACGCAAAAGCCTCCTCGACGCCCTCAAACCCCGCCACACTCTCCTTCAGCCCGCTTATTTTTCCCTTCCGCCTCGTTATTTCCTGCCTTGTCTTCCGCTCGCTCTTCAGCAGTTCCTGCTTCCGCCGGTACTCTTCTCGCACCGCGTCCAGCCTCTCCTTCCGCGCACCCAACCTAAAATATTCCTCCTCCTTCCCCTCAAGCCCTTCAAGCCGCCTCCTCTTCTCCGCCAACCCCTCCAATTCTCGCTCTTTCTCTCCCCTCCGCTCCCTAGTGTTCTCTAACACGCTCCTCCGCTCAGTCAACTCACTGCTCAACGCCACAAATTTTTCGTACTTCCTCGTGGCAGCCTCCAACTCCTGCTTCGCCTCCGCCAACTCCCTCTCCTTCGCTACTCCAGCGGCTTCGGTCTTTTTTAGAAGCGGTAAGAGCCTCTCTTTCGCCTTCTCCAACTCCTCTCGCTCACCCACGAGCACCTTTGCTTTCACTCTACCCTCTCTGTCAACGGTTGCCGCCTTCAGCCCCTCTACCTTCTTTTCTCTCCCGCGTCTGTCCTCTCTCACCGCTTGCACTCCCTTCTCCACCTGTTCAATGCCGAGCATTCGAAGCACGAGCCGTTTCCGTTCCGCCGCCTTCATCGAGGAGAGTGCGTTCAACTCCTTCTGCCTTGCGAAGACCGAGGTGAAGAAAGATTTGTAGTCCATTCCCATTCGCTCTTCTACGACTTTCGTGACCGTGTCAGGGTTGTTTGTTTCGAGTCGCCCGTTCACGACGAGGCTCGCTTTTGGCACTAAATTCCTGCCCGCCATTTTCCGCACCACCTTGTAGCTGTCGCCCTCTAACTCGAATTCTAAAGCGACACTGCAAACCTCGTGCGGCGACGCCCCTTCGCGTTTTATGAGCTCTTTCGTCGTCCGAGCCGCGTGGTGACCGAACAAAGCCCAGCCGACCGCCTCTACGAGCGTTGTTTTCCCTACGCCGTTCAGCCCCACAATTCCGAGAACGCCGTCCGGGAACTCCAAATTCGCGTCCTTATATTTTCGGTAATTCCGCAGCGCCAGCGTCTTCAGAATCATTTCCACCTCAGCTCTCTCAGCTCTGTAACCTCAGCTCTCTCAGCTCTGCAACCAGCTCTGCAACCTCCGTCCCTTCTCCCGCGCCGCCCGCTCCGCCTCCGCGTCCCAGTCCGAATTTGGCGTCGGGACCTGTAGAGGCTCGGGTTCTAGCTCCTCACCGTCTTCACCGCCCTCACCACCCTTTTTCTTCCACAACGTCACGACAGGGTGTCCCACGCGCTTCAGAAACGCTTTCAACTCGCTCGGCTCAACGCAGTCCTCTTCGGTCGCGATTTTCTCCTGCAGCTCTGCTGGAATGAACTCTGTGAGCGACTGCTTGTACTCCTTCGGCATCCAGACGACGCGCCGCCACCCGCCGTCGGCACGGACGAACTTCCGCGAGCTCGGGCTTCTGAACGAAATCCCGCAGTAGCCGTGGTTCTGCTGCCCGCCGCTAATGAGTCCTGCGAGCCGCGAGAAAGTCATTCCCAACGGCGTCTCGCCGCTGTACCGCCGGTCTACCAGCCCCAGCCCGTCGACCGCGGGGATGTAAAAGATCGCAGCCTCGAAACAGCCGCAATTCGTCTGCGGGTAGGTCACCGCCGAATACATCACCACTCGCTTGTAAGTCCGGTTCGACTTCTCGTAGATCTTCTCGTTCACGCCCGTGTACTCCCCGCCCCACCTGTCGACGCACTCGCCGAGTGGCATCTCGAAAATGTAGCCGTACGGGTCGAGGTCGCACATCACTTTTGCACCGATCCAAGTAATAATTCCGCAGTACGGCGGTCTGTCCGGCGCGACGACGCAGACGTGGCTCGGTGCGAAGGTTTGGCAAATCGTGCAGCCGTAGAAAGTGTCCGCGTCCTCGTCCGAGAACTTCCGCGCACTCTCGTCCACCCGCTCCCAGTACGGCTTGCAAACACGCTCCACAATCTCCCGCGTCAGTTTCGCACCGCCCAGCTCCTCGGTCGCCACGAGAATCTTCACCTCCGCCTTCTCGACGAGTGGGAACTGAATCTTGCAGAGGTTCAGCATCGCCTGACCGAGGTGCTTGAAGTCGTGCTTAGCCGCGTACTTTTTATGCAGTCGCAGCCAAATCGTGTCGCGGGTGTTAAGAAGCATCCAGCCCTCGCCCTCCTCAAGTGCGAAGTAAGTCCACCTCGTGAGCAGGTCAAGGTAGTCCTCGGTCAGTTCCTTCCCAGAGTACCGCACCCAAAACCCAAACGGGAGCGACTGCCCTTCGATTTCGTTTATCTCAGGTCCCACCACCTCCACTCGCCCGTCTTCTATTTTTATTTTCTGCCCGTTCCCGTCAGCGTTCTGCTCGCCAGCGTCTGCAACTACCTCTATGAAGAAGAAACTGCTGTACCTGTGTCTCGGACCGCCCAACTCGCAGAACATATCGTGTTTCCGCACCCGCAGCCCGAACTGCCTCGGCGAGATGTCATATTTTATTCCATTAAAGAACTCGTCTGGGTCGGTTGGTGCGTAGTAGACCTCTCCTTTAGGCAGCGACTCCCAGACCGCCTGCCGCTCTCGTGCTTGCTCTCGTGCCTGGTCTCCCTCCTGCGTCTGCTTCTCTTCCTCCTCCGCCTTTTTCCTCTTCTCTGCTTTCATCTCCGCCGCGCTTGCCTTCTCTTCCTTTTTCTACTTCCAATCCTTATAAAATGAAACTGCATATATTTATGAAATGTCGAATGATTTGGGACTTGACCTGAAGAACTTGACCTGAAGAGTAAAAGAACATAGAGGTAAAGAGTAGAGGTAAAGAGTTCAGTGTTTTCGAAGCCGAAGAGAAAAATTTATATGATTAGAGGTGAGAGGAGGGAATTAGAGTGATTTTAACTCGTTTTCTTCGCTGCCAGTTCAATCGCCCTCGCAACGCTCGACCTCGGTCTAATCGTGGTGAGCGGAATGCTGACGACCTTCTCGACCGTGGAACTGACGATCGGGGCGCAGACAAGTGCGGAGGCACCGTCCTTCTCAGCTTGCACCGCGGCTAAAATCGCCTCTTCAATGCTCGCAACCGCGTACTCCTTGAGGTCAAAGGTCGCTCTCGGATTTTCAGTCGTTATCGTGGTTCGTTCTAAGACATCCAAGCACCCCCGAGAGCAGATAATTGCGATGAATTTCCTCTTCTCTTTCGCCGCACTCCCTCGCCCACGTTTCCCCCCCAGCTCTGCCTCCTCAATCGCCCGAATCGTGTTTATTATTCGTCGGAAGGTCTGCAGGTTCGGGTCACGCTGGCCTGAGAGGATTTTGTAGAGCGTGCTTGCAGGGACGCCCGATTTTTCGCTGAACTCGCCTACGCTGACCCCCAGGCTCTGTTTGATCGCCCGTGTTAGCAGTGCAGGCAGTTCTTTGCCGTTCCTGAAGATTTCGGTCACGATGCCGTCCGCGATGTTCATATTTGCAATAAAACAAACAAAAGACTTTTTATTTATTTTTTTAAAATTATACAATTAGGCAATTTAATAGACAAAAATAGAAAATTTTAAATAAAGAGAGGTGTAAGGGAGAGTCGTGTAAAAAAATGTATAAAAAAATGCAGGAAAAGGTAGAGCATTCAAAAGAGATTGTGAAAAATGCAGTGAGAGACTACCGACGGATCGCGGTTGCCTGCTCGTTCGGGAAGGACAGCATGGCGACGGTTCTGCTTGCACGGGAGGTTCAGCCCAAAATTCCAGTCTTCTCGATAATGACCGTCTTCAAGCCGCGGGCGACCTTTGACTATTTGGTGCGGATGAACGAGCAGTTGGGCTTGAATGTGACGGTTTTTATGGTGGCGCGGGAGGCGGAAGTCCCGGCGGTGCTGAAAGAGAGAGAGGAGCAGGGGGAGTTAGAAGTGAGGTTGTTGTCGGCGTTGGCGGAGCGGTTTGAGGCGGAGAGTGCGGAGACGGAGTTGGCTTACGGGAAGAAGATTTACGAGGTGGCGCCGGACAGGTGCTGCGAGTTGCTGAAGGTAGAGCCGGCGAAGGAGGCGGTTAAGGACTACGACGCGTGGGTCTGCGGGCTGCGGAACACCGAGGGGCGGACGAGGAAGGACTACAAGGAGGTGGAGTTCAGGGGGCTGGCGAAGGTGAACCCGATTTTGACTTGGACGGAGGCGGAGGTGCTGGGGTACTTGGCGGTGAAGGGTGTGCCGTTGCACCCGTGGTACAGCCGTGTTTTTCCAGGCGGCAAGCGGATAAGGTCGCTCGGTTGCGAACCCTGCACCGTGCCTGTTTACGACTGGCAGGAGGAGCGGGCGGGACGTTGGAAAGGGACGAGCAAGTGCGGCGGCGAGTGCGGAATTCACACGAAGCGGCTGAAGTGAGAGGTTAGTAGTCGCAGTCATAAATTCCTTAAAAGAGTTGATAAGAGAACAATGAGAGTATTGTAAAAAATATACGAAGGGCGTTGAGTGAAAAAACTCATCAAAATGGGCTCTAAAAAGAAAAAAAAGACCGTAACCGAGGTAAAGGAGAAAATCGAAAAAGGGGAGGCGGTTGTGCTGTCTGCCGACGAACTTTGCGACCGCGTGCGGAGCGGAGAGGAGGTGAAGTTTGAAGAGGTGGATGTCGTTACTTCGGCTACCTGCGGAGTGAAGAGTGGGACTTTTGCAGTTCTCTCGTTTAAGGTTGCGGAGCGGCGAGAAGCGTTTGAAAGAGCGGAGCGGGTCTTCTTGAACGGCGTGCCCGCGTTTCCGGGTCCCTGCCCGAACGAGCGGCTCGGGATTGTTGACCTCATCGTTTACGGCACTGCTCGGCGGGACGAGAAATACGGGGGAGGGCATCTTTTTCGGGCGCTGGTCGCTGGGGAGGAGGTGGAAGTCGTGGTAGAGACTGTGGAGGGAGGGAAGGTTGAGACGAGGACGAGCCTCGAGGAGATTCCGTTTGCGCGGCTTTGCAGCACTCGTAACGTTTACAAGAACTACTTTGCGTTCGTGAATTCGCAAGAGGGAGAAGTAGCGTCGATTTTTTCAGTACGCAAGTTCGCGGGACCGTTAAAGGAATTAACCTTCTCGGGGTGTGGCGAGTTGAACCCGTTGGAGAAGGACCCGCTGCTTGAGACCGTGGGTGTGGGCACGAGGATTTTGATGAACGGTGCAGAGGGTTTTGTCGTCGGAGAAGGGACGCGGAGCACGGCGGAGAAGCCGAATTTGATGGGCTTTGCTGAAATGCACGGAATGCTTCCAGAGTACTTGGGCGGGTTTCGCACTTCCGCGGGACCGGAGGTCTGGAGTTCGTGGGCAGTGCCAATTCCTGTCTTGAACGAGCGGATTTTGGAGAGCGTTAAGAGGCTGGACGAGGAGATAAAGTTGGGCGTGCTGGATGTTCACGACCGGCTGCCGGTGGGTGCGGGAGAGGGTGCAGGAGCGGGAGAAGAAGTAACTTACGCGGACGTCTGGCAGCGGGACTGCGACCTCTCAGTGCGGTTTGACAGGCGGAGGTGTCTTGAGTGCGAGGACTGTCGGGTTGCGGGCGTTTGTCCCACAGACGCGTTCGACCCGCAGACCAAGCGAGTGAGCGAGGAGTTGTGCTGCAACTGTGGAACTTGCGTTCGGTCTTGCGAGGGCGGTGCGTTTTACGGCAATCTCGGCACGGTTTCGGTTTTGGGTAGAGCGGTCCCGGTAACGCTGCGGCAGTCGGACCGAAAAAGAGCGGTGAAACTGGCGGAGGTGCTGAAACAGAAGATTTTGGAGGGGAATTTTACAATTTCGGAGCCGGTAAGCAGGATTTCAAAGGCGGTATAAAATAAAAGTTGCCTAAGGCTTTTTATAGCGAAAGATTTAGTATTTAAATAAAAAATACAAATGCACTAAAAGAGAAGAGAAAGGAGAGAAGAAAGGGGCCTGTAGCTTAGTCTGGTCAGAGCGCCCGGCTCATAACAAGGAACAAAAAAAGTGAATTGGTATCACCTCCTAACCGATTTTCTTGTGAGACACCGGGCGGTCAAGGGTTCGAATCCCTTCAGGCCCACTAAAACTTTTCTTTAGAAAAGAAAACTTTTTAGAAAAAACTTTTCCGAACAACGGCAGGTTCCAGTGCTGAACGATTTTGTAGTCTTTCTCGTAGCGCTGCTTGACGACGAGAATTCCCCGTCGCTGCCATTTCGGCGTCTCGTTCAGGTTTATCCCGCAGTCGCGAAAAAGCATTTCGTGAATTTCCCCCGCCTTCATTCCCCGCAGCCGCTTTTCTGCTTCCTTGCCCCCTAACCCCTTGCTTCGCACCAGCCCGTAGTAAGCGTAAGCGTTGAGGTGGTTTCGCCACGCCTCTGCCTGCCGCTGCGTGAGGTACTCCAAAACCGCTCCTCCTTCTTCCCTCTCACCCCCGCACGCGCAGACAGGAATTACCCTTGCGTCAAACGCGACCGGCTCTTCAAAACCCAAAACAATCGTCAAAGCACTCGCCAAAAAGCCCGCAACCACCGAGTCCAACTTCTCCACTCGCCCTCTAAACGGGACTTGCTCGAAGAAGAAACTTATTTCGTCAGAGAAGGTGTAAGCGAGCACGGGGTCGAAGCCGCTCTTCTTGAAGAACATTTCCGCTGCCTTTGCCATTCCCCGCGCAAACCGCTCGTCGTAGGGCTTCGCGAACTTCCCGCTGTCGCCCAAGACGCGCTTGAAGCCCCGTCCGTCTGCACGCACGACCAACGGCGGAACCGCCCTTACCTCCGCGTAAATCTCCCTCTCTTTTTCTTTATCTTTGTCTCTGCTCTTCTCTCTCTTCTTCCTCGCCTTCTCCTCTCTCCGCTTCTCCTCTCTCCGCCGCTCCCACTCGTCTCTTAACATGTTTTATCAGGACAATGTCCCCGATTGCCGTTACCCAGCGGTACGGAACGATAACGCCTCTCCGCCTCCCCTCGCTGCCCAGATCGAAGGCGAAGACGTTTGGATTTATGTTCTTCACCGCCAGCCCCGCCACCCGCTTCTCTTTTATGTCCACACTCACATTCTCTATCTCGCCGACACGCACGCCCTTGTCTGTGTACATTTCCAGCCCGTACAACGATGACAGTTCTATTTCCATAATGCTATTTATGAGAGGAGGAGAAATATAAATTAAATATTCAATAAAACAGAATACGACAAACGAAAAAACAAAACAAAAACAATGCGAACCTCAATTCAAGTCGGGACCCTCATCGGAATCCCGATAAGACTGCACTTCACTTTCTTGTTCATCTTGGTCGGGATTATCGGGGGATTTGCGACCCTTCCTGCCACCGAATATCGCGTTCCGCTGGGCTTGGGTGGAATCCCGATGAGTCCGTTCGTCCGCTACTCGCTCGCCACTGCGGCAGCGGTTCTCTTCTTCTTCACACTGCTGCTGCACGAGATGTCGCACTCGTACGTTGCGATGAAATTCGGGACGAAAATACACAGCATAACTCTTTTCTTCTTCGGCGGCTTGGCGATGATGGAAGACCTGCCGAAGAGCCCGCGAGAGGAGTGGCGGATTGCGATTGCGGGACCGTTGATGAGTTTTGCACTCGGCGGTCTCTTTCTTCTCACTTCTTGGCTCTTAAAATTGGCTACGCTTATTTTTGGAGTTCCTGCCTCTGTTCTTCGCCCGGTTACGATTTTGGTCTTTAGTCTCGGGTTTCTCAATGTAGGGCTGGGCGTCTTCAACTTGGTGCCTGCGTTCCCGCTGGACGGTGGGCGGGTCTTCAGGGCGTTCCTCGCGACGCGAATGCCGTTTCTAAAGGCGACGAAGCGGGCGGTGCTGGTCGGAAAAATATTCGCGGTCGTGATGGCGGTTGGCGGTTTCCTCGCAGACCCGATTACATTTTTCTTGCGTGGCGAGGTGGTGTCTGGGAATTTCTGGTTTCCGCTGCTCGCCGTTTTCCTCTTCATCGCGGCGACCGAGGAGGAGAACGCAACCGCAACTTTCGCGGCGTTGGAGGGCGTGAAGGTGCGGGATGTGATGAGGACCGAGAGAACGAGCGTGCCGGAGGGGGCGACGGTTGCGGAGGTTGCGAAAAAGATGCTCGAGGAGAGGACTGTTGAGTTCGCGGTGGTAAGCGAAGGCGGCGAATTACGAGGGTTCGTGACTTGGGAGGACATAAAAAAAGTGAGACCCGAGCAGCATTTAACGGCTTTGGATGTCGTGGCTCGTGCAGAAAGAGGTGGCGGTGCTGCGTTCGAGAGCGTTGAAGAATTCGTGTTTGCGGAAGAGGCAGCGGCAGTGGCGTTGAAAAAGATGATGAAAAGCAGGCGGAAGGTCTTGGCAGTGAGGGACGCGGTGAGTGGCGAGTTCGTGGGAATTATAACGCGACGGGATTTGTCGGATTACATTGAAATGCTGAGGTGAGCGAGTCGCTTCGCACCTTTTATCGTGCCCGAGACGCCGAGCACTCGGATGCCGACCTTTGCTGCGTCGTTCAGCGAGTGAACGCAGGCTAACGCCGCCCGCACTTCCTCAACCCTGTTGTGAGCGCACCTAAGAATTCCCACGCCTGCGGCGTAATTTATCAGCCAAATATTGCTCTCGCTCGCCCCTACCTCACCGTGCAGCGAATAAACCGAGTTCCAAATCTCCCTCAACACCTCCCGCTTCTCCACTTCTCGCTCACCCCGCCACTCGCTCCGCACCTCAAACACGAGGTACCGCTTCCTTTCCCGCAGTGTTGGCGGCAGTCTCTGAAATTTCACAAAACCTCCACCTCCCGCCCCTTCTTCCACCTCTTCCACCGCTTCTCCAAAATCCCCCGCGGAACCTCGCTCAACGCCCGCACCGCCTCCTCTCTCGTCATTCCAAACAAACCCGCCAGCGCAACCATTTCCCGCGGGGCTCTTAAATCGTAGACCGTTTCTGCGTGGCTGGTTAGCACCGGGAGGGCGTCGTATTTGCGCACGAGTTTCAAATTCTCCCGCATTTTCCGAAGAACTCGCGCCCTCTCCCCTCTCCCCCTACTCTGAATTATCGCGTTCATGTTGAAGTCTAGCGCAACGCCGTTCTCGGCAGCGTAGCGGACCAGCACGTGGTTTAACCCTCCTCCTTTCCCTTTTCCCCTCCCTTTCCCTTTTCCCCTCCCTTTCCCTTTTCCCCTCCCAAATTCGCCGCAGGGGTGCGCCAAAATATCCACGCGGTAGTCCTGCAACGCCGCCTCGTTTATCTTTTCATCGCCGCCGTGAACCGCCAAGACCGCCACTCTGCCGTAGTGAATTTTTATTTTCCTTTTCAGCACAGCGACCGAATCAGCCCTTATCTCGATGCCTTTGTAGGCGAAATTCGAACTCTCTCCTGCACCCGCTCCGATTTCCGCGTAGTCGTTGTGGTTCGTTACTGCTACGCCAGCGTACCCGAACCTCTTCGCTGTTTTGATCAATTCTTCCGCAGACGATTCGGTCTCGGTCTCTGGGCGTGGGCGCAAGTGCAGGCTGAGGTCAAAGAAGTCGAGCATTACATTGCTTTAGATTACCTTTTAGATTACATTACTTTAGATTACATTACTTTAGATTACATTACTTTAGTTTAAACCAAGCGTAGTTAAATAATAAAATTAATTAAAAAGTAATACAAAACGGACGAAGGAAATGGCAGATTGCAAGCACAAAAGTTGCGGCGCGGGGGAAAAGGTTTGGATGCCTTACGAAGTTAAGGGGCGGCGAAGAGGGTTGAAACCGCATTCTTACTGCGTCCACTGCGGCGTTGTCAAAAATATCTCTCCCGACAGGGCGAAGCCGATGGGTTTTTACACGAATAAACTCGCGAGAATGCCTATTACAAAGGTTCAGCTCCGTCTCGTCGTGAAGGAGTTGGAGTGCGTGGGCTTTGACGACACCTACTCATTGACTGGGTCTGAGCAGGAAAAAATATTTAATAGCGTAGTTCAAAAATATTGTAAATGTGTTCAATAAAAGTGTCGAACCTGAATTGAGTAGCGGTTTTGCACGGTGATAAGAGGGTCGGCACGGGCAGGGCAGCAGAGACTACCTACCTTTCATAAATTTGATTGTTAAAGATGAAGACACTCGCGGCAATTCCCTGCCACAACGAAGAACTGGCAATTGGAACGGTCGTATTAAAAGCACGGAAATATGTTGACGAGGTTCTGGTGGTGGACGACGGCTCTACCGATGGCAGCGCGGAAGTAGCAGAAGCAGCAGGTGCTGTAGTCGTTTCGCACGAGCAGAATAAAGGCTACGGTGCAGCAATTCAATCTTGCTTCAGTTATGCCAAGAAGAGCAATTTTGAGGTCTTGATTATTTTGGACGGTGACGGGCAGCACGACCCTGCTTACATTCCTGATTTTGTCAAAGCACTGAAGACAAGTAAAGCAGATGTTGTGGTGGGTTCGAGGTTTTATGAGAGAAACGGAGAGAACAGCAGGACAATCCCCAGATACAGGATTGTGGGAATGAAGGTCTTGAATTTGTTCACGCAGATTGGCGGGAACATAAAGACTACGGATTCTCAAAGCGGCTACAGGGCTTACAGCAGACGGGCGATAGAAAAGGTAAAAATAAGAAATCTCGGAATGGGTGCAGGCTCAGAGATCTTAACGCAGGCAAAGGACTGCAATTTGAAGCTGGTGGAGATTCCGATAACCGCGCGATACGACATTGCTAACACATCGTCAAAGAACCCTGTCTCTCACGGGTTTGGCGTGCTGGGCTGGTTAATTTCTCTTACTTCGGAGCGGCGACCGCTCTTCTTCTTCGGTCTCGTGGGTGGTGTTTTAGCGGCTGTTGGGCTGGTCTTGGGTGCGAATGTGTTGTACATTCTAAATACAGGAGGGGGAATTGGGCGGATCGCGGTTGGCTCTGCGATTTTATCGGTGCTGTTTATTGTTATCGGGGTGTTCAGCCTCTTCACAGGTTTGATATTGAATGCGGTTAAGAAGGGAAAAGAGGAGAAGAATAAAATAAATGGATAAAATCTCGGTTGTCATCCCGACGAAGAACGAAGAAGAAAAAATCAAGCGATGCCTTGAGGCGGTGTTTAATCAAACGGTTCAACCTTTTGAAGTGATTGTGGTGGATGGGCGTTCAACTGATCAGACGGTAGAGAAAGCAAGGAAGTTTCCTGTGAAGATACTCTATGAGAATTATCATACAAGGGCCGGGGCATGTCAGGTAGGGGTAGAAAATGCAAAAGGGAAATTTATAGCGTTTACGGATGCTGATTGCATTCCTGAACGAGATTGGTTGGAGAACTTGGTCAAGGAATTTGGTGCTGGTATTGTAGGTGTTGGTGGGGGAATAAAAAACATAGGTGAGGGGTTATGGGAAAAATCAATCAACCTTGCAATGGGAACATTTCTCGGAAGTGCTAATTCAGTACAAGGGCGGTTTTTTAAAGATAAACGATATGTGAAAAGTATAAGTGGGAGTAATAGTATATATCGCAGAGAGGATATATCAAAAGCTGGAGGGTTTGATCTGTGGTTATCTACTGCAGAGGATACAAAATTAAACAAAAAGCTTTTGAGGATGGGAAAACTGCTTTATACACCAAATGCGGTTATATTACATCACCATAAAAGAGGCTTGAGAGATTTTGCAAAAAGAATGTATCAATATGGATATGGAAAAGGAAATAGTCGGTTATGGGATTTACAGATTATCCCTCCGATATTGATTCTTTTGCTGCTTGCATCTTTGATATTTACACCATTGATATTTTTGGGTATGGTTGGGATGTACGTGGCTATGTTAGCGATGATGGGGATGAAGTTTGTGATACAGGAGCGAAGTTTTAAATATTTACTTTCGGTACCAATAGTCTATATGATTGAGCATGGATCGTATACAATAGGGTTTTGGAGAGGATTGATAAAATGAAAATAACATTTCTAATGCCACCGTCTCTAGATGGAGAAAGATGTGCAGACAGATGCTATGGCTGTAATTATGGCATATATTTTCTGCCACACTTACCTACGTTATATATGGCCACTATTTTACAGAATGATAGATATGAGATTGCAATAAGGGATTTTGCTGCGAAAAAACAAAAGAAGAAAGATTTTTTAAATTTTATATCTAATGATGATTCTAATGCTTATGTTTTTTTCACTGTGTTTTTATCTGAAAGAAATGACATCGAGGCAAGAAGATTAATTCGAAATATTCAAGATGATGCGAAATATGTATATTGTGGAACTCAGGCAACATGGAATCCAACCGCTTTCTTAGATGAAAATTCCTATGTAATAAGAGGAGAACCTGATTTTACAATTTTAGAACTTGCTAAAGTCCTACAAGGACATGAAAATATTGAAAATGTAAACGGTGTATCTTTCATGAAAAATGGAAAAGTAAAACATAACGCATCAAGAGATTTGATTAAAAACATCGATGATGTCCCAATTCCAGATCGGACTCTTTTGGACCATAGTCCGTATTATAATCCAAAGCTATCAAAAACACCACATACGGCAGTTTTAACTTCGAGAGGATGTTTTGGTAAGTGTTGGTACTGTGTGCCAAACTCGTTGAGTTTTGCAAGGGAGTTGGAATATAAAAAATATTATGATAAAAAACCAGCTCCAAGACTACATTCAGTAGAAAGAGTAATTAATGAATTTAGAGAAATCGCAAAATTGGGATTTAAATCTGTATCGATTATAGATGATGAGTTTTTATGGAACGATAAAAGAACTGTAGCTATCTGTGAGGGTATTAAAAAATTAAATTTGGAATGGTCATGTTTGGCAAGACCTGATATGGTTACAGAAAAATCAGCAAAGGCAATGTCAGAAGCGGGCTGTTATTATGTTGATCTTGGTGTAGAATCATTTGATCAAAAGGTATTAGATGCAATAAGAAAAGAAATGAAGGTAGAAGATATTTCAAAGACAATTAAAATTTTAAAAGATTATGGAATAGAGCCAGAAATAAATGTTTTATTAGGCGCAACACCAGTAGAAACAGAGGAAACAATTAGGAAAACTATAAATGAAGTTGAAAAATTAGATGTTGAGTATGTTTTGTATAGTATAGCTTCGCCGTTTCCAGGTACCGATTTTTATTATGCTGCTAAGGAGAAGGGATGGATGACAACTGAAGATTACATTCCAATTGATCCGGATAAAGAATCACTGATATCTTATCGGCATTTATCGAAGAATAAATTAGAAGAATTAATGAATGAAGCTTATAAGGAGCATTATTTTAATCCAAAGTACATTATCAAACAAATTAAAAATATAAAGTCGGTAAAAGATTTTGTAAATAAAACAAATACAGCTATGAATTTGATAAGAAGAAATGTGATTGGGAGGTTTAAATTCACATGAAAATTTTACAAATTACCCCTTTTTTCTTTCCAAGTATTGGGGGAATTGAAAATTATGTCTACAATTTGAGTACTAATTTATCCAATAAAGAACATAAAATAACTATTTTGACAGTTAATACAGAAAATGTCCAAAAGGAAGAGATAATATCTGAAAAGGTAAGTGTATATCGATGTTCATTGAATTTTAGATATCATAAGGGTTTGATTTCAATTGAATTTATAAAAAGAATATTAAGTGCCAACGATTATGATATATATCATGTTCACATACCATTTCCGCTTGGTTTAGAGATAGCTGTTGTTGCATCAAAGATTCATAAAATTCCTCTTGTGGTTACCCATCATGGTGAATATACTAAAGGAAATGTTTTTTTTTCGCTAATAAGTAGTATCTATAGCAAAATCTGTAGAAATATAAGCCTTAAGTACGTAGATTGGATACTGTTTCTAACTTCAAGTTATAGTGTGTCTTTAAGGCTAAATAAAAAGATTAGAAAAAAGATAAAAATTATTAAAACTGGTGTTGATATTCAACGATTTTCGGCGACAAATGACGGTGCTATACTACGAAAAAAATATGGTTTCACTGCTAATGATAAAATTGTTTTGTTTGTGGGAAGTTTAAGCATTTATAATAGATATAAAGGCGTTGATTACTTAATTAGAGCATTACATGAAATTAGAAGTGTAAATAACAGTGTTAAATTACTTATTGTGGGAGAGGGAAAATTGGTTTCAGAACTAAAAGAGTTAGCGAAAGAGTTAAAACTAGAGAAAGAAGTTATATTTGCAACGTCTGTCAGTGATGAAGAACTTCCTTATTGTTACGCCATGTGCGATGTTTTTGCACTCCCATCTATTTCAGGTCCTGAATCATTTGGAATCGTACTTTTAGAGGCAATGGCATCTGGAAAGCCAGTAATAGCATCCGGTTTACCAGGAGTTAACGATGTTGTGAAGGATGGAATAACAGGATATTTGGTGGAACCGAAGAATGTTAAGCAGTTAAGTCAAAGAATATTAAAAATAATAAAAGATGTTAAGCTTGGGAAAAAATTTGGAAGGAATTCTCAGAGAGTTATTATTGAAGAATATCAATGGGCAAATATAGTTGAAGAATTTGAGGAGTTGTATAATAACGCTATGTGTAAAAATGGAGACGGGGGAACTTAAAAAGAAGAAGGGAGGAGCAAAGAATCCTGGAACAGTGGGAGAGATGTTAGATTTGAACGTTCTTTTCAATATAGCCTTCATGTTTCAAATACCTGCAAAGCGGATTAACTTTATGTTGCCACGTCCAAGTATTGAATCCGAAGAATAATATGGGTGTATTTATTTGCTTTACTGGAATGGACGGGTCAGGAAAAACGACGCTTACAAGAGCATTAGTTGGCACAATGCAAAAGAGAGGCATCAAAGCGAGTTATGTATATAACCGCTATATTCCAATTGTCTTAAGACCTGCTATGCTCGTAGGGGAATTATTATTTCTCAGTAATAAAGCTTATTCCAGAGATTATTCTGAATATTCCAATACAAAAAAGAACACCTCAAAAAAGCACCCTCTTTTAGCGAAGTTTTATCAACATCTTTTATTGTTTGACTATTTCATCCAAATTCTTTTCAAAATTAAACTTCCACTGCTTTTTGGTAAAAATATCATCTGTGATCGCTACATCTATGATACAATTGTTACAGATTTATCTGTGGACTTCAATTATTCCCAAGAAGAGGTTAAGAAGTTTTTGGATAAGATTTTGTCTTTATTTCCAACGCCGGACACCGCTTTTTTAGTTGATTTACCAGAAGAAATAGCATACCAAAGGTAAAAGAAAGGAGAAAGAGGGATCTATACGTGGGAAAAGAATGTAATATGACGATTTTAGATGGCTCGAAAAAATTAGAGGAATTGGAATGCGAAATAGAAAAGGAGAGATATTTCGATGAATCCAATAGAGGGGCTTTACCTGAAAATAGGAATTAAGAAGAACTATCTAATATGTAAAGAGGAGTTTTAACATGCCAGAAACGAATCCGCTCAAAGGCCTTTTCGAAAAGGAAGGAACATTCAGTCCTGTGCAAAAAGACAATCCTTTCTTTAACTTGATAGCAAGAGATTTGGTTCAAAGATTCCCAGTAGGTACAGCATTGGATATTGGCTTGTAATACCGGAGAGCTTGTTCATGCGCTTAGATCATCGAATATCGAAGCTTATGGTGTTGATATTTCCAAAAATGCCCTTCTCCATGCCAGAGAATCAGTTAGAGGATACCTTAGTCAGGTAGATATTGATTTTGAACCTCTTCCCTTTAGTGAAAAACAATTTGATTTAGTAATAGCACAACAAATATTACAACATTTGCAGAGGCCTGGCAAACTAATTTCAGAGACGTATAGAGTTTTGAAGCCCGGAGGAATTGCGTTTATTATGACGCCCACCCCCCCTTTCGAAGCAAGATGGTGGTGGCGCACATTGAGGATACAGATTGATGTCGAACACATTAATGACCACAGCAGAGCAGTTTGGATCAAAACATTCGAGTTAAATGGTTTCCGATACATAGGGCACCTTCGAGGGACTATTCAGAAGGCGGCTCGCTCTAATTTTGATTCGCCAAGTTTTTGGTTAGGACGGTGGCTGAAAAAAATGGGTCCATTTGGACGATGTTTTTGGGGCTGGTTGGCTGGCTATGTTCGAGGGACATTCCTGTTTCAGGCTCAGGAGTTCCATCCAGATGTGCTAGAAGTATGTCAAAAAAGGGGATTGTCAACGCACTTTTAAATTCAACGAGCAAAAAAGGTACTCAAATAAAAGGGTGAAAAAGTTATTTAAAAAAAGAAACAATGGTTTTGTCATACGATAAAGAGGAAGATGTTTCAATGAATGCAACTGTAAAGATTTTAAGAACAATAGGCTCTCCATTTGCATCAGAACAAGAGCTGTTTGAAAATAAAAAAGAAGATTTAAAACTATATGAGTGTGCGGAAAAGAATAAGATAGGTTTATTATATTTAGAGGCGCTTAAAGAGGAGGGTTGTTTAAATAAACTTCAATCAGAATATGAAAAACACAAAAAAAATCAGAGAGAACATCTAACTACGGCAGTTAGAATTTCTAGTTTATTAAATTCCAAAAAAATCAAATATTGTGTCGTAAAGAGTCTTATGCCCTTTTCTTTTGTACCAAACGATGTAGACATTCTGATTTTTAATTCGTGGAATCAGTTCGAAGAGATTATTAAAACTGCAAAAAAGAGCGGCTATGATGTTATTGGAGAAGCACCTTTAGAAGTGATGATACACGATGCAAGGAATGAAAAACACAAAAATCCAAAGGAGAAGGATATTTATGATATAGATTTATACCGAGAATTAGGAGCAATAAATATTATTTATCTTGATAAAAATCTACTTGAGAAACACGTAACTAAAACAGCACTATTTGAAGAGAACATAAGTATTCTAAAGCCAGGAGCAGAATTAGCTACGGTATTTGTGCATTCTATATTCCCTGAACAAATCTTTACATTGCACCTTTATTATACAGCACTTCATTACCTATCCAAAATGAATGCTGAGGATATTAATGATTTTATTAGTATTGTCAAAGAAAACAATATAACATTCGCCGTTAAAACAGTAATTTCTATAATTGCAGTTCTTCATGAAGTAGCACATGGCTTTATACCTGAGAAAATAAGAATCATAACATCAGAGCTGGGAAAGAATAATTTTGAAACAACTAAACTGTATAAAAAAATACTCAAAACACCGCATAAATACCTTTTTTTGACTATAATTATTATATTGCTTGAAAAAATGAAAGAAAAAAAAGCAGCAAAAAGTATTATGTGGCAAATGTTAAAAATACTGAATCCAAAAACAATGTTGTATGTAATTAGAGTAGTAGTTGAGAGAAGGAGGAGGGAGACATATTAATATAGGAAAAATGCTAATGCTGTAACTATTTGTGAGGGATGGAACGGTGAAGTTGATAAAACTTCTTTCTGGTGCTGTTTATGATTTGAGATTAGAGGATAACATTAAGTTTGTAGGCTTTTTAGAAGATTATGATGATGTGATCTCATATATGAAGTCATCTGAGATATTTATCCTGCCTTCGACAAGAGAAGGATTTGGGATTGTTGCGTTAGAGGCGAATGCATGTGGATTGCCGGTTGTTACAGTGAATCATAAAAGGAATGCAGTATGTGATTTTATAAGAAATGAGAATGGGATTGTATGTGAGCTTTCAGAAAAAGAAATTAGGAAAGGAATATTGGTAACATTGAATAGGAAAAGAGAAATGAAAAGGAAATGTATTGAAAGCGCAAAATGGTATGATTGGGGAAAGATAGTTTGTTTGGTTGAAAAAGTTTATGAAGAGGGAATATGAAAATAAATTATTTTATCACTCATTTTCCCTACAGAAGCAAAATAGTTGATGAAAAATATACTGTTCGTGGTGCCGAAGCTGCTGCAGAGAATTTAGCATCTTATTTAGCAGAAAAAGGACACGAAGGACACGAAATATCGATTTTTACTACATCCGCCGATTCTAAAGATGAAATTGAAGAACACAAAAATATAAAAATATACAGATACGGAACCAATCTCAGCGTTGCAAGCGGAAGATTTTCATTTGGACTTCTAAAAAATTCTGTAAAATATCCTACTGACCTCATCCATACTCATATTTCTGTTCCTATAGGAGACATTGCAGGGCTAAGATGTGCAAAAAAGAAGAAACTTCCGCTTGTGGTTACATATCATGGGGACTTAGAAGAAAATATGGGTGGTTTTGCTCGAAGAATTAGCGTTTATTTTTACAACAAATTTCTTCTTGACAAAATTTTATCTTATGCAGATGTCATAATCTCGCCTTCAGAATATTACATCAATGAATCACAGTTTTTAGGGAAATACAGAGATAAGATTGTTGTAATTCCAAACGGGATAAATATAGAGGATTTTGACCTTCATTATTCAAAAGAAGAATGCAGGGAGAAGTTAGATTTGCCTATTGACAGCAGGATTATATTATTTGTTGGAACACTCAGCCCGCACAAGGGACCTGATGTTTTGTTGAAAGCGATGCCAAAAATAATAAAAAACATTCCAAATACTAAATTAGTCTTCGTTGGAAGTGGTAGAATGAAAGAAGAACTTGAGGCATTGTCGAGAAAGTTAGGTCTTGGAAAATATGTAAAATTTGCAGGATTTGTCGAGGAGCGTTTGAAACCGTTTTATTACAACTCGGCAGATGTTTTCTGTTTGCCTTCGGTGATGAAACATGAAATCTTTGGAATCGTGAATTTAGAGGCGATGGCTTGTAGCGTCCCGATTGTGGCGTCTAAGATTGGCGGTGTTCCTGATGTGGTAAAAAATGGAGAGAATGGTGTGTTAGTTCCGCCAAAGGACGAGGAAGCGTTGGCAGAAGCGATAATTTATTTATTGGAGAACGAGGAAGTAAGAAGAAGGATGGGGAGAAATGGCAGGAAGAAAGTTGAAGATTATTCGTGGGAGCGGATTGCAGAAGAGACGGAGAAGGTTTATGAGAAGGTTTTGAATATTTAAATAAATAGGACAAAGCTTGAGATTTTGAGTGATGAAGATTTGATGAGTGGTATCGAGGAGAGCGAGAGGGATTTTGAGGCAGGGCGATATTACACACTCAAAACAGAGAAAGATATTGATAAATTCTTTAGCGATCTAGAGGAAGAATGACTTAAATAGAGCTATCTGAAAAGTTCAAGAGCCAAATGAAAAGATTAAACCAAATGAAAAGATTAAAAACACAGGAAAGGGGTTTACAGAGGATGAGCCAAAGAAGAACTAGATGAAAAGTATGAGAATATGTTTAATAGGAGAATATTCAGGAGATTTAGAAGAAGGAATGCGGAAGACGAGTTTTTATTTGAGCGAGGAACTCTCAAAGCACCACCAAGTTTTACCTTTAAATATTAAAAAGATATTTTTTAAAAGTTTTTGGAAGGAGATTAGAGCGTTTAAACCTCAAATAATTCATTATGTTCATGGCCCGTCTCTTAAAAGTTTGATGATTTTGAAGGGGCTTGCGTTTTATTGCAAGGGTGTGAATGCGAAGGAGGAGACGAAAGTGAAGATGGTAGTGTCTGCAACTCATCCCGCCCCTTTCCGCTTATCAAAGAAAATCTTTTCTCTCTTCAAACCTGATTTGGTGCTAACGCAGTCGGAAGAGAGTGAGAGGCTGTTTAAGGGATTGGGGTGCAAGACTGAGTTTTTACCGGGTGGTGTGGATCTCAAGAGGTTTGTTCCGGTTTCTGACGGCGTTAAAGAGGCGTTGCGAGCGAAATATGGCGTAGAGAAAGAGAAAGTGGAGAACGGGAAAGAGAAAGGGGATTTTGTGATTCTGCATGTGGGCTCGATAAAAGAGGGGCGGGGAATTGAAATCTTTAAGGAGATTGCGAGGAGAAAAGAGGGACAGGTTCTGATTATCGGGAGCAGGTCGACAGGGATTGAAAAGCGTCTCTACCGAAGTCTCAAAGAGAGTGGTTGCAAGATTTGGGTGAACTATTTTAAGAACGTGGAGGAGGTTTATGCACTTTCAGACTGTTATGTCTTTCCAACGCCGCCGGAGAATAAGATAAATGCAATAGAAATGCCGCTCTCTGTGTTAGAGGCGATGTCGTGTAATTTGCCTGTTCTCACCACTAAATTTGGAGCACTGCCAAGAGTTTTCGTGGAAGGT
This sequence comes from Candidatus Methanophagaceae archaeon, assembly GCA_003194425.1. Classification (GTDB taxonomy): domain Archaea; phylum Halobacteriota; class Syntropharchaeia; order Alkanophagales; family Methanospirareceae; genus ANME1a. The sequence goes on along the minus strand of PQXB01000001.1, from coordinate 840,060 downwards.
GAGGGCTTGGTCTTTGCTGAAGGGGAGGGGGATTTTGTTAAGGCTGTGAAGGAGATTGAAAACGGGGCGGAGATTAAAACCAGGGAGAAGGTGTTGCCGTATTCGTGGGAGAATGTGGTGAAGAGGCTGGAGGTGATTTATGAAAAACTCGTCAAGGAAAATGAGAAGGGCAAAGGCTAAGTTGATTTGTTTTACTGGAATGGACGGTGCTGGCAAGACGACGCTGGCAAGGTTTTTGGCTGCGGAGATGAAGAGGAGGGGGGTGAAATGCAATTATGTTTACGGCAGATACAAGCCCTTTCTGGCGAGACCTGCATTGGAGATTGGGAAGTTTCTGTTTCTGCACGGGCGGAACATAAGAGAGTACGAAGATTATTCAAGTGCCAAGAGGGATGCGGTGAGGAGGTTTTCGTTAGTGTCGTCAGTTTATCAGAAATATTTGCTGTTCGACTATTCTCTCCAGCTCCTTGCCAAGATAATTCTTCCGAAGAGGCTCGGAAGGACGGTTGTTTGCGACAGGTATGTTTATGACACGGTGATGAATGATATTCCGAGAGAGGAGGCGGAGGCTGATTTTAGCCATTTGAGGGGTTTGATTGAGAACTGTTTTCGGATTGCACCTGAGCCGGACTTGGTTTTTCTGATTGATTTGCCAGAGGAGACGGCGTTTCAGAGAAAAGAAGACACGCCGTCCCTAAGCTATTTAAAGGAGCGGAGGAAGGTTTATTTAGAGATTGGTAAGGAATATAAAATGAAGAGATTGGACGGGAGTAAAGATTTAGCAGAACTGAAAGAGCGGGTGCGAGAAGAGGTATTTGAATCTAAAAACACTAAAAACTCGAGCCAAACAATGAAACTTCTAAAAACGATAGGCTCTCCTTTTCTACCAAACAAACCGCCTTTCGTTAACGGTACCGAGTCTCTTGAACTCTACGACCTCGCAGTCAAGAACAAAATCTCGCTGCTCTACCTGAAGGCACTCAAGCAGCAGGGAAGATTGGATAAACTAAGAGATAAATACGATGAAGAGCAGGAGAGGTATTTAAAGTTTTTGGAAGGGGTGGGAAAAATTTCGAGAACTCTTGATGCTTCGGGCATCGAATATGTCGTGTTCAAGACGATCAGACCTTACGCTGCGGTTCCGGGCGATGTTGACCTTCTAATTCTGGACGATTACGACGTCTACAAGAAATCCTACGAAATCTTTCACGAGGCAGGCTACAAAGACAAAGAAGGAGCAGTAGTGAGCGGCTCGACAATCCCCGACCTCATTGACCGAGATGCGAAGATAATTATAGACCTGCAGTGGCAGTTGGAGTTGAGTCATCTCATTTATATGGACAAGGACAAGTTCAGAGGACGCGTAATTAACAGAAAAATACAGTCAGGGGCGGAGGTAAGGGTTAAGACGCCGACGCCTGAACTCGATTTGGGAATAGTGATTATTCATTCACTCACAGAATATTTGTATCTGCTTGGCGAATATTACTCTTTTCTCTACACGCTCGCGAGGATGAACGAGGGCGAGATTGACGAGTTCGTTGCGGTATTGAAGGAAAACAAAATCACTGCGGCTGCAAAATCGTTCGTTTCAATTACCGCCTCTCTTCACGAAGCGGCACACGGTGTAATTCCTGAAAAACTTGAGTATGTTTTGGGGAGATTGGGCTACGAGAAAAGAGAGGCAGGACGAGTTCTGGAAAATGAGTTCAAGATGCCACACCGATACAGTGCGTCAACGGTGGCTAAAGAGATTTTAGAGAAGATGGGTGAACGGAGGTTTAGAAGAAGTGCGGGTGTGCAGATGGTGAAGATGTTGAATCCGAGGCTTATAAAGTATTTGATCGGTGAGGTTGTCGAGAGGCGGAGGAGGGAGTATTATTTGAAGGAGGTGGAATGAAGAATCTTTGGAAGGGGAATAAATATGTAATATGAAACGGCTACTGAGACGATAAAGGGTTTTGAAGCGTTTAAATACAGGTTTTATGATTATATCAGGTTAGAGAAAAGGCGATAAAATGAGGAAATCGGGAATAAGGAAGGCGATTATCAGAACAAAGATAAAGCGAGCTTTATAGGTCTCTACCCGATAAAATGCAAAAGCCAAAGATTATAATCGATACATCTTCATGGATAAACTTGTTTAGGGTGGATCTTACCACCTATTTGATTGAGAATTTTTATGTATGTGTGACACCAAAGGTTAGTAATGAGATATTGGAAGGAAAGGGGTTTGCAGAGGATGCAAATTTATTCGAGAGGGTTTCGAATAAAGGAGTTATCCAGATTATCACACCAAAAAAGATACAAGAAAAGATTAAACATGAAATTAGCATATCTTCTGGTGAAATAGAGATTATTGCCTATGCGATAGAGAAAAAAGATTGCTTTGTGCTGATAGATGATTCAAAGGTATATCAGGTGATGAATCGTTTTAATCTAAAATATATCTCTTCAGCAAACATTGTAGTCGATCTATGCCTGATAGAAAAGATTAATAAAGATATGGCTTATAAATTATTAGAGAAGTTGAGAAGGGTTTTAAGAGATGAGGTGATAAATAAAGCGAAGGAGGTATTAAAAAATGCTGAAAATAGATCTTAAAGCGGAAGATGACAAATGGTTGAAGGAGATAGCGAAGGAGATTGACATCTCGATGAAGGATTTGGCATATATGTCTATCATGAAGATCATAAATGAATATAGAGTAAGAAAGGCGATGAGGGAATATACAGAGGGCGCTGTATCTTTAGGGAAAGCGGCAGAGATCGCTGGAGTATCTAAACGAAAGTTTATGGTAATGATTGAGGATTTCGGAATCCCGTTGAATCTTGATGCGCGTGATTTTGTAAAATGTTTTGGATTCTTATCTGATATGAGGGAATATCGCGTCTATAAAAATGTGTCACGGACCCCCGCCCTGAAGGGCGAGGCTTGCCGTTAGTTAGTATAGGAGATATAATAAAAAATATGAATAAAAATAGAAGAAAATTGAACAGAAAAAAGTTAACCGTTGAAGATATTCGGTCTCAATTCCCAAAAGAAAAAAAGAAGTTTGAAAAATATAATCTGTGGGTTCGTCGTATAATAAGACCAAGTTCATACTATTTAACCTGGTTATTCTTAAGATTAGGCATCTCTGCTAACAATATATCATATTTTTCATTAATAATTGGAAGTATAGGATGCATGTTATTAGCCTTTAACACTTATAAGGGTATGATTATAGGAGCTTTATTGATTAATTTTTATGATTTACTTGATTCGGTAGACGGTAACATGGCGAGATGCACCAATACCTGCAGCAAATATGGAGCATTATTAGATAATGTAGTTGATACAACTATGAGTGTGCTTTTATTCAGCTGTGCAGGCATAGGGGTTTTTAATCACTCTGAGCAGTGGATAAACTTAAGCTCTGTGTTCATTTTGACTAATATTGATAAAAGTGTTTTTCTATTCTTAGGATGCTGGTCTTCATTGGGTTACATTTTTCCACGTCTTCTTGGATGTATGTTTCAGAAACTTTTTTCAGAGAATAGATTTATTGGAAGAGAAGATGTCCTCGGCGCTCCTTCCAGTTTCTTTAATGTGCTAGCCGTTAATTTTTATAACATAACAGGACTCGTTCTGCCAATGCTATTATTAGCGGTAATCTTCAGATTATTAGGTTTATTTGTCATTTTATTTGCGTTGATAAATACCTCGGCTTTTATTGTTTCAGTTCTTCTACTCATTAGAAAAGCAAGAAGAATATGAAGAAGACGAAAACTTCGAAAAATAAACCCAACATCTGTGTGGTAACACATCCCACTGGTACCCCTGTCGTACAGACAATCTTGGGAAATTTTATAGATTATCTCCTTCCATCGTCTATCAAATTATTTGCAATTACAGGGAAGTTTTTTTATAATAATACCAATAATACACACATAAAAATAATAGAGATAAAATATAATAGAAAAATAAACGAGTTAATATTGAGTAAAATTTTCAAAGAGATATTAATTCAGTTGAGAATCTCTTTAAATATAAGCAAAATATCAAACGATATTGATATTGTATACTTTTATATAGGAACTCGCTTGGATCTATTACCAATGCTAGCTGCGAAGTTACTGGGGAAAAAAACAGTTTTATTTGTAACTGGACCTGCGTCAAAAGGTGCTGAACTACAATATGATAAGATGTTATTTGGCATAGGTAGAATTATGCGGCATATTTTTAGAATTTTAGAACTGATTAATTTCTCTCTTGCAGATCGAATTGATATAGAAACAAAGAACATTATTTCGTTCACAGGACTAAATAGATATAGGCATAAAATTTCAATTAACGGTGCAATGTACATAGATCTTGATAATTTCAAAATAAAGGAAGATTTAAAAAACAAAAAGAACTTAATTGGATACATTAGTCGTTTATCGATAGAGAAAGGGGTGTTAAATTTTGCAAAGGCGATTCCGTTGATATTAAAAGAGAAGAGTGATTTAGAATTTTTAATTGGCGGCGACGGGCCGTTATTTGATGAAATAAATGAGGAATTAAAGAACAATGGATCTTATGATAAAGTTAAATTTACAGGATGGATTCCTCATAACGAGCTCCCAAATTATCTGAATGAGTTGAAATTGATTCTACTGCCTTCGTATTCAGAAGGACTTCCAGCAATTGTCCAAGAGGGAATGGCTTGTGGTGCAGTCGTGCTCGCAACACCGGTTGGATCAATACCAGATGTAATAAAAGACGGAGAAACGGGTTTTATTTTAGAAGATAATTCGCCAGAATGCATTGCGAAAAATGTTATACGAGCATTGGAGCATCCAAACCTTGAGGAAATCGTGAAGAATGCGAGGAATCTTATAGAAGAGGAATATTCTTATGAGGTGATGGTAAGGAAGTGCAGGGATTCGTTAGATGAATTGATGAGGTAAAAAGGGAATGGATGTTGAAGCGAAAGAGATAAAGAAATATTACTCTGAGTGGTGGGAGAATCCGAAGGACATCAGGAATGTGGTCTTTGAGAGTTTGAACGAACTGGTTAAAGAGAGAATACCGCCGGGCGAAGGAAAGAAGGCGTTGGACATCGGCTCTGGACACGGCAGAATCGTCTCTTATCTTCTGGAGAAGGGCTACGATGTTACGGCAGTAGAGTTTAACGAAGAGTTCGTTACCGAGTTAAAAATAAAGTTTCCCAGTGTTAAGGTTATAGCAGAGGATGTTCGCAATGTTGATTTGGACGAAACGTTCGACTTAGTTACCTGCATTGAGTTTGCCCCTTTACTTAATGAAACGGAATTAGTGAACTTCTTATCAAAAATAGTTAAGGTATCTCCATTAATTTTGATTAATATGTCAAATAGAAATTCTCTTCATAGTACTTATGTAAAACTTAGAGGCTGGCAAAATGATTTCATCTTCGATTACACGCCCGAACAATTCGAGCACCTCGTAGAAGAGGCGGGATTTCGGGCGGTTTACAGGCGAGGAGTAGGGCTGGTCACGCCAATTAGTTTATTCAGGGGTTTTAAAGGGAAGTTTATTCCTGTTTGGTTTGCAAGGGAGGTTAATAAGTTGTTAGATACTTATGCGACGAAGAGGTGTCATTTGTATTATGTCGAAGCGGAAAAGGTTAGAGAATAGAGAAAGAGAGAGGAGAGGAAGAGAGAGGAGAGGAAGAGAGAGGAGAGAAAATGAAAATACCAGCAGCGAAGATACGCCACCTTGAAAAAGATAGTAAGATTATGCTGCAAAGAATAAAGAATGTAGCGGGATTTGAGAAGGTGAAATTCATCTTCTTGTATGGCTCAGCAGCAAGGGGGCAGATGGTTGAGGGCTCAGATATTGACTTCTGCATATATTATGAGGGAGGACAAAAGGAGTCCTCAAGATTCAGGTTAAAACTCCTTTCAGAACTCTTCGATGATGTTTATGATATTCAGATTTTTCAGCAACTCCCTCTTTATGTAAGAGTTGAGGTCTTGAAGGGAAGAGAAATTTACTGCGAGGATAAGCGGTTTTTATATGAAACGGCTACCGAGACGATAAAGGATTTTGAAGCGTTTAAATACAGATTTTACGATTATATCAGGGAAAAGGCGATAAAATGAGGAGGGCGGTTATCAGAACAAAGATAAAAGAAATAGAGGAGTGTGTTGGGTTGGTAGAGGAGCATTTGCCAGAAACTTTTGAGGAATTCTCAGAGATGGGATTGTTAAAAGACGGAATCTACAAGAGGACAGAATTTGCAATCGAAGATGTTTTTGATATTTGTGCCGTCATTAACACAGACCTTGAACTTGGAATTCCAGGTGACGATGAAGAGATCGTAGAGAATCTGGTTAAGAACAATATTTTGAGTGAGGAAATAAAAGAGAAGATCAGGCTGATGAAAGGCTTTAGAAACATAGTCGTGCACAGATATGGGAAAATAGATGATGAACTTGGATTTGAGATATTAAAAGAGAACCTTCAAGACTTTTATGATTTTATAGAAGAAATAGCGGCGGTTTTAGAGTTGGAGAATGGCGAAAGAGAGAGTAGAGAAAGAGAGAGGAGAGGAAGAGAGAGGAGAGAAAATGAAAATACCAGCAGCGAAGATATACTTTCCTGAGGAAGAAAGGAAGGATTTGTTGAAGCAAGTAGACGAGATTCTCGAAAGCGGGCAACTGACGCTTGGGAAATACACGAGAGAATTTGAGGAGCGATTCGCAGCGTATGTGGGCACGAAATATGCAGTTGCGGTGAACAGCGGAACGAGTGCGTTGGAAATACCTTTGAGGGCGTTAGATGTGAAAGGGCATTCGGTGATTGTGCCAACGAACACCTTCTTTGCGACGCCTGCATCGGTCGTACACGCAGGTGGAGAAGTCATATTTTCGGATGTTACCGAGAACCTTTGCATTGACCCTGAGAGCGTTAAGGAGAATATAAAAAAAGATACAAAAGGTGTTATCGTTGTGCATATTGGAGGCGTCGTGCCACCGCAGATAAAAGAGATTCAGGAAATATGCGAAGACCACAATCTTTTTCTAATCGAGGATGCCGCGCACGCACACGGGAGCACGCTGGACGGAAAAATGGCAGGAGGGTTCGGAGAGGCAGCCGCGTTCTCCTTTTACCCAACGAAAGTGATGACATCCGGCGAGGGTGGAATGATCACGACAGACGACAAAAAGATTTACGAGCGGGCGTTAGTCTTCAGAGACCAGGGCAAAGCAGGATTCTTTGGCAATGTGCATACAGAGATGGGCTACAACTGGCGGCTGAGTGAGATTCACGCCGCGGTAGGTCTGTCGCAGTTTGCTCGGCTTGAGGCGTTCATCGCGGATAGAAGAAAGATCGCAAAAATATACGATGAAGAACTGAATGAGAGGGGAGGAGGGGGTGTAACGCCGATAAAAATCCCTCCTGAAGTGAAGTCGAACTACTACAAGTATGTGGTTATGCTGGACGAGGGCATTGAGATTGAGAGGGCGGAGCTTAAAAGAGAACTTAAAGAGAAATATGAGGTAGGTTTAAGCGGAGAGGTTTACGAACTGCCCTGCCACTTGCAGCCGATATTCAAGGATTTGTATGGTTTTACAGAGGGGGTGTTTCCGGTTGCTGAGGATGTTTGCAAGAGGCAGGTCTGCTTGCCGGTGTTTGCAACGATGACCGAGGAACAGGCGAAGTATGTTGTGGACTCTTTGAAGGAGGCACTATGTTAGATAAAAAACGCCGAGATGGAAGCGAGCTTTATAAGGATAAAAAGGATTTGGTATCGAGAATAAATCTAATAGAAAAATACGGCACTAATGATTTTAATCAATGGCTATTGAAGAAACTCAAACTCCAACAAGGAGAGAAAGTTCTTGACATAGGTTGCGGAAACGGCAGTCAAATCCTTGCGTATTCCCAAGTTACAAATAACATAGTAGGTATAGATCTATCAGAGTCTCTGCTGAGAGAGGCAAAGAAAAGGATAAAAGAATTTGCTCCAGGTAAAGATTTTGTTCTAATAAGAGAGAATGGTGAGAATATCCCTTTCAAAGAGAATACTTTTGATGTTGTGACCTGCAATTTTGCCATATATTATATGAATGAGAAAGAAGTAATGACAGAGATTAAACAGGTATTAAAGCCATATGGGCGTTTTTTAATTGCAAGTCCTCCTGATGATACCTCGAGAGAGATGGTAGAGATGCACTATCGAGTTGCGAAATATATTCCACCACAATACCAACCCGGTTCATCTGATTTGAGAAAAGAGGTCCTACCGGTAGCAAAAAAGATATTCTGCAATTTATCTCTTGAGCTATTTGTGAATCCAATAGTTTTTCCAGATGTAGAGACGTTTATGGAACATTATATGTCATCCACATTATATGTTCAAAGCAAGGAGTGGTGTGAAAATTTATTATTTAGGATGAAGAAGGAAGCCCAAAGAGTATTCGCTGAGAGAGGAAATATCACTGTAACCAAAAAAGTTGAAGCATTGAAAGGGTACAAAAGGGGATTAGTATGAAAGTTTTAATAATCGCTCCACATGCAGATGATGAAGTTGTTAGGTACGGGTGGAGCAATTCAATGGCACAAAGAGAGGGGAGATGCAGTGTTTGTTAATGTTGTTGCCAACAGGGTCTTGGGTCATAAGATTGACGATATTTATACTGCCCAAACCAAAAAAAGCGCACAAAAAGTTAAGGAACTACTTGGGATAGAGAAATATTTCTTTTGTGGATTGAGAGATGAGCATTTAGATGAAAGTTTGATAAAGAGTATAATAGCGATTGAGGATGTGGTAACCACGGTGAAGCCAGATATAGCGTATATTCCAAACGAAAATGACAGCAATCAAGACCACAGAGCAGTTTATCAGGCTTGTAGAGTAGCATGCAGAAATATTGATAAAATATTAGTATACGAGGTTCCTTCTTCAACTATTCATTTTGCACCTAACCTTTATATAGAACTAACAGAAGAATTGTTAAACAACAAAATAAAAGCTATGTTATATTATGAGACAGAAACCAGGGAATATCCAAATCCTCGCTCCGAAGAAGGGTTTAAAACATTTGCTAAAATGAGAGGTATGGAATGTAACAGAAAATTAGCAGAGGCATTTATTTTGTTCAAGGAGGTGTTAAACTAAAATGAAGATAGGAGTAATAGGCGGGTCAGGATTTATTGGCTCGCATATCGTGGATAAACTGATCGAGCAGGAGCACGAGGTCACGGTGTTTGACATTATGAAACCGCACAGAGAAGATGTTAGACACCTCTACATAGATATTACCGACCTCTCGAAGACTGCGGTTGCATTAACCGGGAATTTTGATGCGGTCTATCTGCTGGCGGCGATGGCGGATGTGAACGATGTCTACAAAAATCCGGTTGAAGCAGGAGAGATAAATATTTTAGGTGTGGCGAATGTGCTGGAAGCGGCGAGGAGAAACGAAATCGGACGAGTTATTCTCGCGAGCACGGTCTGGGTCTACGGGTTGTCCTCAGAAAAAGCGGTAGACGAAAGCACACCGTTGCACATCGAAAAAGCAGACCACGTATATACTTCGTCAAAGGTTGCCGCGGAATTATACTGCCAGAGCTACAAGCGATTATACAATCAGAATTTCACAATCCTGCGATATGGCATTCCCTACGGACCGAGAGCGAGAGGCGGAACAGTCGTTGCGATATTTGTCAGGAAGGCATTGAACGGCGAACCGTTAACGATTTTCGGCGATGGCTCGCAGTACAGGAATTTCATTTATGTAGAGGACTTGGCAGAGGGAAATGTTGCCGCGCTGAAAGGCGCCGCAGAGAACCAGACATACAATTTAGAGGGAATGCGCCCGATAACAGTGAGAGAGGTTGCGGAGACGGTGAAGAAGTTGGTAGGGGATGAGAAGGAAGGAAAGGAAGTGAAGGAAGTAAAGGAAGTGAAGATAGAATATAAAGAAGAAAGACCGGGTGACTTCGAGGGCAAGACCGTTTCAGCAGAGAAGGCTAAAAAGGAACTGGGCTGGTGGCCAAAAGTGGATTTTGAGGAAGGCGTGAGGAGATATATTAAGTGGTATGTGAAAGGGAGTGAATAGGTTAAGAAGGAAAAAACGTTAGTAAAGAAATTTTTTTACTTGGATGATTTAAGCTAAGGTATGATGCCACGTTTTAAGATAAGATGGAGGGATGTTTTTGGATACAGGGAAAACTATGAAAAAAGGTTTTTATTACAAAATAAAATTGAAGTTTGGAGCTAAAGAATGGTTTGCAGTTATAATAACAATAATCCTCTTAACAGACATCACAATACTTTTAAACATCCCTTTTTTGAGACAGATTTTCGGATTTCTCTGTTTCACCATACTACCCGGCGCACTTATTCTTGTTATTCTAAAATTAAACAATATAGAAATTTTAGAAAAAGTTGTGTTGAGTGTAGGACTCAGTATTTCATTCCTAACATTTTTCGGACTAATCATAGATAAATTATATTACAGTCTTGGCTATTTAACACCACTCTCAACAGTCTCGATGGTGGTATCGTTTAGTAGTGCCTTGATTTTGCTGTCTATTCTTGGATATAAAATAAACGGTGAAAATGTAGTAACGTTAGAGAATATTCATTTAACTGCAGCAGAGAAGGCATTTTTAATCGTTCCAATCTTATTTCCAGGATTGAGCGTATTTGGAATGCATTTGATGAATATTACAAAAAACAATTCAATTTTGGTGTTCTTGTTATTTTTAATTCCAATTTATGTCGTTTTTGTCTGCATTTTCAATCACAAATTTCCAAAAAGACTTTATCCTGTTGTAATATTTTTAATTAGCATCTCTCTTTTACTACTGTTGTCATTAAGATCGAATTATATCTTAGGGATGGATGTACATAAGGAATATCATTTTTTCAGAGTGATATTTAGTAATTTGCATTGGTATGTTCTTGGACATTCCACTTTAGATGCATGTTTAGCCATTTCATTATTACCTTCAATATACCAATCTTTTTTGAATGTAAGTAATAGCGTATATTTTTATAAAATTTTTTATTCATTACTGCTTTCAGTTGCACCATTGATAGTATTTTTAATATCAAAGAAATATGTAGGAGAATTATACGCGTTTTTGGCTTCATTTTTCTTCATATCTCAAGATATTTTTTTAGATACTGCATACAGCCCGCGCACAAATACTGCGTTTTTATTCTTTGGATTTGCGATGTTAGTCTTCTTAAGTGATGGGATAGATCCGCTGAGAAAGAGGATTTTATTCATCGTCTTTATGGCGTCGTGCATCGTCTCCCATTATGCAACCACCTATATCTTCTTCTTTATAATGCTTTTTAGCTGGTTCTTAATCGAGATATTGTCAAAACGGTTCACAATTAAGAAGAGCATAAGTTTAACGCTGGTTCTGCTATTCTTTGGCATAGTCTTCTTCTGGTATTCGCAGGTAACAGAAGAAGCGTTTAATGAAGGAGTGGGGTTCGTAGACGCAACTTTTAAGAACTTGCATAACTTCTTTCTCTTTGAATCGAGATGCGAAAGAACACAGGCAATGCTTGGAGAGGGTATTCTGTACGGCGAAAATATTAGGACCGCTATTCCTTATAAAATAGAGTTTGTGGTTACATGGATTTCATTCCTTCTCATAGGTGCTGGAGTTATCAGTATGCTCACGAAATATAAGAGTATGATCGCGATTCCGGAGCGAGAAGAAGAGCATTTGAAACCAGATTTTTTAAAGACAAAATTTTCAATTGAACATTTAGTGCTGACATTGATGTGTACTGGAATACTTGTGATTATGGTTGCACTTCCTTATGTTTCAGAGGGGTATGACATAAAGCGCACATACTCGATGCTGTTGGTGATTTTATCTGTTGTGTTCGTTTTAGGATGTTTGATGCTGAAAGAAACTTTAGGAAAATTATATCAACTTTTTCTAACTCGCTCAACTCGCTTACGAAATAACAAGTCTAAACAAACTCACAACAAACCTGAACAGACTCTGGCGACTCCGGGGGTGTATTTAATTATATTACTGGTTCTGATACCGCTATTCTTGTGCGTCACGGGAGCAATGTTTGCGATATTCGGTATTCCACGAGAGATAACCTTAAGCACTGATGGAGATAATTACAATACATTGTACATTCACGATCAGGAGAGTTACAGTGCGAGCTGGTTAAGAGATTTTATGAACCGGGATAATCCAAAAATATATGTAGATGGCTGGGGGGGGATGAGATTATATAATGAAGAAGTTACATTCATTCCAGAAATTGCCATTTACTCGTTCTGCGGGCATAAAAATATTGGTGGCAATGTCTATTTAGGGTATCGTAATATAAAAAAAGGGAAAGTATTATGTGAATCAAAGGAGTGTAATCTGACGGACTATTCGGATGTATTTGCCGATAAAAGCAGGATTTATGATAACGGTGGCTCGGAGGTGTGGCGATGAAAAGAATGAACATTTTTTATTATGGTGTTTTAAAAACCAGGAGATTGGGAACTGAATCCGTTCATATTTATGAAGTGCTGACATCGCTGCTTAAAGAAGGGCATAATTTAATATACTTAAATACCGATCGTCCGGAATCTGAAGAGGAAATCGTCGTTGAGACGAAGTCATCAATATTAGAGCGGTTAGGGGAGACTTCACCAATATTCTGGTTACTTCTATATTTCTTGGCTCATCTTCGTATTTTTCTTATTGGTTTTGTTGTAATAATGCGGCAGAAATCGATGCCTGATGTGGCTTATATACGTCACACTTTATTTAACAGTGGCTACTTCCTAGCTAAATTTTTTAAAATCCCTGTGGTCAAAGAAGTGAATGGCATAGTCGTGGACGAAATGGAAATTGCCGGGCGAGCAAAGGGCATCTCATTACATATTATTGACAAAATAGAGAGATTCACTTTGCCAAGAGCCGATAAAATTATTGTTGTTACATCAAGACTGAAAGAGACTCTCCAAAGAGATTATGGGATTCCTGAAGATAAGATGGTAGAAATTCAAAACGGAGCAAACACGGAGTTGTTTAAGCCAATCTCTATCACAGAAGCAAGGAAGAAACTAAATCTTGAAAAAAATTATTATTATATATGCTATAGTGGTACTTTTGCTGCCTATCAGGGAATTGATTATTTTATAAGAAGTGCTCCATATATATTGGGAAATTATCCTAACACCCGGTTCTTGATGGTTGGTGATGGTTCCTTAAGGAAAGAATTAACAGAGCTTAGTGAGCAAATTGGCGTCTCCGAGAAGTTTATCTTCACTGGTGCTGTGCCTTATGAGAAAGTCCCTCTACATATTAATGCGTGTGATGTGTGTGTTGTTCCTAAAAAACCTTTAAAATCTGGATACTCCCCCTTAAAGTTGTGTGAATATATGGCTTGTAAAAAACCTGTGATCGCGAGTAGAATAAGTGGATTTGAGATTTTAGAAGAGCAGAACGCAGGAATATTAGTTGAACCGGAGAATCCCGAGGAATTAGCAGAAGCAATAATAAAACTCCTGAAAGATAAGAAGTTGAGGGAAGAGATGGGAAGGAGGGGGAGAGAATATGTGGTAAAGAATCGTAGTTGGGAGAGTGTTGCGAGAAGAGTTGCGGAGGTGTGTGAGAGCGCTGTCAGAGAACACAAGAATAAAAAGAGATAATTATACAACCCCTCAAGAAATTCGCATTTGATGTCGGCATTACCTTTCTTGCATCCTTTAAATATGTGGCTGCCAAAATAAGATTAGGTGTTTGAAATGATGGAACTAGAAGAGAGGGGAATGATGAGGCAGGTATTAGAAGATGTGAAAAGCCTTAAGGGAAGAGTAGAAGGGTTGGAGGGGATGCTTGAGACACTTGTTGAAATGCACACCGACGCGTTCTACGAGGTAAAAGAGGAGTATTTGGAGAAGTTAGAGGAGATAAGGAAAGAAGGAGATTTCGAAACATTCTCGAATATTGAAGATTTAAAAAACTCTACGATGTAGTAATGAAGAGTGTAGAAGCGATAATAGAAAATCCCTACCATTACAAACCGTTAAGGTATGATTTAAAGGGTTTGAGGCGAGTTCGTTTGGAGAAGTCCTTTTTTTTAGTCTTTGAAATAGAAGAGGAAGGTAAGATGGTTAGATTCCTCGATTTGGGACATCACGATGAGATTTACAGGAAGAGGTACTGAATGTTATCATTTTTCTTTGGAATTATGTAAGAGAAAAAGGGTTGGATTGTAGTAAGTGTGTGAGGGTGTAACAAAATGAAAATACTGCATATAACTGGAAACAGACCGCAGTTCATAAAATTAGCACCAGTCTTAAAAGCGAGCAGCGGAAGAATAAAGAATGTCTGCTTACACACAGGGCAGCACTACGACTACAACCTCTCAAAACTATTCTTTGAGGAGTTGAAGATTCCGAAGGTTGAAGATTCCGAAGCCTGATTATTATCTCGGCGTCGGCTCGGGCTCGCACGGCTACCAGACAGGCGAGGGGCTGAAGCGGATTGAAAAAGTTTTGGTTAGAGAGAAGCCCGAGATTGTTCTTGTTTACGGAGACACGAACTCAACATTGGCGGGTGCTCTGGCGGCGGTGAAGTTGCACATCAAAGTGGGGCATATTGAGGCGGGTTTAAGGAGTTATGACAGAAATATGCCAGAGGAAATAAACAGAGTTGTAGCTGATCATGTTTCGGATTTGTTGTTCGCACCGACTGAAAAGTCGAGAGAGAATCTAATAAAAGAAGGAATTGACGCAAACAAAATTTTCATTACCGGGAACACAGTAGTAGACGCGGTCTTTCAGAATTTGGAAATAGGCAAAGAGAAATCAAGGATTTTAGACCGATTGAACTTAAAAAGTAGGGAATTCTTACTCGTCACTACACACAGACAAGAAAACGTAGACGATAAAAAGAGGTTAGGGCAGATTCTAAAGGGATTGGATTTAGTGCACAAAGAGTTTGGCTTTGTTATAATTTATCCGATTCATCCGAGAACAGAGAAAAAGTTAGAAGAGTTTCGGCTAAAAATTCCAGAAGGGGTAAGGTTAGTTAAGCCTGCAGGCTATCTGGATTTTCTACAGTTAGAGGCAAATGCAAGGTTGGTTTTAACTGATTCCGGAGGTCTTCAAGAAGAGTCCTGCGTATTGAAGGTTCCTTGTGTTACTTTGCGAGATAATACAGAGAGACCTGAAACTCTTGAGGTGGGTGCGAATATCCTAGCTGGAACAAATCCTGAAGAAGTTTTAGAATGTGCTAAATTAATGATAAATAATAGAGAAAAGAATTGGAAAAATCCTTTTGGAGACGGCGAAGCTGGGAGGCGGATAATCAAGATTTTAAAGGAGCGGGGAAGAGGGAAACAATGACGATGAAGATCTGTGTGCTTGGATTAGGTTACATTGGGTTGCCAACCGCGTTACTATTTGCTCAACAGTATGAAGTGATTGGCGTTGACATAAGTGAAAAAGTTGTGGAGAAGATAAACAGAGGAGAAAGCCCATTTGATGAGCCGGAAATCGATGATTTATTTGAGAAAACAAAAAAGAATGTTGTTGCTAAAACAGAGGTTGAGGCTGCGGATGTATTTTTAATTGCAGTTCCAACGCCCCTGGAGAAGGCGGTAAAAGTTGCGGATTTGAAATATGTAAGATCTGCAGCAGAGATGATTTACCCTCACCTGAATAAAGAGAATCTTGTAATTCTTGAGTCAACGGTCCCCCCAGGTACCAGTGAAAGACTGGTAATTCCTATACTGGAGAGGAGAGGATTAAAAGTAGGGGAATTTTATTTTGTTCATTGTCCTGAGAGGGCTATACCTGGAAACACCGTCTACGAGATGATACACAACGACAGAATAATCGGTGGATTTGATAAAAAATCCGGAGAACTTGCAAGGGATTTGTATTCGTCTTTTGTCACGGGAAAGTTGTATTTAACTGACATAAGAACAGCAGAATTTGTAAAGTTGATGGAGAATACTTATAGAGATGCAAACATTGCTTTAGCTAACGAGTTTGCACAGATGGCAGATGAGAGCGGGATAAATATAAGGGGGGCTATAGAATTAGCGAACAAGCACCCACGGGTAAACATTCTCAACCCAGGTCCGGGTGTAGGAGGACACTGCATTGCGATTGACCCTTGGTTCTTAACTGAGAATTCGACCAAATGCAGGATGATTTCACTGGCAAGAGAGATCAACGATTCTATGCTGAACTATGTGCTGCAGATTGTAAGAGAGATGTTAGAAGATGTTAGAGACCCAATGATTACGGTTTTTGGCGTCGCATATAAGGGAAATGTTGATGATACGAGGGAGACGCCTGCGTTGAAGTTCATAAAAGTGGCTGATAATGAGGGATATAATGTTAAGATATATGACCCTTATGTCAAAACATTTGAATATGAAATTTTAAGTTTGGAAGATGCGGTTGGGGGTAGCGATTGTATCGTGATTATTACTGATCATTCTGAATTTAAAGAGATTGAGCCGGAGGAGATATTCAGGTTGATGAGAAGACGGAACGTGGTTGATTGTAGAAATATTTTAGATATGGGAAGATGGGGAAAGGCGGGATTTGATGTGAAGCTGCTGGGAGATGGAAGGTCCCAGTGAAAATAAAGAATGGTTTGGGGTTCAGGATGGTAAACGCAAAAAGCATAGTATATGAATTTAAAAAGGATTTAATGGGGAAAACTGGAAGGCAAACTTCTACCTTATTTCTCTCTCAGATTGCCGCCTTATTTTTAGGTGTTTTTACTGGCATTATTAATACAAGGGTTTTAGGTCCGGAAGGATATGGAATTTTAGCATTTTTCTTTACTATTACTTCTTTTACTGTTTTATTCTTTCGTTTTGGATTCTTCAGTGCGAGTGGGTTGCTGATTGCGCAGGCAAAAGATGAAAGAAAAGAGAGAGAATTAGCTGGGGCTTCGGTTATTGTAGCTTTTTTGATTGGAATATCTTATTCATTTTTTATACTGTTCCTGAGTTTTTTTGTTGATGATATTTTTAATACAAATGTCGGTTGGATTCTGAGATATTCTTCTTTTCTGTTAATTGCTCTGCCATTTGGCATGTTAGTCCCGCAGGTCGGGAGAGGTATGAACAAGATCGAGAGGCTGTCTCTCTTCAGTGTGATTCCCACAGCCGTTTACCTTTTAGGAGCACTGATGCTTTTGAAAATCATCCAAATTGAACCTTTCCATTTCATATTATTGAGCATCTTCAGCACGATTGTCAGCGTTCTTGTTGTTATGCATTCGTTCCATCCCCTGTTCAATAATATAAGAGAAAATTTGAAGGAAATATGGAAAAAGAATAAGGAATATGGATTTCATCTCTATTTAGGTCAGATTGTAGACCAGTCTACATACCAGTTAGACAGAATTTTCATCACATATTTTGTTAACACAACACTTCATCACATATTTTGTTAACACAACACAATTGGGATTTTATTCTTTAGCAATGACGATGATTACGGCGCCAATGGTGGGACTTTCTCAAGCTTTATCTAGGAGTTTATTTAAAGGATTTGTTGATATGAAAAGGATACCTAAAAAAGTTATTTACTATAATTTTCTATGGCTTGCGGCTTGTGTTGCTGGTTTGGTGATATTTGGAAAGTTTATCGTGGTTTTGCTATTTACCGAAAACTTTTTGCCGACTGTTCCTTTGATATTGCCTCTTGCATTGGCTGGGTTAGTTTCTGGGTTGACTTTACCACATAATAATTTTTTAAGCGCCCACACCCGGGGCACTGAGTTACGAAATACAAGTTTTATTATGGGTATATCAAATCTGATGGGGAATATTCTTTTAGTACCGGCATATGGAGCAATGGGTGCTGCGTGGGTAAGTTTTATAAGCTGCGCAGTTTGTTCCATTACTCGATGGAGTTATTATAGGTGGTATATTCAACAGAGAGAGGTGAAAGAATGAGCAATATAGGCCTTTTTTATTATAACAATGTAAACGCGGAAGAAATAGAAACATACATCAAAAAAGTTCTAAAAGATGTATTAAAAAGGAAACCAAAATGTCAAATTTTTGAACAATATTCTAAAAAAGAATTATGTGGTTTAATCAATTGGGGTGTTTATCCAACTCCATATGCAAAAATAGAAAACACACATATCTTTTTTGATGATTATATTTTAGGTAAAGACAAAGAGATTAATGATGGCGCAAAATTTATAGGAAAATTATATAATAAATACGGAATAAATTTCGTTGAGACAATACCTTTCTTTGGTAATATTGTAATTAAAACTCCGAAACTTGTGCAGATAATAACACCTTACCATACGCTCTTTGATCTTTACTACCACAGATCCAGAAATATTTTTTGTGTGGCACCAGCCATAAAATTTATTTTCCCAGTAGCCAAGGAAAATCATATAAGTCTCAGTAAAGAGGCAATTGCAGAATTATTAAGTCTTGAACATACTCTTAATAGGAAAACGATCTATAATTAGATAATTTATCAATATATACATTTAATCCAAAAAACAACAAACTTACTCACAAATTTTATAAACCCCACATCGATAATAAAATCGTGGATTACAAAACGTATC
This sequence comes from Candidatus Methanophagaceae archaeon, assembly GCA_003194425.1. Classification (GTDB taxonomy): domain Archaea; phylum Halobacteriota; class Syntropharchaeia; order Alkanophagales; family Methanospirareceae; genus ANME1a. The sequence continues at coordinate 821,490 of PQXB01000001.1, read as the reverse complement.
TTGAAGACATTGAGGATTTATTTCTAAATGCAATTGATAAAGTGCTTAATCCAGTAAATAAAAGATATAAAATATCTCTATGCTTCTCTGGAGGAACGGATTCAAGCTATTTATTAGCTCATTTATTAAGAAAAAGCTTAAAAGTTACTACTTATACACACACGACTGAGGATCATGCGGGGCATCTAATCAATGCTCTCAAAAAAAATTATCCAAATGTAGAAATAAAACTCATAGGGCGAGAAAAACAAAAGGAGAAAAATTTCAAAAAACTGACCGAGAAATATGAGCAACTTATAGATATACAAGAAACAAAAAGATTACAAGGAGACCTTCATTTAGTTGATTTTCATAAATCTTTTGATCCCTCCAGTATCTTCACAGAAGGTACAGTTGGTGATACAATTATGGCAGCTACAAAACTTGATTTTTTAATTGGTGGCTCTAAAAATATTTTTAGGAAGATGGAGCTAATTAGTTCTAACTTTCTACCTAATGAAATTACATTATTCCTTTTGAGAACGTTTTCATCTATGGTTAAGCCAAGCGACTATTACATCTCAAAGATAAATCGCCTTAATTGGCCTTTAAATATAGTAAACAACATCAAGAGGGAAATTGAGTATAATTATGAAACAATTAAAGGAAAATATGATTCAACAGATAATATAAAACAATTTGAGCGTTATGTCATAGAAAATCGAATATATGGTTATATGAATGATCATTGCTATGTTGGTAGGAATTATAATGAATATTTCTTATCTCCTTTTTATGAAAATGATTTTTTTAATTATGCTCTTTCAATAGACTATTCAACGAAATTCAACGCCAAACTCAATTACGATCTGAACAAGAAAGATAGTTACTTCCGTAAAGTTCCAATAGAAAATACAGGTAAAACAATAGAAAAATTTTTTTATAAATATAGAGTAGATAGAAAGCATCCATTTGGATCCTTATTTGAATCTATAGTTAGACATATTTCTCCAAACCAAAAAACAAAATCAGAATCTAAAATTGATTCACGAGACGAAGATTATATCAAGGAATTATTATCCAATTGTGATTGGGAATATCTAATTACTGAATCTATATTTAAAGACAAGACTTTGGAGATTTATTATGTGTTATTGTTCGAGAAAAAGATGGAGGAGTACTATAATTTATACAATGGTTGTTAGTTTCAAGCTGTTAGCATGAAAATTGGGTCAAAAAAATGTCTAAACATCAGAGATCTAATATCAAAGATTTGGGAGAGAAAGGGGGCACTAAAGAATGGTTTGAATCTATGTTTAAGAATATTGGAGAAGAAGGTGACCGCTGGGGACACCACTGGCGTGGCTGAATCTATGTTTAAGAATATTGGAGAAGAAGGTGACCGCTGGGGACACCACTGGCGTGGCTCACAGAAATTCAGATACGACCGCTACATCAAAATATTGAAGACAATACTGCCGACGAAAAAGAAGATAAAGATTTTGGATGTTGGGTGTGCGTTAGGCGATCGGTGAGTAAACTTCTACCGCAGGAACACTTGCTGTTGGTTGAAGGAGTTATAAGGTCTCTGGTAGAGTATCTGATAAGAGGCATAGCAAAATTCCAAAAACTGGTCGCGATTATCTCTTTTTGGTTGCTTCCACTAACATCTTTAAACTCAACAATGCCATATTCAAGGTTTATATGAAATCCGCCGTCTTCACATTCGCCTATGGCTGCGACTCTTTCGCCTAAGCCATACCAATCATATACTTTGCAACCCCAGAAATTTTCTATCTCTGTTCTATGTTCTGGCAGTAAAGTTTCGGATGAAGTTATAATAGAAGTTACTTTTGGCGGATTCAAATCTCTCGACTTGAAATAGTTGGTCATAAGAAATATTGCAGAGGGATAATAGTTTGTGAGGAATGGTTGTATTCGTGTGCCCACTTGCATGATGCGGCACAAGGCAAACATCACTCAAAGCGGTAAAAGAAGGAACCAGACGAAAATCAACCCAGCCAGTAAATTCAACATTGTTTTCGACTTTCAACTCTTTGCACAATTTCTTCAACTCTTCTTCATATTCTTCCGAGCCCTTTCCACCGACCAGAAGCAACCTTGCATCTGGTATTTCTTCTACAACATCAGGCATTGCTTTAATCGCGGTGTCCATTCCCCTGTGAGGTCCAAAACCGCCAATGTAGGAAATGACGAAGTTATTTTTATATTTTCTAACTAAAGATTCATCTATTTCTAAATTGCCAAAATCTTCCAAGTCTTCAGCATTCATCACCACAGTTATCTTTTCAGGGGGCACTCCACAATCATTAATGTAATGCTCCTTTGACTCCTCAACCACGGCAATTATTCTATCCACGTGCTGGAGCACCGACCGCTCTAATCGCTTCCACCTCCACACAGGCGAAATCAGATTAAAGATTTTACTCTTCCAACTCATCTTTACCTTTCTCCAAGCCCTCATTCCCTCTGGGTAATTTTCATGTAAATCAGCAATTATAGGAATATCGAACTTTTTGGCAACAGTTGTTGCGGTTTTCACCATCGGCAAATCATGAACGTGGACAATCTCGATTTTATATTGTTTAATAACCCCCTCCAAACTTCTTTTCCAGAAAGAGTCGTCAAAAAATATGTTAAACCAAAGAAATCTCCGCATTCTGTTTAGAAAGCTCTCAGCAGGGAAAACACGAATAACATTTATACCTTTAATGTCTTCTACTGCTGGCATACTTTTTTTCCCCAATGAAAGAAGAAATATTCTGTGTCCTGCACTGATTAAAGCTCTGGCTTCCTTCTCAACACGAATGTCAGGTGGAAAAAAACTCCCCAATACCATGCATATATTCATTTGTTATCTCAATATCAGCATTTTTTAGCTGCTATTCCCTCCTTTATGACCTGTTTATTCAGGTCGCACCCTGTCTCAGGGATCTACGACCCCAAACCCCTTAAGACCACTTTAGGTTACTTCGTTACTTCTTCGCCAATTTATTCTTCTTTTTATCTTTATTCAAATTAATCTTCAAGCACGAACTCGAATGTGAGGACCATTATCGCGGTTATCAGGAGAAGAAAAGCGGTTAGCAGCCGTAACTCCGGCAGCACTTCTGTTAGCCCTACACCTCTCACACCTCCTACGCCCACGCCTCCTACACCCACGCCTCCTACACCTACGCCTGCTACCGAAGCACTGACGATTTTTCGCGTCGCCACGACCGACGGAATTAGCACCGGCATAGAAACTGGAATGAGCAGAAAAGAGAGAAGCAGGGTTTTGCTTTCTGAAAACATCACGAGCCCCGAGACGAACGAGCCTGCGAACGAGAGCCCGACCGCACCCAAGAGGCAGACGAGCAAGAGTGCGGGAAATCCCCTACCCAAAAAATCGAGGTTTAAGAAAACGACCGAAGAAGGAATTAGCACGCACTCCACGAGAACAAGCAGTGCGGTTCCGTAAATAATTTTACCGAAGAGAATTGCGAGCGGCGAGCAGGGCAGCGTCTTTAGACCGCCGAGCGTTCCGCGGTCGGCTTCGCGTGTAAAAGAGGTTGTAAACACGAGAATGCTCGTGAAGAAGAGAATAACCCAGAGCGCTGCGGCTGCCTCTTCTGGTCCTGAAGTGGCAGAACCGCCACTCCACGCGAAACTGCAGATCAGAATTGAGCCGACCGAGAAGGAGAGGATTGAGAGGACTTCGTAAGACCGCCGGAATTCGGTCCGCAAGTCCTTCTCCGCGATCCTGAACGCTGCTTGGAAAAAGTTGTTTTTTTTCATTGTTAGTTATTATTAACGAATGAAGAAAAGATTATAGCGAGGTTTTGAAGGACTAAAACTGATTTTCTCCGACCACCCTGCCCTTCTCGAGCGAAATTCGCCGCTCGCAAATCTTCTCCGACCACTCCAACGAGTGCGACGAAATTAAGAGCGTTTTTCCTGCACGACTCCTGAAGTAACCCACAAGCAGGTCGCAGGTCTTGGTGTCCAGACCCGAGAAAGGCTCGTCGAGCAGGATTAAATCGGGGTCGTGAATTAACGCTCGCACGATTTCCGCCCGTTTCCTCAAGCCGTGCGAGAGCTGCTTTACAGGTGTGTTGTACCACCGCTGCAGCCCCAGAAACTTCGCCGTCCCGAGAAAGTCCTCTTCTCTTGCACCAAACAGCCTTGCGTAGAACAACAGGTTCTCCCTAACGCTCAACTCGTCGTAGAGGAAGCTCAAATGAGTTACCAGCCCAATCCTCCGCCGCAGTTCTCGCCTCGTCTCGCTCTTGAGTGCGTCCTCGCCGAAAATCCGCAGACTGCCCGAAGAGGGAGAAATGTGCGTAGCGATTATTTTCAGCAGTGTCGTCTTCCCCGCGCCGTTGTGCCCTGAAAAAGCCACGAACTCGCCGCATTTTATTCGCAACGAGACAGATTTCAAAGCCTGCAGGTAGCCGTATTTTTTTGTGACCTCCGTGAGCTCTACGGCTGTGGCGTCGTTGGTGTAGTCTGACATTTCTCGGTTCGTTTTCTCTCACCCAATCTCTTTCAGCACTTCCTTCGCCCTGTCAACCCGCACTGCCCCCTCCTGCACCAGCACCGCCACGACTCGGTCGATTTTTTCGCCAGTGGCACCCGCCGCGATTGCGACATTCCGAGCGTGCAAAGACATATGCCCTCGTTGAATTCCCTCGGTCGCGAGAGCGTGTAGTGCAGCGAAGTTCTGTGCAAGCCCAACCGCGGCGAGAACCTCCGCGAGTTCGTTCGCAGTCTTCACGCCGAGAATCTTGCGGTTCACCTTCGCGGTCGGGTGGACCGAGGTTGCACCGCCGACTACACCGACTGCGAGCGGTAGTTCAATCGTGCCGACCAAGTCGCGGTCCCTGTTCTTCTCCCAGCGTGTTAGTGGCAGGTATTTTCCGGTGAGGCAGGCGTACGCGTGCGCACCAGCCTCGACCGCTCGGAAGTCGTTGCCCGTGGCGAGCAGGACCGCGTCTACGCCGTTCATTATTCCTTTGTTGTGCGTTGCGCAGCGGTAGGGGTCGGCTTTTGCGAAGAAGTAGGCGTTCACAATTCCGTCTACGACCTCCTCGCCGCCTACTGCTTCTTTTCCGAAGACCGCCCTTGCAAATGCGAGTCTGTGCGTTGCGAGGTTCGAAATAATCCGCAAATTCGCTTTCCCGCCCGTGAGTTGCTCGACGAGAGGTGCGACCGCTTCTGCCATCGTGTTCACTGCGTTCGCCCCCATCGCGTCCTTAACATTTACCAAGAGGTGAACTACGAGGGTTTGCTTGTTTGACTTGTCGTCTTCAACGACCCGCACCTCGAGGTCTTTCGCACCGCCGCCGAGACGCACAAGCACGGGGTCTTTCTCGTTCGCGAGTTCTAAAATTCGGTGCTTGTTCGCGAGGAGGGTGAATCTTGCGGAGAACGGGTCGGGAACGTCGGACAATTGAATTTGCCCGATCATCACGGGTTCAGTAGAACTCGCTTGGAAACCGCCGCTCTCTCCCCTACCCTCACGGCTCTCACTCGCCCGTGCTTTCTTCGCTGCGTTGCTCGCTGCTGCAACGACCGAAGGCTCTTCGATCGCCATTGGAATTAAGCAGTCCCTGCCGTTAATTCGGAAATTCACTGCAATTCCGAGTGGCAACGGCATTGCCCCGACGACATTTTCAATCATCCGGTCCGCGGTTTCTCCGAGAGCCCCTGTGTTGCCAAGAACTTTTACTTCCTCGTCTGTTAGCCCCGCAAAATCCCGCACCGTCTCCAAACGCTGCTCTGCACTCAGCTTATAAAATCCCGACAGTCTCGACGTTTTCATTTTTGAAATTTTAAACGATTTCAATAAAAATAAAAAACAGGAAAAAAACAGGAGAGCCGCCTAACCTAAAACGGCAACTCCTCTCCCTCCCCTTTACACTCCTCTCCCTCCCCTTTACCTTTCTCAGGGTAACCGCTTGAATCCAACCGCTCAAAATCTTCATCAAATGCAATTTCCAACACCCACCCTTAGAGACGCTTCAGCACTGACATTCAGCAATTAGAGTACGAACTTTATTATCAAAAAATTTATTCTGTCGTAAAAAAATAATTTTATAGAAAGTATTTAAGAATTATTTATGGAAGAGATAGCAATAAAGAGGGAGGATTTTGACGGTATTCTGGGGTTGATTTCAGGGATACGAGATGATTTGGATGCTTTACGGGAGGAGCTGGAGATAATTTTGGATAATGAGTTCGCGGGGAAGATAAAGGAAGGGCTGGCGGACATCGAAGAGGGGCGGGTTTACGGGTTCGCGGAGTTTGAGAAGGCGCTCAAGGTCAAGCAAGGAGAGGAGCAAGAATAAGAACAAGAACAAATGAATCAGGAGTTCACAAACAGATTTTTGAAGGACACACGTCAGCTTAAATTTTTGAAGGACACACGTCAGCTTAAAGGTGCGTTTAAAGAAGAGCTCGAAAAGGTCGTCAAGAAAATTACAGAGAACCCAGAAATAGGCAAACCGCTGAGATATTCTTTCCGAAACTGCCGCTCTGTTAGGGTCAGAAAGTTCAGAATTATTTACAAATTAAACGCCGATAAAATCATCTTCATCACATTTGAGCATAGAGAAAAGGTTTACAAGTAGAAGTCGCCTAAAACGGCAACTCCTCTCTCTCTACCTTTCTCTGCAACTCTTCTCTGCAACTCTCTCCTACCTCGGCAGGCTTGCTTTACTCCTCCTTCTCCTTCTACTACCCCTTTCCCTGCACCTGTAGGCACGTGGTTGGGGGCGGCGCCCCTACTCCTAGTGCTGCGAAGACAAATCCAAAAACAAACACGCAAGCAAGTTTTCCCCTCTTTCCTCCTTTTTTCCTTCCTTCTGCACTCCTTCTTTCCTTCCTTCTGCACTCCTTCTTTCCTTCCTTCTGCACTCCTTCTTTCCTTCCTTCTGCACGAGATTTTTCCGCACGGCATTTTCCTTTTGCGTTTTTATTTATACTTGGTGTATTTATTATTCAAGATGGAAGAAGAGATGTCGGTGCGGGCTTACCTTTACTCGGTTCGATTCTACCTCTTGTTCGTCTCCGCTCTCTTCGTCGGCTCAATTTTCGTTGGCTACGCGGGTTTTATGAGCGGACTCTTCAGTGCGCCACTGGAGTGGATTCAAAAGCTCAGCCAGGGCGTAGAAGACTTTACGCAGCTCTACCCTGCGTGGCTAATTTTTCTGGCGGTCTTCACCCTGATTTTCTTGAACAACGCCTTTACCTGTTTCATTGACATCCTTTTAGGACCGCTGTTAGGCCTCTTCCCCTTGTTCTCGGCGTTCCTCAACGGCGGTCTGATCGGCTGGTTCGCACAGGAGGAGGGTCTGTTTGTCTTGCTTGCGATTGTGCCGCACGGGATTTTTGAGATTCCTGCTCTCTTGCTCAGCGCCGCAATTGGCTTGCGACTGGGGCGCGAGGTTTTGCGGCGGCGAGCGGAGAGGCGTTTAAAAAGGGAGTTGCAGACTGGCTTGAGGGTTTTCCTCAGGCTGGTTCTGCCGCTGCTCTTTGTTGCTGCACTCATTGAGTCGGGTCTGATCGTCGCAACTTTTTTTCTCTAAACTGAAATCTCTTCTCGTCCCGCAGGTACTCGGTGAGGACTTTGTATTCGGTTTCAGAGAGCGAAGATTTCAGCCATTCTGTTGCTGCGGATTTAAAAGGGACGAGGCAGTGAAGAGAGACGCCGTGCTGACTGGCGACTTCAGCAGCCCCCTGCTCTCGGTCAAGTAAAACGACCGCGTGCTTACACTCGACAGTGACCCCTCTCCTCTCCGCCTCGCGGTTTAGTTGCTCAATCGCGGCGAGTTTGGAGTCAAATTTCGTCGCCAAATCGTCGACGACCGCAAGCCTGTCGCCGTTCTCAAGCACGCCTTCCACGAGTGTGTGCTCGCCGTAATTTTGAAGATTTTTCCCTTCTCTTTCTCTTGTCCAGAGGGCAGGAAAGCCTGCTTGCAAAGCCATTGCGCAGGCAAGCGGAATTCCTGCCATCGCCACGCCAACCACTTTAGTCACGCCTTTGCATTCTTCCTTGACCAACCTTCCCAGCGCGTGCCCTACCTTTCCGAGCAGTTCAGGGTACGAAGAGAGGGGTCGCAGTTGGATGTAGAAGGGACTCCACAAGCCAGAGACGAGCGTCCAACCGCGTGGGTTGTCCCGAAGCCAGGTCTTAATCAGCCCCTTCTCGTACAACAAACGCACAACCTCCCTTCCGAGCTCCTCCTTCTCCTCCTTCCACCTCATCTTTCTCCTCCTTCCACCTCATCTCGCGTCCCCTAATATTTAATAAGCAGGAAAAGATTTGATAAATAAAAATGATTGCCGAGCAGGATTTTTCCCTTGACGAACTCGCGAGGGCGGTAAAGGAGAGGAAGCCGGAGGTAGGCGCGATTGTGTCTTTCCTCGGTGTAGTGCGGGCGGGGACAGGCACGGAGACAGGCACGGAGACAGGCACGGAGACAGGCACGGAGACAGGCACGGAGACAGGCAAAACGGGTGAAGAGGGGAAAAAAATAAAAGGGCTGGAAATTGTGGTTGGCGACGAGGCGAAGGCAGAGAGAGAGTTTGAGGAGTTGAAACGAGAGGCGGTGGAGCGGTTTGGCGTTGAGGCTGTGGAAATCGTGCATCGTAAGGGCTCGTTGGTAGTTGGGGAGAGCATCGTTGCTATTTTGGTAGGTGCGGGGCACAGAAAGGCGGCGTTCAGGGCTTGTGAATATTTAATAAACGCGTTGCGGGTAAGTGGGGCTGTAGCGAGGAAGGAATTGAAATAAAAACAGAGAGGATAAAAAAAGCCAGGGTGGCAGAGCGGACAAATGCGGTGGCCTCGAGAGCCACTGTCCCTTCCGGGACGCTCAGGTTCAAATCCTGACCCTGGCGTCGAGAGAAAGAGGAGAGGAAAAGGAAAAAATGGCAGTAAAATCGTCTGCGGAAATTGCACGAATCCTAAAAAAGAACTGGGACAAGAGCGAGGAGAAGGAGAAGACAGAGTGGGCCGTGCTGAGCGGTAGGAATACAAAGGGGCGGTACGATATGTTCGTCTCCAGCCCTGAGCGAGTGTGGCAGTTAAAAATCGAGGAGACAGGGGGCAACGAGTCAATCGGGTTCGGGCTGGAGGTGGGGAAGATGGACGACGAACTGCGGAAAATTTTGCAGGCAGGTGCGGGGGCAGGTGCGCCGGTCCCGTTTGGCTTGGTCTCGCCGCAGAAGAAGCCTGATTTGGCGATTATTATGGCCGGCGTCCAGCAGTACTCCTCGGACTCCACGCACACACTCTGTAAAGAATTCATCTCGGAGCAGCAGTCGAAGTTGGACGACAGGTTAGACAGGGAGTTAGAGAAAATTCACAGCGACCCGCTCGCGAGGCGGCGGTACAGGGAGCAGAAAGAGAGGGAGAGCAGGTCGTATTTGTGATGCCACTGCACATAAACAAAAAAGGGCTGAGAGCACTCGGAATTGCAGAGAGCTTCCGGCGAGACCGGGAGAAGTCTGTACTCGCGGGCGTCGTGATGCGTTCGGATTTTGTTGTAGACGGTCTTGCGTTTGGCAAGGCGACCGTAGGCGGAGCAGACGCCACGCAGGGAGTTCTGCAGGTCTTCGAGTCGCTGCAACGCGCGGACATAAATCTGGTGCTGCTAAACGGCTGCGTCGTCAGTTGGTTCAACATTGTGGACTTGCGAGCGGTCTACGAACGGCTGCGAGTTCCGCTTGTCTGCGTGACTTACGAGGAATCCGCGGGTCTTGAAGAACACATTGCCAGGCATTTCGAAGCCGCCGAGCGAGATTCACGACTACTGGCTTACAAGCGACTGGGGAGTCGCGTTCCTGTAAAGTTGAGCAGCGGTTTCGTGGTTTTAGTGCGGCTCTTTGGTTTGCAGAAGAGCGAGGCTACTGCGGTGCTTAAAAAATTCACGACGCACGGAAAAGTGCCAGAGCCGCTGCGGGTTGCGAAACTGGCGGCGAGAGCGGCACTCCGCTTTCGGTAAAGATTTTCTTTCAAGAAAAAGTTTACAAAAGAATATCAATATTTAACTGCTGCGACAATTCTTTGTACCTGTTCCGAATTGTGACTTCGGTAACGCCGGTAACAACAGAGACATCCTTCTGCGTGCGGTGCTGACCACTCAAAATCGCAGCGATGTAAATAGCCGCTGCTGCAATCCCGATTGGTCCTCGTCCGTTTGTCAGTTCCGCCTCGGTCGCTTTTTTTATTATCTCGATTGCTCTTATCCTTGTCTCGCTACCTAACTCGAGCAACGAACAGAAACGAGGCACAAAATCAACAGGCGAAGCAGGCGAGAGTTTCACGCCTAATTCACGTAAAAGAAACCTGTAAGAACGGGATATTTCCTTCTGCTCAACTCGTGAGATGTCCTCCATTTCTTCAAGTGTTCTTGGCACGCCGCACTGTCGGCAGGAAATGTATAAAATAGCAGAGGTTATTCCTTCAATGCTCCGCCCACGAATCAAGTGTTTCTTCATCGCTTGGCGGTACAACATTGACGCCGCTTCCCTTATATTTACGGGCAGTTTAAGCGCGCACGCCATCCGGTCTATCTCGGAGAGCGCGAAGATAAAACTCCTTTCATTCGTATTCGTGGTAGTGTGTCGCCGCTGTTGCAATGTTTTTATTTTGTGTTGCTCTTGACCCTGTGAACCGCCACGGCTGACGACCGTGCTCAGCCCTTTGTCGTGCATTCGGTAAGTCATCGGCGCTCCGACCCGCACCTTTTTCGCCACCTGCTCAGCGTCGTAGGCACGCCACTCAGGACCGAGGTCAACAATATTATCCGCGATTATTAGCCCGCACTCCGCACAAAAAATCTCAGCCCTGCAGTAATCGCTTATTAAATTTTTAGAGCCACAGTCAGGGCATTCTCGTGTCTCTAACTCTACTCTACCTCCCGCCTCGCTAACATTTCCCCCCGCCTCCTTCCCTCCCTCCTTCCTTCCCTCCTTCCCTCCTTCCTTCCCTCCCTCCTTCCTTCCCTCCCTCCTTCCCTCCCCCCTCTTTTTCTTACTCCCACACTCCTCTTTATCCTCCTTAAAGGCTACCATTTTTGCTTTCCTTCTCTCCTTCCTCCTAACTTTCTCCCACGATCAGATTTTAGATTTTTATATAAAGTCATTTCGTTTAGATATTGGAAAGATAAACACAAGGTGAAAAAATAAACACAAGGTAGAAAATGAAGGAGAGGGAGAGAGGCAGCAGGAGTAGGAGCGGGCGAGGTGGCGGGCGAAGGAAAGGAGAAGTAAGAGAGAGAGAGCAGGAAGGGAGCGGTCTCTTTGAACGGCTGGATGTAACGAAATATTCGGTGAAGAGGCTGGTTGCGGTGCCGCTAATTATTCTGCTCGTCGCTTTGGCGGTGCTCGCTTACACGCAACTGAGCGTCGGCTCGCCCGTCCAGTTGGGAATGGATTTCAAAGGCGGGACTTGGGTAAAAATCGGGACCGACGAGACAGGCGAGGAACTGACTGCGAAGTTCTCGGACTCGACGTTACCTTCGCCGTTTCCTGTCGTCCTCGTGGGCAGTACGGGCGTAGGCAACGAGAAACGGATTGAGTTCGGTCCAATGAGTGGGACGGAGAAGGACGAACTGATAAATCTGCTTAACGAGGAGTACGGAGTGGGAACTTACGAAATGCAGAGCATTAGCCCGCTCTTCGGCAGGCAGTACCAAGCCCAAGCGGTCCGTGCAGTGCTAATCGCGTTCTTCTTGATGGCGGTCGTGGTCTTCGTGGTCTTCCGAACTTTCGTGCCGCCGTTAATAGTGGTCTTCGCGGCGTTCTCTAACATCCTCATCGCACTCGCCTGTATGAATGTGGTCGGGATGGAACTCTCGCTCGGCACGGTAGCGGCGTTGCTTATGCTCATCGGCTACTCTGTGGACTCCGATATTCTGCTGACGACGAATGTACTTCGTAAAAAGGGCGACCTAAAAGAGAAGATAAGAAACACAATGACAACCGGCATAACGATGTCTTTCACGACGCTCTCCGCGGTCTTCGCAATGTTCATCGTCTCTTATTTCGTCTCAATTTCAATCCTGTGGGACATTTCAGCTGTCCTTCTCTTCGGGCTCGTGACGGATTTGGGGAACACTTGGCTTCTGAACGCGGGGGTGCTGCGGTGGTACGAGGAGCGGAAGGAGGAGAAGAAAGAGCGGAAAAAAATAAAAAAAGAGCGAAAAAAACAAGACAAAAAAACAAAAAGCAGAGACTGAAAATTAATAAATCCCCCGCTTCCTGCCCCGTTTTATAATCAAAAACACGAGCACCGCAACCGCAAGAACCACCACACCCACCAGAACGCCGTAATTCCTGCACTTCACCGACGCACTTCCCGATTCTGCTCGCTCTTTGGCAAGCCTTGCAAAATGAGCAGCCTCTCTCGCCGCTGTTACCGACTCTCCTGCTCTGCCTTGCCAGTAGGAGTTGTTAGCGTCTCTAAAATGGAAATTGGCATTTTCCAAATTCGTCTCCGCTTCAGAGACCTCGACACCGTGCTTTGTGGCGTTAGAGATCGCGGAATTTGCATTTTCTATTTCCGCCCTCGCCTCGCTCAAGGCATTTAGCGCCTCCTCAATTTCCTCCGAAGACACCTCCCGCCTTACACTGACTACCAAATATTCCCCTGTTATTTCCTGCGTTATGCTCAGCAAAGTCGTGTTCTGCTGTGTCTTCAACTCCGGCGCCTTTCCCGACCAGACAATTCGCAGCTCTTTGTCTTTGTCTTTGAACTCTCGGTGTCTCACCGTAAAAGAGCCACGGTCTTTGATTACACGCGAGCCGTCGCCGACATGCCCTCCCGCGTCCTCCAAGTCCGAGTAAAAGACTAGCGTAGATTCCTCTATTTCCTGACTGAAGTTCGTTAGGACGACGGTTACCGAAACTTCGCTCCCTGCTTTTATCTTCCCCGCTATTTCCTCACACTGCACAGAGGGCGACCCTTTGACCTCCACGAACTTGGACTTCTCTAAATCCACCCCACCGACTCCGACGCCACCGACTCCGACGCAAAACGGCGTCAAGAAAAGCGACACCACCACGATTGCAACCAGTCCCTTCAATTTTATCCCCATCTCTCTTCTCCTCGCATCTCACTTAAACAGCGGTTTTATCGTCCCTTTCGTGTCCAGCAGCTCCTCGTAGTCCTTCTCCTTCTCGCTTGAAATCTCCTCAATCTTCTCTAACGCACCTGCACCGAGTTCTTGAATCTCTTTTACTCGTGGAATATTTGAGACGCCGGAAAAGAGAACGACTGTCGAGACGTAGCGGCTCTTTACGAGCGGGAAATCCCCGCCCCGCACCTCAGTCCCTCGTATCAAATCCTCTACCCGCTCCTTCGACTTCTCTACTCCCTTCCTGTTCAACTCCCCAGGCGGACCCGCAGCGATTACCAACGCCCTCTCCGCGGTTGTAACATCGCACGGAATCGTGAGTCTGCCCGCTGCCGCTCGCCTGGTGAGAGAAGTAATCCTCGTGGTTGCGTCCATCTTCTCCATCGACTCGTCACTCTTGCCTCTGCCAAAGAGCCTCTTTAACAGCCCCCTTCCCCCACCACCGCCGCTTCCACTTCCGCCACCATTTCCGCCTCCTTTTCCCCTCCCTTTTATCTCCTCCGCAGCGTAGCCGATCGTCGAGATTCCGCCGCCCCTGAGCGTGTTCATCACCTCTGCGGCGTCGACGACCATTTGCCCTACTTCGTTCGCCTCGCCAGCACCGAAGAGAATTCCGAATCGCCGCACAATCTCCTCGTTTATGCCCTGGAACGCTTCTTTTAGCGTCTCCCCGCTCGTCTTCCACGCGTCGTTGTCGAAGAGGAAAAGGTTGTCTACCTCGTTCACGAAAGTCATCAGACTCCGTGCAGCGTTCAGCGAGTACAGACTGCCCTCCTCCTTTGCAGGCAGAATTCCAAGCCCGTAAACAGGCTCGTCGTACAAACTCCGCAGCCGCCGTGCCAAGACTGGAGCACCACCCGAGCCTGTCCCGCCGCCCAAGCTGGCAATTATCAGAAATGCGTCAACCTCGTGCGTCCCGCGTTTGTCGATCGCGGTCTGAATCGTGTAAAGTTCGTCGGTCGCGACCTTCGCCCCCATTTCGTTGTCCGCCCCGATTCCGTGCCCCTTTGTCATCGCGTCCCCTACGAGTAGCCTGTCCCTCATCGGAATGCTTTTTATTCCGAGCAGGTCTGACCTCGCGGTGTTAATTGCTAACGCGCGAACGATGAAATTCTGACCCGTCCGCTTGGCGTACTCGTAAAAAGCGTCCGCCACTCTTCCGCCCGCCTGCCCGTAGCCAATCACAAATACCCTCATTTCTTCTCTTCCCTTTCTCCTTCTTCGTCCTTCGCCTCTTTCTCCTCTCTCCTTTCTCTTCGCCTCGCCTTGCCTTTATTTGTAACTTGTATAATTTAAAACAATGTTCTTGCTATATTTATTCAATCTCACATCGTGCATAGAAATCTTGGTCTTCTTCACCTTCAAGCCCGCTCCTCTCGCTCCTCTCGCTCCTCTTCCCTTTTGCTTCTGATGATTTACAATCAGCCCCCCCACATCTCCGGTCTCCGCCTCAAAAATAATGTCGCTAACACGCCCAACGCACTCACCGTCCGCGGTTAGAACCTGCCGGTTCAGAATAAAATTAGCAAAAATCTGCATCGCTTTTCGCTCGTTCTTTGAGATTTGGTCTCTAACGAAAAGTTCATTCTTTCTCATCTCTTTTACACTCCGCCCCAACAACTCGCTAACCGCTCTTAAATCTACCAAATCCGCCAACTCAAGCCCGAGCCTGCACAAAATCGTGTGCACCAGGCACTGACTGAACGCGAAGGGGTAGGCTGCAGCGAATTCACCGTGCATTTTCCTCATTTCCGGGTCGTCTGCTTCAAGCAGGTAGTCGTTCACCGCCTCTCGCACTTCCGTTGTAAGCAACGCTTTTACCTCGTTCACGCCGTCGCTTACCCGTCCCTTCTCAATTCCCTTGCCCTCGCAGACCTGAATTGCGTAGCCAACGAAATGTTTTATCGCGTCCTCCTCTGTCTGCTCAAAGATGAAATTCCACGGAAATATTCGTGATCTTAAGTAGGCAACGGCTTTCTCCCTCTCCGCCCTCTCCTCTTTCCCGCTTCCTTTCCCTTCTCTCATTTACTCTTTTTTATCCGCTTTCCTTCTACTTTATCTTCTCTTTCTTTAAAAACTTTACTATTTTCATTGAAATGCTTTTCCTCTCTCCTTTCTCCTCTCTCTCCCCTTTGTTCCCCCTCTCTCCTTTGTTCCCCCTCTCTCCTCTGTCCCCCCTCTCACCCTTTTCTTTCTTCTCTCTCCTCCCACCCTTTTCTTTCCTCTCCCCCTTTTCTCGCCTTTCTCCCCACACTCTCCGCTTTCCCACCCTTGCACCTCCGCTCTCGAACTCGGCGTTGCAAATCCGCCACACCCACACGCCAAAGTCCGTCGGTTCGTACTCTCGGTCGTCGTACTCGCCGTCGTGCGCCCTGACCAACTCGTGTTCCCACTTGCCGCTGAGCAAATATTCAACGCCCTTAACGAGCTCTTTGTCGTAAATATTCCTCACCAGCTCTTTGTACTCCTTGTCCTCGTTGTAGGAGATTTCTTTTATCTGCCGCATCCGAAGTCGCCTTCCTGCTCCGTTTCCTTTTCCGTCTCTAACCAGCGTCCTTAACACGATAAAAGCGTACTCGTTCTGCCTGAGCATTTTACAAGCCCTGTCAATGCTGTTCTCCGTGCCGAGCAACTTCTTCGCGGTCTCCTGCATTAACATTATTAGGTCACCCAAAACTTTTAAAGCCGAAGACGAGGACGAACTCGCTCCTGCCCCCGCTGTCTCGGACCAAATTTCAACGCCGTCTTTAGAGAAGACCGCGTTCTTCAATTGGACGCTTGGCTGTGGCTTACCGAGAAAGAGGTCGGTAATCGCGGAGAAATAATCTTCAGAAATCGGCTCGTGCTCGCTGTCGTACGGAAAGGAACGCCCGTCAAAGAGGTCGAGGTTCGGGGCGAACTCCGCAGTCAGCTCCAACAGCTCCTTCCTGACCTCCACCAACCCCTGCGACGCACTGCTCCGCTCTTCCTTCTCCCTTCGCAGCCGCCTCGCCTCCGCGTCCAACTTCGCCCTTAACTTCCCCCCCACCCCCTGCTCCAATAATTTTTCAATCTCCTCCAAATCCGCTAACTTATTTTCTGCGTTTTTCTCGGCGGCAGTGCCGGTGCCGTCGGCAGTGCCGGCAACGGTGCTGCCTACGCCTTTTAATCGCCAATATTCCGCGGCTAATGCGTTCGCCCGCTCGTTGAATTTATCAGGCATTCCTTCTCCCTCCCTTCTCCCTCTCTCCTTACTTTAGTCTAATTGAGATTTATAAGTTGCTCGGAACTAATAAATAGACGGGGAGAAATGAGGAGATGAGCGTGTCGAAATATGCGTATTCGTATGCGAGGGTGAGGGCGAGGATGAGCGGGCTTCTGGACGAGCGGAGATTAAGAGAGCTTGTAGACGCTCGCGGGGAAGATTTTCTGGCTTTGCTGATGAACACCACTTACAAAGAGAAACTAACAAATGCAGGCGTGGCAGCGGGGGTAAGTGGCGGTGTAGACGCGAGGAGAATAGAGAGAGCGTTGAAAGAAGAACTGGTGGGGCAGTATTTGATGGTGATAAAATCGATCGAGGGTGCAAGAGCGGCGAGGGCTGTTTTTGAGGAACTTCTCAGGCGGCTGGAGGTGAAGAATCTGAAGGCGGTTCTGCGGGCTAAAGCCGCTGCAGAGGTCGTGGGAACGGGGACAGGAGAAGAGACAGGAACTGGGACAGGAGAAGGGACAGGAACTGGGACAGGAGCAGAAGAGGGAGTGGAAGGAGCGATGTTTTTCCCGGTTGAAGATTTCTTTGGGCGTAGAATAAGCCGACTCTTTGAGGCGGACTCGGTGGAGAGCGTGGTAAAAGAGTTAGAAGAGCCGTACAGGCGAGTTTTGGAAGCGGCGTTACCAGCTGCGGTGCTGCAGGGGAAGGCAAAGGGAGAAGGCAGCGGCAGGAGGGTGTTGGCTCTTGAGAACGCGCTTGACGCCGAGATTTCGGGTTCGGTCTGGGAGAAGACGGGGCGACTGAACGCGAAGGAGAAGGGAATTGTGAGGCGGATTGTTGGGACCGAGTTTGACATTGTGAATCTTATGATTTTGCTGCGCTGCAAATCCGAGGGAGTGGAGGAGCGGGAAATGAGGCGGTATTTTCTGCCCTACTGGTACGCGTTTGATTTTGGCGCCGACGCGATGCAGGACTCGGTTTCGGCGGAGAGTGTGAGTGCGAGTGTCCAAGCGATGCCGGCGGGTTCGGCAGGTTCGGCTTACAAGGAGGTTTTGAGCGGGGCGTTGGCTGCCTACGAAGCCGAGAAGACGCTTTTTCCTTTCGAGAACGCGCTTTGGAAGCATTTTTTCGCAACGGTAAAAAACACTCTGCGGGGCTACCCAATTAACATCGGAACGGCAATTGGCTTTCTTTACCTCAAAGAAGCAGAGGTGAGGAATCTCTGCACCATCGCGGTCTGCAAGGAGAACGAACTGCCCGCGGAGGAGACGATGAAGATTTTACTTACCTAAAAACCTTTTAGGAAAAGGTTTATCAAAAGAACTTTTAGGAAAAGGTTTAGGAAAAGTTTTAGGAAAAGTTTTATTAAGGATGACCGAGATGAAAGAGTTGTTGAAGAGGTTGGCAGAGGCGCACGGTGTTTCGGGCTACGAGGGCGAGGTGCAGGAGGTCGTAAAAGCCGAAGTAGAGCAGTACGCGGACGAGGTAAAGACGGACAGGTTGGGGAATTTGGTAGCGACGAAACGGGGCAAGAGACCGTCTGTTATGATTGCGGCGCACCTCGACGAGATTGGGCTGATGGTGAAGCACGTGGAGGACGAGGGTTTCTTGAGGTTCGCGACCGTTGGCGGCTGGTTTGGACAGACGCTGCTCAACCAACGCGTGGTCCTGCACCCTGACCCCAACGGCAACGGCTCCGACGGCAGTGCTGTCTTTGGAGTCGTCGGCTCGAAACCGCCGCACAGAATGAAGCCCAAAGAGCGCGAGAAGGCGGTGAAAACTGAAGATATGTTCATCGATGTGGGCGCGCGGAGCAGGGAAGAAGCAGAGCAGTGGGGCGTCGGCGTCGGAACGCCAGTAACAGTAGACAGGAATTTTGTAGAGCTCAAGAACGAGCGGGTGAGTTGCAAAGCCTTCGACAACCGCGCCGGCGTCGCAGTGCTGGTAGAAGCACTCAAAAGGCTCAAGCAGGCGAAGACCGAGGCTGAGTTTGAGGTCTACGCAGTCGGGACGGTGCAGGAGGAGGTAGGGCTGAAAGGGGCGCGAACCTCGGCGTTCGAACTCAACCCCGACGCTGCCCTCGCTCTCGACACCGACATCGCGGGAGGGCACCCGGGAATTGAAAAGAAGGACACGACGGTCGAACTTGAGAAGGGACCTGTACTCACGGTCTCCGACGCTGCGGGTCGTGGCTTAATTACGCCCCCTGCAGTCCTGAAATGGCTCAAAGAGACCGCTACCCAACACGGCATAAAATACCAACTCAGCGTCTCCGAAGGCGGCACCACCGACGCCACCGCAATCCAACTCACGAGAAGCGGCGTCCCCACAGGCGTTGTCGGCGTGCCCACGAGGTACATTCACTCCCCTGTTGAGGTGCTGAGCCTGAAAGACCTCGAGAACTGCGCTGAACTCGTCGCGAGGGCTGTCGAGCGGGTGGGGGACTACTTCAAAGTCTAAGATTAAAATGGTAAGCGTTTTTCTTGAAGCGGTGCCTGCGAACCTGCTTGCTGCGAGGGCGGTCTGCGAAGACCCCGAGAACAGGGCTAACAACGCGACCCACACGCACTTCGGAATGCTGATTCGGGTAAAAGCGGACAAAAGACTTGTCGTGCGGCGGTCGGTTCTCGAAGACGCGATCGGCAGGGGGCTGACCGAGAACGAGTGGCAGAGCGTTACTTGGAACTTCATCGGAAAAATCGCAAAGTCCGAGTCCAAGTCCGAGTCCGAGTCCAAGTCCAAGTCCGAGCGGCGAGATGAGCAAGACGAGTTTGTCTTTGAGGACTCTGAAGAATCCGCTGTCTTGGACGCTTACTGGGACAAGCGGTTGGCGGATTTAAAAAAGTTTTAAACAAACAAAAACGCAAATCAAAGAATATGGCAAAGATAGAACTCGTTTTCTGGAAGGATAAAATCGGAGGGGAGACAGAGCGGCTGGAGACAGAGGCGTTCAGCTACGGCTTCACAGTCGGTCAGCACGGGGAATGGGAAATAGTGATCGCGAAAGAGGACAAAGAGGTAGCGAAAAATGAACTCGTGAGCATAAAAATAGAGCCGATAGAACTGCCCCCGAGGGCGATTGTCCTGCCCTGCAACATTATGCGACACGCACTCGGCATCGTTCCTTCGCTCGCGGTGGCGGGTAAGCCGAAGGGAGTAGAGGAGACGAGATTTCTTGATGAAGCCATTTTTCACCCCTTGTTTGACGGTCTGGTGAGGAAAGGGGAGTTGCTCTGCGTTGTGAATGTGTTTTACGCTGCGGTCGAACGGAGGCTTGCGAGGGGTGCTGCGGAGAAGTGGCTGCACGAGAGGTACCGGTATTGAGAAGTTTAGAGAGTTGGAGGTTTAGAGAGTTGGAGGTTTAGAGGTCTAGAGAGTTGGAGGGTTGGAGAGAGGAGCCAGTCTCGGTCTCGGTGTTTGCGTTTGTCGGAGCGCCTGGAGCGGGGAAGACAGAAGCGGCGGCGGTGGGAAAGGAGTTGGGCTTTCCTGTTGTGACAATGGGCGAGGTTGTGCGGGCAGAGTTGAGGCGGCATGGTCTTGAGTTGAGCGACGCAAACGCGGGCAGGGTTGCGACTGAACTGCGGGCGAGGGAAGGGCTGGACGCGGTTGCAAAGCGGTGCGTCCCGCTCGTAAAGGGCGTGGCGCTCGTAAAGGGCGTGGCAGGGGAAAAGAAAGGGGTTGTCGTAGTAGACGGAATAAGGGGCGTTGCCGAGGTAGAGGCGTTTAAGAAGGAGTTCGGCGACGATTTCGTTCTCGTGCGGGTGGACGCTCCGCTTCGGGTTAGGTACGAGCGAATACAAGCTCGTGGCAGGGGCGACGACTCGCTGAGCCTTGAGGAGTTCAAGAACCGCGAGGCACGAGAAAGGGGCTGGGGAATGGAAGAGGCGATGAAAAAAGCGGATAAAATTGTGCAGAACAACGGCTCTTTGGAGGCGTTTAGAAGAGAGATAAAAAAATTATTTTGCTAATTTAAACTCCGAGAGCGGAGGAGAAAGAGGCAGAAAAAGAAGAGGAGGGAAGAATGAGAGAAGAGGAAGAGACAGAAAAAGAAGAAGTAGAAGAAGAAGTAGAAGAAGAGGAGCAAGAGCAAAAAGAGGAGGAGGAGGAAGGAGAGAGCGAGGAAGCCAAAGCCAGACGCTACCAGGGGGTTTTAAGAAGTTTGGGGTTTCACGAGAAGCGGGAGAGCGACGGCAAGGTGCGGTTTATTTTGAGAGAGGGCGACTTGACGCTGGGCAGGACTTTCACCGAGCAACACCCGACCGGCAGGTTCTGGGCACTTCAGAACGACAAATTCTTGCCTGAGGAGGAACTGAAGGATTTGGAGGTGGTTAAGAGGTTCTACGCGGTCGCCGAAGGAGAGGGAGAAGAGGACTTGGAGAAGAGGGAGGAAGTTGTAGCGGGAGCGGTCCTGCCAGCGCTGCCAACGCCAAAACTGCCAACGCCAAAAGGCGAGAAGGAAATTGTCGCGGACGCACAGCAGAAAGCAGACAGCCTCTACGCGATTGTCGAGAAACAGCACCTCTACCAAGAAATGCACGGGAAGAAATATCTGCAGTTGGAGGCGTGGCAGACTCTCGGGCGGTTCTGCAACCTCACAGCGTTCATCGAGTGGACGAAACCTGTGGAGTTGTGGGGTGCGAAAGGGTTCGAGGCTCGGGCGGTCATCAAAGACAGCGAAGGAAACACGGTCTCTGCAGCAGAGGCGATGTGCATGTCAGACGAGGCGAACTGGAAGCGACGACCGATATTTCAGGTGCGAAGTATGGCACAAACGAGGGCTTTGAGCAAGGCGTACCGCAGTTGCTTGAGCTTCATCGTCTCGCTTGTCGGCTACGCAGTGACTCCGGCAGAGGAAGTGGAGGAAGGAGGGCACTGAGGTGAGGGCACTGAGGTGAGGCTTTTAGATTAGAGGTAGCAGAAGGCTGTCGAATGCTGTCTAAAGAACTTTGTGCTCGCTACAAGAGCTTTTTGCATTCCGATGAAGAGGATTTTGGAATAGACAGAGAGGTGCCGAGGTGCGTCTCTACCTGCCCCGCAGGCTGTGACGCTCAAGGTTACATCAAACTAATTTCGGAGGGCAGGTACGAGGAGGCGTACTCGCTAATTCGGGAGACGATTCCTTTTCCTGCTACTCTCGGGCGGATTTGCAACCACCCCTGCGAGGCGAACTGCAAGCGAGGTTTTTTTGACGACCCTCTTGCTGTCGCCGCTTTAAAACGGTTCGTTGGCGACACGGTCTTGGAGAAGGCGGGGGGAAAGGAGGAGGGAGAGAAGGGAGGGGGTGAAGGGAAAAAGAAGGAGAAAAGAGAGGAGAAAAGAGAGGGGAAAAGCAAGGGGGAAAACGAAAGAGGTAAAAGAGTAGCGGTTGTTGGTGCGGGTCCTGCGGGGCTGACTGCGGCGTGGCGGTTGGCGGGGAAGGGGTACAGGGTAAAGGTCTTTGAGAAGTTGCCTGTGGCGGGGGGAATGCTCTTCGCTGGTATTCCGCCGTACAGGCTGCCAAAAGAAGTTCTGAAAAAGGAGATTGAGGCGGTTGTTTTTTCTGTTGCAGGAGAGGGAAGGGGGGAAAAAATAGAGGTTGAGACAGGGGTTGAGATTGGTAGAGAGGAGTTCGAGCGGATTCGTGGCGAGTACGACGCGGTTTTTGTCGCTGTTGGCGCGGATGTGAGCAGAAGGCTTGAAGTCGAGGGCGAGGATTTGGAGGGAGTTGTTTCGAGTCTTGATTTCCTGCGTGATTTTAATCTTGGGAAAGGTCTTGAAAGAGTAGCAGGGAAGAGGGTTGCAGTGGTGGGTGGCGGAAATGTAGCGGTAGACGCAGCGAGGTCGGCGTTGCGGTTGGGCTGCTCGGAGGTGACCGTCGTTTACAGGAGGTCGCGAGAGGAGATGCCGGCGAGTGAGGTAGAGGTGCGGGAAGCGGAGGAGGAGGGCGTGAAATTTATGTTCTTGGCGAGCCCAACGAGGATTTTAGGGAGTGCTGCAAAGGTAGGAGGAGCCGGAGCAGGAGGGGGAGAAGGGGGAGGAGGGGAGGAGAGGGTAGAAAAATTAGAGCTTGTAAAGATGAGGTTGGGTCCGCAGGACGAGTCGGGAAGGAGGCGTCCAGTTCCCGTTCGTGGCTCGGAGTTCTTGGTGGCGGTGGACACGGTAATTCCCGCGGTAGGGCAGGCGTCGGACTTGAGGTTTCTTGAGGGTAGCGGGGTCGAAACAGTCGGGAGCGGGGGGAAAGGAGGAGGGAGAGAAGGGAGAGTTGTGGCAGACGAGTTTTGTGTTAGTGCGGCGGAGGGAGTGTTCGCGGGTGGCGACTGCGTTCGTGGTGCGGCGTTCGCAGTTGAGGCTGTTGCAGACGGTAACGAGGCTGCCGAGACAATTGACAGGTTCTTGAGGGGTTTGAGTTTGAGGGGCGAGGATTTAAAAAAGGGTAGAGCGTCGGTAAAAGTTTCAGAGGAGTTGCCCGAAGAGGAGGTGTGCGTGAGAGAAGAGTTGGAGGACGAGGCAAAGAGAGGGTTAGTAAGGAGGAGAAGGAGAAAGGAGGCGGTAGGGAGGAGAATTGGAGCGGAGGAGAGGAGAACGAGTTTTGAGGAGGTTGAGGTCGGGCTTTCAGAGGACGACGCGGTTGAGGAGGCTGAACGGTGTTTCAACTGTAGGAGCTGTCTTTTAAGCTTTCCGAGGCAGGAGAGAGGGGTAGAGGGAAGGGTAGAGGGAGAGGGTAAGGGAGAGGGAGACGCAGGGGAGTTTGTAGACGCGTTGGCTTACGCTACGGGTGTGAATAAATGTGTGGAGTGTGGGGTTTGCACGGCGTTGTGTCCTGTAACCGCGAAGGAGCCCGGCTTCTCACCAAGACTGCTTTCGGGTTTGGCGTTGTCTGAGGACGCGGAGAAACTGGTGTTGAGTGAGGAAATTTGGAAGTGCACGACCTGTGGCGTCTGCGACGCGGTTTGCCCTTACGAGGTAGATTTTTTGCGTTTTGTTCAGGGTGCGAGAAGCTTGGCGTTGAGTAGGGGCAGCGTGCCACACTTCTTTGGCTCGGCTGCTGAAGTAGTGAGTGTAGAGAAGGGAGCGGGCAGGGAGGAGAGCAGGCTGAGGTGGCTTGAGGTGGAGGGAGAGGAGGGTAGCGAGGAGGAGGGACTGAAAGTTTCGGAGAAGGGCGAGGTCTACTACTTCTCGGGCTGCCTCTCTTACCTCGACCGAGTGTACAGCGACCGTAAGAATTTGAGGCTGCTTGAAATTGCGAGGAGTGCGGTACGGCTGCTCAACTCAGTCGGCGTCGTTCCTGCGGTGAGCGGTACAGAGAAGTGCTGTGGCCACGACTTGCTTTGGGCAGGGGACGAGAAGAGTTTTAAGGCGTTGGTGAAGGCGAATGTAGAAGTGGTAAGAAGGAGCGGGGCGAAGACGGTGGTTTTTACCTGTGCAGAGTGCCTCAGGACTTTTGAGAAGGACTACCGGCGATTTTTAGAGAGCTCAGAATTGGGGTTTCAGGTTTTACACCTCTCCGAATTTTTGAGGGACAAGGAGTTGAGGTTCGTTGAAAGCGGAGGGAAAGAGGAGGTTGTTACTTACCACGACCCCTGCAGGTTACGGCACCTCGGCGTGTACGAGGCACCGAGAGAGGTCTTGAGCAGAATTCCGGGTGTAAAATTACAGGAAATGGCACACAACCGGGAGCGAGCGGAGTGCTGCGGCGTAAGTGCGATGCTAACTTGTGGCCCGGTGGCAAAGGCGACGCAAATCGAACGGCTGGCGGAGGCTGAAGAGACGGGTGCGTCCAAGCTGGTTGTGTCCTGCCCAAAGTGCTGGATTCACCTTGACTGTGCAAAAGTTTTTTTAAAACCTTTCTTTAAACCTTTCTTAAAAAAAGAAAGCTTTACTAAAGAAAGGGGGGACTTAAAAAAAGAAAGCTTTACTAAAGAAAGAGGAGGGGAGGGAGGGGATTTTGAAGTTGAGGATTTGACGGTAGCGGTTGCTTCTCGGTTGGAGCGTTGAGTTTAGAGCCTGAAGAATGGAAACGCAAGAAGAATTCAGTCTGAAGAGGGAACTTCAGAGAAAGGCGGTGCACGCCACCTCCGTGCTGATTGTTGTATTTTGCTACTTCCTGCCAAAAGAGGTAATTTTGCTGCTGCTGACCTTGTTCTTGATACTTTTCTTGGAGGTCGAGTTCGTCAGGCTCGAGCTTCGGCAAAAACTGCCCCTCTTTCACAAACTTTACCGCGAGAAGGAGGCGGAGAGGCTGAGCGGCAACGTCTTCTTCCTCATCGGCGCCCTAATCGCGGTCAGCGTCTTCTCCAAAGAGGTCGCTTCGGCTGCGATTTTGATGACTACTTTTGGAGACTCGGCAGCAGCAATTTTCGGCAAGCGGTTCGGCAGGACTTGGCTACCAGGGCTGAAGGACAGGGCGGTCGAGGGCTGCACGGCGGAGTTTGTCGTTGACCTACTCATCGGGTTCGTCTTCCTGCACTCCTTCTTGAACTCCTGGTCGTGGCTGGTAATTCTTGTGATGGCGGGGACGGCGACAGTGGTCGAGACCGTGGTCAGCAAGATTGACGACAACCTTTTAATTCCTTTGTTCGCGGGGTTTAACGCACAAATCCTCTCTTACGCAATTTCTTAATCTTAAAGAACAGAAAAATGAAATAAAAATGAAAACCAAGAAAAATCTTAAGTTTCTGCTACTTCCCGCAACGCTGCTGCTTCTAATTTTAATCCTAATAATGCAGAACATCGGGTTCTCAAGCCTCTACAGCACAATCGCGCGCGCTAACCCGCGCTACCTTTTTCTCGCCGTGGCGCTTCACGCCTCTTCCATCTTGGTGCGGAACTTAAAGTGGCAGATATTCGTGAACGGCATAAAAAGAGCGCCCTTTTTTTCACTATTAGCGATCTTGCTCGCCGGTAGTTTTATGGACACCGCCACGCCCGGCCCTCAGGTCGGCGGCGGACCGCTAAAAGCCTACTTCCTCTCGAAGAAGATAAAAGAGGACAAGGCGACCTGCCTCTCTACGATTTTGGTTGAGCGGGTTACAGGAGTCGGCGTCCTGAGTTTTTTGGGGGTCTGCTCAATCTTCTTCGTCCTTGTATTCGTTCAGAACGTGCCCCTGCTGGTGAAGGTGCTGCTGGAGTTCGTGCTGGTTCTCCTCGTTGGTCTGCCCCTCCTGGGCTTCGTAGTGAAGGAGAAGTACGAGAAGAACGAGCGAAAGAAGAACGAAGGAGAGGGCTTCAAGGGAAAAGTCATCATCTCAAAAATCTACTACTTCGGCCCGTTTTCATTTCTCAGGCAGCGGTTCAAGACCTTGCAAGGTTTTGACGGGTATGTGAGGCAGAAGTTAGGGGAGTTCGCTCAAACATTCTCAAGGCTGTCCCACGACAAGAAGAAGGTTAGTGAGAACATTATTCTGGCTTTTCTCGGCTGGCTGCTGACCTTTGCGAGCAGTTTTGTGCTTTTCCTCGCACTCGGGCACCGCCCCTCTTTCTTTGCCGTCGTGGTTGTAATTTCGCTCTCTATTTTCCTGAGTTACTTCCTGTTTATGCCCGGAGGAGCAGGGGTCACGGAGTTGCTGATGATTTCATTGTACATCTCTTTTGGAATCTCTGCTACGATAGCCGCGTCAGTCGCCCTCTTGGATCGGTTCATATTTTACCTGTTTTCGCTCGGCTTCGGGTACGTTTCGCTACTCTACCTGAACTTTCGATACGGGAGATTTAATTAATCGGGAGATTTAATTAATGCAGAGAGCCACGAATTTGGTAACGATGAAAAAAGAGAAAAAAGAGAAAAAGGGGAAAAAGAGGAAAAAGAGGAAAGAAGCAGACTACCACTTCAGAGACCTGATAAAACTGCCTGACATTCTCACGCTGGCAAACGCGTTCTGCGGTTTTTTAGCAATGGTCTTCGTCCTCTACAGGAGTTTTACAATTGCGATGATTCTACTACCCGCAGCCTTTTTCTTCGACCTCTTTGACGGCTACGTGGCGAGGCGGATTAAGAGGCAGGGTGAGTTCGGAATGCATCTCGACTCGATGTCAGATTTAGTCTCCTTCGGTGTAGCCCCGGTCTTATTCGGGGTCGTGGTTCTGCCGTTGAGCCTCTTAACGATTTTCTCTCTCGCCTTCTTCCTCCTGGCGGGAATCCTCAGGCTCGCAAGGTTTGAGATAATGAGGAGCAGGAGCCTTTTCTTAGGACTTCCAATCAGCATTAGCGGCGTTCTCTTCCCGCTGCTCTACTTCCTGAATTTAAACTCCAACTTCTACACTCTCGTCTACCTAATCCTGGGTGCCACAATGATAAGTCACTTGGTGGTAAGACGATTTAAGGTAAGAGGAGTTGAGGTTTAGTCTAATGCCAAAATACAACATCAACTGGAACCTCACGAGGCAGTGCAACCTGAGGTGCAAGCACTGCTACTACGAAGCAGGGACGCAGTTGGAAGACGAACTGAGCACAGCAGAGTGCTTCGCGGTGCTTGACGAAATAGCGGAGGTCTTTGGTGCAGGTGCAGGAGCTGGTGGAGAGGGCAGTGCGGGCAGTGCCGGTGCGAGAGTTACCTTCGGCGGGGGCGAGGCACTGCTGCGGGAGGATTTGTTTGAGATTATTTCGCACGCAAAGGAGCGGGGCTTGCACCTCGTCCTCGCTTCAAACGGGACGCTGCTGAACGAGGAGGTCGCTGGTCGCCTAAAAGCAGCAGGGGTCGAGGAGGTCATAATTCCAATCGACGGCACGCAGGAGACACACGACTTCATCAGGGGCGAGGGCGTCTTTGAGAAGGCAGTGCAGGGGGCGAGGGCTTGCAGAGCAGCGGGGCTGGGTCTGGTGGTCGACCCCTGCATAATGAAGCAGAACGAGGCGGAGACGGGGCGGATTATTGAAATCGCTGCAGATTTGGGCGCGAGGCAGTGCAGGTTCTTTCACTACATTCCAATGGGCAGGGGCAAGGAAAGGCTGCCAGCAGACACCGAACTCGGCAGCGTTCAGTACGCCGAGAACCTTTCGCTACTCTACGAGGAGCAGAACAAGCGGAGGGAACTTGAAATCTGCACGACGCAGGCGGCGCAGTACTGGGTGGTGCTGAAGCGGAAGGCGGAGCAGGGGCTCTTCGTTCCCGAGTTCTTTTACAACGAAATTCCGGGCTGCCGTGCCGCCACTGGAATGCTTTCCATAAAACCGAACGGGGACGTCGTGCCGTGTCCGTTGTTGGAGGTGAAAGCAGGGAATCTCAGGGAGACGAGCCTTCGCGAGATTTTGAATTCAAGAGTCTTCGTTGCACTGAAAAATCGGGAGGTGAAGGGAAAGTGTGCAGAGTGCAGGCACAAGGAAATTTGCGGTGGCTGCCGCGTGCGGGCGTTCCTCAACGGCGACGGCGACTACTTGGCTGAAGACCCGTTGTGCAGCGAGTTCTTCTTTGAGGAAATGTAAAAAAATAAAATCAAACTTTACTTAAATTTTTAATTTGCGGGTAAAAGAGGAGCAGCAGCGGGAGAAGAAGCAGCAAGCCAACCGCCACTTTCCCGACGACCGAACCGGAACCGAGGAGGCTAAAAATAACTCGCTCCTCCTCTCTTCGTGGTTCAAACATCTTTGGCACTACCTACCTCTCCCAAGAACGCGGTTGTCTGGTTGAGAACCGCCTCGTAAGACCCTCTTCCTTCGTCGTCGGTGGGTGCGAGTGCCGAGACGCGAACTATCGTAACCGCGTCCGAGTCCGACGACAACACTAAAACTAACTTTCTCTTTGTCCGTCTCTCAGCATTTTACTTTTTTCGCCTCTTCCAACATTACAATCGCAGTCTCGTACAAAACGCTTTGCTCCCAACCTCTTTTTGCTGACAACTCTTTTAAAAGCATTTTCGTCTCGTCGTAATCCAAAGCATCGTTTAAATAAGCACGGACAAGGACGTACGAGGAAGGCACAGTTTCAACGTCGATGATTTTTGATAAGCCCGCGAAACTGCCAATTGCTGGCACATCATCAATGACCAATTCTTTAGCCTTTATTTGGTAAGCCAACGCCAGAGCCTCCGCTTCGCCCCTGTCTACCCTCGGAAACCGTGCAATCCGTTCTGCTAAAGACTTGTATTCTTTCTTTAATTCTACTTGCTCTATTTCTACTCGCTCTGCAGCACCAGCCCCCTCTGTAATTCGCAGAAGCCCTTTGGCTGCTTCTCCAAGTTCGTCCTTGTATTTGGCAATCTCCACAACTTCCTCCACCACCGAGATTGGCACAGAAACAATTATGCCCTGCTTTCTAACCAAATCAAATTTTCCGATCAGAGACAGCGAAAGCAGAGCGGTCGTGTCATAAACTTGCTTTATACTCATTTATCGCCCTTTTTACGCTCTCTTCGGTTATCTTTTTCGCTTCTATTATGCTCAATGCTTTTTCCGGTCCCAGCAGTCTAATCAATTCTCTTCCTGAAATTTTTCCCAACGAGAACTCCTTTACCGCTTTTAACCGTCGCAAGTCGTTTAAAACCTCCCGCTCAATTTCTCTCGGCTCTAAAACCCCAAATTCCTCTCGTGGAAATTCTAAAACTATCTTCTTTCCCGTGATTGTAACTCCTATTGTTTCACTCATTTATTCTCCCTCCCCCTCTTTCTCCTCCCTACAACGCAAATGTACCCCTCCAGCGCCACCAGCCCCACCGAGAACAGCACTAGGACGACAATTCCTAACACCCCTGTCCAAAAACCCTTTATTTCTGTTCATTTTCCTCTCCCGTTTCTCCCTATTATTTTTTCTCTTAAAAAATTTTCGGAATTTTCCAATTGCGTGAAGTTGAGGATTTGTGGCGTTCATTTGCTCTAAATTATTTTTGGTTTTTCATTTTCGCCTTCACCTCGCTCTTCGTCGGCACGCACTCCTTGAACGGGCACCCCGCGGGTCTGACCTCGTTCTCCGGGCAGACACCCCAAGAGACCCCACGGCACCCGACCCGCGAAAAAATATCTGGATACTCTGCTACACAAATTTCGTGCAGCCGTTTTGCAAGTGCTTGCATCTCTGGCGCCGCCCGAACGCAGAGCCGAAGCATAAAAAAGTTTATCAGGCTCCGAGCGTTCATCGTCACCACGTAGTGCGTGTGCAGAGCCAACGGCAGAACGTACCTCGCCTGCTCCCTCGCAACGCCGAGCCTCCGCAACTTTTTGTAACTCTCTTTTGCATTTCTCATCGCAGCCGTAAAAGCCAGATTTGCGTTAAAGTTCTGCTTCTTGCTCAACTCGTCAGGCACGAAGTAGCCGAAGCCCTCCTCTTCGTTGTACCGCGTGCTCCTCGCTGTGTGCGACACTCCTACACGGTGCTCCAGCAGTTCCCGGCTCAACGCTACGCTAATTTCCGAAATGTCAAAGGTGAAAGAAATGTGCTCAAGAACCGACGAGTAGTCGTTCTCCGTAATTAGCCCGAGAATCTCTTCCGCACTCTGCTCCGACAGACTACCGCTTACCTTCGCCGTTTCCGCCACCAAATCTACCCCGTCTTCCGTTACCCTGAGCAGTTTCACTTTCATTTCTTTTTAAACCGCTGCTTCCGTTTTCAGACCCGCTACAGCCTTAACAAAATCCTCAACTTCTCGCCTGTAAAGCTCTCCTCTCCTGCACTTACCCGCAACTTACCCCTTCTCCTTCTCCCCTGCCATTCTCCTTCTCCCCTACCTTTCTCCTTCTCCCCCGCCACTCACACCCCTCGTACTTACTTACTCTCTAAAGCCCTTACCTTCAAAGCATTATTTAGACAAAAACGAAAAACTTTAAAAAGACCCCGCACCAAAAGAAATTGTTATGAAAATCAAGTTCAACGGAGAGACACGGGAGGTCCGAGGTAGAAGGTTGGGCGAGATTATCGCAGAACTCGGTGCTTACAAAGAGGGCTACAAGCAGGGCTGTGCAGTAGCCGTTACTTCAGAAAAAGAGAGCGTTGAGTTAAAACACGAATTCGCAGTGAAGACCGCAGGCAGAAGCAGAGGCAGAGGCGCAGGCAGAGAGGCAAGGATAAAAATCGTCCAAGCAGAAGGAGAAGGGGCAGGAGCAGGAATAAAGGCATTTTACGAGAATTACAAGAACTTCCGCGGGGGCGGGAGTGGCGGAGAGGGCAGTAGAGAGGGCAGTAGAGAGGGCAGTGGAGAGGGCAGCGGAGAGGGCAGTGGAGAGGTAAGTTGGAAGACCGAGAATGTAACTGCGATCGGACCGATAAAGACGAATCTGAGCGTGCAGCGGGGCGAGCAGAAATACAAAAAATGGGATGTTTTCTTCGGCTTCGGCGGGTTTGACCCCAGCAAGACCTACTTAATGGTGAGCAAGCGGGAGCACGAGGCTGCCTACGGGACCGGTCCCGACGCCGTGATTGGACGGCTGACGAGGGGGCGAAGCATTATTTCTGGGCTGCAGGAGGGCGACAGAATTGTGGAAATAACTCCGATTGTAACGAAGGCGGAGCGGGCGGGGTTCGCCACCTCTGACTTGGAGACCGAGATAAAAGAGGGGCAGGAAATTTTCACCTTCGCAAAGGTGCGGCTGTTCCGAGAAGCGCCGATGTCAAGCGAGCATTTCCTCTCGCTCACGAGAGACGGGCTTTTTCACGCAGACGACCTCTCGCACACTTATTTTGCTTCGGACGCCTTGAAAGGGCTTAGCCTGCCCGCCGAAAATATTCACTACAGGTCAAAGAATTACCTGTCGGTGCGGAACGCGGGGACAGAGAAGGGGAAGGTCTTTGCGTACAAGGAGAGCAGGCTGCCACACCCGTCGCACAATGTTTTTGGCGAGGCGGTGCAGGGCTGGGAATTGCTGGACTACGCTCGGGCAGGCGACACGATTTACACAGTGACCGAGCCGCGTTGGATGATGGTTGTGGGAAAGACGCAGAAGGAGGCGGAAGCGTTTTTTGAGCGCGAAAACATCGGGCAGGTTCGAGAGGGAAATGTGGCGGACGACGCGGTGGTTGTGGATTTGAAGCCCGCACTGACGATGGAAATTGCAGAACTTGGGGAAGTAAGGACAGTCGGCGTTGACGCCAGCGGGGTCTTTGAGGTTGAGTTGTTTCACAAGGAGGCACCCAAGACCGTGTGGTACTTTAAAAAGATTACGGGTCTGATTAACAGACCGATAGGGATTTTAAAGGTCTATTTCACTCTTCCAGGAGTGATGGTGCTATTTTACGGCAGTGCGGAGGAAGCAGGGACACTTGTGCCTGAGAACTTGGCAGAGGCAGGAGAGGGGGGGAAAGGGGGAGGGGTCAAAAAGGGAATTCTGGGAGTTACAAATATGTCAAGAGCGAACCGAGGGATGATGGGAATTAGACTGACCGACAGCGAGGAATACGGACCCACCGGCGAGACTTTCAACGGTGCCAACATCGTCCTCTCGTTCTCTGACCTCTCCCCTGCAACCTTGTCTTTTCTCGGCAGGCTGAAAGAGGGGGATGTAATTTATGTGAAAGAGAAAGGGTAGCCGTAAACACCCCCTCTTTTTCTCTTCTCCTCTCTTCTCCCCTTTCTTTTCTCCTTACCCTACTCCAAATCTTCTCCCCTTACCCTTCTCTCAAATCTTACCCTACTCTCAAATCCTCAATCTCAGTTACTTTGCCGTTCTCCATCTTTGCTACTCGGTCGCAGACCTTCTCCGCGAAGTCAAGGTCGTGCGTGACGATCACGAAAGTAATGCCCAAATTCTCTCGCGCCTTAATTATCGTCTCGCCGACATATTTCTTTGTTACCGGGTCCATCGTCCCCGTCGGCTCGTCGAGCACCGCGATATTAGGCTCTTTCATCAGCAGCTGTGCGATGAGAATCCGCTGCTTCTCGCCAACGCTCAGTTCTTGGTGCGTCTTCGGCAGAATCTCCTTTATCTCCTCGTCGCTGAACCCCACGCCTTCAAGCACGAACTTCACTTTCATCTTCGCCAAGTCCTCGGGCATATTCAGACCGATCCCGTGCGTGAGGTTCTCCCAGGTCGTGAGTTTCGGAATCAGCGTGTATTCCTGGTGCAGCACGCCGACGAAATGCGATCTCCACTCGGTCGTGCCGCCCTGAATTACGCCGTCTTTCACGAAAGTCCCTGCGTCCGCTTTTGACGACTCGTACCACCTGTCTCCGATCCGCACCCACGCGGAACCGCCTGTTCCCGACTCTAAATGACTTACAATCTTCATCAAACTCGTCTTCCCAGCACCGCTGTGCCCCACGACCCCAAAAATCTCGTTCTCATTTATCGTGAGCGAGACATCGTCCACCGCCTTTACAACGCCCCGCGAGGCCGAGAGGTAGTACTTCTTCAGCCCCTCAATTCGTATCTTAGGGTCGCCGAACTTCTTGTAGTCCTCTCGCTCAATCTCTCCCACCTCCTTCTCAAACTCGGTTACTACTTTGTCCGCCTCGCCGTACTCGACGATTTCGCCCTTATCAAGCCACGCCACCTTCTCCGCCAACTCGCGAATCACGTACGGCCAGTGCGAAGTAACGAGGAAAGTCGTCCCGCCTCGTGTGGTGTCAATTAGTGCGCGGTGCACCACCTTCGCAGTCTCGTGGTCCAAAGTTCCCGTCGGCTCGTCAGCAAGGAGCAGAACCGGCGCCAACGCCAACTGCCGTGCCAGAACCATTCGCTGTTTCTCGCCACCGCTCAAATCCCTCGTGTCTGGCATATTTACGCGGTGTAGCATTTTCACAGACTCCAGAATTTCATAGACTTTTTTCAGCTGCTTGCTCTTCGGATATTTCGCTCGCTCCAACGCCTCTAAAACATTCCAAATCACGCCCTCGTCGCTGTAGAGCGCGAAACTGCGCTGCAGCATAATTGCGATCGCACTCTTCAGCAGCCGCTTCATTTTCTGGTCCTTCCAATAATTCACTTCCCTAAACTCGAACTCCGCACCGCACTTGTGACACTTCTCCCCTACCTTGCTCGGTCCCTCCAGCCAACTACACCTAGGGCAGTACGCGAGCCTGAAAATTATCTCGCCACTGTCAGGTGCGTACTCGTCAGTGCCGCGAAGCATTCGGAGCAGGACAGACTTCCCTGAACCGCTCTTCCCGAGCAAGCCCAACGGCTCCTTCTCCTTTACCTTCAAGCTCACATCCTTTAAGACCACTTTACCCTCAAACGCCTTACTAACATTCCGAATTTCCACAAATGTCTCCCCCTCTCCATCCATTTTTTTCCTCTTTCCTCTTGTTTCCCCCACTCCATCCATTTTTTTCCTCTTTCCTCTTCCTTCGCCCCTTCTTTCTTTTTCCTCTTCCTTCACCCCTTCTCTTCCTCTTTTACCCTGTTTTTAGAAAAAAAACCGCATTTAAAAACTTTTCGAAATTTTCGTTAGCGTAGCGGGAGGAAATGTTTATTTAATATTTAAAATAGTATATTAAATTGAAATAAATTGAAAATCAATAAAAAGGAAAGGAGAAAAGAGAAATGGTTTGGCGAAGAAGGCACAATGTGTGGGATCTTGAAGAGTTGAGAAGGATGGAAGAGTGGATGGAAAAGGCGTTTCGGGAGACAGCACCCTTCTTTTGGGGGGACAGGCGGGCGTGGGCATTGCCAGAAGCTGGTGGTGCTGGTGCTGGCGAGGAGCTCGCAGTTGGAGAGACAGCGACACCGTACGTGGACATAAAGGACAAAAAAGGGGAAATCGTCGTGGCTGCGGATTTGCCGGGCGTTGAGAAGGGCGAAATCTCGATAAACATCCGCGGCGACACGCTCGAAATCAGCGCTGAGAAGAAGAAGGAGAAGGAAGAGAAGGACGAGGAAGCGGGCTACATCAGGCGAGAGCGGAGTTACACGAGGTTCTACCGGTCTGTTCCGCTGCCGACGGAGGTGGACAAGGAGAAGGTGAAAGCGAGTTTCGAGAACGGCGTGCTCAAGGTAGAGTTGCCGAAGACGAAGGAGGGGGAAGAGGTGAAGAAGATCGAGGTGAAATAAAACAATTTAATTTCTCCTCGTTCTTTTTCTTTTTTTCTTTTTTTGCTGTGAGAAAGAGGGTAGCGGCTTTTCGGCCCGAGAGCGTGCTTGAGCGGTCGAAAGAGGAGGCAGAGAGGCACGGCTTTGACTTCTTCGGGTTTCCTGTGTTTGAGCTGGTAGAGCGGCAGGAGGCGTTGAAGGAGGTGAAGGGGGCTTTTGAGGGCGGAAAGGGAGATTTTGAGGGTGGAAAGGGAGTGGGAGTGGACGCAGTCGTTTTCACGAGTTTGAACGGCGTAAAGAAAGCGTTTAGCCTCTGCGAAGGTAAATTTGACTTGAAAGGCAGGCTTTTGGACGGCGGTGTCGAGGTCTGGGCAATTGGTCCGGTCACGAGGGCGGAACTTGAGCGGCGGGGAGTGCGGGTGGATTTTATGCCCCCCGAGGAGTACAGTGCGAGAGGGCTAATGCGGCTGATTGAGGAACGAGGCGGTGTTGAGGTGGGTGGCAAGAAAATTGTTTTTTTGCGAAGTTCGGCGGGCGGGCGGGAGATTTTGGAGTTCCTGCGCGGAAGGGGTGCTTTCGTGCGCGACATTTCGGTGTACAAAGTGGCAGTGAAGGACTGGGGGGAGGGAGGAGAGGAGAAGGAGCGATTTTCGGCGCTCGTAGCCTACAACCCGGACTTTGTCGTCTTCACGAGTTCGCTAACCTTCAAGACATTTTTTGGGCTTGCAGAGCGGTTGGAGGAGGGGTTGAGAAGGGAGGTCTTGGCGGTTTTGGAGCGGGCGAAGGTTGTTGCGATTGGGGACTTGACCGCCGAGAGCATTTCAGAGGAAGGTGTGCGGGTGGATTTGGTTGCGGGGCGAAGCACTTTTGAGGGCGTTCTGGAGGCATTGAAGAGAAGGTTTTGAAGGTTTTAGTTTTAGTACTTCACCCGCCCGCCCTTAACATATTTAAACTCCTCAGGTCGCCTTTCGGTCTCGATCAATTCCCGCGTTCTACCCACAATTCGCGTCTCAATGTCCTCTGCCTCTTCCCTAACTGCACTCTTCGCGATGTGCAGGTCGTCAATTTTCATCATTCCTACAGCCGCTTCGGTAGCAGAGACGAACGCCTGCTGTTTCACTCGGAGGGGGTCTAAAATTCCCGCCTCCGCCACGACGTCCTGCCTTACGCACTTCTCGCCCCCTGCTCCCGAGACGCCTGCGTTCTTGTTGCCCTTGAAGTGCTCTGCCCTCAGCCTTGCGAGAGTGTCAATTTGGTCAAGCCCGCAGTTCTTCGCTAACGCCCGCGGAACGGACTCAAGAGCGTCGGCGAACGCCTCAATCGCCAACTGCTCCTTGCCCGCTACTGTCCTCGCAAACTTCCTCAACCGAACCGCGCACTCGGTCTCAACAGCACCTCCCCCCGGCACCACGCGGTTGTCCTTAAAGAGCTGTGCAACGGAGTGCAGGGCGCTCTTTACTTCGCCAACGAGCCCTTCTAAAACTCGGAGCGAGCTGCCACGCAAAATTATCGTCGCCGACCGCTTGTGCTTGCAGTCCTCAAAGAAGACGAATTTATCCTTCTCGCCACTTCCGCCGATTTCTCGCTGCACTACCCTTCCTGCAAACCCGAATTTCTCAGCGCTCAAGTCGCTGACATCTTTCACGATTTTACCGCCTGTCGACCGTTCCAGCCGCCGTAAA
Organism: Candidatus Methanophagaceae archaeon; assembly: GCA_003194425.1. Classification (GTDB taxonomy): domain Archaea; phylum Halobacteriota; class Syntropharchaeia; order Alkanophagales; family Methanospirareceae; genus ANME1a. The sequence continues at coordinate 785,628 of PQXB01000001.1, read as the reverse complement.
TCCGTCAATTTCACGCGTTTTATCAGCATTATTCCGGCGTCGCGGAACTTACGCAGTGCCTCGTCGTCCACACCCCAGCGACAGCAGACCACGTTTGCACCCGACTTCACAACAGGGTCTACGATCTCGTCGAAGAGCCTCGCCCTCGTCTCGCGGAACTCGCGGAAGTGTGCAGGCTTTGAGAATTTCACATGAAAATCAAGTGCTCCGAGCGTCTCTCCAGCCTTACTCCGTTCTCTTGCACCTGTCCCGGTCGGGAGTTCCTTCCGCCCCTTCACCTTCGGCTCCTTGTGCTCGAGCGAGAAGTCGAGGAGTGCCACCCTCGCATTCTCAATTTCCGTAGGAAGAGCGTCCAGAACTGCCCGGTCCACGACAACGCCCTCTACAAATCTCGTCTCTCTCACTCTGCTCCCGCTCTTCGTCTCGATCGCCACATCGTCCACATCTATTTTACCGCTACCGACGGCACCCTCCTCGCCCTCGCTTACTCGTTTTACGCTCTCTACCACTACCTCCGCCAACTCGTCTTCTTCGCAGAACGCACCGCTCTTTAACGCCGTCCTCGCCACGCACCTCAAAATCTCGTCGCCTTCTCCTCCTACCCCTCGCACAGCAACTGCAGTCGCTGTCTCGTCCAAAACCGTTTTCACGAACGCCAGCGACTGCTCGTAGCCCTTCACCACCGTGTTCTGATGCACACCCGCGTTCTTCAGCTCAAAACCCCGCCGCACTAACTCGCCGGTCAAAATCATCACTGTAGCAACGCCGTCCCCCACCCGCTCTCCCTGCGTTAAACCCGCGTTTATCAAAATCTCCGCGGTGGGGTGCTGGTATTTCAATTCCTTCACCAGGCTGAGCGCGTTGCTCGAGACGAGGTCTGCAGCCTCCACCTTCGTTGCTCCTTGCGACACCAAAATCTTCGATCCAAACGGACCGAGAACAGGCTTGAACATTTCAGAAAACGCCGCAGAAACCTCTACATTCGCCTCCTGAATCTCCTCTGGCGAGACTTCCCCCGGCGGCAACTCCTCCTTTATCGTCATTTTCCTTTCTTCCCGTTACAACTTTGTTTTTGTATAATTAAAGCCAGGCTAAAAAGAAAGCTAAACCCGTGTCTCTCCTGCCTGCTTCTTCATAAAAAATAAATACAGGTAAAAATGAGTCTGGTTTGGTTTTCATTTTTTCTTTTTTCACCTCCTGCTTTTTTGTTCTCCTCTCTTTTCTTCTTCTGCCCTCGCCCTTTTTTGACTCGTTCCTCTTAAAAAGGTTTAAAGAAATGTTTCCCTAAACTCAGCCTCGCCAATTACCTTCACTCCAAGCCTCTCCGCCTTCGCCAACTTACCTCCCACTCCCTCCCCCGCCACCACGAAATCTGTCTTCTTCGAGACGCTTGACGCCACTCGCCCGCCCAACTGCTCTACCATTTTTTTCACCTCCTCTCTCGGCATTGAAATCCGCCCGGTAAAAACGAAGGTTTTACCTTTCATTTTCTCTTCTTTCTCCCCCCTTACTCCCCGCTTCTCACACTTCACCCCCGCACGCTCCAACTTCGCCAGCAACTCCTTCGTGCTCGCCTGCCTGAAGAAGAGAAGGACGCTCTTCGCCACCTCCGGTCCCACCCCCTCCACCTCCACCAAATCTTCGTAACTCGCACTCCGCAACGCCTCCAAATCTCCAAAACGCTCGGCAAGCAGCGACGCCGTCTGCTCCCCCACGTGCCTTATTCCAAGTGCGTAAATCAGGCGTGCGAGGGTCGTCTGCTTGCTCTTCTCGAGGGCGTTCAGCAGGTTCTCTGCCGATTTCTCGCCCAGCCGCTCCAAGCCCAAGAGGTCCTGCTTCGTCAAAAAGAAGAGGTCCGCAGCGTCCGAGACCAGCCCCCGCCCGACCAACTGCTCAACCACCTTCTCGCCCAGCCCCTCGATGTTCAGTGCCCGAAGCGAGGCGAAATGCTTTAGCCTCTCCCTCAGTTGTGCAACGCACGAGACGCCAACACACCTCACAACCGGTCCCTCCCGTACCTTCCCCCTAACCGGTCCCTCCCGTCCCTTCCCCCTCCCCCTCTCTTTCACCACCGCCGCCCCGCAGACAGGACACCTGTCGGGCATTTTGAATTCCCGCTCCGCTCCTGTCCGCCTAGATTTTACTACGCCCACCACCTCCGGAATAACATCGCCAGCCCGCTGCACAACCACGGTGTCGCCAACCCGAACGTCCTTCTTCCGCAACGCGTCCTCGTTGTGCAGCGTCGCCCTGCTCACGGTCACGCCGCCGATTTGCACCGGCTCCAAGACCGCCACCGGCGTCAGCACTCCCGTCCGACCCACCTGCACTACAATCTCCCGCACCCTCGTGAACTCCTCTCTCGGCGGGAACTTGAATGCAACCGCCCACCTCGGGCTCCTCGAAATCGTACCCAGCCGGCTCTGCTGCTCCAAGCTGTCCACTTTCACTACGATTCCGTCAATTTCATAGTCCAACTCCTCCCTCGCCTGCCGCACTTCCTCGTAGTACTTAACCACCTCCTCAATATTCCCAAACCGCCTCGCCAACGGGCTCACTTTAAAACCCGCCGCCCGCAAAAAGTTCAGCACCTCCCACTGCGTTGAAAATTCCTTTCCTTCACCTCCTTCCTCTCCCTTACCTCCCTCCTTTCCTTCTCCCCTTTCAACTCTGCCAACCCCGTAGGCAAAGAAATCGAGCGGGCGAGAGGCGGTAACCCGCGGGTCGAGCTGCCTCACCGAACCCGCAGCCGCGTTCCTCGGGTTCGCAAACATTTTCCTACCCTTCCGCCCCAATTCTTTGTTCAGGGCTTTGAACTCGCTAACAGGCATAAAAACCTCGCCCCGCACTTCCAACAGCCGTAAAGGAGCACAGGCAGAACCCGAAAAAATACGCAGCGGTACCGTCTTTACTGTCCTCAAATTCTGCGTTATTTCTTCTCCAACCCGCCCGTCTCCTCGCGTGCTTCCAACGGCGAGCACGCCGTCCTCGTACACAAGTTCCACCGCCAACCCGTCTATTTTCGGCTCCACTACATATTCTACCTTCTCCTCTTCCTTCCCTGCTGCTCCAACTCCAAGAGTCTTTCTCACCCGCTCGTCAAAATCCCGCACCTCGCTCTCTTCAGAAACGCTCTTCAAGCTCAGCAGCGGAAGGCTGTGCTCGTAGGTGCCGAACGCCTCCAGTGGTTTCGCTCCTACACGCTGCGTTGGCGAATCCGGGGTCACCAACTCCGGATGCCTTCTCTCAAGCTCCTCCAACTCCTTGAACAGCCTGTCGTACTCGGCGTCCGAAATCTCAGGCTCGTCCAAAACATAATATCTGTAATTGTGATGGCGAATCTGCTGCCTCAAATTCTCTATTTCTCGGTGGTGCTCTCTCTTTTCTTTCCCCTCTTTACCTCTCATTTTAAATAGTGCGACAGGTTTAAAGTATACAAACGATGAAATATGTTAAACGGCTACTCTTTGCCCTACTTTCAGTATTCTTGGTTTTCACCATAATTTCTTCTCTCGCTCTTTATCAAGAGGTAAAAAATCAAAAAGTCCAAGAAAAAGCCTTAGACGAGCTAAAACAACAACGAGAATCAGAAAGACAGAACCGGGAATATCCTGTTTTAGGAGTCAATGACGAAGGAGAGGGTGTTATTTTAATGCTAAAACTAAAGATGGTAAGCGGAGAGGGTCGCATTCTGCTTGATATGAAAAAAACATATCTTGACGAATCTGCGCAGATTTCCACCTGCAAAGCCGTTAAAGTTGCACAAAATATTACCCAAACTAATTTATCTGATAAAAACATTATAATTTCATTTGAGGTCAATGAATCAGGGAAAACGCAAATAGAGGGCGGAAGCGGGGGGGCTGCAATCTGTCTCGCACTTGTCTCCTTAATACAAGAGCGTGCACTCAATAAAAGTGTTTTGATAACGGGCTGCGTTAAAAACGACCATTCAATAAGTAAGGTACTCGAGGTGAAAGAGAAAGCGCGGTGTGCAAGAAATAATGGCTGTGTGTTGTTTCTGGTGCCTCGTGGGCAGAAACTAAACATTAGTGATTTAAATGTGAAAGAAGTCTCAAGAATAGAAGACGCAATGAAATATATTTTATATTGAAAAATTGAAAAATGAACGAAGATAAAGAAATGATGGCAGAAGAGGAAGGAGAGGAGAGGGAGAAGGAGGACGAAGGTGGAGAGGAGAGAGAAAGAGCAGAAAAGAAAGAAAGAGGAGTAGGGGGAGAAAGAGGAGTAGGAGCAAGAGCAGGAACCGAAAAGACGGTGCTACTGCCGAGTGAGACTTACTTCTTAAACGGCGTCCACATCGGAACGCAGCAAAAAACCGGCGATATGAAGCGATTTATTTACCAAACAAGACCGGACGGGCTGTATTTGCTGGATGTAGAAAAAATTGATGCAAGGCTGTTGATTGCTGCAAGGTTCTTGGCGAATTATGAGCCTTCTTCGGTCTTGGTCGTCTCGGCGCGGGAGTACGGACACCACCCCGTGAGCAGGTTCGCCGAGGCGACGGGAGCAGCGTCAATAGTCGAGCGATTTATCCCCGGCACTTTAACAAACCCCGGCTCGGAATATTTCCGTGAGCCTGCGATTTTGGTCGTGACCGACCCGATGACGGATGCGCAAGCGTTGCTCGAGGGCGTGAGCACGGGCATTCCAATCCTGGCTCTCTGCGACACCAACAACTCAACCACCAACGTGGACTTCGTCATTCCTACGAACAACCACGGCAGAAAAGCACTTGCCACCGTCTACTGGCTGCTTGCTCGGGAGGTGTTGAGAGAGCGGCACCGCCGAGAAGGAGAAGAGGAGGAGTTCGTGTTCGGTTACAGCGTGGAGGATTTTGAGGCGGAAATATACGAATGAGAAGACCGGCGGTAGCAGGGGGTTTTTACGAAGCGGAGAAGGACAGGCTGGAGGCGCAGCTGAAAGAATGCTTTGCAGGTGTAGTAAGGGCGGAGAAAGAAAGAGAAGTAAAAAGAGAGAGAGCGGGCGTTCTCGGAGCAGTAGTCCCGCACGCGGGGTATTTTTACTCAGGCAGCGTAGCGGCAGCGGTCTACGCCAAACTGCCAAACACAGAGACTGAGACGACCTACACTTTCGTCATTCTTGGTCCCAACCACCACGGCTTGGGCTCACCTGTCGCAGTCTCGACCGAGACTTGGGTAACGCCGTTGGGCGAAGTCGAGGTGGACAGAGCCTTTGTGGACGCACTGCCGAAGCGAATTATTGATTTGGACGAGACCGCGCACAAGTACGAGCATTCTGTAGAAGTACAACTCCCGTTTCTGCAGTTCCTGTTCGGCAAGAAATTCCAGTTTGTTCCTGTCTGCGTTGGCTTAAGCGACGAGGAGACGGTGAGAGAGGTCGGGGAAGACTTGGCGGAGGCGGTTGAGACGGTTGCTGAATTTAGCGAAAACAAAAAAATAGTTGTGGTTGCGTCTTCGGATTTCACGCACTACGAACCCGACCGAGTAGCGAGGGAGAAGGACAAATATGTGATTGAGGCGGTGACCGAGTTGGACGTCCCGAAGTTCTACAAGAGGGTGTACGAGCGAAATGTGACGGCGTGCGGCGTTGGTCCGATCGCGGCAATGCTGCACGCAGCGAAGAAACTCGGCGCAACTACAGGCGAACTTGTAAAATACGCAACGAGCGGGGACGCTACTGGCGACAAATCCAACGTCGTCGGGTACGGCGGTGTCGTAATTTTCAAATAGAAATGCAAAGATTTAAGAAGGTGAAATGGACGCAACTGCCTCGAGAGGTCTTAGTTGGGCACGGCGTCCTTGACGAAATCAGCACGGTCTGCAGGCACTTGGGTGTGGAGAAGGAGGCGGTTGTCGTTACAGGGTCACACTACACGAGAAAAGTAGCAGGCGAGCGGGTGGTTGAGATTTTGTCCGACGCGGGTTACGAAGTCAAGTTGGTGGAGGTGCCGGGAATAAGCAGAGAGAGCGTAGAAAGGGTCGTAGAGCAAGTGAAAGAGACCCGAGCCAGAGTCGGAGCCAAAGCCAGAGCGAAGTTCCTGCTCGGCGTGGGAGGGGGCAGCGTAATTGACACCGCGAAAATAGCCTCGTTTGAGCTCGGCGTTCCTTTCGTCTCTGTGCCTACAATTGCCTCGCACGACGGAATCGCCTCGCCAAGAGCCTCGGTAAAAGGCAAGGGCAAGGGTGAAGGCAAGGGCAAGGGTGAAGGCGAGGGCGAGGACGGAGGCACTTCCTTCTCAGTGCAGGCAGACGCACCGCTCGCAGTCGTCGCAGACACCGAGATAATTTCTTCGGCGCCCTTCCGCTTTACCGCTGCCGGCTGCGGAGACCTGCTCGCAAATTACACCGCGGTGCGGGACTGGCAGCTTGCACGACGCCTGAGGAACGCGGAGTTCAGCAGTTCCGCCGCGGCCCTCTCTGAAAAGACTGCTGAAATGGTAATTGAGAGAGTCAAGGAAATCAGCGTAAAAGACGAGCAGTCCGCCTGGACAGTGCTAAAGGCGTTGGTCTCCAGCGGTGTCGCAATTAGCATCGCCGGCACCTCCGCCCCCGCCTCCGGCTCCGAGCACAAATTCAGCCACGCCCTTGACCGACTTGTGGAGAACTCGGCTGCGCGTGCTCTGCACGGCGAGCAGTGTGGCGTCGGCACAATAATGATGTCTTACCTGTACGGCGAGAACTGGCGACGAATCCGAGAGACGCTGAAAGAAATCGGTGCGCCGACGACTGCAAAAGAGCTGGGCGTGAAAGACGAGTTTGTAATCGCTGCACTGACCTTGGCACACAAAATTAACCCTGCCCGCTACACAATCTTGGGCGACTCGGGGCTCACTTCTGAGGCTGCAGAACGGCTCGCAGTGGCTACGGGCGTAATTGACTGACCAACTACTTGACTAACAAACAATTAACAAATAAATAGAAAGAAGAGAGTTCTAAACTAAAATAAAATGCACGGACTGTGGAACAGGCTAAGAGGGGACGCGAAAGCTGAGAAGGGAAAAAAAGAGAACGGAAAAGAGAAAGACGAAGACGAAAAAATCGTGACCTTAGTTGGCAGCAAGTTAGCGAAGGTGGGCGAGGAGTTCGTGTTTTTAGGGGCTGCTGAGAAGTGCAGGCAGTGTAAGTTGAAAAACTCTTGCACGAACCTTGAGGTTGGCAGGAGGTACTTGGTTGAGAAGGTGAGAGAAGAAATAAAGCACGACTGCGAGGTTCACGAGGACGGTGTGCGAGTTGTGGAGGTAAGGGAGCCGGCGGTAAAAGCGTTGGTAGAGGCGAAGCGTGCTTTGAAGGGTTCCAAGATTATTTTTGAGCCGACTGCTCTGCGTGGCAGCGGTAAAGCGGAAGAAGGAGAGAGGGAGGGAGAGGCGGAAGGTGAGAGAGGAGGAGAGGGGGAAGGAGGAGGAGAGGGGGAAGGAGGAGGAGAAGAAGGGGAGTACGAGTTATTTGAATTGTGCAACCCGTTGGGTCTAAAAAAGGGGGAGAGGTGCACGATTTTGGAGGTGTTGGGAGACGCACCTGTACCAGGCTTTAAAGTGGTGAAATTAAAGAGAGAGGAAGAGGAATAGGGAAAAAGCAGGCGTAGAAGAGAACGCGGGGTGGGTGGCGGCGAAAAAAATGAGAACAGCGGGCGTAAAACGGAAGACCGAGGAGACGGAGGTTGAGGTGGAATTGAACCTTGACGGCGTTGGAAGGCACGAGGTAAGCACGACGATAAAATTCCTTGACCACATGCTCGCTGCATTTTCGAGGCACGGGTTTTTTGACTTGGTCGTGCGGGCAGAGGGGGACTTGAGCCACCACATCGTTGAAGACACTGCGATCGTGCTGGGCAAGGCGTTTAAAAAAGCACTTGGAGGTCAGAGTGCTGGATCTGGAGAGAGTGGACGAGAGAGGAGTGTGCGGTTTGGCTCTGCCGCCGTGCCGATGGACGAGTCGCTCGCAAGGTGCGCAGTGGACATTGGTGGCATCGGCGGAGAAGGGCGAAGCTACTCCGTCTTCGAGGCGGAGTTTGGTAGAGAGCGAGTAGAAGATTTTTGCACCGAAGACATTCCTCATTTCTTCCACTCCTTCGCAACTCACGCAAACTTCACCCTCCACCTCTCTGCAAAGGGCGAAAACGAGCACCACAAAGTAGAGGCGATTTTTAAAGCCTTGGGAATTGCGTTAGACCACGCTACGAGGCTGGAGGCGAGAAGGGAAGGGAGAAAATGAAAGAAGAATTGACTGCGAGCGAGAAGAGAGTTCTGCTGGCTCTTGGTGAGGGGGAGGTCTGCGACCAAAGGAGTCTCTCCGAGAAGACAGGCGTGAACGAGGACGCGGTGATGCAGACCGCGTTTTTCCTCGCTCAGAAGAGGCTTTGCGAGGTGCAGGAGGAGAAGAAGGAGTTTTGTCGTTTAACCGCGGAGGGGAGAGAGTACGCGGAGAAAGGGCTGCCGGAGCGGAGAGCGCTGGAGTTCTTGAGAGCAAAGAAGGGTGCAACTGTTGAAGAGCTCAAAGCCGCGTTCGACGAGCAGGAGGCGAAAATTGCGATAATTTGGCTGCTGAAGAAGAGGTGGGCAAGGTTTGAAAAGCGGGGTGCAGCGAGGTTCTTGGTGCCGACCGAGGTCTTGGAGGGGTTGCCTTTAGGTGCGGACGAGGAACTGCTGGAAATTGTGGCTAAAGGCGGAGAGAGTGAAGAGGGAGGAGAGAGAGGAGAGGGAGGAGAGGCAGAGAGGGTGGTCTCGGCTGAAGAGCGGGAGTTGGTCTCGCGGAACTTGCTGGAGACTTACTCACGCGTGGAGAGAAAAGTAGTGGCTACAGAGGCAGGAAGAGAAGTTCTGTCGCAAGGCATTTCAGCGGAGGAGGTTGAGGAAGAGGTCGCACAGCTCACGCCCGAGCACCTGAGAACAGGCTCGTGGCGAACCGTGAGGTTCAAGCGCTACGACGTAAATCTGCCGTCAAAAGAGGTTTTTCCTGCGAAGGTGCACCCTTACCAGCGGATTTTGGACAGGATGCGGCGAATCTTCACCGAGATGGGTTTCGCGGAAATAAAAGGCGAAATCGTTCAGTCCGCGTTCTGGAACTTCGACGCCCTCTTCGTGCCGCAAGACCACCCCGCACGCGAGATGCAGGACACTTTTTACTTGGGAGCGAGGCAGCCGACCGACGCCCCAGAGGAGTTAGTAAAAAATGTAAAAGAAATGCACGAGCACGGCGGTTCGCTGAATTCCGCGGGTTGGGGCGGTGCGTGGCGGAGGGAGTTAGGAGAGGAGCTGCTCTTGAGGACGCACACTACGGCGGTTACTTTAAAATATCTTGCCGACCACCCAGAGCCGCCGGTTAAAGTCTTTTGCATTGACCGCGTTTACCGCCGCGAGACGATTGACGCAACGCACATTCCCGAGTTCGACCAGTTGGAAGGAATTGTTTTGGACGAGGGCGTGACTTTCTGCAACCTGCTGGGCTGCCTCTCAGCGTTTTACAAGAAAATGGGCTTTCCCGAAGTCAGATTCCGACCCGGCTACTTCCCCTACACCGAGCCGTCGGTTGAGGTCGAGGTCTTCGTGGCAGAGCGGGGGTGGTTGGAGTTGGGCGGTGCAGGGATTTTCAGGGAGGAGGTAACGAATCCGGTGGGCGTGAAACACCCGGTTTTGGCTTGGGGGCTCGGCGTCGGGCGGCTCGCAATGATTCAGCTCGGACTGACCGACATCCGAGATTTGTATCAGCCGGACATTGACTGGCTGCGGAGGGCGCGAGTGCGAGCGCGAGTGTGAATCCGAGTTTGGTTTCGGTAGTCCTGAATCGCAGCCTTCAGCGTCTCGGTAGCGAGCGTAGAGCAGTGGAGGTGCTCTTCTGGCAGCCCACCCAAGACCGCTAAAATCTCCTCGGCAGTGAGTCTTGACGCCTCTGCCACTGTCTTCCCCTTCGCCAACTCGGTAACCACGCTGCCACACGCGATCGAGGCACCGCAGCCGTCTGTTAGGAATTTGCAGTCCAGGATTTTCTCGCCTTTGGCTTCGCCTGCTTCTCCTTCTCCTTCAACTTTAAGATGAATTTGGAAAGTGTCGCCGCAGGGACCTGTTATTCTGGCGGTGCCGCTTGGATTTTCCAACTCGCCAACGTTCTTCGGGTTGTACGCCTCCTCGAGCGTCCTTTCAGTGTAGATTTCCTTCGCCTCTTCGAGAACCGCCCCCTCCATTTCTTTTATCAGTTCGTCAAGCTTATTTTTGTCCGCCATTTCTCATCTAACCTTCTCTGACTCCGAGACGCCCGCCTCTGCAAAAGTCGCCATTTCACGCAGAATCTTGCAAGCAGCCTCGACGACGCTTATTCCGAGTGTCGCACCCGTGCCTTCGCCGAGTCGCAAATTAAGGTCAAGCAGGGGTTCGAGTCTGAGGTGTTCTAAAATTGCACGGTGCCCGCTCTCGACCGAGAGGTGCGAGGCGACGAGGTAGTCCCGCACAGGGGGGCAGAGTTCGTAAGCGAGAAGTGCAGCGGCGCCGGAAATAAACCCGTCCACGACGACAGGAATTCGGTGAGCCGCACCTGCGAGCATTACGCCTGCCATTCCGCCGATCTCGAACCCGCCGAGCTTCGCGAGAATGTCAATTCCGTCGCCCCTCGTCGGCTTGTTCACCGCTAACGCCTTTTTTATCGTTTTTATCTTCGCTGCGAACCCCTCGTTGTCCAAGCCCGTGCCTCGCCCGGTTACCTTCTCAACAGGCTCGCCGGTCACGAACGCGACAACCGCACTGCTCGGCGTCGTGTTTCCAATTCCCATATCGCCGACGCCAACGATGTCAACGCCTGTTCCAACACCGCGTCTCTGTCCCGCGTTCTCTAACTCGCGCTCCAAGACTTCTATTCCAGCTTCTACAGACCGCACGGCGTCTTCGTAGGTCATTGCGGGTCCCTTTGAAATATTCGCGGTTCCGTAGCCAACCTTCTTGTCAACGAAGTTCTCTGCGTCCGCCGCTGCGTTCGCAGCCACCTCTGCTGCCACGCCCAAATCCACGACAACCACCCTCGCACCGACATGCCTTGCGAGGACATTTATCGCAGCGCCGCCGTTCAAGAAATTGTAGAGCATTTGCAGCGTCACTTCGCTCGGAAACGCACTCACGCCCTCCTCTGCAACCCCGTGGTCGCCTGCCACTGTTACAATCAACTTCTCCTTCACCTCGGGCGCCGGGTTCCCGGTAATTCCCGCAACCCGCACCGAGAGGTCTTCGAGAACGCCTAAACTGCCTTGCGGCTTTGTGAGCGTCGCCTGTCGTGCCCGTGCGGACTCCATCGCCGCCCGGTCAAGCGGTCCAATCCTCTCTAAAACTTCTTTTAGCCTGCTCATTTTCTGACCTTAACCTTAATTTCTGACCTTAACATTTAACATTTTCTCCGCCTGTAAATATTTTAAAAACTTCTCTAAAACCCTGAGGGGAAGTGCGACGTACACCGCCTTTTCCCCCCCACTTCCTCTTCTTTCACTCTTTTCACTCCCCTCCTCCCACTTCTCCTTCACCTCTTTTTTACCGTACTTCCGACTCAACCTCTTGAACTCCTCAAAGACCTTCTTCCCCAACGGGCACAACTGCAGCGTCGGAACAGGGCGAAGGACGACGAACGGGAACATTCTGCAGGAGGTGGGTCTGCTCTCGTAAATCGCACAGCTACACACCCCCGCACTCAAATACGGGCACGGCGTCTTCAAGTAGTTGTCCACCTCTTTCTCGTCCAATTTGCCAAAGAGAGCCGCTCCGTCGAGTTTGCCGAGCCGCTCCAAGTCAGCGTCGCTCAAATGAATCGGCATTTCGCTACAGCACTTGCAGCACCGTTCGCACTCGAAGAACGCCAAAATCGCCTGTGCCAACTGCTCAAACCTGCACCTGTCTCTCTCGAGTGCCGCGATGTTTTGTGCTACGCTAAACCCAAAGAGTTCGTCGCCAACTAAATCCCGAAACAGCAGTGCCTGCCTTTTTAGGCTCTCCCCGTTCTCCGTGTCTTCGCTCATTTATTCTTATTGTTTTGAAATGAGTTTGGATTGTCGGATAAAATAAAACAAGTAATTTTATGGTAAAAAAAGAGTGGAAGTTTATAAAGGCATGGTCAAGAGGTTCGTGAAGTTTTTTTTTGATTTTTGTCTACAGGGATTAGAAATGAGGTGGGTTGCAGAGTTCATGTTCTCTTGTTTAAACGCAGATTCGAACTGCCTTGTTCAGATTTTGATTATGAGTGCAAGATTATGTGATTTGATTATGAGAGAAGATTATGAGTGGGGTAAGAAAGTTTAGTTTGTTTATGCTTGATTAGATTAGACAGGTAAAACTACGCTGACTTGTTAATTTTTAGACAAAGCACAATTTATAAAGAAGTATTTAAAATCTTCAAAGACAAAGCGAGGCGAGGGCGAAAAGATGCGAAGAAGAAAGAAGACGAATCCGAAGATTGCTGGGCTAATAAAAGATTTGAAGAGGCTTGCGCGGGAGAACAACGCACCCGTTTGGCGGGCGGTGGCGGAGCGGTTGGAGAAGCCGCGGCGGAACTACGCTGAGGTGAACTTGAGCAAAATAAACAGGTATTCCGCGGCGAACGAGACGGTTCTGGTGCCGGGGAAGGTGCTGAGTGCGGGGGCGCTCGAGAAGCCGGTAACCGTTGCAGCGCTGGGGTTCAGTGAGCGGGCGGTTGAGAAGGTTGAGAAAATCGGCGGGCAGGTAGGAGGGAAGTGCGTGAGCGTTGAGGAGTTGGCGGAGAGCAACCCGAAAGGGTCGGGCGTGAAGATTTTAGTTTAAAAAACTTAAAAAAAAGTTTTATCAAAAAAAGGAAAAATGGAGATAATTAACGGCGAAGGGCAGATTTTGGGGAGGCTGGCGAGCGAGGTTGCGAAACGGCTGCTCAAAGAAGAGGGCAAGCGAATCGCAATCGTAAACGCGGAGCAGGTGGTCGTAAGCGGCTCCAAAGTCTCGGTGTTTAAGGAGTACAAGCAGCGGAAGGACAGAGGCTCGAGAGAGCAGGGACCCTACTTCCCTAAAATGCCCGACAGAATCGTGAAGCGCACAATTCGCGGAATGCTGCCCTACAAGCGTGCGAGAGGCAGAGACGCCTTTTCAAGACTGCGCGTTTACCTTGGCGTTCCTGAGGAGTGCGAAAAAATGAGGCAGGAAAAAATGAAGCAGTTTAAAAACGCGAGTTCAGAGAGGTTGTCAGTTGCTAAATTTGTAACACTGGAGGAGGTGAGTAAAAAATTAGGATGGTCGCCCAAACAACAGCAAAAGTGAAGTCAAAAGCAAAAGCGAAGCCGAAGAAGGTAGTAACGCAAGTAGGAAAGCGGAAGACGGCGATTGCGAGAGTAACCCTGCAGAAGAGGGAGGACGGGGGAAAGGGCGGAGTGCGGATAAACAAGAAGCCGTTAGAAATAATCGAGCCGGACGTGGTGAGAGAGAAAATATCAGAGCCGTTGGTCGTCGCAGCCCAGCTTCCCGAGGGGGCGGCGGTTGACATTGAGGGCGAAGGAATTTCAGTGAATGTAAATGTGAAAGGAGGTGGTTTTATGGGACAGGCAGAGGCAGTGCGAACCGCAATCGCTCGAGGGCTGGTGGAGTGGACGGGAAACGAGGAACTTAAGGAGACCTACTTTGAGTACGACAGGAACTTGCTGGTCAACGACACGAGGCAGAAGGAGTCAAAGAAGTTCGGTGCGAAGGGCGCGAGGGCACACAGGCAGAAGTCTTACAGGTGAGCGATGATTCCAGTCAGGTGTTTTACTTGCGGAAAAGTAATTTCAAGCGTCTGGGAAGAGTACAAAGAGCGGACAGGGGAAGAGGCAGAAGCAGGGGAAGGGAGAAAGCGAGAGAGAGAGGAGCCGGGAAAGGTGCTGGATGAGTTGGGGGTAAAGAGGTACTGCTGCCGGAGAATGCTTTTAACGCACGCGGAGTTGGTAGACGAGATTGCGCCGTATGAATGAAGGGGGTTGTAGGGTAGCTTGGACGATCCTTCGGCGTTCGGGACGCCGTGACCTGAGTTCAAATCTCAGCGACCCCATTTTTATCCTATTCTCCGCACGCAACAGAAGGGAGGGTAAAAGTCTTGGTAGAAGTAGCAGTAAAAGAAGAAGGGAAGAAGGGAAGAAGAGGAAAAGAAGAGGAGGAGGAAAAGGAGGAGGAAAGAGTGAAAAAGAACTACACGAAGTACGAAAAAGCACGGATCATCGGTGCGAGAGCGTTGCAAATAGCAGCTGGGGCGCCAGTGCTCATAAAAACCGAGAAGATGGACTCGATAGAAATAGCGGTCGAGGAGTTCGAGAAAGACGCTATTCCGATAACCGTAAAACGAAGGGACAGTAGGTAAAAGGAAGAGCAGGAGGGGAGGGGGGAAGGGAGGGCCGGTAGATCAGTTGGAAGATCACTCGCTTGGCGTGCGAGAGGCCTCGGGTTCAAATCCCGACCGGTCCATTAATTATTTATGAAGGAGCGGGAAAGGGGACCGCACCCGACGCTGCGGATAAAAGGGACGAAGAGCCGTTCGCTGCGGGGCAAGAAAATTGTTTTGGGCGTTACAGGCTCAATCGCAGCGGTGAGAACCGTTGAACTCGCACGCGATTTGATAAGACACGGTGCGGATGTTTTCGGCGTGATGAGCGAGGCGGCGACCGAAATAATTCACTCCTACACCCTGCACTACGCAACAGGGCACGCCGTGATAACGAAATTGATGGGCAACATTGAGCATGTGGAGTTTCTCGGAATGGAGGGCTCGGCGGACATTTTTGTCGTCGCTCCTTGCACTGCGAACACGCTCAGCAAAATCGCCACTGGCGTCTCGGACACGACCGTGACCGCGTTTGCGACCACTGCCTTCGGCTCTGGAATTCCGATTGTCGTGGTGCCCGCGATGCACGAGACGATTTTTAGAAGCCCGGTTTTGGTGGCGAACCTTGAGAAACTGCGGAGGCTCGGCGTGACCGTCGTGGGACCGAGGTTTGAGGAGGGGCTTGCGAAGATCGTCTCGACAGAGGAGATTCTTCTCACGGTTGAGCGCGTGCTCTCGCCGAAGCGGCTTGCTGGCAAACGCGTTCTTATCACAGGCGGAGCGACCAGCGAGCCACTCGACCCCATCAGAATTCTGACAAACCGAAGTTCCGGTCGGACAGGAGTAGAACTCGCGAAAGAGGCGTACAGGCAGGACGCTGCGGCAGTAACGCTCGTGCACAGCGGAGAACTGAATTTGAAATTGGCAGGGTTAAACGAGGTCCAGGTGGAGACGGCACGCGAAATGCTTGAGGCTTGCTTAAGCGAGCTTCGCAGCGGTAGCGGCTACGACGTGCTTATTTCCGCAGCCGCGGTCTCGGACTTCACGGTTGAGCCGTCGTCGGCGGTGGCGAAGCAGAAAATTCCGTCGGGGGAGGATTTTTACTTGCACCTCGTTCCTACTGCGAAATTGATTGCGGCGGTGCGGGCGGAGTTTCCCAAGTCAGAACTCGCAATCGTGGGGTTCAAGGCAGAGACGAATGTTTCGGAGGCGGAACTGCTGCGAAGGGCGCGGGAAAAAATGCAGGAGTACGACCTCGCACTGGTCGTCGCGAACGATGTCGGAAAGGGCGGAATCGGGACAGAGGAGAACGAGGTGTTTGTGATTCGGGAGGGGGAGAAAGAGAAGCACGTGCGGGGTGCGAAGAATTTAATCGCAGAGGCAGTGGTGGAGGAGTTGGCGAAAACACTCCTAAGGGAGGAGAAAGAGTGGCTGCGGAAAAAAAATTCGTAACCGACAGAATGTTGGGAAAACTTACCACTTGGCTTCGTGTCCTTGGGTACGACACCGTTTACGCTGCGGAGGTGAAAGCAGAAGGAAAGGAGGGGGAGGAGGGGGAGGAGGGGAAGAAGGAGAAGAAGGGAGAAGAAGAGGACAGAAGCCTCACCGCGTTGGCGGAGCACGAGGCACGAATACTGCTCACCCGAGACAAGAACCTCGCGGCAGCGGCGACGAAAAAGGGCGTCCAGTGCGTTCAAATAAAAACCGACAACGCGATGGAGCAGTTGCAGGAGTTGCTTCGCCACGACCTTACCTCACACCTGAACCTCGAACCAGTCCCTGCGAGGTGTAGCGAGTGCAACGCGAGGCTGAGGCTGGTCGGGAGCGGGAAAGAAGAAGAGGCAATGCTCAAGGAAAAAAATTATGTGCCTGCGGGTAGGGTCGGGGTCAGAGAAGGAGAAGAAGGAGGAGAAAGAGAAGGGGAAGAAGGAGGAGAAAGAGAAGGGGAAGGGAAGAGGGAGTTCTGGGTTTGCGAGCGGTGTGGCAGGGTTTACTGGAAAGGCAGCCACTGGAAAAATATGCGTGCGAGGCTGAAACAACTGCAAACCGCAAAAATTAAAAATATTTAAAAAGAGGTCTGTAGAAGAGAGGAAAAATGTTGGAAGTCTTGACAAATCCGAACAGATTTTTTGAAGCGAAGGCGAAAGGGGAGAGGGAAGAAAAAGGAGCAGGAGGCGGAGAAGGAAAAGGAGGTGGAGAAGGAAAAGGAGGCGGAGAAGGAGAATGGGGAAGAGGGGAGAGAGAGCCGAGTCTGAAAATACCGGCGCTCATCGTCCTGACAAGCGGGTTAGTCGGCGGAATCTCTCTTTTTTTGATGGCAGGTGTAACATTTGAAATGCTCAGAAAATCGCAAACGCTTCCGCAAGAGGCTCTGGGTGTCGTTTCGGCGGTTGGAGGCGTAGGTGCTTTTGTGGGTGCAGTGGTCAGTTCATTCGTCATTTGGGTCGTCGCTGCTGCCCTGTTCTTCGCCGTGTCCTGCCTTTTCAAGGGCGAGGGGAAGTTCAAGCGGACGCTCGAGTTCGTGGGCTACGGCTACATTCCTACAATCTTCAGCGGACTCGTAAGTGCAGTGCTCGTCTACAATTTCGTCTCAACCACGCAGATTCCAGTAGTAACAAACGTAGCAGACCCAGCAGAGATTCAAAAAGCGCTCGCACCGCTGCTGACAAGTCCGCTGCTGCGGCTCTCTTCCGCTGTTGGCATCCTCTTTATGCTTTGGAGTGCGAACATTTGGATCTTCGGGCTGAAGCACGCACGGAACCTCTCGACGAGGGACGCAGTCCTCACCGTTGCCATTCCTGTAGCGATTTATATCCTCGTCCTTTTGTTGAGAAATCCCAGTTCGTTAGGGGTGTGATGTGAATGAGATTTCCCTCTTCTCTTTCTCTACTCTTTTTAGCCCTACTCGTAGTCGGTGTAGTAGGACTCGCTGGCTCTGGCGTCTCAGAGGCACAGGCACAGGTTGCAAGAGAAGAGCAGAAAACTTCAATCCAAATTACAGGCTACCAGCTGACTCCCGAGGTGCTGATGCCCAACGATCTCGGCACGGTAACCGTGACCGTGAAGAACGCGGAACTTGCGAAGAGCGTGAACATAAAAGAGGCACGGCTGCTGAGCAAGGAGCTCAAAGTGGCGAGCGACTCCTACTTCAACATCGGCAGGCTGGGACACGGAGAGAGCCTGGACCTGACATTCACGCTAAAAGCGACCGCCTGTCCTGACGGCATTTACTACCCCCGAGTGCTGGTGAAAGGGGAAGACGCCCAAAACATACGATATTCCTTTCCTGTAAGAGTGGACAGCACACTGCTGACCCTCGCGGTCAAGGACGTTCCAGAGGACATCTTTAAGGGAGAGCGGGCGAGAATCGAACTCGCAGTCGGTAACCCCAGACCGAACACCGCAACGGGCGTGAAAATCACCGCGGTAGCAGAGAGACGAGAAGAGGCAGAGGAAGAAGAGAAAGGAGGAGAAGGAGTGGCAGGAGGAGAGGAACTGGTGCCTTCAGAAGTCTTCGTTGGAGCACTCTCGCGGGACGAGACAAAAACCGCCTCTTTTAACTTCACACCGCAAACGAACGGCACTCGTCTCCTCAATTTCAAGTTGGAGTTCAAGAACGGCGAGAACCTGCACTCTGCGGAGTTGAGCCTGCCCCTAAAAGTGACGGAGAGCAAGAAGAAGCCAGAACTCGTGCTCACTGGAATTGAGGTGGAGCCAAGTGCAAGCGGTTCGGGAAGTTCGGGAATCTACAACTACAAAATCACAGGCGACATAAACAACGCGGGCTTGGAGGACGCAAACGGCGTGGTTATGAAAATCGGAGACGCAGAGGGTGTAGAAGCAACGCACCCCTACAAATCCTATTTCGTGGGTCTGCTCAGTCCTGACGACTTCAGCAGTTTTGAACTCGATGTAAAGGTCTCTGAAGACAGAGAAAACGAAGGAGAAGGGACGAAGGTGCCGCTTCGCATCGAGTACAAGGACGAGGACGGCTTTCTCTTCTCAAAAACCGAATACATCGCGATCGAACGTCAGCAGGGGCAGAGAACGGGAAGTTCCGGTGTTGGCGTCGGCGAGTTGCCGCTCTCGGTCGTGGTCGTTCTGCTCTTTGTGGTCGCAGTGGTCGTCGGGCTGATTGCGTACTCGTGGAAGAAGCGGTAAAGAAGGGGGGAAAGTAGAGAGAAGGAGAGAGATGAATGAGGTGGAGCTTGAGGAGGTGACGAAAATTTATGAACTGCCGAGAGGGAGTTTTAAGGCACTCGACCGCGTGACTGCGAGCCTCGAGGCAGGCGAGTTCGTCTCTGTAATGGGACCCTCAGGCTCCGGAAAATCAACCCTGCTCAACATCGTCGGCTGCCTGGACACGCCCACGAGCGGTCGGGTCGTCGTTGGCGGCGAGGAGGTCGGCGGGCTTGGAGACGAGCAACTGACGAGACTGCGGCGAGACAAAATCGGTTTCGTCTTCCAGCAGTTCAACCTCATTCCCACGCTCACCGCTCTCGAGAACATCGAGTACCCGATGCTTCTTAAAGGCAAGAAGGGCAAAGGCGTGAACCGCCAGGACGGGCACGGGAGAAGGAGCAGGGAACTCCTGCGGGCGGTCGGCTTGGACGAGCAGCTCGGCGAGAACCGACCAAACGAACTTTCAGGTGGCGAGCAGCAGCGAGTCGCAGTCGCGCGGGCACTCGCAAACGACCCGGATTTAATTCTCGCCGACGAACCCACCGGGAACCTCGACTCAAAGACGAGCCAGGACATTATGAAACTCCTGAAAGCCACGAACGAGCGTGGAAAGACAATCATTGTGGTGACGCACGACCCGCAGGTCGCCTCCTACACCGGCAGGACATTCAGGCTCGTGGACGGGAAAGTGGTGGAGTAAATCTAGATCTAAAAGTATCTTTATTTCATTTATTAACAAACTCTTTCGGAAGAGGCAGCAAATAATTCGCACCCTCTTTTAACAATTTCAATTCATATTTCGTGCTATTTTCCTGATCTCGCAATCCAAACTCACGCTCCAACTGTGATGCAGTGTCAATGTCTAAAACTCCTTCTCCACATTGTGGGCACTTGTAAGCCTCTATGTCGAGAAGCATAATATTCCCGCGCTTCACATTAATTTTTGTCTTCTCCATTTCGACATCACAAATAGTGCAGTAAACCGGCATTCCACCCTCTGGATGAGGCTCTATTTCAATCTCTTCTCCTACCTCTAAATCCCCAAGCGTTATATTTTCATAATCTATTCATTAAATCGGGAACTCTACCTCTTCCACTCTTTTCACTAACGCATCTGCGATTTCTGCGGGTGTTACCGCTTCTCTTCCCTTCTCCTGTGCAGGCGTGTAATTCCAACCGCTTGTGTCGTAGCAAATAATCGCGTCTGTCTCCGGGTCGAACAAACCAACGCACCAGAACGCACCGAAGCCAGCACCACCCCAGTCACCAACAGTAACCGGAAACGAGAAGCACTCGTCGTACTCTGTGGGCAGGGAGAGCGGCGAGGTCGCAACCCCCAGCGAGTAGTAGTCGAACTTTGGAATCGAGAGCCACCAGCGGAACACCACCGGCTGCGAGGTGTTAGACGGGTTCGCCAGACAAATCGTTGTGTTCATCGTCTCGCCTGGGCGGTACTCGGTCTTGTCAGTCGCAACCGAGACAGTCGGCGGAAACAGACGCAGGACATCGAAGTTCGCGGTTGCCGTTCCCGTGCCGTTCTGCGACCGTGCGACCACATTTACGGTGTAAGTCCCCGGAGCTGCGTCCGCGGTGAGTTCGTAGTTCGCGGTGAAATTTGAGTCGAAAGAGAGGTTTGTGAAATTCCCTTCTGCGTCTGTTACCGTGCCGTTCAGGGTTGCAATCTCGTCGGCGTCGGGCGAGCTGACATTTATTTTTACCGTCTCGCCGGGGTAGTAGGTCTCCTTGTCCAGTGTCAAGTTCAATTCGATTTCAAGCGTGTAGTTCGCGACCGAGAGTGCCCAAACTGCCTGCGCGGTCTGTCCAGGGTTGCTGCACGGAATTCCGGGCAGGTTGCTCCAACCTCTGCCACCGCCGTCTTCGTCTTCGTTCTGTGCTGCGACGAGCCACGCCGCTCCTCTTGCAATTTTCAGTCCTGTCTCTCCGGTTTGGTTCAGTGCGACCAGTGCGAGTGCAGTGCTTGAAGTGGTGCTGGTCTCGCCTTTTGCAGAACCCCAGCCCCCGTCTTCGTTCTGGTTCGCCCGGAGCCAGCCGGTCGAGTGGTTGAGCAGGGTCTCGTTGTAGCCTGTCTCCTGGAAGATGATTGTTGCGAGTGCGGTCTCGAAGGTGTTGCCCCAGTTTCCGGCGGTGCTTTCTCTCGAGAGGTAGTCCAGTCCTTTGACGAGGCTTGGGTTAGAGGTTGTGTAGCCCGCGGAGATTAAGCCGAGCAGGGCGTAGTTTGTGTTGCTAACTGTGCTTGCTGTTCCTGTTGGATAAACTCCCCAACCACCGTCGGAGTTTTGGGCTTTTATTATGAAAGATGCTCCCTGCTGAATTATTGGAGAAGAAGAAGGAAGTCCATAATTATTTAACGACCAAAGCACCAAGCCCGTTATGTCCACATGTCCTGAATGATAAATTGTCCACGCCCAGCTGCCGCCAGACCCTTGAATGCTTTTGAGTAAATCCACAGCCTTTTGCACTGATGAACTCGCATTTGTAGTATTTACCTGTAGTAGTCCAGAACTACACCATGAAATAACACCGGGATGCTCATATTCACCCACATAAACTCCTTCCTCTGTTATATGATCTTCAATCCAAGACATACCTTTGTCTACCGCACCATTTGTATATCCAGCATCTGTTAATGCTGTTACAGCTTTTGCAGTCTCGCCATTTCGAGTTGGCCAATCCCAGCAATGGGGCCATCCTCCATCCGAATGTTGATTAGATAATACGTAGCTTATTGCAGTTTGAATATTAGATTCTGATCCAGCTGCTATAAATGCCTCTAATCCATGTATATCCGGCCAATTATCAGTAGGGAGGCGTAATTCCCACCAACTCACGGCTTTTTGAACTTCAGATGATGACGGAGAATCTGCTAAACATAATGCTATAATTGGGGAGCTTCCGTGACCAGCCCACGTACTTACATCTCCTTGATAACCACCCCAGTAGCCATCGTCATTCTGATTTGTCTTCAGCCAATTCACGCCATCCATAATAACCTGGGAACTTTTTGGCTCGCCTGCTTTTATCAGTGCAATAAGAATTATTGAGACAGTCGCTGTACTTCCTTCAGTCGTGTCACTAAAATCAACATGGTCTTTAAGCCACGTCACAGCGTTAAGCATAATCGGTGAGTCCGGCTCCTCCCCAGCCTCAACCAACGCCCAGATTGCTTCACTTGTCGCCCTCACATTCTCGTCCCAACTGCCGTCAGGGGCTTGAAGCGCCTTTAGTTTGCTCAGAAGAAGAGCGTATTTTGGCGACGAAGTGTTCCCGGTGGCAACGAACGCCCTAACCGCCAACGCGTTATTTTTTGAAACCGAGAAAGGCGTCCAGCCACCGTTCTCGCTTTGACGCGCTACGAGCCAGTCCGCGCCTTCGGCGATTGCCGTCTCTGTCTTTGTTTCTTCCCCTTTCTCTCCGTCAGAAGCGGCTGTTAAAGTCGTGCCTGCAAACAAAGAAAGCACCAGCACCGCGGTTAGAACTGCTGCCTGCGTCTTCAGGTGTTTCAAACCTTTTCCTTCCCCTCTTATTCTTGCTCTTGTTTTCGTTTCTTCTTTCTTTCTCCTTTTTAATTTATTCCTTAAATATACACCTCTTTCCTATGCTCGAATTTGTGCAAAATTATCAACTCCTCCCTGATTTCATACAATCTCCTAAAGGGAGGAAGTTTAATACTTCTAAGTCCTGAAAGGTCGTATCTCAAGGGCTTTCCAACCCCTGGATTCTCTTTTATCTTCTTGACCATTTTCCTTATTCTATCTTGAACCTTCTTGTCCTTCACTTTCCTCACATCCCTTTTGAACTCCTCTGTATAAATTACCTTCTGTATAAATTACCTTCATTTCCAAATTTCATCGAGGTCGCCGACATTTTTCAATTCGTAAACCCTCCCCTCTTCAAAGTCCTTCTTGGACCTCTCCAGCCCTTCCATTAACTCCCTGTCATTCATTATCTCAATCGTTTCGATCACATCTTCGAGCTCCTCTCTCAATTTGACTAAAGTATTAAAGACCTCTGGGCTTATGGTTAATTTCCATTTCATTCTTGTTTTTGTTTCTGCCATTTTTCCTCTCCTCTAAACTAGATAACTAAAAGGATTAATAAGATAACTAAAAGGATTAAAACGGATGATTTTCTTCGAGTTTGCGAAGCGGAACCTCGCAAGGCACAAGTTCAGGTCCGTCCTCGCGGTCGTCGGAATCGTGATCGGCGTGCTCGCGATAACCGCACTCGGAATTCTCGGCAACAGCGTCCGACTCTCCGCGTCGGAGCAGTTGTGTATGATCGGGAACGAGCTCGTGGTCTTTCCCTACGGTGAGGAACCGATTTCAGAGCAGAACTTCAAGCAAATAGACAAAGCAGCAGCCGTCGCAATCCCGATAAATTCACGAACCGAGAAAGCAACTCTAAACGGCGAGCAAAGTCTCGTGATGATTTACGGGATGCGGAGCGAGGACATTTCGAAGTTGGTGGAGAAAGAGGAGGGGCAGTTTCTCAAGCACGGCTCTCTGAACTGCCTGGTTGGGTCAAGGCTCGCCGAGAATTACGAGCTGCGAGTGGGCGAGCGAGTGGCGGTGCGAGGTCAGAAGCCGAGAATCGTGGGAATCCTGAAGGAGCGGGGAATTGGGTTCGACATAAATCCTGACAACGCTGTGATCGTCTCGGAGAAGATGTTTGAATCGCTTTTTAACTCTTCGGCGTCGGCGTCGGGCTACAACTCGGTGATTGTGAAAGTTGAGAAAGTAGAGGAGGTTGAGGAGGTGAGGAGGGAGATTGAAGACCGCCTGAACAAGCGGGAGCAGGTCGTAAGGGTGATGGAATTGAAGCAGATTGTGGAGGGCATAAAAAAGTTGTTCAGCACGATTTCGGTCTTCCTGCTCGGAATCGGGGCGATTTCGCTCCTCGTCGCGGGTGTGAGCATTCTGAATGTGATGCTGATGTCGACGGTTGAGCGGACGAAGGAAATCGGCGTGATGCGTGCAATCGGGACTTCAAGGAGCGGGATTCTCAGAATGTTTTTGTTTGAGTCGCTAATTCTCGGCACGGTCGGCGGCGTGGCAGGAGCGGTTCTGGGCTTTGGCGCGGGGTTCTTGGTGGATGTTTTGGTTTTGCAGGAGGCGTCTTATTTGCTCGCCCCCTCCAGCGTTTTGTATATTTTCGCAGGGGTCGCGTTCGGAATCGGGACGAGCGTGCTGAGCGGGCTTTACCCCGCGTGGCGAGCGTCGAGGCTGAAGCCGATCGAGGCGCTGCGGCACGAGTAAAGGCACGAGTAAAGGCACGAGTAAAAAATGATAAAAATACAGGATCTAACGAAAAAGTTCAACGGGAGAACGGTGCTCAACGGCGTCAGCTTTGAGGTGAAAGAGGGAGAGGTCTTCGGCTATTTGGGTCCAAACGGAGCGGGCAAGACCACGACACTCCGAATTATTCTCGGTCTCTTGAAGCCGACCTCAGGGACGGCTTTGGTAGAGGGCAGGAATTTGGGTGAGGACGAGGAACTGCGGCAACGAGTGGGGGTCGTTCTGGAGAGCGACGGGCTGTACGAGCGACTGACTGCTCACGAGAACTTGGACTACTACGCACGGCTTTACGGCGTCGCTGCAAGGAGTAGGAGCAGAGCAGGGCGGCGGTTAGAAGGAGAGAGGGTAGAAGAGTTGCTGGAGTTTGTAGGGCTCTCGGAGAGAAGGAACGAGAAGGTCGGGAAATTCTCAACAGGAATGAAACGCAAACTCGCACTCGCGAGAGCGCTGATTCACGAGCCCGAAATTCTCTTCCTCGACGAGCCCGCCACCGGTCTCGACCCTGAGGCGCAGCGAATGGTCCGCGACCTCATTCTCAAACTCTCGAAGGAGGAGAAGAGGACGGTCTTCCTGAACTCACACGACTTGGACGAGGTGCAGCGAATTTGCACGAGAATCGCGATCCTGCAGAACGGCGAGCTGAGAGCCTACGACTCGGTCGAAAACCTTCGGAGAAGGTTCAGCAGACCGGTGGTTGAAGTCGCGTTCGCAGACAGCGAGGAGGCTGCAAGAGCGTTGCAAGTCGTTGGCTCGCTGGAGCAGGACTTCGTGGCTGACTGCGAGCTAGAGCGAGAAGGAAGGGGAAAGGGTGTGAGGCTGCGTGTGGCTCTGAAACAGAAACAAGGACAAGGACAGGGAGCAGAGAGCCCTTCAAGGCTCTTGGAGCGGCTGGTGAGAGCGGGGGTGAAGGTGGAGGAGTTGAAGAGGGTTGAGAAGTCGTTGGAAGAAGTTTATTTGGAAATTGTGCGTCAGACAGAGACAGACAGAGACGGAGGAGGGGAAGAGTAGAAAATGAAAGGAGCAGTGTTGGTGGTTTGGAGGAAGGAGGTTCGGGAGTTGCTAAAGAGCAAAAGCACTCTAATCTTTACCTCGTTCCTCGCCCTCTACTTCGGCTCGCTTCCTGCTCTCGGAGTCAGCAAGGCAGAGAACCCGACCACTTTCCTGAACAACTCAATCTTCTACCTCTCGCTTACGATCGGTCTCTTCGCAGGCTACCTCTTCACAGGGCAGGTCTTCTTCAGAGAGAAGCAGGAGCGGGTCGTGGAGACCCTGCTCTGCGCCCCGGTCAGCCTGCGGGCGTTCTGGCTCGGCAAGGTGTTGGGTGTAGCAACACCCTCGTACTCGCTCTCTCTTTTGGCTACTCTCCTGCTCGTCGTGGTCTCAAACATTTCTTGCTCTCCCTCTTTCTCTTCGGGACGGCTTCTCTTTCCTTCTGCCCCTGTTCTCCTGCACCTGCTGGTCGTGGTTCCGCTCTTTGTAGCCTCGGCTGTCGGTCTGATTGGGTTTCTCCAACTCCTTCTCGGAATGCGTGAGAACCGAATCGTGGGGCTGGTAATTTTTGCGGCGGTCTTCGGCGCCCTCTACGGCGTGAGAGGTGCGATGAAAATGAGCGGTGGCTTCGTGGTCTCGTGGTCGCTTGTGGCTGCGTTCTTGGTCGTTTCGCTGGTTCTGGTGGCTTTAACCGCTTTTTTGACCAAATTCTTGAGCAAGGAGCGAATCGTGACTACAATCTCGTAACTTCAAATTTTCCTTTTTCTTCTTCTTTTGATAAAACTTTTCTTTGAAAGAGAATGTTTAAAAAAGGTTTTGAGAAAGGGTTTGAGAAAAGGTTTGAGAAAGGGTTTGAGAAGGTTTTATGAAAGAAACGATGAGCAACGTGGACGTCGCAGTCGTAGTTGCAGAACTGCAAGACCTCTTAGGGGCGAGGCTCGTTAAAGCCTACCAGCCTGGCAGGGACGAAATTCGGCTGAGACTGCACCACAAAGAGAGAGGCTCGCTTGACCTAATCGTCGAGGCAGGGCGGAGAATTCACCTCACCAAATACAAGCGTCCCTCGCCGAGAATGCCTTCTGGCTTCGCAATGTTCCTCAGAAAACATCTCGGCGGCGGCAGAATCTCAAAAATACGACAACTCGACTTCGACCGGATTGTAGAAATTTCAGTTGAGCGCTGGGACAAAAAACTCAAGTTGGTCGCGGAGTTGCTTCCGCGGGGAAACCTCGTGGTCGTCGATGAGGACGAGAAAATCGTGCTGCCGTTGCGGAGAAAGACCTTTTCGACGCGGAAGATAAAAATAGGCGAAAAATATGAACGACCGCCGTCGAGAGCGAACCCTTTGGAAATGAGCGAATTTGAGTTAGCGGAACTCTTTAAAGAGGCTAAAAACGGGAAGAAGGAAGTGGTCAAGGTTCTCGCGTCAGAGTTGAGCCTGGGCGGGTTGTACGCGGAAGAGGTCTGCAGAAGAGCAGGTGTTGAGAAAGGAAATTATGCTGGAGAGCTCGCAGAGAGCGAAATAACCGCTGTTCGTGCGGCTCTGTCTGGCTTGTTTGAGCCAGTCCTGACAAGCGGGAAATCCAAGCTTAAAGCACCACACACTGTGGTAGAAAAAAGGGGAGAAGAAAAACTGAAATTAGACTTTCTTCCTTTTGAGTTGAGCGTCTACAAGGACAAAGAGAAAGTGTTTTTCGGTTCTTTTAACGACGCTGCCGACGAGTTCTTTACGACACAAATTGCGAAAGAGCAGGAAGAGAAGGCGAAAGGAGCGAGGGAAGAGGCGGTCGGTAAGCATTCGCGGATTTTGAAGGAGCAGGAGGCTGCACTTCGGAAATTCAAGGTAAAAGAAGAGGAGAGCGTGAAAAAGGGGGAGTTGATTTACGCACGCTACAACGAGATTGAAAATATTCTGCGGGAGATTGGAAAAAACAAAAAGAGAAAAACAGTCAAGTTAACGCTGCCAAACACTTCTCTTCAGCTTGAAATTGACACTTCGGTTTCGCTGCACAAGAACGCAAGTGCGTACTACGAGAAGGCGAAGGTGTTTAGGAAAAAGAGAGCGGGCGTGCAGCGGGCGTTAGCAGAGATGAAGAAGCGGTTAAAGGCGGAGACAGAGAAGGCGAAGGAGAAGGAGCAGGCGAGGACAAGGGCAGAAAGGACAAGGGCAGAAAAGGGAGAGGAGGGAGCGGAGTGGGTGCCGAGGAAGAAGGAGGTGAGGAGAAAAGAAGAGTGGTACGAGAAGTTCAGGTGGTTTGAGACCTCAGACGGCTTTCTCGTGCTAGCAGGGAAGGACGCAACGACGAACGAGATTCTTGTGAAGAAGCACCTGCAGCCCAACGACCTTTTTTTTCACACGCAGGCGGAGGGTGCGCCCGTAGCAGTAGTGAAGACAGGCGGGAAAGAAATCTCGGAGGAGGGACTTCGGGAGGCAGCACAGTTCGCAGCCTCCTACTCAAATCTCTGGAAATACGGGTTCTACGAAGGCGAGTGCTACTGCGTCAGCGGCGAGCAGGTGAGCAAAACACCGCCGTCTGGCGAGTACATTAAGAAAGGCAGTTTCGTGGTGCGAGGTAAGAGGCGGTATTTTAAAGCGGCGTTAGGGCTGTGTGTAGGGCTTGAAAAGGAGAAAGAGAAAGTCAGTGGTAGGTTAGTCGCGTGTCCTTCCACAGACTCACAGCGGGAGAAGTTAGAGAAGTTTGTAGAGCTCGAGCCTGGTTCGGGTAGTGGCGATTTGGAGAAGAACGAGCTCTCAATGGAGATTGTGAGGTTCTTTGCCGAGCGTGCAGAGGTTAAAGTAGCACAGGAGAAGGTGCTGAGTCTTCTGCCGCCTGGGAGGTCGAGGGTGAAACGAAAATGAAAAAAGTAAAGAAAAGCATTGTTCTCATAATTCGCGACGGCTGGGGGCTGAACCCAAACCCTGAGTTCAACGCGGTCGCAAACGCGAAGACCCCGAACGCAGACTGGCTCTTAAAAACCTACCCGCACACAATTTTAGAGGCTGCAGGAACTGCGGTCGGTCTCCCTCCCGGCTACCAGGGGTCGTCAGAAGTCGGACACCTCAACATCGGAGCAGGCAGGGTCGTGAAGCAGGAAATAACGCGGGTGAACGAGGCGTTGGAGGACGGCTCGCTCTTCAACAGTCCCTGCCTTCAACGAGCGGTCGCCAACTGCAAGGCGAACAAGAACGCTGCTGTTTTGCACCTGCTCGGGCTCGTTCAGGACGCCGGCGTCCACGCACACCAAGACCACCTCTTTGCTCTAATGCGGTTTGCGAAGGAGCAGGGCGTCGAGAGCTTGAAAATCCATTTCTTCGCGGACGGGCGGGACACACCGCCAAGAAGTGCGTTGGGCTTCCTTCGGGTCTTGAACGAGAAAATCGCGGAGTACCAAATAGGCGAAATCGCGACTTTGATGGGGCGGTACTACGCGATGGACCGCGGCAAGAACTGGCACCTCACCACCCGTGCCTACAACGCACTGACGAAGCCGAGACCAGAAGAGGACGGAGAAGGCGTTAGAGTGAGCAGTGCCGAAGAGGCAGTGAAGCGGGCTTACCGCGAAGACAAGACGCCAGACCGCGAGCCGATGACCGACGAGTACATTCCGCCCACAATCATCGGCGATTTCTCAGGAATCCACGACCACGACTCGGTTATTCATTTTAATTACCGCCAAGACCGAGCGATTCAACTGACCAAAGCGTTCGTCGAGGACGAGGGCGACTACCCCGGCGAGCGTTGGCGGAGGGTGCGTGTGACTTACTGCGGGCTCACTCAGTACTACGACTCTTTTCCGTTTTACATTTTAGAGCCTCTCTCGGAGGGTGCGGGGATGAAAAATCTTTTAGGCGAGGTGGTAAGTAAAGAAGGGCTGAAGCAGCTCCGAATCGCAGAGACGCAGAAGTTCAAGCACGTAACCTCCTTCTTCAACGGCAAGCGAATCGAGCCGTTTCCGAACGAGGACAGGGTGGAGATTAAAAGCGTTTACGACCCCGCGATGTTTGCCGAGCACCCTGAGATGAACGCTTTTGATGTCACTGCGGAGGTGGTTAGCAGGATTGAGTCCGGGAGGTACGACCTGATTGTCTTGAACTTCGCAAATGCAGATATGGTCGGTCACACGGGCGACTACGAAGCAGCGAAGCGAGCGGTCAAAGTCGTAGACGAGTGCGTGGGAAAGGTGGTGAAAAAAGTTCTGTCGCACTGCGGGGTAGCCCTAATCACAGCAGACCACGGTAACGCCGAGGAGATGCGGGACGCGAAGACGGGGCTGCCCAAGACGAGCCACACAACAAACCCTGTGGAATTCATTTTTGCTGCGAGGGACTACAAAGAGAAAGACGAAAAAGTCGAACTCAGACCGCGGGGAATTCTCTCTGACATTGCACCGACGATTTTGTTTCTGCTGGGGATAAAAAAGCCGAGGGAGATGAGCAGTGCAAGTTTAATAAAAACAAAGATAAAATAAGAGTGCAGAGCAGAAAGCCGCCGTAACTCAGTTGGTAGAGTGCCCGGCTGTTAACCGGCTTGTCACAGGTTCGAGTCCTGTCGGCGGCGTAACACTTTTTTTCAAAATCTTTGGTCAAACTTTATTTTCCAAAGAAAGTTTGCCAGTGTACAACGCGCTCCCGACCACCACTCCGCTTGCTCCCGCCTCTCTTACCCGCTCCACATCTTCCGCGCTGCTCACTCCTCCTGCCACGACCACAGGAACGCCCGCGGAACGCACGAACTCCGCTACAACCTCTGTTTCTACGCCTTGCATCAAGCCCTCGACATCAATGTTCGTGAAGAGCAGACTGCCCGCACCTAGCTCCTCTGCCTGCTTCGCGGCTTCCTTCGCGTCCAACCCGGTCGTCTCCCGCCAGCCGTCTACCGCCACTTTCCCGCCCCGCACGTCCAACGCAACCATCACGCGTTCAGAGCCGAACTCTCTCGCCACCCGCTCGACAAGCCGCGGGGACTTCAACGCCGCAGTTCCAAAAATTATCCGCTCAACGCCAGGCAGAGCTAGAAGTTCAACCGCCCGCTCGTAAGACCGAATTCCGCCGCCCACTTGAATTTTCGCTCGCCCTCTCACTCCGCTCACTCCGCTCACTCCGCTCACTCCTACCGACTCGGCTATTTTTTTAACGACTGCGGAATTGTTCTTCGTCTCTTGAAACGCGCCGTCAAGATCAATTATGTGCAGCCTGCTCGCTCCCTGCTCGACCCAGTGCCTCGCGATCTCCACAGGGCTTTCAGCGGACGAAAAAATCACTTCTTCTTTTCTTCCCTGCCGCAGTTGAACGCACTTACCCCCCCTAAGGTCCACCGCAGGAACTACCTCAAATTCCCCGCTTCCTCCCTTCACTCCTCTCCTCCTCCCTTCACCCCTCTCGTTGCTCCTCTCTCTACTCTACTTTTATTCCCAGTTCCCGCGACAACTCTTTGTACCGCACCCGCAGAGTCACTTCAGTAACGCCCGTCGCCTCGGCAATATTTTTCTGCGTTCGCCGGTTGCCGCACTGCACCGAGGCAATGTAAATCGCGGACGCTGCAACGCCGGTTGGACCTCTACCGCTCGTAATGTTCTTCTCTTCTGCCTTTTTTATTATTTCTCTCGCCCGTTCTTCTACTTCTCCCCTCAGACCCAGTTTGTCGCAAAACCTGTCCACGTAGTCCAAGCCCGAGGTGAGAGCGAGCTGCATTTTCAGCCTGCTCGCCAAGACCTTGCAAGTCTTTGCAATGTCTTTCTTCCTCACTTTCGTTGCGGTTTCTACCTCGTTAAGCGTTCTCGGCACGTGGGATTTACGGCAGGCTAAGTACAGCGAGGCAGCCAGAATCTTCTCAATCGAGCGACCGTGAATCAGGTTATTTTCCCACGCCTCACAGTACAGGTCCTTGCTGCACTCTTTCGTTTCGTCAGGCAAAGAAAGCGCCGCAGACAACTTCTCAATCTCGGATTGCGCCGTTAAATGCTGTTTCTTAACTGCTGCGGTTAGTCTTTTTCTTTTTTGGCTCTTGCTGAGCCTGCGTAAAAGATCCCGGTTATTGTCCAAAGACCCTTCTTCCCCAGACCCCTCTTCCCCGGTCTCTTCTTCTTTTTCCCTTTTTTCTACTGCTTCTTTTTCTTCTTCGTTTCCGCACATTTTTTTACTCCTACGCTCGCTCCGAGACTTCAGAGAGCAAATATTTTCTTACCGACAACCCCTCTCAGCTCTTCCTCTTTTACCGCCGCAAATTTCTTTACAGCGAAGTACGGGTGGTCTACGGGTCCGAAAATATCGTGAACTCTGCCAATTTTCTTCTTCTCCGCTGTTACGCCTCTTGCCAAAACTCTTGCGTTCAAGATTCGCTCCACTCTTACTTTTCCCCGTGTCTTGCTTCCCTGTCTCCTACTTCCCCGCACGATCAATTTCCGGTCTACGAAGTGAAGCACGGTGCCCAGTTCTACCAGTTCCCCCTGCCGCTTTTCTCTCTTCGCCCCCTGCTTAACGCCCTGTTTAACGCCCTGTTTAACGCCCTGTTTAACGCCCTGTTTAGCGTTCCCCTGACATTGTGCGCTAACTTTTCTTTTCATAATTAAACCTAAAAATAAAAGAAGTATATAAATTTAACGGAATTTTTCTTTTCTTATTATTTCCTTCCGACTCTGTCAGGGACGTGAGCGAACGGAGAAGAGAAAGGAGGGAAGAAAAAGGAAAGGGGGGAAGGGAAAGAAGGAAGGTTCAGCGCCCAGGTCGGGATTTGAACCCGAGTCCGAGCCTCGACAGGGCTCAATGATAGGCCTCTACACCACCCGGGCATTCTTTCTCTTCTTTGCCTCTTCTTTCTCTTCTACTTGCTTCTTTAAATACTTTATATAAAACAACACAAAACAAAAACACAAAACAAATAAGACAAGAACCACGAGGTGCAACGAAGAAATGGCGACAAGAGGAAAGAAGGCAGCAGAGAAGGTAAAAGTCCTGATGGACAAAACAGAGCGGATACGAAACATCGGAATCATCGCTCACATCGACCACGGCAAGACGACCCTAACCGACAACCTGCTCGCAGGGGCGGGGATAATTTCAAAGGATTTGGCGGGCGAGCAGCTCTTCACCGACTCCTACTACCTGGAGCAGGAGCGGGGAATAACGATTTTCGCTGCGAGTGCGTCGATGGTTTACGACTACAACGGCGAAGACTACCTCATTAATCTCATCGACACGCCCGGGCACGTGGACTTCGGCGGCGATGTGACGAGGGCGTTGCGAGCAGTGGACGGTGCAGTGGTCGTTGTTGACGCCGTAGAGGGTGCAATGCCGCAGACCGAGACCGTGCTGAGGCAGGCGATGAAGGAGAATGTGAAACCCGTGCTCTTCATCAACAAGGTCGACCGAATGATAAATGAGTTGAAGGTTGACGCCCGCGAGATGCAAGCCCAACTCGGCAAGATAATCGACAAGGTGAACAAGTTGATGCGGGGAATGAACAAGGAGAAATTCGAGGGCAGGCGAGGGGACGCGGGCGAGGCGGGTGAAGCGGGCGAGACGGGTGAAGCGGGCGAGACGGGTGAGGCGGGTGAGACGGGTGAGACGGGTGAGGCGGGCGAGGACAAAGGCGAGAGAGGAGAGAGAGGCTGGAAGTTGGACGCGGCGAAGGGGAATGTCGCTTTCGGGTCTGCACTCTACAATTGGGCGATCAGCGTTCCGACGATGCAGAAGAGCGGGATTAGTTTTAAAGAGGTTTACGATTACTGTAAGCAGGGAAATATGAAGGAGTTGGCGTTGAAGTGCCCGGCTTACGAAGCGGTTCTAAATATGGTTACCGAGCACCTGCCGAACCCGTTGGAGGCGCAGAAGTACCGAGTGCCTGTGATTTGGCACGGCGACGCGGAGAGCAAAATCGGGAAGAGCATGGCAGAGTGCAACCGGGACGGAGAAATCGCTTTTATGGTTACTTCAATCTCGGTAGACCCGCACGCGGGCGAGGTCGCGACCGGGCGGCTCTTCAGCGGCACCGTGGCGAAAGGCACGGAACTGCTCGTCTCGGGCGTTTACAAGAAGAACCGAGTTCAGCAGGTAGGGATTTTTATGGGAGAGGAGCGAGTAGAGGTCGAGCGTGTGCCTGCAGGAAACATCGCTGCACTCGTGGGTCTGAAGGACGCAATCGTCGGCTCTACGCTCTCCACTACCGAAATGGTGCCGTTTGAGAGCATTAAACACTACAGCGAGCCTGTCGTTACGGTCGCGGTGGAGGCGAAGAACACGAAGGACTTGCCGCGGCTGATTGAGGTGCTTCGGCGGTTGGCGAAGGAGGACCCGATGCTTCGGATCGAGATAAATGAGGAGACGGGCGAGCAGTTGGTCTCAGGAATGGGCGAGCTGCACCTCGAGATAACGACGCACCGAATAAACAAGGACGAGGGCGTGCCGATAATCGCGTCGCCCCCGATTGTCGTTTACCGCGAGACCGTCGGAGAGCTGGCAGGTCCCGTCGAAGGGAAATCGCCGAACCGGCACAACAAGTTCTATTTCGTCGTCGAGCCGCTGGGCGAGGAGGTTGTCGAGAAGATTCAGAGCGAGGGGCTGACCGTCGGGAAGGACAAGGTTGCGTTGCGGGACAGCCTGATGGAAGCCGGAATGCCGAAAGAGGAGGCTCGGAAAGTCGTTAATATTATCGAGGGCAACGTGCTCGTTGATATGACGAAGGGCGTTCAGTACCTCCGAGAAACGATGGAACTGGTTCAGGAGGGGTTCAAAGAAGTAATGCTAAAGGGTCCGCTGGCGAGGGAGAAGTGCAGGGGCGTGAAGGTGAAGTTGATGGATGTGAAGTTGCACGAGGACTCAATTCACCGCGGTCCCGCACAAGTCATTCCCGCAGTCCGCAGTGCGATTCTCGCTGCGATTCTGCACGCGAAGGCGACTTTTGTCGAGCCTGTGCAGGAGGTTTTCATTAGCGTTCCCCAGAACCTGCTCGGAAATGTAACCCGCGAGGTGCAGGGCAGACGCGGTCAAATCCTCGACATCAAGACCGAGGGCGACATGGTTTCGTTGCAGTCAGAAGCGCCAGTCGCGGAAATGTTCGGCTTCGCGAGCGACATTCGGTCCGCGACTGAAGGTAGGGCGCTCTGGAGCACCGAGTTCGCTGGCTTCAAGCCAATTCCTCAAAACTTGTTTGGCGAGAAGGTGCTGGAGGTGCGGAAGAGGAAGGGGCTGAAGTTGGAGATGCCGCGGGCGAGCGATTTCGTGTCGTCGTGAGGATGAGGAGGGAGGAAAAAAATCGAAGAGGAGAGGAAGGAAGGCGAGAGAAACAAGAGCAAAAACAAAGATTAACACATCTCGTCCTTGTGCTTAAACCCGAGAATTACAATTCTATTCTCACTTTCGTGTATCTCAAAAAGCACTCTCCACCGCCTCCAAGAATTTCTCCACCTCCTCCTCGGTGTTGTACAAATACACAGACGCCCTGACCGTTCCTTCTGCACCCAGCCCGAGATGTTTCATTAGCGGAATGCAGCAGTGGTGCCCTGACCTCACGGCAATGCTCGCTTCCCGGTCCAACCTTGACGCAACCTCGTCTGGACTCGTCCCCTTCAGATTGAAAGAGACAGTTCCGATTCTTTCCCCTGCCGCCGCCGTTCCGCTGCCGTTTCTGTAGCCGTAAATCTCTACATTACTCCTTTCTTCCTCTTCCAGTTCTTGCAAGCCCTTGAGGAGCTGCTTTGCCAGCCGCTCCTCCCGCGCCTTCACCTTTTTCATTCCGACTTTCTCTAAATATTCTACCGCCGCACCGAGACCCAACGCACCCGCGATATTTTGCGTGCCGCTCTCAAATTTCTCGCAGCCCGCTTTCAAACGGTAGTCCAGAAACGAAGCGTCTTCTACTGCTCCGCCACCAACCGTCAGCGGCTCAAGTCCTCCCACTCCCTTTCCTTCTCTCTCTCCCTCTTCCAGAATCTCCTGCCTGACGAACAGGCCGCCGGTTCCAGTAGGACCGAGCATTTTGTGCCCAGAGAACGCGAGGAAATCACACCCCAACTCCTTCACATTCAGCGGAAAGTGCGGGACTGACTGAGCGGCGTCAACGAGCAGAAGAGCCCCGTTCTCCTTGCACAGCCTCGCGATTTCTTTTACCGGCAGAACCGAGCCAAGTGCGTTAGAGACCTGCGTTACAGCCACTACTTTCGTCCGTTCGTCGATTACACGCTCGAAGTCCGAGATTTTAAGCCTGCATTCTTTTTCTCCCCCCCCTGCCTCTCCTGCTGCCTTTCCTCCTGCCTTTCCTGCTTCCTCTCCTGCTGCCTTTGGCTCTGACTCTGGCTCTGCCTCTGGCTCTGGCTTCACCACCTCCAAATCTACCTCAAACCTGCTCTTTGCACGAATCCAGGGTAGGAGGTTGGAGTGGTGCTCCAAGAGGCTGACCACAACTTTGTCGCCTTTCTTTAGCCCTCTGCTTCCAAGTCCAAGTCCAGATCCAAGTCCAGACCCAAGTCCTGACGCCACCAAGTTTATTCCTTCGGTCGTGTTCTTTGTGAAGACGAGTTCCTGCGGCTCGGCTCCGATGAACCGTGCGACCTTGCTGCGTGCTTCCTCGTACTCCTGCGTTGCTCTCCGCGTTAGTCTGTGCAGACCGCGACCAATGTTCGCGTTGTAGTCCCTGTAGTACTCCAAGACCGCGTCTAAAACAGGCTCGGGCGTCAGACTCGTCGCTGCACTGTCCAAATAAATTACCCCGCTTTTCAAAATCGCGAAATCCGCTCTTATCCTCTCGGTTTCAAACATTTTCTCTCTTTTCTTCACTCCTTAATCCTCCGCCTTCTTGCACTCCACAAGAACCGCGGTCTTCACTGGTCTAACCTTCCTGAACACCTCCTGCGGCGTTCTCCGCGCCCCGTCCACCACCAGAAGGTCGTTCTCGACCGAGACGCCAAAAAGTCGCTCGTTCTCTTTTAAATACGGCAAAATTAGCTCCCAGTCCTCCGGCGTAAGAACCGCGAACTCGCCGCCGTTTAACTGCTCCTCCACCAGTTTGCAGTGCGGGTCTCGAACATAAATCGCACCGCCCGAGGCGAGCGAGAAGAGATTTGAACCCGGGTAAGGAGTCTCCTGCTCTTTAAAACGACCGTTTTCATCAGGTTCAAGCCCGTTCACGACGACGAACCCGCCGCCGTTCAGCGGGTCGCCAGCCATAAACGACTCCGCCAAGTAGTCGAGGCAAGTCCCGTTAATTACAACTCGCGGCTTCCCCACCGCGTTTATCAGCGGTCTGCCTGCTGCGTTTCCCTGCACGAACGCTTCGCCACCCTTGGCTCCGTACAGGAAAGTCTGTCCGACGTCGCCGAAGACAACGAGTTTGCCGCTCTTCAAAATCTGCCCGAGCTGGTCTTGCCCGCTCCCGTGCACGTAAATCTCTGCACCGTCCATCGAAGAGCCGAGGTAGTCGCCGGAGCTGCCGTAAACGTCAATTCGCACGCCTGCCGTCCCGGGACCTAACCCGGAGCCGCAGAAACGCTGCCCCTGTGCGTTGTAGACGACGAATTTTTTCCAGCCCTGCTTGTAAGCCTTCACGAGAAGCCGTGCGTCGCTCTCTGCCCCTTCTGGCGGAAACCCTGCTGCGTTTACAACCAAAATGTCGTCTTCTCTCTCCGGCGGTCTTAAACGCAGACGGTCCCGATTCGACCAGCGAACCAGGTGGTAACTACCCGCACCCGCGCTCCTCTCCTCCACCGCCGGCGTAGCGTCAAAAATCCTGCAAAGAGCCTCGTTTACAATTTGGAGCACCGAACTCCGCTTCTTGTCCCCTGTCTCGTACCTGCGGTCGTTAAGGAGCGTTAAACCCTCAATCACAACCGCTTTGCTCCGCTCGTCTCGAGTTGCAACTGCAAACTCCGCAAGCCCCGCCACCGTCCTGCGTAGTTTGTTGCAGTCCCACTCTTTAACGCCGTTTTTCAAGAACTCGAACAACTTTAGCGGGTTCTTCAATTTTTCTCCTCCACCGCAGGCATCTTGCCCACCGCAGGCATCTTGCAGTTGGGAAGGTGGCGAGACCGGTTTTGTGAAGTCGCAGTGCCTCTGACCCTCTGGCGTTTTCACGACCTCGCCGAACTTGTTGGTGCATTCAAGTTCTCCATTTTTTATCGTGAAAATAAAAGCACCGCCGTCGGTGTAGCTCCCACCGCGCGCATTCCAGTACTTGTCCGCAACCGCGGGGAACCTCTTGTCCTCATCTGCGAGGCTCTTGAGTGTTGCGTCAATTGCCTGCTTCTCGGACGCGATCAGACCGATCTGGACCTCTTCCGCCTCTACAAGCGCAAACACCTGCGGTCGTAGCATTGCAGTGTCCGTAATCCCAATCAACTGGAAGTAGTCTTCGTAAGGCTCGTTTCTCGCGATTATAAAAAACCAAGGTCCGTCGGGCGAGCCGTGAATGTGCGTCGTCTGAACGGCGTGGTACGTCCGCTGCTTCTCCGCGGGTAGCCGGTCAAAATCCAACTCGGTCGTCGGCGACATCGCCTCGATAATGTACTCCAGCGGGTAGCCGTACTCCCGATTTAGCAAGTCAAAGAGCAGAACCGAGACCTCTGTGTCGGTCAGGAAAAGAGGACGCCTGCCCCGCTGCTCAAGGTATTCCACTACGGAGTGGTAGTTTGCGAAATCGCCGTTGTGAACGAGAGCCTCGTGCATTCCCGAAAACGGGTGCGCTCCGCCTGGGTGCCAGACCCTGCCCTTCGTGGGGTAACGTTGGTGTGCGATCCAAATGTGAGCGCGGAAATCCTCAAGTTTGTAGTACCGCACAATCTCCTCCGCGTAGCCGACGATTTTAAAAATCATCAAATTCCTGCCGTGCGAAAGCACGAACGCCCGCTTCTCGCCGAGCGAACCGAGTGCTGCGTAGAACTTCGTGTTAATCTTGAAACTGTTTTGGTAGACGAATTCGTCTTCTGCCCGCCTTCTGTCCAGACCCTCCAACCTCTTCTCTCTCACGAACTCGTCAAGCACTGCCTCCTTGACCCGAACAAAATACCGCCACACCTCCGGCGGTTTCGTCTCTAACGACTCCAACCCCGCCACTTCGCGGTAGTCTGAGTCCGAGACGGTCGGCACCCGCTCCGACTTGTCAACGACCAGAAAAGGCGTTACGAACTCCTCCTCCAACTCGCTGCGGGCTTCAGAGTCAAGCAGTGCAATTTGGAGCAGGTAGTCGTTTTTCAGCACCGCCGCCGAGACGCCGAGGTCGTCGTGTGAGAGTCCGACCGCTGCGATTCCGCCTCCTTTTCCGTTGCCACGGTTGTGCATTTGAATCGCGGGTTTAAAAATGTGCTTTCCCTTGACTGGAATCGTGGACGCGAAACCTACGACCCCGCACCCTCCTTCCACTTCAGATTTATATATCCTCATTTTTTCCTTACAACTTTTTCCTTCCTACCTCTACATAAAAAACCTTTTGCAGCGAAGCATTTTTAATCAAACTTTTTCTAAAAGGTTGCAGCGAAGCGTTGTTGCTTTTGATCAAACTTTTTCTAAAAGTTTGTTCTCTAAAATTTTGATGAGCGAAAATCATCCGCTTCCGCACGCCGTGTGCCAGCCGCACCGCCCTCGAGAGTTCGGGGAGTGAAAAAATATGCTCCTTGGGAAGCACGTGAATTAAGTACGAGGAGTGTTTCTGTTGTCCTGCTTTGTAAACCCTGAAGTGCGAGCCGAACTTGAAGCCGGTCTTCACTACCAACCCGTTCGCCCTCAAATCCTCGTAAACAGCGTACTTCTCCAAAAAATCGCTCTCTACCGCGGTCGCGTGCTCGACGAACTGCTTGAAGCTCGTCTCCAGTAGCCCTGCCTTCGACAAGTAAGTCGCTTCAACAAACGAGAGCAGCAGCCTCCTCTCCTTCGTCAGTTTGCCGTAAAAATGCTTCTTGTAAAGGCTTTCCGCCAAACCCGAATCCAACAGGACAACCCTGTCCCCGAGCAGACTCACTTTTGCTTTCTTCTTCTCTTCCTTTCCCTGCTCTTCTTCCTGCTCCACTTCCTGCTCCACTTCCTGCTCTTCTTCCTGCTCTTCTTCCTGCTCCTCTTCCCCTCGTTCTCTTTTTCCCGCTTTCTTCTCGCCCTGAAGTCCCTCAAACTTCGCCTCTTTCAGTTCGTAGTAAGTAACGTCGCTCTCGGCGTCCACAACCGCCAGAATTGACTCTTTCCTCATATTTTCAGCCAAAGCAAGCAGTTCCCCCAACTCGCTTAACGCTAAAAAATCCAGTTCAGAAAAAATACGAATAAAATATTTTGCGGGCTTCTCACCAGGCTTGGCGCCCCTGGGGTAAAGCCAAAAACCGACCCCGCCACCACCACGGCCGCCACCACGGCCGCCACCACGGCCGCCACCACCGCCAGCGGGCTGCACCGCGTACCCCCGATCTTTCAAGTCCCGGTAAACGAGGTACCGCACCCCGAACCTCGGCGAGACGCTCAACGCACGCTCCAAGAACTCCTTAAAATTTAGTTGTTTTATTTGCAGCCGCCCAGTCTCAAGCAGAAAAGCCGCCTCCTCGAGCGACAACTCCAACCTGTCCTTCTTCCTGCCGTAGCCCTTACCAACGAGGTCCGCTTCTGCTCCTTCCAACCCTGTTACAACGACCTTCTCGCCTAAAAGTCTAAATTCTCCTCGCATCGCGTTTTACTTTTTAAAAGACGCCTGCACTAAAAGACTTCAACAAATCATAAAACGCAAGAAAATCACTGCGTAGGGAAATAAAAAAAGACACAGGCTGTTAGTTCAGCCCGTGTATCTCCGATATTTCGCCGACATGGCAAACCGTGCAGTCTCTGCCTCTGCCCAAGTGTATTTCTACGAGACGCCCCTCGCTCGGTTCCAAAGGATTTGGCAAACCGTGGCACATTTCACAAGTCGTGCCACCAGGCCCTTTTTCAGGGATCGAGGGAATCTTGCCGTGACATCCCGCACATCCAACAGCCTCGGGTGGATGGATTGTATGCACATTGGCATCCGCCCCCCCATATTTCTCTCCAGAATGACAAGAGCCGATTCCAGACCCCATACACGACTTTTCGCCCTCTACGTGTGCCTTTAAGTTAGCCGTACTCTCCGTCTTGTGGCACATATCACAAGAGGTTGCCGTTTTTGTTGGTAGCTTTGTTGGTAGCTCCTCCTCTGGCGTGGGCGCAGGCGTCACTACAGGCGACACCGCTTCCGGGGTTGGCGCCTCCTCCTCCGACTTCTCCGTCGGTGTAGGCCCAGGCGTCGGCGTTGGCTTCTCCACACAGCCCGCCATTATTCCTATCGCCGCTATCGCGACTACAACCATAGCCACTATTTTCTTATCCATTTTACATCACAATCATATTTGAGTGCAGGTCTTTAAAAGGTTTTCTATTTTTTCCTTCACGAGTCGCAGGGAAGCCCCAGCCCTTCAGGGAAGGAGCGGCGGAATTACGGCGCGGTTGAAATGGAAATCAGCCGCTTCGCCCACTTCAACTTCTTCCTCTTCCTCTCACTCACCCCCTCGTCCTCGAAATCAAAACCCAAAAGTTCTACCCGCCTCGCACCAAACTCCTTCGCGAGAAACACGCACCTGTCGCCGTCCGTGAAACCGCCGAAGTTGTAAATGTTGCGGAAAGGTCTGCTCTGCGTCGTGCACAACACCTCCTCGTTTAACGCAGGCAACACGCTCCGCAGCGCCGCGATGTTGTCCCCGTGAGCGTGCACCACCAGCACCGCGCCGAGTCGGTTTGCGTGTATTTCGTCAGCAACCTCTCCGTCGAGGTCGGTAACTACAATGTCAGGTAGCAGGGCGTTGCGTAGAAGGACCGAAGTAGCCCCGTCTGCCGCGATTACAACAACAGAAACAGAATCGTGAGACGAAGACGAGGAAGAAAAACCCGCTTCTCTTAAATCGCTCTCCAAGCAGGGCGCGTTGCCACAGACCACTGCAGTCTTCCCTCTTACTAACTCCTCCACTCTCCTCTTCACTCTCTCCCCCCCTACTTCAATTTTTTTCCTCTCCAGAATTTCAGAGGCTACTCTCGCCGCCGCCTCGTCCTTCCGCCGGTCAAACCCAAAATCTCTGAAATCCTCCAAAATCGCCTCGTAAATCGGCTTCCAAGTTTTGTATTTCATCTAAATTGATTTTTAAAGAGGGTTTTAAAAAATTTAAAGAGGGGTTTAAAAATAAGCCAAAAACAGAACAACTCGACGAGAAAGCAGATGGGCGAAGAAGAAGGGGAGAGCAAGGCAGCGCACAAGCCGAGGCGGGGAGGTAAGGTGCTGCAAGTGATTTTTGGCTGCGGCAGAATTGGCTACGCAGTGGTGAAGGAGTTGAAAGAGCGGGGGGTTGAGGTTGTCATCGTAGACGCGGACGAGAAGAAGGTGGAACTGCTGAAGGAGGAAGGTTTCGTCACTCTGCTCGGTGACATTTCTGACCCGAGCGTTGTCGGGAGGGTAAAGGAGAAAACCGACGGCGAGCCAGAAGCGGTCTTTATTTTGACCAGCGACAGCGAAGCGAACAGGAAAGCGGTGAAGAACGCGAGACAGGGGCTGCCTAACGCCTGTTTAGTAGTGCGGGCGGTTGACCCTGCAGATAAAGAGGATTTCAAAGAGGCAGGCGTTGAGGTGGTCTTGTCTGTTCCCGAGACGGCTGCAAGAACCGCGATAAAATCACTGGAGGGCGTGAAATCGCGGAGGCGGGCGAGAGAACTGACTGCCGTGATTGAGGAGACAAAAAATAAGAATAAAAGCGAGGCGGGGAAGGGAGAAGGGGCGGGGCAAGGCGAAGGGAGCGGGCGGTTGGGAATTGTCGTTCACGACAGTCCGGATCCAGACGCAATCGCCTCTGCCCTCGCTCTAAAGCAGATTGCGAGGAGTGTGGGGGTCTCGGCGGACATTTTGTACCGCGGGGAAATCGGGCACCACGTGAATCGGGCGTTCGTGAACATTTTGGGGATAGAAATGCAGAGGGTAGAGCGGGAAGAGGAGTTGAAGGACTACGACAAGTTGGCGCTCGTAGACGCCTCGGTTCCGGGTGCGAACAACCTCCTGCCTCCGCCTCCAAATCCGAAGGGCAGTGTCGCCATCGTCGTCGACCACCACGTAGCGAACAACACGAACGGCAAGGGGAAGGGAGGGGTAACTGCAGAATTTTTTGAGGTTCGGAGAGACTGCGGGGCGACCGCGACGATAATGACCGAATATCTGCGAGAGTTGAACATTCCCGTTGGCAAGGTCTTGGCGACCGCTCTTCTGCACGGAATTCGGACAGACACTGGCGGGTTCAAACGCGAGACGCACCCGTCGGATTTTTTCGCCGCCGCGTTCCTCAATGCAAAGGCGGACAAAGACCTCTTGGAGCAGATAGAGACGCCGCCGATGTCTACCGAGATGCTGAATGTCGTGGGCAATGCGATTCTACACAAAAAAATAAAGGGCAGTTATTTGATAGCGAACGTAGGATATGTGGCGAACCGGGACGCAATTCCGCAGGCTGCTGACTACCTTCTCAATCTCGAGGGAATTACGACCGCGATCGTAACCGGGCTCTGCGAGGACAAAATCTGCGTCTCGGGGCGGAGCAAGGACATAAGAGTAAATTTGGGCGACGCGTTTACCCGCGCGTTCGATGATATCGGTTCTGCAGGCGGGCACGCCACGATGGCAGCCGCACAACTCCCGCTCGGCATCTTCAGCGGCATAAAGGACAAGGAGACGCTGATGCAACTCGCCGAGGACGCGGTCACAAAACGCTTCCTCTCGGTCGTGCAGGAGGAGCAGGGCGAGTGAGCGAGCGAAAAAAAGACAAAAGATAAAAAGAATAAAAACAAAACAAAACAAAATAATTTAGAAAAGAAAGAGAGGGGCCCGTAGCTTAGCTTGGTTGGAGCGCTCGGCTGATAACCGAGAGGTCCGGAGTTCAAATCTCCGTGGGCCCATTAAATTTACCCTTAACTTTTCCCCTCTGCACTCATTTGGAGAAACGATGAAACTGCTCTTTTGATCTTGTTTTGATCTATTTAAGCCGTTCCCGGCTTGTTCTTCTCCCGCTCCTCTTTTTTTATAAAAAACCCCCTGTACAACCCGTACCGCATAGTTGTCCCTACAAGCAATATTACTGAGAATACTGAGTAAAGCACTAAAAAAGTCGAGGCTAAGAAGAATATTAAAAGTATTAAAAATTTGTCAATAAAATATGGAATTATGTAGGTCAAAGCATTAAGGATTATGCTGGCTCCGGAAATAACTGTAGAGTACCAGAACATAAACAAGATATTGTTGTAAATCCCTGCTTTTTTTAATATTTTAATAAACGCGGGATCTAAAACCCTCTAACTCTCTCTTCACTACTGCTTCGTTACCACCTGCGCCCAAACCGCCGCCTCCACCTTCCTCCGTAACTTACTATTCTGAATATTCCTCCTCGTCTGCTCTGCTACAACCTTTTTAAACCTGTCGTAAGCCGAGCCGTAACGCGCAACCGCCTCTTTTACCGTCCGCTCGTCCTTCGGAATCCTCACTCTCCTGCTCCCGTTCAGCACCGCGAACTCAATGAACTTCGCCTCCTCCAGCGACCCGCACTCAATCCTCGCCCCGCTTGCACCTCCGACCTTCACGAAGAAGCCACGCAAGTCCGACCCCACCACCACCTTCCCACTCGGAACTTCAATCTCTCTGCACTCCTCTCCTGCTTCAATAAAATCCTCCGGAAACTTCTTTAACTCGCCCGTCTCAACTTCACGCAAAACACCTTCCGCCAACGCCTCCACGTCCACTCCTTTCCTCTTCGTCTTTCTCGGAACGCTTCGTGCCTTCTCCAGCCGCGACCTCACCAAATCCACGACCGCTCTGTAAACTTCCAACTGCTCCTCTTCGCTCAAGCCCAAAATCTCGCCCATCACTATTTCGTCGAGCTCCCTTCGGTCTGACTTCACTTTCTCTAACGCGACTTCTTCGGGTGTGGTTGCCCCGAGTTCTTCGAAGACTGAAGTAACTTGTCTTTGGCTTAATTTTTTAAAAGTCAGTTTAATCTTTTTTCTTTCATCACCCAATTTTCTGGGATTTATAATAGGAAGTTGAATAGGTTCGTATACGGCAATCCATAATATCCCTTCGCCAAAAGTTACTCTACCTATTAATTCTTGGAAAATAGCGAAATAAGTTGAGTTGAGTAAAGCGGACAATATTTCACGATCATTTTCGGCTTTTGGCTGGAGTTGGTATAATTGCTGATCAACAAATATTTCAAACTCTACCGCTGGAATAAAGTGCCTGTCCCAGATACCTTTTATCCAAGTCA
The DNA here is from genome assembly GCA_003194425.1 of Candidatus Methanophagaceae archaeon. Taxonomy (GTDB): domain Archaea; phylum Halobacteriota; class Syntropharchaeia; order Alkanophagales; family Methanospirareceae; genus ANME1a. Next base: position 741,593 of record PQXB01000001.1, on the reverse strand, counting down.
AATTGGTTTTTACTTCTGGAAGTTCATACCACCTCTTCCTCGAAGCACAAGTAGATCTTTTGTGGAACTCTCGCGGACTTTCTTCGCCCCACTCGATATATTTCAGCACATTCGTGCCCTTCAACTCCGCCTTCTCCTTGTGAATCATCAAAACCCGGTACTTCAAATCCTCTGGCTTCACGACAACCGACCTGCACTCCCGCGGGCTTTTTATCACATAATTCGGCACCCACTTCCCTCCTTCTCCCTCGCCCTCTTTGTGACACCAGAACTCCCGCTCAATTCCCCACTTCTTCAACTCCTCCTCGGTCAGGTAAAAGAACTCGTTCGCTCCCGTTGTAAATCCCCTTCTAACCTCCGCGACCTCCCTCAAAGGCACGAACAAATCCCGACCCTTCTCCAAGATCTTAAAGAAGATCGCGGGCGCCCGCAAATACTTTCCCCACTTCGCACCCTCGTATTTTCCCGAAACCTCGTCAAAACCCTCCTCCCACAACTTCGCCTGCTCCACCTCGTAAATCTTGACTCGCTCGTCCTCGTAAAATCCCTTACTCCCTTCAACGAACCTCACGAACCTGTCAACGCTCTTCCACCTCGCTTCCTCGCCCCCGCTCTGCTCCACAAACACCTGCAACGGCTTCTTCAACTGAACGAACTTAACCCGGTTCTTTCTCCTCAACCCTTCTTTATCGCACCGCTCAAGAATAGTAATGCAAGTATTCACATCCGCAGCCTCAAACCACCGCTCCTCCTTGCTCTCCAAAATCGCCACGACCTTGAAGTTCCGCAGGAAGAACTGCTGCAAATATTTCCCGTAGTCCACATCAAGCCACGAATTTGAAGTAACGAACCCCAGCCGCCCCTTCTCTGCTAGAAACCTCGCTGCGTGAAAGAAAAAATACCCGTAAATGCTCATTCGCTTTCCCACCTCAAGCCCGCCTCCGCCTCCCGCCTCCTTCGCGATTTTCTTCAGTTTCGCCTTGTAATTGTAACCAGGCGAGAAAGTCGCCTCGAGCTCCTCCTGCCTCGTGTACGGTGGATTCGTAACCACCGCCTCAAACTTCGCCTGCTCTCCTGGAACCAAATCAAAGAAGTCCGTTTTCTCCACATTCGAACAGAACTCGCGTGCGAAAATGTCTTTTATCGCAAGGTTCACTCTCGTGAGGTAGCACCCAAACTCTGCAATCTCCACGCCCTTCAACTCGCTCAAAATCTCGCTGTGCTCCTTCTTCGCTCTCGTCTTCGCCTTCTTCCGCACGTACGCCCGCGTCAGAAATGTCCCTGCACCGCACGCCGGGTCCAAGACCCTCTCCTTTCCGCTCTTCACGCAGAACCCAATTATCAAGTCCACGACATCAGACCGCGTGAAATGCTGCCCGAACTTGTGCCGCTCGTCGTCAGGAATTAAGTTCTCAAAAATAGACCCCAGCACCTCGTACCCAATCTTCGAGAGGTCGTAGAGTTCCATTTCCTTTAAAAAACCCTTCAACTGCCTTACAACCGCCTCGTCGTTCGGAAACGGCAGGTCGTCCACGAACTCACGCCTGAAGAACTCGGCGTACCCAAAACACTGCCCAAAATATTTGTAAAGTTGCGTCTTGAACCTGTCTGCGTCCTCTGTCAGAATCTTTATTGGCTTAAGCCCAAACCCCGGCGCTCGCACCTTAAGAAAATTGTAGAACAGAACCTTCGCAATCAGCAGCAGCACGCTCAACCTCGCAACACGGTCAAAATCCTCCTCCTTTTCTCCAAATACCCAACCCTGCTCTCCGAACCAGTCCCGCAACCGCTGCCTGAACTCCCCGTTCTCCTCACTCTCAGCCTGCAAGTCTTCAGAGATGCGGATGTAAAAAGTATTCACCGCAGACCTCAACCGGTCGATGAAAAGTCGGTCCAGCGGCAGCGTCGGAACGCCCTTCTTCACGAAACAAATCTCAAAAAAGTCCTTCGTGAGAAAGCCCTGCAGAAACCGCTTCAACCGTTCCTCAACCGCCCGTCGCTCAACCTCCTCAAGCCGTTTTATCGCAACAACATTCTGATGCCATCGCCTCCGCTCCAAAAGAGGCGTGCCCTCCTCAAAGGTCTCCCACAAGACAAACTCGTTTACATTCCAAGTGGCGAAGAAAGGTGCTCCAAGAAAATTCGCCTTCCGCATCGCATTCTCGGTCAGCTCCAGCGAGTAGCCGTTGTATTCAGGTCGCTTCAATTCGATGATGCATGCTGTTTTTGTCCTCTCTTTATCCTCCCAAATAACGAGGTCAGCACGCAGCGTCTCCCCGTCTATGTTTATCGGCACCTCCTGGTCAGCCTCAAAAGGAAGTCTTTTTTCCGCCTCAATAATCTCTCGCAGCCAGTTCAAGACCCGTCCCTCAAACTGAAGCTCGTTTATTTTACTCATCTCATCTTCCGTTTCTTAATTACTACTTTTATGCCACTTGACCGCCCAGAAAATAGCGAAAGAAATAACCAACGTCACTGCCAGCCACACGATTTTTATTTTTCTGCGTGTTCCCTCCTCTCTTCCTCCTCCCTCCTCTCTTCCTCCTCTCTCCTCCCTGCTCTCTACCGACGCGTTCCAGTCGTGAAAGAAGACCTTCTCAAAGAAAGACGCAACCTCCTCGTTCTCAATTATTACGCCTGCTTCGCGGTTGTAAATTGAGTTCGCGTTCCAGTTCAACGAGGAGACGAGTACTTTCTCGCCGTCCACGACCACGCCCTTACTGTGTATTTTTACCAGACCAAGCGAGTCCAAGTCCGCCAACCTCGCCTCCACTCTCAACGCAGACCCGCACCCCACCTCGTTCAGCCACGAGACGACCTCGTCGTTGTTGTCCGTGCCCTCTAAATACTTAGAATCCAGCAGAACCTTGACCTCGCAGCCCCGCCTCGCGGCTTTTAACAGTGCAGTAACAAACGGGTTTTCCTCGCTCTCTCCTTCTCCTTTTCCCTTCCCCCAGAATCTCCTTGTCGAGAACTGCTCTACGAGAACACGCTCTTCTGCACTGTTTATCAGGCGCAAGACCGAGACAGCGGTGTCAGGAGCCAAAACCGGAATTACCGTGAGGTTGGTGTTGCTGTTCTGAGAAAGCGTAAGCGGTTCGAAAACAGGACTGTAAGAGCCTTCTGCCACCGCCTTGTTCGTTTTCATCGCCTCACAAACCGCCGCTACTTCCGTCACTTCTTCTACCCCCTGCCCTTCTACCCCCTGTCCACTTGCTGTAGATTTAGCGCGGTAGAAATCTTCGGAGAAGACGGCTTTGAAGTAACTCGCCACAGCCTCATTTTTTACCACGACGCCCCAGCCGCGGTTTCCGAAGGTGTTGTTGCAGGGGACGCCGGTGCTCTTCCAGTTCTCACTCATCACGACGGTCGTCTCGTTGTCAAAGACTGCGTACTTTGCGTGGTTTAGGAACGGCTCGTCTGCAAAACGAACCTCTCCTCCTGCCTCTTTTAGCCACTGGGCAACGCACAGCTCTTCGTCCTTTAGCCCACCTGCGGGACTGCCCTCGAGCAGTAGAGAGACGCTCACGCCCCTCTCCAAAGCCGCCAAGACCGCCTCTGTTAGGTAGGGATTCTCGAACTGGTAGAGGTTAAGGCAGAGCGAGGAGGAGGCGTTTTCGATTTCGCGCTGCAGAACCGAGAAGCTGCAGTCGGGCGAGACAAAAGCGGTGACCCTGTCGAAGCCGGAAAAGGTAAATTTTTGGGGTGCGTGGTAAGAAGCGCCGAGTTGGAGCAGAACCCAGTCCTCGTGCTGGTTCGTGTCTTGGTGGTCTTGAACGCCCCTTCGCGTGAAGACCATTCCTTCGACGGGCTTTCGCAACGGCTCGCCTCGCCACCCACCGCCTTCTTTAGCTTTGTAGTCCGAGTCGCCGTAAACGAGGGCGTCCACCACCCGCCCGCTCTCGTCCTGCAAAATCACTTCGTCGCCACTGTTTCGCAGCACAAACGCTCTTCCTTGGGTCTGCATTTGAGCGTACTCGAACGCGGGAGAGAGGGTTCTACTTGTCGCGTTGCTCATTTGCTTCACGAATGCCGAGCCGTTTCTCGAGACAAAAATCGTCTCGCCAGGTGCGAGCTGAAACGCGGGGAAGACGACTCGCCCCTCGTTGTCTGTTAGGCTCCAGCCTTCGATGTTTACTGAGAGGGGGCGGGGGTTGGTGACTGCGACAAACTCGTCCTGCTCGCCCCTGGTGGCGGTGTCAGGGTAGACCGCGGTAATTAGCAAATCTGCTTGAGCTCCATTTTCTCCAGTTTCCGAGAGAGGAGAAGCAAAAGTTGAGGTTAAAGAAGAGAGCAGCAGAAAAGCGAAGACAAGCGTTGCAACGTTTTTCACATTTTCTCCTAAATCTTGCTAACAACTTCGCCTTCGTAAATCACCGCCGCAATGTCGTTTCGTGTCGCCCTTCGCACTACTCCTTTTACCGCGTCCCGCACCCGCACGCCCCGCATATTTGGTGTGTCGTCTCGAACCACCACTAAATTCGCCCTCTTCCCCGCCTCAATCGAGCCAACGAACTTCTCCTCGCCCAAAACCTTTGCAGACCCAAGCGTGCTCATTTTCAGCACTTCCCGTGCGTCGAGCCGAAAAATCTTCGAGACGAACTCCATCTCAGAGAAGAGATTAGGCGAGTTGAGCATTACATTGTCGGTGCCGAGACCAACGGTCAAGCCTGCTTCAAGCATTTGCGGTAGGGGCGGCAGTCCTGCCTCTGTCACCAAGTTCGACCTAACGCAGACGACGGCAGCCACGCCCCTGTCCTGCATTCTCCTGAAGTCCTGGGGTTCGGCTTTCGTGAGGTGCACGAGGAAGTCGGGCTCGAGTTCTAACGCTCCTTTTATGTCCGCAGCGTTCCGCTCGCCGGCGTGAAGTGCGAACATTTTTCCTCTCTCTCTCGCAGCCTCCGCCAAAAGTTCCAACTCCCCCAGCGGACAGTCTGCGACGCTGCTCACGCCCACTCCGTCCACTGCCTCAAGAAGCCTGTTTAGGTCTTCTTCTCTCTCTTTTCCCTCACCACTCTCTTTTCCCTCTCCACTCTCTTTTCCCTCTCCAGCAGGTCTGCCAAATATTTTCACACGCAGCCGCCCGCCAGCAAGAGCGTCTTTAAGAGCCTTAACGCCCGCGAGACCGCCTTCTCGGAAGTCCGCAAACAACTGCGTCCCCGTAGCAAAAATATCCTCAACGGTCTCTTTCATCGCAGCGACAAGCGTCTCGTAAGAAGTTTTCGCCAATATTTTGTGCTTAAGCCCCCCAGGACCAACCAACGCTTCTAAAGGCAAAAAATCCGGCTCTTTTGCCACTGAGTCGCCGATGTGCGTGTGTGCGTTGACGAACGCGGGAATTACGATGCCTTTTGCTACTACTTCTCCCTCTACTTCTCCCTCTCTTTCCGCCCGCCCCTCGCCACTTTCACCACTTTCACAAACCTCCTTTATTTTCCCCCCCTCAACAACCACGCACCCTTCCCTCACCTCAAAATCATCGCCACACAGAATCGTCCCTGCGACCGCGAGTCTCCGTCGGCTCTTGCTCATTTTTATTCTTTGTTCTTCATTTTTCTCGCAATCACACCGCCTCTTCCTCTGAAAAAACATCAACCGGAACGGAAATTGTCTTTCTCTTCTCCCCCCTCCTTTCCTCCTTCCTCTTTCCCTTCCTCTTCCCTCTTTTTACCTCTCCGCCTTTCATCAATCCTCTTTGGCTCTTTTGGAATATAAACTGTTATTTTTCTTTTACTTTTGCCTTTACCTTTCCTTCTTCGCTCATTTTTCCTCCGCCTTTTTCCCTCCTCCCTTCTTTTCTGCCCTCTCATTTTCCGCCGCCCTCGCCCTTTTTCGACTCGTTCTCGCTCTATAAAAAGTTTAAACCTTCCTCACTCCCGAATTTAAATTTTGAGCGAGTTGATTGGATAAATAAGAACACATTTCAAGGCTATAAAACCAGCCAACCGAGAGGATATTGATATGAAAATGAATGCATAATGCAGGAGGAGAAGAGGAAATAAGAAGCTAGCGTATTTAGGTGGGAAGCCCAAATAGTTATCACCTCATTGAATTATTCAACAGAGCAGGAAAAAACCGAAAACTTTAAAAGTTAGCGGGAAAAATATTCTCTAAAAAATGCTCCCGCTCTACATTGATCTTACAGGCAAAAAAGTAGTCGTGTTCGGCGGTGGTGAGGTTGCGGAGAGGAAAATCCGCCAGATTTTTGAGACTGCTGCTGACGCTGAGACGGAGAGGGGGAAACTGAATGTAGAGGTTTACAGCCTTGATTTTACGGCTTGGATAAAAGAACGGTGTAAGAAGGAGAAGTGTAAGAAGGAGAAGTGTAAGAAGGAGAAGAGCGAGGTTCGGTGTTTTCGCTGTAACTTGTGGGACTCGTGTCGGAATCTGAATTTGGGAGGGCTGGGCGGGCTTGTAAGAGGGGCATTTTTAGTGATTATTTGCACTGACGACGAGGCTCTGAACGAGCACTTGTTTAAGGAGGTTAAAAAAGCGTCGAAATTCGGCGTGCTCGTGAATTACAAGCAGCAGGGCGACGCGTTTATGTCCGCAGTCGTGAAGAAGGGCAGGGGTGGATTTTTAATCTCGGTCTCCACGGGCGGTAAAAGTCCTGCAATGGCGAGACACCTAAAGGAGAAGATTTCGTCGCTCGTGCTCGCGGGCGAGAGCGACGGCGAGAGCGACGGCGAGAGCGACGGCGAGAGCGAGAGCGAGAGAGAGGAGAAAGAGAGAGAGGAGAAAATGCTTTTGGTTCAGTCCCACCTCAGGCAGCATTTAAAAGAGACGGTAAAAGATGAGAAAAAGAGGCAGGCGATTTTGAACAGGGTTTTGAGCGAGCCTGAGTGCTGGGCTGCTCTTGACACCGACGCAGAGCCTTTTGATTTTGAGGCTGTTGAGCGGAAGATTCTTGGAATTGTAGGAAGGTGGGAGGAGAAAAATGAATAAAATCGGCTCGTTGTGGTTTTCGCATAAAAAGTGTAGCGTCGAGGAGCTTGAGGAGATTGGAGAGAGGTTGAACCCCGAAACGGGGGCGGAGATATTTGGAGAAGACCCACGCGTCTGCGGTTACGCGGTCGTGAGGACTTGTAACCGCGTGGAGGCGTACGTCAGTTCCGAGAAGCCGCGAGAGGTCTTGGAGGAGGTTGCGGACAGGCTGAAAATTGGAAAAATGGAGAAGTGCGGGATTTTCGTGGGCAGAGACGCGGTCGAGCATCTTATGCGCGTCGCCTGCGGGCTTGAGGCAATGATCGTCGGCGAAGACCAGATTCTGGGACAGATTAAACGGTGCTACTTGGAGGGCAGGAGGAAAGGGACGCTGGACGGTCTTCTTGAAATGGCGTTCGACCGGGCGATAAAAGTAGCGAAGCGGGCGAGAAGCGAGACGAAAATAAACGAGGGCTCGGTCTCAATCGGCTCGGCTGCTGTCGAACTTGCAGAATATGTTACTCGCGGACTGGTAGGAAAAAGCATTCTCGTAATCGGAGCAGGCGAAATGGGGACGCTGGTGGCACGGGCGATTTCGGAGAAGAAGAATAACTTGAAAGCAATGTTCGTCGCCAACAGGACACAGAAGCGAGCGAAGTGGCTCGCAGAGGAGGTCGGCGGGAAGGCGGCGAGGCTCTGCGAAAAAGAGAAGTGCCTCTCGGTCTGCGATGTCGCGATAACCACCACCTCGGCACCGCATTTTATTCTGGACTACGAGTCAATGCAGCGCGTAATGCAGCACCGCAGGAACGAGAACAACCTTCTAATTATTGACATCGCGAACCCGAAAGATGTAGAGGAGCGGGTCGGCGAGATTGAGGGGGTGGATTTGTATGATTTGGACAGTTTGTACGAGATAAGCGACGAGAACCTGAAGCGGCGACTCTCGGAGGTTGACAAAGTTGAGAGGATAATTGAGGAGGAGATCGCGGTCTTTAAAAAGATTCTGAGTCGCAGAGAGGTCGAGCGGGTCATCGCGATGCTTTACGAACACGGCTCTCGTGTAAAGGCGGTGGAGAAGAAGAAGGCGATTGAGTTTCTCAAAAAAGGGCGAGACCCGAGCGCGGTGTTAGAGGCTTTCTCGAACGCTGTTTTGTCAAAGACGCTTCACACGCCGACCCTGGTGCTGCGGAAGTACGTTGAGAGGGAAGAAAGGGAAGGCAGGGAAAAAGGTAGGGGAAATGAGAATGAGGAGAGCAATTGCAACGGTGATTTTGTAGAGTTTCTGTTGGACGAGTTTGGGAAGGCTTTGAAATTGGGAAGGCTTTGAAATTTGAATGAAAAAAGCGTTAGGACTGTTGTCTGGCGGCTTGGACTCGATTCTGGCGACCAGGCTCGTTTTGGAGCAGGGCGTGGAGGTGGTGGCAGTGAATTTTATTCTGCCTTTCACCCCTGCGGCGGAGGAGAAGCAGGACTACGCAGGTGCGGTGGCAGAGAGGCTTGGAATTCCGCTCGTTCGGGTAGAGGCGGGCGAAGAATATTTGGAGGTCGTGAGAAGCCCAAAATACGGCTACGGCTCGGGGCTGAACCCCTGCGTTGACTGTCGGATTTTTATGCTGCGAGAGGCGAAGCGGGTGGCGGAGTCGGAAGAAGTGGGTGCGGATTTCGTCTTTACTGGCGACGTTCTCGGCGAGCGTCCGATGAGTCAGCACAGGAAAGCGTTGGAGCTTGAGGAGAAGGAGGCAGGCTTGGAAGGGCAGGTCTTAAGACCGCTCTCTGCGAGGCTGTTGCCCACTACGATTCCAGAGCGCGAGGGGTGGGTGAAGAGGAGCGGGCTGCTCGGAATAAAAGGAAAGAGCAGGAAGCCGCAAATTGCACTTGCGAAGCGGTTCGGTCTGCGGCGGGACGAGTACCCGACTCCCGCAGGAGGCTGCCTCCTCACCTACAAGGAGTTCGCAGCGAAGGCTCGGGATTTGTTCGAGCACAGGGAGAGGGAGAACGGGAAAGGGGGAGGGAAAGTGACGAGGCGGGACATTTTGCTGCTGAGGGTGGGGAGGCATTTTAGGTTTGGCTCGTCAAAAATAATCGTGGGACGGAACGAAGAGGAAAACAAGGTTTTGGCGGGGTTGAGGAGTGCGGGGGATTTTGTGTTTGAGGTTCCGGGTTGCGGGAGTCCGACGACGCTTTTGGTCGGGTCGGAAGAGGAGGAAGCGGTTGAACTCGCAGCACGGCTGACTGCGAGGTATTCGGACGCGGGTGCAGAGGCTGGTGCTGAGGGGAAAGGGGTTTTGGTGGAGTACAGGAGCGAGAAAGAGAGGAGGTCAATTCTTGTCTCGCCTTCGGACGAAACTGAGGTTTTTTGTTTAAGAGTGTGATTTTTCATTTCAACAACCGCCCCAAAAACACCGAGAGGTCAAGCACCTCAAAATCGTACTCGCCACCGCCCACTCTCCCCTCCTCTCGCTCCTTCTCCCCCCCCCTCTCCCTGCCCCCCCTCTCCCTCTCGGTTTCCCGCTTCAGACAACTAAAATGCGAGAGACACTTTGGGCAGGTAGTCACCAGCACGTCCACCTTCTTCGCCCTCGCCTCGTCCAGCCTAAACGCCCGCAGTGCTTTGCTCCGGTCGTTGCAGTTCATCATTCCGCTAACGCCGCAACAGACCGCGTTTTCCTTGGCGTGCGTCAGTTCTACAAGTTTCACCCCCGCACCCGCCTTCTTTAACGCCTCTCTCGGCGCCTCGTACAACCCAAACCGCTTAAACGCACACGGGTCGTGGTAGGCTACCGTTACGGTGCGACTGCCCTCCTTGCCCGCCTTAAAATTCAGCTTCTCTCCACGCTCGCTCAGCAATTCCGAGATGTGTAAGACCTCCACCCTCTCTACCTCCCTCACCCTCTCTACCTCCTCCACTCCCTCTGCCCCTTCCGCCCCTTCCGCACCCCCACTCGCCGCGAGTTCGTAATATTTTTTAAAAGTCAGGAAACCCTCGGCACAGCTCACAACGAGTTTTTTTATGCCCGACTCCTTTATTTTTCGGGTGTTGTAGGCAGCGAGTTTCTCAAAGACTTTGCGGTTGCCCTGAAAGAGCGCGTCGTGCCCGCAGCACTTCAGACTCAGAATTCGCGGCTTTATCCCAACCGCGTTCAGCAGCCGCACCGTGCAGTCTCCGATTTCGTGGTAGTTCACGCCGAGATCAAAGAACAGGTCATAATAATCCAGACAGCCTGGGAAGTACCCGTACTCGCTCTCCTCGTCCGTCTCTCCACCGACCCCGAAATCCGTCGGCACGCCCTTCTCAAAGCAGGTCATAAAACTGGCGATTTCCGAGAACTCGCGGTGCGCTAAACTCTCCTTCCTCGCAACAGCACTTGCAGCAGCACTTACAGCAGCACTTGCAGCAGCACCTGCAGCAGCACCTCCCTCCTCGCTCCTCAATTTTAGCACGAGAGCCGGAAAATCAACTTCCTGCGGACAAACTATGTAGCAGTTCTCGCAGACCAGACAGTTCCACAGGTCTTTCTCGTCGTCCTCGTCGGTCTTTAAAACATCTGCATTTGCAGCAGCAAGGTCGTACAAAATGCGGCGGGGCGAGAACCTTGAAACCCTCCGCAGCGGACAGGCTGCCGTGCACTCGCCGCACTGGTAACACAGCCGCGACAACCTCAACATTTCTTCACTCATTTTTAAGCGAGAAAAGAAAAAGGGAAAAAGAAAAAAATTTAATTTAAGATTTAAGAAAATGCGAACGACGAGAAGAGTGTGGATAAATTATCAGGACGAGAAGAGAGGGGCGGAGGAGGGCAGGGAGAAGTTAAAGGAGCCGGTGGCGGTAGTCGGCTCGTCGGGACTGCGGTCTGTCGGGCGAATTGTAGTAGACGAGTTAGTGGCGAAGACGCAGCCCAAACCACGACTCTTCGCTGAACTTTTCTCTTACGGTTTCCCGGCTGCTTACTACGGTCCCTCTTACCTTGGCGCGCCCTGCGGTGTGGGTGCGAAGTTAGAGCGCGGCGGTCTGGCTCGGCTGCCAAGCGTGGAATTTTACGCTCTTGAATCGGCGGGCTCGGGCGAGAACGACATTTTAATTACACGAGGCTACCAGTCTTACAACGCCCTTAACCAGTACGCAGTCGCCGACAAGGTAGCGGACTTCTTCAAGGAGTTGGGGGTGAAGCGGGTGATTTCGCTGGGTGCGCAGGTAGTTGAGGAGGGAATTACGGACTGCGCGACCGATTTGGAGTTGTTGGAGGAAATGTACAAGTACGAGATTAAGAGGACGAACGTGGACAGATTTTTAGGCTTTCCGGGGCTTGTGGTCGCGTTAGCGCGAGAGAAGGGAATTGGCGGCGTCTGTCTGTTCGCAAGCACGACGCCGAATTTGGCGAACCCCGAGTACCCTGATTTCAGAGCTGCGAAGGAGTTGGCGGGGAAGGTCGGCGAAATATTGGGAATTGAAATTGACACTTCGGAGTTGGAAGAGCGGGGAACGGCGGAGCGAGAGCTGATCGAAGGAATGGGGAAAGGAGAAGAGAGGGAAGGGGAAGGAGAAGAAGGGGAAGGAGGAGAAGGGGAAGGAGGAGAAGGGGAAGGAGGAGAGGGAGCGAGAAAGAGGGGGCAGGAGAGGGAGGATTTAAGGGGATATGTGTAAGAAAAAAGGGGCATTTTTGAAAGAAATCAGAACAAAACCAAAAAGTTTATATACCCTCTATCGAAAAGTTTATATACTTCCTTTTATATTACGTTTTTAAAAAAGGAAAAGAAGATGCTAACTACAATAACTACAACAACGACTACAACAACGACTACGACAACGGCTGCGTCGGTAAGCCAAGTGGCGGTATTTGGAGTCTTTGGTGTGGTTATTTTAATTACGCTTCTCATCGCGAAGGAACTACTCAGCGCAAGTGAAAATGAAAAGGCATTACTGCTCGGAAGAGCGATTAATGTTGCAATCAATCCGCTGCTGTTCGCTTTTTTAAGTATTGTTTTCTTTAAAGTGTTGGAGATAATATAAAATGATGCTGATGAAAAAAAGGGAAGCGGCAGAAGAAAAGGGGAGAGGGTAATGAGGTGGAAAATGAAAAAGAAGGCAGGAGCTGCAGGAGCGAAGGGAAATTACATTAAAAAACTGACGAGAGTAACAGCGGGGGCAACGCTGAGCTCGCTGCTGGTCGTCGCTCTTGTTACCCTTGCGCTGCTCGTTCCTCCTGCTACTGCTGCGATTTCCTCTTTCACGATAACGCCCGACAGTGGTCTGGCAGGCGAAACAGTAGCGTACAAAGTAGTCTTGAACACGACCGCCGAGTTCAAGTGGTTTAACGCAACCCTGCTCGCGGGGTTCGGCGTGCAAACGCCCGGTGCCAGCGAGTTAGTAGCCCGGGTTGACCTCCAGAACGAGACTAAGCCGAACTACGGCTACATTAAATTCACCGCAAACGCCTCTGACCCCGCGAACAAGTTAGATGTTTTTGCTGACATCGGTGGAGACACAGCGGAAGCAACCGTAGATGTGGACTACAGCGCAGGCGGAACGACAAGAGCCGACTCTCCCTTTGCAGGTGGCACTTCGTACGTGAGATTAACTTTACCAACAAAGACGGTAAACGGGTGCTTAAATCTCTCGCTGCCGATGAAAATGCGGAACATTTCGAGCACCTTCGGAAAATATGTGAAGAACCCCTCGTGTGGCAACTACATCTTTCTTGCAACCGTCGACAGTTCTTCCCCCGCCTTCCCTTCTAACACTCTCAGAATAAAACCCGCCGTCACAAACCCAACCGCTACTCCAAATGTCATTCCCGACGACACTGACAACAACCCGCTGTGGGGTGAGGCTTCAACGCTGAGTGTCTCTGTAGACTGTGACAACCTCGCTTCGGTTACTGTTGACCTCTCGCAAATCGGAGGCTCGCCGGTTCAGCCGATGGCGAACGCAGGCGGCAATCTCTGGTCGGTCCCCGCAAACGCGTCCGCAGGAACAACGCCGGGAACTTACCTTTTACCTGTTAACGCAACCGACACTTACGGAAACTCAAACACAACCGAAAAAATAAGCCTGCGTGTGCAGAAGAACGGCGACGTTCAGCCTTACGACGGCGACGGCGTGGTGGACTTTATGGGCGACACTATTTATTTACTGCGACACACGAGGAATATTCCCGGATACGAAAACATTCGAGACAACATTGCTGATGTAAACGGTGATGGCAAAGTAAACTTTATGGGCGACTCTGTTTATTTAGTAAGACACACGAGGTGGGTACCAGGATATGAAACACTTAAATAATAAAAACAAAAACAAATTTTGTTACGCTAATGAAGCCTTACAAACTTCATTAAGAAAAAGATTAGGAGGTGAATGAAAAATGAACCGACAAAAAGCACGAGAGGATAAGGAAAAAGAAAAGGAAGCACGAGCAGGAAAAAGTTTAGTAATCTTAGCGTTAGCACTCTCTCTGGTAACTTTCGCATTTCTAGCGACAGTGGCAGCAGCGACGACAATTGAAATCGGCGACGGGCTTACAGAACCAGGAGGAACCGCAGTCGTCCCGCTGATGATAAAAGATGTAACGAACGCGGGCAGTGTAGAGGTCAACTTGACTTTCGACGAGACCGTGGTCACAGTCACCGCTACAGACACGAGCAGCGATTTTGACCTTCCGCCGCAGAACCCACCGACGGAGACAGGACCGGGCTGGGTAGTAATAAATGCAATGCAATTCTCTACAGGCTTGAACGGAGATGTAAAAATCTGTGATGTCACTTTGCAGGCGAAGGGTGTTGCCGGCGACACAAGTCCGCTGGAACTGACAGACGTGAAGTTGCAGGATCCGACGATGACGGACATTCCTGTAGTTTCTTTGAGGAACGGGACATTCAGAATAAACGGTGCGCCAAGACCAAGAATAACGAGTCCAGCAGACGGAGCGAAGATTAGCGGTACCGTAACAATTGAAGAAGTAGACGACAGTGGCGAAGGAGACATTGCCTACAACTTGTTTGAGTACTACTACGACGAAAATTGCAACGGGCTTGAAGACGACGCCGGCAGCAGCTGGACCGAAATCGGAAACGACACGAACGGCGCCGACGGCTGGAGCGTTAACTGGAACACCGCACTACTCAACGACTGCTGCTACCTAATTCGAGCAACGATGGGCGACAAGCACGGCAGAACTGGAGCAGGCACAATTCGTGTAGTGCTCTCTAACCACGACCCCGAGCCAAACATAACGCACCCCGCTGACGGCACCAAACTAACTGGGACAGAAACCATCGAAGAGACAGACACAGGATTTGACAACGGTGTGGACATCGTCTACAACCTGTTTGAGTACTACTACGACGAAAATTGCAACGGACTCGCTGACGACGCCGGCAGCAGCTGGACCGAAATCGGAAACGACACGAACGGCGCCGACGGCTGGAGTGCTGACTGGAACACCGCACTACTCAACGACTGCTGCTACCTAATTCGAGCAACGATGGGCGACAAGCACGGCAGGACTGGAACCGACGAAATCCAAGTGGCTCTCTCTAACCACGACCCCGTGACAAGCATAACGAACCCCGCTGACGGAAGCATAATTGGCGGTGTCGTGACAATTGTTACGGGAGCAGACACAGGCTTTGACGCAGGCGCAGACATCGCTTACACCCGCTTCGAGCACTACTACGATGCGAACTGCAACTGCGTGCAAGACGACGGTAGCACGCTGGTCGAGATTGGAAACGACACGAACGGCGCCGACGGCTGGAGCGCTGACTGGAACACCGCAGGACTTACCGAGTGCTACATGATTTTTGCGAAAATGACCGACAAGCACGGGCGAACAGGAGTTTCAGAGATAAATGTAGAAATCGACACAACGCCACCCACGGTAACAGACGAACAAGCAACGCCGAATGTAATTCCAAACGACACGGACGACAACCCTCTCTGGGGTGAGACGACGAATCTAACAGCAACGGTAACAGATGTCAGCGGAGTTGCAAGCGTTAGAATTGACCTCTCCCAAATTGGCGGGTCGGCAACGCAAGCAATGACGAACATCGGTGGTAATCTCTGGTCGGTCGAGACGAACGCCTCCGCAGGAACGGCACCAGCAAACTACGTTTTAGTGATGACAGTAACCGACACTTACGGAAACTCTCGGACAAATAACATAAATCTGAGAGTGCAGAAGAACGGGGATGTCAAGCCTTACGACGGCGACGGCGTGGTGGACTTTATGGGCGACGCTATTTATTTAGTAAGGCACACGAGGAACGTTCCCGGTTACGAAAACATTCGAGACAACATTGCTGATGTAAACGGCGACGGCGTGGTGGACTTTATGGGCGACGCTATTTATCTCGTGCGACATACAAGGAACGTAGGAGGATATGAAATACTCAAGTAAAAGACCAGGAACAAGAAGAAGAGACGAAAATAGGAAGACTGCGGCGACAGTGTTCTTTGCACTGTCTGCACTGTTGTTAGCAGCCTTCTTATTGCCAGCAACCGTAGCAGCAGCGACGACAATTGAAATCGGCGACGGCTCTGCAGAGCCCAACGGAACGGCGGTTGTCCCGCTGATGATAAAAGATGTAACGAACGCGGGCAGTGTAGAGGTCAACTTGACTTTCGACGAGACCGTGGTAAATGTTACCGGCACAGACACGAGTAGCGATTTTGACCTTCCGCCGCAGAACCCACCGACGCAGAGAGGACCGGGCTGGGTAGTAATAAATGCAATGCAATTCTCTACAGGCTTGGACGGAGATGTGAAAATCTGTGATGTCACTTTGCAGGCGAAGGGTGTTGCCGGCGACACGAGCCCGCTGGAACTGACAGACGTGAAGTTGCAGGACATTGGGGGGTCAGACATTTTTCCAGTATTTCTGTCTGATGGGGACTTTAAAATTCTGGAAGCAGGGACGCCTTACACGACAGGGTGGGATCCCGCAGACGGAGCAACGAATGTCCCAACAGACACGGAAATCGTAGTGCATGTCAAGGACGACGGTAAAGGCGTGGATCAAAGCACGATAGTGATGAAAGTCAACGGGCAGGTAGTAACCCCAACGATTACAGGAACGACAGCAGACTACACCCTCACTTACAAGCCGACAACCGATTTCGGTTACGGGCAAGTAGTGTGGGTAACGGTCGACGCCGCAGATCTAAACACACCACCAAACGCGATGCCCCAGGACAAATATTCGTTCACGACGAGTGCGAAACCGCCGGCGCCTGTAGCAGTGCCAGGGCTGAATGGAATGGGATTAGCAGTAGTAATCAGTGCTCTTACGGTTGTGCTTGCGAGTAGTGCGAGTAGGAACGCAGCAAAAAGGCGAAAAAAGAACTGAAAAATTTTGGGTGAGTTTTCTTTTTTTACTCACCTTTTTTTATTTTTTTAGCAGTAGGAAAAATGAAAGAGGCAGTAGCTAGAAAAGAGGGAGGAAGAGGTAGGATTTTAGTAGCGTCAGCGTTAGCAATTTCAGTGTTAGTCTCCGCATCTTTCGTCTTGACAACGGCGGCAGCGGCGGTAGAGGTAGCAGCAGCAGAGACAGGAGTAGGGGTAGTGGTAGCAGCAGAGACAGGAGGCGGAGGAACGGCGGCGACAGTCTCAATCGGCGAGGGTCTCGTAAACGTTAGCGAGACAATTGTTGTGCCTCTTGTGATCAAAGGTGCGACAGAAGTAGCAGCAGTAGAGGTCAACCTGACTTTCGACGAGTCGGTGGTCACGGTTGTCAACTGCACGAACAGTTCTTTTGAAATTCCGCCACAGGACCCGCCTTACGACCGAGGGCCGGGTTGGGTAAGAATAAACGCGGGGCAGGTCGTGAAGCCGCCGTTGAACGGGGATGTGAAAATCTGTGATGTCACTTTTAAAGCGGTTGGCAGAGGTGGCGGAAAGAGTCCGTTGCACTTGACGGAGGTGAAATTAGAAAATATGCAAATGCAAGGCTTGCGAATAAAAACCGTAAATGACGGGAAATTAAAAATCCGCGGCGGTTCTGCCTGGGGAATTCCTGCACTAGGACTGAGCGGAGTCGGTTCCTCGTTAGCTGCAGAGGGGCTGGTTGTAGCTGTTTTTGTGCTCTGTCTCAAAGTAGAGGGGTTGCGAAGGAAAAGAAAAAGATGAGTAAAGAGAGGTTTTTAGCAGCGTTAGCAATTTCAGTGTTAGTCTCCACGGCTTTCGTCTTGACAGCGGCAACAGCGGTAACAGTGGTAGCAGCGACGACAATTGAAATCGGCGACGGCTCTGCAGACCCTGGTGAAACTGCTGTCGTCCCGCTGATGATAAAAGATGTGACGAACGCGGGCAGTGTAGAGGTCAACTTGACTTTCGACGAGACCGTGGTCACAGTCACCGCTACAGACACGAGTAGCGATTTTGACCTTCCGCCGCAGAACCCACCGACGGAGACAGGACCGGGCTGGGTAGTGATAAATGCAATGCAATTCTCTACAGGCTTGAACGGAGATGTAAAAATCTGTGATGTCACTTTGCAGGCGAAGGGTGTTGCCGGCGACACGAGTCCGCTGGAACTGACAGACGTGAAGTTGCAGGATCCGACGATGACGGACATTCCTGTAGTTTCTTTAAGGAACGGGTTTTTCACTATTTTGGGCACACCACCGACGCCAACTCCAACTCCAACACCGACGCCAACACCGACGCCAACTCCAACGCCGACTCTGGGTCCGCTACTTTGCACCGCACCAGACTCGCTCTCGCACAACTTTGGAATTGTCAAACCAGGCGAGATGCGGGAATGGACTTTTAAAATAACCAATTGTGGAGACCCAGGCACTACGTTAAATTGGACTGTAACAGCAAGTAAGCCTTGGATTTCGGTCTCGCCTTCTTCAGGGACTAACACAACCGTAACTGTGTCAATCGACAAGACAAAACTTTCGAGCGGTGGCATAAAGACCGGCACAATTGCCGTAGCCTCAAACGGCGGAGCGAAGAACGGCACAATTCGAGTGGAGGTCAAGTTGGACACCGCACCACCTGGAGAGGAATTTGCGACTTTCGAGACGACCGACGGTTACTTTGAGCGTGTAGAAGCGGTGGCGGAGGAGACGCTGCCAGAAGAGGGCAAGCCGAGTGGCGTAGAGTTCCCGCACGGCTTCTTCTCGTTCACAATAAAAAACCTCTCGTCCGCTGGCGGGAACGCTACTGTAAAAATCGTTCTGCCTTCTGATTTGCCTGCGGAGGCAGAATATTGGAAGTACGGACGGACGCCAGACAACCACACGAAGCACTGGTACAAATTTATGTACGACGAAACGACAGGGACAGGGGCGAAGATTGACGGCAAAGAAGTGACACTGCATTTTGTCGACGGGGAGAGAGGAGACGACGATTTAGGTAAAGACGGAAAAATCGAAGACCCCGGCGGTGTAGGGGGTCCAAAACCACCAATGCCAGTGCCAGAGTTCACTACGACTGGGCTAACGGCGATGATTGGGCTGCTGGCGGTCGTTCTTGCAGTCAGAGAGGGTGCGACGAGAAGGCGAAAAAGGAACTAAAAAGTTTTGGCGCGTTTTCCTTTTTTACTCACCTTTTTATTTTTTATGAAATTGATAAAGAAATGAAGACAAGAAGATCTACACGGTTGGCGGCATTTCTGCTTTTACTGGCTCTCTCTGCCTCCTTTTTTATCTCCTCCACGAGTGCAGAGGTAACGGAATTGAACGGCCCTTCCGAGATTTTGCAAGGCAGAGAAGCGTCAATTTCCGGGAAGGCGGCGCCAAACGAGGCGGTTTGGTTAAGTTCATCTTTTGAGTTCTCTCTGCCCGTCTCCGTTTCTGACGGAAAATACGCTTGCGAGTTTGCAGGCGTCCACTTCCCGGCTGGAGAGAAGAGGTTCTCGGTAACCGCGGAGAATGTAAAAAATATCAGGGTTTCGTTAAGTCCGGTGTTCTGGCACACGATTGAATACCCTTTGTCAGGACCTGAAGACGCAACGGAGGACGGTGTTGCCACGCTTTCTATTTCATTTCCAGCAAGAATGCACGGGACAAAAATAGACATTTCAGGTAGAAAGAATGTCAAGGTCTACGGCGCCGCTGCGGAGGGGGCGACCGCGGTGGTCTTGAAGAGCGAAATGTCAATCAAAGTTACCGCGGATTCGAACGGCGATTTCCTGCTTAATCTCAGCACAGAGGGAGTTCCGTTTGGGGAATTTTTGATTTCCGCGGGTGAAGTAGAAAAGACGGTTAGCGTAGTCTCTGCGGAATCCCTTCCCCTGCCTTCACCAAGCCCGAGATTAACACCAAGTCCAACGCCAAGTCCAACGCCAAACCCAACACTACCCCTTACACCAACGCCGGCAGCCTCGCCTGCACCAACACCGCAGGAAACAAGCAAAACGTTCTTAATTCCAGGCTTTGGGCTGGTTGAAGGTTTAGCAGCAGCCTTAATAATTTTTATTTTAAACAAGAGGATAAAATATTAGAAAAATGAAAACAAGTGCAGTTGGGCAGAACATTCTCCTCTGCGTCGCCGTAGCAGTAAGCGTAGTCGCCTCTTACGCTGCTTACCTCGGCCCCGGGGTGCAGGCGGAAAGGAGCGACATTTTTTTCTTGTACCTACACGTGCCTACAGCCTGGATCTGCTACCTCGCTTTCTCGATTTCTCTGCTCGCGAGCGTCGGCTTTTTGGCTGCAAAAAACAATTTGGGCAAGTCGGCAGACGAGTCGAAGAGGTTGGAGAAGTTAGACCGGTTGGAGAAGTTGGACAAGTTGGACAGGCTGGCAGAGGTGTCGGCGGTTTTGGGGCTGGTTTACGGTGCGGTCGCCTTGATTTCGGGCGCGGTCTGGGCGGAAGCAGCGTGGGGGGCGTACTGGAACTGGGACCCACGGGAGACGACGACGCTAATTCTCTGGGTCGCGTACGTGGGCTACCTCTCGGTGAAACGCTCAATCGGGAGCGTTGAGAAGCGAGCGGTCGTGGGCGCGGTCTACAACATTCTTGCGTTCTCTACAATTCCACTGAGTTTTTTGTCGGCAACGCTCCTGCTCTCGCTGCACCCTCAAGCCTCAAAAGTCTCTTCCTCCGCACCGGTGCAGGCGGTTTTGTATTTGAACCTCTTGGCAGCCACACTGTTCTTCGCTTACCTTTTGACGACCGCCTACTCGGTTTGGTCGTTAGAAGACCGCGTAGAAGCGTTAATTTACAGAAAAGGAGAAGGAGGAGAAGGAGGAGAAGGAGGAGAAGTGAGAGGAGAAGGAGGAGCAGTCTAAAATGTTTGAGTCTTTTGTCGTTTCGGTAATTTACTGGACTACACTTTTGGCGGTCTTTGTTTGGCTGAACAGGGGGTTGTCCAGGCTTAAAGAGCGGGTTGCGGACTTGGAGCGGAAGGAGAAAGAGGGAGGAAGAGAGGAGAGGGTGGGAAAATGAATTTTAAATTTAAGCCTGTTCACGCGGTCGTTCTCGGTTTAGTTCTCGTGAGCGCCCTACTCGCTTACGACGCCTTCTCGTCTTACCTCAACCCCTACTTGACGGTCTCCGAAGTGGTGGGTGAAGGAGACGGAGGGAAAAACAAATTCCTCAACAAAGAGGTTCAGATTTTAGCAACCGTCGCCAACGGCTCTCTTACTCTGCGAGAAGACGGCTCGCTGCTCTTTAGCCTTACCGACGGTGGCACTGGAGACGGGGGAGGGGACGGAGGAGTGAGCGGGGACAACGAGCGAGCAAGAATTGTGGTTGAATATTCTGGAGTGCAACCGCAAGGCTTAAAAGAGGGTCGAAAAGTAGTCGCCGTCGGCACGCTCACTTCGCCCAGCCACCTTAACGCGACGCAGTTGCTGCTTAAATGCCCTTCTAAGTACGAATAATTCCAAGAAGAACCTGTTTCTTTCCTATTTTCCAACGCTTCTCGTAAATCGCAGAACTTGAGGCAGACGGCTTACCTTCCTCAATGCCCACCGCGAGCGTTTCCTCACAAATGTAGTCTGAGAAATTTTTTACCGCCTCTTTCACCTCCTCGTCGCCCACGAACGAAATTTTTATCCTCGCCGTGTACTCCAAGTCAAGCTCCTTCCTCATTCCTTGCACCCTCCGCACGAGGTCTCTGACCAGCCCTTCCTCCAGGAGATTCTTGTCCAAACTCGTGTCCAAAAACAAACTCGTTCCCACTCCGTCCTCTCCGTTCACTTCCACTTCTACTTTCTTGTACTCTTTCCCTCCGTCAAAGACCTCCTCAAACCTCACCTCACGAACATTCAACTCCTCCCGCACTACCTCCTCCAAACCAAACTTCACCACACTCTCTCCCCTCGCCTGTCCTTGTCTTTCCTTGTTCCGCTCCTGTTTGTTCCGCTCCTGCTTCTCCCCGCTGCAAACGACTACAACCTCATTCAAGGGCTGTCGTATTTTTATTCCCGCGTCTGACCTCGCTCGCCTGCCTGCTTCTACCAATTTTGAGACCGTGCTCATTGAATCCTCCAACTCCGCGTCTACAAGCGACTCGTCCGCCGACGGGTAGTCGCAGAAATGCACGCTTTCCCGCTCTTCTTCCTCTTCCGAGACTGCTCCTACGAGATTTTGGTAAATGTGCTCGGTGACAAACGGCACAAAAGGAGCGAGCAGTTTGCAGAGCGAAACGAGAACCTCGTAGAGCGTCAAATACGCACAGTCCTTGTCAAAGTTCTCTTCAGGAACCCAGAACCGCCGCCGCGACCTCCGAATGAACCAGTTGCTCAGGTCAGCGACCACGAACTCCTCAATCTTCCGTGCAGCGGTGTGGATTTCAAAACGCTCAATCGCACCGACCACCTCTTGCGTGAGCGAGTTCAGCCTCGAGACGACCCACCTGTCCAACGCACTCCTCTTGCCCACCGGAATTTTCCCTGTCTCTGCGGGGTTGAACTCGTCGATACTGGCGTAGGTGACGAAGAAGAAGTAGGAGTTCCAGAGCGTGTTCAAGAACTTCTTCTGCCTCTCTTTTACCGCGGGTTCAGAGAACCGAATGTCGTCCCACAGCGGTCCTGCAGTGTAGAGGTACCACCGCAACGCGTCCGCTCCCGCCGCTCCCTCGCCCGTAAAGATCGAATTTAGGTCGACTACGTTCCCCTTGCTCTTGCTCATTTTCACCCCCTTCTCGTCTAAAATATGCCCCAGCGAGAGCACATTCAAGTAAGGCGGGGCGTCGAAAATCGCAGTCGAGACCGCGAGGAGCGAGTAGAACCAGCCCCTCGTCTGGTCAATTGCTTCAGTAATGAAATCTGCGGGGAAGTTCTGCTTGAACCCCTTTCCCTCTCTCCCCTCCTTTCCCTCTCTCCCCTCCTTTTCCTCGCCCTCCGCAAACGGGTAGTGCCACTGCGCGAAAGGGGCAGAGCCCGAGTCGTACCAGCAGTCAATTACATCTTTTACTCGCCTCATTTCTCCACCGCACCCCTCTCCCGCTCCCCCCTCCCCCTCGCACTTCAGCACCACCTCGTCAATTCCCGGTCTGTGAAGGTCAAAGTTGCTGGGAACAGAACTCGTCGCCCTCTCTCTCAGCTCCGCCACGCTTCCAACGCAGCACTCCGTCCCGCACTTCTCGCAGACCCAAATGTTCAACGGCGTTCCCCAGAACCGCTCCCTGCTCAGCGCCCAGTCCTCGATGCTCTCGAGAAAATTCCCAAACCTGCCGTGCTTCAGGTGTGCGGGAAACCAGTTTATCTTCTCGTTGTTCGCGAGCAACCTGTCCCGCAGCGACCGCATTCCGACGAACCACGACTCGCGGGCGTAGTACAAGAGCGGCGACCCGCACCGCCAGCAGAACGGGTAGGAGTGCAAATACGCACTCTCCTTGAACAAAACACCCCGCTGCTCAAGCACCTCAA
Source organism: Candidatus Methanophagaceae archaeon (assembly GCA_003194425.1). Lineage (GTDB taxonomy): Archaea > Halobacteriota > Syntropharchaeia > Alkanophagales > Methanospirareceae > ANME1a. The sequence goes on along the minus strand of PQXB01000001.1, from coordinate 718,843 downwards.
TTATTCGCCTGTCCGCGTCCTTCACAAAGGCACCCTCCAGCCTCAACCACGACGGGACCTCGCTCGTGAACCGTCCTTTGCTGTTCACTGGCTGCGAGAAACCGAGCCCCTTCTGCTTGCAGACCTCGTAGTCGTCTGCTCCGAACGCGGGTGCAATGTGAACGACGCCCGTGCCTTCCTCCAAACTGACGAAATCCGCAGTGACTACTTTGTGAGCCTCGCCCTCTACGCTTACCTCAAAGAGCGGTTCGTACTCCTTACCTTCCAAATCCGACCCTTTTAACCGCTCGGTTACTTCGTACTCGCCTTCCAAGCCCTCCAACTCCAGAGCCTCCAACCTCGCCTCCGCAAGAATCAAAATCTCCTCCTTCCTGCTTCCCTTTAGCCTCACCTTCGCGTAGGTGTGCTCGGGGTGAACCGCGAGTGCGACATTCCCAAACAAAGTCCAAGGCGTCGTCGTCCAGGCTAAGAGAGAGGCGTCCTCGTGCTTCAGCCTGAACCTCACAAAAATAGAAGGGTCTTCCACCTCCTTGTAGCCCTGTGCGACCTCGTGGCTGCTCAGCGTGGTCTCGCACCGCGGGCAGTACGGCACGACCTTGTGCCCCCTGTAAAGCAGCCCCTTCTTCCAAATCTCCTTCAGCGACCACCAAACCGACTCAATGTAAGCGTTCTCAAAAGTGATGTAAGGCGAATTCATATCCAACCAAAACCCCACCCGCTTCGTCGCACTTACCCACTCCCGCTCGTACCTGAAGACCGAGTCCTTGCACTTGCGGTTGAACTCTTCAATTCCAAACTCCTCAATCTCTCGCTTGCTGTTCAGCCCCAGCTCCTTCTCAACCTCAATCTCAACCGGCAGCCCGTGCGTGTCCCAGCCCGCCTTCCGCTCCACGAGAAACCCCTGCATCGTTTTGTACCGCAGCACGAGGTCTTTCACTACCCTCGTAAGAATGTGTCCCGGGTGCGGCAGCCCGTTCGCAGTCGGCGGTCCCTCGACAAAAACAAACTTCTCGCAGCCCTCCTCCTCCCCGTTCAGCCGCTCGCACCTCCTCCGTTCTACGCTCTGCTCAAATGTTCGGTCTTTTTCCCAGCGGTTCAAGACCGCCTCTTCCAGTCGCACGAAATTCGGTCTTTGCTCTTCGCTTCTGAAGCGCGCTCTTTCTTCGCCCTCTTTCAGCCATTCTTTCGGCATTCTTCATCCCATTTTTTAAATTGCAAATTCTAAATTGTAGGTACTAAACTAAATTGCAGGTACTAAAAAAGGTTTATAAGTTTATATGGAGTAAAAAAGAGTAGAGCAAAAAATAGTAAAAAATACTTTGCATGAAAAAGAAAAATTCAGTATGAAAAAAATGGAAATATGAACAGAGAAATATGAACATATTGTTAATTAATTTGCCGAGATATAATTCCATTCCAGTAACACGAGAGGAGAGATGCGAGTTTGTTTCAAAATCTCGTGTAGACACCCCTTTTCATTTAATTCTCAAATCTTAGATCACGATTTAGAAATCTGTAACTACTGCGGGAAAGGGTGTCCTTTTGGATGTTTGTACTGCAATGCAGCGAAGACAAAATACAGTGGCAGGTCAGCAGAGAATATTATAAAAGAATTAAAAATGTTAGAAAAAGGGAAGGGGGGGGGAGAAAAATGTAAAATATGTTTGGTTCTTTGAGGAGGTATTTACGATTAATCGGAGAAGAGTAGTGGAGGTGTGTGAAAGAATTTTAGAGGAGAGGATTAAGATTAAATGGTTCTGCGATTCAAGAGTAGAGTTAGTTGACGAAGAGTTATTAAAAATAATGCGAAAAAGCGGGTGCATCGGTATTTCTTACGGTGTTGAATCAGGCAGTCAAAAGATACTTCAAATCGGAATTATTAATGCCAAGCCAGGAACAGAATTTACTAAATTAGCAATTGAGAACAAATGGGCAGAACATTGGGATTTGAACTGGAAAAGATATTTGGCAGTAGGTTCAGGACTTAAAAATTATGAACCGTTTAATCTCGATTTAAACACAGAAATAATAAAAATAAAGAGGCTGCTCATTTATAATCCTAGGTGGTGGATGACTTGCATAAATAGTTTGATTAGGAATCGAGAGCTGATTTTGCCGGCTATCAGAAGGCTTTTTAGAAAGTAGTTTTTATGTTTTTCATTTGATAAACATAACATAAATCAAGGAGTCGTGTGGTAGCGGACTATCCCCTCGGGCTTCGGACCCGACGACCTGGGTTCAAATCCCAGCGGCTCCGTCAAACTTTTCCTAAAAGTTTGATCAAAAATATAAATTTCTTTTAGTAAAGTTTTTCTTAAAAAGAAAAAGTTTTAGGAAAAGTTTTATCAAAAAACTTTTAGGAAAAGTTTTATCAAAAGAGGAAGGGGAAAGAGCGGATGAAAAGAGGAAGGGAGAAGGGTGGATGAAAAGAGGAAGGGGAAAGAGCGGATGAAGATGGAGAAGAAATACAAGCCAGAAGCGGTGGAACGGAAATGGCTGGAGAGCTGGGGGAAGGACGAGTCAATGTATTATTTCAAACCGACTTCGGAGAAGCCGTCCTACATCATAGACACGCCACCACCTTACCCGACCGGCGATTTCCACATCGGCAACGCGCTAAACTGGTGCTACATTGATTTTGTCGCACGCTACAAGCGAATGCGGGGCTACAATGTCCTGTTTCCGCAGGGGTGGGACTGCCACGGGCTGCCGACTGAGGTGAAGGTAGAGGAGCAGCAGGGCGTGTCCCGGCACCAAATAAGCAAGCACGAGTTCAGGGAACTTTGCAGGGAACTCACCCGCGGGAACATCGAGCAGATGAAAAGAATGCTGCAGCGGCTTGGAATGTCAATTGACTGGAGCAGGGAGTTCGTCACGATGGACGACCGCTACAAAAGGTTCACGCAACTCTCGTTCCTGAAAATGCACCGCGAGGGGCTGATTTACCGAGCCGAGCACCCTGTGAACTGGTGTCCGCGGTGCGAGACTGCGATCGCGTTTGCAGAGGTGGAGTACGAGGACCGGGACGCCTACCTAAATTATTTAGTCTTCAAAATCGTGGGGAGAGAAGAGAGAGCGGGAGAAGAAAAAGGAGTAGAGCGGGCAGAAGTAGAGCAGCAGGAGGAGGTAGAAATTGCGACCACGAGACCCGAGCTGTTGGCGAGTTGCGTTGCGGTGGCGGTGCACCCCGAGGACGAGCGTTACAAAAATATCGCGGGAGAGGGAGGAGCGGTAGAGTTGGAAGTCCCACTCTTCGGGCAGAGGGTGCGGGTCTACAAGGACGAGAGCGTTGACCCTGCGTTTGGGACCGGGGTTGTGATGATTTGCACTTTCGGGGATCGGCAGGACGTGCGGTGGTGGAAACTGCACAACCTACCGCTGAAGGCTTCAATTGACGAACGCGGGCGAATGACAGCAGTTGCACGAGGCTACGAGGGGCTGAGCGTGACGGAGTGCAAGCGGAAGGTGGTGGCGGATTTGGAGGCTGCAGGACTGCTCAAAAGGCGTGAGAGGCTACGGCAGAGTGTAGGGGTCTGCTGGCGGTGCAAGACTCCGATTGAGATTATTTCTACGCGGCAGTGGTTCGTGCGAGTGCAGAAGGAGGCGGTGAAAAAGGCTGCGCAGGAAATAAGGTGGCACCCCGAGCATTTCCGCGTCCGACTGGAGAACTGGGTTGAGACGATGGAGTGGGACTGGTGCATCTCGCGGCAGCGGATTTTCAGCGTGCCGATCCCGGTTTGGTACTGCAAAAACTGCGGTGCAGTGAAGGTCGCTGCGGAGGAGGAGGGAGAGGAGTTGCCCGTAGACCCTTTGGAGACGAGTCCGAAGACGGCTTGTGTAAATTGTGGCGGGACAGAGTTTGAGGGTGAAAAAGATGTCTTGGACACTTGGATGGACTCCTCGTTGACCGCGCTCTGGACGGCTGGCTGGGACCTTAACGCGTCGTCAGAGTCGGCAGGGACAGGGGCGGCAGGGACAAGGGAGGCAGGGGCAGGGGTTGAGTTTGAGCCAGTTGCACTACGACCGCAAGGGCACGACATTATCCGAACCTGGGCGTTCTACACAATCCTCCGCTCCGCTGCCCTCACACACAAAATCCCCTGGCACACGATTTTGATAAACGGGATGGTCTTGGGCGAGGACGGCTACAAAATGAGCAAGTCGCGGAACAACACCGTCTCGCCTGACGCCGTGATTCAAAAGCACGGTGCGGACGCGTTCAGGCAGTGGGCGGCGATCGGCGGTGCCGTGGGCTCGGATGTGCAGTTCAGGTGGAAGGACATTGTGGCTGCGACCAAATTTACGCAGAAACTCTGGAGCATCCTCAGGTTCGCAATGATTCACCTCGCGGACTACGAGGGCGAAGAAGGAGCGGTAAATCCGAGACCAAGACTGCGAGTCGTGGACAGGTGGCTGCTCGCAAAACTGAACCGGCTCGTCCGCTCGGTAACCGCCGCGATGGAGAATTTCAAGTTCGACAATGCTTTCAAGAGCATTCGGACGTTCGCGTGGGAAGTGCTTGCAGACGACTACATCGAACTCGCAAAGTCGCGGCTCTACGGTCGGCAGGAGGGGCTCTACGGTCGGCAGGAGGGGCGGAACGGAGCGGAAGGGGCGAGGAGCGGGGCAAGCGGGCAGGAATCCGCCAAGTACGCGTTACACGAAACGCTGAAGACGCTTTCCCTTCTGCTCGCACCGTTCGTCCCCTTTTACGCCGAAGAAATGTATTCCTACATCGCAGGAGCGGGAGGCGGAAAGAGCGTGCACGAGGAGAAGTGGCCCGAGGCAGAAGTAGAGCAGCAGCAGGAGGCGTGGAGCGACCCGAGTGACCCGAGCGAGGCAGAAGCGGAGAGAAAAGCGGAGAGGGAGGGGGACTTAATTGCTGGCATCGTCCGAGCGGTCAGAAGCTACAAATCCGAGCGTGGCATTCCGCTAAATGCACCGCTGCGTAAAATCGAGATTTACGACGCTGGAACGGGCACGGTAGAAAGAGGGGCTGGATTGGAGACCGAAGATATAGAAAACGCAACCGCCACGAAGGTGGAGCTGTGCAGGAGAGAGAGTAAAACAGGAGAGGAAAGCGAGGGGAAAAGCGAGGAGGGAGGAGAGATTCTCGATGTTGACGGCACGAGAGTGGTGATTTTGTTTTGAGAGGTTTTTATGCTGGTGCTGGGTAAGTAAATAGAAAGAGGAAAGAAACGAACGAAATGGCAAGATTTGCAGAGGCGGAGGCGAGGCTCTTCCGCATGAAGATTTGCATGGATTGCAATGCGAGGAACGCGTTCAGGGCGACGAGGTGCCGTAAATGTGGGTCGAAGGACTTGAGGATGAAATCCAGCCACAGGGGGAAGTAGACAAAAGAAAATCTGCAACCTACGAAGGACGGAAACGGTTTTGTAATTTTATCCAACTCAAATCTAGCAGGTCTTCCTCGAACTGCAAAAAACCGCATTCGCACGCTCGTAGTCCTCAAAACTCCCGATGTCAAACCACAGCCCGTCGTGAACGAGCCCGTACAACTCCCGCTTCTTGCACAGCCAAGAGACGAAGAACCCGATGGCGTCAGGATTATTTCCCGCTGCCAAATATTCTTTGACCAACGCCAAATCAGATTTTGTGAAGATGTAGCAGGCGGTAGAAATTAGGGTCGTCTTTGGTTCTGCTGGCTTCTCTTCAGAATTAACGATTCTAAAATCCGCGTCCACCTCCAAGACCCCGTACTTCCCTCTCACCCGCTCCTTCTCTCTCATATCGTACAAAAGCACTACACTGCTCTTCTCTCTCTTTCCCTTTGTTTTCCCCTTCGTCTTCCCCTTCGCCTTTCCCTTCGCCTTTCCCTTCGCCTTTCCCTTCGCCTTTCCCTTCGCCTTTCCCTTCGCCTTTCCCTTCGCCTTTCCCTTCGCCTTTCCCTTCGCCTTGTAAAACCCAACAAAATCCCGCAGGTCAAAGTCAAAGAGATTGTCTCCTCCCACGACCAGCAAATCTTCCTCCAGACCAAAGCGGTCAATCAAGAAATCCAACGCCCCAATCGAACCCAATTTCTCCCCCTCTTCTCTCGTCTCCTCAATTACCAATTCAATCTCTTTGCCTCCTGTGCCTTTGTGTCTGTCTCTGTAGGTCTCAAGCCATTCCTTGAACTGTGCCTCAAAGCGCCGGTTCGTGGACAGGAACACCTCTTCAATCTCCTCTACCTGCTCTACTCTGTCCAAAATATAGTCAATCATCGGCTTACCCGCAACCGGGAGCAGCGATTTTGGGCAGTCCCTCGTCAGTGGCCAGAGCCTCTTGGCGTACCCTCCTGCTAAAAGAATCGCTTTCATCTCTCTCAATTTTTCATAAGGGGATTTTATAAAACAATATAAAATAGATAGAGAAGAGAGAAAATGCGTTTAATGATTCCACACCCGGGGCATTTCGCGGCGTTGCAGGAAATAGTAGAAGTCAAGGAAGCAGAGGGCTTGAACGAGGTGAAGGAGGTTTTTATGGGCGGCTCGCCGGAGGTGATGGGCAGCGGTCGGGGTGTGTTGCACGCGCCGCTGGTTGAGGAGATTCGAGAGCAGACCGAGTACGCACACCAGCACCGCCTAAAAATGAACATCGCGATGAACTCCACCTGCACGGGCGGGCACCACCTGACCTTCGAGGGCTACAAGATGTTTGAGTGGTATTTTCGGGCTTTGAACGAGGCGGGAGTGGACGGCGTGATTGTGGCAGAGCCGTACTTGGTGGAGCTGCTGCGGGACTTCCCAATGAAAGCCGTCGTCTCGGTTCTTGCTTACGTGGACGCACCGCAGAGTGCGAGGTTCTTTGAAGAACTCGGTGCGGATGTGATTACAGTGGACACGAACATAAATCGGCACTTCGGGCTCTTGCGGGCGATTGTGCGGGCGGTCGACTGCGACGTTCGGGTGATTGTGAACGAGGGCTGCCTCTACAGGTGCCCGTTCAGGTACTCGCACTACAACCTCGCCTCGCACCTCAGCGGTCTGAACCAGCCCCGCTCGCCGCTCTTCGCGCCTGACTTTTATTTCGACAAGTGCATCTCAATCCGCCTGCGAGACCCGTCGCAGATTGTCCGGTCGCCGTGGATTAGACCCGAGGACTTGGCGGAGTACGAGGCGTTGGGGATTCAGGGCTTCAAACTCTCGGGCAGGACGAAGGCGGTGAACTGGATAATTGAGTGCATTCGGGCGTACTCGCAGCGGTCGTTCAAGGGCAACCTGCTCGAACTCCTCGACTGCCCGCAGATGCTTCGGCATATGTTTTATCTGGACAGCGAGAAGCTGGGGCGGGCGGGTTGCGTGGAGCGTTGGAAAAGTTGCAGGAAGGTCTGTGGCGAGTGCGGGTTCTGCGAGCGTGTCACGAAGGAGGTGTTGGAGGTGTTGAAATGAAATTAATAATTCCGCACCCGGGGCATTTCGCGGCTTTGAAAGAAATAATCGCGGCAAAAGAAGCGGGGGGCTTGAACGAGGCGAGCGAGATGAGCGAGGTGAGCGAGGTTTATATGGCGGGCTCGCCAGAGGTGCTGGGCAGCGGTCGGGCGACGCTGCACGCAGCCCTAATCGACGAAATTCGAGAGCAGACCGAGTACGCACACCAGCACCGCCTAAAAATGAACATCGTGCTGAACCCGTCCTGCTTGGGCGGTTTCCACCTAACCTTCGAGGGCTACCGGATTTTTGAGTGGTACTTCGGGGAACTCGAGAAGGCGGGCGTAGACGGCGTTACAGTGGCAGAGCCGTACCTCGTGGAGCTGCTGCGCGACTCACCGCTCGAGACGGTTGTGTCTTGCGTGGCGCATGTGAATTCGCCGCAGCGTGCCGAATTCTTTGAAGACCTCGGCGCTGACGGAATCACTCTTGACACGAATATAAACAGGGACTTCGGGGTTTTGGAAGCGATTTTGCGGGCGGTTGACTGCGACATCCGACTGATCGTGAACGAGGGCTGCCTCTACAAATGCCCGTTCAGGCACGCCCACTTCAACCTCTTCTCTCACATTACCTCCCCCCGCACCTCGCTCCTGAACGCAGGGGCACAGGCACAACCCCTGAACACCTTCGCCGACTACTACTTCGACAAGTGCATTTCAATCCGAGTGCGAGACCCGTCGCAAATTGTGCGGTCGCCGTGGATTAGACCTGAGGACTTGGCGGAGTACGAAGCGATCGGGATTCACGACTTCAAGATTTCGGGGCGGGCGAACGCAGTGAACTGGATAATTAATTGCGTGCGGGCGTACTCGCAACGGTCACTTAAGGGGGAAGGCAACCAGCGAAACCTGCTTGAAATCCTCGACTGCCCCTCCGAACTCCGCTACGCTTTTCACTTGGACAACGAACTCTTGGGAGAGGCGGGGAGCATAAAAAAATGGAAGCGGTGCAGAAAAATCTGCGACGAGTGCAGGTTTTGCGACGAACTGACGAGTAAAGTTTTGAAGGTGGAGAGAAAGTGAAAGAAGAGTTAAAAGAAGGTAGGAAACGGCTTGAAGCGGAACTGAGAAGGCAGGTAGGAAATGTGTTCGTGCCTGAGGCGAAGGTCTTCGGAATGGTCTGCGGCTGCGTCGGGTTCGCAGCTGACTTGCGAGGTCTGCGGAGCGACGATGTAGAGGTCTTTGGCGCGAAAATAACAGGGACGCTGGAAGAAATAAGCAGAGCAGTTGGCGTTGAGCCAGAGTTCGTGTACGCCAGGAAACTGCCGGGCAGCGAAGAGGTGGTCACGCTTACTGCGAGGGAGTTGTGTGAGCGGTGTAAGAAGGAGTTTGCGGGCTCTAAAGCCCCGCCGAGACCTGACATTCTGGTCTTGAAGAGGCTTAAAGGTTAGTGGTTTCGGGGCTTGGAGGCTTGGAGGTTTTGTGAGTAAGCAGAAGAGTGAAAAATATCGTGTACAAAAAAATCAAAAATAACAGGAAAGCCCTCGAGGGACTTGGCAAGAAAATCAAACGTTCACAGCTCAGCAAGCAACTCTTTGACAGAACTGACTGCTTTAACCCTGCCTGCTTTAATGTCTTGGTCGCTTTTGCGGAGTGCTTCCATCGTCTTTGGGTCGCTCAGGATTACTTCAGACATTTTTATTTTTTTTAAGATTAGGTCAGTCCCTTAAATAAGCAGAAGAGAGAGAAATATCGTGTTCAAAAAAATAAAAAAAAGGGACGGCAGAATCGTAAAATTCGAGCCTGAAAAGATTACAAAAGCACTCGCAAAAGCAGGTGCAGCAACCCGCGAATTTGATTTCGAGACCGCTCAAGTCCTGACACGCAAGGTCTTTCAGCTGGCTCAAGAACAGGCAGGCCAGCGTAAAAAGAAGACGCAAAACAAGACCCCGAGCGTTGAGAAGGTTCAGGATTTGGTCGAGCAGGTCTTGCTCTCCTCGCCGTACCGCAAGACCGCGAAGGCGTACATAATTTACCGCGAGCAGCACGCGGGAATCCGCGAACTCACCGCCAAAGCTAACACAAACCTCGTCGACCAGTACCTCAAGAACCTCGACTGGCAGGTCAACGAGAACAGCAATATGACCTTCTCGCTGCAGGGCTTGAACAACTACGTCTCTTCGGAAATCAGCAAGATTTACTGGCTGCGTAAAATCTACCCGCCCGAAATCCGAGAGGCACACACGAACGGCGATTTTCACATTCACGACCTCAATCTAATTGCAGCCTACTGCATCGGGTGGGACCTCTTTGACCTGCTCGTGCAGGGTTTCAGGGGAGCGCCGGGGAAGACCGAGAGCAAGCCGCCAAGACATTTCCGCACCGCTCTCGGTCAGATCGTCAATTTCTTCTACACACTGCAGGGCGAAGCCGCGGGCGCGATGGCGTTCTCAAATTTCGACACGCTCCTGTCTCCTTTCATCAGATACGACCACCTCAACTACGAGGAGGTGAAGCAGGCGTTGCAGGAGTTCGTCTTTAATATGAACGTTCCCACGAGGGTCGGGTTTCAGACCCCCTTCACAAATGTAACGCACGATTTGACAGTTCCCAAATACTTCGCCGACCGTGCAGTCGTCGTCGGCGGCGGCACGGCTCAAAGCCAGAGCCAAAGCGAGACCTACAGCGACTTCCAAGACGAGATGGATTTATTCAACAGAGCGTTCTTGGAAGTGATGGCAGAGGGCGACGCAAAGTCCCGCGTCTTCTCCTTCCCAATCCCAACCTACAGCATCACCAAAGACTTCGACTGGGAGAACGGTAATTTGGAGCTTTTGTGGGAAGTCACCGCCAAGTTCGGCGTCCCCTACTTCAGCAATTATGTGAACTCTGATATGAACCCCGAGGACGCCCGAAGTATGTGTTGCCGACTCAGGATCGACAACAGAGAGCTAAGAAAGCGAGGCGGTGGACTCTTTGCGTCGAACCCGTTAACAGGAAGTGTGGGGGTAGTAACAATAAATATGCCGCGGCTGGGCTACCTTGCCCGCCACCGCGGCGAGGACGCGTTCTTGGAGTCGCTCGGCAGGCAGATGGAGTTGGCGAAGGAGAGTTTGGAGATAAAGCGGAAGGTCTTGGAGAAGTTCACCGACGAGAAACTCTACCCTTACACAAGGTTTTACCTGCGGGGCGTTAAGGAGCGGTTCGGCGAGTACTGGAAGAACCACTTCTCCACAATCGGGCTGCTCGGAATGAACGAGGCGTGCTTGAACTTGTTCGGCTCGAGTGTGGGGAAGGGGAGCTGGAGCGAGGGAATTGCGAGCGAGAGCGGGCGGAGGTTCACGCTGCGGGTTCTTGATTTTATGCGTGAGCGGTTGGTCGAGTTTCAAGAAGAGACCGGTAACAATTTCAACCTCGAAGCGACGCCGGCCGAAGGCAGTTTAGCACCGGAAGAAGAGGTCTTAATCTCTCAGGGTGCGCCAAGATTTTCAGCAATCGGACCTTTGGTAGACGGTTATTTTGAATTAGAAGACAAGAAAGGAGAGATTCAACAGTGTGGGTGCAGCGAGGTTTTGAAACTGCCCGAAGGCGAATTATTCTCCTACGGCTTCAGCAGGAGAAGACTAAAAATAAAAAAATATCCGGTCACCGCATTGGTCAGGCATCCCGGAAAATCAATGTTTGAGGTGACCACCGAATCTGGAAGAAAAGTCAGGGTCACAGGAGAGCACAGCCTCTTTACTTTGAGCCCCGAAGGCGCGCCTGAAAGCATTCTTGTTAGGAACTTGAGAGAAGGCGAGGTCGTTGCCGTCCCGAAGCGGGTTGAGTTGGAGGAGTGTTGTAGAGAGTTCAATTTGATTGAAACTTTCAAGAACTCGGAGTCTCGGAAGAAGGGTAAATTTTACGCTCTCTTCCCCGCTGACTTCGTAGAGGATTTAATCTCAAATCAGAGGAAGGGGTCAAGGGTCAAAGAATGGTGCGAGAAGAATTACAGACTCGCTTGGAAAAATGTAAAATACCTGTGGCGAAAGAGCAGGAAAATCCCTCTAAAACTAATCTACGACTTGGAAATTTTTGAAGCGGTAAGCAGAGAAGTCCTAAAACAGTCAAGAATATTTTACAGAACCAGTAAAAATACAAGCCCGATTAACGCTTTAATCCCGGCTAACAGGGATTTGGGGTTTGTAGTTGGCGCTCTTCTCTCTTGCCTCTCGTCTGAAGGGCAAAGCAGCTTCTGTAACACCGACAAGGAATTTACTCACGAATTTACCGAGTCTCTCGAAAGAGTTTTCGGACCAGGTCTTGCGAATGTTCAGATTAAAAATCGAGACCGAAAGAGAATCTACGAAGTCTCCTTAAGCAAGTCGCTCTCTTTGTTCTTCAAAGAGGTGGGCTTGGAAGGAGGGAGTAACAAAAAATTAATCCCGAATTTCGTCTTCGCCTCTTCAAAAGAATGCGTTTCCGGGCTCTTGAGAGGGTTTTTCTTGGGCGGCGGGAGCGTTTACCGTGATTTTTCTGTAAGACTTTACACAAACTCGAAGAAGTTGGCGGGCGGGCTAAACCTCTGCCTCCTAAAACTTGGCATTTTGGCACGGCTGAGCAAGGACAAAAAGTCGGAACGCAACCCCAACTGGAACGACAACTTCGTAATCTCAATCACAGGGGCAGACAACCTAAAGCAATTCTTCTGGGAAGTTCTTAAAGAGAAATTAGAAATAACAAAGGGTAGAGAAGACCTCCCAGAGGTCCCGAGATTGATAAAAGCGGTACTGGAAAAAAATTCGCTAAACCCTTCGCAGATTGAAATTGACAAAGACAGTTTTAACAGAAATCTGAGAAATAACAGAATAAGTGCTCAATATTTCAGAAAAATTCTTCAGAAGTTGTCTGACCTAGGGAAGAGCGAAGAGACGGAAAAACTTCAGAATCTACTGAATTCAGACATTTATTGGGACGCGGTAAAGAGCGTAAAAAAATTGACTGCTCCTAAATTTGTCTACGACTTTGAAGTTGATGCGAAGAATGAGAGCGTGCAAAACTTCTTAGGCGGAGAGGGTTTGGTCTGTTTGCACAACACTTCTTACCGCCTCGCCAGAAAGGACAAGAAGAAATTCAGATTTAGGAAACCAGGAATAATTTGTGCCAACGAGGCAGAGTGGCGTGGTAGCTTTAGGAGACCAGGAGCGGTGCGAGCAGAACCGTTCTACACCAATTCCACGCAACTCCCCGTGAATTTCACCGACGACCTCTTCGAGGCGTTAGACCTGCAGGACGAATTTCAGTCAAAATATACCGGTGGCACAGTATTCCACATCTTCGCAGGCGAGCGTGTAAAAGATCCTACTGCTGTTAAGGTCTTGGTGCGAAGGATTTGCGAGCTCTACCGCCTGCCTTACTTCTCTTTTACCCCCTCCTTCAGCGTCTGCCCCACTCACGCTTACATCGCGGGCGAGCATTTCACCTGCCCAAAATGCGGTGCCGAGACTGAGGTCTACTCAAGGGTGGTTGGCTACCTGCGACCCGTGAAACAGTGGAACAAGGGGAAACAGGCTGAATTTTCAATGCGGCGAACTTTTAGGTTGGACGAGAATGCGAGCCTGCCAAGACCGAGCCTGCCAAGACCGAGCCTGCCAAGACTGTAAGCCCGGTTGCAGTCTGTGTTAGTCTGTGTTGCAGTACTCGCTTGCATAACTCTTCAACTCACCGGTCTTAGCGGCACAATGTAAGGTCGCCCTTTCTCTCTCTTCACCTCTGCCACCACGCCGTAAGCCTGTTTTATGTTCTCCTGCGTAAGCACTGCAGAAGGCTCGCCCGCCGCAAAAACCCTGCCACCGTTCAGCATTACAATCCGGTCCGCGTACCTCGACGCAAGGTTCAAGTCGTGAATTGCCATCACCGCCGAGATTCCCCTCCGCCGCACGACCTCTTTTATCACATCCAGCACTTCAAGCTGGTGTCGAATGTCGAGGTTAGAGGTCGGCTCGTCGAGCAGGAGAATGTCAGGCTCTTGCGTGAGTGCGCGTGCGATGAAGACTTTCTGCTGCTGACCGCCGCTGAGCTCGTGAATGTCCCGCATCGCGAACTCCTCAATCTTCATCAACTCCAGCACCTCTAAAACCTTCTCGGTGTCCTTTTCGCTGCTCCGCCAGCCGAGGTGCGGTCGCCTGCCCATCAGAACAGTGTCGAAGACCGTGGCAGGAAAGACCTGTGAAGAGTTCTGCGGGATGTAGCCGATTCTTCTCGCAAGTTCCATTTGTTGCATCTTTTTTATGTCCTGCCCGTTTAGCGTTACACAACCCCTCTGCGGCGTCAGAATCCTGTCAATGCACCTGATCAGCGTAGATTTCCCGGCACCGTTCGGACCCACAACCCCGAGCATTTCCGACTCGCCAAGCTCTACACAAATTCCCTTTAGCACCTCCACGCTCGCGTAGCTGAACTCCACCCCTTCTACTTTCAGTTTCATCTCTCCCTCCTCTCTTCTACTCCTCTTCCCCTCTTCCACTCCTCTTCCACTCCTCTACCCCTCTTCCACTCCTCTACCCCTCTTCCACTCCTCTACCCCTCTTCCACTCCTCTACCCCTCTTCCACTCCTCCAAACCTCCAAACCCCTCTTTCACCAATATTCCCTCTTTCTTGTCAGCAGGATGAAAAAGAAGAACGGACCGCCGATGCAAGCCATCATCACGCCTGCAGGAATAATTACAGGTGCGATAATCGTCCTTCCAAGCGTGCTCATTCCGAGCAGGAAAGCAGCGCCGAAGAGACCGGAGGCTGGGATTAGAAACCTGTTGTCGCCGCCGATAATAATGCGGCAGACATGCGGGGCGACGAGACCCACGAACCCGATGCAGCCTGTAAAACTGATTATGCTTGCTGTAAGGAGGCTTGAGACGACCATAATAAAGAGTCGGGCGCGCTCGGCATTAACGCCCAGACTCTTCGCAGTCTCGTCCCCTGCACCCATCACATTCAAGTCCCACGACTTCCACATCAGCACAGGCACGCACAACGCGAGCATAAATGCCATCGGCGTAAGGTTCGGCCACGAGGCTCTACCAAGACCGCCGACAGTCCAGAAGTAAGCCTCTTTCATCGCCTCGGGGTCAGCAAAATAAAAAATTAAGTGCGTGTAGCCGGAGAAAATGTACATCATCGCGACGCCTGCAAGAATCATCGTTTCAGGCGTGGCTCTTTTGAACCGTGCCAAGCCCATAATCACGAGCACAGGGATGAGCGAGAAGACGAAGGCGTTTGCAACGACGAGATATTTTAGGCTTACCCCAGAGACTACGCCAGTGCCGTAAATAATCGCGATGACCGCGCCGAATCCCGCACCCGACGAAATTCCCAAAGTGTAAGGGCTTGCGAGCGGGTTCCGGACGATTCCCTGCATCATCGTGCCTGCGATTGCGAGCCCTGTACCTGCGAGGACGCCCATTAAAATTACGGGTAACCGCAACTTCCAGACCACAATCTCTTTCGTGGTTGCGGGATTTTGAAACAGCCCGTTCCAAATTATTGAGTAGACCTCTGGGACCGAGATTGGGTAGGAGCCGAGAGTTGCGGCGACGCCCGCGATGGCAAGGATTAGGAGGAGCAAGAAAAAGATAAACAGGATTTTCCTGCAGATGAATTTTTTGTACTGCTCTTTTATTCCTGCTGTTTTCTCCTCTTTTCCTCTTCTTCCAACCATTTTACTTTACATCTTCGTCTCCAAAACCGCCTGCTCCTGAGTAACAACCTCGTGAATTTTCTGCGGCGTGAGGTCGGAGAGAGGGTAGTACAGCCCGCCAGAGCGGCTCGCAATTTCCCTGCAGTAGCCGAGTTGCATCCTGACGAACGACTTGCTAACTTCTTCGGTGTCGATCGCGATTAGGTGAACGCCGTTTGCTCGTGCCTGCTCCGCGAGTGCGAGCAACTCGGTTTTAATCTCTCTTTCTTTCTTCCCTCCCAATTTCTTCCCTCCCAACGAGACGTTCGCCCGCCCGTCCGAGATTAAGAGCAGGATTGGAATCGTCTCTTCGTCCTTCAGTCTCTCGACGGTCAGAAGGTTCAGCCCCTTCTCAAGACCAGCGGAGAGCGGCGTTCTCCCACCCGTCGGGAGCTCCTTCAGCCGCTCGACCGCTAAATCCGTGCTTGAGCAGAGCGGTAGCAGGACGTCCGCTTGGCTACCTTTGAACGCGACCAGTCCGACTTTGTCTCGCTGTTGGTAAGAGTCCAAGAGTAGAGAGAGAACGGCACCCTTTGCACTCTCCATTCTCCTGTTCGCACCCATTGAACCCGAAGCGTCCACGACGAAGAGTGTGGCGGTCGAGATTTTGCCTACACGAACCTTCTCACGAAAGTCCTCGGTTTTTACAACGACCGCCAAATCCGCCACTCCCGAATCTGACTCAAGTCGTCGCTCTTTTTGGTAAGGTGCGGCGGTGCGAATCGTAGCGTCAAGTGCAACATCTTTTAGCTCCCCCCTCGGCAGACCGTGTCGCACGTACTTCCCGCTGTTGCGAAGCGAGAGAGAAGGAATTCGCCTTCCCGAAATTTTCCTGCGGTATTTTCGGTCCCTCCTCGCTCTCTGCCTCTGCCTTACTGCTCGTGTGTCAATCGGGTCGCCGATCTCAAAAACCGACTCTTTTTGCGTTTCTTGCGTTTCTTGCGGTTCTTGTTTTTGCTCATTTTTTTTCTCTTTTTCCCCCCCTTTCTCCTCCCTCCCTCCTTTCTTCTCTCCCTCCTCTTCCCGCTCCTTTTTTTCTTGTTGGTGCTGGTGTTCTTGCTCTTGCTCTTGCTCCTTCTCCTGCGGCTCTTTTTCAGGCTGCTTTTTTTTCTCATCCAGCAACTCGTCCAACCGTTCGGTCTCCAAAGTAGGCGGTTCAAACGGCTTCCTACGCATTCTGTGCGGCAGCGCCAACTGCATCGCCTCTTTTAGGTCCTCAAGAGTAACCTCTTTCCTGCCGTCGAGTGCAGCGGCCGTTCTCGCGGTCCTGCTGATGACAATCTCGGCTCGGTGCGTCCTGACGCCGAGTTTAACGCAGGTCTCCGCGGTCAGTTTCAGCAAATCGTCGCTAATCTGCACCGCCTTAAGAATTTGCTTCGCCTGCACAATCTTCTCCCGCAACGCTCTCTGTCGCGCCTCGAACCGTTCCCTGAACTCTGCCGGATCTCGTTCAAAACCCTCCACCTGCTTCACAATCTCCACCCGCTTCTCCGCGTCGTCGATGCTTTCTACGCTGGCTTGAAGTCCGAACCTGTCGAGGAGTTGTGGTCTGAGCTCGCCTTCTTCGGGGTTCATCGTACCGACGAGGATGAATTTAGCGGGGTGCGAGACCGAGACGCCCTCGCGCTCGACCACATTTATTGACATCGCCGCGGAATCGAGAATGACATCCGCGACGTGGTCGTCCAAGAGATTCACCTCGTCGATGTAAAGAATGCCTCGGTTCGCAGCAGCCAGAATGCCCGGCTCTAACGCTTTTATCCCCTCTTTTATCGCCTTCTCCACATTTATTGAGCCCACGACCCTGTCCTCGGTCGCACCGAGCGGAAGGTCGACGACCCACATCCTCCGCCTCGCTACCTCCTGTTTCCCCTCCCGTCCTTCTCCTCTTTCGCCTTCTTCTTCGCCTTCTTCGCCTTCTTCTTCGCCTTCTTCTCTTCCTTCGCCTTCTTCTCTTCCTTCTCCTTCTTCTCCTTCTTCTCCTTCTTCTCCGTCCTTGTTCGCTCTCTCGTTCGTCCTCTTGGCGTAGCAGAGGTCGCACATCTCCGCCTCGTCGTGAGGGTTGCAGTTGAACCTACAGCCTTTTACCACCTCAATCTCAGGCAGCAGTTCTGCAAGCGCCCGCACGGCAGTGGACTTCGCCGTCCCCTTCTCGCCCCGAATAAGCACGCCGCCGATTCGCGGGTTAACCGCGTTCAAAACCAACGCCTTCTTCATCCGCTCCTGCCCCACAATCGCGGTAAACGGTAATATTTCTCTTCTGATGTGGTGTGTCATTTCCCTTCTTTTTTTATTTTACCCCTATAAATTTATAACTATTTAAAACGATATAACAATACTTAAAACTTCTAAATCATCAGTAGCACAACAATAAAAACCGCGTCCAAAACAAGCGTCGTCCCCGCGTTTACCGCAACCGTCCTGCTCCCCAACCTCGGTCCAAAGAGCGAGAAGTGGAGCGGTAGCGAGTGCTTCGCAAACCTCGCAGAGAACGAGACCACATTTCCAAGCAGCAACGCAACCAGCACCCCTCTCGTCGTTACCCGCCCCCCTTCCAGAAGGCTGCCCGCGAGGATTAGTCCAGAGTAAGAGTTCACAACATCGGTTGCACTGATTAGGACGACCTCGCTTTCCAAACCCAGAACGCTCGTGAGCGGCTGTAAAACCGCAGAGAACGACTCGAACAGCCCCAGTTCCTCCGCCACCGAGACCAGAAAAAGAGTGACGAACATCGTCGGCACAACCCGCTTGAGCATTTTGTAGGTGCTTCGGGTACTCTTGTTTAACGCCTCTTGCTTGAGGTTTGAGGTTAGAGGTTTTGGGGTTTGGGGGTTTGAGAGTTTGGATTTGCTGGATTCGGGGTTTGCAGAGTGCCACAGCCTCGCGAGGAAAACGCCAAAGCACGACTTTAAGAGTGCCACGAGCCCAACGAGGCAGACATAAATCGCTCCTGTAGTGAGCCCAAGAATCGGAATTATGACGGGGATGAAAAATGTGAAGAGGTGAGAAAGGATGCTTGGAAAGGAGGAGATTAGCGTGGTTGCGACGACCTCCTGCTCCGAGACGACCTTTTTGTTCAGCCCGTCCACGAGCATTGAGTAACCCGCGGTGGTGCTGAAAGTGCAGGTTACGACTGCGAGAGCCGAGACTGCACTGATTTTGGCTTTGCTGGAGAGCGGTTCTACCAGCCTGCTGAACTTCTTCATCAGCCCGAGGTTGACTGCGAAACTCGTTGCAAAGATGCCCGTGGCTACGACTGGCACAACCCGAAACAGCCAGTAAAGGGCAGTCAGAGACGCTGAGATAAAAAGACTAAACATTTTAACCTGCGATCACACCTACTCCAATTACCACGCCCTCCTTCCGATATGCCACAGGATCAACAAAGAAGAAGAAAAAATATAAGAAGAAGAAATTATAAGAAGAAGAAATATATATACTACAACATGCTGCTCGTGGGTGGTGGGCGAGCATTGTGCGTGCATTAGCAGATTGCTGCGTAGGGGAGCACGGATTCCCAAAGAGGCAACGGTAAGGACGCTACCGACCTCAGAACTCCCTCTGCTTTAGCTTGGGGTCAGCTTCCACAAACGCCCGCACTTTCTCAACAATCTGCTCAAACGCCTCTCGCGCCGTCGCCTCCGCCTCTCGCTGCAGCACGAACGGCGTTCCGCTGTCTGCGGCCTCGACCATCTTCGAGTCAAGTGGCACTCGCCCGAGGAACGGCACGCCCAACTCCGCTGCTGCTCTCTCGCCTCCGCCGTACTTGAAAATCCTCGTCTCCTTTCCGCAGTGAGGGCAGACAAACCCGCTCATATTTTCAATTATCCCGACGACCGGCACTTTCAGCACCCCCGCAAAGTTCACCGCCTTCCTCGAATCCAGCAACGCCAAGTCCTGCGGCGTCGTTACAATTATCGCACCGTCCACATTCTTCAGCAGTTGTGCAACGCTGAGCGGCTCGTCGCCAGTTCCGGGGGGCAAGTCAACGACCAAGTAGTCCAGCTCGCCCCACTCAACATCCGAGAGGAACTGCCGGATCGCGTTCATTTTCATCGGTCCTCGCCAGATAATCGGGGAGTCCGTGTCAGGAAGCAGAAACCCGATTGACATCGCTTTCAGCCGCGGCGTGACCAAAATCGGACGCATTTTCCCCGCCTCTTCCGAGACCTCCGGTCGCTGCTCCTCAATTCCTAGTATTTTTGGAATGTCTGGTCCGTGAATGTCCGCGTCCATCAAGCCCACATCCAAACCCCGCATCGCGAGAGCAAAAGCGAGGTTCGCAGCTACCGTCGTCTTTCCCACTCCCCCCTTTCCGCTCATCACCATTATCTTGTGCTTTACCTTTCCCATTCTCGCGTCTACCAAATCCTCTTCCTCTCCTGCCTTTCCTGCCTTTCCTGCCTTTCCTGCCTTTCCTGCCTTTCCTGCCTCTCCTACCTCTCCTTCTCCTCTCTCCCTCTTCGTCTCTTCAGTTTTCATACTCTACCTTCACCCATTTGTCCTTGCCTTCCCATATTTTTACAGAACGCAGCCTCACGCCCAACTCCAAATCCGCGCCTCGCAACCTCTTCTCCAACTCCCCCCCCAGAAACAACGCAATGTTCTCGCTCGTTGGGTACGAAATTATCTCGTTCAGGAACTTGTGGTCAACGAGTTCAAGCACCCCCTCTACCAGCGCCCGCACTTCCGCGAAATCCGCCACGCACTCCGTCCCCTCCTTCTTCTCACCCTCTACCACCACCTCAATTTTGTAGGTGTGCCCGTGCAGGTTCTTGCATTTCCCTGGGTGTCGGGGCAGCGAGTGTGCAGCGCTGAAATCCGCCGATATTCCGAGTTTCATCTTTCTTCTTTTCTCTTCTCTTCTCTTTTCTTTTCTTCTCTTATTCATTTATAATTGTTCAATAAAAAGTTGAGTATTGCTCGGTTTAGAAACCTTGACTAAAAAACCTTTTCCTACTTCTCGCCCCGCCCTCGCCCTCCTCTGACCCGAAGTTCTTTCACTCAAGTCGTCCGGAAACGCCTGCACGTCCGCCACTCTCAAAAATTTTTGTGTTTCCCCATTTTTATTCCCTCCCTCCTAACATTCGTTCTTTTCTTGTATTTAATAAATAAAAAGAAGTTTTGAAAGATACGATGGCGATAGGAAAAAAGACGAAGGGCAAGAAGATTAGGCTCAGCAAGGCGAACAAGCAGAACAGACGGCTGCCGGCGTGGATAATGGTAAAGACGAGTCGGCGGGTGACGACGCATCCAAAGAGGCGGCACTGGAGACGAACAAAGTTGAAGGCGTGAAGTGTGTGAAAAGGAGGAGAGAAGGTGAAAAAGAGGAGAGAAGGTGAAAAAGAGGAGAGAAAATGGGCGAAGAAAGAAAAGGAGGAGTAGGAGAAGGGGGAGAGAGGATTTACACGATTCCTTTGCGGAAGGTGAAGAAGGCGGCGAGGTGGAAGCGGAGCAACCGTGCGATTGCAGAAATACGGGGCTTTTTGAGGCGGCACACAAAATCTGAGGAGGTCGTTTTAGACGCTGCGGTGAACGAGAAGGTTTGGCAGCGGGGCTCGCAGAAGCCGCCTTCAAGGATTCGCGTGAGGGTGACAGAGGAGGAGGAGAGGGTAAGGGCAGAACTTGTCGAATGAGATTCAGGCTTGAGGGAAGCCCGTACGTCGGTCTTTTTGCGGTCTGCACCGAGTCTGCGGTTCTTCTGCCCTCTTCGGCGTCGGAAGAGTTGGTGGCGGAAATTGAGCGTGCGTTGAAGGTGGAGGTGGCGGTGAGAACTTCGGTTGCGGAGATGTCTTTACTCGGCTGCTTGGCGGTTGGGAACTCGAATGGTTTTCTCCTCTCGCCTTACGCGTTGGAGAGCGAGCTGCGGCGAGTTAAGGAGCGAGTAGAGGGGGAAGGGTTGGGAAAAATTAGTCGCTTGCCGGGAGCGGGAGGGGAGAGGGACAAAATGAACGCTGTTGGAAACCTCGTGCTCGCGAACGATTCGGTGGCGCTGGTTCACCCGGAGTTGTCGGAGAAGACGGTGGAGGAGGTGAGGGAGACGCTGGGAGTGAAGGTCTACAAGGGTACGGTAGGGGGGTTGAAGACGGTGGGAATGGCTGCGGTGGCGACGAACAAGGGCGTCTTGGCGAACAGTAACGCCAGCCGTGCGGAGTTGGAATTTTTGGAGCAGGTCTTTGAATTGCCCGTGGAAATCGGGAGTGTAAATTTCGGCGCGCCTTTAGTGGGTGCGGGTTTGGTGGCAAACACGAAGGGCTACGTCGTGGGTGCGGAGACGACGGGTGCGGAGTTGGGAAGAATCGAGGAGGCTCTGGGGTTGGGGGTTTATCGCTCTTCTGCGAAGCGTTTTTGGTCAAACTTTTAGAAGAAGTTTAATGCGTCGACCGGGATTTGAACCCGGGCAGTGGGCTGTCTTCCCTTCTTTTTTATCAAACTTTTTTCTAAAAAGTTTGGTTGGAAGGCCCAAGTCATACCTCTAGACCATCGACGCTTTTTTTCGCTTTTGTTTTTATCTTTCTTAAACAAAAATGTTAGATATTAAAAAAAAACTAAATATTAAAAAGGAACTCGTTGTTTTACAAAAAGATAGGAGAGTAGCGAGCCAGATAAAAACGAGGTTAGAAGAGTTTGAGGCGAATCGAGAGAGAGGAGGGGAGCGTTGGTTCTCGGAGCTCTGTTTCTGTCTGCTGACCGCGAATTCTTCGGCAGCGCTTGGAATGAAGATTCAAGAGCGGTTGGGGGAAGAGGCAGAGGAAGGGGAAGGGTCTAACGGGTTCTTGAATCTGCCTTTAGAGGAGTTAGAGACGGTTTTGAAAGAAGAGGGGCACAGATTTTACAAGCGGCGGAGTGAATTTATCGTGGCTGCGCGGCGGAAAGT
The DNA here is from genome assembly GCA_003194425.1 of Candidatus Methanophagaceae archaeon. Taxonomy (GTDB): domain Archaea; phylum Halobacteriota; class Syntropharchaeia; order Alkanophagales; family Methanospirareceae; genus ANME1a. Next base: position 696,879 of record PQXB01000001.1, on the reverse strand, counting down.
TGGGAGCGGGGTAAAAGCGGTTGTTGGCTCGTTTGGAGACGAGAGGAGGGCACGAGAGTGGCTGGTTAAAAATGTTAAGGGTCTTGGCTACAAAGAGGCGAGCCATTTTTTGCGGAATCTGGGGTTTGGAAATGTCGCGATTTTGGACCGGCATATTTTGCGTGCGATGCAGAGGTTCGGGATTTGTGAGGAGATTCCTGGGAGGTTGACGAAGGCACTGACGAAGAGGAAGTATTTGGAGTTGGAGCGGAGGTTGGAGGGTTTGGCGGGGGAGGTAGGGATGAGTTTGGGGGAGTTGGATTTGTATTTGTGGTGGCTGGAGACGGGGAAGGTGTTGAAGTGACTGCTCCCACCCCGCACAACACACTTAGCAAAACAGACATCCAAATCCCAGCTAAATTTTTCCTTTCATTTTTCTTTCAATTCATTCAGAGTCAATTTCATATTTAGTAAAGTTGTACGTTACTCGATAATCCTCTCTTATCTCTTCAATCTTCCCTAAAAGTTCCTCATCTAATTTTCTTAATTGAGTTAGTACTTCTTCAATTTCTTTATCAAGTTCTTTAATCTGTGCGGTGTCTCTAAATTTTAATAATTCATTTTTGTATTTTTCCCAAAAAATAATATTAGGTAGGGGGGTAATATTAGGTAGGGGGGAATCTGAGCTTCGTTCTATCGGATATCTAAAATTTATGATACAATACACAAAAATCTGATCGGGGTTTTCAGAATGCTCCTTACTTATTCTATAAGAACCCTCTCGTGATTCATTGAATTCCTTAACCAGAGTTTTTAAGCGTTCTGTAAGTTCCGGGGTTTTAACCTCGCTTTCAATTTTGGCGTAGAAATCATTCAGTTTATCACATAAAGAATCGTGGGAAGAAAATCTCCCCTCCAATATAGGGAACTTTCTGAAGATGTCTTTTACTGCACCACTACGGTCTTTTTTATTGTCTGTTAAAAGTTTTGAGGGTCCTTTCTCGTCGAAACCTACCCATGAGGGATAACGCTTCCAAAAGATTTTGTTGTCCTGAATCGCTTTAATTTCCGTTTTCAAAGAAAGAATAGTCGGCGTTAAAACATCTTGAACCTCCTCTAAAATCTTGTTTCTTTCTCGGTCTTTTACCATTAATTCCGTTTGTTCGCTAACTTTCTTTGCGTACCACCAAGTTATAACAACCAGCGCAAAAACAAGAATAATATTGCATATTACACCGAGGGCGTCCCAGTTCCAGTTTAAGACAACCCAATTCAAGAATATAACAACCAGCACAAAAACAAGAATACTATTGCATATTACACCGAGGGCGTCCCAGTTCCAGTTTAAGACAACCCAATTCAAGAATTCAGAAAATGCAAGAACAACGAAATTCATCTTTTTTCACCAAACTGTTCTTTCTCTTTTATATAAAAAACCAAAAGATAAGTTCAACGAAGGGCAGGTGTTTTCAAAGATGAAAGGGGAGAGGGAGAGGAAGGGGGGAGTTCCGCTTAAAAAGATACGGGAAGATGTGTGGGAAGTGCCGCAGACTTACAAGGACTACATGCGGGTGCCGGCGCGGATTTACGCGGCTGAAGGGCTGTTAGAGAAGATGAAGGGCGACCTGACGCTGCAGCAGACGATCACGGTCGCCTCGCTTCCGGGCATCGAGAAATATTCGCTGGTAATGCCAGACGGGCACCAGGGCTACGGGTTTCCAATCGGCGGCGTCGCAGCTACGGACTTCGAAGAGGGCGTCATTTCACCAGGCGGGGTCGGGTACGACATAAACTGCCTTCCCGCCGAGACCAAAGTTTTGAGTCCTCTGGGGTACTGGGTTGAGATTGAGAGTGTCTTGCCGGGCGAGGAGGTCGCGGTTCTGAGGCAAGGTCAAGCGAAGCCGACGGAAGTCGTTTTAGCGTTGAGCAGGGCGGAGAGGAGTTTGGTGAGGGTCAGAACCGCGGCGGGGTTTGAGCTGAGGCTCACTAAAGACCACCCGGTTCTCACGAGAGCAGGAATGAAAGAGGCACGAAATCTCTCGCTCGGCGAGGCGGTTGGGGTTCACCCGTTTGAGGGCGTGGAGTTTGAGGCACCGCCGAGATTTGAGATTCTCTCTGAGAAAGACGAGCAAGAGTTCAGCAGAGCGGTCAGAGCGGAGTTAAAAAAGCGGAGGCTGGCTCCGCCGCTCGCTGCCGAGAACGCCAAGCTGCCTTACCTCGTGAAGATTTTCGGCTACTTGCTGGGGGACGGGACGGTTTGCGACAAAAATGTGGTTTTTTACGGGGAGAAGGCGGATTTGGAGGAGATTAAAACGGACATTCGTGTTCTGGGCTACGCGGGCAGAATTTACGAGCGAGAGCGAAACCACCGCCTCAAGGGCTACGAGTTCTGCACGAAGGAGGCTTGTTTAAAGGTCTCTGCACGGAGTCTCGCTGAACTTCTCTTTGCACTCGGCTACCCGAAGGGAAAAAAGGAGGAGGATTTGCGAATTCCAGAGTGGCTGCTCAGGCTGCCGAAATGGCTGAAGCGACTGTTCTTAGCCTCTTTCTTCGGGGCGGAAATGTCAAAATCAAAGACCCTGAACGGCTACAATTTTTTTATGCCCGAGGTAAAGCGGTCTGTGAACAAGAGCAGGGAGAGGGAGAAGGGAAGCGACGAATTCTTGAGTGAGTTGCAAGAAATGCTGACCGAGTTCGGCGTGAGTTCGACAGTCTCGGTTTCTGAGGAGACCGAGGAGACCGAGGAGACCGAGAAGACCGAGGAGACCGAGGAGAGGAGGATTTACAGGCTCTTGGTAAAGGCGAACCCAGAGAACCTTGTTAGGCTTTTGTCGAGGGTGGGCTACGAGTACAACAGAGAGCGAAGACGACTTGCGTTGGCGGCTGTCGTTTACACGAGGCTGAAGAGAGCCAGACCACCGTTTGGCTTCGTCAAGTTTGAAGAGTTCTTGAAGCGGTTTTCAGACGGGGAGGTGGTTTACGATGAAATTGTGGGGTTAGAGGAGGAGCCGTTTAACGAGCGGGTGTACGACCTCTCAGTGAAGGACAAGAATCACAATTTCGTCGCCGACTGTTTCGTGGTTTCCAACTGCGGCGTCCGGCTGCTCCGCACCGACTTGAGCGAGGAGGAGGTGAGACCACACCTGCCTGCGATTTTGGACGGGCTGTTTGAGTCAATTCCCGCGGGGCTGGGGCTGTCTGGGAAGGTGAGGTTGTCGTACAGCCAGTTGGACGAGGTGCTGCAGGGTGGGTCGGAGTGGTGCGTTGAGAACGGCTACGGTTGGGAGGAGGACGTGGAGCGGACCGAGGAGGGAGGGCGGCTGGAGGCTGCGAACCCGGCGAAGATCGACGAGAAGTCGAGGAAGCGGGGTGCGCCGCAACTCGGCACGCTCGGCTCCGGCAACCACTTCCTTGAGGTGCAGGTGGTCGACGAGATTTTTGACGCTCGGCTCGCGAAGGCGTTCGGAATCGAAGAAGAAGGGCAGGTAACAGTTCTAATTCACACCGGCGGTCGGGGCTTCTCGCACGGAGTCTGCACCTACTACCTGCGAACTTTTGAGCGGGAGATGAGCAGGGACCCGACGCTCTCGAAAATACTCACGCTAGAGCGGGAGTTGGCTTGCGCGTACTTGAGCAGCAGGGCGGGGAGGGACTATTTTGAGGCAATGTCTGCGTGTGCGAACTACGCGTTTGCGAACCGGCAACTCGCGACGCACTGGGTGCGGGAGGTCTTTGAAAATGTGCTGCGGAGGAGTGCGGACGCGAAGAGAGGGGATTTGGGGATTCGGCTGGTCTACGACATTGCACACAACATTGCGAAGCAGGAGGAGCATTTGGTGGACGGGAAGCGGAGGAAGTTGTGCGTGCACCGAAAAGGGGCGACGAGAGCGTTTCCCGCGGGCGACGAACGACTGCCTGCCTTTTACAGAAGCGTTGGTCAGCCTGTCTTGATTCCGGGTTCGATGGGCAGACGCAGCTTTTTAGCCGTGGGAACGGAAGCAGCGAAATCTGAGACTTTTGGCAGCTGTGCGCACGGCAGCGGTCGCGAGATGAGCAGGACTGCGGCGATGCGGAAATACCGCGGTAGCGAGGTGCGAGCCGAGTTGGCGAAGCGGAACATTTTGGTGAAGGCGCAGGAGCGGACGAAAAAAGATGTGCGTCGGAAACGAGGACGAGGGCTTCAATTTGACAAGTACGGCGAGTTGGCGGAGGAGGTTGCCGCGGCTTACAAAGACCCCGAGGTCGTGGTTCGGAGTTGCGAGGTTGCGGGAATTGCGAAGAAGGTGGCGGCTTTTCGGGCTGTCGGCGTGATTAAGGGGTGAAAGTAAAAAGGGTGAAAGGGGTGAATGAAAATAACGCTAAGCGGTCTCCCGGGCAGCGGAACGACGACGGTTGCGAGGCTGCTCGCGAAGGAGCTGGGGCTGGAACTAATTTCCGCGGGCGAGATGTTTCGGGAGTTGGCGAGTGCGGAGAAGTTGCGGTTAGAGCAGTTCAGCGAGTTGGCGGAAGAGGACGAGGACTTCGACAGGAAGGTAGACGAGCGGCAGGCGGAAGAGGCAAGGAAGCGGGCAGAGGTCGTCGTTGAGGGGCGGTTGTCTGGGTTCTTCGTTCCTGACGCGGACCTGAAGGTTTGGCTGAAAGCCCCGTCAGCGGTGCGAGCGAGCCGAATTGCCGGCAGGGAAGGAGAGGGTTACGAGGCGGCGTTTTCCGCGATGAAGAACCGAGAGCGGTCGGAACGGGAGCGGTACGAAAAATATTACGGCATAATTTTGGACGACCTTTCCCTTTACGACTTGGTGCTAAATTCTGCGAGGTGGGGCGAGAGGGGTGTAGTGGCGGTGGTGAAGGTGGCGGCGGAGAATGTTGAGAGAGGAGTAGGGTTGAAAGAGGAGTAGGGTAGAGAAAGGAGTAGGGTAGAGAGAGGAGTAGGGTAGGGAGAGGAGTAAGGTAGAGAGAGGTAGGGCAAGTTAAACCTTTTAAAGAGAAAGGTAAATTTTAAAGAGAAAGGTAAATTTAGAATTGGTGTGGAAAGGAAAATGAAAAAGAGAGAGTGGTACGGTAAGGACACGGGGCTGACTGCGAGGATGATTCTGACGACGGGGCTGCTGGCGGTCGTCTACCTCGCCTTTCTCACGGCTTTGTTCGTCTTCCTTAACCCTGGGGTTACGGTTTTGGTGGGAATTGCAGCCGTCTTTTTGTTCGCTCAATTTTACTTCGCGGACAAACTGGTTCTCTGGAGCACGGGTGCGAAAATTGTTTCTCCACAGGAGCAGCCAGAACTTCACACTCTCGTGGAGCGGCTCTGCAACTTCGCAGACCTGCCGAAGCCGAGAGTAGCGGTCGTAAAAAGTGCGGTGCCAAACGCGTTCGCGACTGGGCGAAACCAGAAGAACGCGGTCGTCGCGGTCACTACAGGGCTCTTGAGCAGTCTGAACGCTTCGGAGTTGGAGGCGGTGCTGGGGCACGAACTCACGCACATTAAGAACCGCGATGTGCTTGTAATCACGGTTGCGAGCTTCCTCTCGACCGTTGCGTGGTTTGTGATGCGGTTCTCGCTCTACTCTTCGATGTTTGGAGGCATTGGTGGAGGAGGGGGCGGGGGCGGTGGAGGAAGGGACAGAAATGCTGCTGGTGCAACGGTCGTAATTCTGGTCGTCTCCGTGCTCGTCTGGCTCGTCAGTTTCCTGCTAATTCGTGCGTTGTCTCGGTACCGGGAGTTTGCAGCAGACCGTGGCTCGGCGATAATTACAGGCAACCCACCTGCGATGATTTCCGCGCTCTCAAAAATAAGCGGTGCGATGAAAAGGGTGCCGTCGCGGGATTTGCGGGAGGTTGAAGGAATGAACGCGTTCTTTATTATTCCTGCACTCTCGAGCGGTTCAATAATGAACCTGTTCTCGACGCACCCGCCGATTGAGAAGCGGATTGAGAAGCTTCGGGAGTTGGAGCGTGGGCTGGAAGGGTTTGGGCTGGAAGGGTTTTAAGAAGTAAGGAAGGGAGTTCGAAAAAGGAAGGGAGTTCGAAAAAGGAAGGGAGTTCGAAAAATCGAAAAATGAAATTTCTTGACGCGTTACTGGGACGGGTGAAGCCTGCACCGTCCAAGACCGACGCTCTGTTCAGCATTTCTACGGCACAGGTTACGTTGGCGACGAAGTTGGACATTCTGCCGGCGGGAAAGGCGGGGATTTGCTTTAAGATTGTTCAGTCCACCTCTTTTGAGCGGTTGAAGAGCGATTTGGAGGAGCTGTTGGAACTTGGGAAAAAGGAGACCTCGACCGAGTTCAGAATGGTTAAAGACGCTTTCGGCTACCTTTGGATTGTGCTGAGCGACGCGGAATTTGAGGATTTGGTGACCACGCTGCACCTCGTTTCAGAGACGCTGATTGAGAACGGTTTTGGGGGGCTGTTGCTGAGTTCGGTCTTCAGGTTCGAGCGGGCAGCGGGGACTGCGAGGGCGGCGGGGGAAGCGGTCGTTTATTTTATCTACAACTACAAGAAAGGGCGGTTTTACCCGTTCGTTCCGCTGAAGGGCAAGGGCAGAGCGAGGGACGAGCAGTACGAGATGAAACTGGGGAGTTTGCTGGAGCGGGAACTGCCGGTGGAGAAAGAGGTGGAGAACTGGTACCCGATGTGGGGGGTTCCGGTTTAGGCTGGGGTTTAGGCTGGGGTTGAGGGCGAGTAGTAGGAGAGCAAGAAATGGCGACGATTGCGGAGAAAATATTGGGTAAAGAGGTAGGCGAAATCGTGGAATGTGAAGTGGACTACGTGATGGTGAACGACATAACGGGCGTGCCGGCGTTTGAGGTGCTTGAAGAGCTGTTTGAGGTGCTTGAAGAGCTGGCGGAGGGGAGAGAGGCAGGAGGGAGAGAGGCAGGAGGGAGAGAAACAGGAGGGGGTGAGACAGGAGGGGGTGAGACAGGAGGGGGTGAGACAGGGGTCGGGATAAAGCGGGAGAAGGTAGTGGTGGTGCAAGACCACTACGTTCCGAGCAAGGATGTGGCGTCGGCGGAGCAGGCGAAGGCGTTGCGGGACTACGCTCGGAAGTACGGGATTGCGAACTACTACGAGGTCGGGAAGGAGGGTAGCGGGATTTGCCATCAAGTTATGATTGAGGAGGGGTTTGCGGCGCCGGGGCGGTTAATAATCGGTGCAGACTCGCACACCTGCTCCTACGGTGCTTTAGGCGCTTTTTCTACGGGTGTTGGCTCGACCGAGGCGGCAGCGGCGATGGCTACCGGACGGCTGTGGTTCAAGGTTCCGGCGACGCAGAAGTTCGTTGTTGACGGCGAGTTGGCGCGGTTCGTGGGGGGAAAGGACATAATTCTGCACATTCTCGGTGAAATCGGCGTCTCGGGCTCGCTTTACAAATCGCAGGAGTTCTACGGCACTACGATAAAAAATTTGTGCCTCTCCGACCGAATAACAATCTCAAATATGGCGGTAGAAGCAGGTGCGAAAGCGGGAATTGTTCCGCCCGACGAGAAGGTCTTCGAGTTCTTGCAGGGGCGAGTGAGGGGAGACTACAAGCCCGTTTACGCCGACGCCGTCGGCGACGAAAGCGACTACGAGGCGGTCTTTGAGTACGACGCAGCAGAAATCGTTCCGACGGTAGCGAAGCCGTTCTCGCCTGCGAACACCGTGCCTGCGAGTGAGTTGGACGTTCCCGTTGACCAGGCTTACTTGGGGTCTTGCACGAACGGCAGGATTGAAGATTTTCGGGTTGCGGCTGCGATTTTGCGGGGCAGGAAAGTGAGTCAGGAGGTGCGGATGATTGTGGTGCCGGCGAGCAAGCGGGTCTTTGAGCAGGCTCTCGACGAGGGTTTGATTAAAATCTTCCTTGCAGCAGGGGCGTTTGTCTGCGGTCCGACCTGCGGTGCCTGTCTTGGTGGCTACCTGGGCGTCCTCGCCAGCGGAGAAAAATGCGTGAGCACAACGAACCGCAACTTCGTCGGCAGAATGGGGCACAAGGATTCAGAGGTTTATTTGGCGAACCCCGCGGTGGTCGCTGCTTCGGCGGTCAGGGGGAGAATAACTGACCCAGCAGAAATAGCGAAAATGACGAAAACAAAAGTTTAAATGAAAACAAGAGTTTGGAAGTTTGGAGACGATGTGGACACGGACCAGATAATTCCTGCGGAGTATTTGACGACAGGGGACGCGAAGGAGCTCGCAACTCACGCGTTCGCAAAGTCGCGGCCGGAGTTTGCGAGGAAGGTGAAAGAAGGGGACGTCGTCGTGGCAGGCGAGAACTTCGGGTGCGGCAGTTCAAGGGAGCACGCTCCTCGTGCTTTGCTCGGTGCGGGAGTGAGTTGCGTGGTCGCGAAGAGTTTTGCGAGGATTTTCTTCAGGAACGCGATAAACATCGGGCTGCCGCTGGTCGAAGCCGACCTCTGCGAGAGCGTAGACGAGGGGGACGAGGTGGAGATGAATTTTGAGGCGGGCGTGGTGCGGAATCTTACGAAGGGAGAGGAGTGCAAGTTCAAGCCGCTGCCTGAATTTATGCAGAGGTTGCTGGAGTGGGGGGGGTTAGTGCCTTACATAAAAAGCGGAGGGGGAGAAAAGGATAAAGAGAGAAAATGATAAAAGCGGGAATAATCGGAGGTGCTGGCTACACTGGTCTTGAGTTACTGCGACTGCTCTTGGGGCACCCGAGGGTCGAAATCTCGGTGGTAACTTCCAGAAGGCACAGAGGAAGGAAGGTGAGCGAAGTGAATCCGCACTTGTTCCCGTTCTCTGGCGAGCTCGAGTACGAGGATGTGGACGCAGCAGAGGTCACGGACAGAAGCGATGTTGTTTTTCTCGCAGTTCCGCACGGCAGTGCGATGAACTACGTGCCGGGGTTGCTGGCGAGGGGGAGTGGAAGAGGAAGGGGTGGCGTGAAGGTAATTGACTTGAGTGCAGACTACAGGCTGAAGAGGGCGGAGTACGAGAGGGTCTACGGACTGCGACACAAGGACAGGCAGAGCGAGGAGCGAGAGGCTGTTTACGGGCTGACCGAGTTGCACCCCGAGGTTGCCGCGGCAGGAGTGGATTTGGTTGCGAACCCCGGGTGCTACCCTACAGGTGCAATTCTCGCGGTCGCACCGCTGGTGAAGGAGGGGCTGGTGAGACAGGTGGTCTTCGATGCGAAGTCAGGCATTTCGGGTGCGGGTGCAGAACCCTCGGAGAAGTCGCATTTCCCAAACCTCGCCGAAAATATCGTCCCTTACCAAGTAACCGCGCACAGGCACGTCGCAGAGATGCGGCAGGAGTTGGGGGCAGGCGAGTTGGGGGCAGGCGGCGTGAAGGTAAGTTTCACTCCCCATATCCTCCCCTCCATCAGAGGCATTCTCACGACTGCGCACATCTTTTTGAACGCGCGAGAAAGAGGGAGAACACAGGCGGAAATCGAAGAGGTTTACAAGCGGTTTTACGAGGACAAGAAGTTTGTAAGGCTCACGCGAGGGGTGCCGTCGTTGAGCTCCGTGCGAGGCACTAACTTCTGCGACATTTGGTTCGAGATTGAAGAGGGGGAAAAAGGGGAAACCGAGAGGGTAGTGGTGATTTCCGCGATTGACAACCTCGTTAAAGGCGGCTCCGGACAGGCAGTGCAAAATATGAACTTGATCTTCAGGCTGGACGAGGCGGAGGGGCTGTGGTCTCCGGGGCTGGTTCCTTAACAACCGCTAAACCACCGCTAAACCGCAAGCAAACCAAGCCCCTCTTCCAGGCTGTAGCGTGGCTCAAAGCCAAAACCCCGCTGTGCCCTCGAAATGTCGCCAAGAGAATGCTTTACATCTCCTTCTCTCGGCTCTGAATGCACAGGCTCTAACTCCTTGCCCTGTATTTTTATTATCTTTTCTGCGAGTTCGTTTATGCTCACTCTTCTGCCACTCGCGATGTTGAAGACGCCCGTAGCCCCGCTCTTAGCAGCAAGGAGGTTCGCCCGCACCACATCCTTAACAAAAGTGAAATCCCGCGTCTGCTCGCCGTCCCCGAAAATCACTGGCGGCTTGTTCTCCGAGACGCTTTTTACGAATTTCGGGACGACCGCTGCGTAGTCAGAGTGCGGGTCTTGTCTCGGTCCGTAGACATTGAAATACCGCAGCGAGACCGTCTTTAAGCCGTAAACCTCCTCAAAAACCTTGCAGTAGTACTCCCCGACCAGCTTTGTCACCGCGTAAGGCGACAACGGATTCGGCGTCATTTCTTCCCGCTTCGGCAGCTCAGGCGTGTCCCCGTAGACCGACGAGGAGGACGCAAAAACAACCTTCTTCACGCCGCAGTCCCGCGCCGCGACCAAAACATTCAGCGTCCCGTTCGTGTTCGCGTTGTTAGTGGTAAGCGGGTCTTTCACACTCCGCGGGACCGAGGGAATCGCAGCCTGGTGAAAAACGAAATCACAGCCCTTAAAAACCCCCCTCACCAAATCCAAGTCCGTAACGCTCCCTTCGACAAACAAACATTTCTTTAAATTTTTCAAATTCTGAAGATTCTCTCTCCTCCCTGTAGACAAATTGTCCACAACAACAACTTCGTTCTCCTGCTCCTTCGCCAGTTCTTCGGTGAGATTTGAGCCGATGAACCCTGCCCCGCCTGTTACGACTGCTTTCATTTTCCAACCTTCTTAAGATAAATTCACGCATTTAAAAGAAAGTGTTCTTTTTAATATGCTGAAATTAAGAGCGATGGATGTTTTAAAAAAAGGAGTACCAGAATATAAAAAGAGAACTCCAAATATTTATGTTTTTGGAAAAGCTATAAAATCATTTAAATTATAATCTATTTCTTGGAGGAGGGGGGGCAAAATATTATTATCTCGTGAGAACCTTTTATATGATTACTTCCATTTTTTATTCTATTCTTTCCTATTCTTGTTTCTCCTTGTCCCATCGTGTATTGCCAACTTGGGAAAACTTGTTTAAATTCTTTGTACCATTCTCTTATAGTTGGGCAATCGTTATAAGAAAGAATAAATCCCCCTCTATGTTTTTTCAATAAATCTCTCAAAAGTTTATGTTTAAATCCGTTATGATGAATTGGAATATTTTTCATAGGATAAATTCCCCTGAACATTTTTGAATCTTCTCCAATATAATAAGGGGGGTCGCAATAAAAGAAGTCATTTGGATACGTAAGAAAGATTAAAATTAAAGAAATAATAAACTGCTAAAGTAAGACCGTCTAATTTGAATTTTCCGTTCCAGTGCTCTTTTAATGTTAATCTGACCTCATCAAAAGTTTTCTGATTAGGTTTTAATTCTTTAAGTTTTTCGTATAAAAGTTTTGGATTTTTTATCTGAAATTTCCAATAATTTATTAAAATTTCAAAAATATCGTATCCTATGACTTCTAAATTAAGATATTTGCTCATAGCAATCTCAATAGAACCCCCACCAAAAAAAGGAGAGACAACTCTTTTTACATTGTCAGGCAACAACTCAATAACATAACCGACAGCTAAACTTTTTCCGCCAGCGTATCTTATTGGAGAAACCGCAACTCTCTTATACTTGTTCATACTTTTTGGATTTTTACTAATTATTTTCCTTAAAAATACATTTTTCTCTTCCTGCTCTGTGTTTGCACCAGCACCTACACCTGCACCTACTTCTCTACCTAAGCTACTCAATCGTGTCTGTGAAATCTCGTTTTTAATTCTGTTCATCGCCAACTCACATATTCTAATAGAGAAGATTTTATTTTTTAAAAACAGGAGATTAAGTTATGAGATTGTTTGGAACAAGCGGGGTCAGAGGGGAGGTCTTTAAAAGAATAACCCCCGAGTTCTGCCTCAACCTGGGGAGAGCCGTTGCCGCTTCTCTGCCTGAAAAAGCGAAGATTGCAGTGGCAACTGACAGCAGGGTGACGAGAGACCTCCTGAAGAGCGCACTTATTTCTGGACTGTTGGGGGGTAACGTGAATGTCGCGGACCTCGGGATCGCGCCTACGCCTGTGCTTGCCTTTTTAACGACTCGTAGAGACCGCACCGCAGACTACGCCACTGAATACGACGCAGGCGTGATGATAACAGCCTCGCACAACCCCCCGGAATACAACGGCATAAAACTCTGGCGTGACGGCGTGGCTTACTCCACGCACGACGAAGAACTGATTGAAGACGCGTTAAGATGGAACGAATACAGGGCGCCGGCGTGGAACAAAGTCGGCACGCTGATCTCTGATTTCGGGGGCGAGGTCGAGGGTGAGGTCGAGGTCGAGGGCGAGGGCGAGGACAAGGACGAGGGAGTGGCGAAAAAGGCGAAAAAGGCGCACACAGACGAAGTTTTGAAGAGGGTAGAGATTAAAAAGCGGTTCAAGGTTGTCGTTGACCCCGGGAACGGTGCTGCTGCGGGTTACGCGGCTGCGGTCTTTAAGAAGGCGGGTTTAGAAGTTCTCGCGATAAACGACGAGCCAGACGGGTTGTTCCCGAACAGAAGCCCCGAGCCGACCGCGGAAACACTAAAAGAGACGATTTCGTTCCTGCGGAGGAAAAACGCAGACCTCGCAGTCTGTTTTGACGGCGACGCGGACAGGGTCGTTTTCTGCGACAAGCAGGGTTTTATCGGCTACAACGAGGCGATTTCTTTCATCTCGCGGCTGAAGTTGTCCGGCGGGGAGAGCGGTGGAAGCGGCGGAAGCGGTGGAAGCGGTGGAAGCGGCGGAAGCGGTGGAAGAGGAAGTAAGAAAGTCGTAACCACGGTTGAGACCGGTTTTCTACTGGAGCACGCAGTTGCGGATCTTGGTGGAGAGGAGGGGGTGAAGGTAGTGAGAGGCAGAGTTGGGGACGGATTTGTGGGTCGAGGGGTGAAGGCGGAGGGTGCTGCGGTCGGCGTTGAGCAGGTCGGCGTCTACATAATGCCCGAGATGGGCTACTACCCGGACAGCATTTTCGCAGCACTCTTCCTGCTGGCGAACATTGAGCGTGCGAGCGAGATTCGGGAGTTCTTTTCAGGAATGCCACCGCTCTACTTCGGTAAGAGGGAGGTTTCCACTGACGACCGGCTGAAATACGAAATTGTAGAGCGAGTTCGCGCTCGTGGTTTCTTGGATCTCTTTCCAGAGCACCGCCTCAATTCCCTCGACGGTCTGAGATTGGATTTTGAGGATTCGTGGCTTTTGATAAGGGCGAGCGGGACTGAGCCGAAGATAAGGGTTGTTGGAGAGTCGAGGGACGAGGAAAAACTCGAAAGACTGCTGAGCAAGGGAATTCAAGTTGTAAAGGCAGCAGGGAGGGAACTACGATGAAAATACTTTTCTTGTGCGGTGGGGTTGGGAAAAGGATGCAGCCGCTCAGGGAGGACAAATTCTTCTTCAAGTTTCTCGGGAAAGAACTGCTCTTGCACCACACGGGTCATTTGAAGGCGCTGGGGTTCAAGGAAGAGGATTTCGTCTTCGTTGGGAATCCTGCGAATATTGAGCGATTGAGGGGGCTCTGCGGCGGGGGTGTAAAATATGCAGTGCAGAAAAGCCCAAGAGGAATGGCAGACGCGGTGCTCACAGCGAACGAGGAGAACCTCATTCGCAGTCCCGGCGAAGACCTTCTCATCGTGAATCCAAACGACATTCTCGAACCCGCCGCTTACGAGGCGATTTTAAAGAAGGGCGGAGCGAGAGGGAGAGGAGACGCGAATATTCTCGGCTACAAGGTGGACAAATACTTCCCCGGCGGCTACCTCGTCGTTGAAGAAGGGGAGAAGATAAGAGGGATTGTAGAGAAGCCGGGAGCGGGAAAAGAGCCCAGCGACTTGATAAATATTGTGCTTCACCTTCACCGCCGCGCAGACGAATTTATTGAGTTTTTAGAGGCGGAGAACGAGCGGCGGGGGAAAGGGAACGACCGAGACGATGTTTATGAGCGGGCGATGGGGCGGATGATGAAGGCGGGTTTTGATTTTAGGGTCGTTGAATACGACGGCTTCTGGACTGCGATAAAATTCCCCTGGCACATTCTCAACGCAATGGCTTATTTCCTGAGTACGACCGACAAACTTCACGAGAAACAGGTCGTAAATCCTGCAACTGCAAAAATCCCGGAGAGCGTGAAGGTCGAGGAAGGGGCGGGGAAAGTAGTTGTAGAGGCGGGAGCGAAGATTTTTGATAATGTTGTAATAAAAGGTCCCGCGTACATCGGGCGAGACTCGGTCGTCGGGAACAACGCACTGATTCGCGGCTCGCAGATCGGAGACAGGTGCGTCGTTGGCTACTCCACCGAGATAAAGAATTCGTACATCGGCGACGACTGCTGGTTCCACACGAACTACGTCGGCGACAGCGTAATCGGGAACGGCTGCTCCTTCGGCTCCGGCGCGGTGACTGCCAATTTACGATTCGACGAGAAGAACATTTCGGTGGCAGTAGCGGGCGTGCAGACAGACACGGGCTTGGACAAATTGGGCTGCCTAATGGCGGAGAACTGCAAAGTCGGGGTCAACGCGTCAATAATGCCTGGCGTAAGAATCGGGGCAAATTCGGTTGTCGGTGCAGGCACGGTGGTCACTCAAGATTTAGAGCCGAACAAATTTTTGTTCTTCAGAGCCGAACAAACGCTCAGGGAGAACCGGGTGCTCAGGGAGAACCGGCTGGGAGGTGGGAAAAAAGAGGAAGGGGAGAAGAAAGAAGAACGGCTCTCTTTGCTTTTTTAGTTTAGGCTACTTAACGGTCACGGATTTAGCGAGGTTTCTCGGCTTGTCAGGGTCGCAGCCGCGGAGAATTGCGAGTTGGTAAGCCAGCAGTTGCATCGGGATAATTTGGCAGATTGAGTTCGCCTCCTCGTCCTCCCGCACTTTTATCCAGACATCAAACGCCTCGTTGTTGTTCGGACCGACGCCGATGATGTAAGCCCCCCGCGCTTTCAGTTCCATCGCGTTGCTGATGATTTCTCGCTCGTTCTTCTCGGAGGTGAAGACGATGCAGGGCGTGCCGTGCACAATCAGTGCGATTACGCCGTGTTTCAGCTCGCCGCCTGCAAACGCCTCGGCGTGAATGTAGGTAACCTCCTTGATTTTAAGTGCTGCTTCGAGAGCAGTAGGGTACTGCAAATCCCGACCGATTAGATACAAATGCTCTGTGTAGCGGAGGTTCTCGGCGATTTTCTTTATGAATTTTCGGACTTCTTCAGAGGTTAAGTAATAAATGTAGCGGATAAGTTCCTTGAGTTTTGCTACGCCTTCGTCCATTTTTCCTGCTAATTCGTACGCCAACAAAGTCAGGACTGCGAGTTGAGCGGTGTAAGTTTTTGTAGAGAGGACGCAGATTTCAGGACCTGCCCGCTCGATGATCGTTCTGTGCGATTCACGAGAGAGCGAGGAGCCGAAAGTATTGGTTATTGAAATCGTCTTCGCACCGCAGCTCTTAGCAACTCTAATCGCGTCGAGCGTGTCTGCGGTCTCGCCGCTTTGTGAAATCGCGATTACAAGGCTCTCGGGCGTTAAAAACTTTTTGAAGTTCTTGAACTCGTGTGCGAAATAAAAGTTTGCGTGCATTTTCGCTACGCTCGCGAGGGTGTAAACGCCGCTCAGGCAGGCGTGTGCTGCAGACCCGCAGGCGACAAAAATAACGCCTTGTGCTTTACGCATTTCGTCCGCGATTTCTTTAATAAGAACTTTGTCAATGTTCACAACTCGTTCTATAATTTCCGCTTGCTCCGCAACTTCTTTCATAAAAAAATGGTCAAAATTACCTTTTTTCGCTTGCACAGGGTCCCAGCCAATATTTTCTATTTTTCGGTGTACCTCAATATTTTTGGAAAGGTTGAAAATCGTGAGTTTGCGGTTTATGATCGCGAGGTCTTGCTCTTCCAAAAAAATGACCTTCTTCGTGTGGTCCAAGAAGGCGGGGACATCAGAGGCGACGAAAAACTCGTTCTCTTCCTTTCCCATCCCGATTACGAGTGGTGCTTCTTTACGAATCGCGATTAGCTGGTCTTGGTCTTCGTCGGCGTGCAATGCCACGATCGCGTACTGCCCTTCTAAGTGGTTGAGAGAGCGTTTAGCGGCTTCAACGAAGTCGTAGCCCCTGCGCATGTGGTACTCAATCGTGTTAGGGATTATTTCAGTGTCGGTGTCCGAGTAGAATTTGAAGCCCTGCTGGGTTAAGAATTTCTTTTGGGCTTGAAAATTTTCGATAATTCCGTTGTGGACGACTGCGATTTTCTTGTTGTTTGAGAAGTGGGGGTGAGCGTTTGCTCTCGTTACTCTGCCGTGTGTCGCCCAGCGAGTGTGCCCGATGCCGACGCTGCTTTTAGGCAAGGCGGAGACACTTGAGACCGCTCCGATTTTGCCCACTTCCTTGACAAATGCGATTCCGTTTTCAGTATTTACAGCGAGACCCCACGAGTCGTAGCCGCGGTATTCCAAAGACTGAAGGCAGGAGAGCATCGTCTCAGTCGCGTTTTTCGGTCCGATGTAGCCAATTATTCCGCACATTTTTTACCCTCTCTTTTTCCATCACTTTGCTTTTTCCCTCTCTTTGCTCCTCTCTTTGTTCCTCTCTTTGCTCCTCTCTTTATAAATAAAAACATATAAAAAGGAGAGCGGAGAGGAAGGAGAAGGAGAGGAAGGAGAAGGAGAGGAAGGAGAGGAAGAGAAAATTGCAACTGCTGTTAGTGCATTCTGACTACTTAGAATACGAGGTGAGAGCGAAGACGCGGGTTGCGGAGCCGATTCCCGAATTGGAGAAGCGAGAGCGTGTAGAAGAGGTCTTGGTTGTTTTTACTGCGGTGGAGCGAGAGGACGAGAAAGATGCGAGCGGCGTGGTAGAGCGGGCGACGGAAGAAGTGGTCTCTGTCTTTAAGAAGGTCGGTGCAGAGCGGGTTGTTCTGTACCCTTACGCGCATTTGAGCTCGGAGTTGGCGTCGCCAGGACAGAGCGTTGAGATTTTGAAGGGGCTGGTGCAGGCGTTGGGTTCGCGGGGTGTGGAAGTGAGGAGGGCGCCGTTTGGCTGGTACAAGTCGTTTTCCCTGCGGTGCAAGGGGCACCCGCTCTCCGAGTTGTCGCGGAAAATTCGGGCTCCTGCTCGTGAGGAGGGAGGGGCAGTAAAAAAGAAGTCAAAGGCGTTGGAGGCGGAGGAGAAAGCGGAGTCGCAGTTCTTCTTTCTGGACGAGGAGGGCGGTCTTGTGAGACCCAAGGATTTTGATTTCGGTAAAGAACGAAGAGAGAGGGAGAATTTACGGCGGTTCTTCGTGTACGAGAGCGAGAAAAGGAGGGCAGTGGACAAGGTGCCGCCGCACGTGGAGTTGATGAAGCGGTTAGAAATTGCGGACTACGAGCCGTCTTCGGACCCCGGGAACTTGCGGTTCTACCCGAAGGGGAAGTTGATAAAGTCGCTGCTGGAAGACTTTGTTCGGGATTCGATTGCGGGCTACGGTGCTGCGGAGGTGGAGACGCCGATAATGTACAGCACTACACACCCGTCGCTGAAAGACTACCTCGAGCGCTTCCCTGCAAGGCAGTACTCGGTGGCAGGGAAGGAAAAGAAGGCAGGGAAGGAAAAGAAGGGGCAGGAGAAGAGGCAGGAAAAAGTAGGGCAGGCGGACTTGTTCCTGCGTTTTGCTGCTTGCTTCGGGCAGTTCTTGATGGCGAAGGACGCGAGCATTTCTTACAAGCACCTGCCGTTTCGGATTTTCGAACTCGCTTCGTCGTTCAGGCGTGAAAAACGGGGCGAACTCGTGGGGCTGCGGCGTCTGAGAAAGTTCACGATGCCGGATATGCACACTTTCTGCCGGGACATTCCAGAAGCGTTGCAGGAGTTCAAGAAACAGTACGAGCTCTGCATTCGGGTTTTGGAAGGGATTGGATTTTCTGCGAAGGACTACGAGGTCGCGATTAGATTTACGAAGGAGTTTTACGAAGAGGCTTACGAAGAGGCGGGGGGGGAGGAGGAGAAAGAGGAGGAGAGAGGTGCGAACAAGGACTTTGTAGCTGAGTTGGCGCGGACGGCGGGCAAGCCAGTGCTTGTGGAGCAGTGGGACGAGCGGTTCTTCTACTTCGTGCTCAAGTTCGAGTTCAACTTCGTGGACGCGTTGGGCAAGGCGTCGGCTCTCTCGACCGTGCAAATTGATGTTGAGAACGCGGAGCGGTACGGCATAAAATTCGTGACTGCGGACGGCGAGGAGAGGAGCCCGATTATTCTTCACTGCTCGCCCAGCGGTGCGATCGAGCGGTGCATTTACGCTCTGCTTGAGAAGGCGTATTTGGAGACTGAAAAGGCAGGAGCGGGAGGAGAGGGAAAGGGGGTTCTGCCGATGCTTCCGCTGTGGCTCGCTCCTACGCAGTTGCGGATAATTCCGGTGGCGGAGCGGCATTTGGAGTACGTTGAGGAGGTTCTGCCGTTGTTAAGCAAAATAAGAGTGGATGTGGACGACCGCGAGGAGACGGTCTCGAAAAAGATCCGGGACGCGGGGCGTGAGTGGATTCCTTTTGTCGCGGTGGTCGGGGACAGGGAAGTGGAGCGGAAGACTTTGAGTGTTACGGTAAGGTCGAGCGGAGCGAAGGGGAAGGGAACGAGGGAGGAGGTGAGTGCTGCTGCGTTGAAGGAGCGGATTTTGGCGGCGGGGTTGAGAGGGAAGCCGTTCCGGGGATTGCCAGGTTCTTACAGGTTGTCGGAGCGTGCAAAGTTCGTGGGTGCATGAGTGAGTTGATGAAAAATTTTAAAGACTTAAGAGCAGAGGAAGTAGCAAAAATCGCACTAAAAATAATAAAAGAAGGACCAATTTGCGACAACTGCCTCGGCAGGCAGTTCGCGAAGATTTCCTCGGGTCTCTCGAACGAGGAGCGGGGGCGGGTAGTAAAAGAGTCCTTGAGAGACGAAGAAGACGAAGAAATAGAAGAGGGAATAGAAGAGGGAAAATGCTGGGTCTGCAACGGTCTGTTTCGGAGTGAGAATTTGGAGGCGTGGGTGGCGAGGGCGTTGGAGCGGCTGAAGGAGTACGAGTTCGGCTCGTTTCTGGTCGGCACGAAAGTGAGCGGGCTGCTGCTGGAGAACGAGGAACTGCTCTGGGAGACTGCGGGGGCGACTTACGCCGAGCCGCTGAAGGCAGAGTTGAACAGGGAGGTGGGAAAGCGGTTAGAGCGAGAGACCGCGAGGGTTGTTGATTTTGCGTCGCCTGAGGTCGTGGTGGTGCTGAACTTGTGGACGGAGGAGGTGGAGTTGCAGGTGAGCCCGGTCTTCGTTTACGGCAGGTACAGGAAGTTCGAACGGGGGCTGCCGCAGACGAGGTGGTTCTGCGGGGAGTGCCGCGGTAGGGGCTGCGAGAGGTGTGGTTTTACAGGGAAACTTTACGCCGAGTCAGTCGAAGAACTGCTGGGTGGGCCGGTGTTGGAGGAGTTTGGGGGAGAGGAGTTAGTGCTGCACGGCTGCGGGCGAGAGGACATTGACGCACGAATGCTCGGCTCTGGTCGCCCTTTTGTGCTCGAGGTAAAGAAGCCGAGACGGCGGAGAGAAGGACGGCGGAGAGAAGGAGAGGGCGTGGATTTGGACTTGCGGAGGTTAGAGGAGCGGATTCGGTCGGAGCCGGAGTGCAGGGGAAAAATAGAGGTTCTGGGTCTTCGGCTCGTTGGGCGAGAGGCGGTGGCGAAGGTAAAACAGGAGAAGCCTGACAAGACTTACAGGGTCGTGGTGGCGTTGAAGACGAAGACAAAGGCGAAGGTGTCTGAAGAGGATTTGAGAAATGCTTTGGCTGTGCTGACTGGTGCGGTGGTAAAGCAAAGGACGCCGACGAGGGTGCTGCACCGACGGGCGGACTTGGTGCGGCAGCGGAGAGTGCAGAGTGCGAGGTTGCTCTCTGTCTCGGACTCCTCGTTTGAAGAGCCTGCACTCTTGGAGGTGAAGGCAGTGGTGGAGATAAAATGCGAGGGAGGTTTGTACATAAAAGAACTCGTTTCAGGGGACGGAGGAAGGACGAAGCCGAGTTTGAGTGAGTTGCTCGGTGCCGAGGTGGGGGGAGCCGAGGAGGGGGGAGTCGAAGTGAAAGCGGAGGTGAAGGAGTTGGATGTGTTGGAAGTGGGAATAGAATTGAATGGCTGCGGGGAAGATTGGGGGTGAGATTAATGACGAAAAAGAAGTTACACACGCCACTCGAAGAAAGTGAAATAAAGCAACTGCGGCTGGGGGAGGTCGTGTCGCTCAGCGGCGAAATTTACACCGCGAGAGACAGAGCGCACCAAAGGATTCTAAAATACTCAAGGGAAAAACACGAAAAGGGAACGGAAAGGGGAAAAGAAAGAGAAAGGGGGAAAAAAATACCGATTAAAAAGGGCGCTGTAATTTACCACTGCGGCCCGCTCGTCCGAATGCGGGAGGGGAAAGTCGGAGAAGGGGAAATTTTAGCCGCGGGTCCCACCACAAGTGCAAGAATGGACGCAGCAACCCCAGAAGTGATTGAGAAGTTAGGAATTCGTGCCGTAATTGGAAAAGGAGGAATGGGCGTTTCCACGCGAGAAGCGATGCGTAAATACGGCTGCGTTTATCTCGCGATGACCGGCGGTGCAGGTGTCTTGGCTGCTACACGCATAAAAACTGTGAAAGCCGTCTACTGGGAAGACCTCGGCATTGCTGAAGCGGTCTGGCACCTACTCGTCGAAGATTTCGGCCCCCTCGTAGTCAGCATAGACGTGCGAGGGAACAGCCTCTACGAAAAAATAAACTACGCCTAACTAACTCAACCCGCGTTTATCCGGACGTAGTCGTAAGAAAGGTCGCAGCCCCACGCCGTCGCTTCTCCTTCTCCCTTCCTTTCTCTCTTTCCTTCCCCTGCTCTCGCCCCTGCGCCAGCCCCTGCGCCCAAATCCACTTCAATAAAAATTTCCCTGCCCTCGCTTTTCAAGGTTACCGAGAGTTCCTCTTCTCCAAACTCGCCAGCGACGGCACAACTCCCGACCGCTGCAGCTACACGACCACGCACGAGGTCAGGGCGGCGCCCGCCAAAAATCGCACTCTTCACCAACGGCGACCTGACGACTGCCCTCGCCACTTCTCTCGCGTCCTCAACCGACGACGCCCCCCTCACTCGCACCTCAACAAACTTCGTCGCCCCCTCGCCGTCCCGCGCAATCTGCTTCGCAAGCTCCTTGCAGACGAAATCCAAGCCCGCTCTAAACTCTGCTTCACTTATTTTCTCTGCCTCGCCTGCCTCTCCAGACCCCGTGGAGACCAGCAAAACCATATCGTTCGTGCTCATATCCCCGTCCACCACGACCATATTAAACGAGTTCTCAACTGCGTCCTCCAAACTCCTTCTCAACACCTCTTCCGAGAGGTCGGCGTCCGTGTAAATAAAAGCGAGCATCGTCGCCCCGCGTCCGCCGCCGCTTAGCTGCAGGTGTGGAAAAATCATCCCCGAGCCTTTCGCAATTCCGCCGACCGCCACTCGTCCGCCCGCGTCGGTCTCAATGCTCACCGCCTGCTCCTTGTGAAAGGTGTCAGTGGTCATTATCGCCTTCGCCGCCGCCGTGCTTCCCCGCGCTTCAGAAGTCAGCCCTTCCGCCACCTCGCCGAGCTGCCTCTCGATTAGCCCAATGTCCAACTGCTTCCCGATCGGACCGGTAGACGCGACCGCGACCTCTTCCTCGGGAACGCCCAACGAAGAAGCAACGAGCTCCGCCATTCTCTCCGCTTTCCTTTTTCCTTCCGCCCCTGTAAAACAGTTCGCGCAACCGCTGTTCGCAATTATTGCACTTACTCTCCCACCGCCCTTCTCAAGCAGCCTCGCCGTGAGCAGTACAGGTGCTGCTTTTATCTTGTTTGCCGTGAACATTCCTACCGCCGTCCCTCCTCTTTCCTTCCCCGCGATCAACGCCAACCCCTTGCTTCCCTCTCTTACTCCGTTCGCCCGCACCCCGTTCACAGCGCAAAGCCCTCCCTTAACCGCTTTTATTTTCATCTTTCCTTTTTTATTTTTTATTAAACAGATAAAAAATAGCAAAAGAAACAAGATGAAAAGTGCGGGGCTCGTGGTCTAGTTGGAATGACACCGCCTTCACGAGGCGGAGGTCATGCGTTCGAATCGCATCGAGCCCATTTCTTCCTTTAAAGTTGGAAACGCCTCTACGGCTAACCTCGGTACTACGGCTAACCTCGGTATCCTCTACGGCTAACCTCGGTTTAAAAGTTAAGGTTAAAGCAAGCAAAGGTTAAAGCAAGCAAAAGATAAGTAGGAAAAGGAGCAAAAGATAAGTAGGAAAAGTTACCAAAATAAAAGACAAAAAAAGACAGAGGAGAAGAGAAAGATAAAATGTCAGAAATAGACACGACAAAATATGTAATTCACGCTAACATCACAGCCGAGGGTTTCGTTGAGAAATCTGATGTGGTGGGTGCAATCTTTGGCCAAACCGAAGGGCTGTTGGGCGACGATTTGGACTTGCGAGACTTGCAGAAGAGCAGCCGAATCGGCAGAATTGAGGTGAACATTGAGTCGAAGACAGGGAAATCAAGCGGAGAAATTCTCATTCCATCGGGCTTGGATAAGGTAGAGACCGCAATTCTTGCTGCTTCTTTGGAGACGATTGACAGGGTAGGTCCGTGCGTTGCGCACGTAAATGTCACGAAGGTGGTGGACATTCGGGCGACAAAGCGAAGACAAATCACAGAGCGGGCGAAAGAACTGATGCGCGAGGCGATTGAGAAGAGCATTGACACTGAGACGATGGTGAGCGAGGTGAAACGGGCGGTTCGGATGGAGGAAATCGTCAGTTACAAGGGCTTGCCCGCGGGACCGAACGTAGAGAGCTCGGACGCTGTTTTAATTGTAGAGGGACGGGCAGATGTTTTGAACCTGCTCAAATACGGGATAAAAAACACTGTAGCCGTAGAAGGCACGAACATTCCTCCCACTATTGCCAAGCTGAGCAAGCGAAAGACGGTCACAGCCTTCTTCGACGGCGACCGAGGCGGGGAACTTATTCTGAAGGAGCTCTTGCAGGTCGCGGAAGTTGATTTCATCGCGACTTCGCCAGAAGGACGCAGCGTTGAGGATATGACATACAAGGAGATTTCAAAAGCGTTGCAGAATAAAATGCCGGTGGAGCAGAAGGAGAGCCTCAGGAAGAAGGAGCAGGTACAGACACAAAAGCGCGACCAGCGTCCACCACCGTCACAGCCACCAGCGGCGGCGAGACAGACGGTAGCGAACGGAGCAGAGAGAGAGCCAGCGACAAGGTCGACGACGAGAGTAATTCAGAGAAAGAGCACTGCTACTGCGGTCAAGGTTAAGGAGGAGGAAGAGAAGGCAGAAAAAAGCCCAAACCCTTTTAAGAGGCACTTGCAAGAACTTGAGGGCAGTTTTAAGGCACGACTGCTGAACAATGAGAAAAAAATCGTGAAGGAGACGGCGGTGCGAGAGTTAGCAAAGGAGTTGAAAGAGGCGAGCGAGAAAGTGACGGCAGTGGTCTTCGACGGAATGGTTACGCAGCGAATCGTGGATTTGGCGAGAGAGAAGAACTTGGATTTTGTGGTCGGGATAAAAATGGGGGACGTGGTCAGGAAGCCAGCATCCCTCAAAATACTAACACAGAACTCCGCTTAATTTAGCGGGTTCAGCGGTGCAGGTTCAGCGAATGTAGCCGAGTTCTTCTTCGCGGTGTCTCGGAATCTGCGCCTTCTCCATTTCCTTCAGCCGCTCAATGACCTTCTCCATTTCTTCTGCGCGGTCTTTCAACGCCTGCATTCCAATCTCGAGGTTCAACGCCTGACAGAGAACCTTGAGAACCGCTTGAGCACTTTTGGGGTCAACCAAGTAACCCGAGGTAAGACCAAGAAGGCACATCGCGGGAATGCCTCTCAGCCTTCCGAGACCGAGCAGAAGCCCTGACGCACCCACAATGCTACCGCCTGGTTCTTCCTCGCGGAACTCTACCCCATATTTTTTCATCTCCTCTACAAGCCTGATTTCATTCGCAGCACCGAGCACAGACTGCTTCTCGACGAGCTGACCGATTCCGTAGCCGCCGAGAGTAAAAATGCGGGAGACCTTGTATTTCTGTGCTAGGTCAAGTAGCGTCTCGGTTATAAAATAATGCCCCTCGTTCGTAACACTCTGCTCGTCCCCGCTTACGATCAACAAATCCTGCTGCTTTGTTTTTGACTTCCACGCAAAGACCTCGTTCTTGCAAAGCCTGACCGTTCCGTCGTTGTTTACCAAGACCTGCGGAGGAAAATGCCACGAGTAAATCTCAACAATCTTCTCGGCGTTCAACTCTTGGATTAAATGCTCTGCCACCAACTTCCCCACATTTCCCACTCCCGGCAGCCCCTCAATCATTACCGGATTCTCCAATTTCACCTTCTTCAGCTCACGCACTTCTATTTCTTCCATATTTTTGTCATCCTTCTGTATTTTCCGTAAGGGTCTTTGGGCGAGAACCGCGGAGGCACTGAACTCTCCGTCTCCCGCCCGCACCTCTCGCAGACCTCTTTTAGCGTGTAGTCACCACACGCTACACATTTCCTTATCTTTGACTTCATAAAACCTTTCTTTAAAAGAAACCTTTCTCAAAAAGAAAGTTTTACCATTTTCGCAATTTCTTTTAGTAAAGTTTTTCTTTTTAAGAAAAAGTTTTGCGGTAGAACCGCCCCCAGCCGCTATTTTTCTTAATCACTTCAAGAGCAGCCTCCGACGCGGCACTTAAAACGCTTTCCGCGGTCTTGTAGTCTGACGCGACGACACGCATTTTGTACTTCGGCGCCCCAAGGTAGAGACACTCCAACTCAGCCTCTTTCTTTGCCCCCTTTACTGCCTCTGCAGCCCTCAACGCTTCTTTTATCTTCTCTACACCGTCGGGCAGAGGACAGGTCAGTTCCAAAAACCCGAGAATCTGCACCGAAGGCAGTTTCATATTTGCGACCGCAACCTCGTGAACCGCCTCTGCGTACTCCTCCGCTACGCCAAGACAGGTCAGTGCTTCTTTGCCAGTCTTTACAACCTCCTCAAACGCGTTGTACAAACTCCCGTAAGCCTCCGACAACTTCGCCTCGATCCTCTTGAACTCTTCTGTGCTGCTGGGTGCCGTGTCAGAAAGAGCGAGCGAGAGCCACTTCTCGGCTTTCTTGTCCTGCTTCCATTCTGTTATCCGCTCCTTTTTCTGCCCCTCTTTCACCTTCTTTAGCGAGAGGTCAATGTGCCCCCGCTGCGCGTCCACCTGCAGCACCTTGCAGACCACCTTCTGCCCCTCCCGCACGTAGTCCCGCAAATGCCTCACCCAGCCCGTGGTAACCTCAGAAATGTGAATCAACCCCTCTTTCCCCTCGTACTCCTCAAGCCTAACGAAGACCCCAAACGGCCTAAGCGCTTCCGCCGTGCAAACTACCAACTCCCCCCTCTCCGGCCACTCCTCTCTCATCTTTTTCTCTTATCTTTCTCTCTTTAAATTTTTTGAAAAACTGTTTCTATTTCTATTTTTTTCTTTGGTAAAGTTTTCTTTCTTAACGCTTTCTTAACGAAATGTTTTTGTAAAAAGGAGAAGAGCAAATGGGCGCCTCTCAGGGGAGACCTGGGAAGAGGCGGTAAGAAACGTCAGAGAAGCAATTGCAGGCTACAGTGAGGCGTTAAAGGTTGAGGTTAAAGCAGGCTGACATAACTGCCTGAAGGTTGTCTCACTCAAGCACCTTAATTACCCTGCCCGTTGTCTCTGCTTTCCCGCCTCGCGGCTCAACCAAAGTCCTACCGCAGACATTGCACTTCACAAGCGTTGAGGCGTGGTCAAAGACAACCTGCTCGTTCTCGCAGTCGCTACATTTTACAACCAAGAATTTACTCCTCGTTTTTCTCTCTTTTTTCATTTTCCGTTTTCACCTCACTCCACGAGTTCAAGTTTGGAGACTCTAAAGCCTGCTCGTTGGTGCGACTTCTTGCATTCGGTGCATTTGTACCTGAGAAAGACCTTTTTTGTCGGCTTGTCGCCGCCGGGAACCTTCGAGAACTTCCCTGCGTTGCCAAGCCCTGACCTGCGCTTCTTCTGCCCCACAATCCAGGTCAGCGAAGACGGTCGTCCCTTCTTTACCTTTTCTACCTCGTGCACGGTGTGCCTGCCACAGAACGGGCAGTGCACCCTCTGTCGTTTCGGCATTTTCATTTTTCTGTTTTTGTTTCTGTTTCTCCTTTTCTTTCTACCCTCCCCCTTCCTCTCAACCGCACTGCGACTCCGCGGTTGCACAATATTTCAGCGTTGGTCTTGGGCAGCGTAAGAACATCTTCTTTTTTCACTTTATAAATCCTGCCGTCAATGCCCATAAAAGTGGGCAGGTCTTCTAACGCTCGAACTACCTGAAACTCTTCCTTACTCTCTTCTTCACTCTCTTCTTCGTCTTTTTTCCCTTTTTTGTCTCTTGTGGGAGGGTCAGGGCTTGCTACTTCAGGACTTGCTACTTCTGCCGCTTCTCTCTTTTTTCCGCCTCTTTTTACCTCCTCTTCCCCTCCCCCAGCGCCCGAAATTAACGCAAAAATCCGCTCTCTGCCCGCTTCTACGTGGCTCTTCACCCCCTCAAAAATCGCTCTCTCTTCCTCTAACATTCCTTTAGACGGCGTCCTAACGCTCACGCCCGAACTAGCGAGCTTCACTATTTTTCCTACGCGTCTCCGAATTATGTCCTCCACTTTCATCCTAGCATTCCTCAGCTCGTCTTCCACGAGCCCTCGCCGCCTTTCGTCCGCGTTCTCTCGCTCTGCTTCCCCTCGCTCTGTTTCCCCTCGCTCTGCTTCCCTTCGTTCCTCTTCCAACCTCTTTAAATATTCACGCACTTCCGCGCAGAAGTTTCGTGGCAATTCCTGCAGTGTCGCCGTGTTCCTCTCCTTGTACAAAATCTCCCAGAGCCGCTCGGTGTCCATAAACTTTTCTTTACAAAAGTAAACCTTACAAAAGAAATAATTTTAAAGAATTTCCGCAGCACCTCTGCAGAAAAAATAAAGTGCCGCACACTCAGGCACCACCGCAACCTCGCCCTCCTTCACTTCGTACCGCTCCCCCTTCATTTTTACCGCCGCCTTGCGAAGAGCCCTCACCTCAACCGGCGAACCCCCGAACGCAACCGCGTCCTCCAAAGGCTCAAAATCCTTGAGTTCCGCAATTCCCAGCGGCTCCACTACCAAACTCGATTTCCCGTGCAGCGAGCCGGGCAGTCGAATTAGCCGCTTCGTGTCCGCGGTAACAGGAGCGTCGGATTCGCTCTTCTCCAAACGCACCGCTACTTTAGACAGAATCTCTCGCCAAACAGACTTGGAAAATCCTGGAATTTGGTCAAGCAGCCCCCTGCCAATTCTTTCAACCGCTGCCTCGTCCTTCGCGATTTTCAACATTTCCCTCACCCGCTTTTCTCCCTCTCCAACCCCGTCTCCCTCCCCGACCCCAAGTACGCTTTTTAGCTCCTTCAGACTCTCCTCTTCCCCCTGCCCCGCGATTTCGTGAAGAAACTCAGTCAAGCCTCTGAGAAGCCGCTTGCCCCACCCGTCAAGGTTTGAGATTCTCAGACTGCCTCCTCTCCCTCTTCCTTTCGAAGTTAAAATCGCGGTCTCCCTTCCGCAAACGGGGCACGCAAGCCTCCTCGTGATTTTGTTGCAGTAGCGGCACCTCCTGAGCTCTTCACCACTTCTAAATTCTCCGCCACTAACCGTCCGATTCTCCAGAAATCTGTCAATCTCCAGCCCAGTCGCCCCCACATAATCCACGATCTCCCGCCGCTCACGGCTCCCAAGCCCCCGCACCTCGTCGGACCTGACGTGCAGGTGGTAGCCCCGTGAGCCTGAAAAGACCAGTTCTACCTCCTCCTCGCGAAATCCAAAATCGCTGACCAAAAAATCAAGCAGTTTCTCTGTCTCTCTCTTCACGAGCCTCAGCAAGTCCTCGTAAGAGAATTTCGGAAGCTCTGCCTCGCTCACGAGGTGGTCGGCGTCAAGGTCAAAAATCAAGTCCGCCCCAAGCCAGCCTTTGTCCGACATTTTCGCCGCTGCGGGATTTTTGTAGAGTGCGGTCGAGTAGTAGGCGTGGGCAGGGGCGTTCCGCCTGAGGTAGTTCGCCAACTCCTCGCGGGTGGCGAAGGCTTTGTGCCGCCTCATCACGAGCCTCGCAGGAAAATGCGAGTCAAAAAGAACAAAGCCCCACTCCCTCCTCCAGAAATCCCTCGGGACCTTGACCTTGTCCTTTTCCTTCTCCTTGTCCTTTTCCTTCTCCTTTCCTCTTACCCCTGCTCTCTCGTAGTACTCGCCAAATTTCCGCCGCACAAACCTTTTAGTCTTCTCGTTCACTTTTGTAAATTGGAAATTAGAAAGAGGTGCAAAAATGTTAAGCGTAGCAATTCCGAAAGGCAGTTTAGAAGCCCAGACCCTGCGCTTGCTCAAGCAGGCGGACTTGGAAGTAAAAGTAACAAGCCGTGAGTACAGCCCGAGAATTGACGACCCTCGGGTGGGGAAGGTGAAGATTTTGCGACCGCAGGAGATTCCAGAGTTCGTTGAGCAGGGGTATTTTGATCTTGGGATAACTGGTAAGGACTGGGTAGAGGAGCGGGGAGCGGAGGTGGTTGAGGTGGCAGACCTGAGTTACAGCAAAATCGCGGAGAAAGAAGGCAGCGTGAAAATCGTCCTCGCGGTGCAGGAAGACCGAGCCGACGACCGAGGAGGTAAAGAGATAAAATCCGCAAAAGACCTACCGCCACAGAGCAAAATCAGCACCGAGTACCCGAACCTCACAAAATCCTTCTTCGATCAACTCGGAATTCCTGTGCAGATATTTTTCTCCTACGGCGCTACCGAGGCGAAAGATATGATGGACGGAATTGTCGAGCTGACCGAGACAGGCGAGACGCTGCAGAAGAACAACTGGCGGATAATTGAGACGATTCTGGAGTCGTCCACGAAATTAATCGCGAACAAGAATTCGTGGCACGGCGACGCAGAGAAGAGGCGGGAGATTGAGGAGATTCGGACACTGCTCTCTGGCGTTGTAGAAGCGCGGGGAAAGGTGTTGCTCACGATGAATGTCGCGGAGGGGCGGTTGAGAGAGGTGGTCTCGGTGCTGCCGGCGATGAAGAAGCCGACCGTCTCCAAACTTTACGAGCAGGGGCAGGAGCAGAACTACTACGCGGTGGAGACGGTGGTGAGCAAGGGGGAGGTGAATATTTTGATTCCGAAGTTGAAGAGCAGGGGTGCGGAGGACATTGTCGAAATAAACATAACAAAAATCGTGCGGTAGGAAAGATGTCAGCCAAGAGGGAGACAAAATCGGCTTGCATAAGTGCGGTGTTAGTTGTTAGTCTTTTGTTTATTTTGCTTCTCCTCCTTTTGCTTCTCCTTCTTTACTACCGCACTTTCGTTTGGCTGGCAGGTGCTTGGCTGGGCGACCCTGCGTACTCGCACGGTTTTCTTGTCCCGCTAATCTCCGGGTTCGTCGCTTGGACGAAGAGAGACGAACTCTTCAAGGTTAGGACAGCGGGCGAGGGAGGAGGAGGAAGAGGAGGAAGAGGAGGAGGAAGAGGAGGAGGAAGAGGAGGAGGCGGGCTGCTCGTGCTCGCAGCGGGCTTGCTCGTTTACGCGGTCTGCTTCTTCTGGAGGGCGCAGTTTGGCTTGGCGCTCTCGTTCCTGCTCGTCTTAAGTGGCTTGGTTCTCTACTTCTGCGGAGCGGCGGCGATGCGGACACTCCTCTTCCCAGTCTGCTTCCTCGTCTTTGGAATTCCGCTACCTTTCCTGCCCCGCGTTACTACCCTTCTCCAGTCCTTCTCAGCCCGCTACACTTCGCTGGCTCTCGGAGCGCTGGGCGTCCCAATCAAAACAGTAGGAGCGGAAATCCAACTCGGCAGCGGGGAGGTTTTTGTAATCGGTGTGCCGTGCAGCGGAATGCACACGCTCATTTCGCTCTTGGCTGTGGCGGCAGTCCTCGCTTACCTCCTCAAATGCCGCCCGCCAAGTTTTTACAGAAAGGCGGTTCTCTTCTCCGCAGCGTTCCCGATCGCACTCTTTGCAAATGTTACGCGGCTCGTCGCACTGCTTCTCATCGCGGACCGCTACGGCGGCGAAGTGGCAATGCAGTACTTTCACGACTACTCCAGCCTGCTGCTCTTCGCGGTCGCTCTTCTTCTGCTCGCGGTCTGCAGCAGGTGCCTCGGCTGCGGGCTGCGGAGAGATTAAGGGCTTGGAGATTAAGGGCTCGGAGATTAAGGGCTCGATTGGTTGGGTTAGAGAACTGAGGAGGGGCGAGAAGTTCTTTACGGAGGCGTTGGTAAAGCCGTCGGAGTTAAAATTGTTCCAAGGGCGTGCCAAGGGCGTGCAAATCTCTAACAAGCACTCACCCCAGTCAGTTTGAAATCACAAGCGGCAGCGGGAGATTCTCTTTGAGCTGGCGAAATAACGAGGATTGTTAAAAAAATAGCGTTACCAACATTATAGTTGCAATGCGAAAAAGCATAACGCGGAAGATTTTGGAGGGGCATTTAGTAGAGGGCGGGTCAGGACTGGAGCCGAGAGAGGAGGTTGCGATTAAAATCGACCAGACCTTGACGCAGGACGCAACAGGGACGCTGGCTTACTTGCAGTTCGAGGCTTTGGTGGCGTTGGGCGTTGAACTTGAGCGTGTGAAGACCGAGCTCTCGGTGAGTTACGTTGACCACAACACCGTGCAGGCGGGGTTCGAGAACGCGGACGACCACCGCTACTTGCGGAGCGTTGCGGCGAAGTACGGGCTGCTCTTCTCGAAGGCAGGGAACGGGATTTGCCACCAAGTCCACCTCGAGCGGTTCGGGAAGCCAGGGAAGACACTGCTGGGTTCGGACAGCCACACGCCGACTTGCGGGGGGCTGGGAATGTTCGCGGTCGGTGCGGGTGGGCTGGACGTTGCAGTTGCGTTGGCTGGCGGTCCGTTCTACCTCGCGTGCCCGAGAGTGGTGCGGGTGGAGTTGAGCGGGGCGTTGCGGGCTTGGGCGACTGCGAAGGACGTTGCACTGACGGTTCTCGAGCGGTTCGGGACGAAGGGGAACGTAGGCTGCGTCTTTGAGTACGGTGGTGAGGGAGTGAAGACGCTCTCAGTCCCCGAGCGTGCGACGGTCGCAAATATGGGTGCGGAGTGCGGCGTTACTACCTCGGTCTTTCCAAGCGACGAGAGGACGCTGGAGTTCCTGACCGCTCAAGGTCGGGCGGCGGACTGGGTTGAGCTGAGGGCGGACGAGGGCGCCGAATCCGAGTACGAGGCGGTGGTCGAAATTGACTTGAGCGAGGTTGTTCCGCTCGCTGCGTGCCCGCACAGCCCCGGAAATGTCAAAACAGTGCGGGAGTTGGAGGCGGAGGGGGTTGAAGTAAGTCAGGTCTGCATCGGGAGTTGCACCAACTCGTCCTACAAAGACCTGACGACCGTTGCACGGATTTTGCGGGGGCGGAAAGTGAGTCCTGAAGTGGAACTTGTGGTCGCTCCGGGGTCAAGGCAGGTGCTTGCGGAAATTTGCCGGAACGGGGCGTTGGCAGACCTCGTCTCCGCGGGCGCGAGGCTCGCAGAGTGCTCTTGCGGGTTCTGCATCGGGAACTGCTACGCACCCGCAACGGACGCGGTCTCGGTGCGGACGAGCAACCGGAACTTTGAGGGGCGGTCTGGGACAAAGACCGCGAAGGTCTTCTTGGTCAGCCCGGAGACCGCTGCGGCGACAGCCGTCGTCGGGAAAATTACCGACCCGCGAAGTTTGGACTTGGGAATTGAGTGCCCGCAGGTAAAGATGCCCGAGAGATTTTACACCGACGACAGCCTGATTCTGCAGCCTTCCAACACCAGCATTTCCAACGCTGTTCAGATTTACAGAGGACCGAACATCGGCGAGCCACCCACGACTTCGCCGCTGCCCGAGACCCTCTCTGGAGCGGTCGCAATCAAGGTCGGCGACAAAATCACGACCGACCACATTATGCCCGCGGGCAGCAGAATGAAATACAGGTCAAACATCCCGAAATACGCCGAGTTCGTCTTTGAACCGCTGGACAGCGACTTCTACAAACGCGCACTCGGCAACAAGAACGCAGGGAAGCACAACTTCATCGTAGCAGGCGAGAGCTACGGTCAGGGCTCGTCAAGAGAACACGCGGCGTTGTGCCCCGCTTTCTTGGGTGTGAAGGCGGTGCTTGCGAAGTCGTTCGAGCGAATTCACGCTGCGAACCTCGTCAATTTCGGAATTCTACCGCTCTCCTTCCGCTCGGCAGCCGACTACGAGGCACTGCACGAGGGGGACGAACTTGAGATTCCGAGTGTAAGAGAGCGGTTAGCAAGGAACGAGAAGCTGAGTGTGAGGGACTGCACGAGAGGGCTGGAGTTCGAGGTCGGCTGCGAACTCACCGAGAGGCAACGCCAAATTGTCCTCGCAGGCTGCTTGCTGCAAACTTTCCTTTGACAGAGAAAGCTTTACTAAATTTTCCTAAAAACTTTTCGAGAGCGGTTTGTGCGAGAACGGTTTAGCGTTAGAGCCTGTGTAGGGTGCGACTGCGTGCCCTTTGCCGAGCAGCAAATACTTGTAAATTACCAGCCCCTCCAACCCGACGGGCCCGCGTGCGTGCACCTTGTTCGTGCTGATTCCGACTTCGGCGCCCTTGCCGTACCTGAACCCGTCGCTGAACCGCGTTGAGGCGTTCTGCATCACCGAGGAGGAGTCAACGAACCGCAGGAACTTGAGTGCGGTCTCCTTGTTCTCGGTCACGATCGCGTCGGTGTGTCCCGAGCCGTAGCGGTTGATGTGAGCGACTGCCTCGTCCACGCCGTCTACTACCCTGACAGAAATGATTAAATCGTTGTACTCGGTCCGCCAGTCCTCTTCGGACGCGGGCTTCAACTTTTCCTTCCCTTTTTCCTTCCCTTTTTCCTTCCCGTCTCCCTTTCCGTCTCCCTCCCCGTCTCCCGCCCCGTCAAAAAAGCCAAGCGTTCTTGAACAGCCCCTGACCTCGACCCCTGCCTCAAGGAACCGCTCAACCATTCGGGGGAGGAACTCGCTCGCAACCGCGGAATCCACGAGCAGTGTCTCCGCAGCGTTGCAGACCGCGGGGTACTGAACTTTGGAGTCGTAGCAAACCTCCTCCGCCATTTTCAAGTCCGCGTCGCGGTCAACGAAAACACTGCACACGCCCTCTGAATGCCCCAAAACCATAATGTTGGTGTTGTTCTGAATAAACTTCACAAACTCCTCACTCCCCCGCGGCACCAGCAGGTCAATGTAGTCGCTCAACTTTAACATTTCTCCAACCTCCTCCCGCGTCTCGAGCAGTTGAACCCAGCCGTCCGGAACTCCACCAACCCCTTCCGACCCGTTCCCGTTCGACACCGACGCTTCTCGCACCACCTCAAAGAGAGCCTCGTTCGAGTTGCGTGCTTCGGACCCGCCTTTCAGCAGCACCGCGTTGCCTGTCTTCAGGCAGAGCGAGGAAATCTGCACCAAAACATCCGGTCTCGACTCGAAGACCGCTCCGATTACGCCGATTGGGCAGGAGACCTGAAAGAGTTCCAAACCCTCGTCCAACTCAATCGCGGAGAGCGTCTTCCCAACCGGGTCTTCTAACCTCGCCACATCCCGCACGCTCCTCACAATCTCGTCTATTTTGGCGTCGTCCAACTTTAGTCTGTCGAGCAGGGCTTTGGACATTTTTCCTGCCTCTGTTAAGCCCGTGGCGACTTCAAGATCCTTCTTGTTTGCTGCGAGAATTTGGTCTCGGTTTTTTTCAATCGAATCCGCGATTCCGAGCAGTGCCTCGTTCTTCTCGTCCGCAGTCGCGTTCGCCAATTTAATCGCTGCGGTCTTCGCTCTCTTCGCCTTTTGTACTATGCCTTCACCTGGACTTACATTTGTGTTTATTTCGTGTGACATTTTCTCTTTACACCTTTTCTTTTTAGAAAAGATAAGAAAAACCTATGCTTCTACAAAAATCTCACTGAGAACCGTCAAATTTGTCTCTATTGTCTTCTTCATTTCCTCTACCATCTCTTTTGCTTCCGGCATCCTTTCTCCTTCCGCCGTCTTACCTGTCCCTGACATGAACCGCCAGTCCGCTGTGTCTTCCGAAATAACCTCAAATGTCGTCGTGTTGTAAAGAGCGACGAACCACGATGCGTTGAACTCGAACCCGTAGTCGCCGACCTTAAGCGGAATCGCGAACTTCTCCTCGTACCCTGGCGGCAGGTAAAGCGATTCTTTCATTAGCCAGTATTGAAAGTGGTAGTCCGGCAGGTCAAGGCACCAGGCGAAAATAACAGGCTGCCACTCCTCCGTCGGATTCGCAATCGTTAGGTTTATTTGCATCTCTTCGCCTGCGGTGTACTCCCGCTTGTCTGTTGCAATCGAGACCGTCGGCTTCGCTTCCTCTCTTACCCTCACTACTTTTGCCGTTCTGTTCTTCGCTCCGTCTTCGTCTGTTACCGTTAAATTCACCTCGTAGCTCCCCGCAGCGCGGTAAGCGTGTGCCACTTCTTCTCCTGCCGCCGCGCTCTCTCCGTCCCCGAACTCCCACTCGTAACCCTCTACCGCTCCGTCTTCGTCGTAAGAGGCAGTGCCGTTAAATCTCACCTCCTCTTTTTCCTCCGGCTCCTCCGGCGAGTAGCTGAACTCCGCTACCGGCGGTTTGTTCTCTTCTTCAAAGTAAATCTCCCACCGCTCCATCAACGGATATTTGTCTTTATCATCGTAGTCTATACGGTAAGCAGTCTCACCGATTCCGTCTCCGTCCGCGTCGCTTCCCTCGTAGTCGTCCCAGTAGTTGCCTAAATAGTTGGTGTAGGTTTTTCCTTTGTAGCTGTAGGTTTGTTTTGTGAGTGTGTCCCAGGTGTTGCGTCCCCAAGAAAGAGCACTAACTGTGTTTTTGATGAAATTGTTCAGGTAGATGTTGTTGCCGGTTGAACGCTCGAGGACGATGCCATAGTCGTAGTTGTGAGAGCATGTGTTATTGACGATGCTGTTGCCTTTTGAATCCTCGAGGACGATGCCATCACCATACTCGTTGTAAGAGCAGGTGTTGTTTGTTATGCTGCTGTCGTCCGAATAGTAGAGCAAGATTCCATCACCATGCTCGTTGTAAGAGCAGGTGTTGTTGGCGATGCTGTTGGTGGTTGAACGCCAGAGTACGATGCCACTAAAGTAGTTGTAAGAACAGTTGTTGTTAGAGATGCTGTTGCTGTCTGAGTCGTAGAGCTGGATGCCGTAGCCGTTGAAAGAGCAGTTGTTGTTCTGTATTCTTGAGTTCGTGGTGTTAAAGAAATAGATGCCTTTGCTGTTGTTCGTGAGTGTCAGGTCTTTTACAGTTATATTCTCGCAGTCAATGCAGTAGACCGTGCCTGCATTTGTCTCTGCATCGATAACAGCGTCGGAAGCGCCGATGAGGTAGTAAATCGGTCTTCCGTCAACGAGGTTGCTCGTGTCTACATCGTTCTCCACGGCCCAGGCGCCGCCCCAGGCATCGAAGTTGTAGCGGTTGTAGGACATTCGGTTGTTCCTTAAAGTGTTGTTGGTTGAGTGGAGGGAGATGCCGCGGTATTCGTTGAAAGAGCAGTTGTTGTTTGTTAGGTCGTTGTTGGTTGACCCATACAAGAAGATACCCAGGCCGTTGAAAGAGCAGGTGTTGTTGAAAGAGCAGGTGTTGTCTGAGATGCTGTTGTTGGGTGAAAACCAGAGGGAGATGCCGCAGTCTTCGTTGAAAGAGCAGGTGTTGTTCGAGACGCTGTTGTTGTTTGAACCCCACTCGAGGTAAATGCCACGAGAGTTGTAAGAGCAGTTGTTGTTAGAGATATTACAGTAATCCGTGTATTTAAGGAGTATTCCAGCAGCATAGTCAGTTGTCCCGACTACAGTGAATCCTGAGATGTTCACGAAATCCGCGGCAACCTCAAAGACATGGTCGTCTGAAGACCAAGCTTGAACAGTCGTTCTCTCAGAACCGTTCTCTGACCTAACGGTTAAACGCTTGCCTATCCTCACATTCTCGGTGTAGGTGCCATCGCGGACGATGATTGTGTTCCCTGCATTTGCAGCGTACACCGCGGCTCGAATCGTTGCGTAGTTATCAGGAACATAAATAACATTTGAAACTTCGCTAACCGCAATCGTTTTTGTTGTTCTGTCGGTGGCGCCGTCGTCGTCTGTTACCTTCAAAGACACCGCGTAACTACCCGGCTCCGAGTACGAGTGTGTTACAAGCACTCCTGTTCCCTTTTTTTCATCACCGAACTCCCACTCGTAAGAGACGATAGAACCGTCAAAATCTTCGGAACTTGAAGCGTCAAATCTCACTACTGCACCCACAAAAGGAAGCGAAGGCGAGAAGTAGAAATCCGCAGTCGGCAGGCTGTTTTGGACAAGAATTGTTTCGTCGTCAACCGCGAAGTTGTGATTCAAATTGTCTGCTACATTCAACGCCAAGGTGTAGGTGCCTGGACTCGTCCCACAGAGATCGAATTTCACGGTGTAGCGACCGGCAGCGGTTTCGGTCACACTCCGCGGACTTCCGATTAACTCGCCGTCTACCGCGGCAGAGAACCTGTCCTTCCACAAACCCGTGAGCGCGTTCCCTGATGACCCGCCCGCGGCTGTATTGTCGTAAAGCACCGAGACTTCTACTGTCAGTTCTTCACCTCCGCCGTTCACTACCGCCGAATTTATCGCCGCAGAGAGCGAGGGGAATTCGTGGTCTCTGTGGTAGTGGTCTTCCCAGAAGACCCACTCAAAAGGTCTGAGACATCGTATTTAAACGCCTCGATACCGCAGAGACACCAAATTATGTCAATCTCATCCAGTTCGAGACGATATGCTGTTATCAATTCATTATCGTTTAGAGGCGCTAATGAATAATCGCCACAGTTTGAACCAGTGATATCAGTATCGAAAGTGTGCCAGCAGTTTGTTATTCCGAGCCTGACATGATTCACGTCCCAGTTGTTTTGGAGCGAGGCAGGAAGAGTATGAAGAATTAACTCGGCGCCAAAATCATCGCCGTTGTAAGACGCGTTCCCGAAGGGGTAGTAAGCCTTCTCGTTTGTGTGCGTGCCTTCAGGGACTTCATACACGCCGTCTGAGGTAGAAGACCAGAGATAAGATTTGTTTCTGTGTATCTCGTGCGTGTGGCAATTTGACAAATCCCAGTGGTCGTAAGCCACCCTGTAAGGTCTTTTCCCAATATTTTTCACCCAGACGAAGATTGGCTCATAATCGTGGTCGTGCCCAGGGACACAATCTTGGCACTCCCAATATGCAAAATATTGTATCAAAAATGCATCAAATCCCGCATAAACATCATATCCTTTGACAACACGATAAAAGACAGCATCCGGGCATTGATCAAGGATTGAACTCCACAAATACAACCACGGCTTGTACTCGTTTGCAACCCCCTTTGCGGTTTTAGAAGTCCCAGGAACCGAGTCTGTCCCAGTGCCAACCCAAAGACCAGGTCCCGCAAAGCGTGAATAATCATTTCCAGGTATTTCTCTAAAACCCTCCTCTTCCTCTCCACCAAGAATATCGGCAGAAGAAGGGAGTTTCGGCAACTTCCACTCTTTTCCGATTTTAGGCACACCAGCACCCGATTTTTCCGCGTAGCCGATTTCCAACGGGTAAATCCAATTGTAGTCAAAATACACCAGTTCATTCTCCTTCTCACTCACTTTGAACTCGTTTGGTCCTGGGTTCACGCTTACTACTCTCTTTTCTTGAGGCAGCACAATCTTTAAAACACTTACAAAAGTCGGCGAATATTCGGCAAGTTCGTAGCTGGATTTGTACTTTCCTGTCGCAAAACCGTTTGTGTAGTCTGCTTTAAGATTGAATCGAACGACGAGGGTCTCGTCCTCTTTTGCGATTTGTACCGCCTCAACATCCTGCAAGAAGAGGTCTTCCATTCCCTTCTCAACGCCCTCTCTGTTATTTTCAAGCAGTTCGTGTGCAAACCGCAGGTGTCCCGCTCCCACCCCTGCGTGCTCGCAGGGATAAAAAATGCGCCACTCTCCGAATGCGGTCGTCTCGTTCAGGACGGTCAGCGTCAGAGTGCTTGACGGCTCCTTCATTTTCTTCTCACCCAATTCTCCATTAACCGCAACACAAGGCACCACGCAACTTACGAGCATCGCTAAGAACAGAACCACACCCAAGACCGCCAAGCCCTTCAAAAGGTTGCCCCCCATTTTATCCCTCCCCTTTCTTCTTTTCTTTACTTTTTACCCGCCGGACACAATTCTGACGATCTTTATTTTTACCTCTCCCTTTTTCCCACTAACAACTACTTTCTCGTCCTCCGGCACCGGCTTGCCGTCGCGAAGCACGACCACCTCCACCGGATTTATCCCCAGTCTCTCCAGCACGCTCTCGTAGGTGTCCTCGTTCGAGACTTCCACTCTTTTCGCCTCCTCTTCTTTTAAACCCCGCCCACCCATCTTAACCCTCCTCAAATTTCCGCTTTCTCTTACTCCTCCGCCTCCTCAACCATCGTTATCACCGCTCTCGGGCACTCGTGCGCACAAATCCCACAGCCCTTACAGTAAAACAGGTTCGCCTCAAAAAACCCGTCCTCGGTCTCCTCAATGCACGCCTCGGGGCAGTAAATGAAACAAATCCCGCATTTTATGCACTTCTCATTCTCTCGCACCGGCTTCTCCGACCGCCAGTCGCCAGTCTTGTACGCCGCAGCGTTGCCAGGCTCGGTAACCACGAAACCAACCTCCAAATCCCTCCAACCTAATTCTCCTCCACTCATTTTAACTCACCTCCGTCTCCTCGTATGCCTTTTTCATCGCTGCAACGTTCTTCGCTGCAACCTTCCCGAACCGCTCCTGCATCGGCTCCTCCAGCGACGCCAACTCAACGACCCCCGTCGCCTTCACCAACGCCCCAATCATCGTCGTATTTACAATCGGCAGTCCCAGAACCGCCCTTGCAATTCCCATCGCGTCCACTGTCGCTACTTTTGCTACTCTTTTCACGCCCTCTCCCCCTCCTCCCTCTCCCTCAAACTTGGATTTCATCGCCTCGTGCGTCTTCTTCGTGTTGACCACCGCTGTTCCGCTTTTCTTTAGACGCGAGACGACACTGCCGACCTGAAGTAACCCCGGGTCAAGAACGACCAAAACGTCCGGCTCTACGACCTCTGCCCGTATTTTTATCCGCCCCTCCTCTTGCCCGCTAACACGCAGGAACGCGAGAACCGGCGCTCCTCGCCGCTCGGGACCGAACGAGGGCATTGATTGGGCGTGCTTGCCCTCCGAGATGGCTGCGTGTGCGACCAACTCCGCCAACGTAACTCCGCCCTGCCCTCCCCGCCCGTAAACACAAATTTCCAACATTTTTCCCTCTTCTGCCTTTCCTCTTCTTTCTTTAGCAAAGCTTTCTTTTTAAAGAATGGTTCTTAAAGAAAGGTTTAAAGAGAAGACTTCAGCCTCCGCCTCTGCTCCTCCAGAACCTCAAACACGACCTTCGGCGTGTCAGGAACTTTCGTCTTGTAGAACTCCACCACCCGCTTGATTTTGGCTAAATTCTCGGCGACTCGGACCGTGAACTGTCGAGCGTAGTCCTCCTTGGAATATTCCTTGCCAAGCACCGCTCTGAACAGCCGCTTGAGGTCCTCGTATTTCGGGACGAGCCCCGTAGGCGTTTCCAGCGCCTCAACCTCGCCGTGCGAACTCAACTCCATCCATTTCAGCCAGACCGCCTTGTCGGCTTTCTCGTTCGTGAATTTACCCTCGCGGTTGCGGTCTCGCAGGAAATAATTCACCGAGAAAATCGGCGGCGGGTTCTCCAACCCTGCACCGAACTCCAAATGATTTTTAATATATTTGCCGAGCGGAATCGAGAGGAAGTCAAGGTTTGACATCGGATTAATTTTCCGCACCCCCTCTTTTCCAAGCGTCGCTGCCGTCGTCTCGGACTCCAGCGCAGCACCCATCGTGACGACGCCGTGCACCCAGTCGAACGACCGCTCAACCGGCACCTTCGTGTCCGAGTCCCTGCCGCCGTAAATTATTCCCCCTACCGCCACGCCCTCGGGGTCGTTGAGCGCAGGGTCCACATTCTCGAGCAGCTGGAGGTCAAGCGTGAACCTGGCGTTTGGATGCGAGAGCGAGATTTCAAACCCCTCGTCGTCGAGCTTTCCCGGCTTCCACTCGCCAGAGTGGTGAAATCCAGATTTTGGCTCCTCTTCGTCCTTCCCAATCCAGTGAACGCCCCCCTCCTCAGTGACCAACACATTTGAGAAAATAATCTCGCCCGGGCTGTGCAGCGTCCTCCAAATCAGCGGGTCGTCCTCCGAGTTCACGCCTTGAATTATCCCAAAGACGCCCTTCTCAGGATTTACCGCACGCACCTCTCCGTCCCTGCTCCTGAGGTAAGCGATGTCGTCACCGACAATCGTCTCGCCGGGCAGCATTGAAGTGGAGGTCTTGCCGCAGAGTGAGGGAAACGCACCCGTGAAATAAGTTACGCGCCCCGAAGGACCGTGCACGCCCATAATAAACATATGCTCGGTCAGCCAGCCCTCTCTTGACGCCCTTTTTATCGCCGGCCGCATCGCCAACTTCTTCAGTCCAATCGTGTTCCCCCCGTACTGCGTGTTCGCGCTAAAAACCGTCTCGTCCTCAAGGTCGATGAAAACCCTGCGTTTCTCGATGTTCTTGGAGGTCTTCCGCCCGTCCAACTCGCCCGCAGAATGCACGAACTTGAAGAACCGTGCCCTCTCCCCCAACCGCACGAACTCCTCGTAGCCCTGCCTGTACAACAAATCCTCGGAGTGGGCGACGTAAGCGGAGTCGGTGAGTTGAACCGCGGGAATTGAGAACTCGGATTTTAGCGGACCCAAACAGAAGAACCGCACGAACAACTGCTTCCCCTGCATAATTCCTCGCAGGATTTCGTGAATCTCAGCGAGCCCCGCCTCCCGTTCCGTCGCGTTTATGCCGGGACCCAAATCAACGCCTTCGGGCAGAAGGAACTTGGTGTTCTTCTTGTCCCGTGCTTGGTCGTAGTAGCCGTCGAAATGAACCGTGTGTCCTGGCGTCGCAAGTTCCTGCTCCTCGCCCGCTCTTACTGCCTCTCGCCTGACGTACTGAATGTCTGCGGGCGCGTCAGTGCAGACGAAGACCTTCTCCGGGTCGCAGAGTTCAACGTACTTGGCGACGAACAGGTGCAGCTCTGGGTTAGCGATTTTGCTGAGTTTCCGGTAGTTCTCTGCCCCTACTCCTTCTCCTAATCTCTCTTTTAGCCTCTCCAATCTTTTTTCGTCTCTTTCAGTTTTCATCTTGCGTCAAAAATATAAAACACGACCTTTTATAAAAATCTTTAAACCTAAATTTGACAAACGACGAAATGAAACTGAAGGAGAAGGACAAATGCATTTTGAGGGGGTTGCTCGAGAACGGCAGGCTCTCCTACTCGGAACTCGGGCGACGGTGCGGAGTAAGTCGACAAGTGGCTTTTGAACGCGTGAGACGGCTGTCAGAAGCAGGCGTTGTAAGAGGTTTTTCAGCGTGTTTGGACGCTGAAAAGCTCGGTTTTTCTTTCAACGCTTATGTCCTGCTCATCGCGAAGCCCGAGGAGCGGTTGAGAAACGAGCTCGTGGCGTTCTTGAGGAGCAGCAAAAATGTGAGAAAAATTCAACTCCTCTTCGGCAGGTTCGACTTCTTCCTCGAACTCCTCTTCGGGAGCAAGGACGAAATGACGGTGTTCTTGAGGGAAATGCACTCTTTCGGCGCTGTCGAGCGGACCGAGACTTTTATCGTCTACCAAACCGTGAAGGACAAGCCTGAAGGTGTTTTTATGCAGTGTTTGGGTGAGGGGGAGGACAGCAAAATGTAAAGGTAAGGCGGTCAAATTTTTAACGCCTCCGCAACCAGCCTCGCTACGCTTATTCTGCTGAACTCTGATTCAATCGTGTCGGTTGCGACAATTTCTTTGACGCCCGCGCGGAGCATTCGCGGGACTGCGTTCGGCACATTTTCAAAAACACCGTGCACGCAGGCAACAGAGATTTCGTTCGCTCCCTGTGCTTTTAGTAGAGTCGCGGCTTCTGCGATTGTGCCTCCTGTGGAGATTATGTCGTCCACGATGACGACATTTCTGCCTGCCACGCTCAGCTCCTTCGGCTTTATTTCTACTTCCGCACCGCTAATCCTCCGCTTCTCCAAGACATCGTAGTCTAAGCCGTAGGGAGCCGCAACCACCTTCGCCAACCCCGCCGCTCCTTCGTCTGGTCCCACAACTACTTCTCCCAACGACCTTTTCCTCGTCTTCTCCTCCACCTCCTCCTTCTCCACCTCCTCCCCCTCCTCTTCCTCTTCCTTCTTCGCCACAAAACCGCCGAGCAGTGGAGAGGCGTCCAACTCGGTCGTCTTTGCGTCGAAATACCGCAAGACGCCACTGTTGTGCGGATTAACCACTAAAATCTCTTCAACTACGCCAGCACCAGCAGCAGCGCTAATGCTCCTCGCAACTGCCCTTGAAGAGACTGCTTCGCCGGGCTTAAACCGCTTGTCCTGCCTTGCGTAGCCCAAATAAGGAATGACAACTCTTATTCTGCTCGCTTCTTCTCCTCCTCCTCCTTCTCCTCCTCCCACGGCGTCGAGCAGTTGCAAGAGGCAGACCAAGTCGGAGTCGGTTCTGACGCTCTGCACGACGACCACTTCCTCGCCTTTTAAGTCGTCCGCCACCCTCGTGTACAATTCTCCGTCAGGAAACCGCTTGAACTCGCAGGCGGCAACTTTGCAGCCCCCTCCCACTGCGGTTGCAATTCTCGCTGCCAAAACCCGTGCCGAGATTCCTGCAACTATTTTCATTTCTTTCCTTTTCTTTTTCTTTTTCTTTTTTCTGTCCCTTCTTTTTTTAAAAATTAATAACGATGATAAAATGCAAGAACTGATAAAATACGGCAGGAAAATGGTGGAGTCGAGGTTGGTGCACTCGCATTTCGGGAATGTTAGCAAGCGAGTGGGCGACCAAATGCTAATCAGCACGACCGGAAGCCTGCTTGACGAACTTGAGGGGCAGATTGTTTCTGTCCCCGTGGACGCTGCCACGCCGGACGAACTTGATGTAATTGCCTCGTCAGAAGTGAACGTTCACCGTGCGATTTACAAGCAGACCTCGGCACTCGCGGTTTTGCACGGGCACTCGCGGTTCGCGGTGGTGCTCTCGCTGCTCTGCTGCGAGGCTGGGGAGGAGGAGGGGGAGGCTGGAGAGGAGGAGGGGGAAATTGTGCCTGAAGATTCGGAGAGCGTTTATTTTCTGCACGAAATCCCGGTCGTAACTGGCGGAATCGGGTCGGACGAGTTGGCGAGAAACGCCGCCCGCGCTCTCCGCGATCACAAGGGTCTCGTGGTTCGGGGTCACGGCACCTTCGCTCGCGGGGCGACGGTGGACGAGGCGTTCGTGATTCTCAGCTCGGTCGAACACGCCTGCACGGTTAAGTATTTCTGCGACTTGGCGAGGACAGCGAAGAAGACAGCAAGGAAATAGCCTGACGAACGCTCCTGCTCTCCTGCTCCCCTGTCTCAAGATTTTTCAATGTCACTTTCCCTTCCCGCACTTCTTCCCTGCCCACGAGCACGGCGAACGAAGCGGCGGTGGAATTGGCGTAAGACATTTGAGCACCGACATTCCTGCCCATCACATCCAAGTAAGTGGGGACGAACTCTCTCAGTCGGGAGGCTATTTTTATCGCGGTTTTGAGCACCTCGCCGTCTCTGTCTCCGCCTACGGTTGCTGTTCTCTCGCGAATCGGCACCACCACCACCTTCGACCTCCTTAAATCCTCGCCCTCCTTTTCTGGACTGAACATTTCCACCAGTCGGTCAAACCCGAAAGCAAAACCCGTAGAAGCGACCTCGCCACCACCGAAGAGAGCCGCCAGCTGGTAGGAGCCACCACCGCAGATTTGGCTCTGTGCTCCCAACTTGCCCTGCCTGCCTCCCGCTTCGTAGATTTCAAAGACCATTCCTGTGTAGTAGTCCAAGCCCCGTGCAATTCCCAGATTTAAAGTGTAGCGGACCTCGTAAAAATCAAGGAG
This sequence comes from Candidatus Methanophagaceae archaeon, assembly GCA_003194425.1. Lineage (GTDB taxonomy): Archaea > Halobacteriota > Syntropharchaeia > Alkanophagales > Methanospirareceae > ANME1a. The sequence goes on along the minus strand of PQXB01000001.1, from coordinate 652,952 downwards.
CCGCAACAGCTCCTCTAACTCCTCCAACTCCTTCAACGCACTGCCACTCGCACTACCGCTCGCACTACCGCTCGCACTACCGCTTTCTGAAAGGACAATTCTGCGTGCCTCCTTCAAAGCCTCCTCGCCTCTCAAACCTGTCAGGTGCGTCAAATCCCCTGCCAACTCCTGCTTCTCTCCCGCCTCCCCAGCCTCGCTCAAAACCTCTGCAACCTCTTCTCTCTTGCCCTTGTCTAACAGCCGCATCACCTTGTTTATTTTGCCTTCTTCAAGCCCCGCCCCTCGCAGTAGTCCTCGCAGCAAGCCCACCTGCCCCACCTGAAGTTCTGCCTCTTTGCTCACGCCCAACGACTTCAGGATTTCCGACGTGAGAGCGATAATTTCCGCCTGAGCCTCGGGACGGTCGGACCCGATGATTTCGGCGCCGAACTGCCAGAACTCGCGGTAGCGGGCTCGCTGCGGCTCCTCGTACCTGAAGCAGTTCCCGAAGTAGTAAACCTTCGTCGGCTTCGGCAACATCTTTAACTCGTTCACAAACATTCTTACCACAGGCGCCGTGAGTTCGGGTCGCAGTGCCAAGTGCCGCCCGCCTTTGTCCCTGAACTCGTACATTTCCTTCAGCACCTCCTCGCCGGACTTGAGCGTAAAGAGTTCAGCGAGTTCAAAAGTGGGCGTCCTCACCTCTCCGTAGCCCCACCGCTCCGCAGTCTCACGCATCAGGTCTTCCATTTCCCGCCTCTTTCTCATCTCGGCAGGCAGAAAATCCCTCGTACCTCGCGCTCTTTCTATCCGCATTCGTCCCTCTTCTCTCGTCTTTTTTTCATTATTTCGTAAAGATAAAAAATGAATTACGAATTGTAATCAAATTTTTCTTCTATTTTCAGCCCCTCTCCGCCTGTCTTCACATCCAAAACGAGCGCACCTGCAATTTCCATCGCAGTTTTTATTTTACCCCTCCCTACCGCTCCAGGCAGTACCAAAACAGAGCCTACGCCGCCCATTTCGTCCAAACCGCCAGCTCCTGTAACTTTAGCGCCCAACGCACCCAACTCTTGTGAGACCTTAGCGAGCTCGCTCAGCCGTCTCGGAACCACGCCAATCGCGTCCAGCAAGCCGTGATTTATGTTCATCAGCGCACCGAGCCTCACGAAATTCCGCTCTCTCAACGCCGCAACCGCCTCTGCCGTCGTCTCTTCCGAAGCCTCGAGTAGAGAATCAAAAATCCGCTTAAAAGTCTCTTTTCGTGCCTTCACCTGCTCTACAATCTTCTTTGTCTTTAAACCAAAATCAGAAGTACCCCTGCTCAACGGCAGGCAGCCAACGCAGCCCACAAGCAGATTTAGACCTGTTAGCCCAGCCAAACGCAGTCGCTTCACCTCCCCCTGCTCCACCAGAACCGACCCGCCGTAGGTTGAAATCGCAGTGTCAACAGGGCTGGCAGCACCTTGAACTGCGAGCTCAACACGGTGTGCGTCCTCTCTTACCGCTTCTAAATCCGTTTCTAAATCCGCTTCTAAATCCCCTTCTCCTCCCCCCACGCCCCAACCAAAAAACTCTTTCAGCGCCGCGACTGTTGCAACACAAGTCGCTGCAGACGAGCCCAACCCCGCAGAGAGCGGTATTTCAGACTTTATTTCTATTTCTACTCCTCCTCCTTCCCGATTTATTCCGTAGCTCTCCTCAAGATATTTTATCGACTCCTTGACGTACGCGATCGCTTTTGTCGCTTCGCCGTAGTCTTTGTACGGCAATGCCTCCCCCCTTCCTCCTTCTTCTCCTTCTTCTCCTTTTTCTCCTTTTTCTCCTCTGAACAAGTCCACCTCCAAGCCGAAAGTAGGAATGTTCTCGATTTTTATGTGGTACCCCCCTTTTCCGCTTCTTCCATTTCCGTCCTTTTCAGAGACCTCAACCACGAGCCGTCGGTTTACGGCAGTTGCTAACGCCCGCTTACCGAACACCACAAAATGCTCTCCAAACAGAATTACCTTCGCAGGAGCCGACGCCCGTACTCTCCTTTTCATTTACTCCTCTTTTTTTACACCCCCTTCAACAGCTGCCGCCGCACCGCATCCACTTCCGCGTCCACCTCGGTCGGCACCTCGCATATTTTTATCACGCGTTCCGGGTCCTTCAGCAGATGCCCAGTAGTAACGCAGACGACCCTCTCGCCCTTTTCAATTTCGCCCTCTTCAATCTCGCCTTCACCCTCCGCAACCAGCTTCTTCAGCCCCGCGACCGAAGCAGCACTCGCAGGCTCCACGCCAATTCCCTCAAGTCTCGCCAACGCGACCTGTGCCTCTGTTATTTCTTCGTCGGTTACCGCTTCTGCGACGCCGTCCGAGTCTCGAATCGCCTGCAACGCCTTCGCCGCATTCACAGGGTCGCCGATTCTAATCGCAGACGCAATCGTCTCTGGCTTCTCTTCTGGGACAATTTCCGCCCTTCCCTCCTTGAACGCCCGAACCACAGGCTTCGCACCCTCCGCCTGAATGCCCGTCATTTTCGGCACCGAGTCAGTAATTCCGAGCCGCTTCAACTCCACGAAGCCCTTGAAAATCGCACTAATGTTCCCCGCGTTCCCGACAGGCAGAACAACACGGTCCGGAGCCTGCCAGCCGAACGCCTCGGCGACTTCGAACGCGAGCGTCTTCTGCCCCTCCAGCCTGTAAGGGTTCACCGAGTTCAACAGGTAAAGCCGCTCCTCCTCGCACAACGCCCGAACGACCCGCAGAGCGTCGTCAAAATTCCCCCGCAGCGAGAAGACCCTTGCACCGTGAATTACCGCCTGTGCTACCTTGCCCAACGCCACTTTTCCCCTCGGCAGCAGAACGTAGCACGGAAGACCGGCTCTCGCAGCGAAAATCGCAAGCGACGCCGAGGTGTTCCCCGTAGACGCACACGCCACGCCCCTGACGCCCAGCTCCACCGCTTTTGTTACGCCAACCGTCATTCCACGGTCTTTGAACGACCCCGAGGGGTTCAGCCCCTCGTGCTTTACCCACAACTCCCCTGTTTCAAGACCAACGAACTCTGCAAGCCTCTCGCACCTGTACAACGGCGTCTCGCCCTCGTTTATCGTTACTGGCGCCGTCTCCTCAGCGAAGGGCAGCAACTCCCGAAACCGCCACACACCTCTTCTTGCTTTTCCCTCGCTTGCTTTTCCCTCGACTCCCCTAACCGCTCCCTTGACCACCCGCTCTGCGTCAATTTCCGAGTAGTCGTATTTTATCTCAAGCAGACCACCGCAGTGCCTGCAAGTGTAAACAACCTCTTCTTTGGCGAACCTCGCACCACATTTTATGCACCTCACTTCGTATTCTTTCATCGTTTTTCTCTTGTCTTTATCGTGTCGTATTCGTCATAAATACTGCCCACAATCACCTCCAAAAGGTCCTCCAAACTTACCAAACCCTTCGTCCTCCCCTCCTCGTCTACTACAATCGCGAGGTGGAACTTGCCCTTCTGAAACTCTGCGAGAAGGTCGTCCACCCGCTTTGACTCAGGCACGAAATAAGGCGTCTTCATAAACTTTCTCAGCGGTTCCTTCGCACTCTCCCCCTTCCCAGCCACCCGAATTAGTAAATCCTTGGCGTACAAGACGCCCACAACTTTGCCTCTTGTCTCTTTTGAGCTCTTCAAATTTAGATTTAAATACTGATTTAGATTAAGAGTTAAATTTGAATCTAAAACAGGAATTCTGGAGTAGCCGCTGGTCTTTATTATTTCCAACGCTGCACTCACGGGCTGACTGGCCTCCAGGCAAACCATCTCCTCCCGCGGCACCATTACATTCTTTACCACTACCTCATCAAGCCTCAACACACCCTTCATCATTTCCTTCTCGTCCTCCTCAATCGCCCCCTCCTCCTCGCCAATCTCCAACATCGTCTCCACCTCCTCCTCGGTCATTAACCGCCTCTGCCGAGAGAGTTTTACGCCAAAAAGCCGCTCTAAAGCAGCGGTAACCGCACCAGTGACCAGGGAAGTGGCTTTTATGAGCGGCTGAAAGACCGCAGTCAAAATTCCCATCGGCTTTGAAATGAGTAGCGAAATCCGCTCGGCGTGGTGCACTGCAATCGTCTTGGGCATTATTTCTGCGAAAGTGAGAATTAAAAAAGTCATCACGCCCGTCGCAACCGCCGCTCCGTAACTGCCAAAAAAGTCAATCGCGATTGAAGTCGCGAGTGCCGAGGCTGCGATATTTACGACATTGTTCCCGATAAGAACGGTCGTGAGCATCGTCTCGGGCTCGCTCACAAATTTGTCAATCGTCTCTGCCCCTTTCACGCCGCGCTTCAGCAACGCCCGCGCTTTTACCTTCCCGATCCTAACCAACGCGGTCTCCGAGCCGGAGAAGAAGCCGGAGAGAAGGAGCAGCACAAAAAGTAGTAACAGTTTCGCAACGAGCCACGACACTCTTTTCTTCTTTCCTCCGACTCTAAAAATTTAAGGGGCGGAAAGGCGAGAGAGAGAACTTTTTTTTCTTTTAATCCTTCTCACTACTCTCTTCTACCGCCTCTTTTGCTCGGTCCAGCAGAATGTCCACGACCCGCTCGTCCGCTCCGATTGGCTTTGCGTAAGTCAGTTTCACGCCTTTTCCTACCTCCGCCCACTCGCCCTCGAAAGCTTCTTTCAACTTCTCTGGAATGTCCTCGGTCGTGTGCGCTCCGTCCGCCAAAAAGACCGGCAGTGCCACAATATTTTTCAGTCCGCTTTCGGCAAGACCTCGCAACGCCTCCTCAATGCTCGGCGAGTTCAACTGCATAAAAGCCACTTTCACCGCTTTAAACAGCCCCCGCTTCTCAACTCCCCTTCCAAACTCCTCCAACACCTCCTTACTGTACGGCAGCTTGCTACCGTGCCCGATCAAAACGACAGCCACACCCTCCACTCCTTCTACCGCTTTCTTTTCCTCTTTTGTCAATTTTCTCACCCTGTTTTTTTGTAGTCTAAACAGAGCAAACGCCTTAAATAATTTTCGATTTTTTTCCGCTTTTTTCGTCCTGCCACTTCCCGCTCGACCGCTCGCTCGACCGCTCTCTCGTCCGCTCTCTCGACCGCTCGCTCGACCGCTCTCTCGACCGCTCGCTCGACCGCTCTCTCGCCCTCTTCCTGATTTCCTGCCCGACCCTAACCATTTCGTCTGCGGGCAGCGGCTCGGGAACAGAGACTTCCCTGCTGTTGTAGAGCCGCAGCGCCAACTCACGGAACAGGTCGGCAACCTCGCTCTCGGGTGCGTGTTCAATCACAGTCCTGCCCTCAATTTCGGCTTCGGCGATTTGGTGTGCGTTGGGAATGCAGCCAAGAACCTGCGACCCGACCCGTTCAGCAAACCCGCGAACCACCGCCTCGTCGTCAAGCACGCCCCTGACATTGTAGACGAAGCCACCCAACGGAGTTCCGCCTTTGGATGCGAACTCTTTTATCCCGCGGCAGATGTTGTTTGCGGCGTAGAGGGCGAGGTAGTCTGCGGAGGTTACGACAAAAACCTCGTCGGCCAGACTGCCCCGCAGCGGCATCGCAAACCCGCCGCAGACCACATCCCCCGGCACATCGTAAATCACCACCTCCGGCTTCGGCTCCAACTCCTCAAACGCGTTCAGCCGCTTAAGAAGTTCGATCGCAACGATGACTCCCCTCCCAGCGCAGCCAATTCCCGGCCTCGGACCGCCACACTCCGCGCAAAAGACGCCCCTGTAACCCTTGTAGACGACCTCGTCGAGCCTGACCCTGCTCCCTCCCTCTGCTCCTCCTGCTCCTCCTGCTCCTCCTGCTCCTCCTGCTCCTCCTGCTCCTCCTGCCTCGCCGACGAGCCCCTCAAGACCAAGCCGCTCGATGCCTTTCTCTCGCGACAAGTCGAGAATTGTCGGAATTTCAACCTCGCCTCGCAGGTTTCTCGTGCAGTCGTGCTTCGGGTCGCAGCCAATCACCAGCACCGAGAGGCCCTGCTCTGCCAGCGCCGCTGCGATGTTCGTGCCGACTGTGGATTTCCCCACCCCTCCCTTGCCGTAAAACGCTATTCTTCTCATTTAAAAATTCTTTCCTCTAACTTCTAACTCCCGCACTAAAATATGAACCGTAGCGATTCCGCCTGTCCCTCCGATGTTGTGGCACAAAGCCGTGTTGAGCCCCCCTCCTCCGCCTTCCTCAACTTCAACTTGGTTCCCGCCTGCCTCGCCCCGCAGTTGCTTGAAGCACTCGTAAGCCTGCCTGACCCCTGTAGCCCCAACCGGGTGGCCGTCTGCTTTCAAGCCGCCGCCTGCGTTGACCACAAGCTCGTTGTTTCCTGCATTTCGGTAAGGAATGTGCCTCAAGCCCTTGAAGGACGACGAGGACGACGAGGACGACGCGCAGCTCTCGTAAACGACTTTCCAGCCTTCTCCCCGCTCGCAGAACCCCGAGTCTTCCAAGAAGAAGATTTCCTCGATAGTGAAGCAGTCGTGAACCTCGGCGACCTGAATGTCCGCCATCGTCAGCCCCGTCTCCGCCAAGACCTTCTGAGTTGCCAGCCGTGTCGCCTTGACACCCGTGAGGCTCTCGCGGCTGCAGATTGAGACGTCGTCGGTTGCCTGCTGGCTTCCCACGATGTAGACGGGCGTGTCGGTGTAGTTCTTCGCCACCTCGGGGCGGACTACTACAAGTGCCACCGCGCCGTCTGAAACCGGCGAGCAGTGCAGCATCCGAATCGGGTCCGCGACCAGCGGCGACCCGAGAACCGCCTCCACCGAAATCTCTTTTCTGAACTGTGCGTACTCGTTGCCTACCGCGTGGTGGTGGTTCTTGCACGCGACGAGTGCGAGGGCTTCGCGGCATTTACCGTTGCTGCTGCCTTTCCCGTTGCCGTTCCCGCCGCTCTTCCCCCTCCCGTCCCCGAAATCGTGAATGTACCTCGTCATCATCGTCGCGTAGAGACCTGCGAAGGTGAAGCCCGCGTCGAACTCGTGCGGGTCTGCCGCAAACATTAAGTCGTCAATTATCTTGTCCGACCTGTCTGTCATTTTCTCGAACCCCCCCACCAGAGCGACCTCGAACGCCCCTGACCTGACGCCGAGGCAGGCGTTGTAGAGTGCCGAGCCACCCGACCCGCAGGCTGCCTCGGTGTTGCTCATCGGAATGTTCAGCCCCAGTTCCCGCGACATATATCCCGGAACGAGTGCAAGCTTGTTCGTTACTTGGTAGAGGAAACTGCCGAAGTAGCACGCTTGAATATCTCTACGCCTCAGCCCGTGTTCAACCGACTCCACCGCCCGAATCCCCGCCTCAGTCAGCAGTTCCTCAGGGTTCTTGTACCACAGTTCGCCGAACTTCGTCCGACCCGCGCCTACGACCGCCGCGAGCGGCTTGAGCTTTTTTACGGTTTTCATATTCTACTTTATCTTTTTTATTGCTTCTTTTATCTCTTTTGCAATGTCTTCCTCTTCTACTGCCGTCTGCGTCGCTTCTCCTCCTGCTCCGCCCGATCTGTAAGCCCAGCACGCTGCATCGAGATCCCAGACCTCGCCACCGCTCTCCTCGTCAAGCAGTTGCACAAAAAACAGATTTCCGAACCCCGTCGCACCCCAGTCGGGAATTGTGTAGGTGAAACCGAGCGGCTCGTCGTAGCCTGGTGGCACAGGAGCAGAGAGCACAGGATTTCTCTTCTTGTTTTCATTTTTCCTTCATTTTTCCTTCTTTCCTTCTTTCCTTCTTTCCTTCCGCCCGTTTTTATCTTATCCTTAAAAGATAAATAATCCTACCACATTTTCTATTCAATGCACTCAATTCTTGACGCACTGCTGGATGTAAGGAAGAGGAAAATAGAGGCGTTCTGCGAGGAGAAGCTGAACTCCGGGACGAGTCCGTATAAAATCATCGGCGAACTGACCAGCGGTCTCCGAGAAATCGGGGCAGGATACAAAGAGATTTATTTCGACGCCGAACTGATGGTCGCTGGCTGGAATGCGAAGAAGGCGTTGGAAATTCTTAAACCACTACTGCAGGCGGGGTTAAAGGTAGAAGGGCAGTACAATCAGAGAGACAAAATAAGGAAGGTCGTCATCGGGACGGTCAAAGGCGATGTGCACGACATTGGAAAGGAGGTTGTAACTATTATGCTCTCCTCTGACGGCTTTGAGGTCGTTGACCTCGGGACAGACGTTGCGAAAGAAAAATATGCGGAGGCGGTTCGTGAGACCGACGCCGACATTCTCGCAATGTCCGCACTGCTGACCACGACGAGAGAATATATGGCAGAGGTTATAAAATATTTCAGGCAGGAGGGCGTGGCAGTGAAGATTTTGGTTGGCGGGGGTGCGGTAACTGCTGAGTACGCTGCTGAAATCGGCGCCGACGCCTACGGCAAGGACGCCGTCGACGCCGTCAAAAAAGCGAACAAACTTTTAAAAACAAACTTTTAGGAAAAGTTTGATCAAAAATATAAATTTCTTTTAGTAAAGTTTTTCTTAAAAAGAAAAAGTTTTAGGAAAAGGTTTTGATTAATTTTAGCGTTCTCGAGGCGGTGCGTTTCCGTTTCTCCTCCTCCCGCTCTTGGTAGGTTCTCACCGCTCGGAGAAGGTCGATTTTTCGGAACTCGGGCCAGAACGGGGCGCAGAAGTAAGCCGCACACTCGTTGCCCAACGCCTGCCAAGGCACGAAATTGCTCAGCCGCTGCTCGCCGCCGGTTCGAATTATCAAGTCCACCGCGGCTTTCGCCCCTTTCTGCTGTGCTGGCTGCACTGGCTGCACTGGCTGTGCTGGCTGCGCCGACGTAGAAGACCCGTTCTGTATCTCGCTGATGTACAAATGCCGAGAGACCGTCTCCTCATTTACACCTTCCGCGGAGAGCACGCCTCGTTTCACAAGGTTCGCGATTATTCGAACTGAATCCACAATTTCCATCCGCCCGCTGTAGGCGAGGGCGATGAAGAGCCTGAACTTCTCGTACTGCTTGGTTGCGTCTTCTGCGGTTTTTATCGCGGCTCTCACCGAGTCCGGCAGCAGACTGGGGTTTCCGATCGCCCGCACCTGCACGCCGTTTTTATGCACTCGCTCGTCTCGGCTTATTTTCTCGAACTCGGTCCGCATCAACGCAAACAGCCGCTCTTTCTCCTCGTCCGACCTTGAAAAGTTCTCGATTGAGAACGCGTAAATCGTGAGCTGCTTCACCCCAACCTCAAAGCACCACTCAATCACACGCTCGGTTATCCCCGCGCCGTAGAGGTAGCCCTCTTCGGTAGAAATCCCGATTTTCCGCGCGTACCGCCTGTTTCCGTCCATAATCACCGCCACGTGCTCGGGCAGGGGTTTCCCCTGTCCCCGGATCTCCTTCTCCAGCAACCGCTCGTACTCACCGTAAACCCGCTCCCACAGCCAGCCACGCACTCCTAGAACCTTTCGCACTGCAAAGAGCCTCAGTCCTCTCCCTTTTTCCCTTTTTCTTGTTTCTCTGTTTGTCTTTTTCTTCAGCTGCATTTTTCAAAATCCAGCACCCTCGCCTTCATTTCACGCAGCTCCACGAGCGTTGCACAGCCCGGCACAGGTTTAATGTCCCTCTTCTCTTGGTACGGCGTCTGCGACTGCCAAGTCCCGGAATTTATGAGCAGCACATTTCGGTATTTCGAGACTCCGACGGTGTGCGTGTGCCCGCAGTGAAAAATATCCGGAACTAGGTCAATTACCTCGCAGTCCTGCCCGTCGGGGACGACCGAGACCGAGCGACCGTAAATTGGGGCGACGTGCCGCCGCCTCAGCATTTCCTGCATCACCTCCTCGGGCTTTGAGTAACTCAGCCGCGAGACCGAGTTGATAAAATCGTCGTACGACTGCCCGTGGTAAATCAGGACAAGCCTGCTACACTGCCCCCCGTTGCTGCTGCTCCCTCCGTTGCTGCTACCGCCGTTGCTGTTCCCTCCGTTGCTGTTCCCTCCGTTGCTGCTACCGCCGTTGCTGCTACCGCCGAGTTTTACGTACGCAGGACTGCTCACGAAGGAGGTGTTCTTCGGGAAGAGTCTCTGAAGGTCGGCGGGCAGAGGCGGTTGTGGCTCGGCACCGCGGACCGCGTCGTGATTTCCAGGCGAGACCACAACGTGCAAATGCGAGGGCAGGTCGTGAAAATACCCCGCCACCGTTTTGTACTGCTCCTCGATGTCCAAAATTGACAAATCTTCCTCCTGACCCGGGTAGACGCCTATTCCGTCCACGAGGTCGCCCGCGACGACCAAGTACGCAATCCCCATTTTCTTCGCCTCCGCTCTCAACCACTGCACGAAGCTGTTCCAAGACTCTTCCAAGAATGTCTTGCTGCCCACGTGCAAATCCGAAATAAAGACCGCGTAGAGTGGCTTGGATTTGAGAGACGCCGCCGACTGCGAGGTCGCAGAAGGAGAAAGCAGAGGCACATCAGGACGCACTACTCGGCTCGCAAAGAGAAATCCGCCGTCAGACGAGAACGAACCGGCAACGCCGATTATTTCGTCAGGAATTACCTCCTCTTGAGGCTGCAGAATTACTGGGAGACGCCCTGTAGGGTCTTCTAATTCTACGCGGAGGTTTCCTTTCGCAGTTCGGTTCACCGAGGAGACCATTCCCACTACCGAGACCTCCTCGTCCCTCCACCCCTGACCTCTGCCCCGCTCTCTGCCCTGACCCAGTTTCAAAGACTTTATCTGCCCGCAGTTCAGCCTTCGTTTTATCAGCCTGCTCAGCCGCTCGTAGCGGTCAAGGAAGTGCGGTAAGAAATCCTTCTGCTCCACCCCTTTTCCGTCGTCCGAGAACGACTTAATTATTTCCGGCGCCTCTACCACTGCGTCAGCGGCGGCAGCAGCAGTTCCGTTGTTCTTCAGAAATTCGGCTACCTGCTCGCTAGAAATCACGAAGACCGAGGGGTCCAACGAACTACTCACGCCTTCTACGATTTTGTTGAGGTCAAACAGACTCTCGGCTTCCGCGTCGGACTGCTGACTCAGCAGTTCAGAGACTTGTTCAACCGCTTCTGGCTGGACTTGAAATCCAAAATCCGCAAACCTCCGCACTATTTCTATTCCCCTCTGCATCGCTTTTTTTACACTTTTTCTTTAGTCAAACTTTCTTTCTAAAGAAAGAACCTGTGCTAAGAAAGAGTGTAATTCTTTTAATAAAACTCTTCTTAAAAGTTTTACTTACAGCCACTCTTTTACGCGGGCTTCCAAATGCTGCTTCGGTAACGCTCCCTGAATGACATCCACAGGCTCGCCGTTCTTAAAAATAAAGAGCGTTGGAATCGCCATTATCCCAAATTCAGTCGCCACTCTCGGGTTCTCGTCCACGTTCAACTTCCCAAAGACCACCCTGCCCGCGTACTCCTTCGCCAACTCCTCTAACACTGGTGCAACCATTTTGCAGGGACCGCACCAGGGCGCCCAGCAGTCCACGACAATCAGCGGATATTTCCGCACCGTCTCTACAAAACTGTTGTCAGTCAGCGTCAACGTGTGGTCGATTTTAGGACCCTGCCCTTGCCTCTGCCCTCGCAGTCCCTTTTTCCCCTTTTCCCCTTCTACCCTTGCTTTCATTTCCTCTTCCATTTCCCGCATCTTCCGCTCCTTTATCCGCTCTATTTCTTCACTCATTCCTTTTCTCCGTATTTAACTGCCCCTAAAATATTTGTGCCGTATTGTGGTTGCCGCTACGGTCATTGCCGTTTTTAAGAGAAGCGTACCGCAGGGACCGTACAATACGGCGTTTGTCGCCCTTTGTTTGCTGCAGCGTTCATCCTCCGTCGTTCGCGGTTCGTCGCTCGCGTTCGTCGTTCGCGGTTCGTCGCTCGCGTTCGTCGTCGCGTTCGCCGTTCGCGTTCACCAAGTCACGCTACTCTTCGAAAAGGGCATTTTTACTTTCGCTCTTCTTTTATTTAAAGTTTAAAGGCACAGAAAAAGCCTTCTCCACTGCGGGTCGGTGAATTGCGTTGTAAGAGCAGAACGGAATTATTCGGCGGTCGGGCGTGGCGTAGTGGATTCCACAGCGCTTGACACGCTCCAAGTCGAAGTTGTAGGCGTCCTGAAAGTGCATTGCACCGATGAAGAGGGCTTTGCGGTGAAACTCTGCAAGAGCCTCCCGACTCCCTATTTTCAGCACACCTGCAAGCAGACCTAAAGGGTCAACGCCCTCTGGCATCTTCGCCTTGTCCACAAATTTCCTTAACGCCGAGACCAGCCCTGCCACTGCTTTTATTTTACCCACTCTTGATTTGCCCTCTCTTGATTTGTCCACTCTTGATTTGTCCACTCTTGATTTGTCCACTCCTGATTTGCTCACCTTCGACCCGCTGCTGCTCATCTCGTCCGCTCTTTCTTTCAGGAATTCCATAAAACCCTCAACATCCAGGAACTCGGTTATCGGCTTGAACCGCCCGTCCTCAACGAAGACGTAAGTCGCTGCACCGCAGTGCGGGTGAACCGAGAGTTCCAACTGCGGCACGCCCTTCCACGCCTCCACAAAACGCGAGACAGGAACAACGAAAGGGACGGGGTAGAAGCTCTCACGCGGAATTTCGCCGCCTGTCTGCTCTTCCAGCAGGTTTATAAAATCAGGAATTGTAATTCGCCGCTCCTTCCTCTCGCCCGCCTCGACCCTGCCCTCAAACGCGACAGGCTGCACGTTCACGCCCTTCACAGCATCCAAGTTCTTCGCCGCAAACCGCACCAAATCCCCAACCTGACCGTCGTTCACGCCCCGCACAAGCGTCGGAACAAGCACAACACTATTTAGCCCGCCCCGCCTGCAGTTCTCAATCGCCCGCAACTTCGTCTTCAACGCTGGAATTCCACGCAGCACCCGGTACGGCTCCTCGGTAACGCCGTCGAACTGCAAATAAACCGTGTGCAGCCCAGCTTCTCGCAGGCGGCGGCAGAACTGCTCGCTCTTCGCCAACGCAATTCCGTTCGTCGCGACTTGAACGTGTGCGAACCCTACCTCTCGTGCCAGCCGCACAATCTCCACAAACCCCTCCCGAATCGTCGGCTCGCCGCCCGCAAACTGAACCGCAGGACAGGGTGGCGTCTCGCTCCGCAGCAGTTCCATCATTTCACGCAACTGCGGAACCGTCGGCTCGTAGAGGTAGCCTGCAGCCGCGGCGTTCGCAAAACAGGTCGGGCAGCGCTGGTTGCACCTGTTCGTGAGGTCAATGATCGCGAGCATCGTCGAACTCTTGTGCTCCGGGCAGAGACCGCAGTCAAAGGGGCAGCCATTCTCCGTCGTCTTCGTGAGCGTGAGTCCTGCACCGTTGCCCTCGTACCGCCACTTCGCGAATTTGCGGTACAACTCTGCGTCAGACCAGTAAACGTCCTCAAACTCGCCGTGCTTCTCGCACCGCTTTTTTATCAGTATTTTGCTCCTGCCCTCGCTCTCTGCTTCGTAAACTTCGGCGTCTACTACTTCGAGACACTCCGGACACAACGACCTCGTTCTCATTTTCATCTCGTTAAAATAGGGCGTTTTTGAATAAATAAAAGTCACAACAGCCTCGCGGGAATCTCCTGACGCCTTACCAAATCCTCAACGCTCTCCCGCGACCTTGTCAAATCCGCCTCTCCGTCGCAGACCAGCACTTCTGCACACCGCGGTCTGCCGTTGTACTGCGAACTCATCGAGAACCCGTAAGCACCTGCGTCCAAAATCGCAACCAAATCCCCCCGCTCCACTTTCGGAAGCCTCCTGTCCCTCGCAATTATGTCTCCCGACTCGCAGACAGGCCCAACCACCGTGTAAATCTCGGACTCCGAACCACCCTCCGAACCACCCTTCGAACCACCCTCCGAACCACCCTCCGAACCACCCAAACCTCGACGCTCGTTTACCTTGTTCGCGACCACAACCTCGTGGTAGGCGTCGTACAGCACAGGTCGCATAAACAAATTAAACCCTGCGTCGATCGCCACGAAATTTTTGTAGGCTCGCTTGACTGCGTTGACCCTGCTCAGCAGAATTGTAGTCGCACCCACGAGCGACCTGCCAGGCTCAAGAATGAGTTTCAAATTTGTTTTCTCAAAGACCGGCAAAATCGCTCCTGCAAGGTCTCTCGGCGTGGGTGCTACCTCTCCTTCCTCGTGCCGGTGTGAAATTCCAAGCCCGCCGCCGAGGTCCACGAATTTGAGTTCAATTCCGCGTTCGTGCAGTCCTGCAACGAGTGTCAGCATCTTTTCCGCCGCCTCTCGGAAGACGCTCACATCAAGAATTTGCGAGCCGATGTGGCAGTGAATTCCTGCAAGCGAAATCCCGGGCAGCCTCCTCGCCTCCTCGCAGACCGAGACCGCCTCGTAGAACGGAACTCCGAACTTCGAGGTCTTAAGACCTGTCGCTATTTTTGGATGCACCTCCGGCGAGACGTCTGGGTTCACACGCACCGCAACCTCCACCCCCCTCTCTTGTCCTACTTCGTCCTTCTCTCGCCCCTCTTCGTCCTTCTCTCGCCCCTCTTCGTCCTTCTCTCGCCCCTCCCCCTCTTCGCTCGCCACCCTTGACAAAGCCCGCAACTCGTCTACCGAATCCACAGACACCTTCACGCCCGCCTCAACCGCAGCTCTCAAGTCCGACTCGCTCTTCGAGTTACCGTTGAACAGCACCTTCTCCGCAGGCACGCCCGCCAATTTCGTGAGCTGGAGTTCGCCGACCGAGAAGACGTCCGCGCCCGCACCCTCGCTCGCCAAAATTCGCAGAATCGCAAGATTCCCGTTCGCCTTCACAGCGTAGTAAATCTCAGTCTCGGCGGTCTCAAAAGCGGTTTTGTAGCCCCTAAAATTCGCTCTCAACTTTCTCTCGTCGGTGACATAAAGAGGCGTGCCGTACCGCTCCACCAGTTCTAACACATTCACGCCACCGAAGACCAGACTATTTTCTTTTTTTAGCATATTCTCCTTTCTTAATCTAAACAACTTTCTCCACAACCAACACCGCATTCGTTACCATCATATAATCGCGGTTGTCCTGAACCGCGGCGAAGTTGTTCGAGACTTTTAGGTAGTCGGTAACCTCACGCTGGTCAAGCCCAATTTGGACGGTGTTGTCCGAGTGGTAAACGTCGCTCCAAGCCCCGCCGCCGTAGCCGAGCAAGAGCCTGAGCAGCTGTTTTAAGAGTGGCAGGCTGCTGAGCCAGCCCTCTTCGTCGTTGAAGTAAAGTCGGTTGTGCGAAGTCGCCCCGCCAGAGATGTAACCGCCCGAGGGGACGACTGTCGTTAGGAACGCCTGCTTCACCTCCTTCAAGTCCAACTCACCGTCAAAATAAATCTTGGTGGTCGCCATTTCTGGTGTAATTCCGTACTCCGCGAAAATCATGTCGCAGCCCTCGTTCACCCAGTACTCAATTCTCTGACAGTTCGGACCGCCACAGACCTCCCCTCCTCCCTCTCCCCCCTGACACTCGTAAACCACCAGCAGCCCGACTCCCTGCACGCAGAAAGTGCTTCCGTTCGCGTCCTCATTTTTTACCACAACATTCAGACTCGTCGTGTTTAGGTTTAGGTCGCAGTTGTAAACGTTAACGCCCGAGAAGTAGTCGTATTTTCCGACGAACCCTTTGGTGTCTGTGTAAGTCGCGTCCAAATCCAAATTCAGTGCCTTCCCTCGCTTCCCTGCCGAAGCCAGCACCTGCATTTTTGGGTAGACGCCTACATTCTCGTTCTGGCTCCAGACCCAGTAAACGTAGAGCCGTGCTAATTTCACTTTTTTACCTCCCTCCTTCCCTCCTTCCTTCCCTCCTTCCTTCCCTCCTTCACTCCCCAGCGTGCTGGTTTCAAAATTGACGGTGTAGGAGTCGTTGAAATTCATTCGCCCGCTGTACTTGCTGTCGCCGAGAGTAAAGAAGACGCCGCCGCAAACTTCGCCGTGCGAGACAGTAGCAAGCGGTTTGTCGCCTGCGTACGAAGCCCCTGCCACTGCTACTGCCACTGCTACTACTACTGCCACCGACGCTGTGACTGCGAGAATTAGTGCAAAAACAAAGCCGCTAAAAATCGAACGAGATTTCATTTTCTTTAACCCTCCCCTCCTCGTCTACCACTGCACGAACGTGGTGCTTACCTTCCGCCACCACAATTGAGAACTCTTCAGTAGCCGACTCGCCGCCTTCTAACCACTCAATCTTTTTGGTCTTGGTCTTCTCGCCGTCCAAGTAAAGAGCGAGTTTGAAGTTCCGTGCTGCCGCTTCTCCTTCGTTCTTTACCTCCACTGGAACCGAATATTTTACCAACTCCGACTCGGCTTCTGCCTGCTCACTCTTGCCGAGCAAGAAATCGAGCAACCGCTGTAAGAGCTGGGTCTTGAGGGTCTTCTCTGCCTTTTCCTCTGCTTCTCCCCCTTTCGCAGGCACGGGCGTTAAAATCCGAACAGAGAGGTCAGAGCTACTCAGAACAAAAAATTCCCGCTGCACTTCGCTCTTCCCTCCAGAGTCGGCTGTGACCTCTGCTTTGAGGGTGTGCGTGCCGTGCGTCGCGTTCCAGCGCAGCGGCTGTTTTTTAATGCCGCTGTAGTCCATTTGAAGAACCTGCGAGTAAATTTCTGACTCGTCTGCAGAGACTTTCAGCAGAAAATCGCCCTCAAAAGACCTGCCGTAGTTTGTTACGACTGCGGTGAGCGTGTTCTCGCCCTCGGTCAGGTTTCCTCTCTCTTCTCTCTCCTGCCCCTCTTCTCCCTCCTGCTCAAGCCGAACCGAGAGGTCAGGCAAGACTTTCTCGGTGCTCTCGTGCCGTGCAACGAGGACTGCAAGGACAGGGTGGAGGTAGTGCTCGCCCTCCTGCTGTCCCTCGTCGTCCGTGTCTATTTTGCCGTCGTGGTTAGTGTCCTTTCCGCGTAGGAAAAGAAGGCGGTTCTCCGTCGCCTGCAGAAATTTTGTAACTTCAAAGGTCTTGAGGTCAATTCCGTAGGTCTCGCCGTCCCCGCAGTTCGCCACCTCTTCCCCGCCGCCGAGGTCCTGCCCGTTGAATTCCAGGTAGTCGGGTTCGCCGGGGTTGCCAGCGAGGTAGACGACCGTAAGGTTCGCAGCCGCCACGTTCGCAGGCTCAACCGAACCGTCAAACTGCACCGAAGCGAAGTCGTTTGTCGTGGCTAACTTTCCTGTCCAGCCCTGACCGTGCAGGTTCGCGTTCCCGTCTGCGACCCAGAACGAAATCTCGGGTGCTTTTGCGTTCGCACCCCCGTCTCCGTTTTCGTAGACTGCCACGAGAATAATGCTGTAAATTCTGCCGTCGAGTTGGTTTCCGCGTTCGCCCCTACTTGTGGTCGCGGTGGCGGTGTTAAGCCCTGCCTTTACTTTTTTTGCTACTCCGTCGTAGAAGACCCAGTAGACGCCGTGTCCCGAGCAGTAAACATTCGGGTTCTCGTCGTTTACGCCGCGGAGAGCCGTCTTACCGAGGTCCTGCCCGTTGAGAGTCGTCTGCACCCAGCCCTCGTACCGCTCTGTGCCGCCCCAAACGCCCACGTACAGCCTCGCCCACTTGACCCTGACATTTTCAGGCACTGCGAAGGTTTGCGTAAAAGGAGGGTCTGCGAGTTTGTGGCTCTCGCCGACGTAGACGCCGCCGTTAAAATTCCCGTGAGCCACCAAGTCCAACTTGTCTGCGTAAGGCGTGCCGTCGAAGGAGTAGCTCGCTCCCGCTGTCTGCGCCTGCAGTGTCGCCACCAGCACCGCCACCAGCAGCAGTAAAACAACCAACAGAGATTTTTTTTTCATAATCCGAAATGCAGAGAAATTTCGCGCTTCGCCGACGCTTCTGAGTCCGAGGCGTGAATCGTGTTTCGCTGCACGTCCAACCCGTAGTCGCCGCGCACGGTTCCCGGGGCTGCAAGTTTCGGGTCCGTAGCACCCACCATTTCCCTCGCCGTCGCAACCGCGTTCTCTCCTTCAACGACCACCGAAACCGTCGGAGCAGAGCAAATGTAAGCAACCAAGTCCTCAAAGAACTCCTTTCCGCGATGCTCCTCGTACTGCTTCTCCGCCAACTCCCTGCCCAGCGTTGAGAGTTTGAGTGCAACCACCCGAAAGCCCCGCCGCTCAAATCTGCCGATTATCTCGCCGACAAGCCCCTGCTCCACTCCCTCCGGTTTAATCATCAAAAATGTTCGCTCTTTTACCATTATTTTCTATTTTGCACCCCCTCCTGCACCTGCACCAACACCCTCGCTCGCTGCCCACTTCACCTTCCTTCTCTTCCTACCTAGCTTTATCATATTCCGCTCGCACTTGGAACTGCAGAAATAAAAGACCGTCCCGTCCCGCCTCACAAACATCTTCCCCGTTCCAGGCTCAATCTGCGACTCACAAAACGAGCATTTCTTTCCCATTTTTTTGTCCTCTCTTTTGTCCTTTCCTTGCCCCTGCTTTACCTCTTCCTTACCCCCTCTTCACCTCCGCCTCATTAATTTCCTCACTTCCCTCGCCGTCTCCAGCAGCACAATTACATCGCCAGTCTTTACAGGACCTCTGCAATTCCGAGTTATAACACGTCCTCGATTCTGCCCCGCCAGAAGTTTGCATTTTATCTGCGTTGATTCGCCGTGCATTCCTGTCCTGCCCACAATTTCAACCACCTCTGCGGGCGTCCCCCTCTCTTCGCTCATTTTTTCCCTTCCCTTCTTTTCCTTCCTCTTTTTTCCCTTCTTTCTCTTTCCTTTTCCTTCTTTTTCTTTTCTTTTCCTTCCCGTTGTTTCTACACTTTTATTTTCTCTAACTCCTTCACAATCTCCTCGATCGCACTTTCGGCTTTTCCCGGCTCCACGATGGCGGCAGAGGCGCAGCCCTTTTTTATTCCGCACGCCGCGCCCAAATCCTTCTGGCTGCTCACAAAAACATAAGCCGCCCCTTTCTCCTCGCAGAGTGGCGGAATGTGCATCACAATCTCCTCAGGACTGATGTCGCTGGCAACAAGCACCAACTTCGCCATTCCACGCTCCACGATTTTTGTTGTCTCGTTCGTCCCCTTCTTCACGCTACCCGTGCTCTTCGCTAAATCCAACGCTTCTAACGCCTTCTTTTGCAATTCCTCTGGCACTTCGAACTTTACATATATTTTACTCATTTTTCTTCTCTCTTCTCCTCTACAAAGTTATCTGCGTTTTCACTTTGATATTAGAAATCGGTTTAAGTTTATATTTTTCAAGCAGGACGGACTAGACGGACTGGACGCTCTGCACACTCTCAAACTTTTTACCTGCTTCTCACGATGCGGGAGGTTTTCGGGAATGTAGGTAGGGCAAAGCACCTCTTTGCCTGTAAATATCCTGCCCGCCTTTCCCTCTTCTTCCTGGTCTTCAAACAGGTTCTCCATACTTTTTTACACTGCTTTCAGTTAATAAAAAATATGTTGCAAGAAGCACTGCAGGACTACTTGGCGAGTAAATTGGGAAGACCGTTAAAAATAACGAGCGTAAAGGAGTTGGGGCTGGAATCAGAGGGAGAGGCAGGAGAGGCAGGAGAGGCAGGAGAGGCAGGAAAGGCAGGAAAGGCAGAAGAGGCAGGAAAGGCAGGAAAGGCAGAAGAGGCAGGAAAGGCAGAAGAGGCAGGAAAGGCAGGAGAGGAGAGAGGGCAGGAAATAAAAGGGTTTGGGTACGGGAAGCCGTATTTTGTGAAGTTTGAGTTTGAGAGAGGGGGAGGAAAAGAAGTAAAAGAGGTGGTCGTCTCGTCGATGAAGGGCAACGGGTTTGGACACGACCATTTCTCGGACCGTGCGCAAGTCTTGATTTGGCAGCACCACGCGTTTAACACACTCGCGAGGCATGTCAAGTCCCTGGATCTCGGCTACTTCACGAAGGACGGCAGAATGAAGTCGGCTAGCGACGCGGAGGAGTATTTCATTGTCTGCGAGAAAGTGGAGGGTGAAGAATATGTAAAGGACTTGGAAAGACTGAGAGACGGAGGAAAACTGAAGAAGAGCGACGAGGAGAGGGCGTCTGCACTGGCTTCCTACCTTGCCGAGATTCACGCGGTCAAGAAGAACGACAAAGACACCGCGGAACTTTACGCTCGGCGCCTGCGGGAGCTGGTGGGGCACAGCGAGTGCATCTTCGGGCTTACAGACAGCTACCCGCCTGGAAACGAGTTTATCACGAGCGAGGAGTTGAAGGAGATCGAGAAGAGGTGCGTAGACTGGCGGTGGAGGCTGAAGGAGCGGGAAGAAGAGGGAGAGGAGCAGGGAGCGGGAAGGCTGTGCCAGGTTCACGGCGATTTTCATCCTTGGAATGTAATCTTCCGCGAAGGAGAAGGGACGGATTTTACGGTGCTTGACAGGAGCAGGGGGGAGTGGGGCGAGGCGGCGGACGATGTCACGGCGATGACGATAAATTACCTCTTCTTCGGACTGCTCAAGACCGACGGGCGAGAGGTTGACCGTGATTTCAAGCGGTTGTACGACTTGTTTTTTGAGACCTACCTTAAGAGTAGCGGGGACTACGAGTTGTTGGAGGTGTTGCAGCCGTTCTACGCGTTCCGCGGGCTCGTGGTCGCTTCGCCTGTCTGGTACCCAAATATTTCGCTGGAGACGAGGCGGAAAATGTTTAATTTTATAAGGGGCGTGCTTGAGGCGGAGAATTTTGATTACAAAGACGCAGAGAAGTATTTTAAAGGATGAGCAGGTTTTACGAGGTGCGGCAGAAGGACGGAGCGGCGAGAATCGGACGACTGCAGCTAAACGAGGTTGTGCAAACGCCGTTGATGTTGCGGGTAGAATCTTTGACTTATTGGGAGAGTAAAGAAGGGCGAGGCGAAGTTCCGCGAGGAGCGGTCGGTGCGGTGCTCTTGCCAGAAGTTCACCCTTTCTTTGAGGCTGGGAATTCCCAATCGGGAGATTTCTTCGTTCTCGCGTTCGCTTCTGCGTTGCTCAACAGCCCGCGGGATTTTGCTCGGAGAATTGTCGGGGCGAGGGAGCGAATTCCGCCGGATGCGGCGTTGTGGGTGCCTGGGGTAGCGACTGCAGAGAATGCCGCGGTTCTCTTTTACGCGGGCGTAGATTTAGTGGACAACACGAACGCGGTGCTGAAAGGCTACGGGGGGATTTACCAGACGGAAGAGGGAGAAGAGAGGTTGGAGAGTTTGGAGGAGTTGCCGTGCAACTGCAGTGTTTGCAGTTCGTTGAGTGCGGGGGAATTGCGGAAGAAGGCGGGTAGGAAACGGGCGTTGCTGCTCGCAAGGCACAACACGCTGCTGCTTGAGAAGGAGGTGAAGAAAGTGAGGGCACGCGTGAGGGCAGGGACTTTGCGAGAGTACGTGGAGCAGAAGGTAAGGTCGTCGGTGTTTTTGACCGCGGTGCTGCGGATTTTGGACAGCGAGGCGGAGGTGTATTTTGAACGCAGGACGCCTGTTGCTCGGCGGGGTGTGCAGTTGAAGGCGAACACGATGGAGTCGCTGAAGCGAGTTGAGGTGAGGCGGTTTGCGAGGCGTGTGCAGGAGCGGTACGAACCGCCTGCGGGGAGGCGGGTTTTGGTGCTGCTACCGTGCTCGGCGAGGAAGCCTTACTCGGCGTCGCAGTCGCACAGGAAGTTCGTTGAGGCGGTTGCGGATTTCAGAGGCTGCCTGCACGAGTTGATTTTGACTTCTCCGCTTGGCGTTGTCCCGAGAGAGCTTGAGTTGGCTTACCCCGCAGCGTTCTACGACATTCCCGTGACGGGCTACTGGGACGCGGAGGAGCGGGCGTGGGTAGCCTCGTGCCTGCGGGCGTACCTTGAGCGGAACCTCCAAAATTACGAATCGGCGGTAGTGGTCGCACACCTCGGCGGTGCAGCAAGAGAAATTTGTTCAGGCGTTGCAGCGGAGTTGGGCGTAGAGATTGTGCAGACCTGCGAAGGAGAAAGAGGCGAGGAAGCGACTACCGCTGTGTGTTCAAAAGAGGGTTTGAGCAGGCTGAAAGAAGTAGTAGCCGAGTTGTGCGG
The DNA here is from genome assembly GCA_003194425.1 of Candidatus Methanophagaceae archaeon. Classification (GTDB taxonomy): domain Archaea; phylum Halobacteriota; class Syntropharchaeia; order Alkanophagales; family Methanospirareceae; genus ANME1a. Next base: position 631,085 of record PQXB01000001.1, on the reverse strand, counting down.
CGAGAAACAGAGGTTGACGGGGTTTGAGTTGAAAGCCGGGGTGGTAAAAGCGTTGGCTGACTTTCAGTTCGGTCTCGGTGCAGGCAGCGGGCTTGTGGGAAACCTTTCTTTAAAAAAAAATTTACCAAAGAAAAAAGAGGGTGAAAGAATGAAAATAACCGGGAAGTTCCCTTTCTACAAACTCAGCTCGAAGGGCGAAGTTCTTGCGAGAATCGTGCCTGAATTCGGGACGCTGGCTCTTACGGTAAAGGGAGCCCGAAGAATCGCAAATTTCCTCTCGCCTCGCTCTTCTTACAAAGTGGAAATCGGTGATTTCGTTCCTAAGGGTTCGGTCTTGGCGCCGGGGGTTGTAAACGCGGACCCTGAAATCAGGGAGAACGACGAGGTTGTGTTTTGTGGCGAGAAGGCGTTCGGCGTTGGCAGGGCGAAAATGAGCGGCTGGGAAATGGTAGAGTCGCGAAGGGGCGTGGCAGTGCAGGTGCGGGAGGTGGAGGAAATTTAAACCGAGGATTTTTATTTGGGCTTTTTAGTTAAATGGAACAATGATCGTCTCCCACATCGTCCTGAAAAACTGGCGCAATTTCCAATCAGTCGATGTTGAACTGGGCAATCGTGTCTTTCTGGTTGGTCCCAACGCTTCAGGTAAATCAAATTTCCTTGATGTCTTCCGCTTCCTCCGAGACATCGCCAAGCCAGGAGGTGGTCTGCAGAAAGCAATCAGTGACCGCGGAGGTTTATCCAAGATACGCTGCCTCGCAGCACGCAAGAAGCCCAATGTTGAAATAGAAGTTTCCCTTGCAAAATCCGCTACTAAAGAGACGTTGTGGAAATATGCATTAGGAATTAAGCAGGAGGTTCGTGGTCGCCACGACACGCTCCTTACTTACGAGAAGGTGTGGAAGGGGAACCAGCAGATACTCACTCGACCCGACTCTAATGATGAGCAGGACAAACTACGCCTGACCCAGACACATCTCGAGCAGATTAGCCTTAATCAAGAGTTTAGAGAAATTTCAAAGTTTTTTGACTCTGTTCAGTACTTGCATCTCATCCCGCAACTTGTTCGCAACCCCAGTGCTTTTCCAGGACCGACCATTCCAGGAGATCCGTACGGGCGGAACTTTCTGGAGCGTGTTGCCAGAACAACTGAGAAAAAGCGTGAACGCCTCCTAAAAAAGATTGAAGAGGCATTGCGTGTAGCGGTTCCACAATTGAAGAATCTTACTGAGACAAAGGACGAAGTAGGCTTTCCACATCTAGAAGCAACTTATGAGCACTGGAGACGAAGAGGAGTTAAGCAACGTGAAGACCAGTTTTCTGATGGAACTTTGCGTCTGATCGGGTTACTCTGGTCACTCTTGGACGGAGATTCTTTGCTGCTGCTGGAGGAGCCAGAGCTGTCGTTGAATTCAGGGATTGTCAGTAAATTGCCCGCTTTGATGCACCGATTACAGCAACAGAAAAAATCTCGGCAGAGAAGGCAGGTGATCCTCAGCACCCACAGTGCAGAACTGTTGTCAGATAAAGGGATCGGTGGCGAGGAGGTCTTAATCCTTTCGCCAAGTGCAGAGGGAACCGAGGTCAAGGTAGCTTCCTCGATCCGGGAAATCCGGGATTTGCTGGAAGGGGGTTTGAGCATAGCTGACGCGGTTTTGCCGAAAACTGTACCAAAGAATATAAAAGATTTTTATCAGACGGATTATCAGACGGAGCTTTTTTAAATGAACTTGGACATATCAATCAACCTTGCTGTCGAAGACGACTTAAGCGAAGCTGTTCTTAGAAAACTGCTTCCCGCCAAGTACACAGTGAGCGACTGTTACAAAAAAAGGGGATTTGGTTATCTTAAAAAGAACATCCGCGGATTCAATAACGCCGCAAAAGGAATGCCTTTTCTAGTGCTGACAGACCTTGACAGAGAGGAGTGTCCGCCAAAGCTCATAAAAAAGTGGCTGTCAGTTTCTACCCCGCATCACAATCTGCTCTTTCGTGTGGCTGTGCGGGAGGTCGAATCCTGGGTTCTTGCAGACCGCGATCATTTCGCCAAATTTCTTGGTATCAAGAAGGAGCAGGTTCCTGTGGATGTTGATGAGATCGATGATCCTAAGGAATATCTGATCAATCTCGTCAGGAAATCACGCAAACGGAAATTGCAGGAAGATATCGTGCCAACCCGAGGAAGTACCGCAAAGCAGGGTCCAAACTACAACGGTTGTTTAATATCTTTCGTTGAAAAGGTCTGGAACCCAAATGAAGCTATGCACACTTCACTCAGTTTACGACGAACAATCAAAGCTGTGGAAAATTTTCGACCAAAACGAGAAGAGTAATTGAATTATTGTCATCTCACCACAACCCCAAACACCCGCTCAAAGTTCCGCTCTACTTCCCGCTCCACTGCAGGAACCTCGGTCTTCCTCTGCCTCGCAACCTCCTCGTACACCGCTTTCACATTCTGCGGAACATTCCTTCTCCTCTTCTCCGCCCCCTCTCCCTCCACCTCCACTTCCACCGGCGAGAGGTAAGGAGCGTCGGTCTCGGTGAGCAGAGACGAGAGCGGAATTCGCTTCGCCACCTTCTTCATCGTCTTGCTCCTCACAATCGACGCGGGCAGCGAGACGAAATACCCCTCCTCGCAAATCCGCTCCGCAAGCTGCGGTTTACCGGTGAAGCAGTGAAAGACCGCTTTTCCTTTTTTTATGTCCTCGTCCAAAAGAGTCTTCAAACCCTCCTCTAACGCCCCGCTACTTGTCCCGCTGCCCGACCCGCTGCCCGACCCGCGTAAGTGAAGAACAACCGGCAGACCCAGTTCCTTTGCAAGCCCCAAAAACTCCACAAAAACCTCCTTCGTCCTCTTTACCTTCAACGGGTCTCGCACCCAGTGGTAGTCAAGCCCGACCTCGCCGATGCCCACGATTCTCCGCCGGTTCTCGCTTACAAACTCCGCGTACTCCCCTACTTCCTGACCTGTCAGCCCCGCCACGTGAATTGGGTGAAGTCCAAGCGTAGCAAAAACAAAGCCCTCGTGCCTCTCTGAAAGTTCCAACGCAAGCCTCGCATCTCCAGGCTCTACTCCGCTCGTCACCACAGCCTTCAAGACCTTCTTCGCACCCGCCACTACCTGCTCCCGGTCGGCGTTGTACTGCTCAAATGTCAGGTGGCAGTGAATGTCGATAATTTTAATCACCCCGCTTTCTTAAACTTAAAAGTTCGTCTAAATAAATTTTGTAGCGTCCCAATTTACCCCCGTAATTCCCTGCCGAAACCTTTACTACGCCCTTAACGTCCTGCACGCTCTCTACCGCCGCTCGCATCGCTTCTCGCACAGCGTCGAGTGAGACGCCGTTTATGACGACCTCGGGAATAAAATTCACTCCCGCAGGGACCTTCGACTCGCTCCCTCTTAACCTACGCTTTAGCGAGGGGCAGTAAAGGTGGTTGGTCGTCGGACCGATTTCAGGATATTTCGTCTCCGGCTTTGACCCCGCGGCGCAAATCTCGAACGGAGCGACGGCGCCCTCTACGCCGTTCACTGCTGCGACTGCCTTCTCCCCCGCTTCTAACGCCGACTCCAAGCTCTCGCAGAAGAACCACAAGTTCCCGCCCATCACGCCTTTCCCGTACCCCAAATAACGCTCCACGAGGAACTCGCCCATCATTATCGGCACCGCCACCACCTCCCGTCCAAACCTCTGATCGACCGTCTCGTGTCCGTCGCCGCAGTGCCCTACCCTCTGCATCGTGTCAATTTTCCCGTCCGCGTGAGTGGTCGGAAACGCGTTGAAAACCGCGGTCGTAGGCACGACCAGCACCCCCTGCCGAATCCGCTTCGAGACCTCGTACTCCAGCCTTTTAGCCGTTCCCACCTCCACCGCAGAATCAGAATTCACCCACACTTGAACCAACGCACCTACTCTGCCGTCCGGCGTCTCGTTCTCACCTTCGCCCTCGCCCTCGTTCAACCACTTCTCCACCCCGCCCTCCGACTCGCCAAAGACCGTGCAGGGCAGCGCAGTGGCACTGTAAGCCGCCCGCTTCAGCCTCTTCTCGTCTCCAGCAGTTACGCACAGCCGCACGAACAACCCCTCAAACGCCTCGCAATAAGTCTCCTCAATCTTCATTTTCATTTTTAGTTTCTACTTTTCCTTGACCTAAATTAGTACGGGTAGAAGACAAAAAACAATCGTCCTCCTTCCGCCACATCGGAGAAACAACACACAAGAACTTCAAATCCGAACTCCCTGTGTTTTGAATGCACTGTCTTGAATTTGGCGGAATGTAAACTGCTTGACCAGGGCGAACTTCCGCAGTTTCGTCCTCTATTTTCATCCTTCCCGCCCCCTCTAAAATAAAATACACCTCCGCAGAAGTCTTTAACTTGTGCGGCAGCGTGGTCTCGCCGGGCTTTACAATCGCGTGAGCAAGGCTAACGCTGCTAACGCTGCAGCGAGCCTCCTTGTCTTTGGCAACCTGCAGAAGCTCGCAGAGGCTTGAATTGTCCAACACCCGAAAATACTCGCAGTTTTTAATGTCTTTTATCAGCACCTCTCCGCTCACCTCTCCGCCTCTTCTAGCTCCTCTTTTCTACTTCTTGTTAAATCCCGGCTGTTAAACTCCTCGGTCTCGGGCAGAACCAAGTGCAGTTCTGAAGTAAAATCTACAGACAATTTGGCGGGGTCTTTAACCAACGCAGGGTCAAACTTTTTTACTTCACTGCATCATCTCGCATTTCAGAATCGCCGTAAAGTCCACTCTGAACGCTTCCACCGCGAGAATGACCCTACCTTCAGTCAGGAACAAAGTTAGTCAAATATTAACAGCAGGAAAAGTCCGCCAGGAGCAAGGACTCGGACGATTAAAAGATTTTTTAGCCGTCCGCCTGCAGTAGTCCTCCCACTCGCCCCCAAACTCCTCGTGCAGCATCTTCTCTTCCTTCGGAATCCGCAGCAGCATTAACACCGCCATCAAAACCGCCAGCACCAGTGCCGCAGTAGAAACAAAAATCAGGGCAACCCCGAAAATCCACAGGATAATTCCGCTGTACCTCGGGTGCCGAATGTACCGAAACGGACCGTCAGTAATTAATTCGTGCTCTTCCTGTACTGTAACCAGCCCGCTAAACTGCTTCCCTAAATGCAGCGGCGCCCAAATCATAAAAATATAGCCAACAAGAAAGAGGAACAGCCCAAAATATCGCAAAATATCTCCGCCGTTTAGGGTGAGAAAATTGTGGCTGTCCAAAAAAGGAGCAACGAGCATTATCAGAAATCCAATTAAAGTCGGCAACGCCACTCCCGTCAATTTCTCTTTCGGGTCTTCTTTTTCTCCCTTTTTAAAAAATTCTACATTAAATTTGTCTTTGAACAACATCGTCAGCGTGTTCGCAGAAATCGTAACCGCAAAGAGTGTCGTCCTTGCGAGGTGCGAGAAGAAGCCACCCACATCTTCAAGTCCCCAGCCGACTAAAATTAACGCTGCGTAAACTACACCAAAAACAACAGCAGGTACTATTTTCTTAAACATTTTTGTTTCCTCCCCCCTCCTTCCCTTTCCGCCCAACATCGAAGTCCATCAGACCCATTGGCATCTCCAACGTGCGTGAACGGACGGACTTGAACCCGACGCGGAGCATTGAATCGGCAACAAAGCCCTGCTCAAAACCCATTTCCTGACCCGTGAGCCCCATCGACAACCAGCTAGTCACCATAAGTTCAGGCTTCGTCCGCTCGTCTGTCAAGCCGTCCGAAATAGCGACGAACACGCCGCCGGGATTGAGTGCGTCGTACACCCTCCTCAAAAACGCATCCAAATCGTCTTTCACAAAATTGAGTGTCGCCGACGCCAAGATTAGGTCGTACGCCCCGCCGAGGTGGTCAGTTCTGTAGTCGCCGCCCAGCGCTTCCATCCGATCTTCTAGCTCGTACTCTTTAATAAACTTTTCGGCTACCTTCGCCACGGCAGGGCGGTCGAGTACAACGCCCTTCATTCTCGGATGCGCCGCCACAATCGCGATTCCGAGAAGCCCCGGACCTCCGCCCAGATCCAGCATCTTCCGAAACGACGGGAATTCCGGCAGTTCCGAGACGACTTTTGCTACCTGTTGTGCCGTCCCGGACCGCTCGTAGTTTGCCATAAGCACAGCCGTTTGAGCCCACAGGTCTTCGGATTCCGCATCAATTTCCGACGGCAGCGTTTGCGGGGGTCCGTTCCTAACCAGCGTGGAGAGGTCTTCGAGGACGGGCTTGTGCCACTGCAACTGCGTGGCAAGAAACTCGCCCAAGAAAGTCGAGCTGCCCTCCACGAGAAATGTCTGCGTGGTCGGCGTGTTCTGGTACAGTCCCTTCCGCTTCACCACCAGGTCGCTCGCCGCCAGTCAGTCCAGAAACCGCCTCGTGTTCTCTGGGTGAGTGTCTGCTGCCTTCGCCACAGCCTCAGCCGACTGGGGTTCGCTCAAGTGGTTGAAGACTTTTAGTTCGATTCCTGCAAGCAGCAGCTTCGATTTTATCGATGCCACGAGCGTCCTGTACAGCCCCTCAAAACTTTCATTTACTTCAGATAGTTTTTTCATAATTACACTAAATGCAGTTAGGCACACAAATAATGACCCCTAAAAAGCGTGGGTTTTAGAAAAGAAGCCGAATAAAGTTGGGATTTTGATAAACATCCGTCTCCTTTTAGCGCGCTGCACGGGTCTCCGTTCTTATTTAAACGCGCAAGCATAAACAAAAAATATGGCAGAAGCAGCGTCAAGAGGAGGGGTAAAAGGAGTAGTAATTTTACCAGTCAGCGGTGTAAAGCGGTTCTTTGAAGAAGGCGAGCGGCTACTGAAGGCTGGCGATGTTGTGCAGGCGTGCGAGAAGATTTACAAGGCTGCCGAGGACGCGGTCAAGGTTCTCGTGAAGACGCACGCACCTGAAATTTACAGGGATGTTGAGAGCAGAGGCAGGTGGAGTGTCGGATTGCTGGACAAAGGAGTCAGGAATTTGGAAAGAGAACTCGGTGAGGATGTGAGTCACGGTTGGGCAGAGGCGTGGTATTTGCACGTCGAAGGGTTTCACGAGGAACGGTTGAAGCCGGACGCGGTGTGGTGGCGGCTAAAACATGTCAAGCGGCTAGTAGAACTTGCCAGCAACCTTAACCTTGAACCTTGAATAACTTGCTTGCACTTGCTTGCTCAAAATCTTCGTTTTAGAGCCTGAGCCACCCGCTCCTGCGCAAGAATCCCGAGCGAGACGACGACAGGCGTTAAGAACGCAGCGTAAACGAGCCCCACCGCTGCAATCCTGCCGAAGTCCTGCACAGGCACGAGCGACATCGTGGTAAGCGCCAAAAAGCCGAAGAGCGTCGTCAGAGCGACGCCGTCAGAATCGCCGAACCCACGGTCAGCGTCGTCGTCTGCAGCGCCGCCTGCGTCTCAAACCCCTTCGCCCGCTCCTCTCGGTAGCGTGAGACGAAATGGACCGAGTAGTCGGTTCCAAGCCCGATTAGAATCGTCATTATCATCACCGTGAGCGGCGTAAACGGAATTCCGACGAGCCCCATTGTGCCGAGAGCGTAAATTATCGCGAACAGGACGGGTGCAAACGCGAGAATTATCCGAAAGGGGGTTCTGAAAAACGAGAACAGAATCGCAAAGACTAAAACGAGGCTTACCCCGGTCGTCTTCGCCTGACTCTCTTCCATCATTCTGTCCATCTGGGAAAAGAGCGTAGAAAAGCTCGCGTGCCTGAAACTGGCGTCGCCTGGCGTCTCTACAAAGAGAATCGCATCGTCAATCTCCCGCACCTGCTTCTCTTCAATCTCTTCGTCGGCTTTTATGATAATCAGCGCTGCCGTGTAGTCGTTCGTAACAAAACTCTCTCGCAAGTCCGCGGGAATCGCCGCAATCCGCCTCTCAATCTCCCTCTTCTCCGCACGAATCTCGCCTCCTCCTTCTCCCTCAAGAAGACAACGCTACAACCCCCGGCACCTCCCGAACGCTCGCTTCAACCTCCGCCAGCGCTTTCATCATCTCCGGCGTTCTTATGTCGTCCGCCCGCACCAGAATCGTGGAGTACTCGTAATCGCAGAATTCCTCGTCCACGACCCGCCACGCCACCATCAGCGGGTCGCCCTCCGGAATCCACATCTCCTGCTCGCTCCTGCTTTCAATCATTCCCACGCCCGCAAGAATCGGGAGTAGCGTGAGCCCGATGATAAGAACCGCACCGACCGAGCGTTTCAGCGAAAAATCCGCCACGCGTTCCATCGTTCGTGAAATGAGCCGCTCGGTGCCGAGCAACCGCGCGAGCCCCGAAAAGTCCAACGTCCTTCTCCCTCCTCTCACACCCCACCCGATTTTCTCTTCAAGCACGAGCAGGGAAGGGACAAAGAGGAAGACCGAGAGTGCGGAGAACGAGATTGCGATGAAGGACATTATTCCGTACTCCCCAAGCATCCGAATCGGCGAAAGAGCCATCGAAGAGAACGCAGCCATCGTCGTCAAACTCGTAACGAGCGTGTTTCGCCCAATTTTCATACACGCAATGTTCAACGCCCGCTCGTTGTTTCCCCCTGCTACTGCCCTCCCCGCGCCGACTCTTCGTGGTAGCCGGTGAACTAAATGAATAGCGTAGTCAACGCCGAGCCCGAGCGTTACGGCGCCGAACATCGCGGTCAAGAAGTTGAGCGGGATTTGGATGAAATGCATCAGCCCGAAGCTCGCAAGCACCGCAACCAGCACCGGAAAGAGAACGACAAACGGCGTCGTCGGGCTTTTGAAGAGCAGAAAGAGGAGGATGAAAATCGCTACGAACCCGACGAGGAGCGACCTTGAAAATCCACTTCTTATCGCCCGGTCCCACGCGTAGCCCCACGCAATTTGGCCCGTTAGCGTAACCGACGAACCTCGCACCTCGTCCACCTTTTTTATCGTCTTCTGAAAGGTCTCTACTAATTCCCTGCTATCTGGAATCTCGGTTGCGTCCAACTTCACGGTGACGAGAGAGTGCCGCAACTTCTCGTCAACGAACGGACTGCGCTGCTCGCTCGGTCTTGAAAGAATTTCATTTTTCGTCCCTCCGAGGTCGAGCACGCTCTCAACGCTCTTCACCCCCGCAACATCGGAGACCGCCTCTACCAAGTCCGCTCTCATTTCGAGCAGGTCTGGCTCAAGCACGCTCCTTGCGTTAATTCTGTCCACGGCGATTAAAATCTGGGCGGTCTGCGTCCCCGGAAACTCGGACTGAATGAACCGAATCTCTTCCATATAATTCGTCTCGGGGTAGAAGAAGCCGAAGTATTTTGTAGAAATCTCGGTCTCGCTCGCACTCACAAACGAGACGGCACCGACAACAACCGCGACCAAAATAATCACCGCGTAGTAGCGCTTCGAAATCTCCGCCCACCTGTTAAGGACTCGTTGAATCATCGGTTGGTCGTTCTTCTTTTCTTCTGAACTTTAAAGCTTTTAAATACTCACAAATTTACATTTTAGAGAAAAGTAAAAAGTAAAAAAAGCAAGAGGGAGAAAAATCGTGAGGGAGAGAAGAGGCGTCCAAAAGATTTATATTTCAGTACAAAAAAATCGAAAGGTTTATTTACTCCCCATCGAAAACCTTATATTAACCCTCATATTTTAATTCTTATTAATTCAAATACAGATAAAATCAGGGCAGAGAGGGCTAAAAAAGGGGAAGAAGGGGAGGAAGAGGGATAGGAAGAGGGGGAAAACGAAGGGGATGTGTGATTTTATATCTGAAAAAACAGAAAAATTTATATTACCCCCTTCTCCTAAATGCAGTAATTCAAAAGTAGAATAAAATCGTGAAGAAAAAGAAGAAGGAGGGATAAAAATGGGGGAAGATGAAAAGATTGAACTGAACACGAAACTGACATCGCTACTCTTCATCGCGATAATGCTCTGCTCGCTCTTCGCGGGCGCGGTGACGGCGGAGAACAAAACAGGGAGTGCATCTTTAAACGCACCACCAAACACAGGCAACACCGGCTACGAACCCTGGTACTACTACGCCGCGGGCGGGATTGTGAACACAGCAAACGGCAACCTTTACCTCGGCGAAGAAAAGGACATCTCGATAACAGCACGTGGCTTCGAGATCGAAATCATCAGGTCCTACAACAGCCACAACAGTGGAAAGCACGGTCCCTTCGGCTTCGGCTGGACACACAACTACAACCTTTATCTCATAAAAAATAAGGACAGCACGGTAACCTTCTTTGACGAAGACGGCTCTGCACACACCTTCTCTCCCGCGGGAGGAAGCGAATACAATGCACCACCAGGAATTCACTCAAAGCTAACGAAAAATCCTGACGACTCTTTCTCTCTCTGGTTCACGGACGGCTCAAAGTACAACTTCGCCTCAAACGGCAGAATAAATAACATCGCCGACAAAAACGGAAATCATTTGAATTTTGAGTATAATTTACTTGGAAGACTAACGCGCGTCTCCGACGATTCTGGGATGTTTTTGAATATTAATTACGATTTGCACGGCAAAATTAGCAGCGTTGCCGACCCGCTCGGGAGAGAGATAAAATATGAGTACGCTGCTTCAGACCTTGTTGAAGTAACCGACGCCCTGGGGAATTCTTCTTTCTACGAATATTATAATAATCACAAACTCAAAGATAAGAAGAATCGTTTGTATCCTGTTGAAACTAAAGATATCAAAGAGGATCGTGTTGAAAGCGAGACTATGTTTCGCTACGGTGAGGACGGCAAATTTCTGGGTAAAGATATCGTGCTTACATATACGTATGAATACATAGCCCAAGCCCAAGCCGCAACAGTACGCTCAGACAGAGGAGGGGGCATCGTCAAGAAAGCCACTATAATCAAAAACTTCCCTATTTATGAACTCAAATATTCCCCAAATAATGTCACCAATGTAATCGACGTATCCGGTAATAAAACAAAAATAGAGCACAATTCAAACGGCAACCCGATAAAAATCACCGACGCCTTAGGCGGTGTTGCAACGATGCAGTGGGACAGCGATATGAATTTGGAGAGCTTTACAGACGCAAATGGAGCGACCACCTCTTATGAATACGATGCTTACGGAAATTTAATCAAAGAAACAGACGCTTTAGGTAATTCAAGACGCGATGACTGGAACAACATTGACACCGAGCTGAAGTATATTTCTCTGCTTGTAAGAACTACAAATGCGCGAGGTTTTGCCACTAACCTTGAGTATGACACGGACTTCAACTTGATTAAAATAAGAGATGCCACTGGGAATTATTCGGTTATGAGTTATGATTCGTTTGGAGATATGACGAGTATAAGAAATTTTAGGGGCTTTACTACCTTTTTTGGTTACGACACGCACGGATACTTGATTAACATCAGAGATGCGACGGGAAATGTTACAGAATTTTCGTATGATGCTGTTGGTAGATTGATAGGTACGACCGATGCAAATGGAGGCAGAACGAAATACGAATACGATGCAAATGACAACCTCGTTAAAGAGACAGACGCACTTGGAAATGAAACGAAATATGAATACAATGCAGAAGGCACCTTAATAAATACCATCGATGCAAATGGACACAGCACCTCCACTGCTCCAAATGTTATTGGCAAAATCGGGGGTGTTACAGACGCATCCGGGAATACAACTTCGTTTAAATACGATCAAAAAGGGAACTTAATTGAATACACTGATGCGAAGGGCAACAAGACAAGGATGAACTACGACGCTTTGGATAGATTAATATCCGTTGTCGATGCTCTTGGAAATAGAGAAAGTTATGTTTACGACGCAGTGGGAAATCGGATTCACATAATAGACAAGACCAATAATCTTACCTCCTACAATTACGACGCACTAAATAGACTAACAAAAACAACAGACCCTCTGGGTCACGCAACAAGTTATTTTTATGACGCAGTCTCCAACCTCCGTTCGGTGCAAAATGTGAACGGACGCACGACGAAATACGAATATGACGCTTTGAATAGGCTGAGTAAGATTAGCGATCCTTCGGGTAGTGAGACGAGGTTCTCTTATGATGCAAACGGGAATCTGTTAAGTCACACGGATGCGAAAGGGCAGGTCGTAAGATATGAATATGACGCTCTGGATATGCTTACAAAGACCATTTCCCCTCTTGGCTATCAGACAAAATACGCCTATGACGCGGTTGGAAACCTCATCTCCCGCGTCGATGCGAATGGAAATATCTCAACTTATTCCTACGACCCTTTGAATAGGCTTCTCACCACATCCTATCCAAATGGCGGTAAAGTTGTACGGGACTACGACGCTGTTGGAAATATCCTTAAAATATCAAATATCGGTCTTGGATTAAACGATGTTACAAAATTTTCATACGACGAACTCGACAGGCTCGCGTCTGTTAAACGAGATTACGGTGCATTTTCCAAGACCATAAAATATGGCTACGATGCAAATGGCAACCGTGTGAGGATGAAGGACCCAGATGCAGGGATCACAAGATATGAATACGACGCACTCAATAGGCAGGTTAAACTCACGAACCCCTCAGGCGAAGTTACGAAATATCAATATGACAGACTTGGTAGGACTGTAGGGACGCAATATCAAAACGGCATTTCTACACACTGCTCTTATGACGCTGCGGGAAGAATGCTCGAGCTTGTAACTGTAAATAAAAAATCAAGCTACGCTTACACTTACGATAGCTACGCTTACACTTACGATAATATGGGCAATCGGCTGACCAAGACCGAAGCAAATGGGGGGATTACACGATATGAATACGACGCGTTAGACCAGCTAACTAAAGTAACTTACCCACTCGGTGAGGGGTTCACTCAATACACTTACGATGTTGTAGGCAATAGATTATCAGAGAAAGATGCTAATGGCACGACTTATTATACTTACGACGCAGACGACCGGTTGTTAACTGCGGGTGGAACGAGTTACAATTATGACAACAACGGGAATTTAATAAGAAAAGTAAACGCATCCGGCACCACGCGTTACGAATACGATTACGAGAACAGACTGACAAAGGTGACGCTTCCAGATGCGAGCCAGGTAACCTACCAGTACTCGCCACTTGGAGACAGATTGAGTAAGACAGACAAGGACGGAACGACAAATTATCTCTATGATTTTAAGAATATTTTCTACGAGCCCGAGGATATTTTAATGGAATTAGATGCCACAGGCACGCAAAAAGCGAGGTACACGCATAGTCCTGGCGTGGATAAGCCTGTTAGCATAAGCAGAGGTGGTGCTACCTTCTATTATCTCTTCGATGGCTTGGGCAGCGTAACCTCGCTGACCGATGTAAATGGGGACATTGTGGCGAGTTACAAATATGATGCTTTTGGCAAGATTTTAGCGGAGACAGGAGAGGCGGTAGAAAACCCTTATAAATTTACAGGTAGAGAGCAGGACGAGGAGACGGGGTTGTATTTTTATCGCGCGCGATATTACGACGCAACTGTTGGCAGGTTCTTGAGTAAAGATTCTTTGATTAGCGAGATGAGAGTTACGGGTAATTTATATAATTATGTAGACAACAATCCGGTTAATCTGATAGACCCATCTGGTCATGGGTGGTTGAGTGACTTCTGGCAGACTTACAAGTACTTTTTCAAAAAAATGTATGTGAAACCCGTGGTGAAAGCGGCTAAAGTGGGGAAGCAGAAAGTCGTGCAAGCCGCTAAAGTGGTAAAGCAGAAAGTCGTGCAAGCCGCTAAAGTGGTAAAGCAGAAAGTCGTGCAAGCCGCTAAAGTGGTAAAGCAGAAAGTCGTGCAAGCCGCTAAAGCAGTAAAGCAAGCGGCAGAGACTGCATGGAAAGCGACTGTTGATTTCGCTCAAACTTATTGGCATTACGCTAAATATTGGTGGCCACGAGTGGGAATAGCAACCGGCATCTCAATGCTTACAGCTGTTACAGCGTGGTTTGGCGGACCCTATTTATTAGCAGGTCTGTCATGGTTGGGGAGTACTGGGCTACCCTGGTTATGGTCTACTGGAGTTAGCTTTTACTTTACAACGCTCCTTCCATTCATCTACCGTGCTTATCCATTTTTGATTGACTTAATCGACGCAATATGGGGTACTGTGCCCTCCCCTAATCGCGCTACTTTCCTCTGGACGCTTTTTTGTTTGGGCAAGGATCTATTATTTGGAGAAAATGAAGGAGAAGACACGGAAAGTGTTGAAGGGTTTGAGAGAGAAGAGGACGGAGAAACACCACCAGGGCCCGGAAACGACCACCCTGACGACAACTACGATGTCTCTATTCTCTCTTATTCGCCGCGAGGTGCAGGGGACGGGGGCGGGAGTTACGAATCGGAATCAGAGATTGCGGTACTTTCGAGAGGGTTTTATCATGAATTCTCGGACATTTTGAATGAAGTTGGTGAATCCTGTGGTTTTGTGGATGTTGATGTTTCTATAGAAGAGTTGAATAAACACCCTGTCTTCGTTATTCCCTCTGGAGGTTTTTATGGTTTAAGTTCGTTAAAATCGTTCAAATCAAAATTAGAGCAGTATGTCAGGAACGGCAGCACGCTCATCGTTTTGGCACAACAGCGCGGTTACGAATTTGACACAGTGCCTGGAGATTTAAGCGGCTACGGCTGGCTTGAAGACCAGAGCTGTCATCATCGTTCTGTCGGCATTAGCACTTACCACCCGATTCTGTCAGGTCAGGATTCTGAGATTTCGGATGTTAATGTCGATGGCTATTTCACGAAATATTCAGAGGACGCTACAGTGCTGCTCAGCAGAACGAAGAACGGAATGCCCGCAATGCTGATGTATGAATACGGCAACGGAACGGTAATTGCAACCACAATTTACACGGATTGGGCTTACGGGCATCATCAAGCGACAGCAGACGGAAAACATCTTATTCGAGATATGGTCGTTTGGGCAAAGAACCCAGAAGAACTGCCTGAATATGGCTCCGGGGATTCTGTGGATATTCCGATAAATGTAGGGAGTTATATTGATTTAACCGCCGATAAAGTAAAATTCACGGTAATCGACCCAGATAAAAATGTCGTAGACACTGTAAATGTAGCAACTACTGTGTCGCCGTATGAAACAAGGGCTGTTAATTTCACTGATACCGCTCGTTCAAAACTCGGAATATGGCATCTTGATTATTCGTTGGCGAATGACAGTGTCGGAGAAGTCCAGCGCGTGCGTGATACACAGCGGTTCGCAGTGAGCAAATACGCAGCGAACCCAGATGGTTGGGTTTACAAAGGGAAGGGGATAAGTTATGGCGTGAATTCGAAGAGTGAAAATTATGCCTACGGCAGTAACGGCACGTTCACAATCCAACTCTGGAACCACGGCGACACTGATAAGACTGTAACCTGCTGGTGGTCGTTCCCGCACAACTACTGGGCGAAGCACGACCCGATTTACGGCAGCCCCGGCACGACGAGACCAGGTCACCGTAGCAACCTGCACAGGACGCTGAGAGTGCCGGCGCACGGCGAGGCGAGCTTCGTCTACTCTGTCCCTGTCTTCTCTTACGACCGGCTGTGGGCAGACTTTTACGAGGGCGACGAGACCTCACGCACATATTTGGGCGGTGCGTCGCGAGCGTTTTATTGCTTCCGCCCGACCCTCGAAATTAAGGTAGAAACAGGGAAGAGCGAGTACGCGTCTGGAGAGAAAGTTCCGGTACTCCTGAACTTCAAGAACAGGCAGAGCGTCCGCCACAACGCAACAGTGACCGTAAAAGTGCTTGACCCAAATAACAAGAAGGTCTTTGAGGAGACGCTAACCGTCAACCTCAGCGCTGGTGCGACAGAGAACCGAACGCTCTACTACACGCTGCCTGCAGCCGCGGAAAAAGGCATTTACATCGTCACCGCGGAGGCGTACGAAGAGGGCGGTGAGGGGGGGAAGAAAATCGGCTCCGACTCCACTTACTTTGAGGTCTTCAAGTCCTACCTCGTCGACCTGAGCTTTGACAACCCGGACAAGATTTACAGGGTGCGGGAGGACTTGAGGCTCTTCCTGAAGGTAAAGAATCTCGGTGCAGGCGTCTGGAACTCGACGGTTCGGACTGCAGTTCCCGACTTGGCGTTCGCTGACGCTCGGTTCGTGGAGGTGCGGCCGAACGAGACCGAGGAAATCTGCTACGACCTGAATGTCGGTAACGCAGCAGCGGGGAAGCACGAGGTCTTCGTTGAAATCGCGGTCGACAACACCACGCAGAAGGACGCTTTTTTCGTCCCTGAATCGAACTTGGAACTCTGTCTCGGGGGCGGGAGAACGAGTTACAACGCAGGCGAGAATGTGTGCGTTAAGATTTCGAACACCGGCGGCGTCGACACGACCTTCGTCAACTGCAGCATTAAATTCTCTGACAAGAAAGGGTTCGTGATTTATGAGAACGACCAGCAGGGGAATGTCTCGGCGGGTGAAACAGAGACCGTCTCGTTCGAGATTCCTGACCAAGCCGTAAACGGGACTTACAACCTCCTCGTCTCCTGCAAGGACAACAGAACCGGAAAGGTCTCAAAACTGTCAAAGACCTGCGAGGTGGCGGGGCTGAAAGCGGTTCTTTCCTCGGTAAGCGACAAAAAAGCCTACTTCAGTGACGAAAATGTAACCCTCACGACCACGATCGCAAACCTCGACGGCGCCGTCGTAAACGGAACGCTCAACCTAAAAATCTACTCAAAGAGCAGCCGGCAGCAACAGAGGGAGGTGGAAGGGACTAAAGCACCTCGCCCCGCTTCAAGTAGTAGCAACACCTCTAAAATTCAAAACCAAGTCAAAGAACAGAACGTCAGCCGTTTAGAGAGCGAGCGAGGCTCTCCTCCCGGGACTGCTGGTTTCGGAACAACAGGCACTTACATCAAGTTAGGAATAGACAGTTTCGCACACATTTGTGATTATGATCTTTACTACGGGCTTCAATATCCAATCGGCAACGAACACTTAGCAGTCGGCTGGTGGGGCGAAGGATTCTACTTCGGCTATTTCGTGGGTGGCACTCTGCACGACGGGTACAGTTACGAGGACAGCGGAGTGGAAGGGTTAGAGTTCGTGTCTGAGGAGAAGACGGAGGCTGAGAGCGAGGGCGAATATGTCGTTGTTTTGAGAGACACTGGAGGGAATTTAGAGCTTACGCACGACTTCCTGCTGCCCAAGTCAGAGAAATATGTGGTTCTGAAGGTCAGCCTGAAGAATGTCGGCTCTGAAAGGATTTCAGGCTTGAAGTACCGACGTGTCTGCGACTGGGACGTTGACAGAAGTCCCGAGAATGATTTCTGGGACTACTTAGAAGAGACAGACGGGAAGCCGATAATGCTTGCGTGGGACGAGCACTACGCAGCGTTAGCACAGTCCTCCTCAACGCCCGCAGACCGCTGGGACGCCGACGCCTGGGGGGACCTTGTTTCTTACGACACTTTTATTGACGACGCGGACCCAAACGGTTGGGCGTTCGACGGCTGCGTATTCTTCGAGTGGGAGGAGACAGATTTAGACCCAGGAGAGAGCACGACAGTAATTTTGTACTACTTGCTCGGGGATTCGAAGGAGGAAATATTGAGCCTCTACGACGCTGCGGAAGCAGAGGAAGGCTTTTCAAAACTCGTTTGGGAGAAGGACATTCCTGTAGACTTGTTAGCGGGCGACGTAAAAGATGTGGTTACCGAGCTCAGCGTGCAGGACGACCTAAACGACGCCGTGGGGAAGTTAGACTTGCACGCAACGCTCTACAACCACATAAATTCGTCGCAGGTAATGAACAGCAGTGAGCGGTACTCGTTCTTCGTTACCGACAAGAACACCTCGCTGACTTTAGAGACCGACAAGGCAGTGTACAAGCCGAAGGAGTCGGTAAAGATCTTCGGCGAGGTGCGAAATAACGCAGTGCTAACCGACGATTACAACTTGTCAATAAAGAAAGACGGTGTAGAGATATTCTCTGATACTTTTACGCTCGATCCGAGTGAAAGTTATGTCTTTACAACGGACACAACTTCAAAAACCTCCTTTACGCTTGAAGGAACGGTAGACGGCGTAACAGTTACAGATTTCGTCAGCGTAGAGGCAGCGAGCATAAATGTCAGCATAATCACGCCGGATGTAGTTGGTTTAGAGGATTTCAATGTCGGTGTGCTGATAGAGAACATTGGAAAAATATACGCTGACCTAAATGTCCGGCTAAACAGTAGTACCACAAGCACGTGGAACATAACGGTCCCGGAAGGCGAATCGAGGCTGTTAGAGACCACGAGAAATATCACGAAGAACACGACGCTAAAGGTTACGATTTCTGGCGATGTGAACAAAACAATCCAAAAGGAAATAATATTTGGAGAGAATTCGAAGATAAACCTAACGCCCGACCCGATATATTTAGAGGGCGAGGTAGAGATCCCGTTCACAATAAATAACACGGGCGTGCTGGATTCGGAGTTCAACGCCACTTTCTCCGTCTCCTCTACCGAGCGGCAAACAATTACTAAACACTTCTTCGTGCCGAAAGGAGGGGAAATAAACGGGAGCGTCTCGTTCAACTTGACAAAGGGGGCGCACCTGCTGCGGTACTGCTCGCCGTTCGAGGAGGTGAATGTCACGGTAAATGTCCAGTCGCCGGCGGAATTTGTTGTCGCTGCGGTTCTGCCTGCTGAGGCGGAGCGGAATTTCACTCTCGGCGAGAATGTTACACTCGTCTTCTGCGTAAAGAACGAGGGCGGTTCGGAAGGCGAGGCGGAGTTAAAACTCTCGGTCGCGGACTTTGAGGAGACGAACAGGACTTGGGTGAGAGCGGGCGCGGAGGAGAATGTCAGCTTCAACTTTACAATTCCCGACGACTTGGAGGAGAAGCGGTACAAGGGGATTTACGAGTTGTTGGACGGCGGAGGAGAGCGAGGAGAGTTCGTTTACTTGGTGCAGGGTGCGAACATTTCGGTTAACGCGTCGCTGGACAAGAAGTTGTACGAAGAAGGCGAGGTGGCGGTGCTGAGACTGGATGTGAAGAACAACAGGAATATGGATTTGAGTTTGTATTCGAGGGTGAAGTTCGGGGAGTACGAGAACACGACTGGGTTCAACCTAACCGGTTTTGCGTCTAAAACGCTGACTTTTAATGTGCCTGCTAACTTCACGGGCGACAATAAAATGCTCTACTCCGTCTACACCGACTCTGGCAGGGCGCTTTACCTCAACTCAATTTATGTCTACGAGAAGAAGGCGGGGGTTCCGTTGCGGTTGTACACGGAGAAGGATGTTTACAAAATGGGCGAGAATGTGAAGATAGAAATAGTGGATGTTACGAGGACAGACGAGTTGAACCTGACGGCGCCGGGCTACACCTTCAACGACACCGTTAACGGTCCGAGGACGCTGGAATTCACGCTGCCCGCCGAACTGCGGTCCGGGACTTACTATGTTGACTACGCGTTCGGGAACTACTCTTCTGCGCACCCCTTTGACGTCGTCGGCTTTTCTGCGCGGATTTTGGAAGTGAGTTTGGATAAGGAAGAATATATTTCAGGGGAGGATTTGGAGCTGAAGTTGAAAATAGAGTCAAACCGGAATGTTTCAGGGGGCAGCGGCGGGCGGTTGAGGACAGAGATTTACAACGCTGAGGACGAGTTACTGGACGAATTTGAGCAGAACGAGTCGCTGCGAGCAGGCGAGACAGAAATAGAAGTGAGCAGGACGCTTTTGACCGGCACGAGCGGAGTGCACGCGGTGGTTTACGGGTTTTACGCGGATTTAAACGGGAGCGGTTTGACGGCGCTTGTCTCGGGAGCGGAGTATTTTGACGCTGAGGCCGGCTCGGGGGAGCCGCCAGTAGCAGACGCAAACGGACCCTACACAGGTGTTGTCGGAGTTCCAGTAGTTTTTGACGGCACGGGTTCTTACGACGCGGACGGGAGGATAGAAAGTTATAAATGGGACTTTGACGACGACGGCGAGTTTGACGACGCTGTTGGTGCGAAGCCGTCGAAGACTTGGGACGCTGCGTATTCCGGCGTTGTCTCTCTTAAAGTAATGGACAACGACGGATTAACGGGGACAGACAGCACGAATTTAAGAATAGACGCCCCGGGACCGCCGCCGACAAAGCCAAGAATAGAAGTAACCAAAACAGTCTTCAACGAGACGAGCGTGGAATGGGCGAGCGAGAGCACTGTTCGTGTCAACGAGACCGTGCGGTTCAGAATTTGGCTGCACAACCGCTACGAGAACGAGACCTGCAACCTCTCCAATATTCTGGTAAAGGACATTCTCTCGGAGAGCCTGACCTACGAGGCAGGCGACGCAACGGTTCGGTATCCAAACGGAACAGTAGCAGCGGTGGAGCCAACCGTGGTGGGGAAAGAATGTAGGTGGTCGTTCCCGCCGCTTGAGCTAAAATACTGCGAGAACCTGAGCATCGAGTTTAACGCGACAGTAGTAGAAGAAGGCGAGGACAGAAACACTGCGAATGTTAGTGGTGAGTTCTGCGGGGAGTCCGTCTTTGCGGAGGGTGCAGCGAGAGTGAGTACGGTGCCGCGAGAGGAGGCAGTGGAAACAGCCACAGGCTCTGGCACGGCATATTTCGAGGTTGCCGACGGTAGAATAGAGGATTTAGAAGCGGTAGAAGAGGCGCAGTTACCGGAAGAAGGCAAGCCAAACCTTGACTTCAAGCACGGATTCTTCTCGCTCAACGTAACCGGGCTCACACCGGGTCAAACAGTAGCGGTTACGATTACACTGCCGAGCGACGCTCCCGTAGGGACGCAGTACTGGAAATACCACGCTGCAGAGGGCGGGTGGGTTCAAATACCGGTGGTAGACGGAAGCGGCGACGACGGCGACGATGAGATAAAGATAAGGCTCGTAGACGGCGGGTTGGGAGACAGCGACGGCACAGCAAACGGGGTAATCGTAGATCCGGGAGGTCCGGGTAGCCCACCACTACCGGTGCCGGAGTTCAACCTCTTCGGCTTGCTCGGGTTGGTTGGGGTGTTGAGCGTGGTGCTTGCAGCGGCTCTCTTAAGAGTGAGAAAAGATTAGTCGCACTTTTTCCTTTTACAAAATCCTAAAAGACCTGTTTCTTCACGGTCAGCGTTACCTCTTTCGTCTCGCCTGGTGAAAGGTCGGTTGGTGCGACCTTGGTTACTACGATGTTTGCGTTCGCGGCTGCGGTCGCTGGTGCGACTCCTCCTGCTGCCACCGCCGCTGCAACGGCGAAGAGAAGAGCCGCCGTCAAAAGTATCTTTTGACGCATAATTTTTTTATGTTTTGTTTTGACTCTTTTTAAACACACCCAGCCCGAAACGATTGAAGCGACCTTAACGCCGAGAAGCACGAACAAAGCGATTACAAGCGTCTCCACACCTGCCCGAACGCGGCTGCAAAGTCGGTGACCACGCAGAGTGCGAGAGCCGCAACGAGCCCGAAAAAGGAGTTAAAAGGGTCAAAAAGGGTCAGAGGGTTTCGGTTTCGTCAAAAAATCTAATTTGTTTTGGCTGACTCTACTTTCTCTAATCTTGAAAGGACTCATTATTTATGCCCCTAACTGCCGTACTTTCGCCTAAAGCCCTTTCGCCTAAAGCCTAAAGAACTCAACGAAAATTTAGAGAAAAAGAAGAAGGAGGAAAGAAAAATGGCGAAGAAGGTAATTTTGGTTTTTGGCTCGACGACAGGGAACACGGAAATGCTCTCCGAGCACGTGGCAGCGGGGCTCGAGCGCGGAATGGCGAGCGTTACGGTGAAGAACGTGGCAGAGACGAGCGTTGACGAACTCGCGGGTTACGACGCGGTTGTCTTTGGCTGCTCCACCTGGGGTGAGGGCGACCTGCAGGATGACTTCGTGAACTTCTACGAAGCGTTGAAAGGGAAAGGGACTGGGGAAGGGAGCGGAGACGGGAGCGGAGACGGGAGTGGAATTTCGCTCGCGGGAAAGAAGGTAGCGGTCTTTGGTCCGGGCGACAGCGAGGAGTACCCGGACTCGTTCTGCGTGGCAGTGGACTCTCTTAAGGAGGTGCTAAAGAAGTGCTGTGCTGAGGTCGTTGCCGAGGGGTTCAAGGTTGACGGAGAGCTCGAGCCTGCGTTCGAGGACGCCGAGTAGTGGGGGTAAAAGGTCGCTAAAGCGGTTTAACTCCGATTTCCTTTGTCCCTTTCTCTTCCTTTAACCACTTTTTATTTTATTTTTTATTCGTCCTTCACACGACAAAAGCCGAGAAGAGGGCTGCAGTTGAGCGGAGGTTGAGAAAAGAGTCTGTAGAATATTTTATTCAAAAGGTCAACGAGACCAGGATAAATGTCTTCTTCGGCAACCCGTCTGCATTGAGGTCGTCAAGGCGATGAACTTTGTCGTTGTCAAACTTGACCGACGAGGAGGATTTTATTCTCGGCACGATGCTCGGCTACGACCGGGTGAAGCAGTGCGAGCGGTACCTAAAGAGAAAAAAATCACTTCTTAAACACAACCTCCAAACACAACCTCCGCTCCGCCTCCTTTTTCGTGTCTCTTTTTTGTCAGTTCCAGAAGAGATGGAAAAAGTGTATATTACAGAATAGTAAACAGGAATATAGAGTAGAGGAGATTCTGAAAATAGTAAAATGAGCGAAAGAGGAGAGAGCATGGAAAAAAAAGGAGAGATAAAGAGATCAATGACATTTGAACTCTTTGGGCAGCGGAAGGAAGATTTGCGAGAAGCGTTGAGGGAGTCAATAAAAGGAGGAGAGGCATAATGCCTGTATCTTTTTTTATAGCGGCAATCGTGCTGCTAATTACCGGACTCGGCGTGGGATTTGCAAGTGGACTACTCGGTGTCGGCGGTTGTTTCATTATGATTCCCGTTCAGGTCTGGGCATATACAGCTCTGGGAATACCATTCAATACCGCAGTGGCAATTGCCTTCGGCACAAACCTGTTCGTGGTGCTTCCGACAGCAGCGAGTGGCGCTTATGGGCATACGAAGAAGGACGCGGTATGGTGGAAAGCGGCGATTTTTCTCGGCGTATCTGGCGCAGCAGGAGCGGTCATTGGTGCGACCATCGCAGCGACGCTCGTGGAAAAGGAATTGGGCTGGATTCTGAGTATAGCCTTCGGCTCCGCGATCATTGCCGGTGCGCTCAGAATGCTCACGGCGAAACCGCCTGAGGTTACCGGAAAGAAGCCCGTGGACAATCCGCTGTTATGGATTCTTTGGGGCATTCCGCTCGGCATCGTTACTGGCATCATCGGCATAGGCGGTGGCGTGCTTATGATACCGGTAATGGTGGTTGCGCTGTCATTCGGAATACACCGCGCAGTTGGCACTTCCACCGCACTGATGATATTCACCGCCATCGGTGGACTCATTGGCTACATCTACAACGGCTTGAAAGCGGGCATACCCTTCGTGTTCCACAATCTTCACATGCTGGGATACATGAACCTCGAATCGTGGATTCTGCTCGCAGCAACGAGCGTGCCGATGGCACAGGTAGGCGTCAGAGCTGCGCATAGATTGCCTGCGAAACAGTTGCGATATGTGTTCATCGCTGTGATGCTCTATATGGGTTGGGTGATGATAAGGAACGGATTGGGAATTAAACTGCCGATACCGATATAAATTAAACCTAAGAAAAGATGAAAGCACCGAAAATCTGCGTCCTGCGGATTGAAGGAACAAACTGCGAACTCGAGACAGCCTTAGCTTTTAAGCGGCTGGGTGCGTCGGTAGAAATCGTGCACCTTAAGCAGTTGGAGAGGGCTGGGGCAGGGCGGGTGAAAGAGCGGGCAGGGCGGGTGAAAGAGCGAGAGCGGCGGAGTTTGGAAGATTACGACCTGTTGGTGATTCCCGGCGGTTTCTCTGCTGGAGACTACGTGCGGGCGGGGGCGATTCTCGCTGCGAGGCTGAAAGGCGCGCTGGGTCGCGAAATTGAGGGATTTACAGAGAGTGGAAAGCCTGTCTTGGGAATTTGCAACGGCTTTCAGGTCTTGGTGGAGCTGGGGCTGCTTCCTGGTTTTGAAGGTGCAACGCAGCAGCAGGCGGCACTGACGACGAACGATTCCGCTCGGTTTGAGTGCCGTCCAACGCTTCTGAAGCACGAGAGCAGAGGGAACTGCGTTTTCACGCGAGCGGTAGAGAGAGGGAGCGTCCTGAAAATGCCGTGCGCTCACGCGGAGGGGAAGTTTGTTGTGGCGGGCAGAGAAGGAGGGGGAAGGGAGAGGGAGCGGGAGAGGGAGCGGGAGGAGTACCTGCGGCGTCTGGAGGAGAACGACCAGATTGTTTTCCGCTACGTTGACCCCGTAGGAAATTACGCGGGCTACCCCTGGAACCCCAACGGCTCGCTCTCTAACATCGCGGGAATCTGCAACCCCGAGGGCAACATTTTTGGGCTAATGCCACACCCTGAGCGGGCGTTTTTCGCTTTTACCGACTCTGAGTGGACGAGAGCGCGGGGAAGGGAAGGGGAAAGGCGGGGAAGGGAAGGGGAAAGGCGGGAAAGGGAAGGGGAAAGAAAAGGGGAAAAGGAAAGGGAAGGGAGGAAGGAGAACGGAGACGGGAGACTGATTTTTGAGTCGGTCTTGCAGTACTTTCTAAAAGACTTTTAAGTCAAAGGTTTATTTATAAAAAACAGTAAAATAAGGAAAGGAGCGAGAGTAGTGGTAAAGAGAAGACTAAAAGATAAGTGGAAAGCGAAAGAGTGGTACAAGGTGTTAGCGCCGAAGATGTTTGGCGAAGTAAACGCGGGGGAGACCGTGACAGACGACCCCGCTAACTTAATCGGACGGAGAATTGAGTTGGGACTGGACGAGGTTACAGGCAAACTGATACGGGGTTCCAACTTGAAACTGCTGTTAGTAGTGAAAGAAGTAGGGCAGAACACCGCTTACACAAAATTTGAGGGGCATAAAATGGACAACGGTTACTTGCGGAGTTTAGCGAGGAAGGGGATTTCAAAGGTGGATTCAAAGGTTGAGGTCCTGACGAAAGACGGGCAGGAGTTGTCCGTGAAGTCGTCTTCTTTCACGCTGCGAAAAGCAAGCGGGACGCAGAAAAAATTAATCCGAAAAATTATGCAGGAGACAATTGCAAAGCGGGCGAGCAGCCTGGAACTCGGCAAACTTGTGCAGGAAATAATTCTTGGTAAGTTGTCGTCCGAGATTTACAAGGCTGCGAAGAAGGTTTACCCGCTGCGAAGGGTGGAAATTACGAAGACGGAAGTTAAATAAGAAGTAAAAAAAGACTAAATAAAAAGAGAAGTGAAAAAAAGATGAAGTTAAAATTTCTTGGAGGTTGCAACGAGGTAGGTCGGTCTGCGATTTTGGTAGACGAGAAAATAGTTTTGGACTACGGGCTCAGGCCGTCGGACCCGCCAGAGGTTCCGCTGACGAACGGAGGGGGGACATTTTCGCCAGAGTCGGTCGTCATCTCACACGCACACCTTGACCACTCAGGAATGGTTCCGAGTTTGATGGCTTCGGCTGTTAGAGCAGGAACGGGAGCAGGAAAGGGAGAGCGAAGGAAAAGAAGGAGTAGAAGCGGAAAGGCAGGAAGCGGGAGCGGGCGAGGGTCTGGAGTGTCTGGAGTGTCTGGAGGAGCAGGGCCGGAGGTTTTTATGACTTCGGTGACGAGCGACTTGGCACAGCTCTTGAGCAGGGACACGATAAAAGTTGGAAAAGACCAGGGCTTTTCTCTCTTCGGCGAAGAAGAAGTAAAGTGGCTGGGCGAGAAGACGCAGACGCTTGCTTACGGGGAGCGGGTCGCGTTGAACGGCAGCGGGGACTACGATCTTGAGTTGCACAACGCGGGACACATTCCGGGCAGTTCGGGAATTCATTTGAAGAAAGAGGCAAAGGACGAGGAAATAAGCCTGTTTTACACGGGCGACACGAAAACGGGCCCGTCTCGGCTGATGAAGAGTGCGTCGCCAGACGATTTCCCTGCCGCTGACATTCTGCTCATCGAGAGTACTTACTACGGCAAAGACCACAGGGACAGGCGGGAATTAGAAAAGGAGTTCGTAGATTCTGTTAAAGAGACACTCAACGCGGGTGGCACTGCGATTGTGCCGTGCTTTGCGGTGGGAAGGACGCAGGAGATCGTAATGATTCTGCACTCGCACGGGCTGACGCCTTTTGTTGACGGAATGGGGCTGGCTGTTTTTGGGCTGTTCAAGAACCACCCGTCGTTCTTAAAGAATGCGAAGGCGTTGAACGCGGCGTTCGGCGACTCGGAGTTCGTGAATTCGCGGAAGCGTAAGAAATCCCTCGCCAAGCCGTCGGTAATTGTTACCACTGCAGGAATGCTCAACGGCGGTCCTGTGCTGTACTATTTGAAGCGGACGTACGACGACCCGAAGAGCAAAATCCTGCTTACTGGCTACCAGATTGAAGGCACGAACGGGCGGAGGCTGGTTGAGGAGAGCTGCGTGGACGCGGACGGCGAGGTGCTGAAAGTGCGTTCGCAGGTGGAGCAGTACGACTTCTCGGCTCACGCAGGCGACTCGGAGCTAAAGGAGCTCGTCTCGCGGTTCTGCAGGAACGGGACGGAGGTTGTTTTTATGGTTCACGGCGAGCGGACTGAGGAGTTCGCGGCGTGGGCGCGGGAGAACTGCGGGTGCGAGGCGGTAGCACCGAAGCTAGGGGAGGATTTTGAGATAGTGTAAAGGGGGAGGAAAGGAGGCATAAATGAATAGAAAAAACCTGAAAGAGAAGCCTTTACCTCTTGTAGAGTCGATAATTGATCAGTCTTCACTCCTGCCACGTTTTGAAATAAGGACGAAGGGTGAGTCTTTCTTTATTGGAGCAAAATTTCAAGAGACAATAAATAAAAATATGCGCCGGTAGTGTAGCCTGGTATCACAGAGGCTTGCCAAGCCCCTAACCCGGGTTCAAATCCCGGCCGGCGCATTCTCGGCTAACTTATTTAACCTCGCTCTCCATCGTCGTGTCCATCAGCGTATTAAAGTGTATTTTCCTGACCCAGCCCGCGTTCTCAAAGATGTTCATAAATCCGACGCCGACGATTTTCGGTTTCTGCTCTTTCTCGCCTGACAGTTCCTCAATCAGACGAACAACCTTCTCTGGCTCGCACCCAAACTTCGGCATCGCCAACCCGCCGAGCACGACAACCGCGTCTGCCCCCTTTGGGTCGCCCTTCTCGTCTACAACGCTGTAGCCGACATTCGCGATTTCCTTTATCTTCCTCGCCTCCGTCGCGTCCGCCCGCGGCACGTACAACATCTCAAAACCCCTGTCCCGCACCGTGTAAGCCAGCAACTCAATAAACGGCGTGCAGACCGCCACCGAGCCCGTAAAGACCACCTTTGACCCCTCGCTCACATCCGCCACACACTCTCTAAATGTCCCTGTAAATCCAACAATTCCTCTCTTCTTTTCCATTTCTCTTCCCTTCCCTAAACTTCTTTTCCATTTCTCTTCCCTTTCCCTAAATATTCTCTTTAAATTTAATAACTTTATTTAAAAATGAAAGACGCAGTTCTTCTGGCGTTCAGGAGCATAAAGGAGCGGAAGGCTCGCTCGCTACTTACAGTGCTGGGAATTGCAGTTGGCATCGCTGCGATTGTGGCTTTGATGAGCGTCGGATTCGGAATGGAGCAGGCGATAACAGGCGAACTGACGAAGATGGCGGACATAATCGCGGTGCTGCCCGGCGAAATACGGGGTGGGAAATATGTTGAGAAGGGCAGTTTCACAGACCGCGATGTAAAAGACATAAACCGAATTGGCGGCATAAAAACCGTCGCAGCAATGACCTACGACCCTGCGGAAGTTGAATACAGAAACAAGAAAGTGCCGCTTTATGTCATCGGCGGCGACACCAAAGAGCTGGGCGAAATATATCTAGAGTCCGTGGGGCTGAAAGAGGGGAAGTGGCTCAAGGAAAACGACTACAAAGCCTGCGTCATCGGAGACCGCATCGCCAACGACTACTTCGACGAGGTCGTGCGTGTGAACGACAAATTGCTGATAAACGGGGATAAATTCGTGGTGGTCGGGGTGTTTGGGAAGGGGACAATGATGACGGCGGAGATTGACTCCTATATTTTTCTTACGCACCGTGCCGTAAAGGAGGTGCTGAAGACCGACGATGTTAGCTACATAATGGTTCGGGTCTACGAAGTGGCGGAGGCGGAGGAGATTGCAGCGGAGATTGAGGACGTGATAAACGACAACCACGGGCTCGACGATTTCGCGAACGCAATGACGATGGGCAGCATGATAGAGCAGATTGGGGATATTTTCAATATTATTCGGGGCGTTCTCGTCGGAATCGGGGCGATTTCGCTCGTCGTCGCCTCGATTGGAATAATGAACACGATGCTGATGGCTGTGATGGAGCGGACGCACGAAATCGGCGTGATGAAAGCGATCGGAGCAAAAAGCCACGATGTCCTCTCTCTTTTCCTGCTCGAATCCGGCTTGGTTAGTCTTGTTGGCGGTGTAGCGGGCTGCGGGCTGGGTGTCGTTCTCGCAAAGATCATAAGCATCGGAGCAGGCACGGGCTTTGGAATAGAAATCGCAGCGGTTGTGAAGCCCGAGGTTCTGCTCGCCGGCGTGGCGGTCGCTTTGGTCGTCGGAGTTCTCTCGGGCTTCTACCCCGCGAGGAAGGCGTCAAAAATGAGCCCCGTCGAAGCCGTGCGGTACGGGTAGGGTAGTGGGGTGACGGGGAGTGGGGTAGCGGGGAGTGGGGTAGCGGGGAAGAAGGGAGGTTTGAAAATGAAGGACGCGTTTCTGCTGGTCTATCGGAATCTAAAAGAGCGGAAGGCTCGTGCTGCACTGACGGGGCTCGGCATTGCGATCGGCATCGGCGCCGTAATCGCGCTGACCTCGCTCGGCTACGGAATGCAGGAATCAATAACCGGGCAGTTGAGCGAGATGGCGGATGTGATAATTGTGATGCCGGGCAGGATGAGTCTTGAGACAGGCTACCTTGAACTTGGCAGTTTTGACGAGCGTGATTTGAGAGATGTAGAACGGATAAGCGGGGTGAAAGAGGCGGCGGGAATGCTTGGCGGGATGCAGGAGGTGGAGTACCGCGGCGATAAAATTATGATAAATATCGTGGGGACAGAGCCGAGAGAAATGAGCACGGTATTTGGCGAGGTGGTGAAATTGGAGGAGGGGCGGTGGTTAAAAGAGAACGACCACAGAACCTGTGAAATCGGGCACCGCGTCGCGTGGGATTATTTTGACGACGAGATTGGGCAGAACGACCGGCTGACGATAAACGGCAGTAAATTCAGGGTCGTTGGCGTGCTGGAAGAGCAGGGTGGGTTCAGGTCAAATGTTGATTCAGAAATATATGTAACGAAACAGGACGCGGTAGATATTTTTCAGACTCGAGATATTTCAAAAATCTTCGTGCGGCTGTGGGACATTGAGGACGCGGAGCGGATTGCGGACGAAATAGAGGAGCGAATCGACGAGAACCACAAATTGGACGATTTTACATCGGCAATGACGATGGGCAGTGCGATAAAAGCGTTAGAAGATGTTTTAGGAATTCTTCAGGTTTTCCTGCTCGCCATCGGTTCGATCTCGCTCGTCGTCGCCTCGATGGGCATAATGAACACAACGCTGATGGCTGTGATGGAGCGGACGCACGAGATTGGCGTAATGAAAGCGATCGGAGCGAAGAACAGGAATATTCTCTTCCTCTTTCTGACCGAGGCGGGGCTGGTGAGCGTGGTAGGCGGGGTGGCGGGCTGTCTGCTCGGCGTCGCCGCTGCGAAGGGAATAAGTTTCGGAATCGGTGCGAGATTTGGCGTGGAAATTGCGGCGATTGTGAAGCCCGAGGTTCTACTCGCCGGCGTGGCGGTCGCTTTGGTCGTCGGCGTTCTCTCTGGGTTTTACCCCGCGAGGAAGGCGTCAAAAATGAGCCCCGTTGAAGCGGTGCGGTACGAGTAGAGCGGTACGAGTAGAGTAGCTAACTAAACCTTAAATACAATTAGATCTAAAATTTTATTATGGAACACACGACACTGACAATTTCCGAAAATGCCTACAAATCCCTGTCGAAGTTAAAGGGCGAGGGAGAGAGCATTAATGAAGTGACAGAGAGGTTAACAAAGAGATTGGATTTAGCGGAGTTCGTAGAATCGTAGAATTAACCGATTTTCCAGAGGAGCTCGCAGACAAGATTGAAGAGGTCTACAAGGGGCGGAATATTTGGAAGGGAGGTGAAGCTTTAATGGTCTGTAAAATAATAAAAGAAAGTAAGGAAGAATATCACAATGCAAACGCTGAAGTACAAAGAATTGCTGGTTCGAATACAGCAGCTCGACCCTGTTGAGCAGTTTCGCCTCTTAGAAGAATTAGCGGCTTTAGTTCGGTCTCGGACTGCTTCTCGATCTCGTCGCAGCATTTTGGAGTTGCAGGGGCTGGGTAAGAAAATCTGGCAGGGTCTTGACGCTCAAGAATTCATAGACAGGGAGCGTGCATCGTGGGATGGATAGAAAATCTGCGAGGAAAGATAGTGGGCTTGGACACCTCGCCTCTTATCTATTTTATTGAGGAAGACCCGACCTATTTGGAAAAAATTCGCCCATTCTTTGTCGCGATGGATCGAGGCGAGTTCAGGGTGGTTACTTCTGTCGTGACTTTGCTGGAGGTGCTGGTTCACCCCTTCAGATACGGAGACACCGCGCTGGCTCAAGAATATCGTGAAATCCTGCTCAATGCAGAGAACCTCACTACTCTGCTACTTTCACACGAGATCGCGGAAGAGGCTGCTCGGTTGCGTGCAGAACATAACATTCGGACGCCAGATGCCATTCAAATGGCGACGGCGATTCACGAGGGTGCTTCTTTCTTCCTGACCAATGACGCTCGTCTGCCTGCTCTTCCCACGCTGCAGGTATTGGTTTTGGACGGGCTGGAAGAGCAGAAAGAAGACGGCGAATAAAACTTTGTTAGACTTTTTCATCGCGCCCTTACCCCTTTAGGTGCGGCACAAATTTTAGAGCTTGTTTCGGTTTTGTCTCTTCTTTCCTAACATTCTTAAGGCTTGGTTCTTGAAACCAAGACTTTTTAGGGGTTAATTTTTATGCACCTAACAACACTCTTTTTCTTCTGAAATTCAGAAAGAAAGTGAAAAATTAGGGGAAAACAAGAAAAATGAAGGCAAAACCAAAAAGAAGAGGGATAGGAATTGGAGTAGTAAGAATTGGAGTAGTGACGACGGGGATTTTGTTGTTAGGAGTGCTTGCGTTGGGAATTGTGGGAATTGTGGGTGCAGAAAGAGGAGGAGAAGGAGTGGGCGAGCAGGTAGACGACCCGCCACCTGAAGTGCGAGCTGAAGTGCGAGCGATTGCACCTGAAGTGCTTTTCGAGCGTCTTTCAGGCGCCTGGGATATGAATGGCAGTTTTACGATGGGGGAGCAGGAAATTCCCTTCATCGGCACGAGAACGGTTGTTCTGACTGGACCGACTGCTGCTGATTTTGTTGCAATAATGGAAGGCGAGGAGGAGGCAGAGACAGGCGAAACGTGGTGGGACGCGGATAAGGGGAAGCTTGTAATTGCAGAGGGCGACGAGGAGCCGAGGTATTTCGATTTGCTGGCAAACGGCTACGGTGCCTCCTACGAATTAGAGGGTGGTCTTCCTGAGTTTGGCATCACCGAGAATCTCTCCTGCCAGGAGATTGAGATTTTTGTGGGCGAGGACACGTTGGTGCACAGTTGGGTAGCGAGAAATGAAACAGGCGTCGTAGTGGCGGAGTGGGAAGGCACGTTCACGCGGACTGACGAGTGGCACGTGGTCGAAGGGATTTCGATTCAGGACGCGATTGACAACGCCGACGAGGGGGACACGGTAGTGGTGCACGAGGGGATTTACGAGGAGCAGTTGTACATTGCGAAGAGTCTGGATTTGAGGGCTGCGGAAAGCGAAGGCGGCGAGAGGGAGAGCGAGAGACCGGAAATTCGGGCACCTGCAGAAGTGCTTGAAGAGTATTTCATTGAAACTAAAATGATGTCAATGTCTGCCACGCCGGTAGTAATGGTAAACGGAAGTTCTGGTAACATCAGCGTAGACATCACCGGTTTTGTTATCGATGGCAGTTCCGCAAGCGTTGATATAGATGGCATCGTGTACTACAACGCCGACGGAATTATCGAGGGGAACGAGATCAAAAACATCTGGGGAGAGTTTATTGAGGAGGAAAAGGTGTGGCTCAATGGTGCAGGCATAGCGGTGTTTTCTGACTCTAATATAACCATCAACGAGAACGATATCCACGACTATACAAATTGGGGTGTAGGCATTTTTGCGAATCCCAAAGCTGTGGTTACTGAAAACACTGTTATCGGTTTGAGTTCAAAAGACTTTCCAGACCAGTGTGGAATCTTGATAATGGGTGCCACAGCTACTGTGAACGACAATACTATTAGTGGTCACATTTATACCGACGAGTGGTGGTATGCCTCCGCAATCGGATTTTTTGAATCAAACGGTTCGGCACAGGGCAATACACTTACCGACAACCAGGCAGGTTTCTGGATCGTTGCAGGGATGGAAGGAGTGGGTCAGTGTTCTGTCTTTATCGAGGATAATGCGGTGAACGCAGCAGGGCTTTCTGGGGTGGAGCCAAGTGGTATCGTTCTCGGCACCTACGCAAGGAGTCCGCCTTACTATATCGGTGAGGGCTACATCACAGCTACCATAGACAACAATCAGTTCACTGGTGGTTCGGGTACAGGTATTATCATAGGAGATAATACACACCATCCTTTCTTGTACCCGGCAGGCGAAGTGACTGCAACGGTTACCCGAAACGTCGTCTCTGACTACGAGTGCGGAATAAAACTCCTAAATACTTCGGACAGCACCGTCTACCTCAACGACTTCGTGAACAACACGCAGAACGCGGTAGGGAATGGCTCGACGAACAACTGGAACTCGCTGGTAGAAATCGACTACACCTACGACGGCAGAGACTACACGAACTACTTGGGCAACTACTGGAGCGACTACGCGGGAAGCGACGCGGACAAAGACGGCGACGCGAACAGAGACGGAATTGGCGAGACGGCGTACGAAATCGCAGGCAGCGGCGGTGACAACCCAGACCGCTACCCGCTGGTTGAGCCGAGCGAGAACTACGAGCAAATTGGGATTTTAGTGCTGGCACACGGGAGTCCAAGCGAGAGCTGGTGCAAGCCGATCAGAGAAACGGTGGAAAATATGAGCCTGGGCTACCCGACAGAAGTGGGCTACTTGGAGTTCGTTGGCGAACTGGAGGGCTACAATCTCATTCACGAGGCGGTTGAGAAACTCGACGAGCAGGGCGTAACGAAGATTGTCGCAGTGCCGTTGTTCATTTCTTCGGACAGCGGGCACATTGAAGAGATTGAGTACGTGCTCGGGTTGCGGGAGGAACTGCCTGAATCTGCTTTGGCGGCGAGAACGCGGGCATTCGTAGAAGGCGTGGAAATGGAACGGTCAGTTATTGAATCCAGAGACGGTCGGTACTTCGTTTCTTACACACCGTTAGGTGCGGGTGCAAGTGCAAGGCACGGCGGCGAAGAAGAAGAGCTCGTTCCAGTCGAGACCACTGCGGAAATCGTGCTTACCGACGCGACTGACGACCACTGGGCGGTTGCAGAGATTTTAGCGGACCGAGCAGCGGGCGTGTGCGAAAATCCTGAGAGCGAGACGGTCGTAATTGTCAGTCACGGCGAGTTTGCAGAGAAATACTTCAGGGCTTGGGTGAACAGTTCAGAGTCGCTCGCCGAGAAGGTGAAATTGATTCTGCGTCACAGTAAGGGCATAAACATCGAGGATGTGCGGTTCTCGTTCGTCTACCAGCCCGAAGACTACCCGACCGACCTCACGGTTCGCACGGTCGTGGAGGAGGTTTCGGCGAGTTCGTATCCGATTGTGGTTCCGCGAATGACGAGCGAGGGCTTCTTCACAGGGAGGTACATTCCGAAGATGCTGCTCGCGGGTCTGAACTACGGCTACCCCGAGAAAGGGCAGCGGGCGCTGACACCGCACCCGACAGCGACGGAGTGGCTGGAAGTCACGGCGGCGAAGGAACTCTCCTACCCTGCGGTTCTGATTTACGACCGCGGGGACGAAGACGAGGGCGAGAGCGGAGAATTGCTTGAGATTTCGCTGGAAGAGGCGAGCACGCCTCACGGACACGTCTGCCCCTGCGTTGCAGTTGCGTTTAGGTCAACGCTGCGGGCGTTCTCGGAAGAAGATTTGTGGGAAGGCTTTCCCGGCTTTCCGCAGCGCGGCGATGTGAAAATTGTCTGTGCGCACCCTTCTGACGGGCACGAAGAGACCTTTGAGTACATTCTGGGCTCGGAGTCGGCGGAAGATTTGGAGATTGAACTGCCTCCAGGGACAGACGCTGCGAACCTCAGCGCAGAGAACTACGACTACCTTTTTGTTCGGAAGTCAGTCGGCAGAGCGGTAGAGGTGGCGGTGAAGGAAACGGTGTTCCCAGAGCGGCTTTTTGAACTGCGGACGAAGTGCAAGACCAAAACAGCGACGCCCGAGGAGAAGAAGGCGTTCAAGGAGTTTAAGGAGGTCTTGGAGGATAAGTTTTTGTATCTCTCGATGGAGAGCGTTTTTGAGGCTGTTTCGGTGGAACTGAAACCGACGGTCGGAATCGCAACCGACAAGGCGACCTACCAGCCCGGCGAGACGATGCAGATTACGCTGGACTTGGAAAATCCGACGCCTACTGCTCAACTGCTGCTGGTTGCGTGGTACTTGGAAATATCTGGCGAAGGCAATCAGACGACAATCGTAGAACCTTTTCCTGTGCTCTTACCAGCGGGTGCCGACTATTCCATCCAAGTTGGGATGCTTGTAGACGGCTGGGGGACGACCGATTTCACTGCCACTTGGTCTGTAGAACTGCTCAACCCAGTGACACACGAGGTCGTAGACAGCGACACTGCAGAGTGGAATTATGAGGCGGGAGAGGTAGGAGCAGGAAAAACAGGAGAAACAGGAGAAGCAGGAGAAACAGGAGAAGCAGGAGAAACAGGAGAAGCAGGAGAAGTAGAAATAGAGGAAATAATATCAGAAACATTCGGTGCTGGGATAGAGGAAAAGATAAAGAGAGAGTTGGGGGAAGTAGAGGAGGTAGAGGTAAAATAGAGAAGAGAAGAAGAAATAGAAAAGAGAAGAAGAGTAGAGGTAAGAGGAGGTAGAGGGGTTATTAATTTAACCCTGCTTTTTTTATTTTTTGTGTTTTTTTAAAGTATTCTTTCTTAGCACAGGTCTTTTTCGTAGAAAGTTGTAAACGATGAAAAAAGTAGTGCTTGCGTATTCGGGTGGTTTGGACACCTCGGTCTGCATTCCTTTGTTGAGGGAGCGTTACGGCTACGAGGAGGTGGTTGCGGTGACTGTGGACGTGGGGCAGCCCGAGGCGGACTTGAAAGAGGCAAGGGCGAGGGGCGAGAAGCTGAGCGACGCTTACAGGGAGGTGGACGCGAAAGCGGAGTTCGTGCAGGACTGCATTTTCCCGCTGATAAAAGCGAACGGCGACTACGAGGGCTACGTGCTCGGGACCGCGATCGCGAGACCGCTGATTGCGGAGAAGGTAGTGGAGGTTGCGAGAGAGGTGGGAGCGGAGGCAGTGGCTCACGGCTGCACCGGGAAGGGGAACGACCAACTCAGGTTCGACGCCGTCTTCCGTGCCGCTGCTGACTTGGTCTTAGTCGCACCAGTGCGGGAGCTGAGTTTGACGCGGGTGGAAGAGAAGCAGTACGCGGCGGAGCACGGCATTTTTTTTGAGACCGTAGAGACAGAGGCAGAAGCAGAGGCAGAGACAGAGGCAGAAGCAGAGGCAGAAGCAGAGGCAGAGGTAGAGGAGGAGAGCAAGAGGTGGAGCGTGGACGAGAACATTTGGAGCAGGAGCGTGGAGGGCAGCGAGTTGGAAGAGCCTTCTTTCTTCCCGCCTGAAGAGATTTTTCAGTGGACGGTCTCGCAGGAGAACGCACCTGCGGAGGCGGAGGTTGTTGAAATCGGGTTTGAGCAGGGCGTTCCGGTTTCGCTGAACGGGCAGAAGAAAGGGGGCGTTTCACTGCTGCGGTGGCTGAACAAGACAGGAGGCAGGCACGGCGTCGGCAGAACCGACATAATCGAAGACCGCGTTCTCGGGTTTAAGGCACGCGAGAACTACGAGCACCCTGCTGCTACGATTTTGCTGACCGCGCACCGCGACCTCGAGCAACTTGTTTTGACGAGGAACGAACTGCGGTTTAAAGCGTCTGTTGAGCGGGCGTGGAGCGAGTTGGTCTACAAGGGGCTGGTGAAAGACCCGCTCTACGAGTCGCTCAACGCTTTTGTGGACAAGACGCAGGAGCGAGTGAACGGCACTGTCTGGGTGCGGCTGTGCAAGGGTGTTGCGAGAGTGGTGGGCAGAGCGTCGCCGAACGCGTTGTACTCGGAGGAGGTTTCGTTTGATGTGAAGCAGGAGCAGAAGTGGGCGGAGGGGTTCTCATTGTTTCACGGGTTTCAGTCCAGGCAGCAGCAGAGCAAATGAACTACAAAACTCTCGTCTCTGAAGGACTCTGCGTTCTTCTTCTCTGTTTTGCAGCGGTCGCTACTGCTGCTGCCACCGCGGCGGCAGAGGCTGCGGAATTGGTAGAAATACAAAGGGCGATTCAAGAGAAGGGAGCTAACTGGACCGCGGGCAAAACATCGGTCTCTGGTCTCTCTGCGGAGGAGAAGAAGGCACTCTGTGGTTTTAAGCTCGGCAACACAACACGAGCAAAAATCCCGCTCACAAATGCCACCTCCCCTGCCACGCGTGGAACTTTCGACTGGCGGAACAAGGACGGAGAGAACTGGCTGACTTCGGTTAAGTCGCAGGGTAGTTGCGGGAGTTGCTGGGCGTTTGCAGTTTTGGGCGCTCTCGAAGCCGTGATTAATATTGAAAGAGACAGCCCCGAAATCGACAAGGACTTGTCCGAGCAGCACTTGGTCTCGGACTGCTGCGTGCAGTGTGGAAATTGTGGTGGTGGAGATCCGGAACTGGCTTTGGCTTACCTCTCAACCAACGGCGTTCCTGACGAGGGCTGTTTCCCGTACCGAGCCTCCAACGGCTCCTGCACGCCCTGTTCGGACTGGCAGGACAGAGCGTGGACGGTCGGGAATTATTTCTGGATTTCGCCAAGCACGACGGCTGCTTACAAGTCGGGGCTTGAAACCTACGGTCCGCTGGTCGTTGTCTTGCACGCGCCTGACGAGTTCTTCTACTACACCGGTGGAATATTCGAACCCGTGCTGTCGTCCGAAGGTTGGGGGAAGGAGCCGAACCACGCGGTCGTGCTCGTCGGCTACAACGACGCAGGGGGCTACTGGGTCGTCAAGAACAGTTGGGGGACGGGTTGGGGGGAGGGAGGTTACGGCAAAGTTAGGTACGGCGATTTGGAGCAGTACGACTACGCACTCGTGGTTGACGACACGACAGAGCCTACGCCGTCCCCTACTCCAACACCGTCTCCAACTCCTCCTCCTGCACCACTCATTTCTTCACCCACACACCCAGACGAGCGTGTGTGGTACTGCAACAGAAATCCAAGTTTCTCTTGGACGACGCCCTCGGACCCTTCGGCTTCGGGAATCTCTTGCTACAGCCTCGCACTCGACCACTCTTCAACGGCACCGCCAGACAAAACCTGCGACACAACGGGAAACAGCAAATCCTACGCCGGCTTGAGTTACGGCGTTTGGTTCTTCCACGTGAGGGCGAGGAACAATTTGGGCAACTGGGGTCCTGCAGACCATTTCAAAGTCCGTCTGGAGAACTGCGACGACCACGACGGCTGCTACCGCTACGGAAGCGGGTGCGAGGAGCGGGACTACTTCTGTAAGGGCGGAAAGTGTAAGCACACCACCACAAACAAGCACACGGACTACTACGAAAACTGGGTCTCGTACTGCAAGGGGTGCAAGGGGGACGAGGTTTGGAGGCACAGGCGGTTTCACGACTACTACTGCGAAGAAGGAAAATGCACTGCCCACGGGAGTTGGACGGACGACCAGTTGGTCGAGAACTGCAGCGACTACGACTGCTGGCAGGACACAGGCAAGACTCAGTGGGTGACGACGAAAGAGTACGACTGCCGGACAGAGCAGAAGGAGGAGAAGGAGCAGGAATTCCGCGACTTCTTCTGCACCGCCGGAGAATGCTCCTTTAAAGTCACCGAGACGAAAAGGGTAGAGACCGGAAGAACGCGGACCGTAAACAAGCCCGACGGTACCGTCTGCGGTTGCACCGCAAACAGCACGCTGGAGAAATGCCTTGCAGGCGTCTGTTTAGACACAGGGGTCTGCGACACGACCTACTGCGGTGCGGATTTGGGGTGCGACGGTAAAAAGCCGGGCGACGCGTGCGGCGGCGGTGCGGGGGCTGGCTACAAATGCAGCCCTGCCTGCAAGTGCGTTCCCAACAGACCGCCAGTCGCAGCATTTACCTACTCGCCGTTAAACGCAGCGGTGGTGAACGAAACGGTAACCTTCGACGGCTCTAACTCAACAGACGGAGATGGTTTTATCGTGCGTTACGAGTGGGATTTTGGCGACGGCGAGGGCACGACGACGAGCACGACAGAAAACTGGGCAACGCACCGTTACTCTTCCGCCGGGCAGTACCTTGTGAATTTAACGGTAACCGACAACGACGGGGCGAAGAGCGCAACAGCAATTTTGCTGACAGTGTGGGTTAAAGGAGATCTAGACGGCGACGGTTCTGCGACGATGAGCGATCTGCATTTGGTTGCGGGAATGGTCGTGGGAACGGTTGACTGGGGCGGGGGTTTAAGAGCGAGAGCGGACTTCAACGAAAACGGGCGTGTGGATGTTGGAGATGCGGCGAAGTTGCTTGGCTTTGTGAAAGGTGGGGCTTTGTGAAAGGTGGCGAGGGGTGTTTGTAATCTGCTTTTTACTCTTTTTCCCGTTTCCTCCCTCTCCTCAAAACAGATTCAACAGAGCAGAATTTTTCCGAAGCTCCAAAATTGAGAAGGCTTTTTCACTGGAGAATTTATAATCAGCAATAATCACAAAAGATAACACAACAAAATAAAGAAAGAAGATGGGAGCAAAAACCAAAAGCGTCGGCGAGATAAACGAAAAAATCGGGGACGGCAGTGTTCGCGTGGTGACCGCGGACAGAATGACCGAAATCGTGCGCGAGTTGGGCGCAGAAGAGGCGGCGAGGGAAGTGGATGTCGTAACTACGGGAACTTTCGGTCCAATGTGCTCCTCGGGCGTCTTCCTCAACTTCGGGCACGCCGACCCGCCGATAAAAATGCAGCGGGTCTGGCTCAACGATGTCGAAGCGTACACTGGGGTCGCAGCGGTGGACGCTTACTTGGGTGCGACGCAGCTCTCTGAAGAGCGGGGTGCGGAGTACGGCGGTGGCTGCGTGGTAGAGGATTTAGTGGCGGGCAGGGCGGTGGAGGTGAAGGCGGTCGGCTACGGCACGGACTGCTACCCTCGCAAAGAAGTAGAAACAACAATCACACTCGAAGACCTGAATCAGGCGGTGATGTTGAACCCGAGAAACGCGTTTCAGAGGCACGAGGTCGGGACGAACTCCACTGACCGAACGCTCTACACTTATATGGGAACGCTGCTCCCGAACTACCGAAATGCGAACTACTGCGGGGCGGGTTCGCTCTCGCCGCTCTGCAACGACCCGGATTTTGAGACCGTTGGCGTCGGCACGCGGATTTTCCTCTGCGGTGCTACTGGCTACGTGGTCGGAGCCGGGACGCAGCACGACCCTGCTAACCGTTTTGGTACTTTGGCAGTCTCTGGAAACCTGAAGGAAATGAGCACGGAATTCTTAAGAGGTGCTACTTTCTACGGCTACGGTGTGAGTTTGTACGTAGGGCTTGGAGTTCCGATTCCTGTGCTGAATGCGGAGGTGGCGAGGAAGGCGGGAGTGAGCGACGCGGAAATCGAGACAGAAGTGGTGGATTTTGGCGTCGGCAGGCGGGAGCGGCCGGTGCTGCGCAGGGTTAGTTACGAGGAGTTGAAGTCGGGAGCGATTGAGATTGGAATTGGGCGTGGGAGCAAGGGGAGCAAGGGGAGCAAGGGAGGCACGGAAAAGGAGGTGAAGACCTCGCCGCTTTCAAGTTTTTTTATGGCGAAGCGGGTTGCAGAGGAGTTGAAAAGCAGAATTGAGGCAGGGGAGTTCTTGCTGTCGGTACCGGTTGAGCGGCTGCCGACGCCTGCGGAGAGCGTCTTCAAGCCGATGAAACAGACGGAGGAGCTGCCGTTGGTCAAGGATGTGATGCTGAGGGAGACGCCGACGATAAGCGAGCGAGCGAGCATTGCAGACGCTGCGAAATTGATTACCGAGTCTCAAACTACGCACATTCCCGTTGTCTCGGCAAATGAAAAACTCGTGGGAATCGTGACCGCCTGGGACATTTCAACCGCGGTGGCGAAGCGAGAGGAGGGCTTGGCAGAAATAATGACGCGGAAGGTGGTGACCACGGATTTGGAGCAGTGTCTGGAGTTGGTGATTCGGAAATTGGAGCGACACAACATCTCCGCTCTGCCGGTCGTGGACGCGGACAGGCGTGTTCTCGGAATGGTAACGAGCGACGAAATAAGCAAGTTGGTGGGGAAGAAGCGGAAGAGGTGGCAGTGGCGACTTAGGTAGTAGTTGTTTAGTAGTTGTTTTTTACCTCAAAACCCGCTCGGAAGAATTAGCAGCACGCAGGCCACCCAGCTCGCAATCATCAGGACCGAGGAGTGAAGCAGGCCGTATTTGACCGACCCGTGCAGGATTTTCCCAATCACCAGCCCAACAATCAACGCGTCAATCATCGCCAAATGGTAGAAGTAACGCTCCAGTTCAAGACCCTCCAAACCCCCGCCAAGCACAACCGGGCCAGTCAAACAGGTCGAGCCACCAATTCCAAGACCGCTAATGAGCGGCAGGAGCTGGTCACTTATCAGGAACAGCATCGCAACAAGGATCGCGTGGGCAATATAAAAAATGATTGAGTATTGCCGCAGCTCGCTCTCCTTTTCCCGCTGTATTTTCAAATGCGTCTTCATATCTCGCGAGGTTGTAAAAATGAGGTGAGACACTTCTCCGCCGATGTAGGTCGCCGTCACCACCAAGAAGGCATACCTCTCAATCAACTTGCTCTTTGTCTCCTTCGCCACACGCTTCATCACGCTCTCGAACGACCTGCCTACGGTAAGGCTTCCCGCTGCGTTTTTTATCAGCGGTGCGAGCGCCTTCAACTCCGCCTTCGGAAGCTTCAAGACGCCTCTCTTCGCCGCCGCCTCACCTCCCCCCGACTCTGCCGACTCTGCCGACTCCGCTGACTTTGAAATCTCTACCAGCGTCTTCAGCGGGTCAATTCCGCTCCTGAGCAGTTCCGAGACCTCAAAGAGAAACTCGCTGAACTCTTCCTCGTACTTCCGCCGCCGCCTTCGCTCGAGGAACGAATCAACTGAATACGGAAGAACAGCGATTAAAAACGCAGAGACGAGAAGGTGGTCCAAGTATTTCTTCGCCCACTTTTCCGCTCCCACATTTTCCGCTCCCACATTTTCCGCTCCCTTTCTTCTGCAACGCTCTTCTCTGCTTTTCCGCAGCCAACCTCTTCCCGAGCCGGTAGCAGAACCTTAAGCACCCCTCACACAACTCTCGCTTCATCGCTCTTTTTCAAAAATTTTTCGTAGGTCTCGTCTGGACGGAGGTAGTAGGATTGAATGGCTCGTGTAACTTCTTTGTAGTCGGTGATTCCGAGCCTGCAGAGGCGGTCGAGCAAAGCAGCCCGTCGCTGCATCTCTTCCCTGAGAAGCCCTGTTTTTACGCCAAAATCTCGCTCGATCGAGTCAAACAAGAAACTTTTCTTAAATATAAATCTGTCGGTCTGCGAGTCCCACGAGAAGACCACATTTGTCCGCAGTTCGTTGGTCTTTAGGTTGAGGTCGAGGATTTCTACCACTTCTCTCGCCTTTCTTACCTTCCGCCGAGACTCTGAATCTGACTCCGAATCGCTGGAGACGATTGCGGTAAAAGCCACGCAATCTAAAGAAGCAAGCAACGGTCTCGGCACGCTCATCGGCCGTGATTCTACGCGTGCCAGCAGTTCTAGCAGCGAGCCTGAATGAATCGTGCCGAGTGAGGGGTGCCCGATCGAAATTGCCTGAAACATTGTGTAAGCCTCCTCGCCCCGCACTTCACCGACGAGAATGTAGTCAGGGCGTTGCCTCAAAGCCGCTACGAGCAGGTCGTAAAGAACGATGTCGCCTGGTCGTTTCAGGATGCCGAAAAATCCAGAGAGACCTGATTCTAACCCTGACGACGCACTCCCTACGCCTGCTACTCGACCGAACCCGACCCGCGTTACCGCCTGAATCCAGTTGCTGTGGTAAATATTTATCTCGGGCGTGTCCTCAATCGAGACGACCTTCGCCGAGTTCTTTAAAAACATACAGAGGGCGTTGAGAAGCGTTGTCTTCCCGGCTGCCGTGCTGCCAGAGACGAGGATTGACTTGTTGTACTGTGAAGTAGCAGCCAGAAGAAAGCGAGCTGCTCCGCACTCACCGAGCCGTATTTCAAGAGTTCAACCGGTGAAATCGGCACCTGCTTGAACCTCCGAATCGAGAATGTCGAGCCCTTTCTTGTTACCTCTTTAGCAAGCGTCAGGTTTATTCGAGAGCCGTCGGGCAGCGAGGCGTCCGTGATCGGCTGGCTTATTGAAATATATTTCCCGCAGAGCTGTGCGAGCCGCAGCACGAACCGGTTCAACTCTAACTCGTCAATGCAGACCGTGGTGCGAACCGATTCAAAGATGCGGTGGTAAATGTAGAGCGGAACGCCGGGTCCGTCGCAATTAATGTCCTCAATGTAGCGGTCGTTCATCGGGACTTCAATCGGGCCGTAGCCCGTGAAATCTTTCAGCAGGCAGTAAAGAACCTTCTCACGCTGAAATCGCTTCAACTCAATGCCGTACTTCTCGATAATCTCCACCACCTTCTCGCGAAGATGCTCCTCCTTGCCCTTCAATAAAATCGCGGGGTCGAGGCGAATGTTGTCAAGCAGCAGGGAAATTGCGTTCAGGTTTTCTTTCTCCTGCTCGGTCAGTGTTACGTCAATCGGCGTGTAAACGAGTTCCATTAAATCCGCGTCGTATTTTATCTTCGCAAACTGAAAGGGCGGGCGAACAGGGTAGGTAACATCAATTGTCTCGATCGGTGCGTCCGCCTTCTCTGTCAAAAATAAATCCACATCCTCGACTGCTGCGTCCTCTTGCTCTGCCTCCTCTTCCCGCTCCCTCTCCGCCCGTCGCTCAAAACTACGCTCAAGCGCAGCCAACTTCTCCTTTCTACTAAAAAGACGACGCTGCCTCAGGTTCGCGACTTTGGTAAGGAATTTTTGCATAGTTTCTCGTCCCGCTCGGCACGGCTAAGCTCGGCACGGCTAAGCTCGGCACGGCTAAGCTCGGCACGGCTAATATTTTATAATTACATAAAAGTTTAAGCAGGGATGAAAAATAAAGGGGAGAGGATTGGTTGAGTTACGAGTGGGAGTTAGGGGTTGCGGTTCTTGCGCTGGTGGGCTGTTTTGTGTCGTTCTTCTACTTAACGAATGTTTTTGTCAGCGGTTTGGGGACTCTTGCCAAGCGTTTCAATGTGCCGGAATCGGTTGCGGGCGCTTCGGTGGCTGCGATGGCGAGCAGTGCGCCGGAGATGAGTGCCTCGTGCTTCTCGGTTCTGAAAGGGCACCCCGACATCGGAATTGGCACAATCGTGGGCTCGGCGATTTTTAATATCTCGCTCCTCGTCGCCTTCTCGGTCTGGGTGCGGAAATGCGTTCTCGACGAGAAGGTGCTCAAGCGGGACGGTGCGTTCTACCTGCTCGTTGTGCTGGTTACGATTCTTGGGATTTTGGACGGGGTTCTGACGCGCTGGGAGGCACTGGCTTGGTTCTTGCTTTACATCGTCTACTTCGCCTGGCTCTTCAGGGACGCGGTAAACGGGCGGTTCGTTCACAGAGAAGAGTACAAATATCTCTCGATGAAGAGAGCGGTTCTTTACTGCGGTCTTGGAGTCGTGGGCATCGCGTTGAGTGCAGATGTGATGGTGCGGTCAGTAGTTTATGTTACGGAGGCGTTAGGGCTCTCGGAATCGGTCTTTAGCCTCGTCGTCGTGGCGGTGGCGACCTCAATTCCAGACCTCTTCGTCTCGGTGCAGGCGGCGCGGAACGGAATGGGTAGCCTGGCGGTCTCTAACGCACTCGGAAGCAATATTTTCGATATTCTGGCTGGCGTCGGACTGCCGTTCAGTTTCGTTGCTGCAACCCAAATTCACGGAAGCATTGGACTCTCCGCGTTCTACCTTCTGCTCTCGGTCTTGATCTTTTTGGGCGTGAGTGCGTTTAGGAGGAGGGTGTTGGGAAGGAGAGAGGCGGGCGTGCTGGCTGCTGTTTATGTCAGCTACCTCTTTTTCATTTGGCTGTAAGTTCTAATTTCTAATTAAAGAAGAT
This sequence comes from Candidatus Methanophagaceae archaeon, assembly GCA_003194425.1. Classification (GTDB taxonomy): domain Archaea; phylum Halobacteriota; class Syntropharchaeia; order Alkanophagales; family Methanospirareceae; genus ANME1a. Next base: position 586,639 of record PQXB01000001.1, on the reverse strand, counting down.
TTTTAGTTAGTGTAAAGGTGCAAAGCGTAAAAATGACGGATTACGGGGTCGTTGTAGTAGGTGCGGGAATTAGCGGGCTGCTGTCCGCTTTAGCGTTGTCGAAGGAAGGAAAGCGGGTTTTGGTTCTGGAGAAAGAGAATTTTCTCGGGGGCGTCTGTCGGTCTTACGAGGTTGAGGGCTACCCAGGCTACTGGGTTGACACTGGCGTGCACGCGCTAACGAGGCTGGAGCGGGGACCGTTGCGGGAGTTGATGAATCGGTATTTTGATCCAGCGGTTCTTCCGAGGTTCGTTCCGTTCGGGACTTACTACGTTCGGATTGGCGGGCGAACCAAGCCGTTTCCGTGGAGCGTTAAGGACTGGCTGATGTTTGACCTGCTGCCCACAAAAGACCGGCTGCTGCTGATGAAGTCGCTCTTCAATGTGCTGTACCTCTCGAGCGTTGGTAAGGACTTGTCGGCAGTCCCGATAAGTGCAATTCTCCCTGCTAAACTCTCAGCAAAGGGCAGAAGATTTTTGGACTGGCTCTCGTACTTTATGCTCGGCACCTCTGCTGAGAACGCCCCCGTCTCGCGGTTCATCGACAACAAAAACCACAAACCCAACTCAATCCCCTACATCGGAAAAATCTACAACCTGCTCATCTCGGAAGGCGCCCGAGACCAGGGCTACCCCGAAGGCGGTCTTCAGTCTCTCCTCGGCTCTCTCCTGAAATCCTTTCCCAAAAACCGGGTAGAAGTCAAGACCGGCGAGGAAGTGGTAAAAATAAATTCTGAAAGAGAGGTTGCGGAAGTGGTTACGAGGGCGGGCAGTTACAGTTGCGAGGCGGTGGTTTATTCTGGACCTGCCTCGAGTCTGCCAGACTTGGTTGAGATTGAAGGAGGCGAGTTGCCGGGGGAGTACGTTGAGAATTTGCGGTCAATTCGGGCGGTTAATTCACTGACGATTTGGCTCGGTCTGACGAGGAAGATTTTTAAGAACCGCGGCTCGGAAATGTGGGTTGACTCTGACCCTTACGCGTGGGTCGTCCCGACCTCGAACTACGACCCGAAGTTAGCACCGCACGGTCGGCAACTCGTGGGCTTCACTTTCTCACTGCCCGAGAGCGAGGGCTACAAAGCCAACGCCAAAGCCAACGCCAAAGCCAACGCCGAAAGAGAGAGGAGAAGAGAGAGGCGAAAGGCGTTTGACGCGATTCTAAAAACTGTCCCCGGGATTGAGCGGGCGGTAGAAATGGTGCACTGTCAGGAGTTGGTGCCAGAGAAGGCGTGCTGGGCGATTAACGCAGGGTTCGGCGATGTGAGGACGCCCGTGAAAAATCTCTACACCGTGGGAACCGACGCGGAGAAGAGGAGCGCGGGAATTAGCAGAGCCGCTTACTCAGTTCTACGGTTCCTGGAGGTTCTGCGAGCCGACAAGATTTTGTGATTTTGATTTTTGTAATTTCTCCCTCACCTTCACCACCTCTCCGACTACGACCACCGCAGGAGGTTTCACTCTCGCTTGCCTTGCCAATTTCACGATGTTTCCGAGTTCGCCGACTACAATTCTGGCGTCTGAAGTGAAGCCTCGCTCAAGCACCGCAACAGGCGTCTCGGCAGGCATTCCGTGCTTCAAGAGCCTGCCAACATTCCTGGCAAGGTTGCCCGCCCCCATCAAAATTACGAGCGTGCCTCTCAAATTCGCAACCGCCTCCCAGTCAAGCCCGCCTCCTTCTCCTTTCCCTTCTTCTCCTTTCCCTTCTTCTCCTTCCTCTTTCTCTTCCTTCTCTTGCTCGTGCCCCGTAACAACGGTAACCGAGGAGGAGACGCCGCGGTGCGTAAGCGGAATGCCGAAATCCGCGGGAACCGCGACTGCAGAACTTATTCCCGGCACCACCTCAAAATCAACGCCGTGTTCTTTTAGAAACAGCGCCTCTTCGCTGCCTCTGCCGAAAATGAAAGGGTCTCCGCCCTTCAACCGCACTACCTTCTCGTACTTCCCCGAGACCGCGAGTTCAACCAAGAGCCTGTTTATTTCGTCCTGCGAGAGTTTGTGCCTCTCTGCGGTCTTCCCGACGTCAACGATTTTCTTGCCCTCTGGAATTTGCTTCTTCACTCCAAAGACCAAGTTGTCAGTCAAAATCACATCCGCCTCTTTTATGAGCCTACTCGCCTTCAAACTTAACAACTCGGGGTCCCCCGGTCCAGCACCCACTAAAAATACTTTTCCCATCTTTTCCCTTTCCTTTTAGCAAATTCGTATTTCAAAATACACCGATTTTAATTTTTATCCCCTATATTTCATTCTCTATCCGCTCGGCTCTCTAGCTCAATCGGAAACTTCTTTATCCTCGTCCTCTTCTTTATCCTCACTCTTCTTTATCCTCGCCCTCTCAACGAACAGGTCTACGCTCGCCCCTTCGCCCTCGGCGACTATTCTGACATCGTAGGGTCTGACATTCTCTACAAATCCCGCTATCTTCAATTTCATCTTATTTGGGTAAAATAATGACGATGCTTTTATCGTGGCGGGGGAAAGAGGGGAGAAGCGAAACAGTCGCAGCGAGGCTGTTGCAGAGGAACGTCCACTAATACTCCTTCCCCCTCGGGCAGTCCTGTTTTACCCGCAAATTAAACGGGCTTAGGGTTAGAGAGGGGAAGGGAGAGGAGAGGAGAGGAGAGGAGGGGAAGGGTAGGAAGAGGAGGGGAAGGGTAGGAAGAGGAGGGGAAGGGTAGGAAGAGGAGGGGAAGGGTAGGGGAGAGGTAGGGAAGGGTAGGGAGAGGTAGGGTAGGCACCCGTTATCTCAGCTCAGGTGGCAGTAGGTTGGGAATTCCGTCCTCAATCGGGTACCGCTGGTCGCACTTTCGGCAATGCAAACTCCCGACCACCACTTCCCCCCGCTCGTCCTCTTTTTGCAGGGTCAGTTCCAAATCGCCCTTGCAGACCGGGCAGGCGAGTATTTCCATCAGTTCTTTTTTCATAATTAAAAAAATACCTTCTTTAAGAAAAAGCAAGAGTGAAGAAGAAAATGTTTGACCGCTTGGAAATAATCGGCGTAGAGGGGCTTCCAGAGGTAAAAGAGGGCGACGACTTGACAGATTTATTTTTTACGGCTTTGGCAGCGAGGAAAGAGAGTTTGGAGGACGGAGACGCAGTAGTAGTTACTTCAAAAATAGTAGCGAAGAGCGAGGGGCGGGTCGTTCTCCTTTCAAGCGTAAAGCCGACCCCAGAGGCGGTGCGGATTGCGGAAGAGACCGAGAAGGACCCGCGGCTCGTTCAACTCGTCCTCAACGACACAAAAGAGGTGGTGCGAGTGAGAAACAACAACCTAATCGTGGAGACACGGCACGGGTTCGTCTGTGCAAACGCGGGTGTGGACGAGTCAAATGTCGAGGAGGGCAGGGCGGTTCTGCTGCCCAAAGACCCGCAGCGGAGTGCAGAGCGGCTTAAGAGGGAAATTGAAGCGAGGACAGGGAAGGAGATTTCGGTTCTAATTTCCGACTCTTTTGGCAGGGCGTTTAGAAGCGGCGTAACCGGGGTCTGCGTGGGCGTCTCTGGGTCTGGCGTTCCCGCTCTGCTGGACAGGAGGGGGGAGGAGGACAGGTTTGGCAGAATCGCGAGAATTACAAAAGAAGCGGTGGCAGACGAGGTCTGTGCGGCTGCGAATCTCGTGATGGGCGAATTTAAGGAGAGCGTTCCGATTGCAATCGTGCGGGGGCTGAGGTTTAAGTGTAAGAGGGGTGAGAAGGAGGAGGAGGGTAAGGAAGAGGAGGGTAAGGAAGAGGAAGGCGAGGGCATAAAAGAGGTCTTGTTCAACCGCGAGGACGACCTCTTTCGGTAATTTTCTTCCTGTAATTTATTTCTGTATTTTTCGTGTTTTATATATTTTCTTTGTTTTTTAGATAAATTTAGAAAACTTTATATAATTCCTTTATTTACTACATTATTAAGGTGAAAAAATGGAGAAAATAAAGGCGAAATGGATTTGGAAAGTAGTAGCAGCGGCAGTAGTAGCAGTGGCGACAGCGGCAACAGGAGCAGTGGCGACAGCGGCAACAGGAGCAGCGCAAGCAGCGCAAGCAGCGGGACTCTCGGGCGAGCTGACAATCGCGGGTTCTACGACCGTGCTACCGATAAATCAGGAATGTGCGAGGCTTCTGATGAAACAGAACCCCGAGCTGAGAATATCGGTCTCTGGCGGCGGGTCGGGACACGGCGTAAAAGCAGTGGGCGCAGGCGAAATTGACATCGGCGCAGCCTCGCGGGATGTAAAAGTGAAAGAGCTGGAGGCGTTTCCGAACTTGAAGCCAGTGGTCGTAGGGAAGGACAGCGTGGCGATTGTTCTGCATCCGAGCAATCCAGTGAGCGAACAGGGGCAGGGACAAGGGCAAGGGCTGGAGTTGGAAGAGGCAGCGAAAATCTTCGCAGGCGAAATAACGAACTGGAAGGAACTGGGCGGACGAGACGAGGCGATTCGGGTAGTAACGCGCGAAGAAGGGTCTGGAACGAGGGACTGCTTTGAGACGGCGGTACTGAAACCGTTTGGGAAGGAAATCGCTGCCAACGCGGCGGTAAAATCCTCGAACGGCGAAGTGAGAGCAACGGTCAGTAGCGACGAGAGGAGCATTGGCTACCTCTCTCTCGGCTACCTTGACGCGTCCGTAAAAGCGGTCAAAATAGACGGCGTGGCAGCGACCGAGGAGAACGTGCTCTCTGGGGCTTACCCAATCTCGCGGAACTTGTACCTCGTGACGAACGGGGCGCCGAGCGAACTTGAGGCGGCGTTCATTGACTTCGTGCTGAGCGAGGAGGGGCAGGAAGTGGTGGACGAAATGGGCTACATAAAACTGCCTGTTGAGGAGACGCTTGAGGAGACGCTTGAGGAGACGCTTGAGGAGACGCTAACACCTGAACTGACTCCCAAGACGACGCCGAGACCAACTGCAACGGAAACACCAACGACGACACCAACGCAACCTGGATTTGACGCGGTATTTGGAGTTGCAGGTTTGTTGGCGGTAGCGGGAGTAGCCTGCGCGGTGCGCAGAGGGAGGGAGAAAAGGAGGAAGTGAAGAGGAAGAAAAGAGGAAAAGGAAATGAAAATCGTGCACATTTCGGATATTCACACAGGGAAATCGCATTTCCTGCCAGAGTTGGCAGAGAAAGTGATAAAAAGGATAAACGAGGTAAAGCCAGAGATTGTGGTAGTTACAGGCGATTTAACCAACGAGGGCAGTTATTCAGAGTTTGTGCGAGCGAAGAGTTACATCGAGAGAATCGAGTGTGAGGTGAAGGTGGTGGTTCCGGGAAATCACGACGCGAGGAACGTGGGCGACCTTTGCTTTGAGGAGATTTTCGGAGCGAGGTCGAAGATTCTGCAGCACAAGGGAGTGACAGTTGTCGGCGTGGATTCTACACAGCCTGACCTGGACGAGGGGCACGTGGGGAGAGAGAAATATGAGTGGATTGAGCGCTGCCTTACGACTGACTGGACGGACAGTTTTAAGGTCGTCGCTCTCCACCACCATTTAATTTCGGTTCCAAAGACAGGGCGAGAGCGGAACATTCTGACAGACGCAGGAGATGTTCTTGAACTGCTTCTTCGGTGCGGGACCGACCTCGTGCTCTGTGGACACAAACACGTGCCGTGGGTCTGGAACTTGAACGGGACGGCAGTAGTGAACGCGGGGACGGCGTGCAGTAGCAAGGTGAAGTGGAACATTCCGCCGTCGTTCAACCTGATTGAAATCTGCGAGGCGGGCGAGGGGGACGAGGGAAGAAGAGAAGCAGGAAGAGAAGCAGGAAAAGAAGCAGGAAAAGAAGCAGGAAGAGAAGCAGGAAAAGAAGAATGGGGGATGAAAATATTTAGAATGTATTCAAAAGGGGGGCAGGAGTTAGTGTGGGAGAAAAAATAGTAGAGTGGGCGTTGTTCGTCTCTGCCCTCTCGTCCATTTTTATCGTTTTTTTTATCCTCGCATTCCTGCTGAAAGAGGGCTTTCCTGCGTTAACGCTGGGCTGGCGGGAGTTTTTCTTTGGAATGACCTGGCACCCTTCTCACGACCAGTTCGGCATTTTCCCGATTGTTGTGAGCACTTTCGTGGTGGGAATCGGTGCGTTGGTGCTCGCAGCAGCCGTAGGCATCCCTGCAGCGATTTATTTGGCGGAATTCTCGCCAGACTGGCTTCGCAACCTCGTTAAGCCCTCTGTGGAGATGCTGGTCGGGTTTCCGTCGGTCGTGCTCGGGCTCTTCGGGCTGACGGTGCTCGTCGTCTTCGTGAGGGACGCGTTCGGGGGTTGGGGCGAGTGTGTGCTCGCGGGCTGGGTAATTCTCGCGATTATGACCTTGCCGCACGTCGTCAGCATCTCAGAAGATTCTATCAGAGCGGTTCCAAATGGCTACAAAGAGGCGTCGCTCGCTCTCGGTGCCACGCAACTGCAGACTGTCCGAAAGGTGATTTTGCCGAACGCAAGGTCTGGGATTTTGGCGTCGCTGGTTCTGGGAATGGGAAACGCGGTAGGAGAGACGATGGCGGTTTTGATGGTCGTCGGGAACCCGAACATTCCTTGGATCCCTCACTCTGCGTTGGAGCCAGTCCGCGTGCTCACTTCCACGATCGTGATTGAGATAAGTTACGCGGTCTGGGGTTCGATGCACCAGCACGCGTTGTTCGCTCTCGGCGTGGTACTGTTCGCGGTGGTCGCGGTTCTCAACGCGGTAACCACTGCCGTGATAAGAAGAGGAAAAGGAGGATGGGGGAGAGATTGAAAATGAGAGAATGTGAGAGTGTGAGAGTGTGTGTGAGAGTGAGTGAGTGTGAGTGAGAAGTGAGAGAGAGGTGAGTGAGAGAGAGGTGAGTGAGTGTGTGTGTTAGAGTGCGTGAAGAGGTCGTAAAACTGGGCTTGTGCGCGGCGGCACTCGTCTCGGTTGCGGTGCTGCTCGTTTTAGTTGGCTACATATTTTTCAACGGTGCAGGAGCGATAAATCCAGCGTTCCTGCTCGAGTCTCCTTACAGGTTCGAGCACGGCGGAATATTTCCGCAGGTTGTGGGGACATTTTTTTTGGTTGCGGTCTGTCTGCTTTTCGCGGTTCCTCTGGGTCTTGCGACTGCGATTTATCTCGCAGAATATGCAGCCGATAATTTGGTGACACGAAGTGTGCGGTTCTTTGTGGAGTGCTTGGCAGGGATTCCGTCGGTAGTGATCGGCTTGTTCGGGCTCGTTTTCCTCGTCTATTTTTTGGGGTTCGGCGTTTCCCTGCTCTCTGGCGGTTTGGCTCTCGGTTTTATGATTCTGCCTTGGACAGTTAGGGCGAGCGAAGAGGCGATTAAAACGGTTCCCTACTCTTACCGGGAGGCGTCGCTTGCTTTAGGCGTTTCCAAGTGGCAGACGATTCGTGGCGTGGTGCTGAGGAACGCTGCCCCTGGCATAATTACTGGGGTCTTGCTTGGAATGGGAAAGGCGGTAGGAGAGACGGCTGTTGTTCTTTTAACCGCGGGTTCGGGTTTGGAATCGTTTCTGCCGCGGTCACTCTCTGACCCTGTTGGGTCGTTGCCGGTTTATATTTTTATGCTCGCGACGCAAGGGCACACTTCCGCAGCTTCTTCTCGTGCCTTCGGCGCCTCGCTCGTGCTAATTGCGATGTTTTTGCTGAGCAGCCTCTTTGCGTTGCTGCTTCGGAACAGATTCGTCAGGCGGAAGCGAAGAAAAATATGGTGAAAAAGAAAAATGAGTAAAATCGAAGTCACGGGGTTGAGCGTCTTTTACGGGCGTGGAACAGTGCAGGCGTTGAAAGAGGTGAGCATAAAAATAGAAGCGAAGAAGGTAACGGCGTTGATTGGACCTTCGGGCTGTGGAAAGTCGACTTTTCTCAGGTCGCTGAACAGAATGAACGACCTTGTGGGTGCGAAGACGGAAGGCGAGGTTCTTGTGGACGGAGAGGACATTTACAACGGCGGAACGGATGTTATTCAGTTAAGGAAGCGTGTAGGAATGGTCTTTCAGCAGCCGAACCCGTTCCCGATGAGCATTTACGAGAACGTCGCCTACGGTCCGCGGGTTCACGCTCGCGGGTGGGGGAACGGGAAGTTGAAGAGAAGGCTGGACAGGGTAGTGGAGGAGAGTTTGAGGAGAGCGGCGTTGTGGCCCGAGGTGAAGGATCGGCTGGGGGAGAGCGCGTTGAAGTTCTCTGGTGGGCAGCAGCAGCGGTTGTGCATTGCAAGGGCGTTGGCGGTGAACCCTGAAATTATTCTCTTTGACGAGCCCTGTTCGGCGTTGGACCCTGTCTCGACGGCGCGGGTGGAAGAGCTGCTGCGGGAGTTGAAGCGGGACTACACGATCGTGATTGTCACGCACAATATGCAGCAGGCGGCTCGTGTCTCTGACTTTACCGCGTTCTTCCTGCTCGGCGAGTTGATAGAATTCGGCGAGACCACGCGAATATTCGAGAAGCCGAGCGACAAGCGGACTGAAGAATATATTACGGGACGGTTTGGGTAATTTCGGGTAATTTTTAAATGCAAATTTAAAGTCTCTTTGGTCTCTTCTAAAGAGAGGTTGAAATGAGTCTCTGATAAATTACAAAAATCTGCGGGGCAGGTTCATCTGGGATTACGACGATTTCAAAAAATCCTCTTTGATGAGGAGCACGAGGCGAGGTAAGAGAGGATAAAAGAGTTTCTCAAGCCGATAGTGAAAGTTCTGCCCGAGAGATACTGCGGAATTCCGATACCAAAGGACATTTTTCTGTGGTTATTTACAGAGAAAGAGGTAGAAGACGCGTTCGTTTACATCGAAACCGTTCTCAGAGCGTTTTACGAAAGAGGGCGTGAGGCCGTCCCCGCCTCCACACCCAGCCCGCCTGTGCTGGTGCTGGACGAGTTGCGGGTGATTGAGGACTTGAAAGTGGACGAAAGTGGACGATTTTATAATTTACAAACTCTTCAACTTCTTCGTGCGGCTGACGAAGGAGTTGCACCTGTGGCACGTGTTCGTGGCGACTTCCGACTCTGTCTTCAGAGGTGCTGAACAACAAATTCTTAGGAAAAGTTTGATTAAATATTTAAGTAGAATAAAAAGAATTAAGTAGAATAAAAAGAAAAATGATAGAAATGCAGAATAAAAAAATCGCATTAGGAACCCTGCTGGTGTTGCTGGCGGGAGGGATAGGAAAGATAGGAAAGGTGTCGGCGTTATCAAACGCAGGCAGTGGAGACTGGAGCTACTACGACAGGAGCTCCTACAAGGAGGTAGAGGAGAATACGGGGAAATCGCTTACGGATTTTCAAGTGCTTGTGGAATTAAGTGCGGGGACTTTCCCTGCGAGTGCGAAAAGAGATGGCGCTGATTTGAGATTTAAGGATGGAATTTAATATAAAAAGAAAAGGGAAAGAGAAGGAGAAGAGAGAGGAATAACAAAAGGGAGAGAAGAAGATGGAAAAAAATAAGAATGAAACAATCGTAATTCCAGGGGATTTCGTGGGGACTTCCGAGGAGTTTACGGCAGGAAATGGGGTCTGCGCGGAAGAGGGGAACTTGTTTGCCCTGCAGATTGGGGAGGTCAGCGTAAATGAGCAGAGGGAAATAAGCGTTCTGCCTGCGGTTGAGACGCCGCCGGTGATTAAAGAGGGCACAGTGGTAGTGGGCAGAGTAGAGGACTTAAAGGAAATGGTCGCTGTTGTGAGCCTTGCGTGCGTTGTGGGGAAGGAGCAGCGGGAAATCGTTGCGCCCACGCAAGCCGTTATTCACATCTCAAATGTAAAAACTGGGTATGTAAATGAATTGCAGCAGGAGTTTGGCGTTCTTGATCTGGTGAAGGCGAAGGTGATCGACGCGAAGGCGCTGAGGCTCAGCACCGAAGAGCGGGACTTGGGCGTGATAAAAGCAATGTGCGGGAAATGCAAAAGCGAGCTGAAGAGGAAGGGAAATGTACTGGTGTGTGAGCGGTGCAGGAGGGAGGAGACGAGAAAAATATCTTACGATTATGGAAAGGGTGTGGTTTAGGGGTTTTGGAGGTTTAGTTTGGAGGTTTAGTTTGTGGAGGTTTAGTTTAGAGGTTTAGGGTAGAGGTTTAGGGTAGAGGTTTAGAAAATGGAAGGGCAGAGGGAGAGTAGGAAGGTGAAGGTGCTGGAGAGGAAGGGGAGAGCGGTGAAGTTAGAGGTAGAAGGCGAGGACCACACGCTTTTGGCACCGCTGACCTCGAAGTTGTTGGAGAACGAAGGGGTTGAAATCGCGAGCTACAGCATTAAACACACGCTGGTGAGCAACCCGGTTTTGTTCGTGAAAATGCGAGAGGGGAAGGAGAGCGGGGACGCGGTGGAGGCGGTGAAGTCGGCGGCTGCCTCGTTGGCGTCGGAGTTCGAGGAGTTTGCGAGACTCTACAAAAAAGCGGCAATAGTCTAGCGGAAGGACACGGGCTTCCCAACAACCTTTTAGGAAAAGGTTGATCAAAAAAGGAAAGATAGGAAAAGGTTGATCAAAAAAGGAAAGATAGGAAAAGGTTGATCAAAAAAGGAAAGAGAAAAAAGGGAGGGAAACAGCCTGTAACCCGGGTTCGAGCCCCGGTTGCCGCATACAAACTTTTTTAACTTTGGAAAATTTTGAAATATGAACAAGATAAAAAGATACGAATTCCGCAAGGTCTTGGAAGAGCTGAGGCAGAAAGCAGGCAGAGGCACAGAACTCGTCTCGGTCTACATTCCGCCTGACAAGCAAATCTCGGACGTTACTTCGCACCTCCGCGAGGAGTACGGACAGGCGAAGAACATAAAAAGCAAGTCCACCCGAACCAACGTTCAAAGCTCGCTGGACTCCATTTTGTCCAAACTAAAATATGTCGGTGTAAAAGGAGGAGCAGTGGGAACAGTAGGTGCAGCAGGAGAAGGAGTAGCAGGAGCAAGTGAGAACGGGGTGGTGATTTTCTGCGGTGCGGTCGCGAAGGGCGGGGACAAGACCGACATCGAGGCTTTCATCGTGGAACCGCCGGAGAGGGTGCAGTCTTACATTTACCACTGCGACTCGTCGTTCCTGCTCGAGCCGTTGGAGGAAATGGTGAGCGAGAAGGAGAAGTACGGCTTGGTCGTGCTTGACAAGCGAGAGGCGACGATCGGCACGCTCACGGGCAAGGTGGTGGAGGCGATGAAGCACCTGACCTCGTCGGTTCCCGGGAAAATACGAAAAGGAGGGCAGTCGGCACTGCGATTTCAGAGGCTGCGGGAAATCGCGACCGACGACTTTTACAAGCGAATCGGGGAGCACGCAACGCGGATTTTCCTGCCAATGAGCCGCGAGCTCAAGGGCATTCTAATCGGTGGACCGAGCCCGACGAAGGAAGAGTTTCTGAAAGGGTCGTACCTGCAGTACGAGTTGCAGGGCAAGATTCTCGGGATTTTTGATGTCGCCTACACGGACGAATCCGGGCTCTCTGAACTTGTGGACAAGGCGGAAGGGGCTTTGGAAGGGCTGGATTTGATGAGCGAGAAGCGGCTGATGGAGCGGTTTATGAAACTGCTGGCGAACGACGCGAGCAGGGTTGCCTACGGCGAGGAGGAGGTGCGGCGGAAGTTGGAGCTGGGTGCGGTTGGCACGCTCCTGTTCTCCGAGGGGATTGGTGCTGAACTAATGCAGGATTTGGTGGCGAAGGCAGAGGAGACAGGGGCGGAGGTGGAGGTTGTCTCGACGGATTTTGAGGAGGGTACGCAGTTGAAGCGTGCGTTTGGTGGCGTTGCCGCTTTGCTGCGGTACGGAACACGGTACGGAACAAAATGAGGGGAAAAGAATGAGGGCAAAAGACGAGAGGAGGCTCGAACTCCTGTCAAGGAAGCTTGCTGAAGCCGGGAAGCTTGCTGAAGCCGGGAAGTGCGTTGCGAGGGAGGACGCGGTGCAGGCGAGCGAGAAGTTGTACAAAGCCGCAGAGGAGGCGGTTAAGGAATTGGCGTTCAGATTTGAGCTCTCCAAAAGCAAGGAGGCTCAAGCCTGGTTCCTGCACGTTGAGGGGTTTCACGAGGCGAGGCTGGAGATTGAGGAGGTGAAGGAGAGGGTTGGCTCGGTGAGGGAGCTTGTGAGCGTTGTTGAAAAGTGATGGAAGATAAAAATAGCATAATTTTGGTGGGGACGGGGCACATTTTGGAGAAAAGCGTGCGGGAGGTGGAGGAGACAATTGAGCGAGAAGAGCCGGAGGTGGTTGCGGTTGAGTTGTGCAAGGGGCGGTACGAGGCGTTGAAAGGGAATGTGGGCGGCGGCGACGGCGGCGACGACGAGGTAGGCGAGTTTTCGGTGAAAGATGTCTTGGGCGGGGGACGAGGCAGGAGAGGTGGAAGTGAAACTGGTAGCAGTCCGTTTTTACTGCTGATGCACTGGCTGCTTGCGTACGTGCAGCGGAAAATGGGGTCAGAGTTAGGGGTTGAGCCTGGTGCGGATATGATGGCGGCGATAAAAAAGGCGGAGGAGCGTGGCTGTGAGGTCGCACTCGTTGACCGCCCGATTCAAGTGACGATGCAGCGGTTCTGGAGGAAGATGAAGTTTTTGGAGAAGGTGAAGATGATTTTCTCAGTCGTTCTCGCGATCGGGAACATTGGAAGTTTTAAAATTGAAAACTTCAAAATTGGGCGGGGCGCGGGTGCAGGACGGGAAGCAGGGCGAGAAGCAGGACGAGAAGGGGTGAGAGAAATCGACTTGGACAGTCTGACAGACGAGGATGTGGTCTCGGAGTTAATGGAGGAGTTGAGGGCGTTCTCGCCGGGTGCTGCGAAGGCTCTGCTGGACGAACGGGACGCTTACATCGCTGGAAATTTGCTCAACCTGCACTTTCGTTCTAAAGAAAGAACCTGCACTAAGAAGGGGGAAGAGCACTCACTTACTAAAGAATGTACTAATAAAGAGGGAGAGGGGAGGAAAATCGTTGCGGTCGTCGGTGCGGGGCATGTTGCGGGGATAAAGAGGCTTCTTGCTCACCCGGAGTTGATTCCGCCGAGGTCGGAACTGGTCTCGCTCCCGAAGAAGCGGTTCAGTGGGCGGTTCAGCATAAAACATCTGCTGGGCGTCGGAATGGGCGTGGCTCTCGTAATTATTCTCCTTGCGGTCTTCTTCTCGGGTTTCTCGCTTGACACTCTTCTCAGAGCGTTTCTTTACTGGGTGCTGATAAACGGCGTCTTGTCCGCGTCGGGCGTCGTCGTCGCGCGGGGGCACCCGCTCTCTGCGGTTACCGCCTTCTCGGTGGCTTGGCTCACTTCTCTGAACCCGTTTTTAGCCGTGGGCTGGTTTGCGGGCTTGGCAGAAGCACACTTCCGAAAGCCGAGAGTGGAGGACGCAAAGGGAATGCTGAGTGTTGAGTCGTTGCGGGAGTTGGCGAGAAATCGGCTGTTTAAGACCATTCTTGTGGCTGCACTTGCGAACTTAGGAAGCATTGCAGGGACTTTCATCGGAATTGGTGTCGTGGGGCACGAGTTGGGAATAAATGTGCAGGAGATTTGGGAGGGGTTGAGAGCGCTTATTTTTTGAAAATGATAAACGTAAAATGGCAAAAAAGATGGTCATTTGGCCTGCGTATTTAACCGCGGGCAGAACAAGAGGGGAAGGTAGGAAAATATCGAGAAGGACTGCGGTGAAATCTCCGAGGTTAGAGGAAATGGAGAAGGCTGCGAGGGTGCTGGACTTAGGCGTGGATTTGAAGTTGGAGCTGGAGGTGGAGGAAGGGAAGGCGTACCCGAAGACGCACTGGGACAAAAGCGGGAGAGTGGTGGTGAAAAAAGAGGGAGGGCGAACGAAAGGCGAGATTGTGAAAGAGATTGCGAAGGGGATAAAAGAGATGCGAGAGCGGTCTAAAAAGGGGTGAAGAGAATGGGTAAAAAGGAAGAGGGAGGGAGAAAGAGGAGAAGAGGAAAATGTTCGATTTTCACACGCATTCTTTGTTCAGCGACGGCGAACTGCTGCCGAGCGAATTGGTGAGAAGGGCGGTGGTGAACGGCTACGAAGCAGTTGGAATAACCGACCACGTGGATTTTACTAATATGGAGCACGTGCTGGCAGGGTTGAAGAGGTTGGAGCTTTGGGAGGGGAAGGGAGAGGAGACAAAGGAGGGGGGAGGGGAAAAAATAGAAGTGCTAAGGGGTGTTGAACTAACGCACGTTCCGGCGGTGAAAATCGGGAAAGTGGTAAAAAAGGCGAGGGCGTTAGGCGCGGAGCTGGTGGTCGTGCACGGAGAAACACTGGTGGAGCCTGTAGAACGAGGCACTAACAGAGCAGCAGTAACCAACCCAGCAGTGGACATTCTCGCACACCCGGGGCTTGTCAGTGCAGAGGAGGCGGAACTCGCGAAGGAGAACGGGGTCTTTCTTGAGATTTCCGCGAGGAGGGGGCACTGCTTGGCAAACGGGCACGTGGCGAAAGTTTCAAGAGAAGCGGGAGCGAAACTGCTGCTTAATTCTGATTTGCACTCGCCTGAGGATTTTCTTACAGAGCAGCAGGCAGCGAGAATCCTCGCAGGTGCAGGGTTGGACTTGGACGCGGGGGAGGTGAAGAAAGTGATGAAGGTGAATTCGAGGGATTTGTTGAAGAGGGTCAGGGAGAGTTATATTTAAAAATGCTGGTAGCCTTTTATTTTCACCTCCTCCTTCGTGCCGTCCTCTCTTTTAAAATAAAGCCCCTCCTCCGCCGGCAACACTCTGCCTACAACACTCATTTTTACCTCCTTCTGCAGTCTCCTCAGCAGTTCCGCGTTCCCTCGCGCTCCTGCCTCTGCTCTTCCCTCTTCTGCTCCCCCTGACGCTCGAAGCGTGAACAGCAGTTCGTAGTCGCCGCCGTAGTAGAACGCAAGTTCTCTGCGGAGACGGAGGTCTGCCACTGGCACTTTCTCCTCGTAAATCTCGAACCCGACTTTGCTGCTCTTTGCGAGTGCGGCTAAAGAAAGTGCGAGACCGTCGCTAATGTCAATCATTGAAGTTACCAGTCCGGAATCGGCGAGAACGACGCCTTCTTTTACTCTCGGCACGGGCTGAAACAGAGCCTTCTTCGCCGCTTCTTCAACCTTTTTTGGCACTTTTAATTCTACCTCCTCCCCCTCCTTCTTCCTCTCCTTCTTCATCTCCTTCTTCCTCTCCTTCTTCATCTCCTTCTTCCCCCCCTTCTCCCCCTCCGCTACTTCCCTCTCTACTATTTTCTGCCCGAGAGCAGCGTTACCAAGCGACCCCGTAACACAGACCAAGTCTCCTACCTCAGCACCCGCCCGCCTCACGGGTCGGTCTGCAAATCCGAGACAGGTCCCTGTTAAGACAACCTCTTTGCTCCTTGTTGTGTCCCCGCCGACGACTGCGGTGTTGTAAGCAGAGGCACATTTTTTCACCCCCTGCACCACCTCGTCCACAAACACGGTCTCAGTCTCTGCAGGGACGCCCAACGCGAGCGTAAAAGCAAACGGGCGCGCTCCCATCGCGGCGATGTCGCTTAAGTTCACTGCAACCGCACTCCAGCCGATTTGGAACGGCGAGATGCCCGCAGGGAAGTGCGTTGACTCTTGCAGCGTGTCTGTGGTGACGACGAGGTACTTGGAGTTGTAGTTGGCTTTTGCTTTGGCTTCGTCCAAGTCCAACACAGCACAGTCGTCCTCTCCTGCACCTGCGGTTACGACTTGCTCGTTCGCATTTGCATTTGCAGAAAATTGTTTTGTTATTCTTTCAACTAATCTTACTTCGCCGAGTCGTTCTACTTGCTCTGTTTTACAGGTTTTCATTTTTGTTGTCCTCGTATTTACAAAATCATACGAAAATATGAATTAATGCGTAAAATATGCCACTACCTCTCTTCCCTCTTTCAGAACCGAGTCAATTCTGACGAACCCGTACCTCTCGAACTGCACGACATTCCCGAGCTCCTCGGAAATCAAAGGTTCGCTTACGCCCTCGTCCTCCGAGCCGTTGGGCTTCTTGACTGCGACTTTTATGCCGTTAGCGGCAGGAGTAGGAGCCCACTGAATAATTTGGAAGTCTTTTGCTGTCGTTTCTGTGCACGAACCAGAGCCTACGACTTTCGCAATCAGCGGCTTGACGCTCTCAATTTCTACATCGCAGAGGAATTTCAGCCTTATTTTTTCCCCTTCCCGCAGTTTAGCGAAGTCGTCGCCGCTAATGAGAACCGCGTCGCCGCCGGTTCTAATCTCGCGGTAGTCTGCACGCCGCGACGGGTGCTTCAACGCCCTCGCCACAAGTGGGAAAGAACCCCCTTTCCCAGCCTTCAGACGCATTTCCTTTGGGTTACGGACAAAAAAATACCGCGAGGCAAGTGCGTCCACCGCCTTCCGATTCTCGGCGTACAAGTTCTTTAAACTCACTGCGATGTCGGTTTGAGAGACGCCGAGAGAGAGGAAAAACTTGCGAACCGCTTCGGGCTGAAAACCGCGTCTACGAAGCGCCCGCAGGGTCGGCAGTCGCGGGTCGTCCCAGCCCTCGTACTCCCCTCTCTCAATCCTTTTTCTCAACTCCGAAGTGCTGAACTTACCGAACTCTTGCACTTTTATCCTGCCCCAGTGCGTCGTCTCAGGGTAGTTCCAGCCGAGGTGGTCGTACAGAAATCGCTGCCGCTTCTCGGATTTCATCAAGTCCTTCCCCCGAATTATGTGCGTCACGCCGAGCAGGTGGTCTTCTACCGCGGACTCGAAATCCAAGTTCGGCCACACCACGAACCTCCTGCCGACACTCGCACGCGGGTGCTCACGCTTCAAAATTCGGAACGCGACCCAGTCCCTCAACGCAGGGTCTTCAAGTTCCATCCCGGTCTTTATCCGCAGCACCGCCTCCTTCTCATCGTAACCTCCCCCTAACATTTTCCCCCAACTCTCAAGGTTCTCCTCCACGCTGGCAGCCCGGTGCGGGCACGCTCGCTTGCGGTCTTTGTAAGCCTTAAAAACATCGGCAGGGCAGAAGCAGACGTACGCCACCCCCCTCTTCAGCAACTCCTCCGCGTTCTTGTAGTACAACTCCAGCCGCTCCGACGCCACCACCACCTCGTCCGGCTCGGCACCCAGCCACGCACAGTCCTCAAGGTACCAGTCGTAAGCCTCGAGCAGCGGTCTCTTCACGACCGGGTCGGTGTCGTCAAACCGCAGAATGAACTTCCCGCCGTACTTCTTCGCGTACTCCGAGTTCACGACAATTCCGCGAGCGCTGCCAAGCGTCGCAGCACCGTTCGGGTTCGGAGCGAACCGCATCACAACTTTCTCGCCGTTTGCAAGAGCAAGAGGCAGTTCGGGCAGTCCTTGCTTTTCTTCTCGCTTTTGTTTCTGCGGCTCTGCCAACCCCGGAGCCACCGCGGTCAATTCTTCTACCCTCTCTTCCCTGCTCACTGACTTTATTCTTTTCACCTCCTCTTTCACCAGCGCTGCGAGAAGTTTTGCGTCCTTCCTCAACTCTGGACACTCACCGAGAATCTTCTTCAGCACCGCGTCCTCTCTGGGTGGCTTCCCGTGCCTGACCGCGTTCTGCAGTGCGTACTTCCTTATTTCTGCTTTTACACTCGCCTCTTCCATTTTCGGTCTGCATTCCAAACGAATCAAACAAACTTAACTCTTCCCCTTTATTCTTTTTCTTTGCCTCTAACAGGCAACGCCAAAGGGAAAGGCGCGGGGTGAGGATTTTTCCGTTCTGGTGAAAACCGCCAGATTGAAGTCAGCAGTGCGTTTAGGATTACCATTTTAGAATCTTCTCCAGTGCTTTATCAACTCCTTCGCAGCTTTGCCGCTCTATTTCAGTCCACAAACCCTTCAGTTCTTTTGAGAATCTCTTTTTGATTTCAGGTGAGGTAATTTTCTGTATAAATTCGTAGAGATAAACAGCGTCGTCCCAATGTTCTAAAATCGCTACCTCCCATAACCTGCCCAAATTAAAGACAAAACTATCTTCTGACACCGACGCACCATTTTTTGTCATATTTCTTTTTATTTTTAGTTTTGTTTGGTTTTATATTTTCGCTTTATATGTTTTAAACGCCTTCTAACTTTGACAAGAATGCTTTTAAAATCCGTGCTCCCGTTTGTCGCAATCTGGCTCTTCCTCTTGGCTCTACTGCTCCGCAGCAGTAACAGACTGCTCGGAAGAGCAGCAGGCGCGTTTGGCTGGACTGTCGTCGCGTTTTACTGCTGGCTTGAAGCCGCTGAATATTTGGCTCAAGCCGAGTACTTTGACGCTGGCGTGGATTTCGTGTTTCTCGGCTTCTCGCTCCTTTTAGCCGTCCTTCTTGCAAAACCGCTGGTAAAGGCAGGAGAAAAAGAGGGCGAGGGGTTGCTTTTCAGAATAACAAAAATGGCACTCCTGACCGCGGTCTGCTACTTCCCTTTCTCTGAAATCTCGCTGCTCGGCGACGCTCTCATTTTCGCCACCGCCAAACTCACGACCGTGCTGCTGAACCTCGTCAGCGGCGGCGTTGGCGTCTTCCTCGTGCCTCCTTCTTACATTTACTCCTCCTCCGCCTCTTTTCGCGAACTCTACAACCCAATACAAATAATCCTGCCCTGCACCGCGATTCAAAGCATTGTCCTCTTCGTCGGCTTGGTCTTCGCTGTCGACGCCCCGCTGAGTCGGAAGTTGAAAGCCTTTCTCGTCTCGGTGCCTGTAATTTATCTGCTGAACCTCGTCAGGAATATGTTTGTAGTAGCGGCGTATTTCGAGCAGTGGTTCGGCGGCTCGCCAGACGAGAGTTTTTTCATCGCACACGGCGTGATTGCGCGGGTCGGTGCGATGCTCGCGTTGGTCGTTGTCGCCTACGCGGTCTTCGTGGTTCTTCCAGAGGCGTTAGACTTGGTTGAGGAGTTCTTCAGGTTTTTGGGCGGGCTTTTAAAAGCGACCTTTTCAAGACGCATCAACGGGTAAGCCAACTCCTCCTCGTATTTCACCCTCGCCTGCACCTCCACTTGCCCACGCAAAACAACCACTTTCACATCCAGCATCTCACCACTCAACTCGCAGTATTTGAATTTTTTTGGGCTCTCTGTCCCCCTCCCTTTCTCCTGAGCCCGCAGCACCTTCTCGCGGTCAATTTTCACCTCCACCGCACTGACCCAGGGCTGAAGCGAGACGCTTCGTTTTATCGCAGTCTCCAAACTCTCCGCGGTCTCGGTGCTCACAGGCGTGCCGAGGAACTGGTGGTAGAGGGCGCCGAGTTTAATGCCCGCTTCAAAAATTGCCTTGTCTCGGTCTCGATCTCGGTCTCTGTCTTTGTCTTTCATTTTGCCCGTTAACTCCTAACCTAAACCACCTTCACCTCGCCAACTCTAATCCCACGCTCCGCTTCCACGACCGCACCTACGATTTTACCGCCTGTCGCACGAACTGCCTCTCGCTCTTCGCTCTCCGGAATTACAACCGCAAAACCCATTCCCATATTAAAAGTCTTGTACATTTCCTCATCCGGCACGCTGCCGAGTTCCTGAATAAACCGAAAAATCTCGTTCGGCTCCAACGGCTCGTAAATCTCAAACCCAAGTTCAGTCCCAAGAGTTCGCCGCAACTTCAAGACGCCACCCCCAGTTATGTGTGCCAAGCCGTGCACCTCGCACCCCCTCATCAGCAGATCCAAGACCTCTGTGTAAATCCTCGTCGGCGTGAGCAACTCCTCGCCTACGCTCCTCTCTCCACCTAACTCTCCGCCCCTCTCTACCCCTGCCTCTTTGTAACTCAAACTCAAACTCAAGCCTGCAGCCTCGAGCACCTTCCTCGCCAGCGTCAGCCCGTTGCTGTGAATTCCCGAACTTTTCAAGCCCAGAACCAAGTCGCCCTCCCGGACTTTCTCGCCGCTTACCTCCGAGCCCTTCCGTACAAAGCCAACGCAAGTTCCAGAGAGGTCTAACCCGTTTACGACCTCGGGCAGAATCGCGGTCTCACCGCCGACGACAGAAATCCCTGCGATTTTCGCTCCTTCCGCCAGCCCTTTCCCGACTTCTGCAGCGACCCGCTCGTCCGGCTCCTGCATCGCGAGATAATCTACAAAACCCGCCGGCGTCGCCCCAACGCAGTAAATGTCGTTCACGTTCATCGCAACGCAGTCAATTCCGATTGTGTCCCACTTCCCCAACTCCGCTGCAACCAAGACCTTTGAGCCAACGCCGTCGGTCGAAATAGCGAGGAGCTGCTGTGCGTCAGCCTCAAAAGGCACTTCTAAAAGACCTGAAAAACCTTTAAAACCTCTTAACCCTCTTTCCGCCTGCCCGCGCATTTCAGAAGAGAGGGCTTTTACGACGCTCTGCTCCTTTTTTATGTCCACCCCTGCTTTTGCGTAAGTCCAGTGCATAAAAAATAATAAGAACAGAAGCACTTAAAAAAACGAAAAAAGAATGGCTTTAAAATATCAGTTGAGGTGTTTGGAGTGCGGGAAGCCCATTTTGGACAGGTACACGAACACCTGCCCGCGGGGTCACGACGCGTTGTTAAGAACTGCGTACAAAAGAAAGCAGGTAAGGAAACTCTCGGGAAGAGGACTCTTCAACTACCTGGACTGGCTGCCTGTGGAAGAGGCGTTGCCGTTGCCCGCTGTCGCGAGTGCAGGCTCGAGCCCGGTTGCGTACAAGAGTGAGGAGGGGCTGGGAAGGGAGTTAGGGTTGAATAATTTGTTCGTTGCGTTCAACGGTTACTGGCCTGAGAAGGGGGCTTTTATGAAGACCTGCACCTTCAAGGAGTTGGAAGCGGCACCTACTTTTCAGCGGGCGAAGGAGAAGGCAGGAGACGGAGGAGGAGACGGAGGAGGAGACGGTGGAGGAGGCGGAGGAGGAGACGGTGGAGGAGACAGTGGAGGAGGAGGCGGAGGGAAGATTTTGGTTGTGCCTTCTGCAGGGAACACTTCAAGAGCCTTCGCAGAGGTCGCCGCTCTGACAGGAATACCCGTAGTCGCGGTCGTGCCGAAGAGTTGCCTTCACCGAATGTGGACAACCGTAGAACCGGAAACGGAAACAAAGAAGCACGACAACATTTTCTTAATCTCGGTGGACGGCGACTACTCGGACGCGATTGCAGTCGGCAAGGACTTGGTGCAGAGAGGAGGAAGAGTGGAGAGAGGAGGAAGAGTGGAGAGAGGAGGAAGAGGCGGTGGCGGGTTAATCGCAGAAGGAGGTGCGAGAAATGTGGCGAGGCGGGATGGAATGGGTGTGGTGGAGCTAGAAGCCGCGTTCTTTATGAAAGTTCTGCCAGACTATTATTTCCAAGCGGTTGGCAGTGGCACGGGTGCGATTGCGGCGTGGGAGGCTTTTAGTCGGCTGCTCGGGGACGGGCGGTTCGGCGGGAAAATGCCGAAAATTGTTATTTCTCAGAACCTTCCGTTCGCGCCGATGTTTTACGCGTGGCAGGACGGTAGGAGGGTAGAAATAATCGCGGAGAAGGATATGAAGAATGCGGAGGAGGCGATAAAAAAAATGTACGCGGATGTGCTTTCTACGAGGAATCCTCCGTATTCTGTCAGAGGTGGCGTGTACGAAATGCTCAAGGACACGAACGGAGAAATCTACGGAGTGACTAACGACGAGTGTAGAGAAGCGGAAAAGTTGTTTGAGAGCGAGGAGGGGGTAGATTTAGACCCTGCGGCGTCAGTAGCGGTTGCCTCTCTGATTAAAGCGGTTGAAGAGGGTTTCGTCGGGAAAGAGGAGCGGGTTTTGCTGAACATTACGGGTGGGGGGTACAAGAGGTTGAGGGAGGAGTGTAAAATGTGGAAAATAAAAGAGCGGCTGGAGATAAAATCGCCGAGTCAATTGCCGTTGCCGTTAGAGGAGGTTGAGGGAGTTATTTTGGGGGAGTTGTTAAGAAGATAAATTTAAAGCCGTCGCCACGCGTAAAAGAAGCGCTGTAAGGCGGTGGCGTTGCAGAGAACTGCGAAGAGGACGAGAGTCCAGCCGAGGAAAGAGAAGGAGAAGGAAGAAGAGAGGTTAAGCAGTCTCAACCCCGCCGCGGGAATTGGGTGGGGGTAAAGAAGAGTGAGAAGAGTAGCTGCCAAGATTATCAGAAGTCGGTCTGCCCTGCCAACCAAACCGCCGTAGACTCTCTTTAGTCCGACTGCTTGCGCCTGCGTGCCCAAGTAGGAGGAGAGCAGAATGCCAACAATCGCGACTACGCCGACCTCCCACCACGGGTCTGCAAAGCCACCGAGGACAATTCCGCCGACGATAAAAACATCCGAGTAGCGGTCGAGCACGTGGTCGAGGAAGTCGCCCCTTCTGCTCGCGTTCCCGATTTCGCGTGCTAAAACGCCGTCTAAAGCGTCTAAAACCGCGTTCAAGCAGACGAAAACACCAGCACCGAGTAGCAGAAGTAGAGGAGAGAGTGGGCTGCTGCTACTACTGCTACTGCTACTGCTCTTACCCGCGAGGAAGAAGGACAAGCCTGCGAGTGCAGCGAAGAAGAGCGAGAGAACCGAGAGCAAATTCGGCGAGACACCTACGACCGCAAGAGACCTCGCAAACCGCCTCACTAACTCGCTCTTGTTTAGAGACGCCCGCAGCAGAGAATCAAGAGCCATTTTTACACTTTTTCTCTTTTAGAAAAATAAATCTACGAAGCTGCTCCAGTCTACTGACCCCGGCTTGTGCCTCTCCTTTAAACTTTTTTGCTTTGCCTTTACTAAATTTCCCTTCGCAGGACTCCCTGCTGTCTCAGTCAAGACAATTTCCCGCACTGCAGAAGCAACTTCCTCAACGCTCTTCCCGCTCGTGTCCACCTCGTAGACAACTCCGCACCGCTCCACCGCCTCCGCCAAAATAATATCCAAGACCTCAGCCTCAAGGTTCTCGCGTATTTTCGGTCCTGAAAACCCCTTCTGCTTCAGCCGTTCAGCAAGCAGAGCCGGATTCGCTCGCAGCACGACGGCAACTTCGGGCGAGAGTAAGTGCGAGAGGTGGCTCTCAATCAGAACCACTCTCCCTCCCTCTTCCACTCTCTCCTCGGACCGCACAAAATCCCACAGTTTCTCGAGGTCTGCGACAAGACAGCCACCCCGCTCGTTGTCCACGCCCGTGTAGAAGCCCTTTTCCTTTACTACGCGGTTCAAGTCCAAAAAATCAAATTCACGCCCGAGTGTCCTGCTTTTGCAGACGCTCGTCTTTCCAGTGCCCGGCGTCCCTGTAACTGCGATTATCATTTTTTTCTCTCTCACGACCCCCAAAAATCTGCCAAAGTCTTTTGATCTTTTTTTACTTCTCCAACTTCTGTTTTAGCCTCGCCTTTCTCAACCGCCTCCTCCCCCTCCACTTCCTCCTCCCTCTCCTCCTTCTCTTCCTCCTCCCTCTCCTCCTCCTCTTCCTTCACTACTGCCTCCTTTACCCCCTCCTTCTCCTTTTTTACCGCTCTTGCAACTGCCGCTGCCTCGTAAATTCTCTTCGCTCTCTCTTCTCGCTCCACCAAAAAAGCCACTTGCCGAGCGTCCAGTTGCAGTAGTGCCGTGGTCTCAACCGCCTTTCCCTCGTCCTCGAAGAAAAATTTCAAAAACGGGACGACAAAAAGCCGAGCGTAGCTCAGCGGGACTTTGCAGTAGTCTGCGATTTTCTTCGCTACTTCTTCTCTTCTCGGTTCAGATTTCCTGCCACCTTCGCCCCCTTCCCCACGCTCTCGTTGCCACGGCGACCGAAAATACCTCCTCTGCCAGCCTCCTTCTCTTCTCCCCCCCCGTTCTCCCCGTTCTCCCCGTTCTCCCCTTTCCTCCCGTTGCACCTCTCCTGCGGAAATCACGCTGCAAGCCATTAAACTTGACGCGTAGCGCCAGAACTTGAAATTCTCTCGGCTGCGTGCCCGCCCCAAAAAAGTATCCGCCCTGCCGAGGTAGTGCAAGCCGTGCAAAAAACTCTCTTCTCCTTTTGCACCGAACTCAGACGAGAAGTTCTTGTAAATCCATTGAATGCTCTCCTCGGGCGTCTTGTCAAGGCTGTAAAGCGACGAAAGAGCCTCCTGCATCTTGTAGCCCCCTCCTCTCCCGCCCTCCCCTCCGTCTCCTCCTCCACCTACACCAAAAATCTTGCTCAAGACACCAAAAATGTCTTCTTCAGCGTCCCTCCCGCCCGTCGCTATTTCTCGCTCTTTTAGCGAAGCGGACGGAGAAGTCGAGAGAGAAGCAGAGTGTGAAGCAGAGTGTGAAGCAGAGTGTGAAGCAGAGTGTGAAGCAGAGAGCGAGAGAGCCTGCAAGTCGTTCACTGCAGACCGCAAGTCGCCAGCAGCGTTTTTCGCTAAAGCAAGTAGCGTCGCATCCTCAATTCCCTCACCCCCCCTACCCCCTTCTCCTTCCTCGTCGTTTATCTTTCGCAGCACACGAAAGACCGTCCCTGTTCTTACCCTTTGGAACCGAATTTGTTTGCAATTCTGAAGCAGCGTTCTACCCAGCCCGTGTTTGTCGTTGGCGATGAGAATTATCGGCTGCGTGCTTCTCTTAACGATTTCTGTTACCGCCCTCGCTCCACCGCGGTCTTCGTTGCCGTGCAGGTTGTCCGCCTCGTCAAGAACAATCAGCCTCGTCGCCTCGGTGAAGGTCTTGCTCGCAACGGCAGGAGCCACAATGCGTTTTATCACGCCTGCGTTCCTCTGGTCTGACGCGTTCAATTCCACGACTTCCCACTCGCGTTCAGAGGCGAGGGCGTAGGCTGCCGAGGTCTTGCCGCACCCCGGTGGTCCGTGAAGCAGAACGGCTTTTTTGGGCTTTGCTTTGTGGTCTCTGCCGCCTGTCCAGGCTTCTGCCCAGGCTTCTGCCCACTCTTTCAAGTCTTCTACCGCTTTCTCATTCCCAACAACCTCTCTTAACCTCTTTGGTCGGTATTTTTCGGTCCACTCTTCGCTGCGCCGTTGCATCTTTATTTCTGCGAATTAGGTTTAGCACCAGCGAACGCCTTCCGCAAGAGTTCCTTCTGCTGCGTCGTGAGATTTCTCGGCGTCTCCACAACCACTTCTACATAAAGATCCCCACGACTGCTCCCACGAGCAGCACTGCCACGAGCAGCACTACCACTGCCACTGCCACTGCCACTGAGTCTCGGCATTCCCAGCCCGCGCAAGCGGAATTTGGTGTTTGTCTGCGTTTCCGGCGGGATTTTTACCCTCACCTGTTTTCCGTCTAATCCCCTAACAGTGACCTCACCGCCCAACGCCGCGTCTGCGAAACTTATCCGCGTCTGCATAAAAAGGTCGTCTCCACGCCGTTCAAAGACCGGGTGCGGTAAAACATTCAAGACCACGTACAAGTCGCCCGGCACTCCGCCCACACCTCTTCTCCTGCCCCCGCCAATTCGAGACTCTGGAGGTGTCGGAGGTGGCGGTCTCCCAGCCCTCGGAATTTTTATCTCGTAGCCAGAATCAACACCCTTCTTAATTTTGAGTTGGATTTTCGTTCGCTTGACCTTGCCTCTCCGCTGCATCGGGACCTCAATCGTCTTCTCCGCCCCCCGAGCCGCCTCTTCAAGACTAATGTCCAGCCTTAAACGAACGTCAGCACCGCGAACGGTTCTTTGTAGTCGCTCCCCGCCCCCAAAGAGCGTGTCAAAAATCCCGCCGCTACCCGCAAAGCCAGGGCTGCCGGCAGGACTGCCCGCGGGTCTGAAGAACGACTCAAAAATTGCACTCCCGAAAATGTCCTCTACATCTCGGTAGTGCGTGAAGTGGCTCCAGTCGAAGCCCTCGGGTCCAAAATTCTCTTCCGCCACCCTCTGCCCAAACTGGTCGTACTTCGCTCGTTTCTCCCGGTCAGCCAGCACCTCGTAAGCCTCTGAAATCTCCTTGAACTTCTCTTCTGCCTCTTTCTTGTCGCCTTTGTAGGTGTCGGGGTGGTACTGCTTTGCCAGTCTTCGGTAGGCTCGCTTAATGTCTTTTTCCGTGGCGTCCCTGCTAACGCCGAGCGTCTCGTAGTAATCTTTTTTTGGCATTATTTGACATTATTTTTCGCTTTCTTTCCTACTCCTCCTCGTCCACCACTTTGTATTCCGCGTCCTCGGTTGTGCCTTCTCGTTGCTGTTGCTGCTGTGCTCCCGCTCCGCCTGCACCAGCTCCGCCTGCACCAGCTCCGCCTGCACCAGCTCCTGCTCCTCCTGCGCCGGCTTCCGCGCTGGCTTGTTGGTAAGCCCGCGTAGAAATTTCGTGGAACGCCCGCGTCAGTTCCTCCATTTCAGCCCGAATCTTCTGAATATCCTCGCCCTTTGCCGTCTCCTTCAGCCGCTCGGAAATTGCGTTAATTCGCGACTTCTCCTCGCTCGTTACCTTGTCGCCCAAATCCGCGAGTGCCTTCTCGGTGGTGTAAATGAGGCTCTCTGCCTGGTTCTTGGTCTCCACAATTTCGCGTCGCCTCTTGTCCTCCTCCTCGAACCGCTTCGCCTCCTCAACCATTCGGTCAATCTCGCTCTGCGAGAGTTTGGTCGAGGCGGTGATTGTGATCGCCTGCTGCTTTCCCGTGCCCTTGTCCTCGGCGGTGACATTTAAGATGCCGTTGGCGTCGATGTCGAAGGTGACCTCGATTTGTGGGACGCCCCGCGGCGCTGGCGGAATGTTCATCAGGTGGAACCGCCCCAGCGAAGTGTTGTCCCTCGCAAATTCTCGCTCGCCCTGCAGGACATTTATCTCGACGCTCGTTTGGTTGTCCGCGGCGGTTGAGAATATTTGGCTCTTCTTCGTTGGAATCGTGGTGTTCCGCTCGATTAGTTTGGTGGTGACGCCGCCGAGGGTCTCGATGCCGAGCGAGAGCGGAGTAACATCCAAGAGCAGCACGTCCTTCACCTCGCCGGTCAGCACGCCTGCCTGAATCGCAGCGCCCATCGCAACGCATTCCATCGGGTCAACGCCCCGCTCACCCGAGACGCCGATGTAGTCCTCGACGAACTTCTGGACAAAAGGCATTCGCGTCGGACCGCCGACGAAGATGATTTTGGAAATTTCGCTGCGAGAAGCGATTTTCGCGTCCTCCAGTGCGCGGTCGATTGAAGTTTTGCACCGCTCCACGATTGGACGCACGAGTTCCTCCAACTTCGCACGCGTGAGTTTCGTTACGAGGTGCTTCGGACCCGAGGCGTCGGCGGTGATGAACGGCAGGTTCAGGTCGGTCTCAAGGACGCTCGAGAGTTCAATCTTCGCCTTCTCCGACGCCTCTCGGAGCCGTTGCAACGCCATTTTGTCTTTCCGCACGTCGATTCCCGTCTCTGCCTTGAACTCTTCAGCCACATAATCCAGGACTGCTTTGTCCATGTCGGTGCCGCCGAGTTGTGTGTCGCCGCTCGTGGAAAGGACCTCGAAGACGCCCTCGCTGAACTCCATAATTGTTACATCGAGCGTGCCGCCGCCGAAGTCGAAGACCAGAATCTTCTGCTCCTTCTCGGTCTTGTCAATTCCGTAAGCGAGCGCCGCGGCTGTCGGCTCGTTGATTATTCGGACAACCTCTAAGCCCGCGATCGCACCCGCGTCCTTCGTCGCCGTCCGCTGGTTGTCGTTGAAGTACGCAGGCACGGTCAAGACCGCCTTGTCAACCTTGTCGCCCAGGAACGCCTCTGCGTCGCGTTTGATTTTTTGTAGAATGAACGCGGTTATTTGCTGTGGCGAGTATTCCTTGCCACGAACCTTTACTTTGTAGTCGGTGCCCATTTTACGCTTGATCGCCAAAATCGTGCCTTCGGGGTTAGAGACCGCCTGCCGCTTCGCGGGTTCGCCGACCAGCATCTGCCCGTCCTTCGTGAACGCCACGACTGAGGGGAACGCCTTGCCCCCGAGACTCGTTCCCTCTGAGCTCGGAATTATCGTTGGCTTCCCGCCGACCATCGCCGCCGCAGCCGAATTGCTCGTCCCTACATCAATTCCTATTGTCTTCGCCATTTTTTCTTTTGACCTCCTTTTTGCTTATTTTGTTTATTTTTCAGTTATTATCTTTCTTTTGTGGTTAAAATAATCTTAAAGCATAAATTACTATCAAAACCGCGATCGCACCGTAGAACCAACCCAAAGTCGTGGAAAACATAATCCTGAACCTCGACTGAACCTCTTCTTTAAACCTGTAAGCGTTCAGGTCAAGCAAAAACTCGTCTGTCGCAAGCCTGTTCGCCACCACCCACTCGTACAGCTTCCTGTACATCCGTTCCTGCCACAAGAAGTAAGCGTCCAAGAACCAAAAAACGAGCAGAGGAATAAACGCGATAAAATCCGCCCAAACCTGAGATTCTGTCCCTGTCCCTTTCGTCCCACGCAACAGCAAGGACGCAACGACGAGCGTTAAAGTCCAGCCTTTTATCATAAACGAGTTGAAAGCCATTCGTTTTACGATTTCTTGAATGAGGTCAACCTCTTTTAGCAGGAATTCCCTGAGTGTCTCTTTGTCTGGCATTGGATTCTCTCTTTCATTTCTTTTTTGCTTTAGAGACCTTCACCTTCGCGGTCCTAATCACCTTCGAGCCCAGCAAGAACCCTTTCTCAAGCTCTTCCACGACCGTGTCCTCCGGGAGACCGTCGTCAACGACCGCGGTTACGACCTCGTGCTTGTAGGGGTCGAACGGCTCGCCAACCGCTTTTATCGGCTTCAACCCTTCTCTACCGAGCACCGCCATCAAATCCTTGTAAATCAACTCAATTCCCTTGACAAACGACGACTCACCCTCACTCCGTTTCACATTTGCATTCGCGGTCGCAAGACCGCTCTCAAGCGAATCAATAATCGGGAGCAGGTTTTTTACCAGCCCTTCAGTCGCAGACGCCTCGTACCTCTCCCGCTCGCGAGCGACCATCTTTTTGTAGTTCTCAAACTCAGCCTGCAGATATTTTAGCCGCGACAAATAATCGTCCGCTAACCTCCTCTTCTCCTCTAATTCCTCCTGCAACTCCTCTAATTCACTGCTCTCCACCTCTGCTTCTTGCTCTGCTTCTTGCTCTGCTTCCTTTTGTCCGTGCTCTTTTTTCTGAACTTTTGTCAAACTCCTCTCCTCTCTTTTCTCCTTTTTTCTCCTCTCTTTAATATTATTCTTCATATATTTTTCGTATAATTTTCCAGCATAAAATAATTTGATAAATTTGACTCAAGCTCGAAACGAAACGAACCGAATCGAAACGAAACGAAACGAAACGAACCGAACCGAACCGAACCGAACCGAACCGAAAATAAGAAAAGATTATTTTAAAGAAAATTCGTATAAAAAATATAATGGCAGTAGAAGCACTAAAGTTAATAAAAGAGGGCGAGGAGAGAGGCAGGCGGCTGAAAGAAGAGGCGACGGTGAAGGCTGCTAAAATATTAGAAGATGCGGAGGCAGAAGTGCGGCTGGTAAAAGAGAAGGCGCTGGAGGACGAGAAGAAATTGGCTGCTCAGATTTTAGAGAAATACAGAAAAGAAGGCGAGCAGGCAAAGGCGGAAATAATGAAAAATGCAGCGGCGGAAGCAGAGAAACGGAAATCTCTCGCCGAGTCAAATCGCGACTCCGCAGTGAGCGTGGTCTTAGAAAAAACTTTGGGGCTGAGGTAAGTGGAAGGAAAGAAGGTAGAAGGAAGGTAGAAGGAAGGTAGAAGGAAGGTAGAAGGAAGGTAGAAGGAAGGTAGAAGGAAGGAGGGGAGAGTAGTTTGGGTGCAGAGGAGATTGTTAGAAAGATAAAGGAAGAGGCAGAGGCGGAATGCGAGAAAATAATTAGCGACGCAGAGGCGAACAGAAGGAAGAGGCTCGCAGAAGCGAGGGCAGAGGTAGAAGAGCAAAAGAAGTCTTTTGTCGCCGCTTCAGAGCAGAAGGCACGCGAGGAGAAGGAGGGCGTAGTCAGAGCCGCTCGGCTGAACGCGAGGAAGGTCAGGTGGGACGCCGAAGAAAAAATAATCGCTGAGGTCTTAGAAGAAGCAGCGAAGGCACTAAAGGAAGTAAAAAAGAACGGCTTCAAAGGGCGGTCCTACTCCGAGATTTTGGCGGGCTTGATAAAAGACGCTGCAGTGAGCGTAGTCGCCGCGGGTGCGGGTAGTAGCAGCGAATTAGAAGTAAGACTCAGCGAGGAGGACGCGTCGTTTGTGACCCCTGAAATGCTGAAAGAACTCTCTGCAGAGGTTGAGAGAAGCACGAGAGGAGGAGTGAAAGTTCGTTTGTCAGTGTCAGGAGAAAGGATAAAATCGGAAGGGGGCGTGGTGGTCAGCGGAAGAGGCGGGAAGGTAGAAGTGAACAACACCTTTGAGCAGCGAATGGCTCGTCTCTCCAGCGGCTTGCGAGAGGAGATTGTTAAGTCTCTTTTTGCGGAAAAATGATCGCGGTAATCGGAGACCCTGAAACTGCCACTGGGTTCAGGCTCGCAGGCGTAAAAGCAGTCTTCGAGTGTTCTGCGGGAGCGGGAGCGGGAGCGGGAGCGGGAGCGGGAGCGGGTTCAGACGGTGGAGAAGAGGTCGCACGTGTCTTGGAGAGGCTGGCGAGAGACGGCGGGGAAGGGAACGGCGGTCTCAGAATTATTGTCATAACAGAGCGACTTGCAGCCGAGACGAAGGCGAGGGAAAAGATAAAAGAGATAAATGCGAGGAAGAAGGGCGTAATTCCAATTATCATCGAAGTGCCGGACAAGAAAGGACCGCTGGCGAAGGAGATTGACGAAATCGGATGGCTGATAAAACGCGCAGTTGGTGTTGCGGTTAAGTGAAACTAAAAGAAACTTACGGCAGAGCGAAGAGCAGAAGAAGAGAGAGTGAGGTAGAGAGAGCGGTCTCGCCAGTGATCGGCATTATTCTGATGATCGCAGTTACGGTAGTAATTGCAGTGGTCGTGGCTGCCATTTCTTACGGTCTGATTAGCGTGGTGACTACAACACCGCGTGCAGCGTTGATCCTTGAAGGCTGTGTAGCAGGGGGAAAAATATAACACTGATTCATTACGGCGGAGAAACGATAAAAAATGCATTCAAGGACGGAAGAAGTGCTGACTACCAGGGGTGGGACGCACTGCAAGTAAAAATTAACGGCAAGATTTTTGACCTCTCTGCTGGCGGTCTCGGAGAAGACATTGGATTAAACGGTGTTTTTATTGGAACAACCGGGCAGAGAGCAGACTGGAAAACCAAGTGGGCGGGGGCGAGTTTTGAGACGGGAGATGTTTTGGTGCTTGTGCTGAAGAAGAAACTCAAGTCCGGCGACTCAGTTACCCTCATCTTTACTCCTTCGGACGACCTCCTGCAGCGAGTGAAGGTGGTGTAAGGCTGTAAGCAAAGGCGAGCCAGAGCCCGAACGGGAGGAAGTACTGATTTGCAATCCGCGCTGCAACCATAAACTCGAACGCGTGCGGCACCTCCAACGGCAGAGGAGAAAGAAACATAAAAAACTCGTGAACGACCTCAACGCCAAAGATTAGCGCAGAACCAACCGCCAACGCCTTCAGTTTCGTCCTTTTCGCGATTGTCTTTGACTGCGTCGCCAGAATAAGTGCGGCAAACGCCAAGAGGTTGAAGGTCGCTGGGTAGACCGCCGCGTTCGGGTCGGGTGCAATTTGCACAGAGTGGCCGGCGCAGTGCAGCAGAAATTCAGTTACACGAGCCGTCACCAAAATATATTTCTCGTCAAAAGAGAGCCCCACCAAGAAGAGCAGGCTCGCAAAGGCTACGAACCTTGCAAAGAAGGGCAGCGGCTTGTCTGTCAGTGTAGGAACCAGCACCACAAAGTGCAGCCACGCTAAGCAGGCGACGAAGACGAGAATTAAGATTAGCGTCTGCCAAAGGAAGACGTGAACGTACTCAAAACCCGCTGGCCACCACAGCCCCGCCAAAAAGACCGTCGCAAGCCGCACCGTGTTCGCAGCAAACAAGAACGGAAGTCCAAAGAGCAGCCCTACAGCCTTCTTCCGCACCGAAGTCGAGTAAGCCAGCACGAACGCGGCGAAGAGAACGAACATAAAAATCGCCGTGCACTCGTCCACAATTTCAACCCCGAAATCGCCCCCTGCAGCCACCACCAAGTCGCCCTGCACGGTTGGCTGCAAGCCGAACGCTCGTAGGAAGAACCCCAACGCGGTCGCAGTGTAGTGGTTCAGCGGTGCGAAAGTGCTGGGCGTCAGTCGCACTGCGAGGTAGAACGCGGTGCAGAAGAACGCAAAAAGCCCGCCGATTTTTAAGAACGAGTTTTTCTGCTGCTTCATATTAGGAATATGAAACCGCTTTTCTCTTCTCTTCGCTCATTTCATTTACCGTAAAGCCCCCATTCCGCATCCTTCAGGAGGTTCTCTTCCTCTTTAGAGTGTCTCATCTCTCGCATTAACCTTCTGATGGTGTCTCTAATTGCTTCGTCTCTGTCTGCATAGAGTCCTTCTTTTACCATCTTTTCCACTTCCTCCAGCAGTTTTGGAGTGAGTCTCGCTTGTATAATTTCCAATTTTATCGCCTCCCTCTCAAAATTTCATGGTAAAAATTACCACCTTTGTTAATATGGAGTGCTAACTTATTTGCATTTTCTGAAGACTTATACGCTCCTTGGTAATCTGCACCTATGAAAAACGCGTAAGAAAATCCCTTGAATGTCGGTGCACCGTCAGGACACCAACTTCCTTTACCAAGTATCAATTGGTTGTCGGTTGATAATGTCGTTGGTTTGATCCACGTAGTTATTGTGAAATATTTTCCTAAGTTTAAGGAGCTACTATGAGGTACTTCAACAAAATCATCCTGACCATCGAACCGCAACGCATTCCCGAACTTCCCCTCGGTCCAAGTCGCGCCGTGAATCACGCCGTCGTTTCCGTTTCCTGAGCTGTCGTGCAGAACGCTCCCTGCACCCTCGTCGAAACGCCACTCCGCGACGAGCCCCTCGTCGCTGCCGCCACCACCGCTACCCGCCACCTGCACCGCCTGCACTACGCCGCCGCCTGCCGCCAGAATTCCGCCCGCTAACAACGCTGCCACTAAACCAAACGCGAACCCCCTCACGTTTCTTCTTACCTGTATTTGCATCTCCTTATTGTTATTCCTTTTATTCTATTTAAATAACCTTCCTCTTTAAGAATAATTTCTCTTTTGTCAAGTTTTCTTTGGTCAAACTTTCTTTTTAAAGAAAGGTTGTAAAGAAAGGTTTTTCAGCACCACCCTTATCGCGAGCAAGTCCAACCGCGACTGCGGTCTTATTGTTCTCTCTGTCGGGTCAATGAACAACACATTCCTCCCAACCAGAAACAATTTCTCTTTAGTTTCCCTCTCATATTTTATAACCTCCTCTGCCTCAAAGTTCTTAAACTCTTCTGCTACCGCCTTTTCCGAATATTCAACCTTTCCAAGCGCTATTTCATCGAATATCGAGAGTATTTGGCTCGTTCTAATCTTCAGCAACTTTTTAGCCTCTCTCTCTACGCTCTTCCCGTTTATCTTCGCATTCGCCAACTCAACCAAACACACAGGCTTCCCACCGCAGTACTCCCACGCCTCCTGCTTCTCCGCCTCCGTAAAACCCTGCCCCTGCGCCTCCAGAAACGCCCTCGTCGTCTGCTCGTCAAAATCGTCGACCAGCAGAAACCTGCACCGCCCCTGCAACATCGCCTCGCTGTAAACCCGCTCGATAAAAAGCGAATCCGAAGAGATTGCAAAAACGTGGCACAGGTGCAACTCCTTCGTCAGCCGAATAAAGAAGTTGAAAAGTTCGTAAATTAAATGATTGTCAATCTTGACATCTCCGATCTTCTGCAACTCGTCCACAATCAAGACAGGGACTTTATTCTCCGCTATCTCGCTAAAATAATCCTCCAAAAACTCAAAGACATCTTCATAAGTCTTCTTCTTGAAAAATAAGTCTAAAATACCTTCAGTTATCGGAATCCCCGCGAATCTCAAACTCTTTAGCGAAACCTCGGAGACCGCTTTTAAGACCGCTTTGTACTCCTTCTCCTCACGCTCCAACTTGAACAAAGCCCGAACAAAATCGTCGTAATTCGAGATAAACTTCCCCCTGAGATTTATGTAAAAGACGACATAATTCTTCGGCAGACGCTTGGTCAAGTAGTCAAGCAGAGCAGTTTTTCCGCTGTTGATGGGACCGTAAACAAAGGTAATCAGCGTCGGCTCGGTGCTAAGCAGGCTTGTTAGCTCTTTTATCTCCTTCTCCCTGTCGTGAAATTTTATATTTCTCATCTCAAATTCTCCTTGTACGCCTCTACCGTCTTCTCTAAATCCTCCTCGGTGTGTGCGGAACTGACGAAGTTCGTCTCAAACTGCGAGGGCGGCAGGAAGACGCCAGAAGCCAGCATTTTATGAAAGAACCGTAAATATTTCTCCTTGTCGCAACTCAACGCGTCTGCATAATTCTTCACTTTTTTTCCTCCCTCGCTGAAAAAGATCTTAAACATCGAGCCTACACCCGAGACGCAGCCTTCAACGCCGGAATCCGTCAAAATCTCGCCTAACGCCTTTCTCAGCCGCTCGCCAACCTCGTTTATTCTCCGCAGCACTCCCTCACCCCTCCCCTCCCGCTCCAAAATCTCAACCGTCTTTAAACCCGCAGCAACAGAAACCGGGTTGCCGCTGAAAGTCCCTGCCTGGTACACAGGTCCCGAGGGAGCAACGAGTTTCATAATTTCTTTTTTACCCCCGAAGACGCCGATTGGAAATCCCCCGCCGACAATCTTGCCCAAAGTCGTCAAGTCCGCTCGCACGCCGTAAAACTCCTGCGCTCCGCCCAACGCCAACCGAAAGCCCGTAATTACTTCGTCGAAAATAAGCAGAACCCCCTGCTCCTCTGTTATTTTCCGAACCTCGCTCAAGTAGCCAGCCTCCGGCGGAATCGGTCCGACATTTCCCAGCACCGGCTCAATTATAACCGCCGCAACCTCTCCTTCTCCACTGTTCTTCTTCTGCTCCTTCTCAAGCACCTCGTTAAGAGCCTCTGCGTCGTTAAACGGGACCTGCAGCGTGCTTTTCACGAAATCCCGCGGCACCCCTGCAGAATCTGGAATTCCTAAAGTAGCAGCACCAGAGCCTGTTTTAACTAAGACGCCGTCGTGAGCACCGTGAAATCCGCCCTCGATTTTTACGATTTTGTCTCGCCCCGTGAACCCTCTCGCGAGCCGTAGTGCAGCCATCGTCGCCTCGCTGCCCGTGCTGACAAACCTGAGCATCTCAACCGAGGGGCAGCACTTTACAATCCTCTCCGCAAGCGCCACTTCCCTCTCGTGCGGCGTGCCGTAGAGCCAGCCCTTCTCGAGCTGCTCTTTCACCGCCTCCTTCACCTCCTCGTTAGCGTGCCCCAGAACGAGCGGTCCGTACGCCAGGCAGTAGTCAACGAATTCCCTGCCGTCTGCGTCGCGAATCCGCGAGCCTTTCGCACCCGCTGTAAAGAAAGGGTACGGCGCGTAGGCACGCACCGGACTGCTAACCCCGCCGGGCATATATTTCGAGGCGAGTTCAAATAATTTTGTGGATTTCATTTTTTACTTCTTCCCATTTCTCCAATCTTTCTTCTTCCTCCTCCAATCTTTCTTCTTCCTCCTCCTATCTTACTATTCTCTTCACGCCTCATTTCCGCCTGAACGACGAAGAGAGCAGCGCCCCGCCCACCGCACCGATGTACTGCGGATATTTCGGCACGACCACCTCAAAGCCCAGAACATCGTTCATCGCCGCCGGCACGCCCTCCACTAACGCAGTGCCGCCGACCTCAATCGCGGGCTGCCTGAGGTCAATCTCCTGCAGCAACTGCTCCTTCACCTGTTCCACGACCGAGTGGCAGGCGGCAGCCGCAACATCCTCCCGCCTCGCACCGCTGGACAACGCCGAGACGAGGTCTTGAATCCCGAAGACGATGCAGTAACTGTCGGTCTTCACTCTCTCGTAGTCGCCTTCCAACGCCAGCTTTCCCATTTCGACCACGCCCACTCCAAGCCTGCGTGCAATCATTTCAAGAAATCTTCCCGAAGCGCCCGCACAAATCCCGCCCATCGTGAAATTGTCGGGAATGCCGTCGTTCGCGGTTATTATCTTGTTGTCCATTCCGCCGATGTCAATTATCATCGCCTCGCCCTTCTCGATGCCCGCAAGAAACATCGCAGCCTTCGAGTTCACGGTCAGCTCCTCCTGCACCAAGTCCGCCTTAAAATGCTCGCCCAACGCGTGCCTGCCGTAGCCCGTCGTTCCCAGCGCCTCAATCTCGTCCCGTTTTACGCCCGCGAGTTCCAACGCCTCCGCAAAGACTTTCTCGCCTGTTTTTACCACTTCCCGCGTCGGCGACCACGCAACGCCCAAGACCTCATTCTCCTGCATTATCGCGGCTTTCGTTGTCGTCGAGCCGGAGTCAATTCCGGCAGTGAGCCCTTCCTGCACCTTCCGCTCCAGCACCCACCGCCGCTTCACAATCGTAACCAGCGCTTCCATCCGCGTCAGCAGTTCCCCCGCCTTCGTCCGCTCTGAAAACGGGTACATTACAAGCGGCAAACTCGTCCGTTCCTGAATTATTTTCCGAATCTCCGTCCTCACAACCGCCCCACGCGGACACTTGTGGCAGCCCGCAACGAAGACCGCGTCTGCCTCGCACAGCTCTTCCGCGACTGCGTAGCCCCGCGCCAACGCCACGCTCAGCCCGAGGCTGTTCTTAAAATCGTAGCCGAACTCGTCCACCTTCTCTGCCACGTAGTCAAGGTCAACTTCAGGCACGAAAATCTCGGCTCCTACCTCTTTCGCCGCCTTCTCTATTTCGCCTTGCACATTCCCGTAAACAGTCCCGCAGGAGACCTGTGCTATTTTTATCCGTTCTCCTTCGCCGCTGCCCGGATCTTCTTTTTTCATCACATTCCTCTCAATTTTTGTAGCCTCCGTAAAATTAAAAAATTTTAAGGTAAATTTAATTAATTTTCAACAACAAATGCTTTCAGAGGCAGAGACTAAAGAAGGGACTACGAGGGTTTTAGTGCCGAAGCGACCCACAAAGTCGGTCTTTTACAACCCCAAGATGGAACTGTGCCGGGACATTGACATTGCAAGCGTGGCTGCTTTCGTCTCCTCGCTACCCTCTCTTTCTCTCTCTCCCTCTCCTTCTCTCTCTCCCTCTCTTTCTCTTTCTCCTTCTCTCTCTCCTTCTCCTTCTCTTTCTCCTTCTCTCTCTCCTTCTCCCTCTCCTTCTCTCTCTCCTTCACGACCTCTGACTCTAACTTACTTGGACGCACTCGCGGGGACGGGAGTAAGAGGCGTGAGAGTGGCGAACGAGGTTGAAGTTGGACCGCAAGTGCAACTGAAAGAGGTGATTAACGACCGAAGCACGCCTGCTTACGAACTCGTAAACCGAAATATCGCGTTGAACGAAGTAGAAGAAAAAGCGAGAGCGTGCAACGAGGACGCAAATCTGCTTCTGCTGCGGAACAGGTACGACTTGGTGGACTTGGACCCGTTTGGGTCGCCGGTTCCGTTCTTGGACGCTGCTTGCAAGTCAGTTAGGCGTTTACTCTTGGTTACAGCGACCGACACCGCGCCGTTGTGCGGCGCTCACACGGGCGGCTTGCGGAAGTACGACGCTAAACCGCTTAACACCGAGTACCACAGAGAAATGGCGACGCGGGTTCTGTTGGGCAGAGTAGCGAGAGACCTCTGCAAGTACGACAAGGCGGTAAGACCGCTGCTCTGCTACTCCGCGGCACATTTCGTAAGAATCCTTGCAGGCGTGGAGAAGGGTGCGAAGAGAGCCGACGAGAGCCTGAAAGAACTTGGTTTCGTCGCTCACTGCTTCTCCTGCGGCAACAGGTTCGCTTTTCCTTACACTGACTCCGAGATTTTGAGAGTGGGGGAGAGGTGCGAGGTCTGCGGTTCAAAGACGAAGATTCGGCTCGCGGGTCCGCTCTTCATCGGTCCAATTAAAGACAAGCGGTTCTGCGAGCGGGTGTGGGCGGAGTTGGAAGAGAGAGAGTTGGGGAAGAAGCGAGAGGCGTTGAAGATTGTGGGGCGGTGCGTAAATGAGTTGGACATTCCTTTTTTCTTTGAGTACCACGCGATTTGCAAGAGTTTGAAGGCTCCGCCGCCGCCGATTTCTTGGTTAATCCAGGCGTTGCGTTCTGACGGGTTTTCAGCGAGCAGAACTCATTTCTCGGAGACCGCGGTCAAGACAGACGCGAGAATCGATGAGATAAAGAGAATTTTATTGAAATCTTTTTTATACGACACGGCAGATTTCTAATCTATGATTATCGCACACACGCCAGATGCGGACGACGCGTTTATGTTTTACGGGCTGCTAACCGGCAAAATCCCTGCTCCGAAAGGGGTGGAAATAACGCACACTGTCGCGGACATTGAAATGCTGAACAAGAAAGCGTTCAGGGGTGAAATTGATGTCACAGCACTCTCAGCCCACGCTTACGCTTTTCTCCACCCGCGGTTTCGGATTTTGTCTGCCGGTGCGAGCGTTGGCGACGGCTACGGGCCGGTGGTAGTTGCGAGAGAGGGAGCAGAAATTTCGAGAGAGGGAACTGGCGTTGAAGGGAGGAGTCTTGAGGGGAAGAAGATTGCAGTGCCTGGGAAGTACACCACAGCGAACTTGCTGCTAAAGTTGGCGGTTGGTGGCGAGGGAGAAGGTGAAGACGACGACGGTGGCGAGGGTTTTCAGCCGGTTGAGAAGCGATTTGACGAGGTCGTTCCCGCAGTGCAGCGAGGAGAGGCGGACGCGGGGCTGGTAATTCACGAGGCACAAATAACTTACGCCCAGCACGGACTCGTGAAAATCCTTGACCTGTGGGAGTGGTGGCGGGAGGAGACTGCTGCGGTAGGACGCCCGCCCTTGCCCCTGCCTCTCGGCGTAAATGTCATAAAAAGGGAGACCCCCGAGGCGGCACAGCTGGAGTTCCTCGCGGCGATGCGGGCGAGCGTGCGGTACGCGTTGGAGAACGCAGAAGAGGCGCTGGAGTACGCAATGAAATACTCACGGGGTGCGGACAAAGAACTCGTCAGAAAATTCGCACTGATGTACGTGAACGAGGACACCTACGAAATGTCGGAGGGCGTCGTGAAAGGTCTCGATGAACTTTACAAAATGGCGGAGAGGCGAGGATTTTTCGAGCGACCGCCTCTTGACATTCTTTTTCCCTGAAGAATGTTTTTCCCTTGGAGACCTTATTTTTCCCTGAAGAATGTTTTTTCCCTTGGAGACCTTAATGGTGAGACAGGCAGACTTAAAAAAAGACAGGTTCTACAAGAGAGCGAAGCAAGAGGGCTACAGGTCTCGTTCCGCATTTAAACTGCTGCAAATCGTCCGTAAGTTCGGAGTGCTAAAAAAGGGGGACGTCGTTGTGGATTTGGGTGCTGCTCCCGGGGGCTGGTCGCAGGTTGCAGCAGGAGTAGTTGGGGGGGGAGGCAGAGGCAGGGGCAGAGGAGTAGTCGTGAGCGTGGATTTGCAGCCGATGGAAAAAATAGCGGGTGTGGTGGCAGTGCAAAGCGACCTAACAAACGAGGACGAGACTGTAAAAGTGGTTAAAGAGGTGCTTCTCTCGAGAGGTAAGGCTTTGGTGGTGGACGCCGTGATTTCGGACGCGTCGCCGAAGTTGAGCGGAAACCGAAGTTACGACCAGTTTCGGTCGCTCGAACTGAGCAGGTCGGCACTGAAAATCGCGTCTGCTCTCTTAAATCCCCACGGAGCAGAAGACCAAGAGGGAAACTTCGTCGCAAAGATATTTCAGGGCGCCTACTACGAGCAATTTTACGGGGCGGTGAAGGAGCGGTTCAGGTTCGCGAGGTCGTTTTCGCCGTCGGCGTCGAGGAAAAGAAGTGCAGAGATTTATGTGATTGGAAAGGGTTTAAAAAAGAGACAAGGAAAATGGAAGTAGGAGAGACTCGGTAAAGGAAAATGGAAGCAGAAGTGAGGATAAAACTGAAGCACGGGGTTGCAGACCCTGAGGGCGAGAACACGAAGAAGGCGTTGAACCTGCTGGGTTTCAGAAACGTGCGTGCTGTAGAGACGATGAAGACTTTTAGAATTGTGGTAGAGGAGGAGGCGGAGGCGGGGGAGGGGGGAGGAGAAGAGGAAGGGAGAGAAAAGAGTGAAGAAGAAAGGGTGAGGCAGGAGGTAGAGGAAATGTGCAGAAGACTTCTCGCCAACCCGGTAATTCAGGACTACGAAATAGCGGTGGTAGCACGAAATTGCGAGGATTTCCAAAACGCTGTGTGGAACTTGACGCAGAAAATTCCTAAAGGTAGAGTAACAACTTACGGAGAAATATCTCGGAAAATAACCGGCTCAGAGAGTGCGGCTCGGGCTGTTGGGCAAGCTCTTGCGAAGAACCCGAAGCCTGGATCTGGAGAAGGAGAGATTCCTTGCCACCGCGTCGTAAAAAAGGGCGGAGAAGTTGGAGAAGGAGTAGAGAATAAAATAGTCTTGTTGGAAGGGGAAGGCGTAAAGATAAAAGATAAAGAGACAAAGAAAGGCGGAAAAGTGGAGAATTTTAAAGATGTTTTTTTTCCAGCAAAGTGCGAGAAATGGTAGGGGTAGAAATTGACCCGTGGGGCGTGGGCGTTGCGGGCATAAAAACAAAGGACTACACGAGGCTCTTTGAGGAGTTTGGGATTTCGCCTTTCAAGGAACTGCTGAACGGGAGGAGGAGCAGAATAAAGAAGCCGCATCTTTATATGCGAAGGGGCGTAATCGTGGGGCACCGTGGCTACGAAGAAGTGCTGCGGGCGATGCAGGAGGAGCAGGAGGAGCAGGAGGAGGAGCGGAGAAAGTTCGCGGTGATGAGCGGGTTTATGCCGTCTGGAAGAATTCATCTCGGCGGAAAGATGGTGATGGATGAGATTATTTGGCATCAGCAGAGGGGCGGCGACGCGTTTGCCTGCATCGCGGATCTGGAATCGCACTCGGTCAGGGGAGTCCCGTGGAGCAAGTGTAAAGAAGTCGGAGTGAACGAGTATATTTTGAGCCTCGTGGCGTTGGGCTTTGACCCTGAGCGAGGGCATATTTACTTTCAGTCCGAGAACAGAAGGCTGCAAGACCTCGCTTTTGAACTCGGAACAGAGGTTAATTTCAGCGAACTGAGTGCGATTTACGGCTTCTCGGGCGAGGTGTGCGTCTCTCACTTAACGAGCGTTGTGGTGCAGAACGCGGACATCCTACAGCCGCAACTGCCCGAGTACGGCGGACCAAAACCTGTTGTAATTCCTGTCGGCGTTGACCAGGACCCGCACATCCGACTGACGAGGGACATCGCGTCGCGAATGCGAATGTTCCGCGTCGAGAAGAGGCGGGACAAGAACCAGAAGCCGTTCGTGAGCGTGCGGCAGAAGCAGGCGAACAAAGCGGGCAGAGACGCCTTGGAAGAGGTGGCGAGGCGGACCGAGGGACCGAAAAAGATTTATGAAATGCACTTGGATATTTTTGGTGTTGGAGCGGAGACAGGCGTTGTAGAGGACGAAATTGACCGAAGAGTGCGAGAGGTTGAGGAGACGGTGCGGGCGGTGGAGTTGGAGTTCGGCGGCTACGGCTTCTTTCTGCCCTCCGCTACTTACCACAAGTTTATGCAGGGGCTGACTGGCGGGAAAATGTCCTCAAGCGTTCCGGAGAGTTACATCGCACTGACGGAACCGCCGGAAGAGGCGGCAAGGAAAGTCAAGCGGGCGAAAACCGGAGGACGAGTGACAGTGGCAGAGCAGAAGCGACTCGGTGGCTCGCCCGAAGAGTGCACGGTCTTTGAACTTTTGGTCTCGCATTTGGTTGAGGAGGACGCTCGTGTGCAGGAGATTTTTGAGGCGTGCAAGGACGGGCGACGAGTCTGCAGTGCCTGCAAGTCGGAGGCTGCCGAACAAATGTTCTCTTTTATTAAGCGACACCAAGAAGAGCGGGAAAGGGCGAAAGAAGTTTTGAGGGAGCACGAAATTTACAAAGAGTGGTTATAAACTAATCTTTACGCGGTACAACTCCTCTGCCAGCCGTTTTATGTAACGCCTGCCCTTTCTGCCATCCTCCAACTTCTCCAGCCACGCTTTTGGAATTGCCGTTTCGCCGTAGTACGCACCGCTTATTGCCCCTGTCATCGCTCCGATGGTGTCGGGGTCGCCGCCCAGACTTACCGCAAAGGCAACCGCGTCCTTAAAACTCTCGGTCCGAAGAAACGAGTAAATCGCGGTCGGGACGGAGTTGAAAGCCGCTTCTCCGTTCCCTAATTCACGGACTACCTCGTCTCTGGTTTTAGCTTTGTCCAGTTCTATTTTTTCCAGCTTCTCCCGAAACACCGCGTTCTTGACAAACCCCTTCAACTCGTGCAACATTCCCTCTCTCTCTCTCCTTCTCTCTCCCACTCGTCCCCCCCCTCGTCCACCCCGCACTGCCAAAGCGACGCAGAAAGCCTGCAACGCCGCCCCTTCCTTGCCAAGTTCGTGAGAGTGCGTAATTTGGCTGGACTTGTAGGCTACCTCTTTTAGCCTCGCCAAGTCGTCGCAGTAAAAGACGCCCACAGGAGCAACCCGCATCGCAGCACCGTTCCCGTACGACCCCGCTCCGCCAAACACCTTCTTTGACGCCTCTTCCCAACTCTCGCCCTCGCTCAGCCTTCTCAACACCTCCTTCGTCCCCGGACCGTAGCCCCGGCTCGGGTCGTAATTCGCGACGAACCTGCGTGCTAAGTCCTCTGCATTGAAGCCCCTGTTCGCTACCAGCGATTCTGCAACTCCAATCATCATCTCGGTGTCGTCGGTGTAGCGACCCGAAATCATCTTCCACTCCCCTCCTTCGCCGTAGACTGAACTGACTTTCTGCCTGCTGCACCCCTCCACCGGAGCACCCAACGCGTCCCCCACGGCACTGCCCAACAGCGCACCCGTGAATTTTCTCTTCATTCTTAAATCCTCTTCCGATAGTAGCCCGAATACAGCGCACCCAGTGGATTGTGGGCAAGGACGCGGTCTTTTACCGCGAACGTAGTCACCGGCGCATCGGAGTGTTTTGTAAATAGAATGTCGTGTCCGATGCACAAACCCAAGATGATGTTTAAGTCCGTCTTCTCGTCGTTCAAGACCCTCGCCTGCCCTATTGGATTGCACATTGCCTCTACTTCTACTTCTGCTTTTGCTTTTGTCTCGCCAGCTTCAGCCTCGTGAAGCCGCTCCAGCCCGAAATAGGTCTTGTCTATTCCACAGACTTTGCAGCACACCGAAGACACCGCGAAGTGCCGAGCCAGAATCTGGCACAACGCTGCCGCCTCCTCCTGCAGCCCGATGCAGAACGCGACCCCCAATTTCCCGTAGCCCATCTCTTCCGCATACAAAATTAACTCCTCTACACGCGTCTTTTTCATATAGTAGCGTGCTTCAATCCGCGTTGAGACCTGCAACCCCTTGAGAGCCTCGGCGTCTTCCTTGTAAGCACTTTTGACCGCCTCGCCAATTTCAGCCTCGGTGCAGTCTTTGCCCGCGTAACACGCCTTTTTCTCGCACTTTGCACACTTCATTTTTTTCTTACTATTTGTCGCACAACTCATAAGAACGAACCCTGCGAGGCAGCTCGGCTTGCTGCATCAGAACAACGGCAAAGGCAAAGGCAAAGGCAAAGGCAACGGCAACGACAAAGGCAAGGGACACCTGGGCGTTGGTGCGGACGCGGACATTGCAGTCTACGACCTCGACGAAAAAACAGGGAGAGCAGAGTTAGAGAGGCGGCTGGGCTGTTGCGAGTGGCTCTTGAAATCTGGCGAGGTTGTAGTCCGTGCAGGCAGGCTGTGTAAAAGTGCGGGCAGTGCAAAGAAGAGGTCTTTTTTTTTCGTGCCGAAGACTAAGGCGAGAGAGACCGAGAGAGACCGAGAGAGTCAGAGAGAAACCGAGAGAGTCAGAGAGAAACCGAGAGAGAGTCAGAGAAAGAAAGAGACCGAGACGGTGCGGAGAATCTGCAACCGACGGTCGTTCCGAGCAGAGCACCTCAAAGTCTTCACCGCTTTTATTTTTTTATTC
The DNA here is from genome assembly GCA_003194425.1 of Candidatus Methanophagaceae archaeon. GTDB lineage: Archaea > Halobacteriota > Syntropharchaeia > Alkanophagales > Methanospirareceae > ANME1a. The sequence continues at coordinate 542,866 of PQXB01000001.1, read as the reverse complement.
TTTTGTTTTCTAAAGTGAAAGGGACGGAAAAATGCGTAAAACGGAGAGGATAGTAGAGGTCTTTGACACGACGCTGCGGGACGGCGAGCAGACGCCGGGCATCTCGTTCAGCCACGAGCAGAAAAGAGCGATTGCAAGGCAGTTGGACAAACTCGGCGTCGACATAATTGAAGCAGGATTTCCAATCAGTTCAAAGGACGAGCGCGAGGAGGTGCAGGCGATTTGCAGCGACGGGCTCTCGGCAAAGATCTGCGGGCTGGCGAGGGTTCTGCAGAAGGACATTGACGCTTGCATTGACTGCGGCGTAGACCTAATTCATATTTTCGTCTCCTCCTCTGCGATTCAGCGCAAGCACACCACAAAAATGAGCGAGGCGGAGGTGAAGACGCAGGCGTACGAAATGACGAGATATGTGAAGGAGCACGGTCTTGCCTGCATGTTCTCGGCGATGGACGCGACGCGGACGAGACTGGACTTCCTGCTTGACCTCTTCAAGACCGCGGAAGAAGCGGGCGCGGACATTCTAAATGTTCCGGACACGGTGGGCGTGAGTGAGCCGTTTGCGATGCACGAACTCGTGGCTGCGGTCTGCCGTGCCGTGCGGGTGCCGGTCAGCATTCACTGCCACAACGACTTCGGACTCGCAGTCGCGAACAGCCTCGCAGCGGTGAAAGCGGGCGCTTCGGAGGTTCAGGTCTCGGTGAACGGGCTGGGGGAAAGGGCGGGGAACGCTGACCTCGTTGAGACCGTGATGAGTTTGAATTCGATTTACTCGGCTTACGGGCTGAGGACGAAGATAAAGACCGAGTTCTTGTTCGAGACTGCGAAGCTCGTTGAGCGGTTCACGGGCATCCAAATCCCTGCAACACGACCCCTCGTCGGTGAGAACGCTTTCTCTCACGAGTCAGGAATTCACGCACACGGCGTAATCGAGAAGAGCGAGACTTTTGAGCCCGGAATTGTAACGCCAGAAATGGTGGGGCACAGGCGACGAATCGTGCTCGGCAAGCACACCGGCAGGCACTCGGTTGTGAAGAAGCTCTCGGAAATCGGGCTCTCTGCGTCGAGGGAGCAGGTGGACGAGATTTTAGAGCGGGTGAAGGAACTCGGTGCGAGCGGTAAAAGAGTCACCGACGACGACCTGTTTTCGATCGCGGAGGTCGTAACCGGCGAGGTCTCGGGGCACGAGCGAGTGGTAACGCTAAAAGAACTCTCGGTGATGACCGGGAACAACCTGACCGCGACCGCGTCGCTGAGGGCTGTGGTGCGGGGTAAGGAGTGCACGAGTGCGAAAATGGGCGTTGGTCCCGTGGACGCTGCGTTGAAAGCGGTTCAAGAAATAATCGGCGACGAAATCGACGGCGGCATTGAACTTAAGGAGTTTCGAATAGAAGCGATAACTGGCGGTTCTGACGCGCTTGCAGAGGTAATCGTGGGCGTGGAGAAAGGAGGAGAGAGAGGAGAAGGAGGAGGAAAAGAAAGAGGAGGAAAAGAAAGAGGAGGAAAAGAAAGAGGAGGAAAAGAAGGGGGGGGAAGAGTGGTAACCGCGAGGGGCGTGCGAGAGGATATTGTGATGGCGTCGGTAGAGGCGTTCATCAACGCCGTGAACAGGCTGGTGCAGTAGGTGCAGTAGGCTAGGCTGTGCAGTAATTTTAAGTCCTCCTCTCCAAAGCGTTCCGAACCGCATTTTCCATCACCTCCACCGGCGGCTCCTGCCCTGTCCAAATTCTGAACGAGGCAGCACCCTGGTAGACGAGCATTTTCACGCCGTCTACCACCGTTTTCACACCCGCAAGGTTCGCTTCTTTCAGCAGCCTCGTCTGCAGCGGGTTGTAGACAATGTCGAAGACAGCGAGGTCGGAGTGCATCATTTCCGCAGTTACCAGCGTGGCGTTCTCGTTCGGAGACATTCCCACCGAAGTCGCGTTTATCAGAATGTCCGCCTCTTTGAGCTGCTTTTTTAACTCTGCTGTGCTGCCCAATCCAAGAGCACGAGCACGGGCGTTACGAAGGTTCAGATTTAGGTTAGAAGCCAACTCTGCGGCTCTCTCCCTCGTCCTGTTCGCGATCGTCACCTCACCGCCTGCGGCAGCGAGGTAGAACGAAATCGCCCTCGCAGCACCGCCAGCACCGAGAATCAGCACTCTCTTGCCTTTTATTTCGCCAACCCCCTCTTCCTCTTCCAGCACCCGCTTCGCCCCAATTCCGTCGGTGTTGTAGCCTCGACCGCGAGCAGCACCACCAACAACGCCACCACCGAAGTCAATCGTGTTTACCGCACCGATTTTTTTCGCCACCTCCTCGGCGTCCACGAACGAGAGTGCCTTCTCCTTCAGCGGAATTGTGACATTGAGACCCGAAAACCCGAGGCTCTTCGCTCCTCTTAGCGCGTCGCCGAGCTCGTCTCTTGAGACCCGAAAAGCGAGGTAAACCGCTGCCTCTTTTCCCTCGCTCATTCCGAGTTCCTCAAAGGCAGCGTTCTGCATAACTGGTGAGAGGCTGTGTGCCACCGGGTCGCCGATAATTCCGTAGATTTTTTTTACCATTTTTTTTACCATTCCTCTTCACCCCTTTCTTAAATTCATTTTAATACTTCAAAGACATACAACAGACGATGAGAAAAGAAGTTTCAAGGTTGTGGGAGCAGGCGTTAGAGGATTTTGACACCGCAGAGAAGCTGTTAGAGGTGGAAAAATATTACGCCTCGGTGTTCTTCTCCGAGCAGGCTGCGGAGAAGGCACTAAAGCCGCTTTTCTTTTTGGCTCGCGGGCGGGGTAGGAGCAGGAGTTTTTGGAGGAGAGCGACTGGGATTTGATGATATTTTCTGACGAGTTCGAGGGATGTGTTCTGCCACACAAACTGCGAGGTCGCTTAGAGAAAAGAAGAAATAGGGCTCGTAAGAGCGGCGTTGAAAGGAATAAAACTTTCGTAAGATTTTTCTTACACCCCCTTCTACTCCCACAAATTCACACTAACCTTCCCCCCCGCCTCTACACCCTCGCTGTTCTCCTCGACCAGCACGAACCCGTCAGATTTCGTAACGCTGGAGAGAATTCCCGAGCCACTCACCCGCACAGGCTCTGCGTAGCACCTCTTCTCGTTCTCCGCGCAGAACAGCCGCACACGGACGAAATCGGTTCTGCCGACAGCCGAGGGAATTTTCTTGGCTGCTACTGCGTAGGTCACTCTACGGGTCTCCTTCACCCCAAGCCCGTGCAACGCGTTCAAGAACGGGCGAACAAGCAGTTCAAAGGCGGAGATTGTGGCTACAGGAAAACCGGGCAGAACAAAAACAGGCTTCTCGTCGACGACGCCGAAGCCTGTCGGTTCGCCGGGTCGAATCGCAACGCCGTGAAAGACGAGTTCTCCCAAGTCCGTTACTGCGTCGGCTAAAAAATCGCGTCTGCCAACCGAACTGCCACCGCTCACCAGCAACCCGTCGCACTCTTCTAAACCCTGTTTTATCGCGTCCTTTATTTCAACGCGGTCGTCTCTTACAATTCCAAGCCTACACGGGTTCGCAATTTTCTGCGTCAGTGCCGTAAGGACAAAACTGTTTGCGTCCGCGATTTTATTTTCGTTCCGTGGTTGCTTCGGGTCTGAGAGTTCGTCGCCCGTAGAAATTATCCCAACCTTAGCCTTCTTACGCACCCGCACCGTGCGTTTAAAGACCGACGCAAGCATTCCGATGTCGTGAGCCCGCAGCAGCCGCCGACCAGCTTTCAGCACCACCTCTCCCTTCTTTACATCCTCGCCCTTAAGAGAGACATTTCTGCCTGGTGTGACTGGTTTGAAAATCTCCAGCTTCTCCCCTCCTCCGTCCCCGACCTCGCTTTCCTTTGCAAACTCAAGCATAACGACCGCGTTGCTGCGCCCGTCCGCAGGCATCGGCTGCCCTGTTTGAATTGGAAAATATTCACTTAAAAACACCGGACTGCTCGGAGAAGCGCCGAACGAGTCTTCGCCGCGGATCGCGTACCCGTCCATCGCGGCACGGTCGAAGGGCGGGCTGTCTACTGGCGAACGCACGTCCTCTGCCAAGACCCGGTTCAAAGCCTCCTCAAATGCGACCTCTTCCACTCTCGTCTCTCGCCCCTTCGCGTAAGTCAAAACCGTCTTTAATGCCTCGTCCAACGAAATAAGCCTGCGAAAAAGTTTCATTTTGTTTACCTACTCCTCTCCTCCAACCTACTCCGCCCTCTCAAATACACCGTCGCTACCCCTGCCTCTGACAATTCCCTTCTCAACTCCGCGTCGTTTGTCAGCACCGCTGCTCTCCTCTTCAACGCCAACTCCAGAATCAACGCGTCGGTCTCACTCACTCTCTCCCTTTCCCTTTCCCTTTCCCTCTCCCTCTCCCTCTCCCTCTCCTCTTCCTCCTCTTCATTTTCATTTATCTCTTTTATCGTCACCGTGCACCCTCTCCCACCGCTGCTGCTGCCTGTCGACGCAGACGACGCAGACGACGCAAACGCACGCACGTACTCAAGAACCAAAGAGAAGCCGAGACTTGCCGCTCTCCTCTCGCTGCCTTTCAAACGCGGGTGTTGCCTGAGCCTGTCCAGCTCGTTCAAAACCGCCCTCGGCACGACAGCACGCTCGTAGCCAAGCCGCGCCAGCTCTTCAAAAATGTCAATCCCAAATTCACCAGGTAGTAGCAGTGCATTCGTGTCTACGATCACTTCCTTTTTTGGCATATTCTCAACTTCATTTAATTCAAGACTTTTTATAGTAGGAGAACCAAATAAAAATTTAGGTTTTGAATGTAAATGAAAACCGAAAGAGAGGGAAGAAAGGGAAGAACCAGAAAATGGGAAGAAGAGAAGGGAAGAAGGAGAGGCTATTTCTATCGGCAGTCGTATTCGCAACGCTGGGTCTCGTAACCGTTGTTGGATGCGCAAGCGCAAGTGGGGCGACACCACCTGCAGAGGAATGGAGGGAAACTTTTGGAGGCGCTGGCATTGATTGGGCGTACTCAGTGCAGCAGACAACGGACGGCGGCTTCATCGTCGCGGGATTTACGGATTCGTACGGGGCTGGTGACTCTGATTTCTGGCTCGTGAAGACGGACGCAAACGGAACCGCAGACTGGGACAAGACATTTGGTGGAACTTCAAGAGAAGTGGCAAACTCAGTGCAGCAGACAACGGACGGCGGCTACATCCTCGCTGGACTTACGACTTCGTACGGGGCTGGTGACTCTGATTTCTGGCTCGTGAAGACGGACGCAAACGGAACCGCAGACTGGGACAAGACATTTGGTGGCGCCAGAAGTGATTGGGCAGAGTCGGTCCAGCAGACAGCGGACGGCGGCTACATCCTCGCTGGACTTACGACTTCGTACGGGGCTGGTGACTCTGATTTCTGGCTCGTGAAGACGGACGCGAACGGAACCGCAGAGTGGGACAAGACATTTGGAGGCGCCAAAAGTGACGGCGCGACCTCAGTGCAGCAGACAGCGGACGGCGGCTACATCCTTGCTGGCTACACGTACTCGTACTCGTCTGGTGTTGGCGACAAAGATTTCTGGCTCGTGAAGACGGATGCCGACGGGAACAAGGAATGGGACAGAAACTTTGGTGGTTCCTACGATGATTGGGTAAGTTCAGTGCAGCAGACAACGGACGGCGGCTTCATCCTCGCTGGCTACACGAGGTCGTACGGTGCCGGTTCCTACGATTTCTGGCTCGTGAAGACGGATTTCGAGGGGAACTTACAATGGGACAAGACCTTTGGTGGGGTTGGTTGGGATGGGGCGTACTCAGTGCAGCAGACAGCGGACGGCGGCTTTATCCTTGCTGGACGCACGTACTCGTACGGTGCCGGTTCTTACGATGCTTGGCTCGTGAAGACGGATTTCGAGGGGAACTTACAATGGGACAAGACCTTTGGCGGAACTTCCAAAGACGAAGCACACTCAGTCCAACAGACCGCAGACGGTGGCTACATCCTTGCTGGCTACACAATCTCGTACGGTGCCGGTTCCTATGATTTCTGGCTCATGAAGTTAGAGAGGGAGGAGCTAACAGAACCGATAATTACAATCTACACGGACAAGTACGAATATTCGCCCGGCGACACGTTGAACACTACCATTGTCTTCAAGAACCCAACCGCAAGCAGCGTGGACACTTATTTCGTCTGGTACCTCGATTGGATGCAGATCTCGGTTACGCCGCTAACACTACCGCCGAACTTCGACCAGGCGTACGAGGTTTCTATTCCTGTAGGAGACTGGGTTCCGTTTGAATTCGACGCTGTGTGGTACGTTGCGCTGCTGGAGCCGACGGCGCCGTATGCGACAATTTGCGAAGACACTGCAGACTGGAAGTTCGTTCCAACGAGAACAACTGCTTCCACTCAGGAACAGGCTCAGGAACAGGCTCAAGAACAGGAACTGACGAAGACAGAGAGGAAGAGAGAGGGGGAGAGGGAGAAGAAAGAAGGAATACCCAAAGAAGTAGCAGAAGAAATAGCAAAAAAAGTTGGAGGAGTAGAGTTCGCTACTTAAACTCTACTTCTTTTTTATTTTTCTAATTTCAAATTTTTGAAAAAAGTGTCGCTTATTTTAGGACTTGAAGGAACTGCCTGGAATCTCAGTGCTGCGGTCGTCAACGAAGAGCGAGTAGTTCACGAAGCCGAAGCCACCTACAAGCCCGCACACGGCGGCATTCACCCCAGAGAAGCAGCACAGCACCACGCAGCGGAGTTAAGAGGCGTTGTCTCACGGGTTTTAAAATCTTTGAGCAAAATAGACGCCGTAGCGTTCTCGCAGGGTCCTGGAATGGGTCCCTGCCTCAGAACAGTGGCAACGGCAGCGAGAGCGCTCTCGCTTGCGCTAAAAATACCGCTCGTCGGCGTCAACCACTGCCTCGCTCACATTGAAATCGGGCGGTGGCAGTGCGGCGCGGAAGACCCGGTGGTGCTGTACGTGAGTGGTGCGAACTCGCAGGTGTTGGCGTACCGCGCTGGCAGGTACCGCGTCTTGGGCGAGACGCTGGACATTGGAATCGGAAACGCTCTTGACAAGTTCGCTCGCCACCTCGGACTGAGCCACCCCGGTGGTCCGAAGGTCGAGGAACTCGCGTCCCGCGGCACTAAATTTATTCACCTTCCGTACGTGGTGAAGGGAATGGATCTCTCGTTTTCCGGGTTGGTCACTGCTGCCAAAGACGCTCTAAAGGTTGGCGAGGAAAAGGAGGACGTCTGCTACTCGTTTCAGGAGACCGCGTTTGCGATGCTCACCGAGGTAACCGAGCGTGCTGTGGCTCACCTCGGCAAGGAGGAGGTGCTGCTGGCAGGCGGCGTCGGCGCGAACAAGAGGCTGCAGGGAATGCTGCAAACGATGTGCTGCGACCGAGGTGCGCGGTTTTTTGTTCCCGACGCCAAGTATTTGAAGGACAACGGTGCGATGATTGCTTATCTTGGGCTGCTGATGTTTGAGAGCGGTGAGACGACGCCGATTGAGAAGTCCGCGGTCAAGCCAAATTTCCGACCTGACGAGGTTGAAGTCGGGTGGAGAACGGTGGCGCTAAAAGCCCTCTCTGAAAGATTAGAAGAATGAAAATCCAGAGAGCATTGCACAGTTTTCTGGCTTGACTTATGAGTTCTCCATCCGCCTGCCGTATCGCCGCCCTCCACTCCAGCCGTAAAGTTTCTTATGATTCTGCACTATGATTCTGCACGAGCAAGAAGTGTTAAATCATTGAATTATTCAACAGAGCAATTTTTTTCAATGTTTTATATATTAGCCAAACAAAACAAAGAGCGAAGACGACTGGCCGGGGTGTGGTAGTGGCATCCCTTGGGACTGTGGATCCCTAGACCCGGGTTCAAATCCCGGCCCCGGCCTTACCTCCCGAACCGCTCCGCTTCTTACGCACCGCCAACCTCCGAACCAACCCCAACCCCTTCTCCTCTACCTCCTTCACCTCTACAAACCCCTTCTCTAACGCTCCCTTAACCACCTCCTCGCCCAGCTCTGTGCGTGCTAAAACCGTCGACCACCCTTCTTCCGACCCGACCGAGCCGACCGAAATGTCCGCGAGTTCAGCGGTGTAGTCCGTGCAAACCGAGCAACCCTCGCTCTCGTACTCTTTTATCTCGTCCAACGCAATTTTATGAACTCCCCCGCTTGCCCCCCAAGAAATCAAAAGATCCTTCCCTTTTATGTCAAACTTCTTCACCCCCGCCAAATCCAACCCTTCCTTCTCCAGCCTCGCACTCACGAACTCCAGCAGCCCGGCACTGAAATTTTCCATACAAAACAGACCCACCAGCAACTTTATCTTCTCTTTCCCCACCTCGTACGGCTGCTCCGAAGTTTGAACCTTCCGCAGACCCTGAATTTGGCACGGCAGCCCCACAAACCCCACGCTCTCACACCCCTCTTCAAACGCCTCTTTCACGCCCAACACGCTCGGGTAAATCGTGTATTTCGTCCCTGCTGCAGCCTTCAAGTCCTCGTAACTCCTCGCAACTCTCGTCTGCGGTCGCCACTGCTCGTCCGCCGCGGTAACGACTGCGGAGTCAAGAACGCCCTCCTCAAGAGCGTAAGCGAGCAGCGAAGTAACCGCGCCCCCGTCCTGCACCCTTCCCTCTAAGTCCCCCTTCTCCTTCTTCGACCGAACCGCGTAGCAACTTCGGTAGACGCCGAGCGGCTCTGCACTCGCCTCCCTTGCCTCACTCACCTCCCTTGCCTCACTCGCACGCGCCACACCGAAAATCCGCCGCTCCAACTCCGAGAACGGCAGAAAAGTCCTGGGGCAGAAGGCGTAGCACAGCCCGCAGACCGTGTCGTACTCCTCAACAAACTCGGGCTTGAGTTCGTTTCTACTCTCTTCGTTTATCTTTATCTTCTCGCAGAACGCCGCACAAGTCCCACAAAGGCAGCAAACCCGCTCAGCCACGACCTCTCGCTCTAAACACGAAAACCCCTGCTCTAAAAAAATCGGCAGTCTTACATTTACAAATTCCCCTGCTTCTGCTTCAGTCCTCATTTCTCGCTACTCTTTTTTTCAAATTTTATATAACTTAACGATATATATTACGCCTCCGACCGAGATGAAGAACCGTTATAACCTCTGCTTTGTCATCAATCTCGTAGATTACTCGATAATCGCCAACTCTGATACGCCATCCTTCACGACCTGCAAGTTTCTTGCATCCACTCGGTCTTGGCTCTTCGCTGAGCCTTCGGATTGCTTCTTTTACACGCTCATAAGATTCCAAAGGTAACTTCTCTAACTCTCCCTGACCTCGTCGAAGAATAAACACCGAATAACTCATTCTCGTTCTCTTTCGATCTCTTCAACAGCTGTTTCGAAAGGAATCGCCTCGCTGCCTGAAGTTTTTGCCTCATCGTAAGCACGAATACTCTCCAATTCCTCCAACTCTTCAAGCATCTTATGATACTCGTTTAAGTCTATCAAGATTCCGATTCGTTTTCCTTTCTCATTTACTACATAACCCTCTTTGGCTGTCCTTGTCCGTTCATATTCCCTCGCTTCTGCTTCAGTCCCCATTTCTTGCTACTCCTTTTTTTGTCCGTGTTTTTCTCTCATTTCACCTTACCTCTGCCTTGCCTTACCCCTGCCTTGCTTACCCCTGCCTTGCTTACCCCTGCCTTGCCTTCTCCCGCAGCCGCAAATACTCTTTCTCCACCCGCTCCTGTATTTTCTCGACGACCTCTTCGGTAAGGTGCTTGAACCGCCCCTGCCGCCTCAAATACTCCCGAACCGGCTTCAACGCGGACAAAGGCAAATCAACGCTCAACCGGTACTCGCCGTTAACGACCTCGTAAAGCGGGAACACGCCGGTCTCCACCGCCAGCCGACCCAGTTCTACCGAGAGATTCGGCTGACACCGCCAGCCCGTCGGGCAGGGGGACAAAATATGAATGTAAGCAGGACCCTCGGTCTCCGCACCTCTCTTCACCTTGTCCATCAAGTCAAACGGGTACGACGGGCACGCGGTCGCCACGTAAGGTATTTGGTGAGCAACTGCGATTTCCGGCATATTTTTCTTCCAAGTCGCCTGCCCAATGCTCTTCTTTCCAACGGGCGCAGTCGTCGTCCACGCACCGTAGGGCGTTGAGGAAGACCTTTGGATTCCCGTGTTATGAACAACGACCCCGTCTGCGATGAAATTATGCTCGCCTTCAATCTGCAGATCGAAGACCGGCTCTCTTCCCACTACCCTCACTTCCTTCACCTCCTCCATATCAAAATGCTCACTCTCTATCAAAAAATTCTGATACTTGTATTGGGACAAATATTTGTCGGTATTCCACGCACTCCGCTTGCTAAAGGCGATGTAGCCCCATTCTGTGTCTTTCAGGAGCGGTCTGTAAACACACAGCGAACCCTTCTCCCGCCGTTGCTTATGGATTTTCCCCACGCGGTAACCCATCGTCTGCAACAACAGTCTCAATCGCTTGAGCAGTTCGTCACTCGCCGAGACATATCTCAAACTGTTGCTGGTCTTGACTTTGTAGCCGTCCGAGAGAAGCAACCCCTCAACAAATGCTTCCTTCTCCGCCTTCGGCAGCGTAAAAACCCATCCAGGAATTGTCTTGTTCTTCGCACCCGCGCCAAAACTCAAGCTGTCAATGAACTTCGCAAGATTCACAGAATTTACATAAACATTCATTTCATCCTCTTTTATGCTGTCGCCGAAAATATCTGAGTGCAGTTGAATCAGCGTCCTTCTCTCCTCTGTCCCCTCGGGCAGTGCAAAGCCAGTCTCACCCCTCCTCACCCGCGTCCAGCCGTCGCCGACGTAAATGCCCAGATATTTCATCAAATCCGGACTGCTCTCCTCCGGCAGTTCTATCTCATTCAAGTGCGTGACTTTGTAATCGCCGACCTCCGTTCTTCTAATCGGATCAAACTCATACGACGGCCCCTCTCCAAAATCCGCCAAATCCTTCAGAACCACTACCAAATCCCCCGGCTTCACCGCTCCCAAAGTCCTCCAGACCAACTCATTTTCCCTTCCCCGACCGTTCCGCCTCAAAACCAGAAACGGGTGGTTCGGCGTCGCTTCTATTTGGTGATGTAAGGTTCTCAATTCGTAAATCTCCCTCGTACCGTTGTCGAACACGCCCACGCATCTCTTCACCACCAACTCGTGATTCTTTCGGTCAAATGCGTACACTCGTTCCCCCCTCACCACTTCTACAATCCTCTTCAGACCGCTCTCGGTCATTATCCGCGAAGAAGCGGGCAGGCAATTCATATAAGCTTCGTTGTCGTAGCAGACATATAAAAAATTATGAAAACGCTCCATCGCGCCCGACAACGCCTGCAGCCCAATGTCCGAAGTCCCGCCGTCGCCTGCGAAGCCCACAAATTTCACCTTCCCCTCCCCAGCCCCAGCCGCTGCTGCAAGTTTTCCTTTCCTCTCCCGCGCTTTGTACGCCGACTCTATTCCTGACACCACCGCACCGACATTCTCGAAGAGCGTGTGAATCCATGCTACCTGCCACGAGGTCTGCGGTAGCAGCGACGAAATGATTTCTACGCAGCCCGTTGCATTCACGATTATCACATTCTTGCCCAACGCTTTACAGACGTGCCGAACCGCGAGTGCCTCGCCACAGCCAATGCAGGCACGATGCCCGGGTGCGAAGTTCTCCTCGGTCGTAACCAACCGCGGCACAAACAAGTTATCCTCTTCCTCCTCTAACCTCCCTTCTCCTGCTTTCATTTTTCACTCCCTCACACCAATCATCTCAGCTTCAATCTCCTCCCCTCGCTCTGCCTTCTCCTCTGCCTTCTCCTCTGCCTTCTCCTCTGCCTTCTCCTCCGCCTTCTCCTCCGCCTTCTCCTTCAACGCTTGCCGAATCATAAATTTAAACTCTTCTACACGAATGTCGCGGCCGCCGAGCCCCGCGATAAACGAGACAATCTTCGGTCTTTCTGCCTCCTCGCACCCGTACAACGCCGACCGAACCTCGGAGCAGACTGGACCGCCCATTCCGAACGAGACCGCCCTGTCCAAGACCACGAGCACCTCAAGGTCCTTCACCGCCTCCCGAAACTCTTTGAACGGAAACGGCCGCCACAACCGCAGCCTGACGAGACCCGTCGTCGCCTCCGCCCCGTCGCCGCCTTCCGCTCGCAGTTCGTCCACCGCAAGCATCGCGGTCTCGCTGCAACTCCCCATCGTCAGTAACGCAACCCTCGCACCCTCCATTTTGTACTCCTCAACAGGTGCGTAGTCCCGCCCGAAAACCTCGCCGAACTCTTTCCACACCTCAAGAATCTTCGGTCTCGTCCCCTCAAACGCAACCACCTGCGCCTTCTTCGTCTCAGGGTAAATGAACGGCGGTGCGTAACAGCCCATGCTCACTGGCTTCGCGGGGTCTAACGCAAACGGGTGCTCGTAATCCGGCAGGAAGCCCGCCACCTCCTCCTCGTCCGGCAGCACCAAATCCTCAATCACATGCGACAAATAAAACCCGTCAATGTGAACCATCGCGGGAAACAGCACCTCCCTGTCCTCCGCCACTCGGTAGGCACACAGCGTCAGGTCGAACGCCTGCTGGTTGTTCTCGGCGAACATTTGAATCCAGCCGATGTCGCGGACTGCCATCGCGTCCGAGTGGTCGCACCAGACCGAAAGCGGAGCGGACAACGCCCGGTTCGCTACCACCGCAACCACAGGCAGCCGCATTGAAGACGGAATGTACAAAACCTCGTGCATCAGTTCCAAGCCCTGCCCCGCCGAGCAGGTAAAGACCCGCGCTCCAGCCGCCGACGCACCCACGCACGCACTCATCGCGGAATGCTCACTCTCAACGCAGATAAATTCCGCGTCTAACTTCCTGTCTGCGACCATTTCCGAGAGCCGCTCAACGATGTGCGTCTGCGGTGTAATTGGGTACGCCGAGATGACATCCGCGTTCGCCATCCGCACCGCCTCTGCAACCGCAAAAGAACCTTCCAAACCCACCCTCTTCTGCTTTTTCATCTTTACAAACAATCCTCATTTATCTACAATTCTTGTTTCACTTAAAATAAATTTCGGATTTTCTTTACTTTGTTGCACTTCAAATAAAAACGAAAAATGCGAGTAATATTTTACACAGGCAAAGGCGGGTCTGGAAAGTCGGTAATCTCGTGTGCAACCGCTTTGAAACTGTCAGAGTTGGGCTACGAGACGCTGGTTATTTCATCTGACCCTGCACACACGCTTTCCGACGCACTTGAGACGCGGGTGCAACACACGCCGACAAAAATCGAGGTTGGGGGGAGCGAGAACAAAAACAAGAACTTGTGGGCGGTTCAGGTCGACCCGATAAGAGAAGTTCGCGAGAAGTACAGCGTCATTCAGGAATACATCGTCTCACTCTTCAAGTCAAAAGGGCTGGACGAGGTGCTGGCGTACGAGATCGCGGCGCTGCCGAATATGACCGAGTTCGTCGCGCTGCTGAAGGTCGTGGAGTTCGTGGAGTCGGGCAGCTACGATGTGATTGTGCTTGACACCGTGCCCTCGGGCGAGGCGCTGAAGAACATTTACCTGCCAACGCTGCTCGGTTCAACGGCTGCGAAACTGATTAAAATGGTAGCCCCGCTTGCAGGCATCGCTAAAATAGTCGAGCCGATCGTAGGTCTGCCGACGCCGAGCAAGGAGGTCATAAACGAGGACATTCGGCTGATGGAAATTCTCGGGCGGCTCAAAGACATAATAATTGACCGCAAGGTCACGAGTTTGCGGTTGATCGCGAACCCCGACGCGTTCAGCGTTCAGAACCTGCGGAGGACGCACCTCCTCGCAAATCTTTACGACATAAACGTTGACCTCGCGATAATTAACAAGGTAATTCCAGAGAAGGTTAGCGACGCGTATTTCAGGGGCTGGAAGGACGCACAGGCGAAATATTTGGTGGAGGCGGAGGCGGCGTTCCACCCGCTCCCGATAAAACGGCTGCGACTGTTTCAGTCTGAAGTTAAGGGGCTGGGGCTTCTTTCTGAACTTGGGAACGAGTTGTTCGGCGGTGGCGACGGCGGTGGCGACGGTGGTGGCAACGGCAGTGGCGACGGTGGTGGCAACGGCAGTGGCGACGGTGGTGGCGACGGTGGTGGCGACGGCGACGAGAAGGAGCCTGAAGACCCTGCCAAGATTTATTTTGAGGGCAAGGCGATTAGAGTGGAGGCGTTGAGACGGGGGCAGGGCTTGGAGGTGGTGGTTCCGCTGCCGCTCGCAAGCGGGGATAAAGAAGTCTGCGAGGTGGAACGGATGGGAGAGGACCTCTCGGTGGTCGTTTCGACGGAGATCGGAGAAGTTAGAAATTTTATTCCGCTTCCGACGATCGCGCAAATGATGCGGCTGGAGCGTGCGAAACTTTTAAATGGAGAACTTCACATTTATTTTAAGGACGAAAAGGACAATGGAAGAAAATAAAGGAGAGAGGGAGAAAGGCAGGGAGGAGGAGTTGGTGAAGGCGGTGAAGGTTCTTGCAGGGACGGCGTTTGTGCCTCTGAAGGTTGCGGTTGATTTGGTGGGGGGCTTGGCGGGGTCGCTTGAGGAATACCTCCCCAAACCTTCGCCTTCGAGGCTCGCTTCGGACCTCATTGGAGTGAGAATAACTGCGCTGAAGAAGGAGGTGGAACTGCTGGAGAAGTACAAAGAGGAACTTAAGGCGAAGGGGGAAGAAGAGGGAGCGGGAAAGGGAAAGAAGGAGAAAGTTAAGGTTGAGTAAGTTAATTCTCGTCTGATGAAAAATGCACCCGCTTGCTCGCAAACATCTGAAGAAGGTCTTGGAGGGGAAAGAGAAGAGGCTCGTGGGAGCCGACGAGGAGTGCGAGTACTACCCCTGCCACTTCGCGGGTCAGGACTGCACTTGGTGTTTCTGTCCGTTTTATCCCTGCGAAGACGAGCAGACCGGCGGCAAGTGGACGCGGAGGAAAGCAAAGGACGGCGGACGAGTCTGGGACTGCTCTAACTGCTACTGGATTCACGAACCAGAGGTTGCGGAAGGGCTGTTGGAAATGTTCAAGGAGCGGGGGGTGGAGAGCGTTGAGAGGCTTGAGGAGGAGGAAGGGGTTGCAGGAGGAGAATTGAGAGAATTATTTTTGGCGTTAAAAGAGAGATTTCCGCCGACGCCCGGAAAAAGATGAATCTGCTCCCTGACCAAATCGCGGTCTTCTCAATTGCCGTGCTACTTGACCTTCTCGTAGGCGACCCGCCGGAGAGGACGAGGTTCGAGCGGTTTTACCCGATTGTCTGGATAAGCAGGTTGGCGTATTTCTTTGACAGAATAACGCAGAGAGGAAATCCGAGGCGGGAGAAGGTTCTTGGGGCGGTCTCTGCGGTGGCTACGATTTCGGTCTTCGCACTGCCCTGTCTGACGCTTTCTCTTCTGCCTGACCTTTTCTACATCGTTTTGGGCTCGCTCGTCTTCAAAATGACCTTCACGATAAAAGGGCTGGAGCGGTTCGGCAGAGCCGTGGCAGAGGCAGGGAAGGAGACAGGGCAGGTGGCAGGGCAGGTGGCAGGGCAGGTGGCAGGGCAGGTGGCAGGGCAGGAGTTAGGGAGAGGAGAAGGGGCGAATTTGGAGGTGAAGCGAGCAGCAGTGGCGAAAATAGTCAGCCGAGAAGTAGCGGGCTTGAACGAGGCACAGCTCAACTCGGCAGCCATTGAATCGGTGGCTGAGAACACGACCGACAGCGTCGTAGCCCCTTTCTTCTACTTCACGTTCTTCGGTTTACTCGGGTTCGGCGTTTTTGGCGCGATGTTTTACAGGGTGGTGAACACTTTGGACGCGGTGGTCGGCTACAGGAACGAGAGGTACAAGCATTTCGGCTGGTTCTCGGCGAGGTTGGACGACATAATGAACTTTGTCCCTGAGCGGGTTGCAGCGGGCTTGATTTTGCTGGCGGGTGGTTCAAGGGCAGGGGCAGGGTTGAGAGGCGAAACAGGAGAGGTGCATTTGACGATCGTTGCGATGAGCCGAGCCTTGAGGGTTAGGCTGGAGAAGGTCGGGCATTACTGCGTAGGGGGGAGTGGAGAGGGTTTTGAGTTTGAGGATGCGAGAACCGAGCACATTGAAGAGGCGATAAAAATTATGCAGCGGTCTGCGGTTGCCTTCGCTTTGGTCTGCGTTGCGTTTTTTTATACTTTGATTTTGTTCGCATCTGCGGTGTAGCTGTGCGGTAACTGTGCGGTAACTGTGTTTAGAGATAAAAAAGAGGTAAGCATTTAAAGATAGACAATTTACTTCTGAGATTAGTTCCCAATATCCCTCTGTTGTTCTGATTTTCTTTCCTAAAAAGGATTTTACTTCAAAACGAATTTGATGCTGCATAATTGCTTATTCTCTCTCATAAAGCTAAACAACCCGCTCCGCGATTCTTCTCACGCCTGCAACCGCGGGTGCGTCGTCTGGCAAGTCCCAAACCGGCAGCCCCTTAAAGTCGTACTCCTGAATTAGCGGGTCAAACGGAATTACCTCCGCAATCTCAAGCCCCTGCCGCTTCACTTCCTCCTTCATTTTTTCCTCCACCCCCGCAGGGATTTTGTTCGCCACATTCAGCAGCCGCCCGACCTCAATGCCGATTTCCTCCGCAATTCGTCGCAGTCGCAGCGCGGTCTTAACGCTCTTCTGCGTCGTGTCCAGCACCACGAGCATCGCGTCCACGCCCCTCGTCGTCCGCCTGCTGAGGTGCTCCAGCCCCGCCTCGCAGTCAACCACCGTGTAGTCGTAGTTCTGCGTCAGCGTGTCCAAAATCATCCTTAAAATGTGGTTCACGGGGCAGTAGCAACCCGGCCCCTCGGGTCGCCCCATCACCAGCAGGTCAAACCGCTCCTCCTCAACAATTATCTCCGCAATCTTGCCCTCAAACTCCGACCGCACATCCAAAGTAGCATCTCGCTGCTTCTCCTCTAACAGGCTCTCCCGCATCTCTCCCACTGTCCTGATTCTGAAATCCGAGTCGCTCGAGGTCCCGGTCTCGAGACCAAAACCGAGACCAAGAGCGTCGGGTAGGTTCGCGTCCGGGTCCGCGTCCACCGCCAAAATGCACACCTCTTCGCCTCCTTCTTCCTCTCCTCTCTCTGCTCTGCACTTGAGTATTTCCCGAATCAGCAGTGCGGAGAGAGCGGTCTTCCCTGTCCCGCCTTTTCCTGCTACCGCGATTATTTTTCCTCTTTGCATTCTTATTCTCTTGGAAGTCTTGAACAAGCAGCCATAAACCTTCGCTTTATCTGCTCGGCACTCAATTTTATATTCCCCTCCTCTGCACTACCGGGTCGCACGAGAATGTGCAGAAATCTCGGTCCTGCCTCCTCGTAAAGCCGTTCCAAAGCAGACCGCAGCTCTGCCTCTCTGCGCACCTTCGCCGTGTTCTCCACGCCTGCACTAACCGCGGTCAGTTCCAAATCTCCAGCCGCAGAAGAGGAAGGAGTGGGCTGGTCGCCAGTGCTTCCCCAGGTACCGTTGTCAAGGCAGAAAATAGAGAAGTTTTTCGGCTTCTTCTCCGCAACCACCGGCAGAATATTGCTCATCTGCAGGCTCCCGTCCCCGTCGAGCACCGCCACCTCTCGTCTCGTCTTCAGTGCGACGCCGAGTCCTACAGGCGTGGCTTGACCGAGACTGCCGAGCATATAAAAATTGAGAGCACGGTCTTTAACCGCGTAGAGCTCCTTGCTCGGCACTCCGATGTTCGAGACAACCGCCTCCGCCTCTTCGTCTTCGCCCAGATATTCTGAAATTATTTTTATCGCGTCGAACCGCCTCATTTCCGGCGCCTTAAATTCTCGCTCCTTCCCCTTCTGCAACTTAAACGCGCTTTCACGAACTTGCGGAGGAACTGTCTCTTCTGCTGTCTCTTCTGCTGTCTCTTCTGCTGTCTCTTCTGCTGCTGCAGTTCCCGTCCCGTTCTCCCACGCTCTCGGCGAGACGAGTGCAACATGCGGTCGCTCGTTGGCGAAGGCGTCCAGAACGACTTCTTCTACCGACCCTACCACCGCGGAGGGGTCTTCAATTACCGTGTATTTCAGGCCAAACGCGTCTAGAACCCCGGGCAACGCCCTCCCAAAAGCGACCTGCGCCTCTATTTTCTCCTTGTAAACGCCACGCCAGCTCGCGATTATCGGGAGCGGCAGTCCGTAAGTTACAGTGAGCGAGAGGAGTGCGTTGAATGAGTTCCCTAAACCCGTGCTTTGAATAAGCATCAGCGGCTTACCGCCTGCGAGGTAGACGCCTGCCGAGATGCCAACGCCGTTCTCTTCTCGGTTTAGACCTACACTGCAAAATCCTCGCTGCTCTCCCGCTTCTCCCGTTTCTCCCGTTTCTCTTACCTCTCCCACCTCCCTCGACTCTCTCTCAACGAGCCGAAACAAAGCACTCATTTTTTCGCAGGGTAGCGTAGAAACGACATTAATTTTGTGCTTCTTTAATATTTTTATCACTCCCCGCTCGGTTTCGTGCATTTAGAAGACTAAAGGTATTTCTGGAAATAAAGTTCGCTGACAAATATTTCCATAAAATTCTCCTCCTCCTCAAGTTTCACGTGCTCAATTCGCTTTGCAACCGCCTCTGCGTCCTCGCGTTTCGTCTTTGAGATTAAGACCTGTCTCGCGCCTTCAACCGCGGCGTTCCCGACCTTCTTCACCTTCTCCGGCTCGACCGCGGGGAGAAGCCCGATTTTTATCGCATTCTCGGTGTCCACGAAGTTTCCGAAGCCGCCTGCCAGAAAGACGGTGTCCAAGTCCTTAACCCCGAGTCCGCCGCCGTATTTTTCAAGCAGCACTTTTACGCCGACTGCAACCGCGGTTTTCGCAAGGTTCAACTGGTCAATGTCCTTCTCTGAAAGGCTAATTCGTTTGCCCCTTTCCGTCTCGGCGATTCTAAACTCCTTCTCGCCGCCTCCACCCTCTCTACCCTCTCTACCCTCTCTACCCTCTCTACCCACTTCTTTGAACTTCCCCCTGCCGTCAATTATTCCCTCCTCCAGCAGTTCCGCCAGAGCGTCGATCAAGCCCGAACCGCAAACGCCAACTGGAGGAGCGTCGCCGATTGTTTTGAACAGAACTTCGTACTTTCCTTCGCCTTCGCGGTTCTCTATTTTCTTTATTTTCACATCTTTTACCGCCCCATTCACGCCCCCGATTCCACAACTCACGCCAGCACCCTCGAACGCAGGACCTGCAGCAGAAGAGGTTGAAATCAGCCGGTCTCGGTTTCCAAGCACAATCTCGGTGTTCGTCCCGATGTCGATCGCGAGGCAGATTTTCTCGCTCGGGTTCTTGTAAATCTCGGTCGCCAGCACGACCGCCAGAGCGTCCGCACCCACGAAACTGCCAATCAGCGGCAGACCGTAAACCCGGGTTTTTGGATTTACCACAACCCCCTGCTCAACCCCCTGCTCAACCCCCTGCCCAAGTCCCAGTTCTTCCGCGGTTTTGGTTACCGCCTCCACGCTCTGTGGCTCGTAGGGACTTTTACCGAGCGACTCAACCGAGTAGCCGAAGAAGAGGTCTCGCATTACTGGGTTGCCTACGACCACAATTTCATAAACTCTGCCCGGGTCTGCGTTTGCATTTACAAGTTCTGAAATCATTTTGCTCGCTGCGGTTCGGATTTCTCGTTCAAGCCGCTCCTGTCCTGTTTTCGTCTTTGCGAATTCTATCCGCGAGATTACATTGTTTCCGTATTTGGTCTGCGGGTTCTCCCGCGAGCTCACTGAAACCACTTCCCCGCTCTCAAGGTCGATCAAATACACCACCAGCGTCGTCGTCCCGATGTCAAGAGCGACGCCGTAAATCGCTCCTCTGCACTCGCCGACGTCCTCCCACTTCCAAAAAACTCGCTCGCCCTCGCAGTGCACGAACGGCTCAAGCGGGATTTCCTTGTACTCGCCCGACTCCAAAACAAAGTAGGTTCTTCTCGGGACTCGGACAAAAACAGGCTCGTCTGTCCTTAAAATCCGCGACTGACACGCAAGCCTCTGCGTGTGTTTGGACGTCTCCTTGCGAACAAACTTCTCTTCCGCCTCGGTCTTCTCCGAGAGTGCTCCGGGGACGCACTCGACCTCGACCAGGCACTGCCCGCACTTCCCCTCGCCGCCGCACGACGCATTTATCTCAATTCCCAACTCCTGCAGGTAGGAGAGAATTGTCCGACCCTTAACGAGTTCGGCTTCTTTTCCAGCTTCTTTTCCCGAATCCTTGAAAACGATTTTCATTTACGCGTGTTGTGTAGCAGCCTTTTGAGGTCGTGGTGTGAGTGTGTTGAAGAGTTCTTTTCCACGAGGTCGCGGCGTCTCACGACCTTCTTTTTTTGCGGTTTCTAACCAGAGTTCGGTAGCGATTTTTACCTCTTCCAACGCTGCCTCTTCCGTTTCCCCGAACGCGGAGCACCCCGGCAGCTCTGGAACCACCGCAATGTAGCCCTCGTCCTCTTCGCTGTAAAATATTTCTATCGTATATTTAGTCATTTTTCTCATCCTCTTCCTTCTCCCCCGCTAACAAGCCATATTTCTCGATTATTTTTATAAACTGTCTTACTTGATAATGTTTTGCCTTACCTCCTACATTTTGAAAATTCAATATCTCTTCCACTCCTTCGCGCACATAAATTCGATGACTGCCCTTCCCTCCTCTAAATTTAAAACCAAATGCCTCTGCAATCGCGCATAATTTCTCAAACCGAGCATTCTTCGGTCTCCTTTTTAACTCTTCAAGCACACGACGTTTGTTCATTTGTCCAACTCCAACTCAACTCTAAAACTCCGCAACATTTCCTTCATAAATTCAACACCTCCGTCATCTTCCAAAGTAACTCCCTCGTGCTCGCTGTGACAAGTAGGGCTCCTTCGCTCTTTACTCTTCTACCGTCGCGCTTTACTGTCGAAGAATCGGTGAAAATCAAGATGGGCGGCGGTGTCTCAAAGCGGCGTTTGATCTCTTTCCTTTTTCATTTTTAAAACTTATAAGTCGAGCCAACTCAATTGTTTCATCTCTTTGATCTCCTTGAATAAGAACTTTTGCTCTAACTGTAAAGGACCCCCAAATTCTAATCGTTCTTGAAAAACACGATTTTCGGTCGTTAGATTTGATAAATTGTCTTTTAAAGGTTGGATGAAGTTTATATTCCACCTCTTTAATTTTATCTAAAGCCTCTTTCTCTCCTTCAATAAAGATTTTAACAATGTACCACCTTTCACCGCCACTTACTATTTCTTTTATTTTTTTGAATTTTAGATCTAGTTTCGGCTTCTTGTCAGGCGGTTTTGGTATTGAGGGAGGATATTCGTGTTCCTTGTAACTCGGAACTCCCAAGAACTCGCTTACAGCACTGTCTGCAGGTTTCTCAACCTCAATTCTCCTAACAAAACTTCGTAACTCCTCCTTAAAGTCAGCCGCACCCACAATCGTGTTCTCGTACTTGATAACGCCGTAGAGGCTAATGTCGAAGGGCAGTTCCTGCCCCTCCTCGATCATCATAATCGTGCCTCTCCGCAAAGCGTGCCTGATTCCCAACTCGTACCAGACATTCGCGTTGTAGTCCGTCAGAACCGCCAAGACCAAATCCGCGTCGCAGAGTTCCTTGAGAATGTCCTTTATAATGTTTGACGGCTCTGCCTTGGACCGACTGCAGCCGTAGCCAAGCCCCTCAACCAACGGCTTCACGAACCTCAAGAAGAACTTGTCCCAGTACGCCGCGGTGTGCTCCGGCGTCGTTGCCGAGAACGGCATTATCACAAAACAGCGTTTAGCCATAAGACTTTCTTCTCCGTTTTAAATTCCCGCAACAATATTTATTAATTTCTCATTAACCTTTCCAAAATAAAGAGAGAGAGAAATGAAGAGGGGAAAAACCAAAACAGTCGGCGAGATAAACGAAAGAATCGGGGACGGCAGTGTTGTAACTACGGGGACTTTCGGTCCGATGTGCTCCTCGGGCATCTTCCTCAACTTCGGGCACGCTGGCCCGCCGATAAAATGCAGCGGTGGACGCTTACTTGGGTGCGACGCAGCTCTCTGAAGAGTGGGGAGCGGAGGTTATTTTGACTGGGCGATGTTTGATGTAGTCAGTTTCTTGACGCGGCTGCCGGTAAAAAGAGGAGCGAAAATAGAGACGGTAGCAGCCAAGAGTTACCTCTTCCCGCTCGCTGCGTCGTTTATTGGGTTGGTTGTTGGCGCGGTGGCGTTTGGTGGTTTAGCGGTTTTGCGATTTGGTGGTTTAGCGGTTTGGCGGTTTGGTGTTTTGGGGTCAGAGGCAGGGTCGGAAGCAGGGTCAGAGCTTGCGGCTCTGCTCGTTCTGCTCGCTCTCTACTCTCTTACAGGTCTGCTGCACTTGGACGGTTTGGCAGACTTTTTCGACGGTCTGATGGCGGGAGGAGGGCGGAGTGAGAAGCGGCGGGCGATGAAGGACGAGAAGTTGGGCGTGGCAGGCTTGTTCGCGGTTGTTTTTGTCCTGCTCTTGAACCTGTTTGCTGTTAAGACTGTGTGTTCAGGTGCGGACTTCACAGCAGGTTTCACAGCAGGTTTCACAGCAGGTTTCACGCACTTTTACGAGTTCGTTGGGGTTTTCGTGGTGGCGGAGGTCTCGGCGAAGGTGAGCGTGAACACTTGCCTTTTTCTCGGCAGAAGAGCGGACGCTACAGCCTCTGCAGGTTCTAACGAGGGGCTTGAGGTCAAGGGGCTGGGGGCGTTGTTCATAAAATCGCAGACCGCACCAAAGTTCGCGTTTGCACTTGTTTCCGCGGTGCTCGTCAGTTTATTTTTTGGCACTTCTTTTGGGGTGGTTGTTTTTGTGGGCGTCGTGGTTGCTTTTTTCGTCTCGCGTCTTGCGAGGAGGAATTTTGGCGTAGTAAGCGGGGATGTGCTGGGCGCTTCCAACGAGCTCGCAAGGACTGCGACCTTACTCGTGTTGGCAATTTTGAGGGGCGTTTAGAGCCTTTAGACGGACGAGTTCCACCTCGCCCCAGCTCGCGAGCGTGTCCTTGCAAATTACGACCGCTCCTTTGACGCCTGCCACTTGGCTGACTGTGCGGAAGGCTTGCGGGACGGAACTGGCGTCAGTCACGGAGTTGCAGAGTGTAGTGGCTGCGGCGTCGGAGAGCGAGGCACTCCCGCTTACCACCGTGGCGGCGTCCGCGTTCCCGAAACTTATTGAGTGCCCCACCGTTCCCGAGGAGGTGCAGACGCCGACTAACGAAGGGCGAGAGGAGGAAGGGGAAGAGGGGCGTATTTTAAGAGCGATTCGGTTAGAGAACGGGCTTTCGCTGCCGGCGTAAATTCCAACCAGCACTTCTCGGTCGCTTAGCAGCGCGACGTCGCCACCGTTGTCCACGATTGCGTGCCTCGCCCCAGCGTCTCGCATCGCCTCTACCGCGAGCTCTGCTAAAGTTCCTGCAACCGCGGACATCGGACCTACGCCGAATTTTCCTGCCGACTCGAGCATTCTCCGCACCGTCTCTGGCTCTTCGGTATGGTAAGCGGTTGGGTAAGGTTTGGGCAGGTAAGGTTCGAGCGTTACGAGGAAGAAAGGGTGGCAGCGAACGAAGCGCTCCAACTCAGTTCGGCGTTTCGTCAGTTCTTCTTTTGCGATTTCAATGTATTTCCACTCGTCTGCGGTAATCCACGCGGAGGTCTCTTTTAGCCTGAACCGCTCTCTCATTTCACTTTTTTTGGAGTTCCAGTTTCAGCAGTTCGTTGATTTTCTTCGGCTCCGCCCGCCCCCTCGTCTTCTTCAGCACCTGCCCAACCAAGAAGTTCAAAGCCTCTTTTTTGCCGAGTTTGTAGTCCGCAACCGCACCTGCGTTCTGCTCCTCTCCCAGCACTTCAAAGACCGCCTTCTCGGTCTCTGCAGAGCCCAAACTCGCCAACCCCTTCTTTTTCACGATTTCTTTCGGCTTCCCTCCGCGGTCGAGCATTTCTCTCAAAATCTCAGTCGCACCGCGCTCTGTAACAACGCCCTCTTTCAAAAGCTTCAAGACCGTGACGAAATCGCCAGCCGAAATCAGTTTTGACGCCTCGCGCATCGAAATTCCACGATAATTCAGTTCGCCTTTCAAAACATCCGCCACCCAAGTAGCCACCCACGCAGCACTTGAGCCCGCCACCGCAGCACTTGAGCCCGCCACCGCCTCCGTCTTTGGCATTTTTGACACCACCTCCTCGTAAAAATCTGCTACACTCTTGTCGAAGGTCAGCGAGTTCGCGTGCTCCTGCGTTACCGAGTACTGCGAGACGAACCGCTTTTTCTTCTCGTCTGGAAGTTCAGGAATCTCCGCCCTTAACCCCGCCACCAGCCCTGAAATCCGAATCGGCACGAGGTCAGGCTCAGGGAAGTAGCGGTAGTCGTGCTCGAACTCCTTCGTCCGCATTGAAACTGTAATTCCCCGCGCCTCGTCGTAGTGCCTCGTCTCCTGCACCACCCCGAGTCCCCGTCGCAGCAAGTTCCTCTGCCGCGTTATTTCAAACGACAACGCCCGTTCCACGCCTTTGTAGGACGAAATATTTTTCACCTCCGCCCGTTCGCCGCCTGCCACTGAGACATTCGCGTCGACCCGCAACGCCCCCTCCAAGTCGCTGTCAAAGACGCCCAAATATCCCAACACGCTCCGCAGCTTGCCCAAAAACACCCGTGCCTCCTTCGGCGACCTCAAGTCCGGCTCGGTAACGATTTCCACGAGCGGAATTCCCGACCTGTTGTAGTCAACGAGTGAATATTTCGCGGTCTCGATCGTGCCCTTGTAGACCAGCCTGCCGGGGTCTTCCTCCAGGTGCACTCGCCTTATCCTCACCTTCTTGTTCTCTATTTTCACAAGCCCGTTCAACGCAATCGGGAAGTCGTACTGCGTGATTTGAAACCCCCGCGGGAGGTCGGGGTAGAAGTAGTTTTTGCGGTAGAAAGTTGTCACTGGCTGCACCTCACAGCCCAGCGCGAGTGCCACTTTCACGCCGTATTTTATCGCCTGCTCGTTCACTACCGGCAGAGCCCCCGGCAAGCCCAAGCAGGTCGGACAGACGTGCGTGTTCGGCTCTGAATTCTGGTAGTCCGTAGAGCAGGGGCAGAACAACTTCGACCTCGTAAGAAGTTGCGCGTGGCATTCCAACCCGATTTTCACTTCCCCGCTCCTGTCCTCGCTTTTCATCGTCTTCTTGCTTATTTTTATTTACACCTTAACTTTTTATGCTTTGACGGAAAATAGGAGTAGCAAGAGGAGTAAGCAAGATAAAAAAGGTGAGATAAAAATGACAACACTGTACGACGTGCCGCCTGGCAAATTGGTGGAGAAGGTGGCGGAGGAACTGAAGAAGAACAAAGCCATTCGAATGCCAAAGTGGGCTGCGGAGGTGAAGAAGGGTGCGAACAAGGAACTGCCGCCTCAGGACGACGACTGGTGGTGGCTGCGGTCCGCGTCGGTGCTGCGGCAGATTTACCTGCACGGTCCTGTCGGGGTCTCGCGGCTACGCACTTACTACGGCAGCAGAGTTAGAAGAGGAGCAAAGCCCGAGCGGTTCAGAGCAGCCTCGGGGAAAATAATACGAACCGTGCTCTCGCAGTTGGAGCAGGCAGGTTTCGTAATTAAGCCCGAGCAGGGAAAGAATAAAAATGGGAGGACAGGGCAGAAGGGACGAAAAGGGCGGAAGGGACGAGTAATTTCGCCGAAGGGGCAGTCTTTTCTCGACAACACCGCACACGTGCTAAAGAACGCAGAGCAAACCGCAAACCCAAAGAAAAACGCAGAACAAAGCAGGGAAGGTAGAGCAAATCAGGGAGGTGTTAAGAATTAAAAATGGCGAGTGAAGAGGAGTTAGAGGAAATAAGGCGGCGAAAATATGAGCAAATGCTACAGGAAGGAGCAGGGGTAGGTGCAGGAGCAGGTGTAGGGGAGTCAGAGGAGGAAAGGCGAAAGCGGGAAGTAGAAGAAGTAAAAAAGAGCATTCTTAAGCAGATTCTCACACCCGAGGCACGAGAGCGGTTGAACAACATAAGAATGGCAAAGCCCGAGTTCGCGGAGCAGTTGGAGAACCAGCTAATCGCGTTGGCACAGACAGGGCGGCTAAAAAGTGCGATAAATGACGCACAGTTGAAGCAGATTCTGCAGCAAATAATGCCGAAGAAACGCGAAATCTCGATTCGGCGAAGAGGATAAAAAATAACTTAGCAGCCTCAGCCCCTGCGCTGCGTGCTGGGCTTACTCTCCAACAGGTTTTTTATTTACTTAATTTAGTAAGGGAGAAATGCTAAAATTCCTGCTACCCCTGAAAGTCTTGAACCTGAAGGCATTCCGAACCTTTGGCGTTGCTCTCACTCCTGCTCGCCTCTCTCCCGCTCACCTCTCTCCCGCTCACCTCACTCCCGCTCGCGGTTCTCTCCCGCTCCCGATAAACTACACGGTCAGCGTAACGAACAGGTGCAACGCCCGCTGCAAGACCTGCAACATTTGGCGACTCTACGACGACTGCGACGAAGAACAGCCCGCGTTACGTAGAAGCGGGTCAAGGTTAGAGCTCAGTGCCGGCGAATTTGCGAGGATTTTTGAGAGCGTTGGAAAAAGCGCCTACTGGGTCACGCTGAGCGGTGGCGAGCCGTTTCTCCGAAGCGACCTGGTGGAAATCTACGACGCACTCGCCCGCCACTGCTCGCCAAATATCGTGAACATTCCGACCAACGCCACCGCTCCAAGACTTGTAGAGAGGAGGGTGCGAGAGCTTTTGGAGGTAAAAAATAAGACAAAAAAAGGGAAATCTGATTTAATTCTCAACCTCTCGTTAGACGGCGTTGGCTCGCTGCACGACGAAATAAGAGGCGTTGCGGGCAATTTTGAGAAGTTCGTTGCCACTTACGAGCGACTAACTGCACTCAAGCAGGATTTTGAAAATCCGCGGCTTCGAGTGGGCGTTCACACTGTCGTCTCCAACTTCAACCTCG
The DNA here is from genome assembly GCA_003194425.1 of Candidatus Methanophagaceae archaeon. Taxonomy (GTDB): domain Archaea; phylum Halobacteriota; class Syntropharchaeia; order Alkanophagales; family Methanospirareceae; genus ANME1a. Next base: position 515,970 of record PQXB01000001.1, on the reverse strand, counting down.
ACCGGCTCGAGGAGATTTACGAGTTTGTGCAGGGCTTAAATCCGAAGCCAGATTCGCACATTTTTGAGGTTGCGGAAGAGCGAGTAGAACTCGGGACGGTCGGCAGCGGAGTCACGCCAGACTACCGCTCCTTTGCTGCGGCGTTCGCACCGCTACGCGAGCGAATAAAACGCGACTACCTCAAAGACCCCGAAGCCGACTTTCTCGCCCGCGTAACACAGGCATTTCGGCTGGAGTACTACAGGCTGTTGGAGAAGGTGCTTACGGAGAGGAGGCAGCCGATTCCGTGTTACGCAGGTTTTGCCTCCTGCCAAATTTCTGCTTACGGCGATGTTTGGGCGTGCTGCGTGCGTGCAGAACCGCTTGGAAACCTCAGAGCCGGAACCGCAGACTACGATTTCGCTTGGGTCTGGCGTTCACGGAAAGCGGATGAAATTCGGGCTTCGGTGAGGCGAGGCGAGTGCTGTTGCCCGTTAGCGAACGCTGCTTACACTTCAATGCTCTGCGATTTTTCTGCGTTGCGTCGGGTGCTGGGCAGGGTCGTTCGCTAAACAAAACCACCTACCCTTCCAGAATTTCCTTCACCTTCTCCGTCAATATTTTATTCACCTCTTTTCCGTCCACCTTTCCCCGCAGCTCCTTCATCACAACGCCCATCAGCGGTCCCACCGCCCTCGCACCACTCTCCTTCACAAAATCCCGCCTCGCGCTCACTACCTCCGCGATGAGCCGCTCCACCTCCTCCAAGTTCGTCTCTGCTTCAAGCCCGATTTCTTTTACTGCTTTTGCTACACTCGTTTCAGCAGGCTGCGGCTGGCTCGCCAAGAACTTCAAGATTTCAGGCACCGCCTCCTTCGCAAACGCGTTCGCAGAGAGCTGCTCAAACAAATCTACGAAATGCCTGTCCTCCAACTTCTCCACCGCCGCTCCTTCTTGCGTCAGTTCAGCCAGCGTGTCGGTGAGCGTCCTGACGACCAGCGTTGCCGGAACGCCCTTGCCCTTTCCCCTCTTGCTGCCAAACGATTTCATTAGACGCTCGAAAAGAGCGAAACTGGGGTTCCGGGAGATTTTGTCTGCTAGTTCCTCGTTTAACCCGAACTGCTCCTTGTACCGTGCTTTTCGGTGCTCAAAAGTCTCAGGAAGCCTGCTTTTTACCTCTTTCACCCACTCCTCCCCAATTTCCACCGGCGGCACGTCCGTCTCCGGATACATTCTCGCAGCACCAGGAAGAGGTCGCATAAAAGCACTGCTTCCGTTTAGCAACGCCCGCCGCGTCTCTTTCGGCACGCCGCGCAACGTCTCCTCCGCCCTGTTCAGCACCGCGTTCAACGCCTTCTCCGCCCGCTCTCTCTCTGCCGCAACCAGCACTACGCAGTCCTTTCCTGTCTCGGCAGCCCCAAAAATTCTCCGCACTCGCCCCACTTCCGCTGCACTCACGCCGTAAGCAGGAAGTTCGTCGGTGTGCATTAAACCCGCACCGCACTTCCTCGCAAAGTCCGCCAACTCACTACCAAACCGCCGCCCTGGTTGGATTTCTCGCCCAACCAGACCGCCGAAACCACGCAGGCAGACGCCAAACACACCCCCTCCGGATTTTATTTCTTTTGGTAAAGATTTTCTTTTTAAGAATCTTTTTCCTTCAAAAACGCTCGACAAATCCACGATTCTACGCTCTACCCTCGCTCCTCGCCTCTTTAACTCGTCGCGCAGTTTAAGAAGGTTCGTTTGCCGCACGACCTCGTTCTCAATGATTTTCCCAATCAGCCGTAAGTTTTGAACGCCTTTTAGTTCCACACGAGCGCCGCCCTCGATTGAGATGTTAATGTCCTGGCGAATTGTCCCAAGCCCGCGTTTCACCTTGCCCGTAGAACGCAGAATCATTCCGAGCTGCTCTGCCACCTTCCTCGCCTGCTCTGCGGTTTTTATGTCGGGAGCGGTGCAGATTTCCACGAGCGGAATGCCCAGTCGGTCTAAAGAGAAAACGACCGCGTCGCCCTCTCCCTCTGTCTCCACTTTCTGCGCCGCGTCCTCCTCGAGACAGAGCGAGTCCACGCCGACAAAACCCTCTGGAGTCTCGATTCCGCCGTCGGTCGCAACCAACGCGGTTCTCTGAAAGCCGCAGGTGTTCGAGCCGTCGATCACGATTTTCCGCATCGTGTGAACCTCGTCCACTGGTTTCATTCCCAGAAGCAGCGCCACCTCCAACGAAATCTCAAGTGCCTCGCGGTTCAACTCCCCCGGCGGCTCCTCGTCGTTCTCGACCAAGCAAGTGCTGTCGTAGGCTCGGTAAACGAAAGTCCTGCTGTACTTCTCCTCTTCGAGCGCCGCCGCGTCCACCTCACCCATTTCACTCTTCGACGCCCGCAGGTAGCGTTTGAAACTGCGGTTGGACTCGCGTTTGTCCCGCAGCGCGGTGGGGCACTCGCAGAAGAGTTTTGTCCTCGTGTCGAGCTGCTGGTGAATTTCCAAGCCTGCTTTTAGCCCAATTTTGCGGTAGTCAAAGTCAATTTTCATTTGTTTTTGGTTTGAAGGTTGTTTAATAAAAAGAGCTATTTAAAGAGAGTGGAAAATATTTGTAGAAAGGATGAAACGAAGCGGAGAGGGCGGGAAACAGAAAAAGACAAGACCGAACGCAACGCTACAGTTAGACAGGCTGCGAGAGAGCCTGCGAGAGAGCCTGCGAGACAGGCTGCAAAATAAATGGCTTTTTTACGGCTCGCTGATTCTGCTTGAGTCCTTCATAATTTTTTACCCACTTGTAACCGCCTTTAGCCCGACAATTTTTTTCGAGGAGGGCAGGAGGGTGAGTTTTCTGTTTTTCATCGCTGCGGGTGCAGGAATTCTGCCAATTCTCATTTCGAAAAAATCAAGTTTCCGCCTTGACCTTGGGTCTGCGAGACTGCGGACGCTCCTCGAGCGACTGCCAGTTTTTAACATTTTGTATGTCATTTTTGGAATCTCACTTCTCATAAGAACGGTCTTGCCTTACGACCGCGTCTTCGTTGGCGGCGGGCGGGTAATGTTTGGGTCTGACGACCCAGTGTACCACGTGCGGCTGGTTGAGAACCTGCTCTTCGGCGGGCACTACCCGCACAGGATTTTCTTCGACCCCTACACACTCTACCCGCACGGAGACCACCTTCACTTCGCCCCACTCTTCGACCAAATCCCTGCCTTCTTTACTTGGCTGCTCGGCTTGGGCGCGCCGACGCAGGAATTAATGGAAACTGTCTTGGCTTACTACCCCGCGGTTCTCGGCGCTCTGGTTGTCTTTCCTGTTTATTTCATCGGAAAAGAGTTGTACAGCAGGGCAGTGGGCTTGGTCTCGGCGTTCTTAATCGCGATTCTGCCGGGCTTCTTGTTCCGCTCGATTTTGGGGGCTGCCGACCACCACGTTGCCGAACTCCTCTTTAGCACGGTAGCAATGCTCTTTTTGGTGTTGGCGTTAAAGGAGGCGAAGGCGTGCGGAGCAGGCGGCGTAACTTTCGAGCAGTTAGCGGCTGCAGTGGCGAAAAGGGACTTTTCGTCTTTGAGAAAGGTTTTGGTCTTTATTTTCCTTGCAGGCTTCTCGTTTGGTCTTTACGCACTCACTTGGGTCGGCTGCGTCCTCTTCGTCTTCATCGTTTTCGTCGCTCTCTTCGCTCAATTTATCTTTGAGCACCTGCGTGGCAACTCAACCGACTACCTCTGCATCGTCGGCGTTCCTGTGTTTCTAATTCCGCTCTTGATGATTTCGCCGTTCTTGAATCACTCGGGAATGTACAGTTCGGTGCACACGGCGTCAATGCTCATCGGAGCGGTCGTGGTTCTGGTCTTGAGTGCGACCTCTTCGGTCTTGGCACGGAGAAAAATGGTGCCCTACGCGTATCTGTTTGTGCTTTTGGCGGAGGGGATTGCGATTTTAGTCGTTTTGCGGCTCGCGACGCCTTCGTTGTACGCCTCGTTTGCAAATGCGTTTGGGTGGGTGAAATACGGGATTGCGATGGAAGTGCTGGGCGAAATGCACCCGATGACGCTGGACGCTGCCCTGAGGAACTTCTCCACCTGCTTCTACATCTCGCTCGCCGGGTTTGGGTTTGTGATTTACAGCGTTGTAAAGAAATGGCGGGCGGAGGAGTCTTTGTTTTTGGTTTGGAGTTTTATAAACCTGCTGATTTTGGGCGTTATTTTTGATATGCTGGGCATTTCTCCGCCTCCGATTGGGATGAGTCGGTTCGTCTACTACTACGCGGTGAATGTGGCACTGCTCTGTGGTCTGTTCGCAGTTCGGACGACGCGGTTGGGCTTTGATTTTTTCAGCAGCGAGATGGAAGGAGGAGCGGGGACGGGAAAGGGGGCAGGAGCGGGGACGGGAAAGGGGGCAGGAGCAGGGGCGGTGAGGAAAAATGAAAGGAAGGTCAAAGGAAAGCAGAAGGTAGAAGAGAGGCAGCGGCAGAAGCAGAAGGCAGAGGCGAGTAAGGGTAGTAAGGGTAGTAAGAAGAGCGAGAAGAGTGTGAGGAGAGGGCTAAAGAAATACGGCGCTCCAAACCGCGTTTTAGTGGTCTTTTTGATAATTCTCATTCTTTTCTACCCCTTCCCTTTTAACCTCACTAACTCGTTCCCAGAGAACCTGCCCGACAATTTCAAGTGGTCCTACTACCACGCCAAGAGCGGTCCTTCGGTCTTCCCTGAGGACTGGTACGAGTCGCTGTTTTGGATGAGGAACAACACGCCTGACCCGGGGGTGAATTATTATGAATTGTACGAAGAGCCGCCGCGAGGGGTGGACTACAAATATCCAGAGAGCGCGTACGGTGTAATGAGTTGGTGGGACTACGGGCATGTGATAACGCTCTACGCACACCGAATTCCGAATTCCAACCCGTTCCAAGGTGGAATCGGAGGGCGGAACGAGGACGGCTCGTTGCGACCCGGTGCTTGCACTTTCTTCGTCTCGCGGGACGAGGAGGAGGCGAATTGGATTTTGGACGAACTTGGCACGAGGTACGTGGTGAGCGACTTTGAGATGGCGGATGTAACAGGGATTTGCAGCAGGCTCGGGCTTACGCCGAAGTTCAGCGCGATTACGGCGTGGGCTAAAGACACCGGCGGCTACATTATGCGGGTGAACACCGAGAAGGGACCGCAAATTGCACCGACCGCGAAATATTACAGCACGATGGAAGCCCGCCTTCACTTGTTCGACGGCACTGGCGTGGAACTTGGCAAGGACCTTTACCTGCAGCCTTTACGCCACTACAGGCTCGTTCACGAGTCCCCGAGCACCATAATTTCAATGGGCTGGCAGGGAGGGCAGGAAATAAAATTCGTGAAGGTTTTTGAGTACGTGAAGGGTGCGAGGGTAGAAGGGAGTGTAGAAGGGACTGCACCTAACGGCTCGGTCGTTGAAATCTCCACGAACGTAACCTCAAACCAAGGAAGAGAGTTCGTTTACTCCGCAAGAACTCTTTCGAACGGCACCTACTCCTTCGTCGTGCCGTACTCAACCGAAGGAACGGATTTTGAACTTGAGGGATTTACTGTCGCGGCACCCTACAAAATAAAACTTATGAAGAACGAGACGGTGGCGTTGCGGGAGGTAGAACAGAGCGTTTCAGAAGAGGCGGTGCTGCAGGGCAAGACGGTAAGGGCGCCGGCTCTTTAGTTTTTTATTTTTTAGCAAAGCTTTTCGCTTGCAAATGAAAATCTGGACTGTCGGGACAAGTAAGAGGAGTTTGGAGGGGTTTTTGGACTTGCTTGGGGCTTACCGAATTGAGGCAGTGGCAGACGTGCGACGCTTCCCGCGGTCTAAGTTCAAGCACTTCAACCAAGAGAACCTCGAGGCGAGTTTGAACCGCCGTGGCGTGAAATACCTCCACCTCGCAGAACTCGGCGGGCACCGAAAAGGAGGCTACAAGAAATTTACTGAGACCGAAGAATTTGAGAAGGGTTTGACTTGTCTTGAGGAGCTCGCAGGCACGAGCACGAGACGAGTTGCAGTCGTCTGCGCTGAACTTCGGTTCTCGCAGTGCCACCGCCGGTTCATTGCGGACGCGCTTAAACTCCGCGGCTACACCGTAATTCACATAATCGACGAGGAGCAGAGCTGCGAACACAAGTACAGAAGCAGAGGCAGAGCCGAAAAGCATAAAAGCAAAACTTTAGAGGAGTTCTTACAATGAAAACCAGAATTCTGCCTCTTCCTCAACTCTCTTAAACCCTGCAGGTGTCTTACCCATTTCACCTGCCCTTCTTTTCTTGTTGTGACTGCTCCCACGTGCTTTACTGTAGGAGTAGTCACTGTGAATGCTCCGCCGGGGATTTGAACCCCGGTCGTGGGCTCGAGAGGCCCAAATGCTTGGCCGAACTACACCAGCGGAGCAAAATTCTTCTTCTTTTTCCTTTTTATTTTATCCTCTTTATTTTATCCTTTTTATTTCTCCTTACTCTTCCGGCTTTCCCAGCGCGATAAAAGCGTCGCAGACCTCGTTCGGGTCGCCACGCATCACAATCTCGCCCTCGTCGATCATAATCGCCTCGTGCGTAAGTTCCCGAACAACATCAAGCTGGTGGCTCACGACTAAAATCGTGGTGTTGAACTCGCGGTTCAGCTCTTTGATTGAGTTCGCAACCTTTCGCATTGAAATCGGGTCGAGGTCGCCAAACGGCTCGTCCAAGAGGAGAACCTCCGAGTTAGCAGCCATCAGAATCGCGATCGCGAGCCGAACGTGCTCGCCCGCACTTGCCTCGCTGTTGTGCCGTTCAAAGATCTCTTTGGGTAGGTTTAGAGCCTTTAGGAAGGGTTTAGCGGCTTTAAAAGCCTCGGACGGCGGGAACTTCGGGAAGAGCTCGTCGAATATTTCTATGCTGACGCCTAACTCTTCGAGCTTCTCCTTCGCCTCCAACTCAGGCATATCCGCGATTCGGAGGAGGGCGTCGAGCGTTACATCGCTGATTCCGTGCTCCTTTGCCCTGGCCATCGCCTGCCGCACCATCTCAAGTTTCTTTATCCCGAGTTTCTGCGCGAACGCGTCTTGAACGAGTTGGAAAGGTGGGAGGGTGAATTCTTGGTGCAGGACGCCGAGTCTGCTCCTCGCTTCCATTGCTCGCCTGCTGCCGATTGCGGCGATGTTAGCGAAGTCCACCGTGCCGATTCGGTAGAGAACAAAGCCCTTGTCAGGCTGCTCAATTCCTGCGAGCATTCGCATTAGCACGGTCTTCCCCATCGCTGACGGGCCGATTACGCCCAGAATGTCGCCTCTCGGAATCTTCAAGTTTAGGTTTGGCATTTCAATCGTTTTTATCAGCGTGTTGCTCGTGTAAATTACATACTTCTTCCAGACACGGTTGATTTCAATCATCGTGTCCCGCTTGTCTCTTACAGGCGTCAGCGGTTTTACCGGCTCGAGCTCGGCTAAAAACTTGCCGATTATCTCCTCCACTCCCCCGTCTTCAATTATTCTCCCACCCTCCATCCAAATCAGCCTGTCCGAGAGGTAGCGGTGAACCTCGGGCATATGCGAGACGACGAGAACGCTGACCTCTGTCCGCTCTTTCACCCGCTTCACGCTCTCAAGCATTTCCTCACGCGAGAGTGGGTCTGACATCGTACTCGGCTCGTCAAGCAGCAGCACCGAGGGCGATTTCGCGAGCTGTCGAGCAAGGAGAACCCGCTGCTTCTCTCCACCGCTCAGAATCGGGTAGAAATAGTTGTACTTCTCCCGCAGCCCCACGAGGTCAAGAATCTCCATCGCCTGCTCCTTCAACTCCTCGTACTCGTCCTCAATCTGCGGAACCTCCTCGGCGCCCGTCTGCACCGCCCGCAGCCGCATAATTATGTTGTTCACTACCGAGAGGTTCCAAAGAGCGAAGGAGCGCTGAAGGTGAAACGCGGTCATTTTTTGCAGCTTCCTGAACTCCGAGTAAGGTGAGTCAGGCACCACTTTAATTTCTGTTCCTCCATTCCCCCCGCCCATTTTTATGACGCCCTCATCAAACTTTTCGTAGCCGCGAAGCATCCGAAGCAGCGTCGTCTTTCCCGCACCGCTCTTCCCGATTACGCCCAGCACTTCTCCCTTCCCAATCTTGAAGGAGACTTTGTCCAGTGCTACTACTTCTTTGCCGATTTTCGGCAACTTGTATCGCTTGCACAGCCCCTCAACACTTACTACTTCGTCCATTTTTTCGCCCCTGTTCGCATTTACGCTTTAGATTTAGATTTCTTTAGATTTAGATCCCCTACTAATTTAGAGTTAGATCCTCTACTAATTAATAAAACATAAACTTAAAACTTTCTTTAATATTTTTGCAGCAAAAAATCCACGAGCACGAGTGCAACCATCGCCTCCGCGACAGGAACGATTCTGGGACAAATGCAGGGGTCGTGCCTGCCTTTTATTTTTAGCTCCACCTCCTCCAGCCGTCGCAAGTCAACGCTTCGCTGCTGCTTTGAAATAGACGGAGTGGGCTTAACCGCGATTCTGCAAATTATCGGTTCGCCTGTTGAGATTCCGCCTAAAATCCCGCCTGCGTTGTTCGTTCTCGTTCTCACTCGCCTTCCCTTTACCTCGACCTCCTGCCCGTCCTCTACTGCTGCCTCCTGCAGAAAGAACTCGTCGTTCATTTCGCTGCCCCTTTTTCTTGCAGACTCAAATCCTGCCCCTATTTCAACGCCCTTCACCGCACCAACGCTCATCAAAGCCTTCGCGAGCTCTGCGTCCAGTTTGTCGAAGACCGGCTCGCCCAAGCCTGCCGGAGCACCCAACACAATCACTTCTACGACGCCGCCTACACTGTCGCCTTCTGCCTTAACTGCTTTTATCAACTCTTCCATTCTCCCCGCAGCCTCCAAATCCGCACACCTGACCGCGTTCCGCTCGGTGTTCCTCCTTACCTCTTCAACCCCCTCTTCCCGCGCTTTTATCCCCCCGACTTCCACTACGTGCCCCAGAATTTGTATTTCGTGATTTTGAGCCGCCAAAATCCGCTTTGCTACTGCACCCGCAGCGACTCGCCCGACGGTTTCGCGAGCCGACGCCCTGCCGCCACCACGGTAGTCCCGCACCCCGCTGTACTTCGTCTCGTAAGAGAAATCTGCCTGACCCGGTCTCGGAATGTTTTTTAGAGCCTCGTAAGGGCTTGAATCCACATCTCTGTTCCAGACGAGCATTGAAATCGGCGTGCCGAGCGTCCTTCCTTCAAAGACGCCCGACAAAATCTTCACCTCGTCCGCTTCTTTCCTCGCCGTCGTTATCTCGCTCACGCCGGGCTTTCTCCTGTCCAACTCGCGCTGCACCTCCACCTCGGACAGTTCGATCCCAGCAGGGCAGCCGTCCACGACGACACCTACCGCTACACCGTGCGACTCGCCCCAGGTCGTCACCCTGAAACTCCTGCCGAAAGAATTCCCTGACATTTTACCAAACTAAACAAAAACTAAAGATGAACGAGCTCCACACCTGCCTGCTGCAAATATTTCAGCCCTTCCCGGTCGCTGTATTCCCCGGACATTACCACCCGTTTTACCCCTGCGTTTATTATTAACTTGGCACAAATTTTGCACGGAAACGCGTTCTCGTAGAGCGTCGCACCTTCGGCGTCCCTGCCCGCCTGCAAAAGTGCGTTCTGCTCTGCGTGAACCCCGAGGCACTCTTCGTGTCTTTCGCCTGACGGAATTTTCAATTTGTCCCGCCGACAGCCGACCTCGAGGCAGTGCGGGAAGCCTCTCGGTGCCCCGTTGTAGCCTGTTGAAATTATTACATTTTTCTTCACCACCAGCGCACCGATTTGCCGTCGAATGCAGGTTGAACGCGTTGCCACATCTTTTACGATTTTCATCCAGTACTCGTCCCACGGAATCCTCGCTGCTTTTTCCCTCTCTCCTTGCTGCATTTTCTTTCTTCTTGTCTGCCTTTTTGAAAGAATAAATAAAGAACTAAATTCTTGAAACAAGAAAAATGAGAGTGAAAATCTGCGGCAACACTTCGGTGGAAGACGCGTTGCTGGCGGCAGAGGCAGGTGCAGACGCTGTCGGCGTGGTAAATGTGGCGGGAACGAGCCGTTACACGAGTTTGGAGGACGCCAAGCGAATATTCGCAGCTCTCCCGATTTTTGTCTCTAAGGTCGTGGTCGCCAGGCTGGACGGTCTTCCAACCGACAAAATAACCGCAATCGTGGAGACCGGGGCGGACTGCGTGCAACTGCACGGTGAGGAGTCGGTGGAGTTTGTGGCGGCGTTGCGAGAAGAGATAAAAAGCGGGATAAAAATAATAAAAAAAATCGGCGTTGGTCGCGACAGAAAGAAGTCCCTGGAGGAGGCGTTGGCTTACGAGGGCGTTGCAGACGCGATTTTGCTGGACACTGAGGTAGGGACAAAGGTTGGAGCAGGAGCAGAGGAGGTTGGAGCAGGAGCAGAGGAAATCGGAGGCACTGGGAGAGTGCACGACTGGACGGTAAGTCGGGAAATTGTCGAGCGAGTGGGTGGAGAAAAAGTGATTCTTGCTGGCGGGTTGAACCCTGGAAATGTCGTAAAAGCGGTGAAAGTGGTGAAACCCTACGCAGTGGACGTCTCCAGCGGTGTGGAGAGCAGGCTGCGGAAGAAGGACGCGGCGAAGGTAAAAAAATTCTTGGAGGCGGTAAAATGTTGAAGATGTTAAGCAGACCGGACGAGCAGGGAAAGTTTGGGAAATTCGGGGGGAAGTTCGCACCCGAGGTTTTGATGACGGCGTTGGAGGAGCTTGAGGAGGCGTTCAACCGCTTTTGGCTTTCAGAGGAGAAGAGTTTTAAGCAGGAGTTGGGCAGGCTTTTGCGGACTTACGCAGGGCGTCCAACACCGCTTTACTTCGCGAAGAACCTGTCTGAAATGTGCGGCGGAGCGAGTAGTGCGAACGGTAGTGGGACAAACGGCAGTGGGACGAACTGCGGGGTGAAGAGCGGTGGAGTGAAGATTTACCTGAAGCGGGAGGACTTGGTGCACGGGGGTGCGCACAAGTTGAACAACACATTGGGGCAGTGCCTGCTGGCGAAAAAGATGGGAAAGCGGCGGGTAATTGCCGAGACCGGTGCGGGTCAGCACGGGGTGGCGACCGCGATGGCTGCTGCGGTTTTGGGGCTGGAGTGCGAGGTTTTTATGGGCACCGAAGACATTGTGCGGCAGAGACCGAATGTCTTTCGGATGCATCTTTTGGGAGCGAAGGTGAGCCCTGTGGATTCGGGCTCGAGGACGCTGAAGGACGCGATAAACGAATCTATGCGGGACTGGGTAACGAATGTCGAGGACACCTACTACTTGATCGGCAGTGTAGTGGGACCGCACCCCTACCCGCTGATTGTGCGTGAGTTTCAGCGTGTCATCGGCAGGGAGACGAAAGAGCAGATTTTGAGGGCGGAGGGCAGGCTGCCAAATCTCGTAGTCGCATGCGTCGGGGGTGGCAGTAACGCTCTCGGCACATTTTACGAGTTCTTGGAGGACAAGGAGGTGGAGAACAAGGAGGGTAACGAGGCAGGCAAAGAAGTGGAACTCGTCGGCGTCGAGGCTGCGGGGAAGGGCTTGGAGACCGGCGAGCACGGGGCGTCGCTCTGCGCTGGCACCGAGGGCGTCCTGCACGGAATGTACTCGAAGCTGCTGCAGGACGAGGACGGTCAAATAAAACAGTCCTACAGCTTCGCCCCCGGGCTTGACTACCCCGGCGTTGGACCGGAGTTGGCGTACTTGGTGGACTCGGGCAGGGTAAAAATGCGGGCTGCGACTGACGAGGAGACTTTGAGGGCTTTCGAGGTTTTGTCTACAAAGGAGGGCATTATTCCGGCTCTTGAGTCCGCTCACGCAATTCACTACGCAGTCGAAGAAGCGAAACGGAGAGCGAAAAAAGCGGAGAAAGTGGAGAAAGTGGCAAAGGAGCAGAAGCAAGAGAGGGAAGAGAATTTGATTGTGGTCTGTCTTTCGGGAAGGGGCGACAAAGACATTTTCAGTGTGGAGGAAGTGCTCGGGGGGGAGGGTTTGTGAAAAATCGTCGCACCCGCGTCGCACCCGCGTCGCACCCGCGTCGCACCCGCCACTGAATCTAGCAAGAAAGTTTGAGTGCGGGCACGCTCTCGGTCGAGGCTTTCGCTGCCAGCCAGACCCTCAAAGCCGTCCTCTGCACCGCTACCCTGCGAGCGCCGAGCGTCCGCAGTGAGTCCGCTCCCTTCCGGGCCTAAACCGGTGTCCGCGACAAAGGTGCGGTGACAAACCCTCCAGCGTGCCTCCGCGCCACCGACGACCCCGCAGGACGGTGCTTCTTCGTTGGACTCCGAGCTGAAACTGCCAGCTACGGTCCCTTCCTCGAGCTTCGCCCCTCGCGTCTCGGCGGTTTCGAGTTGCAGAGGACGCCTAACCCTCCAGGCTAGCCCGCACAAATAAAGTTTAATTTAAATATAAAAAGCCTTTAATTTCGAGTTGAGGAAAATGGGCATAAAATTGGGGGAACATCTTTTTTATGTCGCGAGGACTGAAGGACTGGGAGGAGTTGAACAGGATTTACCACTGGAGCGCGGTTAGCCTGCTCGCTGCTGCTCGCTGTAAATGAGGAATGAAAAAATGAAAGTCCGCGAGATAATGAGCCGTCCGGTTGTTTCAGAGGACGAGGAGACGGTAGTCGTTAAAATAGCGAAGGACATGGCGGAGTTGGGCGTAGGGAGCGTTGTTGTGACCTCAGGTGGCGAACCACCAGCAGCAGCGAAGCCCGCTGGAATTGTTACCGAGCGGGACATTGTGTTAAAAGTCTTACGGAGAGACAAGCGGGCGAGCGAAGTTCGAGCGAGAGAAATAATGTCTTCGCCGCTGGTTACCGTCGCTCCCGAGGCGTCGGTAGAGGAGGCGTGCGACCTCGCCTTGGCAAAAGGCGTAAAAAGGCTGCCGGTGGTTGAGAACGGCGTGCTTGTCGGGCTCGTGAGCGTCCGAAATATTTTGACACGAAAGCCTGAGTTTGTAAAGCGGTTTTACCCTGAAGTCCGAGTTTTAGCGAGTGGCTGGACGCTTGACCGACTTGAGCGGTCGTTGAGCGAGTGTGAAGTGCTGTTGGCTGCAGGGGACGAGGAAAGCATAAAAAAGTACAGAGCGGGCTTGAAGGAGGTCTGCGACGAACTTAGCCGGCTCGTCTGCACCTACACGGACGACAAGGAGTTGGGCGAGATTTTTGCGAGCGTTAAACGGCTCTGGCACGAGCACGAGACTGAAACTGGTGCAGGAGGAGAAGGCGGAGAGGAAAGGGAGGAGCAGAGAAGGAGGTTAGAAGCGGAGTTGAGGAAGTTCCGACACACGACTTTCTGGAGGAAGCAGCAGGCGACCTCCAGCCTCGCCTCAGGGATTTTCAGCTTCCACGACTACAGACACACAGGTGGCGGGGGCAGGGAACTTCGCCTGCCTTTCAAGAGGTCTCGCTGAAGTAGCAATGATTTTGACAGTAGCAAGCGGAAAAGGAGGCACAGGGAAGACCACCGTCGCATTGAACCTCGCTCTTTCTCTTGCTTCGTCCTTCTCGACGGAGGTGCAACTCTTGGACTGCGATGTTGAGGAGCCAAACACTCACATTTTCCTTAAGCCCAAGATTGAGGCGGTGAAGCCGGCGCAGACGTTGGTGCCGAAGGTTAACGAGGAACTCTGCGACTACTGCGGGTCCTGCGCCTCTGCGTGCGAGTACAACGCGATCGTTGTGCTGCCGAGGAAAGTGCTGGTCTTTCCCGAACTCTGCCACGGCTGTGGTTTGTGCAGGTTGGTCTGCCAGCAGCAGCGTGCTGCAATCAGCGAAGAGCCGAGAGAAATCGGCGTTGTCAAGAAAGGAAGAAGTAGAGACGGCAGAATAGAACTCGTGTACGGGGTGCTAAATATCGGGGAGGTTCGGGCGACACCGCTGATCGACCGAGTTAAAGAGGAACTCAACCCAAAGAAGACCGTGATCATTGATGCACCGCCCGGAACGGCGTGCCCTGTGATTGCAGCGGTGCAGAACACCGACTACTGTCTGCTCGTTACCGAGCCAACGCCGTTTGGACTGTACGACCTACGGCTCGCGGTTGAGGTACTCAGACTACTAAAAATCCGTTTCGGCGTGGTCGTAAATAAAGCGGGGCTCGGCGACCGCGGGATCTACGACTACTGCAAGGCTGAGGGGATTCCAATTCTGCTTGAAATTCCGTACGACAGGCGAATTGCTCGCTGCTACTCCGAGGGCGTGCCGTTTGTGGCTTTGGACGCGAAGGAAGGGTGGGTGCAGGAGTGGAGGGAGCGGTTTGCGGGGCTCGGAGAATTGATAAAATCGCGTATTTGACATTAATAAAGTGGTTTGAGTTTCTCTTCGCTTACAGGGCTTCGCTTACAGGGCTTACGAAATACTAACAGCTTGGGTTCACATTTTAGAGACAGGCAAAGGGCAGTCACGCTAAGATAAATAAAGCGGTAAAGGGAAATATCTAAGCGGTAAAGGAAGTAGAAGGATTTAGGAGGTTTGATAAGGAGTCGGAAGGACTGGGTCTCCTTGCCCAAATAAGATGAACGAGGACGACGTTGCGAGGAGTGGGCAGTTGGCTCTGCTACTCGAGGTCTCGGCTTACCCGAAGCCCGGAAATGTAAGCAGAACGCACGACTTTGCAGAGACGAGCTACGAGCATTTCCTCGCTTCTGCGGTCGCGGTTTACCCCGTCTTGAGAGAGGCGGCTGCGAGAGGGTTCGCGTGGAAGGGAGGAGGAGGTGTGGGAGTGGGAGAGTTGGTAAGAAGGGCGGTAGAAGAGAGCGTTGCGTGGCAAAGTGGAGGGAACACGCACTTTGGCGCACTGCTTCTGCTTGTTCCACTGGCGGTGGCTGCAGGGTCTTACAAGCCTGACCTTGACCCTGGCCTCTTAAAGCGTCGGGCAGAGGAAGTGGTGCAGAACACCAGCGTTGAGGACGCGGTAGAACTTTACCGTGCGTTTCCAAAGGCGAAGGTAAAAGTGAGAGCAGGGGTTCCGGAGTTTGACCTGACGGACGCGGGAGGGGTGAGGGAAATCCGAGCAAGCGGGAAGAGTTTGCACGAGATTCTTGAGATTTCGGCGTCTTACGACTTGATTTCGCGTGAATTGGTGGGCGGGTTCGAGAAGACTTTTAGGTACGCGGAACTGCTAAAGGATTGGATCAAAAACAAGGACAAGGAGCGGAGAGTGAACGACGCCGTCACTAACGCTTACCTGAGGCTGCTTTCCGAGGAGAGGGACACTTTTGTTGAGATGAAATTTGGAGCGGAGAAGAGCGAGTCTGTTCGGAGGCGGGCGGAGGAGATTGTGAATTCCGGCTGCAAGCGAGGAGAGGTGGAGGAGTTTGACGAGGAACTGATAAAAGAGGGAGTGAACCCCGGTTCCACCGCGGACATAATCGCAGCGGCGTTGTTTGTCGCTCTTCTCGGCGGTCTGCGGGTTTAGAGTTTTTCAAAAATAAAAACAGGGGGTAAAAAATGAAAACCCCCCAAACTTTTTATAGTCCGTTTCTTTGTCAAGGCTTCGCAGTCGTGCTTTTTACTTACTGCACTACGCACCGCCTTTTATTTGCTCCTCTATTCCTATCGCTATTTCCTGCAGCGATGTTGGCGTTGTCTCTGATTCACACTTCGGACAGTACGGGTAGGCGTACGACCAGCATGCACAGTCCGCTGCTAACTCCTTTCCTGTTTCCGGGTCCTGCAAGTCCACGTACCACACAGCACTGAACGGCGTCTCGCTCCACTTCTCGACGTGCATTTCCACCGTGAATGTTTTCTTGTAGCCTGCAGGGATGCTCATGCTGTACATCTTTGCCCAATACCCCAGCGTCGGCGCTCCCAAGTACCATTTGAATGTTACCGGGTTCTTCGTCGGATTGTTTATGTTTATTGTAATCACCATCGTGTTGCAGGGGCAGTACTCGAACTTGTCGGTTGTTACCGAGATTTCTGGTACTGGTGGTGTGCCAGGGCATTTCCAGATGTTCGTCAGGCAGTTGTTCGTCTCGTCGAGCTCGTCGATCGTGCCGAAGTTGTCGGCGCAGACTGTTATTTTGTCCTCAGGCGGCGTGCATTTCACTACCGTTCTGAAAGTGTCCTCGTAGGTCTGGCAAGGTCTCAGAGCCACCGGCACGGGTTTGTGTTCAATTGCTTCGCCGTCAACGTACAAAGTGGTGTGGTGTCCCGCGGGTGCGGTTGCTGTGCCTTTGTTGTGAATAACGTACGAGACCGTGTAAGTCCCTTTTATGTCTCCGTGCTCCTCCCACTTCTTCTCGACCACGAGGTCGGGCTTCTCTGTTGTTGGCTCGGGTGTTACGATGATGTCAATGGTTACCTCTTCCACGTGGTACGGATTTTCTGCTCCTGTTTTGTCCAGCAGCCCGATGTAGTCGCAGTAACTGAGGTGCTGGTCGCCGTTGTCCTTCCACCACTGCAACTCATATTTTTGGCAGAACCTTGGATAAATTTCGTGCCAAATCGTGCCGGGTGGCTCGTACATTGCCGTTTTTATATCGTCGTAGCCGCCCGTGAAATCAAGGTACGTCGGCTTGGCCTGACCTACTGCGTCCACAGGTACAACGGTGATCGTGACCGTCACCTCGTCCACGTGGTACTTTCCCACTTTTCCGTCTGCGTCAGTCAATTCGATTGAATCGCAGGGGCTGAGCACGTCGTCGCCGTTGTCCCTCCAGCCGCTAAGATTGTACCAGTTGCAGTAAGTTGGGTAAAGCTCGTGCCAATCAGTGTAGACCGGGTTTTCAATCGGTTTTAGCGCGCTGAGATTTGAGTGAAGGTAGATTTGGTCTGTGCCTTCCGCTGCACTTTCTTCGGCTGTCCCTGCTACTGCTCCTGAGACTGCCACCAAAAAGACCGTGCAAATCGCCAATGCCATCGCTTTTCTTTTTAGGTTTTTGCTTTTGGTTTTCATTTTTTTCTCACCTCCTAATTTTTTCTTCCCTCTTATCTGTCTCCGTTCCCTGCTGGCAGTTATTTTTCTTTTGTTTTTTTGCCGTTTCCTTTCGCTGAAGATAAGAGGAGCGTGACAAAGTTTTGTTAGCCCTTTTCCCTTCCATTTTTTTCATCGTGTTTAACATAAATATAATTTGTTTTGTCTCTATAAAAATTTACCTCAAAAAGCTAAGATTCCTTCTCTTCTCCCCCTTCTTTGGAAAAACCTTCTTTCTTTGCTAAAGTTTTTAAAGAGAAGTTTTATTTTCGCATTTTTCTCTGAATCTGCTCAATCCTCCTCCTACGAAACTCATCTACATTATTTATCCATTCCTCGTGCTTCTTGTAAATGAACTCTTTCGCAGCCAGCACCTGCTCTGGCGAGTCGCCCCACAGTAGCATCCGGGGCACGTAATCCTTCGTTGGCAGGTCAGTCCTCGGATCAAACGCGTCTTCTGGCGGCTTCTCTTGATCCAGTTCCAGCCCAAACTTCTCCACAGCCTCAAATACTATCCCGGTTGTTATCGCCCGCGGAATCGGCAGTGCATATTTCTTCTTCTCTTCCATTTTCCTCATTCTTCCTCTCTCCTTTTTACTCCCCTTTCCTCTTCTTTACTTCTTCGTTCCCTCTTTCTTCCTTTCTCATCTTTTACCCTGGTCTCCTACCCCGGTCTCTCACCCCGCTCCAGCGACGTCCGCGGCTCCCATATCCATTCCTTCTTCCAATTCCCCCTCGTAACATTCTGCACAAAGAACTCTACCCCGAACCACGATGTATTCTCCTTCTTCCACCTCTTTTCCGCAATTTTCACACTTTGCATTCTCGATTATCTGTGCTTTCCGTCCGCCCTCTTCTTTATCCGCCTTCTCGGCTTCTATTTCTATCCAACTTTTCTTCTTCTTTTCTTCTGGCATTTTTACTGACTAAATAAATGTTTCAATATTATTTTCTATATTATTTTCAATATTACTTTTCTATGTCTTATAAAAGAGGATTAGCTATGTCTTATAAAAGAGGATTAGATTATTAGATTAAAGTTAGAAATCTAAAGTTAGAAATCTAAAGTTAGAAATCGCGAAAGAAAAAGCACTTAACAAGCACTTAACAATGCCAGAATTAGGGTGGGAAAGAGAGAGGGAAATAGAGAGGGAAGGAGTGTGTGAGGGTAGAGGGAGGTTGTTAACAAACATTGTCATATTTTTTAGAAACCACCACAATTTGTGTGAATTAAATTAATAAACACGCACAAGAATGCTTCTCATTTTTGGAGGCTTGAGAAAAAAAGAAAATCTTTTAAAGATGCGTTTCTTTGTTAAAACTTGCCCATAAAGAGTGGGTAGAATAAAAAAGGAGGAAAAAGGAAAATATGGCAGATGAAGTAGATCTATACGACGACAGGGGCAACCAACTGGCGAGCAACGTGCCGTTAGAGGCAATCAGTCCACTAAAGAACCCAGCGATAAAGAAAATCGTTAACCTGACCATTCGGACAGGTGCGGTTGACTTGGCGAAGCTGGAGAACAAGTTAGCAACAGGAACAATAGCAGGCAAAGGAATGGTAATCCGCGGCGTAGGACACGACTTTCCGATACTGGCGAACGCGGAAGCGATAGCGGAACAAGTAGAAGACATGCTGCGTGTTAGCGAGGACGACGACACGAATGTCGAGTTGATGGCAGGCGGAAAGCGGATGCTGACGCAGGTTCCGAGCGCTAGGATTTTGAGCGACTACTCGGTTGGTCTCACGGCTGCGATGGGTGCGCTGACGCATGCGATCATCGATGTTTGCGATGTGAGTATGTGGGAAGCACCTTATGTGCATGCAGCAGTGTGGGGAATGTATCCGCAGGACCCAGACCCAGCAGACGGCGCAGTGAAGATGTTAGTCGATGTGCCGATAAAGAACGAGGGTCCGGGATTTGTGCTGAGGAACATTCCGGTGAACCACTTGGCAGCGACGGTGCGGAAGAGAGCGATGCAGGGTGCAGCGCTGGCGATGATTCTGGAAGAGGCAGCACAATTCGAGATGGGCAACTGCATGGGACCGCACGAGAGAGGGCATCTTTTGGACTTGGCGTACGAGGGGCTGAACGCGAACAACATGCTGCGCGACCTGATAAAAGAGAACGGAAAGACAGGGACGCTTGCAGATGTGGTTTACAGCACGGTGGAGAGAGCAAAAGCGGACGGAGTGATAAAGCCGCTGAAGGAGATGCCGTCTGGGTTCGTGGTTTACGACGCCGACGATATGCAGTTGTGGAACGCGTACGCGAGCGCGGGAATGCTTGCTGCAGTGTGTGTGAATTGTGCATCAATGCGAGCAGGACAGCCAGTGCCATCGAACATTATGTACAGCTGCTGTTTGATGGAGAGAGAGACAGGGCTGCCGGGACCTGACTTTGGAATGGCACAAGGAGCGTCAGTCTCGAGTTCGTTCTTCTCGCACTCGATTTACGGAGGCGGTGGTCCGGGTGTGTTCTACGGAAACCACATCGTTACAAGGCACGCAAAGGGGCAGTTTATCCCGTGCTTCTGTGCTGCGATGTGCATAGACGCGGACACGATGTATTTCATACCAGCGAGGACATCAGCGCTGTACGGAGAAGTGCTGGGAGCGATTCCGGAGTTTGCAGAGCCGATGAAGGCGGTCGCCGAGGGTGCGCAGGAGATAATGTAAAAGGAGAAAAAAAGGAGAAAGGAGGAAAAAGAAAATGCCACAATATACGGCTGGAAGTAGCCATATAGCACAGAACAGAAGGAACTACATGGATCCGAACTACACCTACGAGAAATTGAGGGACATTGCAGAGGAAGACATTGTGAGACTGCTTGCACACAGGGCACCAGGAGAGGAGTACAAGAGCATTCACCCGCCACTCGAGGAGATGGAAGAGCCTGAATGCGCGGTTCGTGAAATGGTAGAGCCGACAGAGGGAGCGAAGGCAGGCGACAGGATTCGGTACGTACAGTACACCGACTCAATGATGTTCGCACCGATAACGCCTTACCAGCGAGCGTGGGCAGCGTACACCAGATACAAGGGTGTAGACCCAGGTGTGTTGTCAGGAAGGACGATCATAGAAGGGCGTGAGAGAGACATCGAAAAGATAACGAAAGAGCAGATAGACTGCGAACTCTACGACACTGCGAGGACAGGACTGAGAGGAAGGACAGTGCACGGGCACGCGGTCAGACTGGACGAGGACGGAATGATGTTCGACGCACTGCGGAGATGGTCAAAAGGCAAGGGCGGAGAAGTCATCTACGTGAAAGATATGATCGGCGGTGCGATGGACAAGGAAGTAGTCTTAGGAAAGCCGCTGCCAGAGGACGAGCTGCTCAAGAGAACGACGATGTACAGGAACGCACAGGGCGGTGTTTGGCAGGAAGTGGACGACCCAGAGTCGATGGACGTGACTGCACAGATCCACTGGAAGAGGACAGTCGGCGGATTCCAACCCTGGAAGAAGATGTCAGAGATAAAAGGCGGGAAGAAGGACATAGGAGTGAAGGACTTGAAATTATTTGTACCGAGAGGAGGTGTAGAATAAAATGCCATATAGAGACGTACAGCACAATTTCTTGAAGGCGATGTCGGACAAGTTCGCCGAGAAGCCAGAGAGTACAACGACTAAGTTCTATGTGTACGGAGGAATTGCCCAGAAAGGAGGAATGAGGAAGCGGGAGTTCATCGAGGAAGCGAAGCGGATGGTAGAGAACCGAACCGTGAGAACTCCTGGATACAATCCAGATGTGGGAATGCCGCAGGGGCAGAGGTACCTGATGCCGTATATGATGAACCACACGGACATAATGGTGAATGCGGACGACCTGCACTGGATAAACAACGCCGCGATGCAGCAGTGCTGGGACGATATGAAGAGAGGAATTATCCTGGGACTGGACGACGCACACGGACTGTTAGAAGCGAGGTTGGGCAAGGAAGTAACGCCGGACACAATCAGCCACTACATGGAAGTGCTGAACCACGCGCTGCCTGGCGGTGCGGTTATTCAGGAGCACATGGTTGAGACGAAGCCGTTGCTCGTGAACGACAGTTACGCAAAGATATTCACAGGCGACGACGACCTTGCAGACGCGCTGGACAGGAGGTTCGTGCTGGACATAAACAAGGAATTCCCAGCAGGCTGGGAGAAGCCGGGCGAGCAGGCAGACCAGTTGAAAGACGCAATCGGGAAGAAGATTTGGCAGATTCTCTGGATGCCGACGGTCGTGGGCAGAATGACAGACGGCGGAACGATGTTCAGGTGGGTAGGAATGCAGGTCGGGATGACGATGATAAACGCATACAAGATGTGTGCGGGTGAGTCGGCGACCGGCGAGTTCGCCTACTACGCGAAGCACGCGGCTGTGGTCAAACTCTCGAACTTTATGCCAGTGAAGAGGGCGAGGTCGCAGAACGAGTGTTCAGGAATGCCGTTAGGAATAAACGCGGACAGCACGAGATCGCCAGCGTTGTTCCCGAACGACCCGATAAGAGCGGAGTTGGAGAGCATTGCAGTTGCGGCGATGGTCTACGACCAGCTGTGGTTCGGAACCTACATGTCGGGCGGTGTCGGGTTCACGCAGTACGCGAGCGCGACCTACACGGACAACATCCTGGAGGACTTCTGCTACAAGGGATGTGAGATCGGTAGAGATTACATAAACGAAGAGAACAACGGCGAGCTGTTAAAGGGCGACAAGTTGAACATGGATATTCTGGAGAAGATAATCCGTGCTGAGAACGACTACTGCCTGACGCAGTACGAGGCGTACCCGACGGTTGCGGAGTCGCACTTCGGTGGTTCAGTGAGAGCGTGCTGTGCAGCAGCGGGATGCGGTAGTGCCGTTGCGTGCGCAACAGGACTTGCACAGCCGACCCTGAGTGCGTGGTCGATGTCGATGCTTGGACACTACGAGCGTGTCGGTAGACTCGGATTCTACGGATACGACTTGCAGGACCAGTGCACGGCGTGCGGTTCGTACTCGTACCAGAGCGACGAGGGAATGCCGTTCGAGATGCGAGGCGTGAACTACCCGAACTACGCGATGAACGTGGGACACCAGAGTGCGTACGGTGGTCTGGTTGCAGGAGCACACCTTGCGAACAAGGACGCGTGGGTGCTGTCGCCGCTGTGGAAGGTAGCGTTCTCGGACCGTGACCTGCCGTTCGACCGTGGCTACGTGACCAGAGAGTACGGAAGAGGTGCGCTGAGAGAGTTCAAACCCGCAGGCGAGCGAGACCTGATTATCGGTGGTTACTACGGCCGGTAAAAAGTTTGAACAAAAACAAACAAGCGAAACAAGCGAACAGGACAAGAACAGAGAAAGAGAAGGGGGGTTTTTCTTCCCTTCTCATTTTTTTATTTTTTTGATTTTAAGGTGCAGGGAAATTGGCTATTTTCACTAACGCTTCTTTCTCCAGAAAATGCAGTTCTCCGGGAACAACGAGCACGTGCGGAAGTTCGCCAAAATCGTAGCTCTTCAAACCTTCCAAATAATCTGCTTTTACAACCGGCTCTTCCGAGCCTGCCCTCGCAATTCCGACGATTATTGATTTTTTATTTTTAAGCACCGTGCCTCGCCTTCTTTCCTCAACCGTTTCCAGCAGCCCTAACGCCTCGTTTACGCTCATCGAGATGTCGAGAAAGAGCAGAGTGTGCAGTCCCCTTTCTTTGTTTGCTTTTAGAGTGTCGTAGGGGACTTCAGAAATAACGCCTCCGCAGCCGTGGGGGTAGGGCGGGGAGACGGTTGCGGACTTGCCGAACTTGTAGTTCTGAAGCCCGCAGAGACCTGCGACCGCGGACAAAATCGAGGGTGCGTGAATTAGTCGCGTTTTTATTTCTCTGTCGATCGCCCTGAGCCGGAGGTCAACGTGCGTAGTCGCAACCATCGAGTCGCCACCGCAGAGCAAGACCACATTTTTGCTCTTCGCCAGCTCCAAAATCCCGCCGCTCTCCGCCGCCTCCGCGTTCTCTTCCAAGTCGCTCCGCTCTAGGACAGAAATTCGCCTGCCGTACACCCTTTGCATTTTTTCTACCGTCCTTCCGCCGAGGGGGGAGGTGTAGAACTCGGCGTAGACCTTGTCTGCCTTTCTCACCGCTTCTAAACCTTTCAAAGTAATGTCCTTCTCGTCGTACAACCCGAGACCGACAAAAGTGAGCATAAAATTTCCTTTTAAATTTTTCTTTTGAAAAGTTTTTTGGAAGGTTTTTTTTTTTGGAAGGCTGTTTGAGAGGAATAAGGTACCTTTGGGCGTGAAAGTATTTAGAGGGGAGTGTAGAATCAAGATGCAGCGCCTTCTTTGGTAGGGCTCTGCGTTGACACGAGAGAGCTGGGGGAGACTATTTCACAAAGTTTAGTTATATTAATTTCTAATATGAGAATGCAGCCAACTTGGAAAAGGGACTACGAGGCTTATCAGATTTATCAGGCGTTGGAGAGCCTGGTTCAGGAGATGGACGATTTTGTGGACGCGGTCGTTGTTGAGGGTGCTCGAGATAAAGCAGCGCTGCGGGGGCTGGGGACTACGAAGGAGATTTTGATGTGCTGCTCGGGCTTCTCTTGCGCTCGGCTCGTTGACTATTTGGGGAGCAAGTACAAGAAGAAGAGGGTCGCGATTCTGACAGACTACGACAGGGCGGGGAACGGGTTTAACAAGAAACTCTCGGCTCGGCTGGAGCGAGAGGGAGTGCGGGTGGAACGGCGGTTTCGTGAGGCGGTAGGGCGGATTTTAAAGGCTCGGGGAATGCAGTGCGTAGAATCAATAAACTCGTTCAGAAGATTAGATTTTGCAGCATTCCCCTTAACTCCTTCACACTAAACTGACCCGGTGCTACAGCCACTCCTCCTTCCTCTCCTTCCTCCCCTCCCTCTCCTTCTTCGCCTTCTTCGCCTTCCAGGAAGCCGTAGGTCAGTGCAGAGCCGTAGAGGGGTGCAACTACTCGCAAGTGCCTTCCTACTGCACCCATTCCAATCGTAGCCACCGCCTTCCCCTCGCTTGAGAGTTTGTAGGTCAGGTCAAGCAGAAACAGAGCGTCGCCCAGAGTCCTCGGCGTCACCGCGATTTTTGCAACGCACCCGCCCTCACCTGTTCCCCCACCTTCCTCGTGCATTCTCGCAACGATTTCCAAAATCTCCTCGCGGCTTGGCATTCCTGTGAAGTCGTGGAACGAGAGAATAACGGTTCTGCGGTGTCTTCTCGCTGTTTCTAAAACAGCCTTTTTCCCCGCCTCGGGAGCGAAGAACTCGATGTCTACAGCGTCCAGCTCCGCAGTCTCGAGGAGGCGAGTTAGCAGACCAACCCGCTCTTCCTCGGTGCCCCCGAAAGACCCGCCTTCCTCTTTTCTGCGGTTCGTCGCGATTATTGGCAGTCCCCCGCCCTCCTTTTTGAATCTCGCAACGAACTCTCGCACCTTCTCTACTCCCTCCTCCTCTCCCTTCCCCCCCCTCTCCAAATTTACCTTCTCCCCCAAATCTAAATTCAAGAGGTCAATTCTCAACTCTACCGCGTCCGCCCCGCTCTCCTTCGCTCGCAACGCCTCCTGAACGGAGAGGCTTTTCAGCACGCCCACTACCGCAGGTTTTCCCTTCCCTTTTAAACCTTTCATTTTTCTTACCTACTTGCTTGCTCGCTTGCCTGTTTGCTTGCTCGCTTTGTTGGCTTTTCTTTTGCTCCGAGTGGAGAAGAAGTCTGCAGCGAGGTGGCTCAAATACCCCGCCACTCCAAACCCAGTAACCACGACCGGCGACGAGAAGTTCAGCACAGAAAACGCCGCGTACAAGAGCACCGCAAAAATGACCACTCCTGGTGCGTGGTGTGTAAAGCCGCGGTGCTTCAGCCGTGAGAGTAAAAAGACGGTGAGCACGAGCGCGGCTGTAACTGCCAACGCCTGAAACGGCTCGTGGGAGAGGAGGTAGAGGGCGGCTCCGAACGAGACTGAGCCGGTGTAAGACCACCTGTGGATTTTGCTGTGCTTGTGGTCGAGGTCGGGTGCGAGCGAGCCGAAGAGGCAGATTAAAATCCACAACGGCAGTTCTTTGAAGTCGAGCGAGAACGGGAGAGAGAAGAACGGGAGAGAGAAGAACGGGTGCAGGAGAGAGAAGAACGGGAGCGGGAGAGCGAGGAAAAGGTCTTCTGCCACGGCTACGAAGAGGGCAAGACTTAAGGCGAGGGCGCAGGCAAGACCGACGGTCAGGTGTCCCTTGTAGTTCATTTTTTTAAATTTAAGCCTTAAAAGATAAATTCTTTAACAGCGAAGGACGAGTCGAGAAGAGGACGAGAGGAGGACGAGAGGAGGAGGACGAGGTGAGTTGGTAGAAAGGAAGGAAAAAGACTACTACGAAATTCTGGGCGTGGGCAGAGAAGCGTCGAAAGAAGAGGTGAAGCGTGCTTACCGCAGGTTAGCCAAGAAATACCACCCTGACGTCGACGTCAACAGGAAGAGCCCAAAAGAAGCAGAGGAGAAGTTTAAAGAGATCTCGGAGGCTTACGAGGTCTTGTCGGACCCGCAGAAGCGAGCGAACTACGACAGGTTCGGGCGTGCTGGGGTTGATTTTGGTCCCGGCGGTTTCGAGTGGTCAAATTTCACGAGGTCCAGCGACGTAGAGGACATTTTCGGAGACCTCTTCGGTAGCTTCTTCGGGCGAGGCGATTTTAGATTTGACGACCTCTTCGGCGGCGGCAGAGGTTACACGAGAGCAGGAGCAGAGGAACGGTACGGACCAGAAAGAGGAAGGGACCTCAGGTACGACCTTGAAATTACCCTTGAGGAAGCGGCGAAGGGTGTGGAGAAGGAAATAAGCGTCTCTAAGGAGGAGCGGTGCCCCTCGTGTGGCGGAACAGGTGCGAGTGCGAGCTCGGGTTCCAGCGGGCTAAAAACCTGTCCCACCTGCGGAGGAGCGGGACAAGTAAAAAGAGTGCAGAGGCAGGGTTTCGCTCAATTCATTTCCGTCTCCACCTGCCCCCGCTGCGGAGGCAGAGGTGAGGTAGTTGAGAAGCCCTGTGAGAACTGCGGGGGTAGCGGGAAGGTCAGAGTGAAGAAGCGGATTTTAGTGCGGGTGCCCGCGGGTGTGGAGACAGGAAGCAGACTAAGGGTCGCGGGCGAAGGAGGAGCAGGAGAGAGAGGCGGACCGTCTGGGGACTTGTTTGTCGTGCTGCACGTGCAGGAGCACGAGTTCTTTAGCCGGGACGGGAACGACCTGTTCTGCGAAGTCCCTGTTCGGTTTGCACAAGCGGCGCTTGGCGACGAGATTGAAGTAAGCACGGTGGAAGGGGAGAAGGCGAGCGTGAAAATGCCTGCGGGAACGCAGTCGGGCACGGTCTTTCAACTGAAGAACCGCGGAATGCCGAGTTTAAAAGGCTACGGCGGCGGGAGAGAGAAAGGAGACCTGCTGGTGAAAGTGCGTGTGGTAACGCCGACAAAACTGAGTAAAAGGCAGAAGGAACTGCTGCGGGAATTTGACAGGGAGGGGCGAGGGGAGGGGCGAGAGGAGAAAGAGAGTCGGAAGAAAAGACATTTCTGGCGGAAGAGTAGAAAGACTCAAAGGGAGAAGGATGCTTGAAGAAGGGGAAAGCGCGGATAAAAATGAGCCCGCAGACAAACAGTTGGAAATGCTTGAGAATGTCCAATTTATCTACGAGCTGGCACTGGCTCAACTTGAACTGCAAGTTTTGGGTGCTCGGTTTGAGCTAACAAACGGGCTCAGAAAATTTAGGTTGTTGGGTGTGGAAGACGAGGAGCGGCTTAGAAGGAGGTTGGCGTATTTTAAGGCTGTTAGAGGGGAGCAGACCGATTATTTTCAGATAATTCAGAGGAACAGAACTCGCTCCGTAAACCAATACCTGACACACTGGATTTACCCCTACAAAGGCAAGTTTCACCTGCAGATGATTCGGGCGCTCCTGAACATTCTCGGACTTGAGCGAGGAGAGACGGTTCTTGACCCCTTTGTAGGCAGCGGGACGACCGCGGTCGAGGCAGAATTATTAGGAATCAACTGCGTTGGAATTGATGTCTCGCCTCTCTGCGTCCTCCAAACCCGAGTGAAGACAGAGTCTGTAGCGGTGCTCCCTGAGATCGAGGAGTGGCGTGATGAAATTCTTAAACGGACGGGTGTGAACCTCTTTAACATTGAGAACAAATCGTTGGATGCGATGATAAATTCAATCTCAAACGAGAAGGTGAGGAATTTTTACAAATTAGCCGAGTTGGTTGCGATAAGCGACAGTGCGAGGCGGAAGAAGGAGTTTTTTAGCGCGCTTAGAACAAATCTCGACTTAATGGTTTCTTCTGTTAAGGATTTTGTAGAGGTTAAAGAGAGCCGGAATTTGGAATTAGGGAAGGTCTGCGTTGTCGAGGGAGACGCACGAGATTTGTCGTTGTCGGTGGATTCAGAGAGCATTGACGGCATCGTAACCTCTCCGCCTTATTCCATCGCGTTGGATTATGTTGCAAACGACGCTCACGCTTTGAAGGCTTTAGGGTCAGGGAGTTTAGGGTCAGGGAGGAGGTTGGGGTACAGCCTGTCTGAGATTAGAGAGAAATTTATGGGGCTGCGAGGGAAGGGGGTGGCAAGAATTAAGTTGTACAACGAGGACTTGAGGAGGAGTTTGGAGGAGATGTTTAGGGTTCTAAAACCAGGCAAATTTGCAGCGGTCGTGGTCGGTAACGCGACTTATCTTGGTAAAGAGGTGAAGACCGTTGAATTTACAATAAATTCTGCTGAAGCGGTAGGGTTCAGGCTGGTGCGAAATATCGATAAAATTATCTTTGGGCTTTACAATGTGATGCAGAAGGAAAAAATATTAATATTCACGAAAGAGGGGGCGTAATTATGAAAGAGACAGCAGGGGCGGAAGAGACGGAGAAGAAATTTGAGGAGTATCAAAAAATTATAAAGAACATTTTATCTGCTTTTCATCGTGTTCCTTTTTCCATCATTCTTGAATCCACTTTGGGCTACGAGGTTTATTCAATGGACTTGAGGGATGAGAGAAACCTCGCCCTTAAGAAAAACATCGTAAAATTAGCAGATTCTATCACGCTTTTTCACAACAAACATTTGATTACTCCTATTTTATACAAAGAGCAACTGGGGCACCTTCCCAGAAATTTCAGAGCCAACGAAGTAAGTGTGATTTTAGAGAGAGTATTTCCGCAAAGATTTGAGGAGTTAAAAGAGGGAAAAGGAGAGGAGAAGGAAGAGTTTGAGTGCATTGCTGCGGTTGAAAAGTTCGGAGCTCAGGGCTACCCGGATGAAAAAATAGAGGACAAGTGGGGCAGGACGACTTATTTGGAACTGAAAGCCACTACCAGACCTCACGAGGGGTCGCCGAGAGATTTTTTCTTTACACCTCTCAAAAATACAAGAGCAAAGATAAAAAATGACGCTCTGCATTTACTTTTGGGATCTGTTATTCGCGAGGTGGAACCGCAGCAATTTAAAACTGTTGGCTGGAAATTAGAGGATTTATCAAAGATAAAAGTAACTATGAAACCGGAGTTTAACACCGATAACAAAGAAATTTACATCAAAGAAGCGGTAATTGAAGAGAGGTGGGTTGAAGAAATAGATTGAGGAGGAGGAAGTGAAAATTATGCGAGAACAAATAAGAACCCCGATTCTGTCAGTTCTGGGACACATTGACCACGGCAAGACCACGCTGCTCGATTCAATCCGCGGTACCGCGGTAGCAGCGAAGGAAGCAGGGCGAGTGACACAGCACATCGGGGCGACAGAGATTCCGATTAGCACGATAAAAAAGATTTGCGAGCCTCTAAAAAAGGACTGGGCGGGAATTGAAGTTCCTGGTCTGCTTTTTATTGACACTCCCGGGCACCAAGCCTTCGTGAGCCTGCGGAAACGGGGGAGTGCGTTGGCTGATGTTGCGGTTGTGGTTGTGGATGTGAAGGAGGGATTTCAGCCGCAGACTTACGAGTCGCTAAATGTCCTGCGGTCGTTAAAAACGCCGTTCGTCGTGGCGTTGAACAAAATCGACCGAATAAAAGGCTGGCAGTCACAAAAGAAGCCGTTTGTCCTCAACTACAGAGACGGCGAGCAGCCGGATTTTGCGAGGCGGGAATTGGACGCGAGGGTGTACGAGATTGTGGGCGACCTGCACGAGAAGGGCTTCTCGGCTGACCGGTACGACCGAATAAACGACTTTGCAAAGGCGGTGGGCATTGTGCCGCTCTGTGCGAAGACCGGCGAGGGTGTTGCGGATTTGCTGCTCGTCCTGATTGGGCTCTCGCAGAAGTTCTTTGAGAGGACGCTGCGGGTTCACTTGGAAGAGGCGGGCGTCGGCACGATTCTGGAGAAGAAGGAGGAGCGGGGGCTCGGGACCACGATTGATGTAATTTTATACGACGGACGGCTCCGCGTCGGCGACCGAATCGTGATGGGAAGCACGGCAGGGGCAGGAGCGGGGGAGCCGTTAGTCACGAGAGTGAAGGCGTTGCTGAAACCGAGAGCGTTGCAGGAAATAAGGACGGAGCAGAGGTTTGAGCGGGTGCGGGCGGTGAATGCGGCTTCTGGCGTGAAAATAGTGGCTCCTGGCTTAGAGAACGCTCTCTCGGGCTCGCAGGTGCGTGTGGTCGGGGTCAGGACTGGAGGCAATCTTGAGAGTGTGGTGAAAGAGGTGAAGGGGGAGATTGAGGAAATGAGGACGGAGATGGAGACGAGCCCAGAAGGAATAATCATAAAGGCGGACACGATGGGCTCGCTGGAGGCTCTTTCTCTTGAACTGAAGGCTGTGGGCGTGGGAAAGGTAAAAAAGGCAGAGGTCGGGAATATTTCCAAGCGGGATGTAATTGACGCAGTTGCGGTAAAGGACGGTTTTCTGCGGGTTATTTTGGGTTTTAATGTCGGTGTGCTTCCTGATGCGAAAGAGGCGGCTTTGGAGAGCGGTGTGCCGATCTTTAGGAACGATGTCATTTATCGGCTGATCGAGGACTACGAGGGCTGGGTGAAGGCGGAGAAGGAGCGAGAGCGGAAGGAATTCTTGGACCGGCTGACTACGCCTGCGGAGATAAAAATACTGCCCGGCTGCGTCTTCAGGCAGAGCAAGCCTGCGGTTTTTGGCGTTGAAATCTTGGGCGGGAAGATTAGAACGGGCGTGAAATTGATAAAATCCGACGGGACTGGGGTTGGTGCGATAAATGAGATTCAGGACAGAGGCGAGAGCATAAAAACCGCGGGGCAGGGAATGCAGGTCGCGATTTCAATGAAGAAGCCGACGGTGGGGCGGCAAATACACGAGAACGAGGTCTTGTTTGTGGATGTTAGTGAGGCGGAGGTGGAGGAGATGAAGGCTAGGGGTCTGCTCTCGGCGGAAGAGGAGGCGATTTTGGAGAGGGTGTTGGAGATTAAAATTAAATGAGGAAGACTGTTGAATAATTGAGGAAGACTGTTGAATAATTTAATGAGGAGATAAGAATACTAAGAATACTAAAACTCCTCAGAACGAGAGACAAATGATAGAACTTCTTGATGCGTGGTTATGGGCTGCATTTGTGGTTGCGGGACTCCTGATGATTCTTTTAGAGTTGTTTATAGGAGTGGAGACAGGTTTTGATCTTGTGATGCTTGGCTCTGCGCTAATATTGGGCGGTCTCCTGACGAGTTTTCTCGACTCGTGGCTTGTAACCGCCCTCTGTGCAAGCGCCTTCTGCGCGCTGTACGTGGGCATTGGAAGGAAATACATTAGGGCGAAGATGAAAGTTAGCGATACAAAGACGAACATTGATGCAATAATCGGTAAGACAGGAACCGTCAAAACAAGAATTGGCAAAAATACGAGCGGTCTGGTAAAGATCGGGAACGAGGAATGGCGGGCGAGATCTGTGGAAGGTATTAATATAGAAGAAGGACAAGATATTACTGTAGTTGATGTGGCGGGAGTCACATTAATCGTAAAAAAGGAGGAAGAAAATAAAAAATGGAGATAGGATTTGCAATCGGGGTAGTTCTTTTCGTTATTGCAGTGGTTACGTTGCTGAAGGCGGTGACTACGGTAAAACAGTATGAGAAGGGAATTGTGGAGAGATTTGGGCAATATAAAGAGACTTTGGACCCGGGCTTGAGGTTCATCGTGCCTTTTGTTGATAATATCGCAGAACGGATAGATATGCGTGAGACGGTCATTGACATCGCACCTCAGGCGGTTATCACAAAGGATAACGTTGCAGTAACCGTTGATGCGGTCATCTACTACGCGGTGACAGACCCAAAGGCGATTAGATACGAAATCGCAAACTTCAAGTTTGCAGTAAGCAAATTGGCGCAGACGAACCTGAGAAACCTCATCGGTGATATGACGCTCGACCAGACGCTTACCGCAAGGGACAAAATCAATACCGCACTTCGAGAAACATTGGACGAGGCGACCGATAAATGGGGTGTAAAGGTGGTTCGGGTAGAGGTTCAGAAGATTGACCCTCCACAGGACATCGCAGACGCAATGAGCAAGCAAATGAAGGCAGAGAGGGAGAAGAGAGCCACTATTTTGAGCGCAGAGGCGTACAAAGAGAAGCAGATTCTTGAGGCAGAAGGAGACAAGAGAAATGAGGTACTAAAGGCAGAAGGAGATCGTGCGGCGGCAATACTTCGTGCAGAGGGTGAAGCAAAGGCGATTGAGAACGTCGCGAGAGCGGCAGAGGAGTTCTTCGTTGGGAATGCGCAGATTTTGAAACAGCTTGAGGTGACACAGGCATCTCTGCAGGATAACACGAAAATTGTCGTATCGGATCAGTCAAAGCTGATTAACATTCTCGATATGCTGCAGGAGGGGGATAAGAGGAGGATTGTTCCGATAGAGAAATAATTTTTTACGCATCAATTTTTCACTACCGCGAGTACACCGTCCGCGAGGTCAAACACTACTTGCGTGAGAACGGACTTCACGTTCGGTTGTAAATCACGGCGCCAGCCTCCGCCTGTCCCGAGGAAACAGCACCACTTCCCGAATGTTCTCCACCTCCAGCATTGTCATCAAGAGCCGCTCAACGCCGAGTCCCCAGCCCGCGTGCGGCGGCATTCCGTACCGAAACGGCTCGAGGTAAAACTCAAAATCGTCCGCACTCAACCCCTTCTCTTCAATCTTCCGCTTCAGCAGCTCGTAAGAATGAACACGCTGCGAGCCCGAAGCGAGCTCCATTCTTGGATGCATTAAGTCAAACGCGTTGCAAATCCGCTCTCCTTCCCCCGCGGCAGCAGCAGGCTGAGCGTAAAACGGCTTCGTCGCACACGGCCAGTCAGTGACGAAGTAAAGTTCGCCGATTTGCTCGCCCAGCCTGTGCTCTGCGGAAGTGCCGAGGTCGTCGCCCCACTCGATTTCCTCGCCCGCCTCGGAGAGCAGTTCAACCGCCTCGTCGTAGGTTACGCGTCTGAACGGCAGTTCCGGGACATTGAGGCTTACTCCCAGCCTCTCCAAGCCCGGATAATTCGCAACCTCCGAGTACACCGCCGCAACGAGCTCCTCCAAGATTTTCATCACTACCTCGTGATCTGCGAACGCGACCTCCACATCCACCGAAGTCGCCTCGTTCAGGTGCTTTGTGGTGTCGTGCTCCTCTGCGCGGAAAATCGGGGCAATCTCGTAGACGCAGTCAAAACCCGAAGCCATCAAAATCTGCTTGTAAAGCTGCGGACTCTGGTTCAAGAACGCTTCTCGCTCGAAATACGAAATCGGGAACAGAGCAGTCCCTCCTTCGGTCGCTGCACTCACGATCTTCGGCGTGTTTATTTCCACGAACCCACGCTCGGCGGTCAGGAACTCCCGCACCGCCTTGAGGACGAGGCTGCGAATTAGAAAAATCTCCTTCGTCCGCTCGGTCCGCAAATCCATAAACCGCGCGTCCAACCTCGTGTCCAACTCGGCGCCGACTTTTCCAGTCGTGTCAAGCGGTAGAACCTGCGACGCCTCGCTCAGCACCTCAAACCGCTCAGGAATTATTTCGTACCCGTTCGGCGCCTTCCGCTCGCTCTTTACTCTGCCCTCCACCGCGACCACCGACTCACGAGGCACCTTCCTCACCCGCTCAAACAGCCCCTGCTCCTGTTCTTGCTCCTGTTCTTGCTCCTGCTCTTGTTCTGCTTTACCCTCACCCTTGTGTTTGTGCAGAGTAATCTGAGCGAGTCCGCTGCGGTCTCGCAGGACGAGGAAGAAGACACCGCCCAAGTCCCGCTTCTCGTGCACCCAGCCCGCGACGCAGACGCGTTCTCCGTCATCGTTCGCAGTTATTTCGGTTGCGTATTTTCTCATAAAACCCTGAACTTCAAATCAGCCTCGCATTTACCACGCCGTCCTGCCCCGGCCTGCTCGTTACCACTGCGTCGCCGACCTCGGTCTCGATTACTGCCCCTTTTGTCGTTATGTTTCGGCGTGCGAAGAACGGGTTTGCGGGGTTGCTTTTTACGGTGATTATTTTCGCCCTGCTTGTGGTTCCGCTTCGCGGGTCGCCGACATTCGCAAACTCGCACCTGAGCAGTCGCATCTTCAAGCCGCCACCGCACGTTCGGATTTTCCTCCTCCGCTCCTCTCCAACAGTCGTCTCTGCTGCGGGTCTACCTGCCTCGTGCTTCTTCTTCCTGCGGAGGAAATGCAGCCTTCCCCCTGTGTATTTTCTCCTCGACCTTCCTTGCCACCTCATTTTTTGTCCCTCGTCGTTTCTCTTCGTTTGCTTTTTCTTTTAGTAAAGTTTTTCTTAAAAAGAAAAAGTTTTACGGTCCCACAAAACCGCATTTCTCACACTTGTACAAATTACTCTGCTTCCGACACCTTGCGCATCTTCCTATCTCGACCTCTCCACAGTTAGGGCACGGAAAGACCGTGTAGCCCTTCTCCTGCAACTTTACGCCGCAGGATGTGCAATATTCTTTCATAACCTGCTCCTCTCCTTTTTATTTCTATTTTCTTCTCTTTTGGCGTCGCCGTCGCCGAGAAATCCACAACGGTGGACTGCACACTGTACTTACACTTACCGCCATTTAAAATAATGTCTGCTTTTATTTCTACTTCTTCAACGCAAGTCGGCGGCGCCCTGCCCGAGAGGTTCGCACTCGTCGCAGTAAGCGGTCCCGCCCCTTCAATTAGCCGCCGCGCAACCTCGTTCTCCGGAAACCGCACGCCAACAACTTCAACTTCAGACCCCGCAGACCCCGCAGTCAAGACCGGCGCAACTCCAGCCTTCCTCCGCAACAAGACCGTAACAGGTCCCGGAAGCAGCTCGCTCAGAACCTCTAAGCACTCCGAAGCCACAAACGCAACCTCCTGCAGCATCTCGAAGGACGAGACAGCAACCGAGAGTGGCTGCGAGAAATCTCGGTTTTTTATTTTGTAGACCTTCCGCACTGCGTCCTCGGAGAAGGCGTCGGCTCCTAACCCGTAGACCGTTTCAGTGGGGTAAATTACCGTGCCACCGCGTTTTATCGTGGCTACGGCGGTTCTTATTCGGTCTTCTGTAACCATCTTTTCATTTCCCTCTTTCTTTGCTTTTGGTTAGAATTAATAAGAAGAAGCAAGACAAAAAAGAAGAAGAAGCAAGACAAAAAGAGAGGGGAAAAATGGGTCTAACGAGGAACATAAATGTTGAGTTCGTGAGCAGGGAGCCGGTTGAGGAGCAGGCGATTGAAATGGTGGAGCGGAAGGGGCTGGGGCACCCGGACAGCCTCTGCGACGGCATCGCAGAAGCGGTCAGCGTGGCGTTGTGCAGTGAGTACAAGGAAAAATGCGGGACGATTTTGCACCACAACACCGACAAAGTCCAACTCGTCGCAGGCAAGTCAAACCCGAAATACGGCAGCAAAGGCGGTGGCGAGGTTATTTCACCGATTTACATTCTCTTGAGCGGGCGAGCGACGAGGGTCTTTGAGGGTGAGGAAATCGCAGTTGACACCGTCGCGATCAAAGCAGCGAAGGAATACCTGCGGAAGACCATTCGGAATCTTGATGTGGAGAGCCACGTTGTAGTGGAGAGCAGGCTGGGACAGGGCTCTTCCGACCTTCTCACCGTTTTTAGCAGGAACAGGGACCGAGAGAAGACGGAAATGCCGACTGCGAACGACACCTCCTTTGGCGTTGCTCACGCCCCGCTTTCCGAGATTGAAGCCATCGCGCTCAACGCTGAAGACCGCGTGATGGCAGAGTACCGCGACAAAGAGCCTGCGGTAGGTGAAGATATGAAAGTGATGGCACTCAGAGAGAAAGACTCGATAATTTTAACAGTCGGCGACGCCTTCGTCTCAAAGCACGTCGACGACTACCAGCACTACGAGGCGGCGAAGCAGGGCTTAAAAGAGTTCGTGAGCGGCGTCGCCGAGACTTACACGAGCAGAGAAGTGACCACAGAGGTGAACAGGGCGGACACGCCTGACTCGGTCTACCTCACTGTAACAGGCACTTCGGCGGAGATGGGCGACGACGGCGCTGCAGGTCGCGGAAACAGGTGCAACGGGCTAATTACGCCAAGCCGACCGATTAGTATGGAAGGGACGCCTGGAAAAAATCCCGTTAACCACACCGGGAAAATCTACAACCTCCTCGCTAACAAAATCGCCAACGAGGTCGCCGAGAGCGTAGACGGGGTTCAGGAGGTCTACATAAAACTCCTCTCCGAAATCGGCAGGCGAATTGACGACCCGAAGGTCGCAACTGCTCAAATTGTCGGTGCGAACTCGGGGCTGAACTCAGGGGTGGCTGAGCGGAAAGTGGTGCGAATAATTGACGACTGGCTCGCAAACATCGCAGAGATTTCCGAACAGGCGGTCAGAGGCGAGTTGAGAACATTTTAAGCGAGCAACTCCTCAACTGGCTTCGCCCCGTAGGTCTTTATCCTCGTGTTTATCTGCGAGATTTCGGTTGAGATTTCGTTGCCTCTGACCGATTTTCTTCGCCTCTTGCCTCGCTCTTTCGGGCGGTAGCCAGGAGGGGAAGAGATTAAAATCCGCTTCCTCGCAGCCCCCGAGACATCTTTCCGCATCGGCATTCCCTGCTTGTCCGAGCCACCAGTTATTTCCAACTCGTAGCCGCCCAGCCCGAGAATCTCCGCATTCACAACTTCCCCTATTCGCTTCCCGACGAACAACGCACTCGCCTCCGCGTCCTTGCCCGCCACCTTGTACGCCTTCCCGCTTTTCGTGTCGCTTACTACTACTTGCATTTTCTTCTTTCTCCTAAATCTGTTAAGTGGTGCTGTGTTGAATAAATCGTAAAGTATTTTTTGTGAAAAGGAAGAGATTTTTTGTGAAAAGGAAGAGACTTTTTGTGAAAAGGAAGAGACTATAACGGTGACACGTTAGGGACATAAAGAAAATAAAGAAAATATGTAGGAGCAACAAGAAGTTAGCGTATTTAGGTGGGACGCCCAAATAGCTATTGCCTCATTGAATTATTCTACAGAGCATTTCGCATCTGAAACCTTTTTATAAAGCAGAGCATATCTTAAAAAAGAGGGCAAAAGTAACTAAGAGGAAAGTAACGAAAGGAATATAAAAAAATGGGAGAAGAAAGGAAATGGGAGAAGAAAGGCAGGGAGGATTGAAACAGTTGTTTGCTTACGAACGGGACGCAAGTCGGTTGGAACTGCTTGTCAGAATCGTGTATTCGATCGCTATCGCGCTGGTATTAGGTGTGTACGGACTCATCGCGGAGATATGCATGGTTAT
This sequence comes from Candidatus Methanophagaceae archaeon, assembly GCA_003194425.1. GTDB lineage: Archaea > Halobacteriota > Syntropharchaeia > Alkanophagales > Methanospirareceae > ANME1a. Next base: position 479,388 of record PQXB01000001.1, on the reverse strand, counting down.
TCAGTGGTTCGTGATATTGATTCTTGGACGCAGGAACGAGGGGTTGAGCGACTTCGTTAAGGGGTACCTGGAATATTATGTGCATTTAATTGGCTATATTTACTGGATGACCGACGAGAGACCAGGGATATTCCCAAAGCCGACTGAGATCTACGAGAAGAAATAAAGTTACGGAAAAAGGAGGAAGAAAGGAGAGGGAAGAAAGGAAAGGGAAGAAAGGAAAGGGAAGAAAGGAAAGGGAAGAAAGGAAAGGGAAGAAAGGGAGAGAAGTAAAAAAAGAAAGGAGAAAAAAGGGAGAGGAGAAGAGAAAAAAGGAGAAAAACAAAAAATGGGAATGTTAAGTCGGATGAGTGTTTTGGTGAAATCGAAGGTGAGTAAGGTGCTGGACAGGGTTGAAGACCCACGAGCGACACTGGACTACTCCTACCAAAAACAGTTGGAGTCGCTGCAGAAGGTCAAGCGCGGCGTTGCTGAGGTCGCGACTTCAAAGAAGCGACTGGAGTTGCAGCGAGCGAAGTTGGAGCAGAATATAAAAAAACTCGCAGGGCAGGCGCGGGAGGCGTTGGGGTTGAACCGCGAGGATTTGGCGAAACTCGCGTTGGAGCGGAAGAAGCAGTTGGAACTCGAGAAGGAGAGTCTGAACCAGCAGATTTCGGAACTACAGAGCGAGCAGGAGAAACTCTCGGCGACCGAGAAGCGGTTGGCTACGAAGGTGGAGACATTCAGGACGAAAAAGGAGACGATAAAAGCACAGTACTCGGCAGCAGAGGCGCAGGTCAAAATCAAAGAGGCAGTGAGCGGGATTTCAGAAGAGATGAGCGACGTGGGTCTTGCGACGCAGCGTGCAGAGGAGAAGACCGAAAATATGCGGGCGCGGGCGGCTGCGCTGGACGAGTTGGAAGAGTTCGGGACGCTTGAGGATTTGTCGGGCGGTAAAGACGAAATCGAGCGGGAACTGGCGAAGATGAAAGTTGGCAGCGGGGTGGATTTGGAACTAGAGAAACTTAAGCAAGAGGTGAAACAAGAAGAAGCTCAAAGGGGGAAGCAAGAAGGAGAGAGGCAGGAAGGGGTGAAGCAGGAAGGAGGGCAGAAAGAATGACTGTCGTGCGGATTTTAGGCGGCGAAGGGCAGTTTGAGGTGAGCAGTGCGGTTCTGAACAGAATTAACGAACTTGACAACAAGATTGTGGAGGAGGTAGAGGAGAAAAATGAAGAAAGGTTTAGAGAACTGCTGGTTGAGATGATTTTGGTTGTTAAGCGGGAGGGGAAGGCTTTGGACCCCGCGGAGATTGTAGAATCGGATGTCATCGTTCCGCCCGCGGATTTGAGTTTGGAGGAGGCGAAAAAAATATTTACCGGGGAAGGGATTATTCCAGACTAAAATCGTTTGTCGTTTCGCTTTTACTACCGCCTCTTAAACCGCTTCTCAATCTCCCGCTTGGTCAGCCGAATCATCGTCGGCCGCCCGTGCGGGCAGGTGAAAGGCATCTTCGCAGCCTTCAGTCCTCTCACGATTTCCCGCATTCCCTCGTAAGACAACTTCTCGCCCGCCTTCACACTCGCTTTGCAGGCTGCGGTGCTGAACAAGACCTTTAAACGCTCCTCCTTCTTTTCCCTTTTACTGCTCTCCTCCCCCTCCACCTCTACCTCTACTTCCCCCTCTCCCTCCACCAACCGCTCAATCACCTCGATTATCTCGTCTTCTCCAAGCATTCCGTGAAAGACCACTGGAATTGCCCGCACAACGTAACTGTCCTCGCCGAACCGCTCCAAGTCAAACCCCATTTCTCTAAGCATCTCCTCGTTCTCTCGGAGCAAATAAAGTTGGTGCGGGCTGAGCTCGGGTAGGTAAGGTCTCAAGAGCGTCTGATTGTTTATTCGGCGTCCAGACTGCCAGTATTTCTCGAGCAGCCGCTCAAAATTTATTCGCTCTGCCGCCGCGTGCTGGTCTATTAAAATCAAGTCGTCCGCGTCGGTCTGTGCGACGATGTAGCTGTCGAGGACTTGGTACAAAGGTGCGGCACGAATGTTTAACTCTGAACTCCCCCTTCCTGTCCCTGTTCCTGCTCTTCCTCCTGTTCCTCCTCCTTCTTTTTCATTTTTGCTAACCTCCTCTGTAGTCGGTCTTTGAAACTGAAAGGAGGTCTGCAAAATTTCGTGTTTTGCCTCGTCTCTTCTGCTTCGTCTCTTTTCTTCGCTCTCTGCCTTCTTCTCCCTCTGCCTCTCCTTTTCCCTCTGCCTACTGAAAGAACCTGTCCCTGCTTTTTTAACGACCTCCGGAATCAAATCCGAGTTGCGTAGCGTCGTGGAGACCGACTCGGCTACGGCGTGAAAAACTTCGTCGGGGCGGTAGAAACTAACCTCGTGCTTCTTCGGGTGAATATTCACATTTACCTCGCTCGGCGGAACGCGGAGAGAGAGAACCGCGAACGGGTAAGCGTGTCTTGGTAGCAAAGTTCCGTAGCCTCGTTTCACCGCCTTCTCCACGAGTTCGCTCCGCACGAACCGCCGATTTACGAACGTGAAGAGGTGCTTCTTCGTGCTGTAAGACGCTGCGGGCTTGGAAATAAAGCCGCGGACTTGAACAAGAGGAGAAGTAGCGGGAGCAGCGAGCTCTTTCAGTTCGAGGAGTTCTCTGCCGAGGCTGCTGCCGTAGGCGTTAACGAGGGCGTCCAACATTTTGCCGTTGCCGAGCGTGCTTAACACCAACCTGCCGTCGTGAAAGAGTTCAAATTTTATCTCGGGGTAGGCGACGGCGTAATTCGTGCAGACTGCGATTATTCGCCGCAGTTCGGTTGCCCGCGATTTAAAAGTGCTGATTCTGGCGGGCAGGTTGTAGAAGAGGCTCTTGACTTGGAGCGTTGTGCCGACTGCTCTGGTTACCCGCCGTCGCTCTTTTGTCGTGCCTGCTTCTACGCGGAGGAAAGTGCCGAAGTCCTCGCTCTCGTGCCGAGTGCTAATTTCAACCCGCGAGACCGCTGCGATGCTCGGCAACGCTTCGCCACGAAACCCAAGCGTCTGCAGAGAAGCCAAGTCCTCGATTTTTGCAATCTTGCTTGTTGCGTGTTTCTTGAACGCGGTCTCTGCGTCTGCCTCGCAGATTCCGCAGCCGTCGTCGGTTACGCGAATGTAGTCCCGCCCGCCGTTGCCGACCTCAACGACGACGCGTCTGCTACCTGCGTCGAGTGAGTTCTCTACCAACTCCTTGACCACCGAAGCGGGTCGGTCAACGACCTCGCCCGCCGCGATTTTTCCGACCGTCAGTTCCTCTAAAATTAAAATCCGCGGCATAAACTTTTTTGTTTTTGTGTAGTTTTTTATATGCTTGAAGCTAAGAAGGATTTTGGAGGGAGGTAAGATTTTGGAGGGAGGTAAGAAGGATTTTGGAGGGAGGTAAGAAGGATTTTGGAGGCGAGAGGCGAGGGGTGTCGGGAAAAAATGGACAAAAAAGGACGAAAGAAGGAAAAGAGAAGTTGCATTGAAATAGAAATCCGGGAGAATGTGAGTGCGGAGACCTCTAAGAAGATTTTAGACAAAAAGGAAGAGATACTTAAAGTGCTGAGCGGGGAGGGATAAAGGTTGAGCGAAGGAAAGAATGAATAAGCGAGAGCGAATAGAGAAAGCGATTTTAATGTACGAGGGCGCTATTAAAGATGCGTTAAAATCAGAGAGGCGGATTTTCCTTGTCTCTTTAGTCTCTCCTGTGGTGTTGGCAGTAGCTGCTTTTGTCTCTGTAATTCGCTCGGATTTGAGTGCGTTAATTGCTTCTGTTGGGGTCGGAGGTGCGAATTTAGCCGTAATTTACGGCACAATAGGAAAAGAGATTAAAGCGTTTTTGAGAGAAAGTTCCAGTTTGAGACTATCTGAAGTTCCAGTTTGAGACTATCTGTTAAGAGGTTGAAAATGGAGCTCACCTTGTGCGGAGAGGTGGACCGAGATTGTATGAAAAAAGTAGAGCAGATGTTGAGGGGTTATTTTAAAGCGTTAGAGAAAGAATAATCAAAGGAGGTAAAGAAAATAAAATTAAAAGCTGTCTGGGAACTGACGAGAGCAGAGCACGGCTTGATGTACGGCTGCGGGGTGTTAATTGGAATAATCGTCGCGGGAGGGAGTGCTTGTTCTTGTTCCTACAAGTCGGCGGTCTTCGGCTTCCTGACCGCGGTCTTTCTGCAAGCCGGCACCTTCGCACTGAACGACTTTTACGACTTGGAGTCAGACATTGCAAACCAGAGGAGAGACCGACCGCTGGTTCGGGGGGAGTTAAAAAAGGAGGAGGCTTTGCTGGTTGCGTGCGTTGCGGTGGTGGTTGGGCTTTTCTTTGCCTCTTTTCTGGGCTGGGTTCTGTTCCTGCTTGCGTCGGTGTTGGCGGTTCTGGGCGTTCTTTACGACGTGAAGTTGAAGGAGGTGCTGGCAGTGAGCAACATTTACATCGCGTTCACGATGGCGGTGCCGTTCGTCTTTGGCGGTCTGATCGCAGAGCCGACGGCGGTGGGGACAGCGGTGAGGGCAGCGGTGGAGGCAGCGGTGGGGGCAGCGGTGGGGACAGGGGCGGGAGCAGGAGTAGGGGCGGGAGCAGGAGCAGGGACGGGAGCGGGGGAGGAGGTGGCGCTGCTCGTCCTCTCTTCAATCGCGTTCTCTGCAGGCTTCGGGCGTGAAGTGATGAAAGACATTGAAGACGCAAAAGGGGACGCTCTGCGGGGTGTTAGGAGTCTCGCGAGGGTCTACGGGTTGGAGAGGGCGAAGCAGGTCGTTGTCTTCTCTTATTCCGCCGCGGTTCTGCTGAGTGCAGTTCCTTTCTTCTTGACAGACACTTCCTACTTTTTAAATCCCGCTTACTTGCTGCCTATTTTGGTTGCGGACGCGTTGTTTGTGCACGCGAGTTTCAGACTGTTCTTTGGAAGAGAGGAGAAGCAGTTGAGGAAGGAGACTTTAGTGGCGGTTGCTGCGGGGTTGGTTGCGTTTGTAGCCGGGGCTTTGGTTCGGCTGTAAATAAACCTTTCATTGAAAAGAAACTAAAGGAACTTTTCTTTGAAAAAGAGAAAGAAAAAAGAGGAAAGGAGGGGAATGTCAGAGACGGGGTTAGAGACGGGGGCGTTTAGCGTGAAGGGGGTGCTCGTGGAGATGAAAGATTTGTCGGACTCGATGTTAGACTTGGCTTACTCCGCGGTTCTGTACAGCAACCCCGAGATTGCGAAGGAGGTCTTCAAGTTGGAGGAGCGGATGCACTCGCTCTTGTACAAGGTGCGGATTGCGATAATGCTGGGTGCGAGGAACTTGGAGGACGCGGTTGCGTTCTCGGCGGTGCTGCAAATGGCTGGTGCGGCGGAGAAGATTTCAAACGCCGCGGGCGACATCGCGAAAATAGCAGAGTCGGTGGACATTACTCGCTACCTCGACCGTGAGGATTTTGAGGAGGCTGTGATAAATGTGAGGATAACGCCTGCGTCGGTCTTGAAGGATCGGACGCTGAAGGACTTGCAGCTCGAGACCGAGACCGGAATGAGCGTACTGGCGATAAAAAGGGGTTCTGAGTGGCTGTATTCGCCGGAGGAGAACGAGCGACTGCGGGAAGGCGACTTGGTCATTTCGTCGGGTCCGACCGAGGGAATTCCAGTCTTCTGCAAGTTAGCGACCTGCGAGAAGTATGAGAGCGAGAGAAAGAGAGAGGAGGGGCGCCTAAAAAGGAGAAGGGTGTCAGAAGAGATTGCGGACCTCATCGCGGAGATGAAAAATGTGTCCGAGTTGATGGTTGGGCTTTCCTACTCGGCGGTGATGTTTGAGAGCAGGGAGATTGCGGAGGAGGTGAAAGAGTTGGAAGAGGCGATGGACGGGATGAAGGAGGAGTTGGAGGTCGCAGTGCTGGAGGCGGCAGGGGGAGTAACGAGAGGAGTAACCGAGGGAAGAGAGGGGGCGGGAGCGGAGAGGAGCAATTTTGGCGAGCTTCGGGGCTTGCTGCACGTTGCGATTTCTTCGGAGATAATTTCGGACGCTGCGTACGAGATTGCGGATGTAGTGCTTCGGGAAATTCGGCTGCACCCTGTCTTCTCGGCGTCGATTAAAGAGTCGGACGAGGTGATTTTGAAGTTGGAGGCGAGGAACGAGGGGCTGTTTGGGAAGACGCTGAAGGAGTTGAATTTGGAGACGCGGACAGGAATGTTCGTGCTCGCAATTCGCAGAGCCGAGGGCAGGGGCAAGTGGATCTACAACCCGGCTGGCGACGCAGTGCTGAAAGCTGGCGACCTCCTGATTCTGCGGGGTCCGAGAGAGGCGGAGGCGAAGATAAAGGAGATTTGCGGGGCTGCTGTTTGATTTAATTAAATTTATAACCAAACTTTTTCGCTACCCTCCTACGACACCTGCAACACACATTTATATATTTTTCGTGTTTTATATGAAAAATTAGAAAAATTTAAATACTCTCTCCATTTTCTACAGCCAAGATGAAAACCGTGAAAAAAGAGCGGAAGGGGAGAGCCGTAAACGGAAATTCGGTTTTGCAGAGAATGTCCGCGTTTCTGCCTCACGAGAAGAAGTTTTTTGTCCTCTTTGAAGACCTTGCAGGGAAGGCGGTAGAGGCAGCGGGGCTGTTAGTCGGGCTTGGAACGAACTACTCAAAAGTTTCGCAGACCAGCGAGCGACTTGAAAGACTGGAGGACGAAGCGGACTCGGTCGTTCACCAAATCCTGCAGGGGCTGTTCTACGACCACACGCGAGTCACGGAGGAGAAGGGCGACATTCGCTACTTCGCTCACAACTTGGACAATGTGATCGACGGGGTGACAAAAGCGATGAGCAGGCTGACCTTCGCTCACTTGCAGTCGCAGGCAGGCGAGTCAGGAAAGTCAGGAGAGCTTCCAAAATTAGTGAGCGAATTTTCGCCGATTATTTTGGAGGCGTCGCAGGAGATAAAAACCGCAGTGGGCTGCTTGAGAGACCTGAAATGCGAGGGTGCGACTTTAGAGCGGTGCTACATCAGAATAAACGAGTTAGAGAACGAGGCGGACAAAACCAACCGCAAGTGGCTGCGGATTTTGATGACAGCACCCGTGGCGGACCCGAACGAGGTGCTTGAGAGAATGGTGCTGAAAGAAATCGTGGACATTTTGGAGGACACGATGGACCAGTGCGAGGATGTGGCGAATATTTTGGAGACTTTCAGGCTGAAGGGCGGGATTTGAAAGGAGAGAAGGACTTGAAATGAATGAAGGACAGGACGGGGCAGAGAAATGACGGGCTCGGCGTTGGGGTTTGTTCTTCTAATTGTGGCTCTCGCGCTGCTCTACGATTTTTTGAACGGTGCGAACGACAGGGCGAATTCAATTGCGACGGTAACTGCGACGAAAGCACTGACACCGCTGCAGGCGTTGCTGCTTGCGAGCGTCTTCAACCTCGTGGGCGCCTGCGTCTCTACAAGGGTGGCGGAGACGATTGGGAAAGGAATTGTCCTGCCTGGGCTTCCCGAAGCGCTAATGCTCGCCCTCGTCGCAGGAGGCGTCGCTGGAGCGGTCGTCTGGGTCTTTGTCTGCACCGCGTTCGGAATTCCGATTAGCGTGAGCCACGCTTTAGTCGGCGGGCTTCTCGGCGCTGGGCTGGCTGCGGGCGGTGCAGAAATAATTAATTGGGCAGTCCTCACCGACAAGGTCTTCCTCGCCGTCGTGCTGGGTCCTCTCGTGGGGTTCGTGGCGGGGGCGGTGCTCTTGTCGCTCGCGAGTTGGGTCTTGTTTCTGTTCTTCAAGGGCACGCCGTCGTTCAAGAGTGAGGGCGTGTTTAGGCGGCTGCAAATCGCTTCTGCCTCTTTTATGGCGTTCAGCCACGGAATGAACGACGCACAGAACGCGATGGGCGTGATAACGATGGCACTCCTCGCAGGCGGGTTCATTTCGGTCTTTGAGGTGCCTTTGTGGGTGAAGTTGGCTTGCGGGTTGATGATGGGACTTGGGACTTTCTTTCTGGGCTGGCGGGTGATGAAAACGATGGGCTGGCGTTTAACGAAGTTGGAGCCACGGCACGGGTTCTCTGCTGAAACCGGCGCTGCAGTTGCGGTGGTCGGGGCGAGCCTTGCGGGAATGCCGGTTAGCACGACGCACGTGGTCGGCTCGGCGGTGATCGGCGGGTCGTTCTTTCAGGGCGTTCAGCGGATTCGGTGGCTCGAGGTCTGGAAAATGGTTACTGCGTGGGTGATTACGATTCCGCTCTCGGCGGTAATCGGCGGTGCTGCGTTTCGGCTCGTGCAGTTAGTCTTGTGAGGGCAGTTAGTCTTGTGAGGGCAGTTAGTCTTGTGAGGGCAGTTAGTCTTGTGAGGCTGTCTTCCTCCAGACAAAATACACCAAAATAAACACCAGCCCGCTCGCGAACAGCACGAGCGCCGAGACATCCGGAGTTGGCGCACCCGGAGTTGGCTCTCCTCTCGTGCTCCAGTCCTCCACCGCCTCGTCGTTGTTCCCGTCCACTTTCAGGTAAACATCATCGTCACCAGCACCAGTGTTGACCCTGACATACTCACCCGCAGTCCAGAACCCGGCTCTCACGGCATCGTCTCCACCATCGTTGTATTCTTTAGAGCTTACTTTCTCGCCCCACGCGACGAAGTCCACCAGGTTGGCGTAATTCGGTTTTACGAGAACATCACTACCATCGTTATCGGGATCAAGGTCGTAGGCTCTGATGGAATCCTGAGCTTCAAGATTCTCTATTTTATACAAAACCTCCCAGGTGCCTGCCCTGATGATTTTATCCTGCTCAACAAAGTTAGCAAGCTTATTTCCTTCGTCATCCAAAAAGAGCCAGCCGCGAATATTGACATCCACACCGCCGTGATTGTGAAGTTCAATCCACTGGGATCCGTCACTAGGGTCCTTCCAGCAGACCTCGTTCAGAACTACGCCACCGTTGAAGGCAGAGTGTGCCCTGCACAAGACCCGAACCTCGTCAATCCTGCCAACCCAACCGTAGCCACCTTCACCGTCTCCGCCCACGAAGAAAGGACTTTTGGAATCGGTTATTTGCTTTCCAGTGTCCTCGTAACTTTCGTAATTCTGACAGCCGTCAACGAAGATTTTGGTGACCTTGCCGTCAAAGCTCGCGGACACGTGGTGCCACCGCTCCGTGTCTAACTTCTTCTTCTCACAGACATGAGGCTTCTGCCACTCGCCTTTGGAGCAGATTTGGAAGAAGACGAGATTTTCTACCAAACCAAGTTTGTACTCCTTGTCTTTAAAAATTATCAGACTTTCTTTGGTTTCTTTCGCAGGGAAGACCCAGGCTTCAAGTGTAACTTGGTTCGCCTTTGGGATCAGACTGAAACTCTTGGAATCTCTCGCGCCAACTACCTGCTTCTCTTCAAAATACAACCCAGATCCGAACTTGCCGTCAGTCCACTTTGCTTCTGTGATTTCCCCAGAATTGCAGTGACCAGAGAAATCCTTCGTTCCATCTCCCGCTCCCTCGTTAAAATGCCACAGAACGACCGTCGCTCCTCCTTCGCCCTGCCCCACGTACGCCTGCGCTGGCACGACCAGCACCGCCGCTGCAGCTACAACAAGAAACGCGAGGAAGAGGGTAGAAAATTTATTAATTTTTTCACCCCCCCCCCCGCTCCGCTCGAAACGAAATTCCCGAAATTTTGCTTACACACTCCCTTACTTTCGCTTTCCCGTTTCGCCATTTTTCCATTCTAATTTTTAGATTTTTCATTGTGTTTTGTACATTTTTCGCTCCTCTAAAAATGATTTTCGGTTTTTTTCAAGCCTCCAAAAAGGAGAAGCTTCTCTCTGCGTGCTTATTTTTTTAATTAATACGAATTACGACAATTCTCAAAAAGTACGAGAAAAATTTATTAATTCTTTTTCCCTCCCTCTTAAACCAAAATCCATCCTACTTCGCAAAATGTGCCTGTGCAGTGAAGACCTTGAGGTGCTCTGCTCGGAACGACCGTCGGTTGCAGATTCTCCGCACCGTCTCGGTCTCTTTCTCTGACTCTCTCTCGGTCTCTCTCTCGGTCTCTCTCGCCTTAGTCTTCGGCACGAAAAAAAAAGACCTCTTCTTTGCACTGCCCGCACTTTTACACAGCCTGCCTGCACGGACTACAACCTCGCCAGATTTCAAGAGCCACTCGCAACAGCCCAGCCGCCTCTCTAACTCTGCTCTCCCTGTTTTTTCGTCGAGGTCGTAGACTGCAATGTCCGCGTCCGCACCAACGCCCAGGTGTCCCTTGCCGTTGCCTTTGCCGTTGCCTTTGCCGTTGCCTTTGCCGTTGCCTTTGCCGTTGCCTTTGCCGTTGTTCTGCTGTAGCAAGCCGAGCTGCCTCGCAGGGTTCGTTCTCGTGAGTTCTGCGAGTTCGTAGAGCGAACACCCGTTCTCGCGGTTCAGCAGGCTTGCGAATATTTTGGGGTAAGACCAAAAAGGGAGTCCGAAGGGGCTGTCGGTTGAGAACGAGACGCAGCAGCCCGAACCCGAACCTGACCTCAAGAACTCCAAAGCCTCGAGTGCGAACCTCAGCGACCCCGCTTCCACTTTCCCGCTCTCGCTCGGCTTCGAAAACACCAACGGCTGCTCTAACCCAACGTCCACGCTAACGAATTTCTCGACAGAGTCGGCGGAAACGCCTTTCTTCACGCCGAGGTCGGCAGACCCGCCTTTCTTCAGCACTTCTTTCGCCGCCTCCCACCTCTCTTCGCTGTCAACGCCTGCCGCGAGGTTAGTCAGGCAGAAGCCGCTCAAGACCTCCGTGTCCTCGTCCAGCAACTCCGGAGTCGTCCTCAACTGCACCCTCGGCACCGCCCCGCGAAAAAAATTTAGACACTTCGCCCTGCTCACTCCCCTGTAAAAGAAGCCTTTCTTCGCGTACTTCACCCTCGTGTCGTAAATCTTAACGCCGACCGCTTTCGTGAGGTTTAGGAGAAAAAGAACCGCGTTCTCAACCGCCTCCTTCTCGCCCTCTCGAATTTCCTTCTCAATCTCGAGCAGGTTTAGAACGAGGAACGCGGAAGTGTCCAAAATTGGAATGCAGCTGAGTTCGTGGTGCACGTAGTTCGCGGTGTTCAAAGTCATTAACGGCTCGTTCACGTGCGTGTAGCCCATTTTAGCGTAAGCACCGCCCACCTCGCTCACCGTCGGAAACCCGAACAAGAACCTCGCCAAGTTCAGCCCGTAAGTCGCCACGTGGCTGTGTGGGTCAATTCCGCCTGGCAGTACCGCCTTGCCAGCTGCGTCGATTATTCTCGTCTTTTCTTTTTCTCTTGGCTCCTCCACGATTTTCCCGTCGGCAACGAAAATGTCCAACCGCTCGCCGTTTATCCCGTTCGCAGGGTCGTAAACCGTGCCGTTCTTTAGCCACACCCTCATTTTCTTCTAGCTGTCTCTCTATTAAGTCTCTATTAAGGAGCGGAAGCCTCCTTTTACTGCACCAACTACTGCACCAACTCGCCTACATCCAAAATGAGTGCAACCGAGCCGTCGGCGAGAATTGTCGCGCCTGCAAACCCCTGCCTGTCCTTGAGCAGCCCTTCCAACGGCTTTACTACCGTCTCCTGCAGACCAACAAGTCTCTCCACCAGAATCCCAAACAATTTGTCGTCTCTTTCCACCACGACAACGGATCCCAACCTACCCTTTTCTTTTTCGTCTTTCTCATCTTTCTCGTCTTTCTCGTTCTCGTCGTCTCCAGAACCAGGAATGTCCAAAATCTTTTTCAGCCTCAGCAGTGGCAGAACCCGCCCCCGATATCTAAAATTCTCTTTTCCTTCAACCTCTCCAACCGCCACTATTTCCCTTACCGAATCCAACGGAATAGCGTATTTCTCCTCTCCAGCGCCAACGAGCAGAGAACGAATAATCGCTGTAGTCAAAGGCAGACGCAATTCAACTTTTGTCCCCCCTCCTTTTTCTGACGATATTTTGACGCTTCCACCCAGCGATCTAACTTTCGATTTCACCACATCAAAACCCACACCCCTGCCTGAAACATCCGTGATTTTTTTCGCCGTACTCAGTCCTGCCGCTGGCGCACCAAGAAGTTCATAAACCTCCTCCTCCTTCATCCTTGACGCCTCCTCGCTTGTTATGATTTCTCGTTCAACCGCTACCTTTTTAAGTCGTTCTACGTTCATTCCTCTACCGTCGTCCTCGACTGACACGAGAACAGAGTTACCCTCTCTCCGCGCACTCAACACTACCTTCCCCTCCTCCTTCTTCCCAACCTTTTTCCTCTCCTCTGGTTTCTCTATTCCGTGATCCACCGCGTTACGAAGCAGATGCATTACAGCGTCGTTTATCTCGTCAAGCACAAGACGGTCAAGTTCTATCTCCACACCGGTTACAATGAACGCTACTTTTTTCCCTGTTTTGCTGCTTAAATCCCTGACGGCTCGTGGAAACCTGTCAAATAGGAATCCAACCGGGAACAACCGCATTCGCATTACTTTGTCCTGCAGTTCTGATGTGAGCCGGTCGATTGTGGCGGTTATCTCGTTGAGTTCAGGGACAGGGCTGGCGTGTTTTGAGGCTGACGCAATCTGGAGAAGCCTCATCTTTGCTATCGCCAATTCCTCCGCAAGGTTCTGCAATGCCTGTATCTTTTCTACCCCCAACCGTATTGCAGGACCAACCCTTCCTGCTGCCTTCTCTTCCTCTTTTCCCTCTCCCTCCCTCTCAGCTTCTACCTTCCTTCCTTCCTCCTTTTCCTCCTCCTTCTCTTCCTCCTCCTTCTCTTCCTCCTTTCCCTCTCCCTCCCTCTCAGCTTCTACCTTCCTTCCTTCCTCCTTCCCTTCCTCTACTTTCTCTCCCTCCTTTTCCTCCGCTGCTGTAGCGGTTGACACTGCTACATTTTCCAGTTTTTTATACAGACTCGTCAAATCTCGGCTAACCGTCTTCCCGGTCGCGACCCCTTCGACAAGCGTCTCAAGCCCGTCAAGGCATTCTAACAGAACATCAACTGTCCCTTCCCCTTTCTCAAGCCCGCCCCTTCTCCTCAGCCCGTCAAGCACGTTCTCCATCTCGTGTGCTAATTTTTCCATCTCCCCGCAACCCATCGTAGCAGCCATACTTTTCAGCGTGTGCACTTCCCGAAATATTTCATTTAACGCGTCTGTGCTCTTGCTCTCGCTCTTTGGTTCTTTCTCCAAAGCCAGCAGATTTCGGCTTATACATTGGAGATGCTCCCTCGACTCGTCTACAAACAGTTCTTTATATTTTGAGAGATCAACCATCTTTCTTGTAGAAAGAAATTGTTTTCTAAAAAAGTCACAGCACCCTTATAATCTCCTCAACAATATCAGACAGTCGTGCAACCGTGTCCACAGCACCCAACTCTATTGCCGCCCTCGGCATACCAAAAATAACACTCGTGAGCTCGTCCTGCACAATCGTCTTTCCTCCGCGTTCTTTTATTGCTTTCATCCCTTCTGCACCGTCCTTTCCCATACCGCTGAGCAGGACGCCAATCACCCTACCCCCGTAGGCTTCTGCTGCCGATTTCATTGCTACATCTATGCTTGGTCGCGCGCTGTTCCCTTTTGGTCGCTTCTTCAATTTCTTCAATTTTAACCTACCGATTTTTACAAGTGTGTAGTAGCCCGCTGGTGCGACGAACGCCTGACCTGGCTTTAAAACATCCCCCTCTTCCGCCTCTTTCAATGCGATTGAGGTCTGCCAGCTCAGTCGTTCTGAAAAGCTTTTCGTGAAGCCAAGAGGCAGGTGCTGAACGATCAGGACTGCTAAGGGGAAGGTTCTATGAAGTTTCGGAACGATTTCGGAGAGTGCCTGAGGACCTCCAGTGGAGGCACCAATAATCAGGACTTTTTTGTCGGTCTTCGGCGGAGTTAACAGTTTTTCTACCAACCCCACCTCCTCAACCCGAAAATTCATTTTTTTCACATTCACGGTCGCGGCTGCCCTGACCTTGCTCACTAATTCATTTTTCACCTCCTCTATGTCCAAAGAGATGGTTTTGCTGGGTTTTGATACGAACTCCACTGCACCGTACTCAAAGGACTTCACGGCGAGGTCTGCTTCTACTTTACCCATCGCAGTGAGCATCACGACAGGCACAGGCGTTCTCGCCATTATGCAGCACAGAGCGGTTAGACCGTCCATTTTTGGCATCTCAACATCCATCGTTACGACATCAGGTCTGAGCTTCTCTGTCTTTTTTACTGCCTCCCGCCCGTCTCTGGCGGTCCCTACTACTCGTATGTCTGGTGCCGAATCCAGCATTTCCGAGACCAGCCGCCTCATCAGCGACGAGTCGTCCACTACCAGCACGTTTATCATTTTGCGTTTGCTCTTGGATTCAAGATGCAGGATTAGGATTTCTTCTCTTCTCTCACCCCCGCGCCTTCATTTTCAGCATTCTCCTTATCTTCTTTACCGTCCCTTTCTCCATCACAAAGAAAATACCCCCCCTCATTTCCCCGTCCATCTTTACTTCCAAGACCAAACCCCCATCTACAGGCGAAGATTTGAACTCCTCCGGACTCATTACACGAGCAACCGAAGGAAGGACTGTTGTGTGGTGGCAGAAAGTGATCGCCTCGGTTAGAGGAGCGGAGATAATATTTGTCATCTCCTCGAGCATATCCAAAACATGCCTTTCAGAAATCTCGGGAATCAAATCCTCATACATCTCCTTCGCAACTTGAAACGCCATTTCACGCGGGAAGACAAGATGAATGCTTCCTACCAGATTTTCGCCTTCTCTTAACTCTATCTGGGAAATAAGAGAATCTTTTTCTGTCTCTCGCCCCAATTGCTCTGATGTCCAGTGGATGGACAACGATTCAAGTTTGACCACCCTGCCGATAAAGACCTCCAAATAAATCAATGACTTCAAAGAGGTAGCCCTCAATATCTGCTCCAGCATCTCCTTCTCAAATCCATTCTCCATCTCTTATTCCCCCTTTTATTTATTCTACCCCTTATTCCCCATAATTTCATTTACTTTCTCCGCAATCTCTTCCTTCGAGAACGGTTTAGTGATGCACCCCTTCGCCCCCTTCTTAATCAAATCCATAACAATCTCCTTGTCCTCCAAGACCGTCACCATTAATATCCTCGCTGCAGGGTCGTTGTCAAGTATCGCCTTCGTCGCCTCCACCCCGTTCATCGGCTCCATTATGACATCCATCAAGACCAAGTCTGGCTTGAGCTCCTTATATTTCTGAATCGCCTCTTCCCCGTCCGCAGCCTCGCCCGTTACTTCAAAACCCGCCTCCTCGATTATGCTGCCAAGCACTGTTCGTATGTAGGTGGAATCGTCCACCAACAACACCCGCACCTTCTTTTCACCCATTTTTTATTCGTTTCCCTTTTTCTTCTTCTTCTCCTCCTCATCTGTCTTTCCCAACACCCGCTCCAAGTCAAGTAAGACGATGAGGCGGTTCTCAACCTTGCCCACGCCCTTCAAATACTTTTTAGAAACCTCTGTCGTGACCATCTCGGGCGTCGCCTCAATCTCAGAGACAGGAATCCGCAGCACCTCGGTTGCCGCGTCAACAAGCATCCCGACAGGCTTGCCCTCTAACTCTGCAATAATTATCCGCGAATCCGCTTCTGTCTCGGTCTCTCTCTCGGTCTCCCCCCGTGGCTCAAAACCAAACCTAAACCGTTTCCTGAGGTTTACGACAGTTGCGAGGCTGCCTCTGAGATTTATCACGCCCTCAATAAAATCAGGAGCGCGAGGAACTCTTGTGATTGTTGTCATCTTTGTAATCTCCTTTATATTCTTTACCTCCACGCCGAACTCCTCTTCTCCGAGTCTGAAGATTACAAATGTTTTCGTCTCTTTTGGCATTTCCTACTCCTAAACAATTTCCTAAACAATTACCCCTCTCTCCCTACTTCACCGGCGAGTTTGAAGATTGCCACGGCGTCGAGGAGTTCTGCGGCGATTTTTACCAGCTCCTGACCCGAGGCGGTGAGCTCCCCCATCGCAGAGGTCAGTTCGTGTGCAGAGGCAGAAGACTCTTCAGAACCCACCGCCGTCTCCTCTGCAATCGTTGAGACCTCTTCCACTCGCTTCACGACCGACTTAATGCTTCTTCTCTGCTGTGCTGCTGCTTCTGAAATCGCCTGGGCTGCCTTTGATGTCTGCTTCATTGTAAACAAGATGTCATCGAGAGCGGCTGAAGATTTAGCCCTTGCTGCCCTGCTTGCTGTCACTGTTTCAGTCATTCTTTTCGTCATTTCTGAAGCAGAGACAGTCTCATTCTGGATTGACTTCACAAGTTCCGCGATCTCGCCTGCGGATTTTCTGCTCTTCTCGGCGAGTTTGCGGATTTCTTCTGCGACTACTGCGAAGCCCCTGCCAGCCTCGCCAGCCCTCGCAGCCTCAATCGCGGCGTTCAGTGCAAGCAGGTTCGTCTGCGACGCGATGTCTGTGATAACATCCAGTATTTTTGCGATCTCCTCGCCACGCTGCATCATTCTCTCAACAGTTGCAAATGTTTTCTCTGCTGCTTCTGATACACTCTGACAGGCTTTTACAGTCATTTCAACGGTTTTAAGACTTGCCTGGGCACTCTTATTCGCAGCAGATGCCGCCTTGTTCACTTCATCTGCCCGCTCGGCGACCTCGGTAGCAGCCTTTGAAATCTGCTCTGCGGACTTGGAGACCGCGTCTGTCTTCTCTGCCTGATCCTGCGCTCCCCTTGCGATTTGCTGCACTGAGGCTGCTACCTGCATCGTGGAGGTGCTCATTTCGGTGCCCGAGGCTGCAATGCCCTGAGCTGAGTAGGCGACAGTAGTAGCGGAATCCCGAACCCGAGCAACGAGGACGTTGAGGCTGTCGACCATATTGTTAATCGTCTCCTTGAGCTGCAGGATCTCGCCTTTCGCATCCACTGTGATTTTCTGTGTAAGGTCGCCGTTGGCTAACGCGGTGGCTACCTTTGCAATGTCGCGAAGCTGATTCGTCACATTTGCAACCAGCGTGTTCACATTGTCTGTCAGCTCCTTCCAAATTCCCTCGACACCCGGCACCTCTCCCTGCACGCCAAGATTTCCTTCTTCTCCTACTTCTCTTGCTACCCTTGCTACTTCGCTGCCAATTGCGTTGAGGCTTTCAACCATCTTCGCAATCCGCTCACTTAAAACACCCAATATAAAAGAAATAATTACAAACATCGGAGCACGAATCAAATCATAAATTGTCTCCACGCCTGTTTTGAGAAAGAAGTGGCAGTAAAAGTGACTGAAAATTATCAAGAAGGCTAAAAAAATCGCTACAACTGTTCCTTTTCTTCCCCACCACAGCGCTGCTAAAATGATTGGAATGTAAAAGAAGTGGGTAAAGACAACGCCTGTTGAGAGAACCACATAAAAATAATAAGTAAGAAAGCAGCAAACGCCTAAAAGGGCTGCGATTAGTACGATTTTGTATTTCTCTTTCTGTTCTCCTTTTCTTACTCTCCTCCCCATCTTTCTCTCTACTCCTCTCTACCCCTCTCTACCCTCTCTTCTACACACAGTTTTACCGGCGAGTTTGAAGATTGCCACGGCGTCGAGGAGTTCTGCGGCGATTTTTACCAGCTCCTGACCCGAGGCGGTGAGCTCCCCCATCGCAGAGGTCAGTTCGTGTGCAGAGGCAGAAGATTCTTCAGAACCCGCCGCCGTCTCCTCTGCAATCGTTGAGACCTCTTCCACTCGCTTCACGACCGACTCAATGCTCGTTCTCTGTTGTGCTGCTGCTTCTGAAATCGCTTTCGCTGTCTTTGCGGTCTGCTTCATTGTAAACAAGATGTTATCGAGAGCCGCAGAGGACTTGTTCGTCGCTTCCCTGCCCGCGGTCACGCTCTCTGTCATTGTCTTCGCAGCCTTTGAAGCAGAGACGGTCTCCTTCTGGATTGACTTCACAAGTTCCGCGATCTCGCCTGCAGAGATTCTGCTGTTCTCGGCGAGTTTGCGGATTTCTTCTGCGACTACTGCGAAGCCCCTGCCAGCCTCGCCAGCCCTCGCAGCCTCAATCGCGGCGTTCAGTGCAAGCAGGTTCGTCTGCGACGCGATGTCTGTGATAACATCCAGTATTTTTGCGATCTCCTCCCCACGCTGCGTCATCGTCTCGACTGTTGTCGAGGTCGCCTCTGCCACCTCTGAAATTCCCTGCATACTTTTAACGACCTCGTCCACGGTTTTAAGACCTGCCTGGGCACTTTTATCAGCAGCAAATGCCGCCTTGTTCACTTCGTCTGCCCGCTCGGCGACCTCGGTAGCAGCCTTTGAAATCTGCTCTGCGGACTTGGAGACCGCGTCTGTCTTCTCTGCCTGATCCTGCGCGCCCTTTGCGATTTGCTGCACTGAGGCTGCTACCTGCATCGTGGAGGTGCTCATTTCGGTGCCCGAGGCTGCAATGCCCTGAGCTGAGGAGGCGACAGTAGTAGCGGAATCCCGAACCCGAGCAACGAGGACGTTGAGGCTGTCGACCATACTGTTGATCGTCTCCTTGAGCTGCAGGATCTCGCCTTTTGCTTCTGCAGTGATTTTCTGTGTAAGGTCGCCGTTGGCTAACGCGGTGGCTACCTTTGCAATGTCTCCAACCTGAATCTTTAGGTTTGCAGAGAGAGTGTTCACATTATTTGTCAGCTCCTTCCAGGCACCCGCGACACCCGGAACTTCCCCTTTTGCACCGAGCTTCCCTTCTACTCCTACTTCCCTCGTCACCCGTGACACTTCGCTGCCGATTAGATTGAAGCTGTCGACTGTTTTATTGACAGTGTCAGACATTATTCTGAAGTCGCCTGCTACGGGCATTGCAAATTTCTCGGTCAAGTTGCCCTTGGAGATGTTGTCGAGGATTCTCCTCATCTCGAGCGTGAATTCTGCGACGGTGTAAATTAAGCCGTTTAAGGACTCGACAATCTCTTTCCAGCTGCCTGCGACACCGGGAACTAACGCCCGCTCGGTCAGTTTTCCCTCTGTGCCTGCGACCTTTGCCACTCGGCTCATTTCTGTCGTAACACCGCCCACTGTCTCTGCCATTTTGTTGTACGCGTCTGCCAGCTCGCCGTATAAATCGTACCGCTCTTTTGGCAGTCTTGTTGTCAAGTCGCCGTTCCTAAAAGCGTTCAAAGCTTCTAACAAGCCTCTCAACTGCCTCTCTCTGTACGTTTCCTCCCCATCTTTCTCTCTACTCCTCTCTACCCCTCCTTCTCGTCTTTCTCCCCCTCCTTCTCCTCTTTCTCTCCTTTCTTCTCCTTTTTTTTATCCCAGAGTGCAAGGAATCCGGAGATGTTTATGCAGGAGGTTGTCTTGCCTGTTCCTCCTTTGTGGGACGCAAACGCTACATTTCCGCTTACCATTTCTCATATTTTCGCCTCCTCAAAACTTCATCTTCAAAGTAACAATCTCAAAAGGCTTCACCGTCAATTCTATCTTTCTACCCCCTACTCTCAACTCCTTTTTCATCCACTCCTCCTCCTCTCTCCCCTTCCCTGCCACGCCTTTCCCTGCCACGCCTTTCCCTGCCACGCCTTTCCCTGCCACGCCTTTCCCTGCCACCTCTTCTTCGAGCATATTCACCACCTTGACCGATTTTGGCGCCTTGAAGAGAGTTATTTCAGCGTCCGTCTCCTCGCCTTTCGTCTCGTAAAATCTCAGCACCACCTCGTCTCCCGCCTCCGCTTTCTTCAGCGCTGAGAGAACGACGCTCTCCGGTTCTATTTTCAGAAAAGACCGTTCTAGAGGAAGTTTCTTCTCTTCACGCAGCTGCACTGCGTCCAAATGGTAGTTGAACTCGAGAGCGTGCTTGTAGGACGCCGCTTCACGCCAATCTCCCCTGTGCGGGTAAATCGAGTACCTAAAGACGTACTTCCGCAACTCCTGCGCGTCTGGAACTGGAATTGCAGGACCGGTCTTGCCGTCCGAGGAGAGCATTGAAACGCTTCGTAGCAGCGTCAAATAAACATTCCCGTCTCGCACCTCGTTCTCCGGCAGCCCCCTGTGAAGCACAGTCAAGCCCTTCCGACCGTCAGAGAAATCAAGCCATTTCAGCGACGGAAATGTCCCGCACGGCTTCTCCACCCACGCCTCTTTTGGCTCAAAGCCCCACTGGTCGGTCGGTCGTGAAACAACGCCAAACTGCGCTCCGCAAGTGTAGGTCAGCGATTTTATGTCCGTGCTGAACTTGACCCTGAGCCGTGCCCGCGGGTGCTTGTCCTCTACTTCTGTAACGAAATCAATTCTCGGAAGGTCCTTGTAAACGATAATTTTCTTCGAGCACTTCAAGAATTTGTGCCGCCAAATAAGCGGCTCTTTCTTCTCGGTCAGCCTGTACGGCCAACGCAGTGAAAAATAATCTGTCTCAATACTTACAACATGCCGCAGCGGGCTCTCCTCAATCTTGAAATCCTCCACCCTGAACGAGCCGTACTTCACCCCTTCCCCAGTCTCACTCTTCAGCGGACCGCGCAAGGTCTCTCGGTGGTAGTAAAGGTCGCCGGTCTCTTCCTCAAGCACGAGTTCGTTCGCAGTGCAAATCCGCTCCTGCTCCGTCTCTCCCTTCTGCCCACGCCCGAAAAAAATATCAACCAACCCCGTGGCAGGGTCCACCTCCACGCCAAAGAAACGGTTCTCAATCGTGTTCCCGCGAGTCATCAGAAAATTAGGATCAAAACGAGACTGCTTAGGCTTTCGCTCAAGGATTTTATAAATCTTGTAGCCCATCGCAGGAACCGTAGGCACGAACCCAATCCTCGCAGACCGCAACGAGTCGTCCGCGTACCTCGCAAATTTTAGCACCTCCACCCCGATTTCCTCTTCACCACTCTTTAGCCCGCCAATCGCGACCACCTGCCCGCGGTCAAAGTTCAAATCCATCTCCACCCAGTTCCGCATTTCGCACGAGAGCGAGTTAAAAACCATTATGTCACCGTAGCCGTGCGTCATCAAGAATTGCTTTCGGAGTTCCTTTTCCTTGTCCTCCTTCTTCACTCCCTTCTCCCCCTTTCTCTCTCCGTCCCCCTTTCTCTCTCCGTCCCCCTTTCTCTCTCCGTCCTCTGACTCGCTTTCAATCACCTGATTCTGCGTGCGGTGGCAGCGAGTGGTCATTTCGGTGTTTAAGAAGTTACGGAACTGCCGCACCTCCTCGTAGCCCTCGTCCATTCCGGTTCCAGGTGCGACATCGTGAAAAGCGATGTACAAAATCTTACGCCAGCAGTTCCTCGCCTCTTCCTCGACGTAGGGGTTGTTCAGGAGGTAGTTTACGGTGCTCCACCGCTCGCAGCAGAGCAGCCAACACTCGTACTCGCTGAGCTCCTGTTTTATCCACATCCTGCTCGAGCAGCAACTCGGAAAGACCTCTGAAAACCGCCCCGAATACATTTCCCCCCGCCTGACCTCCAACTCAATCTTCCGCTCCGCCACCTCCCTCTCCAGCGCTTCAAAGAACTCGCTCGGCGTCGCTACTTTCATTTCCGCTCTCTCCCCCCCAACCTGCACTGCTCCTTTCCCTGCTCCCTGTCCTGCTCCTCCTCCCTGTCCCGCTCCCTGCACTGCTCCTTTCCCTGCTCCTGCTCCCAGTCCTGCTCCCAGTCCTGCTCCCAGTCCTGCTCCCTTCGCCGCCTCGTTCCACGCCCGCACGACCTCTGCGGTCTCTGGCTGCGGCACCGTAACGCCACTGCCAGACGGCATTAAAATCTGCGAGGTCGCCGCAACCTCCTTCAACTTCGCGTAACTCTCCTCCAACTTCGTCAAGTCCAGCCCTGCCCGGTAGCCCAGCGGCATCCAGTGAGCCAAAATCCGCGTCCCGTCCAGAGCCGCCCAGTAGAACTCCGACGGTTTCCTCTTCGTCACCCCCCGCCGGAAAGCGACATATTTGTAGCCCGATTTCTTGTAAATCTGCGGCAGTTGCGCGTTCAGACCAAAGCTGTCCGCCTGCCACATTACCGGCACCTCCTTCCCAAACTTCTCCTTTACATATTTCTTCCCCTCAAAAATCTCCCTTATCAGCGTCTCCCCCTCGGGCAGCATCGTGTCCGCCATCAAATACTCGCCGTCGGCAATCTCAATCTTTCCCTCCTTCACCCCCTTCGCAACCTTCGCAAACACCCCCGGGTACCGCCTCTCCAACTCTTCCAGCAGAAATGTCTGCTCAATCAGGAACTTGTAATCTTTCTTTTCTACAAGCTCGACCACCTCCTGCAAAATCAAAACCATATTTATGTGAAAATAATCCTCCTTCGTGAACGCCCAAATCGCGTCGTAGTGCGTGTGCGGAACCAAGTAAATCGTCTCTTTTCCTTCTACTCCTCCTTCGCCCTCTTCTCTCATTTCACCTTCTTTCCCTCCCTCTTTCGCTCCTCCCTCTTTCGCTCCTCCCTCTTTCGCTCCTCCCTCTTTGTCTCCCCCTCGCATTTCGTTTCTCATTTTAGATTTCCCTCTCTCACTCAACCTCTTCTAACTCGTCCAGCCACCCAGCAGTCTTGTTCAACCGCCGTCTAAACAATTTTCCTATATTTTCAGGCTCTTTCGCTTGGTGGTGCTTAAAATAAATAAACTCTCCCTCAACTCCCACAATCTCAATTTTCCCGCTCTGATGCGAGAGAATATATTTAAACCTTTTGCTGTGCCCGTTAAGCCGCTTCTTCGCCGCTTCAACGATTTCGTAGCCCCGCTGCAACGGCACTTGAAAATTGTTCTTAACACGCTTTACAGGTCGGCATTGAAAAATGTAATAAGGATTAACACCGACGCTGACGAGTTTATTCTGCAATTCCGCCAAGACCGCGGGGTCGTCGTTCACGCCCTTCAGCAAGACGGTCTGGTTGTTCAGAATCACGCCAGCGCTAATGAGTCGAGCAACGGCGGCAGTGGCTTTCTCCGTGATTTCTCGGGGGTGGTTGAATTGAGTTACCACATAAATCCTTCGCTCCGCCCGCGAGTTCTCCTCCAACAGACGCAACAACTCCTCGTCCTCCAAAATCCGCTCTGGAAATGTGACGGGAACGCGGGTTCCAAATCTTATAAAATTCAAATGCGGGACTGCTGAGAGCTGCTCTAAAAATTCCCGAAGCACCGCGGTTGGCAGGACAAAAGGGTCGCCACCGCTCACGAGCACGTTGTTAACCTCGCTGTGTTTTTCGATGTATTTCACCGCGTCGTTAAACCGCTGCAAAATCTCTGCACTCGAGAGACCGACCAGCCGTTTCCTAAAGCAGTGACGGCAGTAGGTCGAGCATTGGTTCGTCGCTAAAATCAGGGCGGTCTGGCTGTACTTGTGCTGCAGCCCCGGCATCTTCGTGTTCTCCAGTTCGCCGCTCGTGTCGTAGCTGCCCAACAGGTTCAACTCCGCCTCTGACGGAACTGCCATCTTTCTAATCGGGTCGTCGGGGTCGTCCCAGTCAATCAGCGACAAATAATAACGAGTAATTCGCATTGGGTGGATTTCTGTAATTTCTCGTAACTGCCTCTTCTCCTTTGGAGTCAGGTCTACGAACTCCTTGAGCTGCTCAAGAGTGCTAATGTCTTTTTTAAGCTCCTCTCTCCACGTCATTTTATGTAACCTTATGTAACCTCAAAAAACTTTTTCACGACCTCAACCCAGCCCGCGGTTCCCTCGCCCTCGGCTTTGTAGAGGTTTGGCAGCGAAACTTCGAGCCACCCGCCCTTCTTGTTCCTCACGACCGCAGGCTGCTCCACCGCTTTCAGCATTGAAATGTCATTCTGACTGTCCCCGACGCCGACTGTCTGCACTCCTCCGCCGCCGACCGCTGCGTACTCCTTTTTGAAGAGGTCTGTGAGTATTTTTACTGCCCTCCCTTTGTCCGCTTTCTTGCCGTGAATGTTGTAGTACCTGCCGCCGTGCGTGAAACCAAACCCCTTCTCCGCGATTTTCGCAAACAGAACCGCCTCCTTCTCCTCGGGCTCGTCAAAAATAAAACTCTCGTTGTACTGCTTCGCCTTCGCAAGCCTCGCCATTTCAACGCTCAAGTTCGCGTCCGCCGCAACCTCCTCCGCGGTCAGGTCGCCGAAGCCCGTTATTTTGAACCCGGTCTCCTCGCGGATTTCTTTTAAGGCACGCCGCAGCTCCGCGTACGAAGCACCGAGTTCAAGAACGCAGTAATTTCCCCTCTCCCCGCTCCGCTTTTTACAGTCCGCCTCAAACCCGAACGAGAAGTAGCCCTCGGGAACGAAGACCGCACCGCCGTTCTCCACGATGAACGGGTCGCTCACTCCCAACACCCTCTGGTAGTACTCGTTCTCTGCGAGCGTCTTCGCGGTGCAGAAGACGACCGGCACCCCCTGCTTCTTCAACGCCTCCAAACACGGAACCGCAGCCTCGTAAGAGTAGTCAAACAAGTCGAGCAGCGTCCCGTCAAGGTCTGTAAAAAGAACTCGTTTCATTTTTCTTCTCTCCCCTCCCCCGCTCCACCACTTCACACTTTGTAGCCCCTTGCTTGCACCTTAGTAGAGACTCAGAACTGCTCTTCAGCACTTTCATAAATTTCCCCACATCAATTCTTCCAACAGGCGGCATTATGTGGCTGGGTTTGCCCTTCCACCTTGACCTGGCTTCCCAATCCTCCTGCAACGCCTCCAAACCCTCCAACTCTGCAAGCACCTTCGACTTCACATAATCGTTACAGAGCCTGCAGTTGTAGACCATTCGCAGCGAGCCGGTCAGCATTTCATTAATGTGCGCCTCCCCCTTCTCTTCGTGCAAGTGCGGGTTCAATGTCTCGATCTGAAAGATCTCAATCCCCGCGTTCGCAGCTTCTGAACTCGCCTTCTCAGTACCCGCCTTCTCAGTACCCGCCTTCTCAGCACCCACCTTCTCAGCACCCACCTTCTCAGCAGACTCCTCCGCCTCCCTTGGTCCAAACTTGTCGAAGAGAAAAACGAAGTGGTAGGGCTCGATTGTGTAGCCGGTAGAGTAGCACATCAAGTCTGCGAGCCTCGTCGTCAGTGCGTGCTCGCCCGCGTTCCCGGTGATCACGACCCCGGTCTCGAAGCCCGTGCAGGTAGAGATGAGGAGGTTGAGGTACTTGTTCGTGGTCTCGCTGACCCGTCCCCATTTCTTGAAGTAGAGTTTGTCCTCCACGACCTTCGGCTTGTAGCGCCAGTGAAGTCGCACCATCGAGAACGGCGACTCAGACATACAGAACCCAGCAGCAAAATCCATCACATATTCCCGCACCGCACCAGGCACAAAATTGTCGGCGTCTGCGAACCCGATAAAATCCTTGCCCAGCGACTTCGCAAGCAGCATCCCAATGATCATCCCCTCTGATTTCCCGTCCCTGACCAACCATTTCTTCTTCTCCTTTCCTGTCTCCTCTCCCGCCTCCTCTCCCGCCTCCTCTCCCGCCTCCTCTCCCGCCTCCTTTCCGTCCAACTTCTCCTTCTCAAGAATCTCCTCATAACCAACTTCGTGAAAAGCAGAGCCTAATCCGGGGTCTTTCTGGTGAATTATGAGAATCTCCTGCTGCGTCAGGTCGTGGGTGTTAGTTACCAGCTCCCGCTCCATTTTGTAGGTGTCCTGCGAGACCCGCTCGCTGTTCGAGACCACGATAATCGAGCAGTCAAACGGAATCGCCCGCAAAACACCGTCCAGCAGGTTCAGGTTCTCGTTCTTTACCGGAACCACGATTGCAGAACGCTTTAAAACCCCTTTAAGCTCTTCAGAACTAATGTCCTTTGCACGTGGGTTCTCAAACCCGCCGGAGTCTAATTTTAGCACGCGTTGTAGCTCGTGAACCTTAACCGAGCCGAAGATTTCCGTGTGCCTTGGCATTTCAAGCAGCATTTTCTCTTTTACTAAAATTTACTAAAATACACTTACTAAAAATAATATTTAATATAAAAACAAATTCAATCCGAGGTAGCGAAGAAGATGGCACGTTCACAGGGTGAAAGAAAGAGGACGAGGAGGAAGTTGAGCAAGCGGAAGCGGGAGCGGGGTCTGTCCCCGATAAGCCGAGCGATTCAGAGGTTTGAGCCGGGAGATCGAGTGCACATCAAAATTGACCCTAGCGTTCACAAGGGAATGCCGCACCACCGATTTCACGGCTTGACCGGCAGGGTAAAAGGAGAGCGGGGTAGGGCGTTTGTCGTGCAGATTTCGGACGGTCGGCGGGGAAAGAAGAAGGCGAAGGAGTTGTTTGTCCGTGCCGAGCATTTGCGGCGGCAAGAAACAGTGTGAATTCACTTCACGATTTTCGTCTGCACCTCGCCTTTTGTCAGGGCGTTCAAGAAATCGAAGAGTTCGTCCCGCACTCCTGCAGGAACTTTCACCAGCGCGATGAACGAGCCGTCCGCCTGCCACTCCTCCTTCGCCACCTCGTAATTCTTTTTTATCTCGTAGACCCTGGCGGTGTAGGCGGCGGGGATTTTTATCGCAATTTTCGTCTCCTCGATTTTTATCGGGATTTTCGGCCTTATCGCCTTCAGCGTCGTAGCCACCAACTCGTCAACGCTCTTGAAAGGGTCAATGTGCACCTTCGCCTCCTTCATTGCGATTTCTATCCGCTGCGGCGGGTGCGGGGTGTTCGTCTTCGGGTTAATTGAGATGCGGGAAATCCGCTCTACCACCGCCCTCTTCTTCTCCTCCACTTTCCGCTTCCGCTGCTCCGCGGTAAGCTGCACCTCGCCTTCTCTAATTATTCGCCTCGCCACCTCTGCTACCTCAGTGGTAGAGAAGACCGCGGTCAAATTGCTCTCTGTCGCTTTCTTGCCCTTTGACGCGTCCTCAAAAATCTCTTCCGCCGCCAACGCCTCTTCTACTTCTATTTTTCCCTCTCCTTCGCCCCCGCTTCTAATCAAATCCGCCTTCTCCGGGTCTACAAGAACCTCAAAAGTCTTCTTACCGTGCTTGAACCTCGCCACCACCGCCTTTTCAAGACTTACCATTTTGCCCTTTACGCTTTAGTTCCTTTCCCTCACGCTTTTCTCTTCCCTCTTTTCGCCTCTCTCTCGCCCCCTGCTCCTGCCTCTGCCCCTGCCTCTGCGCCTGCCTCTGCCTTTTCCCCTGCTTTCTCTTTCCTGCTCTGCACTTTCTTGAGGTACGGCTCCAATTCGTCGGCACTCAAAATCCGAAAGCCCTTCTTCTCCGATTCTGTGAGACCTGCGTCTACGGTAGTTATGTCAATTCGCCCCTCGGTTACTTTGTACAACGCTTCCAAGCCGAGCAAGAGGGCGTCTTCAAGCAGAATGTCATCGTCGTACATTTCCTCAAATATCTCGGTAACGATGCTCCGTCCAGAGCCGATCGCGGTCGCTTTGTACTCGAGCAACGCCCCGCTCGGGTCGGTCTCAAGGAGATAATTGTTCCCGTTGTAAACGCCTGCAAGCAGCAGCGCCGTGCCAAACGGTCTGGTTCCGCCGAATTGAGTGTAAGCCTGCTTAAAGTCGCAGATCTTCTTCGCGAGCGTCTGAACATCGATCGGCTCGTCGTAGACGATTTTGTTTATCTGGGCTTCTACTCTGCCCCGGTCGATTAGCATTCGTGCGTCCGCGACCAGTCCCGAGGTCGCGGCTCCGATGTGGTCGTCGATTTGAAAAATCTTCTCTACCGAGCCGCCTTCCAGCAGCCGAGAAGTCAGCCTCTTGTCTACGAGCAGCACAACGCCGTCCTTCGCCTTTATTCCGACCGCGGTAGTCCCTCGCTTCACTGCTTCCCGCGCGTACTCCACCTGAAATAATCTTCCGTCAGGGCTGAAGACCGTTATCGCCCTGTCGTACCCCATCTGTGGCATCATTTGCATTTTTGTCACCTCTTCGTTTTTCTTCTCTTCTACAATGATTTTCTTTTAGTAAAGCCTTCTTTTCTTTTCCATCTTCTCCGCGAAGCGTTTTGGTCAAACTTTTCCAAAAGTTTGTTTATGGACTCGACGGGATTTGAACCCGTGGCATCCTCCTCGCGAAGGAGGCACTCTTCCCCTGAGCTACGAGCCCCCTGCCTTTTCCTCTTCTTCTTCCACTAAACAAGAAAATAAAAGAATATAAAAAGGTTAAGAGAGTTCTCGGAGGCACATTTTTACCTTGCTCACGATTTCGTCGAGTTTCGCTTGCGGGACGTCCGCGTTTCGCACGATGCCTGTAACAATTCCCACGACTTTGCCAGGCGTCTCGCCGGCTTTGTTCCGCGTGCTCACGCCGATTTCCTCGAAGTCTTCAAAGGTCAGCGGCGACTGGCAGAGAACGATCGCAGGCACCGCGACCTTCCGCAACTCAAACCGCACCTTGTAGATGAAATGCTCTTTTACGTTGCCGTGGTGCAAAATCGCGAGTTTGTGCTGTCCAATGATCTCAATCTCCCGCGGCTCGAGACCGAAGGCTACGCCGTGCCCGCCGCCTGAGGGTGCGTCCGCTGGCGTTCCGTCCCCGGCGTTCAAAATTATCTCGCCCGTGTTTATTCCCCTGCCCCGCAATTCAGTGGTTATTTGGCAGACCGGCTTCGGCACGTGCCTGTAGCCCGGCGACATCGCGACCGCGATTACATCGTTCCGCCACGCCTTTGCAAAAGTCCCGCGCTGTGCGATCCCGCCGCCCAACCCGAGTGCCTGCCCTTTTCTACACGCTACAACCTGCGTCTCTCTTCCTACTGCCATTTTTCACACTTCTTTTTCACCCTTCTTTTACGCTTCTTTTTTACGCCTCTTTTTCACGCCTCTTTTTCACGCACCCCTCAAGTCCTCTACCTCCGTCACCTTCCCGTTTTTCATATGCGCCGCCCGGTCGCAGACCATTTTAACAAAATCAAGGTCGTGCGAGACGATCAGGAAAGTAATTCCCAGGTTCTCCCGCGCCGCCCTTATCGATTCGGCGACGAACTTCTTTGTTATCGGGTCCATCGTTCCAGTCGGCTCGTCGAGAATGGCAACCGCAGGCTCCTTCATCAAGACCTGCGCCAAAACAATCCGCTGCCGCTCGCCCGCACTCAGTTGTGTGTGGTCCTTCGGCAGAATCTCCAGCGCCTCGTCCTCGCTGAAGCCGATGCTCTGCAGAATAAAAAGCACCTTCATCTTCGCCAACTCCTCGGGTATTTTCAAGCCGATGCAACTCGTCAGGTTCTCCAAGACCGTGTTCTCAGGGTAGAGCGAATATTCTTGGTGCAGCATCGCGACGTGCGTCGCTGCCTGCTCGCCCACACCCGGCGTTCTCGCACCCCAAGCAATCCAAACGCCTGTCTCTGCTACCCTTCCGACCTCAATCCACCTCTCTTCCCCGCTTCTTATCTTGACCGAGCCACCAGTAAGAGCGTCAATTTGGCAGATAATCCGCGCTAAACTCGTTTTTCCTGACCCGCTCTTGCCCACAATCCCAAATATCTCGTTCTCGTTTATCGTGAGCGAGACATCGTCCACCGCCTTCACCATTCCCCGCCACAGCGAGTAGTAGTACTTCTTGCAGTGCTCGATTTTTATCTTCGGCTTCCCGAGTTTCGCGTACTCCTCCCGCTCGATTTCCCCGACCTGCTTCTTAAATTCTTCTACGACCTCTTTCGTCGCCCCGTACTCGACGATCTCGCCGTGGTCCAGCCACAAAGTCTTCTCTGTCAGTTCCTCGATTACATAAGGCCAGTGCGAGGTCGTGATCATCGTCATTCCAGCTTTTACGCTGTCTTTCAGTGCCTTGTGAACAAGTTTCGCAGTCTCAAAGTCCAGCGTCCCAGTCGGCTCGTCCGCGAGGAGCAGCATCGGGTCTAACGCCAACTGCCGTGCCAGGACTACTCGCTGCTTCTCGCCGCCGCTGAGGTCGCTTGCAGGGAAGGAAATTCGGTGAATCATTTTTACCGCCTTCAGCAGTTCGTAAGCCCGCCTGAACCGCTTGTCCGCGGGGTAGTTCCTGCTCTCCAACGCCTGCAAGACATTGTACATCACAGTGTCGTCCCCGTAGAGACCAAAGGTTCGCTGCAGCATAATTGCAACAGCCTTCTTCACCCGCTTCCTCGCTTCCCGGTCCTTCCAAAAATTCACCTCCCTAAACTCCAACTCCGCACCACACTTGGAGCACGGGTCACCGGCTTTGCTCGGCGGTTCTACCCTACCGCACGCGGGCGAGGGGCAGACAGCGACCCTGAAAATTATCTCGCCGCTCGTTGGTGCGTACTCCTCGGTGCCTCGCAACATATGAAGCAGGACCGACTTCCCTGAACCGCTCCTGCCGAGCAGACCCAACGACTCCCCTTCGTTTATTTCCACGCTCACATTCTTCAGAACTTCCTTGCCCTCAAACTCCTTGCAAATGCCCGCGATTTTTATGAATGGCTCGTTTCCGCTCATTTTTCCTTCACTCTCTTCTTAACTCTTTTACCTTATTTTATTTTTGTTTTTCTCGCTTCCGCCAACATTAACTCGCCCTCTCTGTTGACTTCAATTTTCAGACCGCGGAAGCCCGCGTCCAAAAGAAGCTCTTCTAAACGCTGCCTCGTAAAATACTTCCTCGCGTGTCCGCTGCGAGTCTGTGTTTTTGTTTTTGCTTTTGTGTTTGTGTTTGTGTTTGTGTTTGTTTTACGAGTGGTGGCACTGGCTGCACCGCCTCCGCCAACCCAGTCAACGACAAACACCTGCCCGCCGTCTTTCAGCACCCGGCTCGCCTCCCGCAGTGCCTTTCCAGGCTCAGCGATTTCGTGCAACGCCTTCAGCGACACGACCGCGTCGAAAGTCTCGTCTGCAAAAGCCAACTCCTCCGCAGACTGCACCTCAAACGTAATATTCGTGGAGGGCGAGTTCTCTCGTGCCTTCTTTACCTTCTCCAACTCCGTGTCAACTCCCGTAACCTCAACAGCACCGCCCAGAACCTCACTCAAAAAAATCCCCAACTTTCCCGTGCCGCACCCAAGATCCAACACTCGCCCCCGTCTCTCGATCCGCTCGCAGAGCCGTCCCACTAACTCAACCTCGTTCTCCAACAACTCCATTCGTCTCTCTAAACCCCCGCGCCTCCAAACCTCCAAACCTCCAAACCCCCGCGCCTCCAACCCCCCGCGTCTCCAAACCCCTAAACCCTAAACTAAACCTCAAAATCACTTCCTCGCCTTCACGCCCTTCCGTTTCATAATCGGGCGAACCGCACCGCACGCATCACACTTCAGCACCCAAACACGGTCCATTTTCACAAAATGAGTGTCCGGCTTCTTGCACTCCCAGCACAGCACGAACTCGTCCAAGTAGCGCTGAATCTGCTGCTCGACCACCTCTCTCGAGAACTGTCCCTGAAAAATCGCCCTGCTCCCCTCTTTCTTGCCCGCTGTGCCCAACTCGTTCAGCAGGAATTTCATCAGGTGCTCCTGCTCGCGATTTATGTAGTCGCAGACCGCGTCAAAGTTGTCAAAAATCGTGGTCTTGCCCTCTACAAAAACCCGCAGCATTGGAACAGCAAAGCGTGAGTCAGCCTCCCCCTCGGCAGCGGTCCCGCTCCCCTCGGGCAGCTGCCTCAACGCCCGGTCTAACAGTTGCTCGTACTCGTATTCTTTCATTTTTTTATTCTTATTTTTTTCTCGCACCTCACCCCAGAGAGAACGCCGAGGAAGGGATTTGAACCCTTGTGTTCCTGTAGGAACACCGGCTCTCAAGGCCGGCGCTTTTGTCCGCTAAGCTACCTCGGCTCGATTCACGGCTTCTTCTTCCGCCAGCCATAAAACTTCTTCATTTTCCGAGACCTCCCGAACCCGCACGCCACGCAGTACTTCGCGTGCAGACTGAAAGAGCGACTGCCACACCGTCGGCATTTTATGTGAGACCGTTTCTGCCTCTTTCCCATTGAAGGTGTGCCTTTTACCATTTTTCCTTCTCCCCTACTCTTCCTTCCTTTCTTACACCTGCTCTTTTTCCCTCGACACTGGTTTCTCCTTCGCCTCTCCCTCTTCCGCTACCTCGCCTACTTCTTCTCTCCGCGTCCTTCAGTGCAGTCGGCGAGACGTACACCACATTGTCGCCCCGCACAAGAATCTCGCCCATAATGTTCTTGGCCGAGGCGTTCTTCTCCAACTCTTCTGCATCGCTCAACACCAGGTTCATATGCAGGTCGTACCCGTCTAAAACGCCCCGAAATTCTCTACCGCCTCTTAATTTCACGATTACCGGAGACTTTATCGATCTGCCTAACACATCCAACGGCCTAAGTCTGTCCAACATCCACTTCCTCTCTCCTTTCCTTTTCTTTTTACTGCACTACTTGCTTAACTTGTATTCCTCTAATTTGTTTTTTTACTCTTATATTTAATCATCTCATTAAATTCAAATCAAGAAAAATTAAGGAGAACACAAAGAATGGCAAAGTCATTTTATGGTTTCGTACGCGACGCGTGGAAGCGACCAGAAACGTCCTACGCAGGAACAAACGCAGGAGGAAGGGCAGGAACAAGGGCAGGAACAGGAACAAGGGCGGGAGCAGGGGCAGCAGCAAGAGAACTCAGGCAGAAGCGGTTAGTGGCGTGGCGGAGAGAGCCGGCGGTTGTGAGGGTAAAGCGACCGACGAGGTTGGACCGCGCACGCTCGTTGGGCTACAAGGCGAAGCAGGGCGTCCTCGTGGTGCGGGTGAAGGTGCGGCGCGGCGGGCGAAGGAAGCAGAGACCGAAGCACGGGAGACGACCGAAAAGAATGGGGGTGCACAAAATAACCCCTTCCAAGAGCCTGCAGCGAATTGCGGAGGAGCGTGCCGCGAGGAAATACCCGAACCTCGAGGTCCTCAACTCTTACTGGGTCGCGGAGGACGGGAAGCGGAAGTGGTACGAAATAATCTTCCTCGAGCCCGCGAACCCCGCGATAAAATCTGACAAGAGCCTTAACTGGATTTGCAGCAGGAAGCACAAAGGGCGGGTTTTCCGCGGGAAGACCTCCGCAGGTCAAAAAGGCAGAGGGAGAGCAGTCGGGCGTTGAGGTGAGGTGTTGAGGTGTTGAGGTGCGGGCGTCGTGCAGGAGAGAAGAAGAGTAGAGGAATTTGTCAACAAAATAATCTGCGGGAGGTCAGAGGAGGTGCTGCCTGCGATTCCTGCAAATTCCGTTGACCTTGTCGTAACCTCACCGCCTTACAACTTCGGGCAGTGCTACGCGAACGACCCGAGTGGAGACACGCGAGAGTGGAACGACTACTTCAAGAGTTTGAACGCGGTTTGGGAGGAGTGCTACAGGGTGCTGAAACCGGGCGGGAGAATCGCAGTGAACGTCCAACCGCTCTTCTCTGACTACATTCCCACGCACCACCTAATCTCGAACCAACTGCTAAAAATTGGGTTTCTGTGGAAGGCGGAGGTGCTGTGGGAGAAGAGCAACTACAACGCCAAATACACGGCTTGGGGCAGTTGGAAGTCGCCGTCAATGCCGTACCTGAAATACACTTGGGAGTTCATCGAGATTTTCGACAAGGCGACGCACAAGAAAGCAGGCAGGCGGGAGGACGCGGACATTACGGACGCGGAGTTCAAAGAGTGGGTCTTTGCGAGGTGGAAGTTTGCGCCAGAGACGAGAATGAAGGAATTCGGGCATCCGGCGATGTTTCCAGAGGAACTGCCGAGGCGGGTGATGAAATTGTTCTCCTACAGGGGCGACCTCGTCCTTGACCCTTTCAACGGAGCAGGCACGACCACTTTCGTGGCGTTTAAACTGCGGAGGCGGTTCGTAGGAGTCGAGGTCTCGCCGGAGTACTGCGAGACGGCTTTGGAGAGAATTCGAGAGAGCGAGAGGCAGAAGAAATTGTTTGCCGAGGGGTTTAAGTTTCTGTCGCCAGAGCCGGAGATTTTGAGGTGGCGTTGCTGAAGGTTTTTAAAAGGATAAAATGTTGTAAATGTAGGAAGGGGTCGTGGCCTAGTTCGGAAGGGCAGCGGGCTCCAGACTCGCCGATCGTGCGTTCAAATCGCACCGACCCCACTTTTAGCCTTCGCACTCACTCCCTCGCGTGCTTCAGAATATGCCCTATTTCCGGCAGAATTATCTCGCTCAACGCCAGCCTAACCGCGTCTGGCGACCCGGGCAGGCAGAAGACCGCCTTCTG
The DNA here is from genome assembly GCA_003194425.1 of Candidatus Methanophagaceae archaeon. Lineage (GTDB taxonomy): Archaea > Halobacteriota > Syntropharchaeia > Alkanophagales > Methanospirareceae > ANME1a. The sequence goes on along the minus strand of PQXB01000001.1, from coordinate 445,471 downwards.
CCCCACGACGCCAGCAACCGCACGGCTCAAGACCGCCGCGGTGCCGACCCCCGCAGTCTCGTAGCTCTTCAGCCTGAAGATTTCGCCAAACCCCGGCATCTCCTTCTCCAGCAGTCTCGAGACAACCTCAATCGTGAGGTCGCTCTTTGTCAAGCCTGTTCCGCCAGAGGTAACAACAAAATCCGCCCCACTCTTCAACGCACTTGAGACGCCCTCTTTTATTTTCTCCTCCTCGTCGGGCAGCAGGTCGTAGAAAACCACCTCGTGCCCTGCTCTCGCTACAAGTTCCTTCGCTATTTTGCCTGACAAATCCGCGACCTCCTCTTCCGACTCGCCCCTCTCTCGCCTCCAGAATTTAGAGGTGCTTACCGTGAGCACAGCACATTTAAACTTCTTCTTCGCCCCTTTTTTATGCTTCTCCGGAATTGACATTTCTCCTTCTTCCTTCCCCTTCTCCTCCTCCTTCCCCTTCTCCTCCTCCTTCCCCTTCTCCTCCTCCTTCCTCTTCTCCTCCTCCTTCCCCTTCTCCTCCTCCTTTACCTTCTCCTCCAGCCTCGCCTTCTTCACTACCAGTCTCGCCGTGTTCTCGTCCTCCTCCACAACCTCGCTCTCCAACACGACCAGCCGTTTCTTGAAGAGCTCTTTCGGACCGTCGAGAACCAGCGACTCGAACTCCCCGCCCTCTCCTGCAACATTTATTCCACCAAACTTTAGAAAAGTTTGATTAAAATGCTTCGCTATTTTTTTGTTCAACTCCGCCAACCGCTCGACATCCTCCGCAGTTATTCGCCTGCCGAGCCAGCTCTTGTCCAGTCCCTGCGCGGCGACGCTCGTAAAAATCACCTCAAAGTTGGCGACCGCGAGCCGCAACTCGGTCTCCTGGTTGCAGTGCCACAACGGCGAGAAGACCTTGAGGTTCTCTTCACTCGCAACCCTCTCAAAACGCTCCTTCTGGTAGCTGCTCCACAACGCACCGGTTACGACGCCCTCGACCCCGTGCCTCGCCTTCGCCGTCCGCAGAGCAGCACGCAAGTCCTCCAACTCCGCCTCCTTCTCGCCTGCGGTCTCCTGCAGAACCAACGGCAGCCCAACCGCCTCCGCCTGCAACTCCGCCAACTCCACCGCGGGCGTGTGAAAGAGGTAGGAGTTGGGGTTTCGGCTCTTTAACGTGACCAAACACACCACTCTGCAGCCCGCCCTCCGCGTTAGCCAGAGTGCAAAGGCACTGTCCTTGCCCGAACTGAAGAGGCAGCCCAACTTTAGATTTCGGGGCGGGAAAAAACTCCGCAGGTAGTCCCTCTTGTACTTAAAACCGTTTCTCTTCGCCAGTTTCTCCAACGCCTTCAGGAAATTCGAACCGTACTGCACCGCCCGTTTTTTCCTGCCCGCGACCTCTCCCAGCCCCAAGTCCCTCGCAATTTCCCTTAAAATCACCTTGTCCTCGCTGTTCTCGTTCTCGCCGTTCTCACCGTTTGGCGTTGAGAGTTTGCACGAGGCAGGCAGCCGCAACGCGAACTCAACGAACTCCTCCGCCAAGAACGGCGCCCGCAGTGAAATTCCCGCCGCCTTCGCCACCAGCCAGTCCCTGTAAAGGTCCCGCTCGGGCAGCGCCGCCAAACCCGCCCGACACTCCTTGTTCAAGTCCTCCCGCCTCACTCGCCGGTGCCTTGCGTAGCCTGCGAACAGTTCCTCTGCCCCGAGCCCGTAGAGGAGCGTCTTTACGCCGTCCTCTCTTGCCTGCCTGCAGCCCACGAGAAAAGGCAACGCCACGCTCACCTTCACCACATCCTCCTCCCCAAAGAGCAGAACCACCTCCCTCAAAATCTCCTCCACCTCCGCTACCCCCACCGTCTTAACCCGCAACTCAAACCCCAAATCCGCCGCAACTCGCCTCGCCCACCTCAAATCCTCCGCCTCTTTCAGCCCCTTCCTCCTTACCTCTTCTCCCTCCCCCTCTTCCTCTCCCTCCCTCTCCCTCGTCCCCGCTTCCTCTACCGCCGCCGTGTAGCAGGCAAAATCAAGCCCCTCTTCCTTGCACAGCCAAGCGAGGAGCGTAGAATCCAACCCCCCCGAAAAAAGCACTCCAAACTTCTTCTTTCCTTTCTCCTCCCCCTTCTCTTCCCCTCGCGGAACACTCCTCAAAATACCCCCCCGCAGCAACCTCAACAACTCCTGCTTCTCATTCACAATTTCCAAACCTCACAACTCTTCAAACCTCTTTTTTACCCGACTAAACACCGCGTCTAAACACCGCGTCCAAAAGCCCGTAGTACTCTTCTTTTTCTCGTGATTTTCTCGTGCTTTTCTCGTGCTTCAAATTATCCACTCCACCACCCTCGCGTAAGCTGGTCGCGTAACAAAAATCCCGAAGAGCAGCCCAACGATCGTCACGATCGCGAAACCCCGCAGCGTGCCGAGCGCCATAAAAGCAAGAGCGAGCATTGCCACAATCGTCGTCGTTGCAGACGCGAAAATTATGCCGAACGCAAAATCTATTCGCTTGCGGTACATTCGCGCAGACGAACGCCCTCCTGCGAGCACCTCGTCAGTAATTATCACAAGCTGGTCAACGCCCGTGCCGATGACCGCGATTATTCCCGCAATGCTCGGCAGGTCCAACTGCCACCCAATCACCGCAGCAAAGCCCAAAATCAAGACCACCTCGCTGAGCAGCGTGAAAAACATCGGCAGCACGATTTTCCGCTCCCGGTACCGCAGGAAAACAACGCCCGTAACCGCGAGAAGAGCGAGCAGCCCCGCAGCCAACGCCCCCACCTTGAACCTCGCACCCAAGTAGGCGGGGACTTCGCCCGAGCCGATTATTTCCACATTCACGGGCAACACGCCCGCCTTTAAGTGAATTATTAACTCTCTCGCCCGCTTCAAGCCCTCGTCCCCCGTACCAGTCAGAGCAACCAGACTGTAAACCGGCTTCTCGCCCAAGTCCGCTGCGAGTTCGGGCCTTAGCGTGCCGTTGTAAATCACGACATCGTCGAGCAGCATCGCCAACGCGTGCTCTCGTAAAAACTCCTCAGTCGGGTTGCTCGTCAGGTTGTATTTCTTCGCCGCTTCCTGCAACGCAACCGCACCCTTCTCCTTCAGTCTGAACGAGGCACCCCACGGTGCTGTCTCTTCGCTCGCGCCCGCGCCCGCGCCCTCTCGCGTCGGTATTGTCGCTACGCTTCGGCTCTCAATTCCCTCGCTGCCGTAGACGACGTGAGCGGTGAAGTTCTCGATTTCCGCCAGCCTCGCCCCTTCTCTGACCGCCCCTGCCGTGCCGTTCGTCTGAATCCGAATCTCGAACTTCCCGGGCTTGCCCACGATTTTCTTCGCAGTTTGAATGTCAATTCCCGCTAAGTCAATGATCATCAGGTTGTTCCCGACGGTTCGGATCGTCGTGCTCGCCAAGCCCAGCATATTTATCTTTGTTTCAATTATTCGCCGCGTCTCGTCCCTTGTCGCAGGCGTTACCGCCTCCTCAAAGAAGTCCTCTCCGTTCGGCTTCTTCGCAATGCTGCCGTTAATCTCCGCCAAAACCTCTGACAACCGCTCTTTTGTAACGCTCTTCCTTATCTCGTACTCGTAAGTCCCGCCGTCGGTCGTGTTAAAATAAGTTACTTCGGTGTCCAGCGCCTCGCTGAGAAAAGAGGCGACCTCTGACGCGTTAGCAGACGCGTTTATTCTGACCAACCTGCCCTCCAACTTCAACTGCAGCGAACTCCCGCCAACCAAGTCCAAGCCGTACTTCAGGTTGCCGTTTAGCCCCGCACCTGCAGGCGGTGGCGGAAACGCGTAAATTACCACAAAAGAGGCTAAAACGCAGAGCAGCAGCCCCGTTACTTTTATGTCTCCCAGCAGTCCTCTCTCGCTCTTTTTCATCTTTATGAATAAGTCCTCCTCTTTACCCTTACCTCCAACTCTTCCCACTCCTCTTTCACACCCTTCAGCGCCGAGACCGCACCCGCAACCGCTCTTCCAATCAAAGTTTGCACGAACTCGTTCGCTTCCACTTCCTCTCCGTCCACTAAAATCGCCACCTCTACTTCTACTTTGACTTCCATTTTTTCATTCATTTTTACAAAAAAACGGCTCTCTGTACCTTACCGCCAACCTCAACTTCTCCGCTATTTCCTCCTCGCTCTCTTCGTCCACACCCGCCCCCTCAAGGGGAACGAGATTGTCGTCTCGCAGCAGACAGGGCTTTATTTTCCCGTCAGAAGTGACCCGCAACCGCGAGCAGTTTGCACAGAACTCGGTGTTGTCAATCGGGTGCACGACCTCCACTTCTACTCCTTCTACTCCTTCCGCGCCGCCCACAAAATATTTTTTCCTGCGCTGCAGCCGTCTTGTTTTAACAGCCGTCGCCCTCGACTTGAGTTCCGCTTCGACTGCCGAGAAGTCTGTCTTGTAATTTTGCATTTGTGCGTTGAGGGAGAAATAAGGCATTAATTCTATTAATTGCAAAATTGCGACCCCCCCGCCGCCTCTCTTGTTACACGCCCGCACGAAATTTATCAGGTCAGCGACCTCGTCCTCGTTTATTCCTTGCAGCAGAACCGTGTTCAGTTTGACCGGCGTGAGCCCTGCGTCGATCGCGCTCCACACGCCTTCAACAACCTTCGGAAGATTGCCGCTCGAGGAGGTAACGAAGTCGTACCGCTCCTCTTTGAGCGAGTCAAGGCTCACGTTCACCCTGTCCAGCCCCGCGTCTGCAAGGTCAGCCGCACGCCCACTCAAGAGCGTGCCGTTCGTAGTCAGCGAGATTTCGTCCTCGTGCTCTCGAATGCCCTGAACAATTTCTGTAAGGTCGTTTCGCAGCAACGGCTCGCCGCCCGTGATTTTCACTCGCCTCACGCCGAACCAAAGAGACGCAACCCTCGCCACCGCCACTACAAGCTCAGCACTTATTTCTCCCCTCTCTCCTCGCTCTCCTCTCTCTCCCCGCTCCTTTCCACCCACCCGCTCCTTTCCACCCACCTGCTCTCTTCTCGCCTCTCCTTCGTTGTGGCAGTAAATGCAGTTCAGGTTACACCGCCGCGTGAGAGAGAACCTCAAACTCCTCACCTCCCTGCCGTAAGCGTCTCTTAATTTCTCTTGTGGTCTCCCCGTTAACCCCATTTTCCTGCCTAGGTAAAACTTGATAAAAATAGCCCGGAACGGATTCGAACCGCTGTCACGAGGTCCAGGGCCTCGGATGCTTGACCTCTACACTACCGGGCTATTTCTTCTCCTGCCGCGTAAAAAATGTATTTTATCTAAATAAACTTTCGTCAAGTCAGGAGTCAGGCGACCAAAGTCTCCCTCTTCAAACTCCCCGCAAACTCCTCAATCTCGCGAAGCATCTTCTCCTCGTCCCCTGCTCCTTCTGAACCCCGCGCTAACCCCTGCTCGATTATTTTTATGAACGCACTGCCCACGATCGCACCGTCTGCGTTCGCGTCTGTCTCCGCGTCCGCGGCCCCAGACCCACAAACCTTTCTTACCTGCTCTGGCTTTGAAATCCCGAACCCGACCGCCAACGGTACTTCTCTGCCTCCTACCCGCTCCTGCTCCCGTATTCTCCGAATAAGCGGGCTCACCGAACTCGAAATCGTCTCCCTCGCACCTGTCACGCCGAGCAGCGAGACAACGTAAACAAAACCCGATGCAGCCTCCAGAATCTTCGCCAGCCTCTTCTCAGTCGTCGTCGGCGCAACAAGAAAAATCAAATCGGTCTCGTCGTAGCGGTCGCAGACCTTCAGCAACGGTCTCGCCTCCTCAACAGGTAAGTCAGGCACTACCACCCCTTTTATCCCCGCTGCCTCGCAGTCGCTCACGAACTTCTCCAACCCCCGCTGCAAGACCAAATTGTAGTAAGTCAGGCAGACCTTCTCTACTTTTTTTATCCCCGCAGCGACCTCAAAATACAAGTCCGGGTTCATTCCTGCCCGCAAACTCCTCTCACTCGCCTGCTGAATCGTAACGCCGTCTGCAATCGGGTCAGAGAAGGGCAAGCCCAGCTCTAAAATGTCCACCCCGCCCTTGAGCATTGCGAGAGCGATTTTTGTGGTCGCCTCTGCGGAGGGGTAGCCCGCGGTTACAAAGCCCACCAACGCCTTCTCCCCTTTTCTCTTCAGCGCCCCGAATTTCTCTTCCAAGTTCATTTCTTTGATTCTGCTTTATTCTGCTTTATTATCTTTTCCAGTATTAATATTAAAATTGTTTGACTTCATTTAAGTCAGAAGTTTGACTTCATTTAAGTCAGAAATTTTTTTGAGAGAAGAAATAAATGAAATGATTATTGAGACGAGGGGGTTGAGAAAATATTATTGGTTGGGCAGGGAGAAAGTGGCTGCGTTGGACGGTGTAAATTTGGGGGTAGAAGCGGGCGAGTTCGTTTCAATCGTGGGACCCTCGGGCTCTGGGAAATCAACGCTTCTAAATGTTCTCGGATGCCTGGACGCACCGACCGGAGGAGCGGTTTTTCTGGACGGCGAGCAGGTGGACTACAAGAATAAGAGGTCGCTGGTGGCGTTGCGTCGGAAAGTTGTGGGCTTTGTATTTCAGACTTTTAATTTGCTGCCTACGTTGAACGCGGTCGAGAATGTGGTGTACCCGATGATTTTCAACACGAGGGAAAAGAAGAAGGGAGAGGGCAGAGGAAAGAGGAAGGGAGAGGGCAGAAGCGAGAGCAGAAGCGAGGGCAGAAGCGAGAGCAGAAGTGAGAGTAGAAGTGAGAGGAGAGCGAAGGCGAGGCGGTTGTTGGAGCGGGTAGGTTTAGGGAGCCGCGTCGAGCACCTGCCGTCTGAACTCTCAGGAGGGGAGCAGCAACGAATCGCAGTTGCGAGGGCGCTCGCTAACGACCCAAAGATTATTCTGGCGGACGAGCCTACCGGGAACCTCGATTCGCGGACAGGGGCGAAGATTTTGGAGTTGCTCAAGCGGCTGAACGACGAAGAGGGGAAGACGGTTGTGATGGTGACGCACGATTTGGAGTCGGCGAAGAGAACGGGCAAGGTAGTTGAAATTTTGGACGGAAGAATTTCGGACGGGAGGCTTGACGGGAGGCTACAGTGACCGCGATGAAAGACTTGTTTGCGCTGGCGTGCAGGCAGTTGGGGCGGAAGAAATTGCGTGTCTTTCTCATCGTGCTGGGCATCGCAATCGGCGTTGCAGCGGTGATCGGCGTGACCTCGTTGGGCGAAGGGATTCGCGTTCAGGCGGTTGAGCAGATTAAGGCTTCGCACGACTTGACCACTGTAGCGGTCTCGGCAGGCGTAGAGCAGGGGACGGGAAGCGTTACGCTAATCACGGATTCCAAATTAAAAGCGATTGAAGCGGAGAAGCACGTCTTGTTCGTGGCGCCGTTCGTGAAGGACGCCTTCGTTACGCAGAACAACACCTACCTTGCGGTTACGGGCGTCTCGCCAGACTACCGACGCGTTCAGGGGCACGGTCTGGAATTGGCGGAGGGGCGGTGGTTTGACAAGGGAGAAGGAGAGGGTAGTAATGAAGTTGTGTTGGGCTACGGCGTTGCGAAGCGGCTGGCACTGGTTGAGGGCTTGGAGGTAGGCGACGAGTTCGCAGTCAAAATCAGGCTGTACGACGAGTACGGCGGAGGCACGGGCGGAGAGGGGCAAGGACAGGAGGGGCAGGGGTGGGGGGGGCACCCGAAGGACAAACCCGCGGTCTTCAAAATCGTGGGCAGACTGAAGTCGTCTGCGGACGAGCACGACAACCAAGTCTTCGTCGCAATCGCGAGGGCGAAGGAGTTGGACGAGAAAGAGGCTTACGACGGCGTCTTTGTGAAAGTGGACGACCCTGCTTTCGCGGGTTCGGTGCGGGCGAGGGTGGAGGGGCTGGGGTTAAGCGCTCACTCGGCGCAGGATGTGATTGACGAGGTGAACAGGCTGATGCTGGCGGTTACGGTGGTTTTGGGCTTCTTCTCCGGAATCTCGCTCGTCGTCGGTGCGTTAATGGTCGTGAATACGATGATTATTTCGGTCTACGAGCGGACGAAAGAAATCGGGCTTTCAAAGGCGCTCGGGGCGTCAGACTCTGACATTTTAAAAATGTTTCTTGCAGAGTGCGTGATCATCGGCGTGCTGGGCGGGATTCTCGGCGACCTGCTCGGTCTCTGCTTCGCGTGGCTGATTGACGCCGTGGGCAAGCCGTTTCTGGTAAGTGCTTTGGGTGGCGGCGGAGGAGCGGGAGGCGGTGGCGAGTTGGGGCTTGGTGCGGGGTTGCAGGCGGGCAGCATCACTGCAGTCACACCCGAGATCCTGGCGGTGGGGTTCGCGTTTTCACTCGTCCTTTCGGTCGTCTCGGGCTTGTACCCTGCGAGACGGGCGGCGAGGCTGAACCCTCTGGACGCACTGCGGCAGATTTAGTTACCCCCAAAAAATTATTTCGCCTTTTTTATACGCCCCTTGCTCCTTCGCCGACGCAACAAGCCGCCGGTAGCAGCCCTCACTTTCAAGCGTGCTGGAATCTCCAATCAAGACCAACTTCCTCTTCGCTCTCGTTATCGAGACATTCAGCCGCCGCAGGTCGCGTAAAAATCCGACCTCGCCTCTCTCGTTACTCCTCACGAACGAGACAAGCACGACCTCTTTCTCGCGACCCTGAAACCCGTCCACCGTTTTTATCTCCAGCCCTTCCACTTTGAGCAGTTTTCGAATAAGAGCGACCTGGTCCTCGTAAGGTGAAATAATTGCAATCTCCTCCGGTTTCACACCCAAACTCAAGAACCGTTCTGCGAGCTCCTTAACCAATTCCGCCTCTCCTTGGTTCTGCTTGGACGTAGACCCTCTTCGTGTCCGCTCCTTGAACTTCTCGCCGCCCCCTGTGTCAAGAAACAAGAACGGGCTTCCAGCCTCCGCCTCCCACGGAGCCAGGCTCCGTCTCTTTACGCTCTCGTCCGCCTTTAGCCGACCGCCGTAGAACTCCCTACTCGGAAACGCGGCAATCTCCTCGTTCATTCGGTACTGAACCTCAAGCATAACCCGAATCTTGTCCCCGTGCATTTCCAAGAGCCGTTCAAAGAGGCTCTTGCTCAGGTTCCGCCTCGCTGCGTCCTCGTTCAAGACCGTGGGAGGAAGCTGCTTGTGGTCGCCAGCCATAACAAATCGCTTCGCCCTGAGCACAGGAATTAAAGCAGACGGTTCAGTGGACTGCGTCGCCTCGTCGATGACCGCGAAATCAAACTTCACACCCTTGAGAATCTCTGAACCCACCGTGCTGTTCGTTGCACAGACCACCTCTGCCTTCTGAATAATCTTCCTCACCGCCTGCTCCTCCAGTTCCCTCGCCTCGCTGAACAGGCTGTCTATTTCCTGCTTCTGCCCAACCCAGCCCTGCATTTCCTCTATTTTGTGCAGTGGGATTCCTCGTGTCGTCCTGCCCTCGGTCGCGAGCTGAATTATTTCCTCGTCGCTCAAGCCCCGCCGCCACCGCATTTCCGGGAATTTCACGCTCTCCTTCAGCTCAAACGCCCGCTTCCTGAGCTCCTGCGACTGCTGGTACTCTGGCTCGTCTTGAACCAGGTAGTCAAGGGTCCGCCGCCGCAGGGAAGGAATTACGCGTGCTGGGTGCCCAACCCGCACCACCCGCACGCCTATTTTGTCCAGCCGCTCAACCAAGTTGTCCACCGCCACATTCGAGTCCGCGGCTGCCAGACCCTTGTAGCCTCGGTCGAGAAGTTGCACCACGACCTCCACGCAAGTAATCGTCTTCCCTGTCCCCGGCGGACCGTGAATTAGGAAGAAGTCTCGTGCCGCCAAACACTTCGAAACCGCTTCTTGTTGGCTTTTGTTCAGTCTTGGGTTAAGAAATTCCAACTTCCCTTCTCCCTTCCCTTCCCCGTCCCCTCCACCAACTCCAACTCCAACCTCCTCAAAATCAGGCGTCGCCTTACCCAGCAGTTTCTCCTTCCTCCGCTTCGGCAGTCTCTTAAACCGCTTCAACGCCTCAAGCATCCGCTGAAAAGTGATGTCGTTCACAAAGAGGTCAATCCTGAGGTCCTTACGAAAAACAAACCCCGGCGGGAAGTCGTCAAAGGCAACAGTGACCGAGTAAGCGGTCTTCTCTGCAACCGTCCCCGTCGGGTTCCCCTCGTCCCACGGCTTCGTTCCGGGCCTGCTCACCAGAACGAGGTCCCCCACCTCAATTTCGCTCTCGGGTAGTGCAGCGGGTCCGGGCAGTGCCTGCGTGTGTGTGGGACCGCCCCCTGCGTTCTGTTTTCTAAACTTCACCAAGTGCTTCCCGCCAAGCCCCAAGCCCTGTGACTTCCCACGCATTCGCAGAAACGCCCTGCCCTTCTCTTCCCGCTCCCTGCCGCTCAACCGCTGCATCTCCTCCTCGTGCAGTCGCATCTCCTCCTCTCGCTCCAACTCCACGAGTTCCGTGAAATGCCTTACGTACTCGTTCTCGTCCATTTTTCGCTTCACCCCTTTTCTACCCCTTTTCTACTCTACTCCTCGCTATTTCTACTCTACTCCTCACTACTCCTCGCTCTTTACCCCTCACTACTCCTCGCTCTTTACCTCCGCACCCAAACTAACCCCCAAACTAACCAAATCCTCAAAGAACGAAGGGTAAGAGACTTTAGCACATTCTGCGCCCTCTACAACCGTCTCTTCCGCACCCGCACTCGCACTACTGCCAGCCGAAGCCGAAAGACCTGCAACGCAGAGTGCCATCGCCAACCTGTGGTCGCCGTGCGAATTGACTTTTGCGGGTTTTAATGCCTCTCCTTCCTTCCCCGCAACTAGCAGCCCGTCCTGCCTCTCCTCCACCCGCGCACCCATTTTCCCCAACTCCTCGGTCAGAAGCCGCAACCTGTCCGTCTCCTTGTACCGCAAGTGAGCAACCCCTGTTATTTCAGTCATGCCCTCGGCAAGAGCACCCAGGACCGCGACCGTCGGCACCAAGTCCGGGTTCTCCCGCAGTTCCACCTTCAGCCCTTTTAATTTTAATTTCCCCTTTTCCGCTACCCTTCCTCGCACACTCACAACACCCCGCTCCTTCTCCCATTTTACCTCTACTCCCATTTCCTTCAAAACCTCCACGATTCTGGCGTCGCCCTGCGCCGACGGGAACAAGTTCCTCACCCGCACTTCAGAGTCGGTAACTGCCGCAGCAGCCAGGAGGTAAGAGGCGGAAGAGAAGTCGCCAGGCACCACGAACCTCCGCAACTCATATTTTCGCCCTCCTGCGACTTGAAAGGAAAAATCGCCGGAACCTGACGAGCGAGAGCGAGAGAAAGGAATCTCCACCCCCGCCTGCTCCAAAACCTCGAGCGTCATTTTCGTGTAAGGCACAGAGGCAAGGTTCTTTGCGAGAATGTGTGTGTCCCTCTCTGCAAGCGGGCACGCAAGAAGCAGTGCAGAGACGAACTGCGAACTGACAGAGCCGTCGAGGGTCGTTTCACCGCCTTTCAGCCCGCCTTTTACTACTAAGGGCGCGGTCCCGTCCCCTTTCGTGCTGTAAGCCTCTGAACCAAGTTCGTTCAGCGACTTGAGCAGCGGTGCGTTTGGTCGCGTTCTCAACGACGCGTCGCCAGTCAGAACCGTAGCCACAGCGGTCGCTGGGTCGCTGCACAACCCGGAAATTGCAGTGAAGAACCGCAGAGTAGTCCCCGAGTTCTCGGCGTTTAGCACGTCCTCGGGTGCTCTTGGCTTCCCTGCGACGCCTCTCACTCTCAACCGCCTCGCAGACTCGTCGTACTCAACAACAGCACCCAAGCATTCTGCAGCGTTAAATGTGGCTTTCGTGTCCTCTGAGACGAGCGGGAAAAGAACTTCGCTCTTCCCCTCCGCCAGCGCCGCCACTGCAACCGCTCGGTGCGTGTAGCTTTTGGACGGCGGTGCGTTCACCTCGCCTTTTAACCTCACCCCGCCCTGCACCTTTACTCTCATTTTTTTTGCACTTTTTTTGCACTTTTTCTTATGCACTTTTTCTCTACACTTCTTTTAGTCTTCTAAAGAACTAAAAAAAGATGCAGGACGCGTTGGCAGAGAAATGGGAGGACTTTCTGAAGCGGTACTACTGGGACGAGCTCGTAGAACTCTCGAATTCTTACCCCGAAAAGCGTAGTCTCTTCGTCAAATTCATTGACATTGACAAATACGACTCGGATCTTGCAAATATGGTTTTAGAAGAGCCGGACGCAGCGTTAGACACCGCAACGCAGGCTTTGCAGGAAATCGACATTCCTACGGGCGTTACGCTCGACGAGGCAAATCTCCGCATAATTAAACTTCCGCGAAAACTTAAGATTCGCGATGTTCGGAGCAGCGACATTGGCAGACTGACGAGCCTCGAGGGGCTGGTGACAAAGGTGACGGAGGTGCGACCGCGGGTGGCGGAGGCGTTGTTTGAGTGCCCCTTTTGCGGCTACCAGTTTTTAGTGGAGCAGAAAGGGAGGCAGTTCAAAGAGCCTTCAGAGTGCGAGTCCTGCGACCGAAAAGTGCAGCATTTCCTGCTGCTGACGGAGCGCTGTAAATTCGCGAATTCGCAGAAAATTAGGCTGCAGGAGTCGCCTGAGGAGTTGCGAGGCGGCGAGTTACCGCAACTGCTGGATGTGAATTTGGAGGACGACATTTCTGGCGTGGTCGCACCTGGCGACCGCGTTGCTGTTACAGGCATTCTGCGGTCTTTCCAGCGGCAGACGCAGTACGGGAAGATGCCGTTCTTTGAGGTTTATTTGGACGGAAATTCGTTGGAGGTGAAGGAGGAAGAGTTCGAGGAGATTGAGATTACCGAGGCGGACGAGCGTGAGATTTTGGGGCTTAAGGAGCAGCCGGACTTGTACGAAAAACTCATTAAAAGCATCGCTCCTTCAATTTACGGCTACGAGGAGATAAAAGAGGCGATGGTTCTGCAGTTGTTCGCGGGCATTCCTAAAGAACTGCCTGACGAAACTCGAGTGCGGGGCGACATTCACGTGCTCCTCGTCGGCGACCCGGGAGTGGCAAAGTCACAACTTCTCACCTACCTCGTGAAGTTAGCACCGCGGGGTCTCTACACAGGCGGAAAGAGCAGCACCTCAGCAGGACTCACCGCAGCCGCGGTCAAAGACGAGTTCGGTGAGGGGCGGTGGACTTTGGAGGCTGGTGCGCTGGTGCTCGCGGACAAGGGCATTGCTGCCGTCGACGAAATCGACAAGATGGAGAAGCGGGACCGCGACGCACTTCACGAGGCGATCGAGCAGCAAACAGTGAGCATCGCGAAGGCAGGAATGATGGCAAGGTTAAACTCGCGGTGTGCGTTGCTGGCTGCGGCGAACCCGAAAGGCGGGCGGTTCGACAGGTACACCCCAATTTCAGAGCAGATAAATATGCCTCCCACACTTTTGTCGCGGTTCGACCTCATTTTTACGATGCTAGACCGACCGAACGAAGAACTTGACACGAGGACTGCGAAGCACATAATTGAGACGCACTACGTTGGCGAACTGCTCGCAACGCCAGGTGACAGGAGCAGCGGGAGCAGAAGAGAAGCGGGCAGCGAGAGAGGTGAAAGAGGTGAAAGAGCTGAGAGAGCTGAGAAAGGTGAGAGAGGTGAAAGAAGTGAGAGAGCTGAGAAAGGTGAGAGAGGTGAAAGAAGTGAGAGAGCTGAGAAAGGTGAGAGAGGTGAAAGAAGTGAGAGAGCTGAGAGAGCCGAGAGAGCTGAGAGAGCCGAGAGAGAGGAGCATTTCAAGGTGGCGATGCAAAGAATGAAGCCTGAAATAGCTGGGGGGTTGTTAAGGAAATATGTGGCGTGGAGCAAGAGGAATGTCTTTCCGGTGATGAGTGAGGAGGCGAAGCAGAAGTTTCTGGACTTTTACATCGGGCTTCGGCAGCCGAGCTACGAGGACGAGGACGCTCCTGTCCCTGTAACGGCACGGCAGTTAGAGGCACTGATTCGGCTGGGCGAGGCAAGGGCAAGGGCACGGCTGAGCGACAAAATAACGGCTGAGGACGCCGAACGCGTGATTAATTTGGTCACCTACTGCTTGAAGCGGGTTTTTGTCGACCCCGAGACAGGTAAGTTAGACGCTGACTGGGTGAATGTCGGGACGACGAAGACACGCCGAGACCGTGCAAGGTCAATTCGCGAAATAATAAAGGAGTTGGTGAAGGAGTACGGGGAAGAAGTGCCGATTGAGGCGGTGCTTGACGCTGCGGAGGAGGAAGGGACGGAGCGCGAGAAGGCGGAGGAGATGATTGAAGTTATGAAGCGGGAGGGGGTGCTTTATGCTCCTGGGGGGGGAGTTGTTAAGTTTGTGAGGTGAGTTTAAGTTAGGGGGAAGTGAATTGAGGTCAGAGAGAAAAAAATGAAAATAGGTGTGTTGGGTCCTGCAGGGACATTCTCGGAGGCGGCGGCGGAGTTGTGGTTGTTGTCAAAAGCGGAAAAAAATGAAGAGGGCGAAGAGATAAAATATTACGAAACGATTTTTGGGGTCTCCGAGGGCGTGTTGAGGGGGGAGGTGGATTGCGGAATTGTCCCGATTGAGAACTCGTTGGAGGGGTCGGTGGGCGAGACTTTAGATGTGCTTTCGAGTGAAAGAGAGAACGCCGAGACTGCCGAAGGCGAGGGCGAGGAGTTGCGGATTGTAGGTGAGGTGCTGGTGCCGATAAAAATAAACCTTTCTTTAAGAACTTTACTAAATTTACCAAAAAATCTTGCAGAAATAAAAACTGTGGTCTCGCACCCGCACGCGTTGGCACAGTGCAAGCAGTTCCTGAGGGAGCAGTTGAGGGGTGCGAAAATAAAGTCCGTGGACAGCACTGCGAGCGCTGCGAAGTTGGCAGCCAAAGACGAGAAAGGAAGAACGGCGGCGTTGGCGTCTGAAGAGGCGGCGCGGAGGTACGGGCTGAAAATTGTGGCGGAAAATGTGCAGGACAAAGAAAGCGTCACGAGGTTCGTCGTGCTTTCCTCTTCTTCTTTGGCTACCGAAACAGCTCCCACAGGAAAGGACAAGACCTCTGTCTTGATTTACCTGAAAGACCGACCTGGAGCGTTGTACGAGGTTTTGGGCGAGTTCGCACGGCGTGGAATAAACCTCACGAAAATAGAGTCCCGCCCCTCCAGGCGTGCAATGGGCGACTACATGTTTCACATTGACTGCGAGGGGCATTTGGACGAGGAGGCGGTAAGAGCAGCGTTGCGGGGCGTGGAGCAGAGAGTAGCGACGCTGAAAATCTTGGGGACTTACCCCGTGGCAAAATAAGTAAAAAAAAGTTCCTTCCTTTAGGTTGTTTTATTTTGGCGAATTTCATTTTTTCATTTTCACCTCCGCGTACTTCCCAATCTCCTCAATCAACGGCTGGCACCGGTACTCACACGCCCAACTGCGGTCGTAAACAAAAACGAACTTCGCCTTCCCCGCGTTCATTTCCAGCAACTTCAGCACATTTCGCAGCGCCACCGTCTTGGCTTCGCTGTCTGCTTCTGCCGCTGCCGGCACCTCTGCCTGCCCCACCGGGTAAGTCTCTGCCAACTCGACCGGGCAGGGTCCAAACGGCGGCTTCACAAAAAATACGCTCTCAAACTTCTCCTCCTCTTTTTCGGTAAAACATTTTTCTTTAGAAAAAGGGTTCGTGCTTACCAGCACCCTACCCGAGAGCTTGAACCGCTCCAGCCGTTCCGAGTACCGCAGCACTTCAGGTCGGTGTGCAGAGGTCTCGCCGAGGTAAAAGAAAGGGTGAAGTTTCGTTGCAGGGTCGAACCTCTCAAGCAGCGCCGAATATTTCGCAAGCCGCCGCAGACCGCTCAGCAGAGCCGGGTGTGCCCTGCACCGCCGTTCGCAGAGTTCCCACAACCGCCCTTCGGCAACGCTCTGCTTCACGGTTCGCATCTCCGCGAAAGAGACACACAAGTTGTGCGACGCCAGCAACTCCGCGCTCTCCCGCACCTCGCCAACGCTGTGCGAAGAGCAGACAGGGCAGGAGCAGGGCAGGAACCGCAAATCCGCCACTCTCCTCGTCCCCTCGCTCGTCAAGTACCGCCCTGCCTTCGCGTAGAGTGCGTAAGCTGCAGAGTCAAAGAGGTCGCAGCCGAGAGCGACTGCGAGCGGAAAAATCATCGGGTGCCCAGCCCCGAAGAGGTGAACAGGAGCGTTCAACGGCAGTTCCCGTTTCGCCGCCACGACCACGTCCACCAACTCCTCAAACCTGTAGGACGCCAGCAGCGGCACCACGCCCCCAATCGCGTACAGGTCAAACCCAATCTCTGCAGCACGCCTCGCACTCTCTGCCCGCAAGTCCAAAAAACTCGAGCCCTGCACGACCCCTGCAAGCATTTTGTCGCCGCCCCAAATAGTCTCCCTCGCCTCTCGGAGCCGCCTCAGTGTCTCCTCCAAGTCTGCTCTCGCTTGCTCCCTTTTTGCGTGCGGGAACGGTGCAGTCGGAATGTCCAAAGGCACGCAGACGTCCGAGCCGATGCGGCGCTGAAAATCCAAAATCTCCCTGTTGCTCACCTCTACATCGGAGTACTCGTAGAGTTGGTAAGACCCGGAGTCGGTCATCACCGGCGTCTCACAGCCACTGCCCAGGTCCAAGCCCAAGCCCAAGAGCGAGTGAACGCCCTTCTTAACCGCCTCCTCTCGTAAATCAGGCTTCCTGTAAATTAGGTAGGCGTTCGTGATGAGCATCTCGGCGCCGTGCTTCCGCATTTCCTCTGCACCGATTGCACCTGCGCCGACTGAGGCGAGGCCAGGGTTTAGCACCGGCATTAGCGTCGGCGTCTCCACCACTGCCCCCCGCGGCGTTCGCAGCCGACCCACCCGCCCCATCAAATCCTTGTGCAGAACCTCAAACTTAAACTCTGCGTCTGCGTGTGCCTCTGCCATTTTGGTTTTTGCTTTTTTAATTAAAGTTTAAATAACATCGTGCCTAACAAAAATTGAAGCGTGGGCCGGTAGCTCAGAAAGGCAGAGCAGCAGGCTCTTAACCTGCCCGTCGGGGGTTCAAATCCCTCCCGGCTCGCTGATTAAATGAAGCAGAGTTACGACGCAATTATCGTGGGTGCAGGACCAGCAGGGCTCTTCGCTGCGAACGAGTTAAAAAGAGAAAGAGAAGGCAGTCGCAAGGTCAAGGTCTTGGTGGTCGAGAAGGGGAAGGATGTAGAGGAGCGGAACTGCCCGATGGACGAGTCTGGAACCTGCGCTAACTGCGAGCAGTGTAACATAATGTGCGGCGTGGGCGGTTCAGGGACCTTCTCGGACGGCACGCTGAACCTCAGACCCGACGTAGGCGGCGACCTTGCTGAGTTCTGCAATTACAACCACGACCACGACCACGACCACGACCACGACCACGACTACAACCACGACCACGAGACCGAGACCGCGGCGTGGCGGCTCGTGAGCGAGGTGGACCGCGTCTTTCTTGAGCACGGAATGGCTGACGAACTCTACAAGGGCAGCGAGGAGGAGGTGGAGAAGTTGAAGCGTCGAGCGGCTGCGGTCGGCGCCAGTTTCATCGAAATAAACCAGCGACACATTGGCTCTGACAAGACGAAAGAAGTGATAAAAGCGTTTAAAAATGATTTGGAGGCGCACGGCGTTGAGTTCAGGCTGAACACCTGCGTTGCTGACATTCTTGTAGAGGAGGAAGAAGGAGAAGGGAAAGAGGGAGAAAGGAGAGAGGGAAAAAGGAGAGTGTGCTGCGGGGTTAGAACCGAGAAAGGAGACGAAATACGGGGCGGTTGCACGATTTTAGCGCCTGGCAGAGTAGGAGCCTCGTGGGTCGAGCGGCTGATAAAAAAGCACAGGCTGGAGGCGGAGTACGCGGGAATTGATGTCGGCGTTCGTGTGGAGGTGCCTGCGATAATAATGAACCCTGTGACGAAAATCAACCGCGACCCGAAGTTTCACATCAGGACGAAACGGTACGACGATTTTACGCGTACATTTTGCACGAACGAGCGAGGGTTCGTGGTCAAGGAGGTGTACGACGATTTTATCGGCGTGAACGGGCACTCAACTTCAGTGCGCGGGAAAAAGTCCGAGAACACGAACTTCGCGTTCCTCGTTAAACTCGAACTCACCAAACCACTCGAGAACACCTCAAAATACGGGCGGTCAATTGCGAAGTTGGCGACCACAATCGGCGGCGGAAAACCGATAATTCAGCGAATCGGCGACCTGCGACGCGGGCGGAGGTCGTCGTGGGAAGGAATAAAACGGAACTTGGTGAGGAACACGCTGACCGATGTTACGCCGGGTGACATTTCGATGGCTCTGCCGCACCGAATTACGATGGACATTATTGAGGGGCTGGAGAAGTTGAACGAGATTGTTCCGGGCGTAATGTCCGATTCTACGCTGCTCTACGCACCTGAAATAAAATTTTACGCAATGCGGCTAAAAGTGGGCACGGGGAGAGGGAGGAGGAGAATGGAAACTTCAGTGAAGAACCTTTTCGCGGCGGGCGACGGCGCGGGTCTCTCACGCGACATCGTAAACGCAGCGGCTACAGGTATTCTAGCAGCGCGAGGCGTCCGGGGTGTTTTAGAAGATGGTCAAGCCGAGAGAAACGCTCTCTGAAATTGAAATTTGCGAGCACGGCGGCGGGCGAAGAGACGGGTGTGGTGGGGGAAGAGACGGGGGTAGTAGGCGAAGAGACAAGAGTAGAAAAATAATTGACTTCAGTGTAAATTTAAACCCTTACGGACCGCCAGATTTTGTCTTTGACGCAGTGCGGGAGGCGGCAGCCGAAATAAGCGAGTACCCTGACTCCGACTGCTGCGCGTTGCGAGCGAGGATTTCGGGAAGAGAGGGGTGTCGGGAGGAGGAGATTTTGGTGGGCGCGGGGGCTTCAGAACTAATTCGGCTTGTCGCACTTTCTTTTGTCAAAAAACGGGCAGTGCTGCCGAGGCACACTTACGGCGAGTACGAGGTCGCTGCGAGGTTGGTTGGGAAGGAAGGGGGTGCAGGAGTAAAAATAGAGCGTGTAGAAATGCCAGGGCTGCAAGTCAAGCCCGAGCAGGTGGTGGAAAAAATGAAGAACGGGGATGTGGTCTTTCTCTGCAACCCTAACAACCCGACCGGGCAGTACCTCAGCGAAGACGAGGTGCGGCAGGTGTTAGAAGAGGCGGAGCGGGTGGACGCGTTGCTGGTGCTTGACGAGGCGTACCGGGATTTTGTAGAGAAAGCGTTTTCACAAAGACCGACGCCGACGCAGACAGGGAATTTGGTTGTTCTGCGGTCGCTCACGAAGTCGTTCGCGGTTCCTGGTCTGCGGCTGGGCTACGCGATTTCGTCTGCAGAGAACATAAAAATGATGAGGAAGGCGCAGGCGCCGTGGAGTGTGAGTGTCTTTGCACAGAGAGTGGGACAGGCAGTGGTCGGGTCGGCGGGCGAGGAATTTTTAAACCAGACGCGGAGAAAAATAGAGCGGAGCAAAAAAAGAATTGAGGAGGCGTTTGCGGGCTCAATTCAGACGGACGCGAATTTTTATGCTTTTGATGTTGGAAATGCGAGTGCGAGAGAAGTGAAGCGTCGGCTTTTGAGGTGTGGGATTTTGGTGCGGGACTGTGCTTCGTTTGGTCTGCCGTCGCACATTAGGTTCTCGGTGCGGCGGGACGAGGAGAACGAAGAGCTGTTGCACTTTCTTTTAGAAAAAGAGTTTTCGGAAAAGAGAGAGGTTTTATCTCCGTTGCATCGCAATGCTCACCACATCGCCGTCAGCGAGCAAGTGCGAGAGACCAACACGCTGTCCCCCGAACTTCACTGATTTTCCCCAGACGCGGGCGTAGCGGAACCGCGCAACGAAGTCGCGATGAATCGCAGAACAGACGTCCGCGACCGTAGAATTCCGCCTCACGACCAGCGGGTTCTCCAAATCCGGCGGTGCTCCCTGCGGCTTCATAAAGGTGCGAATGAACCCTAATTTGTCGTAAATCCGGGCTTTCAGTGCCTCAATGTTCGTGCCGAGCGCCGCCGAGATTGGAATTGCGTCTTTAAACTCAAATCCAAACCCCCCAAACTCAGAACTCGCCAAATCCACCTTGTTGACGGCGGTGAGTGCGGGGATGTAGCTGCGGTTGCCGAGAACTGCGTCAATGAGTCGGTCGAGGGAGACGCGTTCTCGAATCAGGACTTCGGCGTTGAGTATTTTGTATTCTGACAGCACTGCACGGATTGTTTCTTCGTCAATTCCGCCAGTCTCGGAGTCAGCTGTCTCGGTGTCATCAGGGTTGAGGGCGAGAGGGACGGTGCTGTTCACTGCGATTCCGCCTCTGCTCGTTCTCCGAATTCTGACTGCAGGCGGTTTGGCGTTGACTCGGACGCCCGCGTCGTGCAACTCTTTCGCTAGCGTCTCGTACTGCTGCTGCGGCTGGAAGGGGTCGAGGACGAAGAGAATTAGGTCTGCGTTCCGCAGCACTGAAATCACCTCTCTGCCACGCCCTCGCCCTGTTGCAGCGCCGCGGACGAGCCCTGGGAGGTCGAGGAATTGAATTCGCGCACCTTTGTAGAGGAGCGTGCCGGGAATTACTTCGAGGGTAGTGAAGTCGTAAGCAGCGACCTCAGCGCTGGTGCCGGTGAGGCGGTTGAGCAGCGTTGACTTGCCGACCGAGGGAAACCCGACGAGCACGACGGTTGCGTCCCCTGATTTTTTTACCGCGTAGCCTCTGCTTTCGGATTTTGAGGCGGCGGTTGCGGCGGTTGCGCGTTTTTGGAGTTCGTCGCGTAGTCGTGCGAGTTTGGCTTTTAGCCGTCCGATGTGGTGTGAGGTCGCCTTGTTGTAGGGTGTCTTTCGGATTTCGTCCTCGGTGTTTTTTATCTCCTCTTCGATCGTCATTCTAGGGATGTGTTGGTAAAATAATAAAAGACTTCAGAATCTACAAAATGGTATTCCTCATCCACTTCTACGATTGCCTTTCTTCTCTCCCTCTCCCCTCTGCTCCTCTCTCTGCTGCGGTCACCGAGACCGAGACCGCAGTCGGAAACACCGCTACCACCACTACAAACGCCGCCACAAGGGCGGACCCAAATATTTCCCCTCTACTTCTTTTCATTTCTACTTTTACTTCCTTTTTCTTTCACTCTATAACTCTATATAAAGTATTATTTTTCTTCAGTAAAGTTTAGTCAAGGTTTTTACCGAAGGTAAAAAAGTTGTTGGTAAAGCTTTCTTTTTTAAAGAAAGGTTTTTTAAAGCCGCAGCGCCCCAGAACTTCTCCGACGCCTGCTCCTCCTCCCGCTCCTTCCTCTGTATCCACCAACTGCACGAAGAACGCGTTGCTGAACCACGTCGCACCCAAATCCGGCACTGCGAAACTGTACTCGATAGGCTCGTCGTAATTTTTAAGAATCGCCAACTTTTATTAATGTCCAAGTAAAAAGAATAGGTGAAAACGATGTATGTTCGAAAGGCGATTAAATTGAGGGAAGAAATATATCTGGCGTTAAAAAAAGAGTCGGGCGAAGAAGGGGTGTCAGAAAAGATAAACGAAATCTTATATGATGCTCTTTTCAAAGTTAAAGCGAAGAAAAGTCTTTTTGGGACGATGGCGAGGACAGAGAAGTCAGACTTGAGAGACCGTGAGGATAGGATAGGATAGAATAAAGTAAATGCTGCTTGATTCGTTCGCCTGGATAGAATATTTTATGGGCACGGAGGAGGGGAAGAGGGTGAAAGAGGTCGTTGAAACCGAGGTGCAACTTTACACTTCTCCAATCATCATCGCAGAAATATTCTCCAAATCTTTAAGAACCGACGGAAGGGCAGAAGAGAGGAGGAACTTCATCGTGAAGCGGTGTGCAGTCATTCCGATTGACGAGCAGATTGCAGTAGAGGCTGCGAAAATTCACGCCGAGGCGAAGAAGACGATGCAAGACTTTGGTCTCGCAGATGCGTTCGTGCTTGCCTCTGCACGATTTAAAGGCGTGAAGGTTCTAACAGGAGACCCTCATTTTAAAAGTTTCTCTGAAAGTGTTATGCTTTAGGAAAAAATAAAAAAGAAGAGAGCCTCTTTTCAGAAGCCCTACTCCACTTTTCAATCGCCTCTTTTATCTCGTCTGCGATTTCTACTTCCACTTCTCCTACTGCTACTGGCACCGCTCCCGCTTCCCTGCCCGCAGGACGGTAAATCCAGCACGCAGCGTCCGCATCCAAGACCTCTCCTCCACCTGCTCCTTCTCCCCCGCCCGCCTCTGTCTCCGCCAACTGCACGAGGAACGCGTTGCTGAACCACTTCGCACCCAAATCCGGCACCGCAAAGCTGTACTCCGGCACTAACCACCACCACTGCAACGCCAACCGGTCTTCTGTTCCCCATTTACGAGCTTATTCGTCCTCTCTCAATTTGATAACCTTCAATCCTTCCACTTTAACGAAATCTTTCGTGTTATCGGTTACCAAACCCTCTGCATTCAAGTCCAACGCGTGTTGAGCGATCAGAGCATCGTTTATCCTGATTTTCCTTGAACGACTGAGCTCAATCGCTTTTAGCACCGTCCCTTTCCCCAACGGCACGTACTCAACGTGTCCCGAAGAAATTATTTTCAATGTTCGTTCGTACGCCTCTTCCGCACTTAATAGTCTGGAAAGTTTGTAATGCACTTCGGAAACGATAATCGGATTGACTAAAATCGTGCAGGATTTATTTATCAGCCACTTCAATTTCTCCTTTGCAGTCTCCTGCTCTGGATATTCCGCGATATTCGCGAATATAAAGATATTGGAATCTACAAAAACTTTCATCTCCCCCACAGCTCTTCCTCAAGCTCTTTTAAATCGAGGGCTGCCCCTCTTCGATCCGTGTGTCCTGGATTTTCAATAATCTCTATAAGCGAATCTTTCTGCTTTATCTTCTCCAAAACTATCTTCTCTCTCGTCTCTACTCGTACCAAAAAACGATCCGCAGGTTTTATGTTAAAGCTAACGCTGACCTGCTTTAATGGTATTTTGTATTCCTCATCCACTTCTACGATTGCCATTCTTCTCTCCCTCTCCTAAAAAAAAGAGAGCCTCTTTTTAGAGACTCTACTTTACCCCTTCTACTGCTCTCCTTATCTCGTCTGCGATTTCTACTTCCGCTTCTCCTACTGCCGTCTGCGCCGCTTCTACTCCCCTGCCCGCAGGACGGTAAATCCAGCACGCAGCGTCCGCATCCAAGACCTCTCCTCCTCCACCTGCTCCTTCTCCCCCGCCCGCCTCTGTCTCCGCCAACTGCACGAGGAACGCGTTGCTGAACCATTTCGCACCCAATTCCGGCACTGCGAAACTGTACTCCAGCGTCTCCTTGTACCCCGCTGGCACCGAGAGAGGCATTGCCGTTAGCGGCACGCAGACGCTGTACTCCGGCACTAACCACCACCACTGCAAACGCCGCCAGTAAGGCGGACCCAACTATTTCCCCTCTACTTCTTTTCATTTCTACATTCACTTCCTTTTTCTTTGGTAAAGCTTTCTTTTTTAAAGAAAGGTTTTTTAAAGCCGCAGCGCCCCAGAACTTCTCCGACGCCTGCTCCAAGTCCGCTTTACTCAACAGCTCCTTCCCTTCCGCAAGGTACTTCTCGCTCAACTCTTCCGAAGCATTTTGATCAAACTTTCTTAAAGTTTACAAGTAGCCCGTCGCTTCCGCTTTCGCCCGCAACTTAGACCCAAGTCTTTCCGGTAAAATTACCTACCGTCTCCATTTTATTTCCTTCTTATCATGCCTTTTTCTCCTCGGTGGTCTTCACGCTACCACTACCACTACCACTCCCGCTACCACTCCCGCTACCGCCACCGCCACTGTTCACATCTTCGCCTTCCTGCGTCCTCGCGGCGATGAGGCAGCCCCGTGCGACCGAGTAGAGGGGGTCTTTGGCACGCTTCACATTTGAGATGTCAATCTGAAGTTTCGCGTCTCGCAACTTCTTCTCGAACATTCTCAAGAACCCGTTTGGCGTCGCACTTCCACCCGCGAGTGCAACCGGGAACTCCACCTTCGGCGGCGTAATCTCCGCAAGCCTCCTGTTCAAGTTCTTTATCAGGTAAGTCATCAAAGCGTCGTAGTAAATCGAGAGCGCCCCCTCGGGACTGCCGAACTCAACCTCCGAGCCCAAGCCCATCTTGAACCCGCTTTCCTTCGTCGCGCAGACGTGCTCCTTCGAGAGTCCTGTCGTGCTCGAGACCTGCTCGTCAATCCAATCCCCGCCCCTGCCGATGCTGAACGACATCACAGGCGTGGCTAAATAGGCAAGCGTCACATTCGTCAGCCCCGCGCCGATGCTTATTCCGAGACCCGTGAAGCTGGAGCTTCCGAGTTCTGAATAAACCACAGCCAAGCCCTCGTCAATCACGCTCGTCTCGTAGTGCATTCGCCCTGCCAGCGCCTCCATCATTTTCTTGTGGTACAGCGTGTTTATGTCCAAGTCAATCGGATTGGCGGGCGAAGAAATGCAGAGCACCTCATTGCGATAATTCGGCTCGCCCAGAACCCGCTCCACGATTAGTTGAATCATCGGGATCGCGTCCTTCTCTTCAGGGCTAATTATCCCGCGTTTCATCGGCCGTCGTGCCCCTTTTCCGAAGATCGTCGCGAACCTAAACGCGTCCTCGCCCAGCACATAAATCTGACCGTCCTTCTCAATGTAAAGCACGTTCGCACTGTCCAACATCGTCTTCGTCAAGTCCCCAGACTCGAGTTCCAGAAACGCGTTCCGCTGCTGCGTAAAAACCACATCCTCGTCTTCTCTCTCTGAACAAATAATGTTCATCGTCCCAACATCCAATCCTTTTGCCATTTTTTTCTCTCCTTCTTTTCGTCCTTTTTTTGCTTTACTCTATTTTCTCTGATTAAATTAAATGTTTTTGCCCTTCCTCTTCAGCCCAAGAACAGAGCAAAACTTCTCTACAACGCCACTAATAAAATCCTTCAACTCCTCAAAGCGTCCTCCCTGACCCAGTCCTCTCTGACCCAGACCTCCCCTGCCGCTGCCTCTACCCCGTCCCTTCTGAACTGCTCCTTCTTTCAAGACCGCTTCCAGGCTCTTTGAAATATTCTCAACCTCCGCCGAGCCAGACCGCACTCGCTCCACGGGCCTCTTTATTTTTCCCAAGCTCTCGGTTTCTTTTATGCTGTCTTTGAACCTAACTGTCTTGCCCCGCGACTCGCGGAACGCCTTTCCGAGTCGCACATTCTGCACAGCCCCCAAGTCCTTAAACCGCAGTTTCGTGGCGGAGAGTTCAACGCTCTTCCTCGTCGCTTCTTCAATGTCCCGCTCTATTTCTTCGTTGCTGTATTTCTTCTCCTCCCGCCGCCTGCCCAAGACACTACTCAGCATTTCCGCAGGCCTGCTCTCAATCAGCCACAGAATCACATTCGCAAACGCGTTCCCGAGCAGCACCAAAAACCCCGAGATGTAAAGAGTGAGCCCGTAACTTATTAGCGGGTAGTACCAGTCCTGCGGGTAGTTGAGTTTAAAAATGAGGAGAGCAAGCAGGGAGAGAGAAGCGCTCGCAGCCACGATAAAATACCCGAACCGTGTCTGCCGCATCATCAAATTTACGCCCACCAAAACCAGCGTAGTGCCGACGCCCATAAAAAGGGTAGAAAGCAGAATCTGCTCTGGCTCGGAGCCGTAGTGTATTTTGTAGTAGACGATAAACGCAGTGCCGAGTGCCAAGAGTGCGATGCCCGCCGAAAAAATCGCTGAACCCACGTAGTAGGTAAATTCGCCCCGATACAACAAACCCGCTGCCTTGTTTGTCTTTGCCATTCTGACAATAATTCTTGTACTTATTTAAATAAGTTTATACTTTTTTCTCTCTTTGTTTTTCAGTGGATGAAGGAAATAATATTTTTAATTCCTCCCTCTCCGTCGCCGCTACCTCCTCCGCTACCTCCTCCGCTACCTTTACCTCCTTTGCTACCTTTACCTCCTCTGCCGATTCCTCTGTCTCTACTTGTATTTAATTTCCATAGATTGGTAGTCTCTCGCTCTTTCTCTTCTCGGACTTCGTACCGCCCGCCGAAAATCCACTTCGGCTCTACGCCGGTCATTATCGCGGTCACCCGCGCCCGCCCGTTGTAGTCATCGTTTATCCGCGCGCCCCAAATTACATTCGCGTCGGGGTTCAGGTCGTAGGTGAGCAGTTCTACGATGTCCGTCGTCTCCTTCATCGTGAGGTCAGACCCGCCGGTGATGTGAATAAGAGCGCCCTTCGCCCCGCGGTAGTCCGCTTCTAAAAGCGGGTGGCTGAGTGCGTCGGAGACGACCGCCTCGGGCTTGTTCTCTGATTTCCGTGTCTCGCCGATGAGCATCACTGCGACACCACCTTCGGACATTACCGCCTTGAGGTCTGCAAAGTCGAGGTTCACGAGCGAGGGTTTTGTTACCGTCTCGGCAATGCCCTGAATCGTGCTTGTAATCAGCATATCCATCGTCTTGAAGGCGTCGTTCACCGGCAGGTTGCCCGAGTATTTCAGGAGTTTGTCGTTCTCCAAGACGATGACCGTGTCGGTGGTGTTTCGGAGTTCCTCAATCCCGTCTGCTGCCCTTTGTCGTCTTATCCGCTCGGCTTCAAACGGGAAAGAGACCATCGCGACCACGATCGCACCCGCCTCCTTCGCTACACTCGCGACTACCGGCGACGCTCCCGTACCTGTTCCTCCACCCATCCCTGCAGTGAGAAAGACAAAGTTCCTGCCCGCCAGCAACTGCTCCAACTCCTGCCTGTCGATTTCCGCGGCTTTCCTGCCGATTTCCGGCGAGCCTCCTGCTCCTAATCCGTGTGTAAGCGATTTTCCAATCAAGATTTTCTTCTTGCAGGTTATCGAATCCAGGTGCAGTTTGTCGGTGTTCACGGCGATTCTGTCTATGTTGTTCAGCCCGCCTAACTGCTCCAGTCTGTCCATTGAATTGTTTCCTGCCCCGCCTACGCCGACAATTGAAATGCTCGGCACCCCGAAACAATCCCCCTCGCCCTCTACGATCCCTGCATTATTTCCTAACATTCTCTCCATCTCCTCTTCCTCCTCTTCTCTCTTTTATCTCTATTTATACCTGTAAATAAAAGTTCGCTCCCGCTCATTTCAACTTTCCTTTTTCCTTTTCTTTTCCTTTTCTTTTCCTTTTCTTTTCCTTTTCTTTTCCTTTTCTTTTCCTTTTCTTTTCCTTACTGCACCTTCACTCCTGCACCTTCACTCCTGCACCTTCACTCTCTGCAGGACGTCGCCTGTTGGAATGAAAACCACTGTGATTGAATCCCCGGATTTAAGCTTCTCAGTTTCAGAGAGAGCAAGCTTCAGTTCGTCGGCAGGTTCAAAACGCGTAGTCCCCCACTCGGCAGGGTCCCAAGTGCCGTTTAACGCGACCGTGCCCTGCTTTGCATCGAAAGTCATACCGTTAATTTTTACCAGAACCGAATCCCAGCAGGAGCCGTTCTGAGTGGCTGGTTTCTTAAATGCTTCTGTTAGCGGTTCTCCGCCGTAGTGAACCACTGTTACATTTTTACTGCCAGCTTTAACGCCTTCAATGAGCAAAGTCACTCTCGGGGTTTGGATTTCTCTGCCGATCAAGCCGTAAGAAAAAGTAGCCACGACCACCGCGATTACGACCACTACCACGATCATTAAAATAGTTCCAATTACAGGAGAGACCGCTCTCTTACTCTCTCTCTTTCTCCCGCCCTTCCCTTTTTCAAAAACAAAAAATCGCTTGTCTCTCATTTCTTAAAAAGAAAAAAAAAAAATAAAAAAAGGGAGCAGTGCAGAAGAAGCACCTCTTCTTCTCTTCTCCCTTACAACTTTTTACGGTCTTTTGCTACACGGCTTTTTATTGCACGGCTTACGGCACCGTCACTCGCTGCATTATGTCACCCGATGGTACGAAAACTACAGCAATTGTGTCGCCCGACTTGAGTGTTAATGGTGGTGTAGTGCTGCTATCTAGGGTAATTTTCACTTCGTCGCCTGGTGCAAACACCGTAGTTCCCCACCCCGTTGCTGTACCCGCCGGGGACTCTACTGAAGGCGTACCGTTCAAAAATATTTCGTCAACCCTGCCGTCAGTGAAAGTCAAAGTCCGCCCGTTTAGTTTTACTTCCATTTCATCCCAGCAAGAGTCGCCTTGGACATTCTCTCTAAACGCTTGAGTTATTATTTCTCCGCCGTGATGAAGCACGGTAAACTCTGGTTTCCCTTCCTGAGCGCCATCAACGACCAGTGCCGCACTTGGTGCTGTGTCTACGTTGCCGATCAGACCGTAAGCGAAAGCAGCCACGACCGCCGCGATTACGACTGTGATCGCGATCATCAGAATAATTCCAATAACCGGCGAGACTGCCCGCTCGTCTTTTCTAAGTCTTCTACTGCTCTCTTTACAACTACCACTGTTTCTTCTGCCGTTCTCTTCTTTTCCATCGAATTTTTTGTTCGTGTTCATTTTTTTTCGTTTTCACCTCCTAATTTTTTTTAAAAAGCATTTTATTTTGCTGCGTCGCTTGTGTCGCCTGCGTCTTCCAAGTCTTCCTACTTTCTCCATTTCTTCCTACTTTCCCCATTTTACATCTCTTTTAGTTCGCATTTTCTCTGCCTTGGTTCGGTGTGCTGCTCACTCACTGCCATTTTTTTATGCTTTTCAAATTCTTTATAAACTTTATAATAATATAAATATGTGTAAATTGTTGCTGCGTTAAGTGTTGAGAAAGAAAAGTGTGTAAATTGTTGCTGCGTTAAGTGTTGAGAAAGAAAAGGGAGAAAAGAAAATGGGAGAAAAGAGGAAGAGGGGTAGGGGAAGAGGGGAAGTGCGGGAAAAGGGCGACAAAAAGTCTGTAAGGGCTGAAGCAAAAGAGAGAAGCGTAAGAGCGAGAGGGCTTAATTTGGTGTTGGGTTTGTTAGTGTTAGGTTTCGTAATTTCGAACGCCTCTGCCTGGGAGCCTAACAAAAACCTTTCAAGCGCTGCAGACGCCTTCTTCTTGGGAGAGGGAGCAGGCGATGTTGCAGGTAACTCCGTCTCAGGTGTGGGAGATGTTAACGGCGACGGCTACGACGACTTCTTGATCGGCGCTCCTGGCGACGGTGGTCCTGGTAAAGGAAAGGTGTACCTGATTTTTGGTAACAGCGCAGGCAGGTGGGAGAAGAACCTTTCAAATGCCAGCGCCTCTTTCGTAGGTGAACCCGCGGGTGACCTTGCTGGTTACTCGGTCTCCGGAGCGGGGGACTGCAACAGTGACGGCTTCGACGACTTCTTGATCGGCGACTGCTACAACAATGAAAAAGGTAGTAAGGCGGGAAAAGTCTACCTGATTTTGGGAAAGGAAACGGGCTGGAGACAGGACACACCGCTTTCAACCGCTGACGCTTCCTTCCTTGGCGAAAGTACTAACGACGAGGCTGGTTACTCGGTCTCCGGAGCGGGCGATGTTGACGGCGACGACTGCGACGACTTCTTGATCGGTGCTCCTAGTCACGGCAGTAGTAAAGGAAAGGTGTACCTGATTCTTGGTAACCGCACGGGCTGGTGGGACGAAAACCTTTCAAATGCCAGCGCCTCTTTCGTGGGCGAAAGTACTAACGACGGTGCTGGGTGGTCTGTTTCAGGTACAGGCGACTGCAACAGTGACGGCTTCGACGACTTCTTGATCGGTGCTCCTAAGGGTGGAGGTAAAGTAGGAAAAGCGTACCTGATTCTTGGTAACAACACGGGCTGGTGGGACGAAAACCTTTCAAATGCCAGCGCCTCTTTCGTGGGCGAAAGTACTAACGACGGTGCTGGTTACTCGGTCTCCGGAGCGGGGGACTGCAACAGTGACGGCTTCGACGACTTCTTGATCGGTGCTCCTTTTAATTCTGACGCTGGAGGTTTAGCAGGGCAGGTGTACTTAATTTTGGGCAAGAGCACGGGCTGGAGACAGAACACACCGCTCGCAACAGACGCAGACGCTTTCTTACTTGGCGACGGTAAAGGCAACTGTTCTGGCTGGTCAGTTTCAGGTGCAGGCGACTGCAACGGCGACTACGCTGACGACTTTTTAATCGCCGCTCCTTTTAATTCCGAGAGGGGAAACTGGGCGGGGAAAGTCTACCTACTGCTCGGAAAACCAACCTTCGTCAATTCTTCAGACGACGCAGGAACCGAGAAGAACATTTTCAAGACCAGCGAATCTGTCTACTGTTACGCCGGGAACCTGCCTGCCAGCACGACCGTAAAAATCTTTGTCGTCTCTCACAAGCCCAAAGAAGAGTGGAAGGCAGGAGACCTGCTCACAGATGTTTCTGAGAACGGAACCGCGGAACTGGCGGCCACCAACTCTTCGGGCGGACTTTGGGGCGGAATTTGGCCGGCTGTAAGCATTTGGTCGTCCCCGCTTCGCGCTGGCGACTACAACATCGTTGTTGACACGAACCAAAACGGGCGCTGGGACGAGGGCGATCCGATTGACAGCAGTCTGAGAATAGCACCCGTGCCTGCGTTCCCGGCAGTCGCGTTCCCACTCGTTGCAGTTCTTCTGCTCCTCGCCCTAACCTTCTACATTCGTTTCTTGGCTGCCCGCTGCAAACTGAAGTGAGCAGACTGAGTAGACTGAAGAGAAGAAGTAAAAATGAGAAAAGACTTTCGGCGCGCCAAAGACGCACAATCGGTCGTTATCGGGGTCGTCCTACTGCTGGGCATTGCCATTTCTGCAACAGCCATTTATTTCTCCTCTCAAATCCCGGTCTGGACAAAGGACTTTGAAGCCAGGCACACTGCTGAGGTCGTAGACGCGTTTTCAGACTGGAAATCGCTGATTGACGGAGTGGTGTTAGCAGGCGAGCAAGGAGAAGGAGGAGCAGGAACGACGCCCATAAAAATGTCGCCCGACAGAATTCCCATCATTGGTTTATCCCCGCCCGGCTCGTCTGTCGTCTTCTCTCCGAACGCCTCAATATTCAATGTCAGCGTCCCGACTGAAGAAGTTTTCCCAGCTGGAACTGTTGGAATGTGGGAGCAGCCGGAATTTAACGGCACTTCTCACTGCGTAGAAACCAGCGCTAACGAGCTGAAACTTTCAATCCTCCACGAAGAGGTCCTGGATTTAGTAGACGAACCTAACTGGTGGTTAGAAGGCGAGAAGTACTACGACTGGGTTAAATTAAAGAACAGCACTGTGAAAGTCTCCTTCAACCGCTTGAAAATCATCGCAAAGAGCATTTCCATAGACAATAAATCAAGAATAATCGCGGACGGGAGAGGTTACAAGGGAGGAGGAGGAAGTAAAACAGGTAGTGGGCAGGGCTACGGCAGTCCAGGCTCTTTCGGCAACGGTGGCGGTGGCGCAGGCTACGGCGCGCGCGGTGGTGACGGCGGCAACAACTCCGGTTCAAGTGGAATTTCTTACGGCTCTGACCCCTCCTTGTCCTTTGACTTAGGTTCAGGCGGTGGAGGAGGCGGAGCAGGAGAAGGATTCTTCGCAGGGGCAAGCGGAGGAGCAGGCGGGGACGGTGGCGGGGCGGTCTGGTTAGAGGCGGAGAGAGTAAATATTTCTGGCACCGTCTCGGCTAACGGTAGCCGTGGTCTAGATGGCGAAGGGTCTACTTTTGATAAAGGAGGAGGAGGAGGAGGTGGCGGCAGTGGGGGCAGCATTCTGATTCGCGGGAAAAATGTTTCTATTTTTTCAGATTCAGCAGTGCTAACAGCAAACGGCGGTGCTGGAGGGGCAGGAGGTTTTAAACCTGGAGGAAAAACTGGTTTAGGCGGTGGAGGAGGAGCAGGAGGAAGAATAAAAATCTTCTACAACGACTCTGCACAGCTACCGAGTAACAAAAGAGCAGAAGAGGGAGAAGACGCAACAGGTCAGGAAGGCGGGGAAGGAGGAGCCGCCGGGATTTACGTAGACCAAAGAAACTACACCTCCTCAATTCTGCACTACCAGGACGGCTGGTTCGTTTCTGACTTTTACGACACCGGAAGCAGCAGCACTTGCTACGGCAAAATCCTGTGGAACGGTACAGTAAATGAAGAGAAGGGGCAGAGCCTCGTTTTGAAAGTGCGGACAGACTGGCACTCTGATATGAGGGATGCCCCGCCTTGGGTGAATTGCCCTGCGGTCGCAAACGGAACTGACATTTCCAGTTTGCGCTCTGCCTCCGACGGCCACCGCTACATTCAGTACTGCGTAAAGTTACACACCGACGACCCCGCTACGACCCCGGTTCTGCACTGGGTCAAAATCCATTACAGATCCGCAACTTCGCCCATCCTCATAGGAAACTCGTCAGGCACCGTCAAATTCAAAACCGGCTACCTCTTCTACCCCAACCAAGAAATCGCCTACGAGCACGGCACGGTGGTTAAATCCCAACGCAGAGGCGGTTTTATTCTTTACCCCTACGACCGCTCTTCTCTGCCCAACATTGAAATTAGCAAGGATAACGCGACTGGGGGCACGCCCGTAGTAAAGATTTCCCTGATAAATCTAAATGGTTCTGAGTTCTCTTACTCTGGCTCAACGACCGTCTCGGTGGGTGCTTCTTTCGAAGGGTCTGCAGTGATTGCGGAGAACTTAAACTACGAAAATCTAACGCTCTCTCTCTCGACAGACCACCCTGAAATTTGGAAACGGCGGTTCGAGCGGGAACTCCAAAACTCCGAACTAAACTCCTCTTTTTACAACCTCTCTACTAACTCCGCTTACGCTGGACCCTCTTCCGCTACTAAACGAGTGACACTCAACCTCTACGGAAACGGAAGAGGCGTCAGACTAACTCTAAAAAAGAGCACAATTAAAGTAAATATTTAAGAAAATGTAGGAGTGGTTGTGGGAGCTAAAGTTGTGCGTAAGTAATCACACCGAACGCCGCAAACGCGAGTGAAGTAAAAATTACAACATGCTTCAATCCTGCAATGACCTTCCCTTCTCCTAATTTACCTGCCATAAATCCCGAGCAGAACCCTTCAATGATCGCGCAATGAAATAAAATCATCTTCAATTTATTGACATCCACTTGATAAATCATTGTCCCGCCTCTACTTGTGCCAGTTTCCGCCACTTTCTTCCCTGCTTCCACCATTACAGGAATGTAGTTGGTGTATAAGACCAATAAAACGCCCAGGAATACAAGAAAAGTGATGTAGCATATTCCTACATAAAGTCCCATATCCGCTATTCTCTTCTCTTCTAACTCCTTCAACTCCGAAACATCGTCTGCAGCAATTTGAAGAACTTTTCCTACCTCGCCGCCCGACCTGTATCCTTCTATGATGAGTTCAATAGACCGTTTTATCATCTGCGAATTAGGATATTTCTTTGCAAATCCCCTCAACCCCTCTTCAAAAGGAACACCCCACTTCAGCTGTCTGGAGATTGTTTTTATTCCCTCTGTAAGCACCCCATACTCTCCTTCTGTCGAGGCTGTGAGTTTAACCGCTTCAATCAGTGGCAGCCCTGTTCTCTTTGCTTGTGCAAGGTTAGTAAGCAGGTCTGGAAAAGCCTTCTCCGCTTTCTTTATCCTTCTCGACTCACCGTAAAAATAAAACGCAGGAGGCACAAATGCAGCGATGACTGCTAAAATGTACGCGTCGTAGGGAGCGACAAACTCTAACTTAAAGTAATACGAAATAGCTGCAAGACTGCTTCCGATAACCGTAGAGAGACACCACAATCTCTTCTTCTTCTTTTTTAATGCCACGATGTTTGTATCTTCCATTTTTTGTTTTGTTGTACTGCTTTTATTGCAAAAAAAATCAGAAAATAAAAATAAAAAAACGAAGGGGTAGAAGAAGAAGGAGAAGAAGAAGTGGTAAAAGAAGAAGGAGAAGAAGGAGGAATAACTGCGGAGGAGGGGGCGGCGTTGGACGAGAACTGCGGTTTCTTCGGGCTCTCTGCTCTGCAATTAATGGAGAACGCGGGTGCTGCTCTCGCGAGAGAGGTGAAGGCGAGATTTGGTGCTGTTGGTGGTGCTGCGGGTGTAAAAAAAAGAGTTACGATAATTGCAGGAAAGGGGAACAACGGCGGGGACGGTTTTGTGGCTGCGAGGCACTTGCAGGGGGACGAGCACGGCTTGCGGCACGAGTTTGAGGTGCGGGTGATTTTACTCGGGCGGTCAAGAGACTTGAGGACGGAGGAGGCGAGGAGGAACTTCCGAATCTTGAAAGAGAGCGGGTGCGAGGTAGTAGAAATAACGGATTCTTCGGAACTTTCGGGGGGGCTCAACGCGGAGGTGGTTGTAGACGCGATTTTCGGGACGGGCGTGCGAGGGCGAGTAAGAGAGCCGGAGGCGACTGCGATTGACTTGGTAAATTCTGCAAAAGCAGACGCAGGTGCGTTCGTTGTCTCGGTGGACGTCCCTTCGGGGCTGGACGCGGAGACGGGCGTCGTCGGCAGCGGCGAGCCAGAGAAAGCGGTGAGGGCAGACCTCACGGTTACCTTCCACCGCGCCAAGAAGGGCTTGCTTAAAAGCAGTGTTAAGGAGTGGGTAGGAGAGTTGGTGGTTGCGGGAATTGGGATTCCGGAGGGGCTGGAGAGGTTGGCGGGTCCGGGGGATCTGCGGCAGGTGTTGGAGGGAGGAGGGCGAGGAAAAAGAAGACCGAGCAGTCACAAAGGCGAGAACGGGCGAGTGTTAGTAGTTGGCGGGGGAGCGTTTTTTGGCGCTCCTGTTTTGACCGCTCTTGCCTCGCTCCGTGCTGGTGCGGACTGGGTGACGGTAGCAGCGCCCAAGAGCGTCTCTTCAGTCCTCGCCTCGTTCTCGCCTAATTTGATTGTGCAGCCGCTTTCTGCAGGTGCGGGGGCAGGGATTTTAGTAGAAGAGGACGTGCCGGAGGTCTTGGATTTGGTGAGGCGGCACGACGTACTCGTGATTGGAATGGGGCTGGGTGCGGCGGAAGAGACGAAGACGGCGGTGCGGAGAATAATTGAGGACGAAGCGAGCAGGAGAGTGGTAGTGGACGCAGACGGCTTCTACGGACTGCGTCTGCCAATTGAGACGGAGCGAGGGGAGCGAGGGGAGCGAGGGGAGCGAGTGGAAGGAGAGGAGAAATCTGTTGTCTTAACGCCGCACGCAGGCGAGTTCGCGAAGATTCCGAGAAAAAGAGAGACAGAGACAAAGGCGGAGGCGGAAGAATTTGTGAAGGATTTTTCGGCGGCAAACGGGGTGGTTACTTTGTTGAAGGGTGCTACCGACATTATTTCAGACGGCGTTCGTGTGAAACTGAACCGAACAGGGAACGCAGGAATGACGGTCGGTGGGACAGGGGACGTTCTGGCAGGGCTGGTTGGAGCGTTCTTTGCAGTCCCCTCCGTCGAGGGTTTCAAAGCAGCAACCGCCGCTGCGTTCGTGAACGGCGCTGCGGGCGACCTCGCTTTTGAGCAGAAGGGCTACGGGCTGCTTGCTACTGACGTTGTGGAAAATATTCCGAAGGTTTTAAGTTTAAGGCTCTAAAACCACGCCGTTAAAAATCGTGTGCTTCACTGCCCCGGGGAACTCGTAGCCCTCGAACGGCGACCACCCGCACTTTGTCTGCAGGTCGTCGCTGCGGATTTTTACCGACTTCTGCAAATCTAAAACCGTCAAGTTCGCACGCTTCCCTACTTCTACTCGCCCCCGGTCGGTCAGACCCAAGAACCTTGCGGGGTTGGAGGAGCAGACTCTCGAAATGAGCTTTGGACTGACCCCGCAACGCAGAATCAGCCAAGCCACGAAGTTGCCGTAGGTGTCTAAATTCGGAACGCCCGCGGGTGCAGAGGCTTCCGAGCCAGAGCCTGAACCTGCTTTCTCCTCCTTCGTGTGCGGTGCGTGGTCGGTAGCCAGAAAATCAATTTCGCCGTTCTTAAACGCGTTCAGCAGCAACCGCCTGTTCTCCTCGCTTCTCAACCGCGGGTTCATCTTTAAAAACGCCCCTTTCTCCAACGCGTCGGTCTCGTTAAAAAAGAGGTGGTGTGGCGTGACCTCGCAGTAAAAATTTTTGCTTTTGCTTTTGAACCACTTTAAAAGACGCAGACTCTCGTAGGCGGAGACGTGTGCCAAGTTAATTTTTGCCCCGCTTTGTGAGGCAGTTTGTGAGGCAGTTTGTGAGGCAGTTTGTGAGGCAGTTTGTGAGGCAGCGGACAAGACCCGCTCTACCGCGGACAACTCCGACTCGTCGCAGTGAATTGTAGCAGGCTTTGAGGTCGCAGCCACCGCCTCAAACGCTTTTGGCAGCGTCTCCTCTCGAATCTTCAACCCTCCTGTAGTTTCTGCGAGGAATATTTTGTAAGCTACCACCTCGTCCTGCATCTCGGCAACGGCGTTTAAATTCAAGTTAGACTCCGTTACGGCGCCGTAGAAAAAAATGTCAATCCGCGCCTGCCCGTCCGACTTTCTGCGTGCAAGTTCGTGCTTCGCTCTGATTCGCTCCGAATTTACGCCAGGCAGCGGGGTGTTTGGCATATCCACGACAGTAGTCACGCCGCCGTGAACTGCAGCCGCGGTGCCTGTCATAAAGTCTTCTTTGTAGTCCCACTCGTGGCTGCTGTCCTCCCGCAAGTGAACGTGAAGGTCAATGAACCCCGGGAAAATCAGACACCCCGCCGCCGCTTCTACTCTTCTCTCGCCTCGCAAGCCCTGCTTTTTTACTGCTGTAATTTTTCCGTCGTCGATGCCTATTTGAGCCTCGCACTCGCTCACCCACTCGGGATTTACAACCCTGCCTGCGACAACCAAATTGTGCAGCCTGCCCATTTTTGTTTTAATAAAGCGGTAAAATAAAAGAAGAAGGAGGCAAATAAAAGAAGCAGAGGCAAGAAAATGTTTCCAAGTAAAAGGGTACAGAGTTTGGTGGGGCGAAGGGTGCACGTAGAAATGAAGGGCGAGAAGAGCGTGCTGGAGGGCGTGCTGACAAGTGCAGACGAGTACTTGAATTTGCATTTGAGCAAGGTAAATGAGTTGGAGGACGGAGAACGGAAGAGACAGCTTGGCTCTGTGGTGGTTCGGGGCAACAACGTCGTGCTTCTGACCCCTTTGGAAGAGCGGACGCAGGAGTGAAAATGAAACTCCCAACCGAGAAGCCGGTCTTGGTAACCTCTGCTCTGCCCTACGTCAACGGCGAGTGCCACATCGGACACCTCAGGACTTACGTCCCCGCAGACATTTACGTGCGAATGCTTCGGAAAATGGGCTACGAGGTCGTTTTCGTGAGCGGCTCGGACACGCACGGAACGCCGATTGTGCTGAGTGCAGAGGCTCAGGGCGTAACGCCTGAGGAGGTGGTTGAAAAATATCACGAGCACTTCAGGCGAACTTTTGCGGAACTGAATGTGAAATTCGACTACTTCGGGCGGACCGACTCGGAGACGAACCACAAACGGACGGCAGAAATTGTGCAGCGACTCGTGGAGAACGGGTTCGTGTACAAGAAGGTGCTGAAGCAGGCTTTCTGCAACACTTGCGGGCGGTTCCTGCCTGACAGGTACGTGGAGGGGGAATGCCCGTACTGTGGGGCGGTTGCGAGGGGAGACGAGTGCGACCAGGGCTGCAGCAAGCACCTCGAGCCGGGCGAGATTTTGGAGCCGAGGTGTAAGGTCTGCGGGAGCAAGGCGGACTTCAAAGACCAAGAACACTTCTTCTTCAAACTCTCCTCGTTCGCCGACTTCCTCGCTTCTTATTTGGAGGGGCTGGGCGGGACTTTGAACGCTCGGAACTACGCGAGGGAGTGGGTGCGGAAGGAGTTGCGGGACTGGTGCGTAACGAGGAGTTTGGAGTGGGGCGTGAAGTTCCCGGGCAGAGAGGACTTGGTCGTTTACGTCTGGGTCGACGCTCCGATTGGCTACATTTCTTTCACCGAAGAATTGCTAAAAAATAGAGGAAAGGAAGAGGGCTGGCAGAGGTTTTGGAAAGAGGACGGAGCGACCGTCGTGCATTTCATCGGGACAGACATTATTTACCACCACTGCATTTTTTGGCCCGCGATGCTGAAAGGAGCGGGCTACTCGCTGCCCAACGCGGTCGTTGCTTCGGGAATGGTGAAAATCGACGGCAAGACATTCTCGAAGACCCGCGGGAACGTGGTCTGGGTCTCGGAGTTTTTGGAGCGGTTCCACCCCGACGCGTTGCGGTATTTTTTAGTGGCACACTCGAGCCACACGAAAGAGTTGGACTTCTCTTGGGGAGCGTTTGCCACGCGTCTTAACAACGAACTCGTCGGAATTCTCGGAAACCTCGTCCACCGCGTTCTCTCGTTTGGCTACAAAAATTTCGGCGTCGTTCCCGAGGGAGTGGTTAAAGAGGAGGTTCTTGTTGAAATCGAGAAAGCGAAGGCGGAGGTGGTGAGAGCGGTTGAGGAGTACGAGTTCAAGAAGCTCGTTGACGCGGCGATGGGACTTGCGAACTTCGGAAACAGCTTCTTTCAGCGTGAGGAGCCGTGGCATTTGCTGAAACAGGGCGAGGCTGGCAGAGAGCGGTGCGGCGAGATTGTGAAGAATGTGCTGCAAATAATAAAAGCGGTCTGCGTCTTTTTGGACGCGGTGCTGCCTGAAAAAATGGCAGAGGTCTGGGAAGGGCTTGGAATGAAAACAGGGAGTGCAGGGAGCGACCTGCGTTCTGTACGGCTTGAGGAGGCGGTGGCAGAAATAAAAAGCGGGCAGAGGCTGAAGAAGCCGAAGAAGATGTTTGAGCGGTTCTTGGCTACTGCCGAGGGCGACTTAAAGTCTCCGCAACCTCCTTCGCGAAATAAGAAATAATCAAATCCGCCCCCGCCCGTTTCATCGCAGTCAGCCCTTCCAGCACCACTTCCGCTCGGTTCAAGTAGCCCTGTTCCGCTGCTGCCGAAATCATTGCGTACTCGCCGCTGACGCTGTAAGCCGCGAGCGGGAGATCAAAACGCTCTCGCACCTTAGAAATAATGTCAAGGTAGAAGAGGGCGGGCTTCACCATCACAATGTCCGCTCCCTCCGAAATGTCAAGTTCCACCTCGCGGAGCGCCTCTCGTGCGTTAGAAAAATCCATTTGGTAGCCGCTGCGGTCGCCGAACTGGTAGCCCGAGTTGGCAGCCTCGCGGAACGGACCGTACAACGCGGAGTTGTACTTCGCTGAGTAAGACATAATTGCGGTGTTAGAGAAGCCCGCGTCGTCGAGCCGCTCTCGCACCGCCTTTACCATTCCGTCCATCATTCCCGAGGGCGCTACAATGTCCGCACCCGCCTCTGCCTGACTCACCGCCACTTCTCCTAAGACCTCAAGCGTAGCGTCGTTCAGCACCCGTCCTTTTCCCCGTTCCGCTCCTGCTTCTGCTTCTACAAGCCCGCAGTGCCCGTGCGTCGTGTACTCGCAGAGGCACAAATCCGTAGCAACTACGACCCCCCTCCCCTCCCCCTCACTCCCACTCTTCAGCCTTCGAACCGTTCTTTGAACCACGCCCTCGCTGTTAAACGCCTCGCTACCCCCTTCGTCCTTTTTTGCTTGTGCAGGAATTCC
This sequence comes from Candidatus Methanophagaceae archaeon, assembly GCA_003194425.1. Taxonomy (GTDB): domain Archaea; phylum Halobacteriota; class Syntropharchaeia; order Alkanophagales; family Methanospirareceae; genus ANME1a. The sequence goes on along the minus strand of PQXB01000001.1, from coordinate 406,144 downwards.
GAAGAGCAGGACCGATTTCACGCCAAGCGAACGCGCCTCTGCAACCTCTTTTACCGCGCCTTCTACTGAGAACCGGAACTGCCCGGGCATTGAATTAATCGGTCTTTTTTCGGTTTTTTTGCCGTCCAGATTTTCGTCAACGAAGAGCGGGAGAATCAGGTCGTCGCAGGAAAGCCGTGTCTCTCGCACCAGTTTCAGCCCACGCAGACGCCTCATTCTAACTCTCGGGAACATTTTTGGATTTTCTTATTTTTCCCGCTGTTAATTTCCTCTTACTCGCTCTGCCCTACCCCTAAAACCTCTTCTACCTCCTCCTGACCCTGCTCTCCCTCAAGGTCAGCGTTCAAAGCATCCTCTAACAACTCTCTTATAGAATTCCACTTGTCTACCGCCCTTTCGCGGTCGTAAGAGAAATTGTAACTCCTTCTTGCCCACTCGCTTTCCAGAATCTTCTCTCCGTCCATTCTTTGCACCCAGTGCTGTTCTATCGCGACGAACTTGCCGTAGTCTCCTTCCTTGATAAAGCACCTAAACACCTGTCTCGGGCTGCCGTCCTCTCGCCTCATAATCACTTTGTAGCCCACATCTTTCACGATTCTTATATTCGGTCTTGTTTCGCTCATTTTTCTTCCTTCTCTTTCTCTCCTCTTCTTCTCTTTCCTTCTCTCTCTTCCTCTTTCCTTCTCTTTCTCTCCCTCTTTCCTTCTCTCTCTCCCTCTTCTATTCTTCTTTCTCCTTCTCTCTCTCCCTCTTCTATTCTTCTTTCTACTTTTATTTTAAGAAATCTCAACTTAAATAAGAACACAAGATATTGACGAAAATGCACGAGAACGGAAACTTTCTGCCACGCCTAATTTCTTGGAACTTGACCTTTAGTTGTAATTTGCGCTGTCCGCACTGCTACATTGACGCGAGCGAAAGTGCAGGAGCGGGGGAGTTAAGCACGGCGGAGGGAAAGGAGCTAATTGACCAAATCGCAGAAGTGAGCAAGCCAATTCTGATTTTAAGCGGTGGCGAGCCGCTGCTCCGCGACGATCTCTTCGAACTCGCCCACTACGCGGCGAAAGAGAAGGGCTTGACCGTGGGGCTCGGCACCAACGGGACGCTCATTTCCGACTCGGTTGCGAGGGACCTGAAATCGTGCGGCGTGAGTGCAGTTGCAGTCAGCCTCGACTCGAGCAGCCCCGAGCGGCACGACGCGTTCCGCGGCGTTAAAGGAGCCTGGAAACGAGCGTTAGAGGGAATTGCAGCCTGCAGACGAAACGGAATCGCGGTTCAGGTTAACACAACGGTAACGCAGCAGAACTACGGCGAAATCTACGAAATAATGAAGTTGGCGGAGCGAGTGGGTGCGACCGCCTTTCACCTCTTCTTCCTCGTGCCAACGGGCAGGGGCGTGAAAATGAAGGACATTTCGGCGGAGAAGTACGAGCAAATGCTCGCAGAGGTGCTTCAGAAGGTTGCTGCGGGGAAGACTAAACTCGCTCTCCGTCCTGTCTGTGCACCGCAATTTATGCGAATCGCGTTGCAGCAGAAGGGGCTTGACCTCAAAAAGCGGAGGTGGACCCGCGGGTGCCTCGCAGGGCTTACTTACTGCCGAATTTACCCGACAGGCGAAGTCACGCCCTGCCCCTACCTGCCGCTGAAAGTGGGTAGCGTTCGCGAGACGCACTTCAAAGAGATTTGGTTTAACTCGCCCGTGCTGAAGTCGCTGCGGGACTTTGACAACTTAAAAGGCAAGTGTGGCGTCTGCGAGTACCGGGCGGTCTGCGGTGGGTGCCGCGCGCGGGCTTACGGCTTGACGAGTTTCGTGGACGTCTGCGGCGGTCTGCAAGAGCCTGCGGAGTTGAGTGGTGACTTTTTAGCCGAAGAGCCGTGGTGCCCTTACATTCCTTTAGGAAGAGAAGAAGGAGAAGAAGGAGAAAGAGAAGAAAGAGGAGACAAAAATTGAGTGCGAAAGAGCCTGTGCCGGTCAGACTGGACAAGAGGGACAAGGAACTGTTGCAACTGCTGCAGGACAACTTCCCGGTGGAGAAGCGACCCTGGGCGGTAGTAGGAGAGCGGCTGGGGCTCGGGGAGGACGAGGTGCTCTCCAGTGTGCAGCGGCTTTCGGCGGCGGGTGTGATTCGAAAACTGCGCACGATTCTTGACGCCAAGAAAGTGGGTGCCTGTTCCTCGACTTTGCTGGCGATGCGAGTGCCTGCGGAGCGGTTGGACGAGGTCGTAGGCGTCGTTAACGAATACCTGTGCGTGACTCACAACTACCGCCGCGAACACGACTACAACCTCTGGTTCACGGTTACGACTTGCGGCGGGAAGGACTTGGAAAGAACGGTAGAGGAGATAAAAAGACGGACAGGAGTCCCAGACGCTGACACTCTCGACCTGCCCACAACTCGCGTCTTCAAAATCGACGTTCGGTTCAGATTTACCGACGCAGTTACCGACGCAGAGCAGAGAGAGAAGAAAGCAGAAGAGGAGCAGAGAGAGAAGAAAGCAGAAGAGGAGAGAAAGGAGAAGGTGAAACCAGTGGTCAAGGGCAGTGAGAAGAATGAGAAGAAGAAAAAAATAGACCAGACAATTCTACGCAGCACGCAGGACGGCGTCCCACTCGTAAAAGAGCCTTTTGCAGAGGTTGCAGAAGAGGCAGAGGTGAGTCAGGAGGAAGTGGTAGCGCGGTTAAAAAAGTTGGTGAGCACGGGCGTCGTAAAACGGCTCGGAGTCTCAGTCAACCAGCGCAGAGTCGGAATTGTCGCAAACGCGGTGGTGGCGTGGAAAGTCCCTGCAGAGCGGGTAGAGAGCGTTGGAACTCTTCTCTCGGGTTTTACAGAAATCACGCACTGCTACGAGCGAGCCACAGTGCCGGGAAAGTGGGAGCACAACCTCTTCACTGTAATTCACGGCTACGACCGAGCGTCAGTGGAAGCGACTGCGAAACGGCTCTCTGACGCTGTCGGAATCTCCGAGTATTTGGTGCTGTTCAGCGGGGAGCAGTTCAAGCGGACGAGCGTTATGCACCCTTACTAACTGAAACCCTTTCTAACTCAACAAACTAAACTACAAACAAAAAATGATCCGAATTACGCAACTCGTGCACGGAAAAGGAACCGTCAGCGAGGCACTGAAGCACCGAAAGAAACCGCCGCACCAAGTTCCGAGCAGGCTGCTGGCGTTCGCCGAGACTCGCCGACCTGTGATTTTCTGGAACATCACGAACAAGTGCAATCTGGCGTGCTCGCACTGCTACATTAGTGCCAGCAGCAGCGGTGCCAGACCCGAACTTGACACCGGAAGAGACACCGGAAGCGGAGGCGAACTCTCGTTAGAAGAGGCGAAGGAGTTCTTGGACGACCTCGCGGAGATGCGAGTTCCTTTGGTCCTGTTCAGCGGTGGCGAGCCGTTGGTCAGAAAAGACTTCTGGGAACTCGCTGCTCACGCGACTGCACGAGGGCTGAAGACCGCACTGAGCACAAACGGCACTTTAATTTCGAGCACGGTCGCCGCAAAAATCAGGGACTGCGGAGTTGAGTACGTTGGTGTCTCGCTGGACGGAGCGAAGGCAGAGACGCACGACAGAATCCGGAACCAACCCGGCTGTTTTGAGAAGGCGGTGCAGGCGCTGCGGAATTGTGCAGAAGTTGGGCTTAAAGCTGGCGTTCGTGTTACGGTTACAAAAGAAAATTACAAAGAGGTGGGCGACTTGCTTGACCTTTCCCGCGATTTAGGAGTGCCGCGGTTCTGCGTTTACTGGCTCGTTCCGAGCGGGCGGGGGCGGGAGATTTACGACTTGCAGTTGAAGCCGCAGGAGGTCGCCCAGATTTTTGACCTGCTCTACCAGCGGGCGAGGGCGTTGAACCCTGCGGAGATGGAAATTCTCACCGTGGACGCTCCGCAGGACGGAATTTACCTCTTGAGCAAATTAAAGGACGAGGGCAGCCCGGAGTCGGAGTACGAGAACGCGTTGAGGCTGCTGCAGTACACCGGCGACTCGTGCAGTGCAGGCGACCGCGTTGCGAACGTTGACCCTGCTGGGAACGTCTACCCCTGCCAGTTCGCGCAGTTGCCGGAGTTCAAAATCGGGAACCTGCGGGAGAGGAGGTTCAGCGAACTCTGGAACGACCCCAAGAACCCTGTCCTCGCCGTTTTCCGCGAGAAGACGAAGTTCTTGAAGGGCAAGTGCGGTTCGTGCCCCCAGAAGGAGTTGTGCGGCGGCGGGTGCAGGGTGCGGGCTTACGCGGAAGCAGGCGACATTTGGGGCGAGGACCCGCTCTGCTCTTTTACTCAGGCTCTTTACTGAAATAGGCTGGAGACGGTGCGGGAGCCGGCGAGACGGTTCCGCTTCTGCGGCTTGAGGCAGGAGAGAAGGGGACGGTGAAAAGTATTGAGGGCGGCAAGGGCTTTGAAGAGTGGTTTTCGGAGTTGGGCGGAGTTGGGCGTAGAAAAATAATGAATCTAAAAGAAGACGGCACTTACGCAATTCACCTGCCCTCGTTGTTCGAGAAGAAGAAAGAGAAGGAGAAGAAGGCAGGGCGTAAGTGAGTCTTCTTCCTCCTCCCCCAAACAAAATACACCAGAACGAGAACCAGCCCGCTCGCGAACAGAACCAGCGCTGAAACATCCGGCACCGGTGCGACAATGCCGGCAACACTCGCAGAATCCAAGTCATCGCTCGCAACATTGTAGATCCCGACTGTCCCGCTCTCCAGGTTGTCTGCAACAATGTCGTACTCGTGGTAGGTAAAGGGTGCACTCGCGTTTATGCTCCAAATCAGCGTCGCAGGGAAGTCCCCTTGCGCGTCGGTTTTTACCGTCTCATTCTTTGGCGTTGTCGTGGAAGGGTCTTCTGCCGAAACAATCGCGTCTCCCTCGCTCACTGGGTCAAGTTGTATCCAAATCGTGTAATTCGTGTTCGCTGCAAGCCCCTCTCCTTTCACAAACACGTTTTCGCCCAGTGCGAATTGGTTTTTTTCGTTGCCCCCGGAATCGCACGAAATTAGGCAGTCTGAAGAGGTTATTTCGAGCGTCTTCAAGTATCCGTCGTCAGACTCACCTGTGTAGGCGACCGCGTAAACGCTGTCCGAGATGTGAATTATGCTTGGCGTTTTTCCTTGAGTAGTGTCAAACCGCAAGAGGTCTAAACAAGTCTCTGAAAGGGTGCCGGCGTCTGAAATTGTGATTGTTTTCAGGCTGCCCTGTTGAGTCAGCCCTTCGTAAGCAATTGCATAAACATCGCCTGAAATATGAATTATGTCTGGCGTGCCGCCGTTGTTAGGAGCGAACTCAAAGGAGTCCAAGACCGCGTCGCCAATGCTACCGTCGCTTTCAATCGTAACGGTCTTCACAAAACCGTCGTCGTCTACACCTCCGTAGGCAATTGCATAAACATTGCCAGAGATGTGAATTATCTCCGGGTACACCCCTTTGCCAGTCTCAGTATCAAACCGCAAGAGGTCAATCCAGAGTTGCGTCTCGTTGAACGGCGAGACAGTGCCGTTCTCAAAAATCTTGACTGTCTTTAAGCTGCCCAAATCATTGTGACCTCTGTAGGCGACGGCGTAAACATCGCCTGAAATATGAATTAGGTCGGGTGTTTTGCATTTGTAAGGAGCGAACACTTCTTTGTCCAAGACCGCGTCACTAATTGCACCGTTGCTCGCAATCTCGACGGTTGTTATGTAACCTTTATTTGCTTCGGTTTCGTTGCCGTGTGCAATTGCGTAAACGCTGCCCGAGATGTGAATTATGCTGGGTTCCCTGCCCACGCCGTTACCGCCCTCAAACCGCAAGCAGTCAATCCAGACCTGCGTTTCGTTGAACGGCGAAACAGTGCCGTCGTCCAAAATCGTGAATGTTTTCAGACTGCCCCAGCCATTTAGACCTGAGTAGGCGACGGCGTAAACGCTGCCCGAAATGTGAATTAGGTCGGGTGTTAGTCCTTGGTCAGGGCAGATTTCTGCAGAATCTAAGACCGTGTTGCCAATGTTTCCGTCGCTTCCAATCGTAACGGTCGTCAAGTAACCGTCTTGGCTGGAACCTGAGTAGAAGATGGCGTAGACATTGCCCGAGACTTGAATTAGATCAGGTGTGTTACCTTTGTAATCATCGAACTCCAAGAAGTCAATCTCGTCTCCAATATTCCCAACGCCTGCTTCAGCAGCCGGTAGAAGAACAACAAGAATAATTTTTTCCCCCCTCCCCCCCCCCCGAAATTTCGCTTCTCCTTTCCATTTCCTCTCCTCTTCTTCTCTCACCCCCTTCTTTTCCATTTCCCTCTTCGCAATTTTTTTCATTGATTTTTATATATTTTTCCCGCTAACTTTTAAGGTTTTCGGTTTTTTCACGATTTTTATTTGTTTTGTTTGCGTAAATAATTTTTAGAGGGAATAGGTTTTTCTGCAAAAGCCTAACTTCTTTGGGGTTTAAATTGAAAACCGAGTGTTTTTAGGGCAACTATTTTATGCACCCAACTCTTAATTAAACGCAGGTGAAGAAAAGAAAATGAGACAATTAAATGAGGTTGAGCCGGAAGAAGAGGTAGTGGTAAAGAAAATCGACGGTAGCTCGGAGGTCAAAGCACACTTGGACGAGTTGGGGATTTCAGAGGGAAGCGAGCTCACAGTGGTCGCCACAGAACCCGTGCACCTGCACGTAGGTCCTATTTCTTTGAGAGCAGGCGGAGTAGCAGGAAAAGAGTCTGTCGTGGCTCGCGGCTGGGCGGACAAGGTGTACGTGGAGAAGGCTGGAGACGGTGCGGGAGCCGGCGAGACGGTTCCGCTTCTGCGGCTTGAGGCAGGAGAGAAAGGGACGGTGAAAAGTATTGAGGGCGGCAAGGGCTTTGAAGAGTGGTTTTCGGAGTTGGGCGTAGAAAAAGGGGGCGAAGTCGAGTTCCTCCAGCACCTCGCTGACGACACGCTGGTGGTGACGACCGACGGTGAAGGAGAGGGAGGCGAAGGAGAGGGAGGCGAAGGAGAGGGTGGCGAAGGAGACCGCGGGCAGGAGGTAAAAATGGGAGAGGGGCAGGCGTCAAAGGTGCTAGTTGAGAGAGAAGGGCAGGAAGGGCAGTCAGTTCAGATGAATTTTCTTGCAGAAGGCGAGAAGGCGAGAGTGAGCAAAGTACTCGGCGGGAGTTCGCTTGAGCAGAAATTTAAGCAGAACGGAATCGAGGAGGGGAACGAGGTAAGACTGCTCAGGAAGGAGGCGTCAGCCCCAACTCCGAAAAGGGGGTCTTACGTGCTTGCGAAAATAAGCGGGCAGTTGGTAACTGTCGGACGCGGGCTCGCAGAGAAGGTCTGGGTGGAGTAGGATGGGGTAAGAGAAAAAGAGGAGAGGAAGAGAGGAGAGAAGGGGGTAAGAAAAAAAATGGAGAAGAAGTTGAGTGAGGTTGCGGTGGGTGAAAAGGGAAGAGTTACGCGTGTTACCGAGGGCGGAGGTGCTGCTGGTGGTGCTGGCGGTGCTGCTGCAGATGCGTTGCGAAGGCGGTTAATGGATATGGGAATCGTGAAGGGTGCGGAGGTAGAAGTGGTGAGGAGAGCCCCGCTCGGCGACCCTGTGGAGTTTCTTTTGCGAGGCTACAACCTGACGCTGCGGCGGGAGGAGGCGGAGAATGTGTGGCTGGAGTTAGGGGAGGTGGTCAAAGAATGAGGTCAAAATTCGGAAGAGCGAGAGTAGAGAGAGGCAAGGGAAGAGGGAAGGGGGAGGGAAGAGGGAAAGGAAAGGGCAGGAGTAGAATTTTTGGCAGGCTGATTGAACACCTCAGCAAAGACCTTGAGCACGTTCACGAGGATGTGGAGCACGTAATTCAGACGCACCCTGAACTTGAAGGAAGCGAAGTTGGGGAGCACCTGAAGGAAGTGGACGAGCACTTGCACGATTTGATGCGGCACGGTGAGGATTTGAAGGCGAGGGGTTCGGTGCTGCCGTTAGCGTTTCTCTCGGTTGGTGAGGAAGCGGAGATTGTGGAAATGAGAAGCGGCAGAGGAATGGTGCAGCGACTCTCTGAAATGGGCTTCACGCCCTCTGCAAAAGTCCGGGTTCTGGCGTCAAACCCGCAGGGACCGATTCTTGTCGGGGTGCGGGACGCACGAATCGCACTTGGCAGGGGCGTTGCGATGAAGATTTTTGTAAGCAGCAGAGAGGAGTAGAGGGGCAAAGTAGAGGGGGCAAAGTAGAGGAGGTAGAGTAGAAGGGGCAAAGTAGAGGAGGTAGAGTAGAGAGGAGGAGACAAAAAGATGACGACGGTGGCGTTGATTGGGAATCCGAATGTGGGAAAGACCGAACTTTTCAACCGACTGACTGGAATGAAGCAGAAAGTAGGCAACTGGCCGGGCGTGACGGTGGAGAAGAAGACCGGTAAGTGCGTAGTGGGCAGTGGCAGCGGAGAGGGCAGCGGAGAAGAGTTGGAGGTCGTGGATTTGCCTGGAACTTACAGCCTGACCGCGCACGCTTTGGACGAACTGATTGCGAGGGACTACATCGTGGAGGAGAAGCCGGAGGTGGTGGTAGACATTCTGGACGGCACGAATTTGGAGCGGAATTTGTATTTGACGCTGCTTCTGTTGGAGTTGGAGGCGAACCTCGTGGTCGCGTTGAACCAGTGGGATGTGGTGCGGAAGCGGGGAATTGAGGTGGATTTGGAGAAGTTGTCGGAGTTGCTCGGCGTGCCGGTGCTGCCGACGGTCGCGACCACGGGCGAGGGCGTGGAGGAGTTGAAAGAGGCTGTAGTGAAGGCTGCGACTGCGAAGGAGAGAGAGAAGCGGAGGAAAGTTGTGATGGGCTACGGCGAGGACATTGAGGCGTTGATAAAAAATGTAGAGAAAGCGGTCAGTAAGGACGCGGAGTTGTCGGGAAAATACCCGCCGAGGTGGCTCGCGATAAAAGTCTTGGAGAAGGACGAGAAGGTCTTGAAATTGGTGGAGAACAGTCCTCACGGCGTGGAGATAAAAGAGGCTGCGGTGAATAAAAAGGGAGGAGAGACAAAATAAAATGAGTAAAATTTGGGATTTGGGAGAAGACCCGGAGGTAATTCTCGCGGAGCGGAGGTACGAGGCGATTGGGAAAATTCTGGAGACTGCGGTGCGGAAGGAGGCGGAGAAGAAGACTACTTTTACAGACATGCTTGACCACGTGTTTCTGCACAAGTTGTTGGGGATTCCGATTTTCTTGGCTCTGCTCTGGGCGGTCTTCCAATTCACTTTCGCGTTCTCCGAGCCGTTTATGGTGGGGATTGAGAGGTCTTTTGGCTGGCTCGGGGGCTTGGCAGCGGCGGGACTGGGAGCAAAACACCCGCACTTGGCGTCCTTCGTAGCCGACGGGATTTTCGGTGGGCTGGGGTCGGTGCTGGTCTTTGTGCCGCCGATTTTTCTGCTCTTCCTCGCTCTCGCTGTGCTGGAGGGTAGTGGCTACTTGGCACGAGCGGCGTTCGTGATGGACAGAATAATGTACAAGTTGGGGCTGCACGGGAGGTCGTTTATTCCGATGATGTGCGGGTTTGGGTGCAACATTCCCGCGATTATGGCGACCCGCAGCATCGAGAACGAGAAGGACCGGATGATCACGATTTTGGTGAACCCGCTGATAAGTTGCGGTGCGCGGCTGCCTGTTTACGTGCTAATTTCAGGCGTGGTCTTTGGCTTTGGCAGTGGTGCTGCGGGGACTGCGGTCTTCTCGATGTACGTGCTCGGAATTGTGCTGGCGATTGTGATGGCTCTCGTTTTCCGAAGGACGCTTTTTAAGGGGCGACCTGCACCGTTCGTGCTTGAACTGCCTCGCTACGCTGTGCCGACTGCGAAGAGTGCGGTTCTGCATATGTGGGAGCGGGGCAAGTGGTTCCTGATAAGAGCGGGGACGGTGATTTTCGCGGTCGTGGTCGTGATTTGGTTCCTCTCGGTGCACCCGTGGGCAGCGACCGAGGGCGGCGAAATTATCGAGGCGTCTTATGTGGCTGCGTTGGGGCACTTCATTGAACCTGTCTTCGCACCGTTTGGCTGGGACTGGCGGGCAGGGGTTGCGATTGTTTTCGGCTTCCTTGCGAAAGAGGTTGTGGTCGCGACTTACGCTCTGCTGCTTGGAACGGGCGAAGAAGCGGTGGGCGACGCGCTCGTGAGTGCGGGCGTCTTCACGCCGTTAACGGGGCTTGCGTTTATGGCTTTCGTCTTGATTTACGTTCCGTGCGTGGCGACAATCGGAGCGATTTGGCGAGAGACGAACTCGCTGAAGTGGACGGTTTTTTCGATGGCTTACCTCACGGTTCTGGCGTTCGTCGTCGCGGGGCTGATTCTTGGCGTCGGTCGGCTGTTGGGGTTTTCGTGAGTTCGTGAGGGGTTTTGGGATTTTCGTGAGTTCGTGAGGAGGAAGGAGAAAAAGAGAAGGAAGGAGAAAAAGAGAAGGAAGGAGAGGAGAAGGAGAGAAAAAAAGGAGAGAGGAGAAAAAGAGGAGAGAAGAAAAAAATGACAGAAACGAGAGATTTTGAGATTGGGAAGGGGAAAACGATGGGAGCGTACGCTGCGGTTCTTGGCGTTCTGTATTTTGCAGTTGGTGTTGTAGAAGTGCTTGGAGGAGCGGGAGAAGTAATTCCTGGTGACTTGTTCGGGGGGCTGGCGTTGGTCGTAGTGGCGGCGACCTACTTGAACGGCGTGAAAGGGCTCTTTAACGGCGAGCACAAGGGGCTGTCGTTCCTGCTCGGCGGGCTGTTCCTCTCGGCGGTCTTCGGCGTCCTTTACTTGCTCTTGCTTGGTGCGGACGGGCTGATGTTTTTGCTCGGTGAGGCGGAGGAGTTCTCAGTACTCGCAGGGCTCAGACCCGAGGTCGTGGTCTTCTTTTTGTCGCTGCCGCTGGCTTACCAGGCGTGGGCGTTGACGCGGGAGGTGACTTGGTGAAACCTTTCTTGTGCAGAAAGTTTTGTTGAATAAAAAGTAGGATTAAGAAAGGAGGAAAAGAGAATAGCAACGGTAATTTTACCGGAAAGACTTGAGTCTAAGTTGCGGGCGAAAGCGGAAGCGACGGGCTACTTGCAAACTTTAAGAAAGTTTGATCAAAATGCTTCGCAAGAGTTGAGCGAGAAGTACCTTGCGGAAGCGAAAGAGTTGCTGAGCAAGGGCGACCTCGTTCAGGCGTCGGAAAAACTGTGGGGTGCGTCTGCGCTTGCGGTGAAGAGAATTGGAGCAGAAAAGGGTTTGAAATTAGAAGAACACGGTGGTTTGTGGTCTTTCGTAAATCTGCTTGCAATGCAGAGTGGCGACAAAGACCTCACTACACTTTTTCATGTGGCAAATAGCCTGCATCGGAATTTTTATGAAGATGAGATGAAGCGAGAGACCGTAGAAATCGCTGCAAAAAACATCGAGCAGTTAATCACTAAACTGATGAGGTTTTCGTAGCGTAGAACAGGAAATAAATAGATAAAACTGGGTTGTATTTATAGAGAGATAAATAAAAGAGGAGTGAGAGTAGAAATGAAAAGAAGTAGAGGGGAAATATTAGGAAACGCCTTCGTGGCGGCGTTGGTAGTGGCAGCGGTGTTTGCGACCGCGGTCTCGGTGACCGCAGCAGAGAGAGGAGCAGCGGGAGGAGGCGTAGTAGAACGAGGTTGGAGCGACTGGGAATATTCAAAGTCGGTTGTTGTGAAAGAGAACTCAGGAGCGACGCTGACAGATTATCAGGTGCTCTTGAATTTGAGCGGTGAAGACTTCCCGGAGGGAGCGAAGACAGACGGCAGCGACCTAAGGTTCGTGGACGCGGGCAGTGGAGAGGAGTTGAGTTACTGGGTAGAGAAGTTCGACGCGGCGAACGAGACAGGCAAGGTGTGGGTGAAGGTGCCGGAGATTCCAGCAGACGGCGAGGCGAAATTTAAAATGCTTTTCGGCAACCCGAGTGTAGAGTCGGCGAGCAACGGCAGTGCGGTCTTTGAGTTCTTTGATGATTTTGAGGGGACAGGTTTGGACGCGAGCAAATGGACTACGCATATTGATGATTCTGACGAGAACATATCTGTCGAAGAAGGAAACTTGATTTTGCACGAAAAAGGAGACAATGACGGGGTTTGGTTGGACACTAACAAAACATTTAATACAAGCACGGTTGCCGTTGGGTTAAGAATAACAGGAGAGAACGTGGATCAAGATGCGAGATGGGGTTTTACTTTGACGAATATCGGTCACCTTATCGGCAATGACGGGGTGTATCAAGGCGTGCCTACGCTTTATGACTACAAACTAGGTAGTATAAGTCATCTGATCGGAATTGGTACCTACTATCCAGTCACCGGAGAGAAGCTGTTATCTCAAAGTTTTGAGAGGGCTTGGTTTGTTCCAGTTTCAGGCAATTTGAAATCGTATTATGCGGGTGAAACTTTAGCATCTACCGAGACACATTCTTATTCCACAGGTTATTTGGAGATTTATCAAGACGGAGGGAAAGATGGTGGGAATTTTTATGTGGACTATGTTTTTGTCCGAAAATACGCGGACCCTGAGCCAACAATAACAATTGAACCCGGGGAAGAAGAGCCGACGGTCACAGTCAGCACAGACGAGCCCGAGTACTCCCCCGGCGACAGACAGACGACAACCCTAAGAATCGCAAACCCAACAGAAGAGAGCGTAACATTCCAGTGGTTCTGGGTAGTGCCGCAGTACAGCGTCTGCGTGCCTGTGAAGTCAGCCGAAATACCCGCAGGCTACGACGAGACGCTCGGTTTCACCTACACAATTCCCGACTGGGGTGCAACGACTTTCGGGAATGTCTTCTACGTGCAGTTGCTCGGCGGCGGTGCAGGCGGAGAGGTCTTGGACGCCGACGCGGGCTGCTGGATTTACAACCCGAGCGGAGAAGCGATTTCGCAAACAGAGTTGGCAGAGCAGATAAAGAAGACGCTGCAGGATTTTGAAGCCACCGCACCCGCTGCCACCACCAGCACCACCAGCACCACCAGCACCAGCACCGCAACCAAAAAACTCCCAAAAGGCTGGCCCACAGATTCGCAGAGCACGACCGGCCCAGAGCCGCCAGCAGGACTTGCCGGAGGCGCAGTACCGCAAACGCTCGACTACGAAGTAGTGATTTCGGAAGTCCCGGCTTACGAGTGGCACCGAGGCTGCGGACCAACGGCAGCGGGAATGATTCTCGGCTACTGGGACGGTCAGGGCTTCGACGACCTCGTCAGCGGCGACGCTGCCACGCAGACGACCGCGGTCAACGACGCAATCTCCAGCTCCGGCAACTACGACGACTACTGCCTGCCGCTCGATTATTATCCAGCGCCGATTCTGCCCGACAGGTCCGAGCCGCCAGTTGGGGACGAGCACGCGGACGATTGCGTCGCGGATTTTATGAAGACCTCGCAGAGCTTTCACCGCAACTACTACGGCTGGAGTTGGTATTCGGCGGTCGACGACGCCTTGCTGGATTATGTGCAGTCGGTGGCGCCGCAGTACAGAGCAACCGCCCGCAACGACCACTGGGGCGTCTTCACTTGGGCGAGTTTCCGCGCCGAGATAGACGCAAACCGGCCCGTAGAACTCCTCGTGGACACCAACGGCGACGGCAAAACAGACCATTTTGTAACCGCAGTTGGCTACGGCGAGCGAGGCAGCACGCCGATGTACGCCTGCCTAAACACTTGGGACGAGGCAATTCACTGGTTCGAGTTCGCACAAATGTCCGCGGGTCAGCAGTGGGGCATTTACGGCGCCACAATATTCAGTTTAGAGCAGAACGAAGCAGAAGCAGCCGTCTCAATTTCTACAGACGAATTCAAATACTCGCCGGGCGAGACACTGACCGCCACCATAAAAATCGCAAACCCCAGCGAAGAAGACCTGACTTTCCAGTGGTTCTGGGCAGTTCCGCAGTTTAGTATTTGCGTGCCTGTGCTGTCTTTTCCAGTAGCAGCCGGCTACGACGAGACGCACGATTTCAACTTCACGATTCCGAACTGGGGTGCAACGCCGTTTGGAAATCTGTTTTTTGTGCAGCTGCTCGACGAGGACAGCGGTGGTGAGGTCTGGGATCTCGATGCAGCGTGCTGGGCTTACAGACCGAGTGCAGTAGCCGTAGGAGCGACACCAGTGGAAGAGCTGGATCTCGCAAATATATTGGCAGGAGGAAAAGATGACGCAAACAGTAGAAGTCATTTATGAATAGAATGTATTAAAACCGATTAAACCGATTGAAGGGATTAAGGAGCATTAGAGAGTGCTGGTAATCCTCTGCCAGCATCCCGTCAAGAAAGGACTGCGCGAGCTGGTAGGAACACTAACACACGAACTAACACACGAGGAGGCAGAAGCAATGCAAAAGCTTATTAACGAGGAGTTTGAGAAGATTGAAGGTGAGTGGTAGGCTGGCTGTTGATACTAATGCAGTAATTGTTTACAGGGAAGGTATTTTTAGAGTTTGCCGCTTGGTAGAAGGGGCGGAGGCACACTTTTTGCCCGTTGTTGTCTTGGGCAAACTGCTTTACGGTGCAGCAAACAGTGCCAAGCGCCAGAGAAGAACGAGCAAGCGGTGCGCAGATTCTCGGCACAAACAGTCCTCGTGCCAATAGATGTGGCTGTTGCTGTCTGCTACGCAACCGTGCGTTTGGAGCTTAAAGAGAGAGGGCATCCTATCCCAGAAAATGACCTCTGGGTTGCCGCGACATGCTTGGAACTTGGTCTTCCGCTTCTCACTCAAGATAGTCACTTTGACTTATTTATGGTTTAGAGGACATTAATTGGGAGGGAAAATGAATTAATTGGGAGGGAAAATGAAAGATGAATAAAAACGAAAGTAGCATAAAAGAAGAATTCTAACTACTCGTCGGTGCAAGCCTTTAAGGAAATGCCAAATGAGGAATAAACAACAAAAAGATGATTGTTCTTTCAGGTGGCACAGGGACGCCGAAACTCTTGGTTGGGCTGAAGCGGGCGTTCGAGAAGGAGCGGGAGAGGAAGAGAGAAGAGGAGGGAAGTGGAGGGGGCAGAGAAGGGGAGTGGGAGGGGCTAAAAATAATTGTTAACACTGCGGAGGATGTCTGGGTCTC
Source organism: Candidatus Methanophagaceae archaeon (assembly GCA_003194425.1). Taxonomy (GTDB): domain Archaea; phylum Halobacteriota; class Syntropharchaeia; order Alkanophagales; family Methanospirareceae; genus ANME1a. The sequence continues at coordinate 391,125 of PQXB01000001.1, read as the reverse complement.
GGGGAACTTGGTCTGCCCGGATTTGGATTCGGTGCTTTACGCGTTGGCGGGAGAAATTGACCGCGAGAAGTGGTGGGGCGTTCAGAACGACAGTTTTTGCACGCACACTGCGTTGCGACGGCTGGGTTGTGGGTTAGGTTCTGGGTTAGGTTCTGGGTTAGGTTCTGGGTTAGGTTCTGGGTTAGGTCGCGGGTTGGGTCGCGAGTGCGAGGAGTCGTTGAAGATCGGCGACAAGGACAGAGCGACGCACATTTTCAGGTCGGAGCTGCTGAGAAGCGGGAAGAGTCTGACTGAGGCGACTGCGTTGCTTGCGAGGCAGTTTGGGATTCCTGAGTGGATAAAAATACTGCCGATGACCGACGCCCCCGCGAGTGTAAGCACGAGGATTCTCACGCCTGCGGGGGAGTTGCACTTTCAGGAGTTTTGGGTGTCGAGGAGAGGCGAGCCGGAGGTTTTGGATGTTTATTTTGACGGAGTGGAGGAAGTGAGGGCTTCGGAAGAAGTTGTGTGTGCGCTGGCGTCTGGGTCTGAAGAAAAGGTGCTAATCGGACCGAGCAACCCGATAACGAGCGTAGGACCGATTTTAAGTCTGCGTGGGGTGCGGGAAATGTTGAGGCGGAAGAAAGTGGTAGCGGTCTCGCCGATTTTGGGTAGCGAGCCTGTGAGCGGACCTGCAGCCAAATTTATGCGAGCCAAGGGGTTTGAGGTCTCGGCTTGCGGCGTGTTCAAGTGCTACGAGGACTTTTTGGATGCGCTTGTTGTGGAGAAGGGCGACAAAGAAGCCGAGTGCCAAGTGGGCGGCGGAAAAATTCTTAAGACAGAAATCCTAATAAAAAACGACGCAGAGAGCGAAAGATTGGCGAAGTTCTTGAGGGAGGATGTTTGAGAATGAAATCACGCATTTGTGCAAGTACCCGTTTCTCGCAGCGGCGTCAAAATATGTGGCGGAGTTGGGGGTCACGCTGGAGGACTTGACAGGCTCGGCTGCTTTTGGAACTGCGAGGGCGAGGGGCAGGGAGAGCGTGTTAAACGCGATAAAGCACGGAACGATAAAGCACGGAAAGGAGAAGGACAGAGCAAAAGCGGAGACGGAATTGTTGTCTTACCCGTTCGCCCGAATTCTCGTCTCCTGCGTTGGCGACGAGCGGCTTGCCCGCAGGTACGCGTTGTCAGTGGCTAAGACGGCACACGAACGGCTGTTAGAAGATTCCCGCTCGACCCACACCCTCTCTCGCTCACACTCGAGGACTGATTTTTTTTACGAAATCTCCGAAGAGTTTGGACTGCGAGTCTTACCGGGCGTAGTGGGAGGGGGCGAGCGTAGAGGGGGCGAGCGTAGAGGGGCGACGCCGTTGCGAGCCGAGAGAGAGCAGGTTCAAATGCCGTTCGTTGATTATTTGCGGTTCACTGTTTCTGCGAATCTTAGGGATAAAAAATGGAAACTGGTGAATCGCGGGTTGGAGCAGGGTTTTGTGCGGCTGGAGAAGAGCGATTTGCTGCGAATTCTTGAGGCTGCGATTTACGAGCGTGTGGTCGCAGGTCTGCCGTTGGAAGTTCCCGCGGGGGTCTGCGAGTGCGAGGCGGTGAAAGAGCACGCGGAGGCTGTAAAGAGGGCTTGGGCAGAGGAGCAGAGGAAGTTTGCGAGGAAGTTCGGCAACGCGGGGCAGGGAAGGGGTTTTAAGGAGGAGGAGTTGCAGGCAAAGGACGCGAGTTGTTTTCCGCCTTGTGTCTCGCGGATTTTAAGCGACTTGCGAGAGGGCGTGAATGTTCCGCACACTGCGAGGTTTGCGGTTACTGCGTTCTTGTTGAATCTGGGTTTTAGCGAGGAGGAGGTGGTGGGAATTTACAGGAGTTCGCCGGATTTTGACGAGGAGCGGACGAGGTACCAAGTGAGAAATATTTCAGGCGAGAAAGAAGGAGAAGGCTACACTGCACCGTCCTGTGCGACGATGCGGACCTACGGGAACTGCGTTGGCGTTGGTGCTGAAGAGGGGAAGAAGGACGAGATTTGTGAGAAGGTCTCGCATCCTTTGAGCTACTACAAGTTTAAGTTGAGGTTAAAAAATGAAAATCGGAGGCGTTCAGCGGTTCTCGCTGATTGACTACCCGGGCAAGATTTGCGCGGTCGTCTTCACGCAGGGCTGCAACTTCAGGTGTTCCTACTGCCAGAATCCGGAGCTGGTAGAGCCGGGGCTTTTCTCGCTCCGAGAGCCTGTTCCTGAGGAGGAGGTCTTTGCGTTTTTGGAGAGGCGGAGGGGCAAGTTGGACGCGGTGGTTGTAACCGGTGGCGAGCCGACGCTGCAGCCTGACTTGACCGATTTCGTTCGGCGGGTTAAGGAGTTGGGGTTCTTGGTCAAGTTGGACACGAACGGTAGCAAGCCAGAGGCACTGAAAAAGGTGGTAGAGGAAGTGCAAATAGACTACATCGCGATGGATGTGAAAGCCCCGCTGGAGAGGTACAGGGAGGTAACAAATTCAGGCGTCGACCCAGCGAAAATAAAGCAGAGCATCGGCTTAATTATGAATTCCCGTGTGGACTACGAGTTTCGGACGACGGTGGTGAAGTCGCAACTCGACAAGCGGGACATTTCGGAGATTGGGCGGCTGGTGCGAGGCAGCAAGCGGTTCGTTTTGCAGCGGTTCGTTCCTGGGAAGGTTTTGAACCCCAGCTGCTGTTTGAGTAGTCGGGAAATTTACGAGGACGCGGAATTTGAGGATTTTCAGAACGTGGTAAAACGTTTTGTGCGCGAGTGTTTTGTGCGGTAAAAAATAAAAAAGTGTGTGTTTTACGCCTTGCAGGGCAGCCCCACACTCTCAATTTCCGTTGCTAGCTCGTTCGTGATTTCCGCTGGCGTCTTTTGTTGTTGTTCGGTTGCGAGCACGGTGGCAACCGCAACCGCAGCACTCGGCTTGTAAATCCAGACTGCAGTGTCCAAGTCAACGACCTCGCCCGTGCCCGGCTCGAACAGTCCAGCAGCCCAAATTCCCGCAAAGCCCGTCGCTCCCCAGTCGCCGACTGAAATCTGACTCTCGAAGCACTCGTCGTAGCCCCCGGACAAAGTCAGCGGCGTGTAAGCCAGCACGCTTGAGTAGTCGAGTTGCGGAATTTTTCCTGATTTTAGTTTTTGTTTATAAAATAAAAAGGGCATAAAAATAGCAAGATTAAAATGAGTGTGGCTGTCCGCTTTTCGGTAAAAGAGCTAAAAGAGTACGAGCCTGGGAAATCCGTAAAGGGGGCGGTAAAGCTGAGCTCCAACGAGAACCCGTTAGGACCTAGCCCGAAGGCGCTAAGAGCGGTTCTTGAGAGCGTAAGCGGAGAAGAGGGGGAGCTGAACTTGAGCGTCTACCCTGCGGAAAGGGACGAGGACGAGCTTCGGGACGAGATTTTGAAATATCTCAGTGGCAGTGTGAGAAAGGAGAACGTTGTTTTAGGTGCCGGAGTGGACGGAGTTCTGGAGACGCTTGCCAAGATTTTCATTGAACCCGGCGACGAGGCGGTAATTCCTGTTCCCACTTTCTCGCTTTACGAGTCGGTTGTAAAAATAGCGGGCGGCGTGCCGAGGTTCGTAGAGCGAGAGCGAGAGCGAGAAAGAGGAAGCGACTTCAGCGTGCCTGTCGAAGATTTAATTTCAGCCTGCAGCGAGAAGACAAGACTAATTTTTCTCGCCTCGCCGAACAACCCGACCGGGAACTGCACGCCAGAGCAGGAAGTTCGCGAGATTTTGGACGCCGTGCCGCCAACCGCGGTGGTCGTGTTAGACGAGGCGTACGCGGAATTCGCAGGAGAAGAAGCAGGTGCAGCAGCAGGAGTAGAGGCAGGCTCGTCGCTGCTGGGTTTAGTAAAGGAACACGAGAACGCGGTCGTGTTGCGAACCTTCTCAAAGGCGTTTGGTCTTGCAGGGCTGCGGGTCGGCTACGGCGTCGTCCCTGAGTGGCTCGCAAGCCCCTACAAAAAAGTCGCGATGCCCTTCTCGGTCAACTGCCTCGCTCTAAAGGCGGCAGTCGCAGCGCTGCACGACACCGAGCACCTGCGTAAGACCGTTGCGTTGGTGAGAGAGGAGAGAGCGTTTTTGACAGAGAATTTGCAGCGGCTGGAGGGCTTCAGAGTGTTCCCGTCGCAGGCAAATTTCGTGCTCCTCGACGTCTCGCCACGAAAGTCGGCTGAGGTCTGCGAGTTGCTGCTAAAGAACGGTGTTGTGGTGCGGGACTGCTCCTCGTTCAGAGCTGCGGGCGACTCGCTTGTCCGAATTAGCGTGGGGACGAGGGAGCAGAACGAGAAGGTTGTGGAGGTGCTTAGAGAGGGGAAAAAAAATGAATCGTAAAAACGCTGTAATCGCGGTGCTTTTCGTCCTTTTACTTCTCTCTTCTTCCTCTTCCTACCTCGCCTACCAACAACAACAGCGAATAATCTCCCTGCAACAAGAGACCATCGAAAAACTCATCTCTGCCAGTAGGACGAGGGCAGGAACAGAAAGTGGAACAGAAAGTGGAACTGAGAATGGAACTGGAACCGAAAGAGCGTTTGAGCAGGCTTTAAACGCGTCTGAAGGCGTTAGCGTTAGTTACGCAAATATCGTTGCTGTGAGCAGCTACAACAATTTGGGCGTTCTGGGGAAAGTGCGAGTAGAATTAAAAGACGGTGGCGGAAATGTGCTGGTCAACACGAACCCGTTCGTCGAGCCTGTCACGCAGTACTCGGTGCGAGAGGCGGTAAAAGTCGCCGAGAACTTCACAAATGCCAACTGCTCGGACAAGGACATTGTCGTCTCGTTCGAGATAACAGGAAACGGAAACAACACTGCAACAGGAGGCACGGCGGAGGTTGGCGTGGTAGGCGGTCCGTCCGCCGGCGCCGCGATTACCCTCGCCACCATCGCCGCGTTAGAAGGAAAAGGCAGGCGAGTGCGGCAGGACGCAGTTGTTACCGGAACCATCGAAGAAGGCGGACGCATCGGCAAAGTAGGTGCCGTCTTTGACAAGGCGGTAGCAGCAGAGGAGAACGGCATTCGCCTCTTCCTGGTCCCGAGCGGTCAGAAGAACCTGACTTACTACGAGCAGAAAATCGTGGAGCGGGAGTGGGAGATTTTTGGAATCCGGATTTTGGTGCCCAAGATTTACTACACAGAGAAAAATGTAGACCTCGGCAAATATATGCAGGGGAAAATGCAGGTGGCGGAGGTCTCGACAATCGATGAGGTGGTTGAGTTTATGATTTCATAAAAACCCTACAGCAATTTTATCGCATCCGTAGGGCAGTGGTCAACGCAAGCCCTGCAAAACTCCGGTGGCTCAAACGACCTCTTACACCTCCCCACGTCCGCTAACCTCACCACCCCCTCCTCCACCCTCAACACCAACTCCTCCTCTTCCTTCCCTCTCCCTTCTTCTCTCCCCTCTTCTCTCCCCTCTTCCCTCCCCTCTTCCCTCACCTCTTCTCTCCCTCCTCCCCTTCCACCTTTGCCGTAAATCACCTCCTCGTTCAGCCGGTTCTCCTCGCAGACCACGACGCAAATTCCGCAGCCTACGCATTTCTCCTCTTCGATCGTCAACTTCAACTCTGCCGCAAGCTCTTCCACTCCCTCTCCTTCTTCATCTTTCTCTCTTCCCGCGGGCTGAAAAGCGTCTCTCAGACAAACCATAAATTCTAACTTCCCTCTCCTCGCCTCCTGACTCGTTTTTCTTGTTTTATAAGCAGGTCAAAATCAAATTAAATATCTTAAGGTTCTTATGAAAATAAAAGCAAAAATCGAGCTAAGCAGAGCAAATGCAGGTTTGGTAGGGCTTCCTTTAGCACCTGACAATTTGGCGAATATGAAGACGGTGGTACAGGAAAAGAGCGTAGTGACCTATTTTGAAGCGGATAAAATTGGGTCACTGATCGCGAGCGTGGACGATTTTCTGATGAACGCGAAGGTGGCGCAGGAAGTGGCGCAGGAAGTGGCGCAGGAAGTGGTGCAGGAAGTAGGGGAAGGAGCAGAAGGAAGGAGAAAGAAGAAGGGAGTGTAAAAATGAATATTGAATTTCAACTAAGAGCCAATCTTAAATGCAGCGGGAGCCTGCGTGGAACGGTGAGTCCCTCGGAAATAACGGAATTTGTGCGAGCTTGCAACGCGGGGTTGTTGAAGCGGGGTGCGCCTCCGGGTTGCGGTGCTAAAGTTGTCTGGTGGCAGGTAGCTGGGAGTGAGGGGGAAGAAATTTGGCTGGAAATTGTCTCTGACAGGTTCGTGCGGGCACACGACGCTCTTTTCAGGCTAAAGAAGGAATTTGGTAAGTTCTTGGGTAGGCGGCGAGTAGGGGTGAGGAGTGTAGAAATTGAGGAGTACGAAATTGCGGTTGAGTGGGACGAGGCAGGGGAGAGGGAAGCGGGCGAAGGAGAAGCGGAGGCGGGGTTGAGGCTGAGGCTGAAGAAACTGCCGTTCGTGAAAGAAATAAAGCAGGAGGCGGTGGCGGGAGAGAAGAGGCAGTTAAGACTTTCGCTGGCTGTGGACGAGGCGGGGTTGGAGCAGCGGATTCCTGACAGACTGCTGAAACTGCTGGAGGAGAAGAAGGAGGCTGCGAGCTGGAAAGGGAAGAGCGAGCACTGGGAACTGCTCTTTGAGAGCGAGAAGAAGCAGTTCTACTTTGAGAAAGACCCGACTGAGGAAATGGCGAGGCGAGGCTGGATAAAACACGCAGCGGGAAGAGGGCAGTGGATTTTTGGACCGCAGGCGACGAGGATTTTTCGGGCGCTTGAACGCGTGCTGCTCACGGAGGTCTGCAAGCCGTTGGGCTACGAGGAAATGATTTTTCCCAAGTTCGTGCCCTGGGAGGTCTGGAAACGGTCGGGGCACGCGAAAGGAATTTACCCCGAGGCGTACTACGTCTGCACGCCGAAGACGCGGGACCCCGAGTTTTGGGAGGAGGTAGCGGACTACTACAAGGTAACGGGCGAGGTGCCGCGGGAGAAAATAATGCAGAAAATTGAGTGCGTGGGCGGGCTGTGCTACGCTCAGTGCCCGCCGTTCTGGGTTTTCTTGCAGGGCAAGACGCTGGCGGACGAGTGCCTGCCGATTAAAGTTTTTGACAGGTCGGGAACTTCGCACAGGTACGAGAGCGGGGGACTGCACGGAATTGAACGGCTCGACGAGTTTCACCGCGTTGAGCTGGTCTGGCTCGGGACGAAGGAGCAGGTGCAGGAGCACGCAAAGGAGTTGCAGGAGCGGTACCGCCGTGTCTTCTCGGAGGTGCTGGACCTCGAGTGGCGGGAGGCGTGGGTGACGCCCTGGTTCTTGGCACAGGAAGGCAGAGCGGGTTTGGCTGCGTCAAAGGAGGTTGGAACGGCGGACTACGAGGCGGTTCTGCCTTACAGTGGGAAGTGGCTGGAGTTTCAGAATGTGAGCGTGAACGGCGACAAATACCCGAAGGGGTTTAGCGTGAAACTGCAGAGCGGTGCCGAGTTGTGGTCCGGCTGCTCGGGTGTGGGCTTGGAGCGCTGGGCTGCGGTACTACTCGCACAGAAGGGCTTGGAGAAGGAGAAGTGGTCTGCGAGGTTCAGGGCTGCAGCGGGGTTGGGTGGCGAGGGAGAGAGAGAGGGAGAGTTGCCAGAGGTCTTCAAGTTTTTATAAAATAGGAAAAAAGCTCACAAAAGACAAAAGAGGAAAGAGAAAAAAGGAGAAAAGGAAATGGGTAAAAATGAGATTTAACATCACAATTGAAGAAAAGATGAAACGGCAGGAGTTTCAGAGCGACAAACCCCAGAAGGGGTTCAGCGTGAAACTGCAGAGCGGTGCCGAGTTGTGGTCCGGCTGCTCGGGCGTGGACTTGGAGCGCTGGGCTGCGAGGTTTGAAATTAGTTAATTTTACTTTGTCGTCACCTCGCAACCGTCCCACCTCACAATCACCGTGTGCTCTGCCTGCGAGACCAACCCCTTCTCCTCCTCCCGCAACACAGGGTACTCCCTCAACATGCCCGCGTTCTTCAAAGTTCGGAGCGCCAAATCCAGCCGCTCTCTCGGCAGCCACCTCTTCGCGAACGGCAACCCGCGATATTTTTTTACCGCCTCTAACAGCCTCTTCGCCTCTCGCACCCTGACCGGTCTCGGTCTCAGCAGGCTGAAAATTTCCGCACTGCCTCTTCCTCCGCCTCCCTCGACCACTTTCCCCGCACCCCGTGCGTCGGTAGCAAACGGCTCAATCGCAACAATGTCGTACTCCCTCAAGACTGCCCCGCCACCGTGCTCGTACTTCACATTCGGAATCGTTGGCGGTGCGTGCGAATTGTAGCGTGCGAGTCCGTGTCCAGTCAGGTTGACAATCGGCTTGTAGCCCCGCTCTCTTACCGTGTTCTCGATTATTTCGCTGATTTCAACCGTGCTGACGCCGTCGCGGATTATTTTTAACGCCTCGTTCAGCGCCGCCTCCGCTGCTCGCACCAGCCCCTCGTTCTCTCCTCCGCCGCTCAAATCCACGGTCACCGCACTGTCTGCGATAAAACCGTCTACATGAACGCCGAGGTCAAGTTTTACGAGGTCGGCATTCCCAAAGACCGTCTTGTCGTCACCAGAGGGCGTAGCGTGTGCCGCCTCCTCGTTCCTCGAAATGTTGCACGGGAACGCAGGCTCCCCCCCCTTCTCTCTTACACGGTTCTCAACGAACTCCGCAACCTCAAGTAGCAAGTTCCCCTCCTTTACGAGCCCCACCGCCTCCTCTCGCACCTCCGCCAAAATCCTGCCCGCACTCCGATATTTGTCTAACACGAGTTCTACCTCTTCCACCATTTTTACCGCTCCTTTTTACCCTCTTCTCTAAATTCTATTTCTCGCCGCACTTCCCTCTCCAATCCACCAAACACCACCGACAGCCGCCTCAAATACCACGAACAAGGCACTCTCCTCTCCCCCAGCTCCGACTCCGCAAGGTTCACCTTTATTAATGTTTCCTTTTTCTCTCCCTGCTGCACACACAAATCAAAACTCTCGTACCGCTTGGACGCGACGAGGAGCGAAAAATAATGCTTGTAGTTGTGCAGTTCCCACTCCAGCACTTCAACGCCGACCCGCGAGAACTCGGCAGGGTGCGTCAGCCGAAGCTCCTCGGGCGAGACCACTGGCTCGTAATTCACGCTCGTCCCGAAAGAAAGTGCCCCGCCCGTGTCCCGCGCCGCCACCTCGTATCTTTTCGCAACGCCTTCGTGCAGGACGAGTGCGGAGTAGAACGGCTTGTTCCCCGCTGCCGATCCTCTGAAATTCGAGACCACCTCAAAAGGCACCGTCTCCCTCGTTACGAGTCCTGACCCTGACCTTGACCCTGACACAGGGTCAGTAAGAATTTTATGAAGCGTGTCTGGGCTCTCGGCGACGCTCATTTCTATCTCCACCGCAATTGTGTAGAGCGGGCGAAGCAAAGAGCCGTAGTTCCGCAACTCTTCTACCCTTACGCTTTTTTGTCTTGCCTCAAGCATTTTTCTAAAGTTCAAGTTAAAAATTATAAATACAAGTGCATAAAAATTGATTTATTTTGAGTACTCGTTTCGTTTCTTAACCCGCGGGTAAAAAATAATCGCCACCGGCACCGAGACCAAAGCCGCGATTGCCAGCTACCCCCCAACGCCTGCATTGGCTAACTGAACTGCGATAATTTCCTCTTCCTCGCCGCCACGAACCTCAAACAAATACGGAACGACCTCTGCCATAAATTCTTTGGTGAGGTTTAGCGCCGCCTCTTCCGACCCGTGCGAGCCGTTAGTCTGGGGCGCGGCGTGGGCGGAGACGCGAATCATCGTGATTTTGTCTGTGCTAAACGGGTTCTCCTTTACATAAAAATACAGGACTACTTTGCGTTTTGACTCTCCTTTTTCTCCAGCGGATTCCTTAAAAATAACAAGTTTCTTTGCGGAGATCGAGCCGTTGAAATAAGGACTCTCGTTTAACCTGCCTGTTACTGCCTCGCCGAGTTTGGTCTCTGGAATTGCGAGCCTCTCCGCCCAACTCGCATTCGGCACTGCGACCTGCTCTGTCCCCTCCTCTTCAATCGTGTAGCCCACTGCGGGGTAGCAGACGAGCGGGGAGTGGAAACTTGAGCAGTTCTGGCTTTGCATGATGAATAGAAGCACTTGCTCGCCTTTTAGCGTGCCGTTGGCGTAGGTGTGTCCGTAGGCACGAAGAAGCATTACTTCCGCCCTCAAACTTTCCGCGAGTTTTGAGGTGTTAAAAACAATGCTCTGCCAGTCCCCGATTTCTCGCGGGAACGCCTGCACGTGCTCGTTGCTGCCAAAGTCCAGCCTCGTTTTTACCGCGGTCTCGTGCCCTGACGCGTAGGAAAGTTCGGTGTCGATCACTGAAATTTGCTTGCCGAGAATCAGACTGGGCGTGGAAAGCAGTAAAATCACAACGAAAACTAACGCAAGCACGCCGATAATCGGAAGCAGGGAATCTTCTTCAAACTCCTTCTCTGGTTCGGTCATAATCTTTAATTTTAGTAAATTACTTTAAAAAAATTTAAACTCCTAAAATTATCAGGCGAGAGAAAATGGAGGAGATAGAAGTGGTTTATGAAAAAGGCATTTTTAAGCCCCTAAACCTGAAGGGAGTCAATCTTGAAGACGGCTCTAAAGCGGTTGTAGTAGTGAAACCTTTTCTTAAAAAGAAAACAAAGACGGAAGGGCTCGCGGAAATATTGGAAAAATACAGCAGAAAAGTGGACAAAGATGTCTTGAAAGAGTTTCTGGAGGAGAGGCGGTGATTGTCGTTGACACCTCTGTTTTTCTCGACGAACTCTTCAGGTTTGACAAAAAACGGCACGAGAAAGCCAGCGTCTTATTCCGACTTGTAGAGGAGAACGGCGTTCTAATTGCGGAGCCAGAAATATTTAAAATAGAGTTGGTTGGGCAGCTCGTTAGACGGATGAAGAGAGAGGAGGCGGTTTTGTTGTTCGAATCTGTGGTTGAGAGGCTTGAATTCATCAAAACAGAGGATTTAAAAGGAACTGCTTTTTCAATCGCCTTCAAGACAGGTTCGAGGGCAATTGACGCTTTTTTTGTTGCCGCCGCTAAAATCGGGAGTACTCGTCTGGTCTCAAACGATAAAATCCAGGTTGGAAGTGCAAGGAAGTTTGGTGGTGTTGAGGCTTTTTATTTGCTTGACGAGTTTGACTTTGAAAAGGTCAAAGCAGATTTTTCTTAGTTCTCTTTCCTTTTGAGCCTGAAATATCCCGCCACGCAGAGCAGACCAAAACCAAGAAGAACGAACGTGCTGGCTTCGGGAACGCACTCGCCCTCTTCGCACCACCAGCCGGGAGGGCATTCGCAATTCCCGTCGCCGTCGCAGTCTTGGTAGCCTTCGTCGCAGTGGCAGGTGCCGCCTGAACAGTGGGCGTTAGCTCCACAAGTCTCTTCTTCAAGCACCTCATATTCACACACAAGAGCCGAACCTACCTTACAATATCCATCCCATTTTTGTCTCTTATTCGCTCCCACACAATGCCATCCGTCATAGTCGTTGCAGTTCTTTGATTGAGTGATGTGGTAGCTGTCACATTTGGAATCGGCACAGTAGTAGTCAAAATAGTAGTTATGATCGTTGGCTTCATTGCAATACCAGCCATTTTTCTCATTACAATCAGTCTGTACTGGCGGATACGAGAACTTGAGCCAACTGTCGTAGGGGCCGTTGCCTAATGCCCAGCTGGCACATTTCAAATAACCATATTGATCCGTGCAGTTATCATTACAATCATCACAACATTGACCTCCCCACGGGCAAAACACTGGGGGTGAGCGGAGCGCACATGCGTCGTAGCAGTCATCGTGATCACGACAGCCCTGATGGCTTCCGCACTTAATGACTTTATATTTACAGACGTGTTCTCCGTCGGGAGCGCAGATACTTATGTCGGGTAGGTCCTCGCAGGTGCTCGGACAGTCTCTACCACACGCGCCACGACACAGCGCACCACTCGGAATCCCCGGGTTCCGGGGTGCGGCTCCAGGAGGAGAACTTGGACACGAGGCAGCGCCGGCAAGTGCGACGATTAGCGACACAGTCAACATCACAATCAGGCTCGCTCCCACCAACAATCCAACTACCTTCCCCTTCTTTCTTATCCCTTTATATTTTTCGTTCATAAATTATTATAAGAAAAAACCTACTTAAAAACTTTTCTATTTTTTCCTCTTTAAATAATTTTCTGTTTTTTCTCCCTCTTACGCTTTTTTTTAGGTTATAATTTCTATCCAAAACAAAACAATTTAAAGATAAATATCGCACTCAAGCAGTTCCGAATGCCCTTCTTACTTGGGTGTAAAGGAAGAGGGAAGGGCGAGGGAGGAAGAGCGAGGGAGGAAGGGCAAGGGGAAAGGGCGAGGAGGAAAGGCGGTAAAAGAAAGAAAAAGATTCAGGAGAAATAGGGAATGAAAGGGCGGGACATAACAATCTCAAAAAATGGCGTTCCGATTAGACTGACAGCGGAAAGATGGCGGCATATTATCGAAAACCACGATGACCTGGCGGGTTTTTATGAGGATGTGCTCGCTTCGGTTGAGGAGCCGATTATGTTGTGAAGGGCTACAAGGAGGCGTTTATTGCTTTAAAAGAGGTCACGAGGGGCAAGTTTTTAGCAATAGTTTATAAAGAGACCAGTAAAGAGGAGGGCTTTATAATAACTGCGTATTTTACAAGTAAGATAAAATTGGAGAAGGAGGAGATTTTATGGCGGAAGCAGCGGGAGAGAGAAATAGAGAAATAAAAGGGGAGATTAGGGGGGAGGAAGTTGGGAGTAGGGGGGAACTAGTGAATGAAGTTTTTAAAATAACACCGCATATTTTGAAATTGCCTGCCAAAACGATGTGGATAGATTACGACACGGAAGCGGATGTGCTTTACATAAAATTTAGACGACCACAAAAAGCAACCGATTCGGAAATGCTGCCAAACGGTATTATCTTGCTCAGGCATAAAAATAGCGAACTTGTAGGGATAACAGTGCTGGAGGCGTCGAAGAGGTGAAGATTACTTAATCTGTGTAGATTCTACTATAACCGGAAGGGAGTGAATTCAACGCCGCCGCCCTCGTAGAATTTCGTGAACCACTCGTAGAAGTGCAGCCTGATCGTGTGGATGCCTGCCATAATCGCCTCAAGCACGATTACAACCGCAGTCCCGAGCAAGAAGACCACCGCAGCCACGCCTACATTTACCCGTAAGCACATAAAAGACAGAAGAATAAAAACCTCGATCAACGCCGCGTGGCACAACGCCAACGCCAAAATCCTGCCGTAAGAGACCGTGTTCGCGAGGAACCTGAAGAAGTTCTCGAGCAGTGCGTCGATTACGCCGTCAATTAGAATTATGAGGTAGTCCATTCCTCCCCGCTTCGCTCGGCTTTCTCTTTCTCCTTCCCCTTCTCCTTCCCCTTCTCCACCACTGTCGTCGTGCCGCAATTCTGAAACTACCTTAAAGACGAAGAGCAAGAGAATCGGGAGCAGCACGAAAAGAGTGGCATTTTGGAGCAGCAGCGGCGTGTTGCCGGTCTTCAACTCGTCAAAGAAGCCGAAGAGGAGGAGCAGAATATAAAGAGCGCCGAAGAGGCACCAAATCTGCACGAGACCGGTTAGCTTCTGCAGGGTGGTTTTCTTGGAGAAATTGTTTACGACATTGAGAGACAAGCCGAGTCCCATATGAATTACGCCGATGAGCATCGTGACCACAAACATAAACTCTACATTCGGAATCGGCTCGAACCACAACGGCTCATTGACGAACCAGTGGAGGCTGTGCGGAATCTGGAGACCCACCGAGCCCTCAACCAAGTGCGTTGCGTACTCGCTGAACCCGAAGAACTCGCCGAACAAGGCACCCGCAACCACCGAACAAGCCCCGCACAAGCTGACAATTACGCCCGCCCCTCTCGCCTCCTCGCCCAAGCCCTTGAAGGCAAAGACCAGCGCCAGACCGAGCAGGAGCAGTAAAGCACCGTGCCCGATGTCAGGAAACATAAGACCGAAAAGAATCGGGAAAATCAGGGCAGTGAGCAGCGTCGGGTCAATGTCCTTGTAGAGTGGGTGCCCGTACATTTTCACCACGCCCTCAAACGGTTTCAAGATTCGCGGGTTCTTCAGCAACGACGGGACACGCACGTCCTCCCTCGCAGGCTCCCGCACCTCGACCACCGAGAACCCGCCCGTCTCCTCCGTCACTCCTGCCACGACCTTCTCCACCTCTTCTTTCGGCGTCCAGCCCTCGAGAACCCGCACTCGCTCGCTCCGACCGAAGAGAACTTTCACCTTCGCCTTGCTCTCCTCGATTTGCACGAGCTCCTGCATCTCGAGCAAGTCCTCAAACTTTTCTCGCCGAAGCGCCTCAAAATTGCCCTCGTTCTCTCTTAACTCTCTTTCCAGCCGTTTTATTTCTGCCTCTACTTCCGCTTCCAGCGGCAGTGGCAGTGGTAGTGGCTGCTGCCACCGCTCAAAGTCCAACCGCGCCAGCGCCCTCTCCGCTTCTGCCCTGTCCTTCTTCAAGACCACGACCAGCGCAAAAGACTGCTCTCCCTCGGCACGGGAGGAGGCAACGAACTGCTCCTCTCCTACCTCTGCTTCGAGGCTGCTGCCCAACGCGTCCAAATTCCTGCTCGGCAACCAGCCAGCGAGCACCGAAATAAAATTTTTCTCACCACACACAAACTCCAAATTCACCCCAAAATCCGCCAAAATCTTCTGCACACCTAACAGTTCCTCGGCGTCCGACAACTCAGCTCTCAACCGCTCTCGTTCCCCCTCCAGCTCGGTCACCGCAGCCTCCAAACCGCCAAACTCCGCCTCAACCTCCGCTAACCTTCTTTCTTCTCCCCTTTCCTTTACCCACTCTGCTACTCGCGCCGCTACTCGCGCCGCTACTTGCTCTTCTTCCGCCCCCGGCGCTTTGAACAGCATTTCCCTCAAGCTTTTCTTCGCTCCTGCCCTCGCCCCCTCCGCCGTCCGAGCTCGCAGCAAAGCGACAAGGCTGTCAATTCTCGCCAGGAGTTCCGCGGTCTGCATTAAAGTAGCGCCCGCCTTTGACGGCTCAATTAAGCCCTCCCACTCCTCCAAGAACTCTTTTATGTCTGTAAGGTGGACGGACCCCAGAGCGTCGATTCTCTTGATCACCGCGTCTGCGTGCTCCTCCAAGCAGACAATTCGCAGCTCCCTCATCTCCGCAGGCTTCAGCATCTTATTTACACTTCACTTATTTTTTTTGTATAAAAGTTAAATTCAAATTTGCCTTTTGCATTGCCTTTTGCACAGCCTCAGCGCTTCTTCCTTTAACCGCTTTGCTCGCTTTGCCCCCACGCCAGGAACTCTCTCCAACTGCTCTACCTCGGCTCTCGCGACTTCTTCGGGACTTTTAAAGCCTGCCGAGTGCAGCCACCTCGCGATTACCCTGCCAACGCCTTTTATGCAGACCAGCCCGAGCAGGTCTTTCCTAATGCCGTGCTTAATCCTGTCTTTTAGCACGTTTAGCCTCGCAGACAACTCCGCGTCCTCGTTGTTCTCTTTCTGGAGGTGCTCTGCCAACCTCGACGCGGCGTAACAAATCCAGCCCAGCACGTAGACATTGTTGTGAATTTCGCCGGGATAAATTCCAAACCTCCGCTTCATTTCTGAATAACTGAGTTCGTCAATCCACGCCTGCGCGACGACCGCACTTCCTACCCCCACCGCGGCGCCGCCGCAGCCAGCACCGTAGCCAACAGCACCGTAGCCAACAGCACCGTAGCCAACAGCACCGCTGCCAGCACCGCAGCCAGCAGCACCACCGACGCCGTAAAGCCATTCAAGATTCTCGGTAAGGACAGTCGCGATTTCCCCCGCCTCTTTCACCCTCAGCGGAACAACCTCCTCGCACCTGCACAAAAGAAGCAAGAGGTCAAAATCCGAGATTCTTGTTCCTGTCTCTGCGTTCCTCGTGCTAAGAAAATTTATGCCGTCCCGCAGTGCCAACGCCGACCGCGTGGAGAGGTAGAGCCGAGAAGAGAGCGACCCGAACTCGGTGGCTCTTATTTTTCCGCCTCCTCTCTCAAACTCGACGAACCCGTCCTCCGACAATTCCGCCAGAATTCCCTCCAGCTCTTCTTTCACGCGCTCCACTTCACCGCGGTTCTGGTGCGCGTAGAAGGTGGCGTTAAGGAAATCGCGGATTTGGCTGGTCTGGTTCGCACCGCCGACGACAGTTGCGAGAATCTGCTCGGTCAGGGTCTCAACAGAAAACTGCGACTCTACACGCTCTAATTCGCCGTTTAGGTAAAAATCCTCAACCGCCTCGAACTCAGCCTCGCTCTTCGCCACGATTATTCCAGTTCCGTAGGCGTCGTGCTCCGGCCTTCCAGCGCGACCGAAGACCTGCTTCACCCAACAGACCGGCATCGGCTCGTTCCCCCGTCCCTGCGTGAAGAACTTGTAATTTCGGATTAAAACGGTTTTGGCGGGCAGGGAGACGCCCATCGCCAGCGTCGGTGTGCAGCAGATTACTTTTAACGCCCGCGCTCTGAACCCCTCTTCTACCACCTTTCTCTGCTCTGGGTGGAGCCAGGAGTTGTGGTAAGCAACGCCTGACCTGACCAAGTCTGCGAGGTCGTCCACGCCGATTTCCACACGCTCCGCGAGCTCGTCCAACTCGTCCAGCTCGTCCAACTTGTCCAACTCTGCGGTTCTTAAGTTCAGCCGTTCTGCGATTTTTCTCGCAAAAGACGCCGAGCCTCGCTTCGTGTTCACAAAAACAAGAACCTGCGAGCCGTCCTGAACTTCCTCGAGCACTCGCTCAACTACCGCGCGGTCGTTCCTCGCCAGCAGCACCTCCTCCCGCAGCGGCACGGGTCGCCACTCGGACTGCACTAAAGCCGCGTTCAGCCACTCCGCGAACTCCGCCGCGTTCGGAATTGTTGCAGAGAGGGCAACGATTCGCGCGGCGGGGTTGAGGCTGACGAACCTCGCCAACGCCCCCTCCAACCTCGGTCCACGCTTCTCCTCGCCCAGCACGTGCGCCTCGTCCACGACAAGAACCGAAATCTCACGCAGCCACGCGGGTTTTACCCTCGTGAGCGAGTCCAACTTCTCAAGCGTGAGAATCGAGAGGTCGTTCTTCTCGAGGTACCGTGAAGAGCTCTCGTAGTCGCCGGTTGAAATTCCGACTTTTACGAGACCGCCGAATTTCGCCCGAAAATTCCGGTATTTCTCGTTTGCCAACGCGTTTAGAGGCACGACATAAAGGCACTTCCCCCTCCCATCACGCAAAACAGAGTTCAACATCACCAACTCCGCTAACAGCGTCTTCCCGCTCGCCGTTGGCGAAGAAATAACGAAATTCTTGTTCTCGCTCTTCTCGTCGAGCAAACCCTCCCTTACCGCCTCCTCTTGCGGCGGGTAGAGTTCTACGCTGCTGCCCTCACCGCTGCCGCTGCTGCCGACGCCGAAGACCGTCTCCAGCTCCAGCCCCAAACTCAAATCAGAGATTTTCATTCAATATTTTACATTTTATATTTTTCTTTTACACTTAACTTAATCGTGAATGAGAAATGGCACGGAAACAGAAGGGGAAGAAGAAGGGGAAGAAGACAAAGTCCGCAGGCAGGTTCGGGGTGCGGTACGGGCGTAAAATACGGAAAGTGGTCGCAGCGGTGGAAGAGAAGTCAAGAGCCACGCACGACTGCCCGCGGTGTGAGAGAAAATCGGTGAAGCGGGTAGGCACAGGAATTTGGCGGTGCTCAAAATGCGGCTTCACCTTTAGCGGCGGCACCTACCTGCCTCAAACTCCAACAGGCGTAACAGCACAGAGAGCAATAAATCGGCTGGCAGAGGAGAGGTAGAAGAGGTAGAAGAGGTAGAAGAGGCAGAAGAGGTAGAAGAGGTAGAAGAGGCAGAAGAGGTAGAAGAGGTAGAAAAGGTAGAAAAGGTAGGAGGGAGGGGTAAGAAAATGGTGTATTTTTGCTTGAGGTGTAAAAAAATTGTAGAGACTACCGCGGAGACTCAGAGCGTAAGATGTCCGTACTGTGGGTTCAGAGCGTTGAAAAAGGGGAAACCTGAATTAGTAGTAAAAACAATGAAGGCAAAATGATCTGTTGCGAAACTTCTGCAACATTTTGATCAAACTTTTTTAAAAGTTCGAAATGAGGTTTGAAGCGGAATTTGTGCTTGAAGCCGAGGAGGGCAAGGAGGGCGAGGGGGAGGAGGAAACAATAAGAATGGTCTACGAGTCACTAAAAGCGGAGCGGGAGGAGAAGAAAAAAAGAGGCGCGTTTGTTGAGCTCGGATTTAAGCGGAATAAATTACGCCTGTGCTTAAGCAGTGAGGACGCGGTAACGTTGAGAGCGGCGGCGAACACTTGGCTTCGGCTCTGCAAAATAGCGGTGGAAATGGTTCTGTTGGTCAGGGAACAGGAGGAAAAGGAGTAGAAATGCGATTTTTGAGCGAAATTCCTGCGTTGGTCTCTTTCTTGGTTGTTCTACTCCTTATTTTGAGCGTTCTGTGGCTGCTCGTTAAACTGCTGCCGTACCTCATCGTGGGTCTTGTAGTTCTGATTTTAGTTCTGATTTTTTGTAGCTGCTCTTTAGTTGAACAGCATTTATTTATGTACAGCCGAAAACATAACATCAAGCAAGAATACAAATGCCGCGGTGGAGAGCGGGATAACTAAATACACGATTGCAGCAAGTGTTGACAGAGAACCGCTACCCATAAAACACATTATCGCAAGGACGACGATGAGAAGTAGCGGTCCAACAACCAGCCCTGTAACATAAAACTCCGCAATTATTCCCAAAGTATTAATAAAATTCTCGTAATTCTTCCTTCGCTCTGCCATATATATTTTTGCTGTATTAATAAAATACACCCCCATCTCGCCACCAGAAAGAGCCGTTGTTACTGCACCTTGCAGGAAAGTTCGCATGTTCGCAGACGGCGTCGTAGATGCAAGGTTCTTTAGTGCAGTCATAAAATCATACCCGAAAAAGCTCACATCACGCACTATCTGCCGCGCCTCAACGCTCACTTCCCCATAATTCTCCCCCTCCTCTGACAGTTTCTTGAAAATCTCGTAAGGAATCATTCCAATCGCTGCCATCGAGGAGATGTAGCTGATGGCGTAAGGAAGAAGCTCTTCTATCTTCCTTTTCCTCTCCCACGCCTTCATATTTGGCAGGAAATAAAAACCGCAGAAGACCGAGCAGAACGCGATTACACTGCCTGTGGTTATGATTATAAAATCGGTTAAACCGAAAGAAAAACTGAGGTCGAGTTTTGGGAGAAGAGAGAGCAGAAACTTCATTGACAAATAAATTGAGAGCAGAACACAAGATCCAATAACAGAATAAAAGACCGCTTTCGAGAGCCATCTTTCGATAGAAACGAATATCCTTGCTTTTATAAGATTTTCTCGCAACGAAACGAACCAACGAAACTCTCGTTTTGTCTTGAAATATGCACCGAAGATACCAAATGCTATTTCATCAATACTCTTCATCTCTTCTCTCTCCCCTCTTCACCTCACTCACTTTTTATTTTCTATCTTTTTTTAGCTTCTCCTCAACCTCTCTTGGATTCATATTGTATTCAAAAATAATCTTACTCAGAGACTGAAAGTCTGTTACGGTTGCTCTCATCCAGTTCAAAATTTCTACACGGCGATAAAACTCATTTGACAACTCCTCTTCGTTCTTCATATTTAACTTCTCGCTTATTTCGCTAAGAATTTTTGACTGACTTTCTCCTTTGAAGTGAAATTTATCTGACGAGTCCCAATGAAAAAGTTTTATGGTTTTTAGGGTCTCTTTCTCGAAATCAACACCATTTACTTCTATAATTTCGGTGCACCTCCTCTCTCTTCTTTCCCCTATCTTCACCGACCGCTGAATAAGTATTATGTTTAGACTGTCAAGTAGCATTAGCGGGACATTAATCGGGGGCTTCGTCAGCCTCCTGACCACAGCCTCAGGGGAATCGGCGTGAACGGTTGAGACGGTGATGTGTCCGGTAGCCATTGCTTGAAAGAGAGTCGTCGCCTCCGCGCCTCTAACCTCGCCCACTAAAATATATTCGGGTCGCTGCCGCAGTGCAGCCTTCAGGAGGTCAAACATCTCAATTGAATGACTTCCTTCTTCGACTTCCCGAGTGACATCAGGAATCCAATTCTCGTGCGACAAGTTTATCTCCCTCGTGTCTTCGATGGAAATGATCTTGCTCTCTGGTGGAATGAACATAGCGATCGCGTTTAAGGTGGTGGTCTTGCCCGAGGCGGTGCCGCCTGCTATGAGGATATTGAAGCCGTTCTCGACTGCCATCCAGAGATAAGCCATCATCTCGGTCGAGAATGTTTCAGACTTAATAAGGTAAATCGGAGTAAGAGGTTCTTCTCTGAACTTCCTTATCGTAAAGGTGCTGCCCTTCGTTGTAACCTCGTCCCCAAGGCTCAGCTGCAGTCTGTCGTTATTAGGAAGAGAAGCGTTTAAGAGCGGTTTAGCCAGTGAGATGTGTCTGCCCGCCCGCTGTGCTAATTTATAAATTATCGCATCTAAATCTGTCTTTTCAAAAATTATGCTCGTCCTTATCGAGTCGTATCTCCGGTGAAAGACGTAGAGCGGAATGTTAGGGCCGTCGACTGAGATGTCCTCCACCATTTTGTCGTTCATAATCGGGTCTAACTTGCTGTAGCCAATGAAATCTCGGGTTATGTAATATTTTAATTTTTCAATTAGCCGACGGTCTTGTCTCTGCTCCTTGTAGTGCTCCTTAATTGTTTCCTGAACCTTCTGGTCTAAAAAATCCTTGCGAATACGGTCTATTTCGAAACTCTCATTTATTGTTTTACGAAGGCGGTCTTCAATAGTTTTTTGCGCCTCGTTTAGAAGGGATTTCAAGAAGCTCTTACATTCCGCCACCACTCTGTCCCGCTCTGTCGGATCCAACTCCTCGCTCTTAATGAACTCCTTCTTACTTATCAAATCTTTTATTTTCTGCAGCAGTTTAGAGTTTTTGCTCTGCTCAATGTTGAGACCCTCGGTTATTTTCTCCAATTTCTGCTCTAAAAAACTCTCGCGGATAGATTCTGTGGAAGTTTCGCTGATCTCCTCATAAAGACGGATTTTTATCTCTTTTAACAACTCCTCCTCGTCGTTGCCCGCTACGGCTCTGCCAGCGGCTCTGTCCACGGCTCTGCCTTTTCTGAATTTTGGCTCCCAAACTCGGTAGGTTGGAGGGGCAGTCGCTTCTAACGGGTCTTCTATCAGGACGGATGCAAAGAGCATAAAAACATCTAACTTTTTTCCTCCTCCTTCTTCTTTTCTGAGAATGAACTTTTCTGTCTCTTCGTCGTCTTCAAAATCGGTTATCTCCCACTCATTCTCTTTCCCTCTTTTGTATGCGTTTAACCTGCCGTTCTCTTTCTTAACTTTTAGGTAGTCAGTTTTGCCGTCGCTAATTTTTAAGGTCAGTTTCTCCTCTCGCTCATTGATTGTTATCTCAGCCGACTTTTCCTCTTTAGAGAGGCGAATGGTTTTGCGGTCTCCGGATTTGGTGATCTTTGCACCTTTAGCCCAGTTAAGATTTAAGAGGTACGTGAGGGTGTTTAAGAACCTCTTGTTGTCCTCGCCAGGGACTTTCTCCCACTCAAATAAGCAGTCCTTCGTAACAATGGCCTCTTCGGAAAGAGGAACTCCTTTTTTGTTGAACAAATCCAGCAAGCTCTCCGAGATAACGCCCTTGTTCAAGGACTCTTCAATTTCTTCTACTTTTTCATCAACGCTAAACAAAAACGCCTCGTTGACAGGGTACTTTTCCCGCTTCTTTTTCTCTTTCTGGGGTCTTTTCTCTTTCCATGGTTCTTGGTTCGGTTTAGGGTTTAGGGCTCTGCCCTGCCTTTTGTGAGTTGTTAGGCGGTCTTTTTCTTCTTCTATTTTTTTAAGAATTGCTCTTGCTTGCTCTTCTTCGGCTTTAGCCTTTTTTATCTTTTTCTGATTTTTCGTTGATTCTGCCCTTTTGGTATTTGCCTCCTTTATTTTAAGTATTCTTTCCTGTATCGCTTTAGCTCTTTCAATCCTCCTAAGTCTCTTGTCTACTATCTTGTCTGCTTTGACTCTCCATTTCAAGACCATTCTTACGAAAATATTCACTTGTAGCCTCTGAGTATGAGCCACTCTCTTATTTTAAGAGCAACAAGTACGCCTGCTACTGCGACCGAAATAACTGTGAAAATATATGAAACCAAATGGAACGCACTCGTTCCTGCTGCTGTTGGCGTCGGGGTTGGAGTTGGCGTTGGAGCCGGGCTTAGCGTCGGGGTTGGAGTTGGCGTTGGAGCCGGGCTTGACGTTGGAGTCGGGGTTGGCGTCGTTTTGGGCTTCTCTGGTGTTACTGCAAATGCGTAGACCTTGTTCCTGTAAAACTTACCTTCAACCGTTACCCGCTCGCCCACAGTTATTTCGCTCGTCTCGGCGGCATATTCCACAGGCACCGTCCCGGTACCGTCGTCAATTCCTAACTCCGTCTTACCGTGCGTGAGTTCGATTCGTGTAACATTCCCCTGCAGGAGCACTGCGTTCCCGTAAAAATACTCTGGAAATTCTTTGAGCTCTTTAACGGTTACTTCTTCGTAGACCCGTTCCTTGGGACCGAGTTTGTCCGCGTAGATTATGCCCTTGCCCTCGCTTATTTCGTCGTCGCCCGCGTAAATTCCGACGACCGTGAGCCTTTGACCTTTGTAAACTTTCTCCAAGAGCCGCGGGTCGGTGCTGACGAAAATTGTGTCTGTTCCGTCGTCTAAGGTCAGAACGCTCGTGTCGCCGGGCTCGAAGGTCTGAATGCCGTCCTCGGTAGAGCTTGAAGGCTCGAGGTTGCTCGCGATTGCTGTGACAACACCCGAGACCGTCACTTCTTTCCCGATCTGAGAATCGTTAATGCAGGAAATGTAGACTTCTTCGGCAGCTGGTACGACTGCAGCAGTGTTGGAGGGCAGCGTAGCCAATGCGAGCAAAAAAAATGCCACCACTGTCGCCACTGTCTCCTTGCCTCTTACCCGAACTTTTTTTTTTTGTTTCATTTTATTTATGAATTATTTTTAGGGAGGGCTATTTAAATAATTAAGTGCAAATGTAGAGAAGAAGAATCAAAAGTAGAATAATCAAAATAAAAAAAGATGGATAAGAAAGTGTTGCAGAGTGTGAGGGCAGCCCTGCCGGCAGCAGTCGCACTAATTTTGATATTTACTTTATTTGCACCTGTGAAAGCTGGCGTCAGTCCTGAGGTCGGGCGGGCGATTGGAAATGCTTCTCTCGGTTCTACTGCCATCATCGGTGAGACGAACTTGAGTTTTGTTGATGCATCTGGAGTTCTAATATCCGAAGGCGTAATAAAGAGCAATTGGCAGGACAGCCACATAATTATCTCCTTTAAGGGTCCGTTTGATTCCAGTGAGGAGCCGAAGCTGGTTGAGGGAGAGTACAAAGTTGAAGGTACTGCTGCAAATGCTACAATAAATGACACAATATCTACGATAATATATTTTGTGTTGCCGAAATTAGATGCTAATGTGAAGGTGAAGGGCGAGGATTTTTCGTGGGTTACGCAAGGCGGAAATATAACCTTTGAGGCGCACACATATTTAAGTATCATTAAAGGACCCCTGCCAAACAACATTACCTACAAACTTTTAGACCCCGACGGGTTGCGTGTGCCAGAGGAGGATGTTGGCGAAAATGTGTCCCTTGAAAATATTGATGTTAGTGAGAACGGCGAAAATACTGTGACGATAAACACTGCTAAACTCGACACCGACACCAGACCCTACAGGCTCAGCATTGAAACAGACCCAGAGACGAACAACGGGCTTGATGTAGAAGGTCCCGCGGTCTCTTTTGAGGTGAGGAGTGTAGGCGTCGAGATAAAAGCGAAACCCGAAGAGCAGACCGTTACCGAAGAAATCGTGTTCTCTGTCTCTACTACTCCACACACATTTATTAGCCTGAATGTAACACGAGGTGAAGAGTTAAACGTCTGGTTCAACGAGGGTGCAGGCATTGGCGAGCCAAAGACGGGCGGGCACAGTGCCTTCGGAATATCAGATGAAGACGGCTTGTTTAAGGCAGTCGCATCTTTCACCGAGACCGGCAATTACGACATTACCGCAACCGAGCACGAGGTTCAGACCAAGAACCGAACAAGTGTGAAAATTACGGTGCTCGAGCCAGAGCTAACTGGGCTTGAAGAAGGAGTGTATTACATCGGCGAGATTCTTGAGATCAGTGGTTCCGCAGACGCAGGCGACAGGATGACGATTAAAATTGATGATGATGTTTTTAAGGAGAATGTCGAGCTTGGGGATGTTTATTATTTGTATACCGAAGACCTCTCACCTGGAACGCACGAAATAGAGATGTGGGTTTTACCGATTTCTGATCCTGAAACAGACCTGCCAGACGTGTCAGAGACAATCGTTCTCATCCGAGGCGGGTTGTTTGCGGAGACTTATGCAAAGGATGATATTCATACAGGATTTGTTGCTCGAGGTGACGACTTTATAGTTAAAGGGACGGTGCCGGGCAGGGACCGCGTGGACATCCTGACGATTGCACCAAAAGGCGGTGGTAGAGTGGGGCTCAACCCTGACGACATTTTTGGAGAGACCGACGGAAAAATGAATGCCCCGGGTCTTACACACCACACCTGCGGAGTAACGGAAGACGGGGAGTTTAAGACAACTTGGATAAAAGCGAACGAGGACGCAGACACGGGTATTTATTTAATTCCTGTGCTCAGTTACGGGCGGGACCGAGTGTGGGGAATGAGCAGTAGCGACGATTTGCTGAGCGTCCTGACTAACGGTTTTTCCAGTTCGCTTGAGGTCAAGACGAGCGAGCAGATTTTGGAGATTTTAAAAGACAAGACGATAAATGAGGCGGGCAGCGACGACCTCCTTGGCATTGCGACGATAAAAGTGGAGGAGGGTTTTGTGGAGCTTGACGAGTTGGAGGATGTGGTGCTTGGCTCTGAGCTTGAGGTTAGCGGAATTACGAACAGAAAAGTGGAGAAATCTATCATCGTCACGGTTGAAGGGCTGGGAGAAAATGCGACAAAACTGAAGCCCAAATTCATAGAGATCGAGGAAGACGAAGAACAGTTCTACAACAAGTTCAAAGACTCGTTCGAGACTGCGACCGCGAAGGTGGGCGAATATTTGGTGACCGCGGACGACGGCGACGGGCACACTGCTACAACGACGGTGAGAATTCTTCCAGCGGTCGAGCCGTCGGTAAATGTCCGCACCACGCCCACGCCTACACCTTCGCCTACACCTGCAGTGGAGGGAGGGAACGAGAGCGTTGCCGCTGCAACGCCAACGCCTTCACCCACGCCAACTCCGACACTGGAAGAAAAAGGAGAGGAGGAAGGAGAGGAGCAGCCAGGAGAGGAGCAGCCAGGTTTTGAGGCGGCGTTCTGCGTTGCTGGACTCTTGCTTGCGGTGGTTTGGTTAAGGCGGAAGCGAACGAGAGAAAGAGAGAAGAAGAGAAATAAATGATTGTCGGGACGCGAGGCAGTGAGTTGGCGGTGGTGCAGACCGAGAGGGTGTGCGAGCGGCTGCGAGCGGCGGGTTTTGAGGACGAGCTCAAGGTTCGAAAGGTGCAGAGTTTAGGGGACGCTTTGACAGGCAGGAGTTTGTCAGAAATGCCGGAGAAGGGGGTGTTTGTCAAGCGGTTGGACAGGCTGGTTTTAGACGGCAAAATTGACTTTGCGGTGCATTCAATGAAGGACATTCCGCTGGAGAGGGACGAGCGGTTGGAGACGGCGGCGGTTCTGCCTCGCGACTCGCCCTACGACGCTCTGGTCTTGAGGCACGGGTGCGGGTTGGACGAACTGCTGGAGGCAGAGGGAAAGGGAGAGAGAGAGGGTGCGGTAGTAGGGACCTCGAGCGTGCGGAGGAAGTTCCAACTCCTGAACTACGCTGCGGAGCGAGGCGTAGAAGTGCGGGTAAAAGAGATTCGTGGAAATGTAGGCACGAGGTTGAGGAAACTTAAGAACGGCGAGTACGACGGCGTGATTCTTGCAGAGGCGGGGCTTGAGCGGTTGGGGTTGGGTAAGGAGCTGGAGCACGAGTGCGAGAGGCTTAACTGCGACCCTTTTGTGCCGTCGCCGAATCAGGGAATAATTGCTGTGGTTACGAGGTGGGGGACAGAGGCGAGCGAGAGATTAAAAGCGGTTGACGACGCGGAGACGAGGAGAGAGGCGGAGGTGGAGCAGGAGGTGTTAAAAGTGATTGGCGGCGGGTGCTCGCTTCCGGTGGGTGTGCATGCTTGCTGCGGGAGAGAGGGAGGGAAAGAGAGCGGGAGCGGGAGAGGGAACAAAGAAGGAGTTGAGTTAGCGGTTTATTTTGGGTTCGGTCGTGAGAAATATGTTTTGAGGCGGGCTGTACTCAGCCGAGACAGGAGTCTGCAAGAGGCACGCGAGTTCGCTAAACATTTTCTTGCTGCTACAGATACAGGCGATTCACGCCGTTGATCAAGGCACGCACCGAGGCGGTCACAATGTCTTCGCTAACGCCGCTCGCGGTCACTGTTTTGTCGCCACGGCTTATTTTCACTGCGACGTTCACCAGCGCGTCTGTCCCGCCGGTGATTGCGTCTACGTGGTACTCCTCAAGCCGCAGGTCGTTCATTTCCCTTCCAGACATCGCCTTCCGCAGTGCGTTTATCGCAGCGTCCACCGGACCGACGCCGACGCCCGCTTCTACCACCTCCTCACCGTTAATCGCCAACCGCAGCGACGCCGTCGGGTAAACATTCTTGCCCGAGACGACCGACAAATCCACAAGTTTTATCTTTTCCTCGCGCTCAATCTGCAGGACATCCACTACAATCGCCTGAAAATCGGCGTCGGTAACCAGTTTCCCCTTGTCGCCGAGTTCCTTCACCTTCGCCAAAATTTCGCTTATTTGTTTCTCGTCCGCCCGAATGCCCTGCTCTTTCAAGGCTGTTTTTACAGACGCCTTGCCCGTGTGCTTGCCGAAAGCGAACCGCCGTTTTCGTCCCACTACCGCAGGGTCGAGCGGCTCGTAGAGCGTTGTGTCCGCGAGCGTGCCGTGAACGTGCATTCCGGACTCGTGCGTGAAGGCGTTGTCGCCGACGAGCGGCTTGTTCGGTGCAACCTGCATTTTCGTCAGCCTCCGAACCAGTCGCGAGGTCTCGTACAATTTCTGCGTCGCAATCCGAGTCCGGACGCCGTAGAACCTCTCAAGAGCCACGACCACTTCCTCAAGAGAGGCGTTGCCCGCTCGCTCGCCGAGACCGTTCACGGTTACGTGCACGACCTCCGCCCCTGCCTGCACCGCGGCTACCGAGTTCGCAGTCGCCAGACCGAAGTCGTTGTGGCAGTGCACGGAGACAGGCGTCTCAAACTCAGAGAGAGCGAGGCAGAGCCCCGAAAAAATCTCCTTCGTGCGCTCCGGGTAGAGCACGCCGACAGTGTCGCAGAAGGTCAAGCGGTCAACGACTCCTGCTGCCGCCAACTCCGAGAAGAACGATTTTAGAAACTCCAAATCCGACCTCGACGCGTCTTCGGCGCTGATTTCCACTTTTAAGCCCTGCCCTTTCACGTACTCCGCCATTTCAACGGTCTTCGCTCGCAACGTCGCCCTGTCAATTTTTAACTTCTTTTTTATGTGTGCGTCCGAGACCGGAGCGACCAAATTAACAGTCTCGACACCGCAGCCAACCGCAGCGTCAACGTCGCCTCTCAAGAGCCGAGCGAAGGAGCAGATTTCGGCGTTCAAGCCCGCGTTCGCAATTGCTCGAATCGCTCGCTGCTCGCCCTCCGAGATAATTGCCGTCCCTGCTTCAATTACGTCCACACCCAACAAATCAAGCTGCTTCGCAATCTGCAACTTCTGCTCCGGCGTCAGCGACACCCCCGGCGTCTGCTCGCCGTCCCGCAGCGTCGTGTCCAAGAATTTTACCGTCCTCTGCCTCTGTCTTACCGCTCTCGGCTCTCGCTCTTGCATATTTTTCTCTCATTAAAATTACAGCCGAATATTTAAACTCTTCCCGCAACCCGGTCTCGGACATTTTGGCTCGGGTCCCGAAATCCTCAGCCTGTCCCTGTGCCCACTCCGCTCTACCAGCAACTCTCCGCACTCGGGGCAGAAAGTGTTCTCGTACTCGTGACCCGGGACATTCCCGAGGTAAACGTACTCAACCCCCGCGGCTTTCGCAATCTCGTGCGCCCTCTCCAAACCCGCAACACTCGTCGGCGGCACCTCAAGCATTTTGTAAGCCGGGTAAAAAGCCGAGAAATGCACTGGCACCGAAGCGTCCAAACCCCACACCACCCACTCCGAGAACCGCCCAATTTCCTCGTCGCTGTCGTTGTAGCCGGGAATGACCAAGTAAGTCAGTTCGAGGTGAACCCCCCGCTCCAGCATTCTCTCGCAGGTCTCAAGCACAGGCTTCAACCTCGCACCGCAGACCTTGCGGTAAAAGCCCTCGCTGAACGCTTTCACATCCACATTCGCAGCGTCCAAGAACGGTGCAACCTCGTTCAACGCCTCCTCGGTCAAGAACCCGTTCGTCACAAAAACAGTGTAAAGCCCCGCCCGCTTCGCCAACTTCGCACAGTCGTAAGCGTACTCAAACCAAATCGTGGGCTCGTTGTAAGTCCAAGCAATTCCGTCGCAGCCCTCCCTCTTTGCTCGGCTCACTACCTCCTCGGGCGACATTTCCGTCTCCGCCGTGCAGAAGTCGCCCGGCTTGGCGGTTGAGATGCTCCAGTTCTGGCAGTGCCTGCACCTGAAGTTGCAGGAGACCGTTCCGAGTGAGAAGGCGAGCGACCCGGGGAAGAAGTGGAAGAGCGGCTTCTTCTCGACGGGGTCTGTGTGTGCGGAGGAGACGCAGCCGTAAATGAGCGTGTAGAGTTTCCCGCCCCTGTTCTGCCGTGTTCTGCAAATTCCGTAGCCTCC
This sequence comes from Candidatus Methanophagaceae archaeon, assembly GCA_003194425.1. Classification (GTDB taxonomy): domain Archaea; phylum Halobacteriota; class Syntropharchaeia; order Alkanophagales; family Methanospirareceae; genus ANME1a. Next base: position 362,185 of record PQXB01000001.1, on the reverse strand, counting down.
TTCGGGAATGCTGCAGCGGTGCGCGCAGACATTGCACCTCACTTTTGCATTCTCCTTCTCGTACAACCTCGCTTCTTTCAACCCCATTTTTTGATAAAACTTTTATTATTAAAATTTTTGATAAAACTTTTCAACGAGCCTCTTCACCTTCTCCGCCACCTCTACCGCGGTCCTGCCAAAAATCCTAACCATCGGCTCCTTACCCACAGCCCCGAGGTCGTAAATCACATCTGGTGAGAACTCCTCCTCGCCTGCTTCTCTGCTCGCTTCTCTGCTCGCTTCTCTACTCGCTTCTCTACTCGCTTCTCTACTCGCTTCTCTTACCGCCCAGTTCATCGTCTTCCCCTCTGCCGCAGTCGGCTCTTTCGCTCTCTCAAATGTGAAGACACGCATTCCCAGGTCTTTGCACGCCTCTACGATTTCCGCAGAGTATTTTATGTTAATCGCGCTTCTCTTCTCCTCGTCGTGCTTCAGCCCCGCCAAAATCAGCCTCGCAACGTGCCCGCTCACGCCAAACTCCACACCTCCTTCCCCTACTCCTCCTGCTCCTACCCCTGCCCCTACGCCGCCCCGAATTCCGTCTCTTTTCGTAGGAGTTAGCCTGCCGTCCACCGCTGCGACTTCGGACTCGCTCTCCGCACCCGCCACAGCCATTCCAATGTTCGTTCCAACCTCAGGAATAAAATTCTTAAAGTTCGGCGTGTTCTTCAGCCGCCTGACTGCCTCTTTTACATTCTGCAGCACGAAATACCTGTCCGCGTCTCGCCGCAGCCCGCAGGTCTGATCCAGCACTACAAAAGACCCAACACGAACGCCCACAGAAATGGCAGAATGCACGAACCTCTTCGCAGACCGAGCAGCGTCTCGCAAGCCCCTGCCCTTCGCAAGTTCGGCAGCAAGAGCAGCGGAGAAGGAGCAGCCCGCACCGTGCACTACCCTCCTTTTCCCAGTTTTTAGCAGGCTCAAACTCATTTCTTCGAAACCGAACTCCTCGCCGTAGATTATGTCTGTCGCTCGCCCGGCTGCGGTTTCCTGCTCTAAATGCCCGCCTTTTAGAATTACTGCAGGAGCGCCCATTTTGTGTATTTCTAGTGCCGCCTCTTTTGCGTCCTCTTTGTTTTTTATCTCCAAGCCCGAAAGAACGCAGGCTTCGGGAACATTCGGCGTTACAACCTCGCAAATCGGCAGAAGAACCGAAACAAGCGTCTCTAAAGCCTCGTCTTCCAAAAGAACCCCGCCTCCACCTGACCCTCCTAAACCCGCTGAACCCGCTGAACCCGCTGAACCCGCTGAACCCGCCCTCAAGACAGGGTCGAGCACGAACGGGATTTTAGACCGCTTACTCTTGGTTTTGCCTTTAAGCCCTCTCGCCACCGCTTCTACCACTGCAGAGGAGGAGAGCATTCCGGTCTTCGCGTAGTCCACCGTTGCGGCAAAGCCCTTGTCGCTCTTCTCGCTCAAAATGGCTTCAAATTGTGCCTCCACGAGTTCGACCGGCACTTCTCGCTTCGCCTGCACGCCGTGCGAGTTTTGTGCGGTGACGGCGGTGAGCACCGAGGTTCCGAGAACGCCGAGTGCGGAGAATGTTTTTATGTCGGCTTGAACACCCGCCCCGCCACTGCAGTCCGAACCCCCGACGGTCATTACCCTTCTCATTTTAACTGCTAAAAATGGGCTCGATGCGATTCGAACGCATGACCTTCGCCTCGTAAAGGCGATGTCATTCCAACTAGACCACGAGCCCCTTCTTTGCTCCCTCTTCTCTAAATTAAATGTTTTTACTTTAAATATTGTTTAGAATTTAGAAATTAGAAGGTTTAGAATTTAGAAATTACAAGGGGAAGGAAAATGCGAGGCGGATTCAGAAAAGGGGTGGGAATCGGTCCTAAGAAGTTGGACCAAATGATGAAGCAGGTGGGGATAAATGTAGAAGAGTTGGAGGGCGTAGAGGAGGTAGTGATAAAAATGGCGGACGCAGAACTCGTTTTCAAGGACGCGAGCGTTACGATTATGAAAACGCCAGGCTCGAAGATGTACCAAATAACCGGCACGCCTGTAGAACGCCCTAAGACGAAATCGGCTGCTGAAACGGAGGTTGTTGGAGAGGGGGTGGCGGAACCTGAGCCTGAGTTGCGAATTCTTCCTGAGGATGTGGAAATCGTGAAGGAGAAGGTGGGGTGCAGCGAGGAGGAGGCGAGAGCCGCGCTGACAGAGGCAAAAGGAGATTTAGTAGAGGCGATTTCGCAACTTTGCGGCTTGGATTTGTGATTTGTGACGAATGGTTTTAATTCTGCCGAAGCGGATTGGAATGGTCTGTCGTGGTAAGCCCGGGGATGATTTGGTCTTAAGCCGGCTGATTGAGTGTGTTGAGCGTGTGGGAGGAGAGCGAGTTGAGGTGGTGCTGGACGAGGAGACGGCACGCAGGGGTAGGGCACCAGGACTTAAGAAGCAAGAGAAGAAGCAAGGGCAAGGCACGAAAATCGGCGAAATGTCGGTGGATTTTTTGGTCTGCGTTGGCGGCGACGGTACGATTTTGAGGACGCTTCATTATTTGAAGGGCAGCACGCCGGTCTTGGGCGTAAATATGGGCGCTCTCGGGTTTTTAGCCGCGGTGCAGCCAGAAGACGCTGTTTCTACACTTTCGGGTCTGTTGGACCGCGGGTTCGAAGTGGAGCGGCGGGAGCGACTTTCTGTCTCGGTGGCAGAGTCGGCAGCGGGGGCAGGAGCAGGAGCAGGGGCAGGAGCAGGAGGGGGAAGGGTAGGAGCAGGAAAGGGGGAGAAGGTGCCGTACGCGATGAACGAGGCGGTGGTAGTAACTTCAAAGCCTGGGAAGATGCTGCATTTTTCTATCTCGGTGGACGGCGACGAGTTAGAGCAGTTACGGGCGGACGGCGTTGTCTTTGCGACCCCGACTGGTAGCACTGCGTACGCGATGTCCGCGGGCGGGCCGATCGTAGATCCTAAACTGAACGCCGCAATAATCGTGCCAATCGCACCTTTCAAACTCTCCGCACGACCCACCGTCGTTAACATTGACACAACGATAAATTTAGAGCTCTTGGGGGCGAAAGAGGCGGAGTTAGTAGTTGACGGGCAGTTTTACAGGAAAATCGGGCGAGAAGACCGAATTAGCATTACGAGGGGCGAGCCTGCTTTTTTTGTCAAAATTCGGGACAAGCATTTCTTGCGGCTGCACGACAAACTGCGGATTGAGGACGAGAAGTGAGATGAAAAACTTTTATAGGGCGGCAGAGAAGATAGAGAAAAGGAGAAAGCAAAGGAGGGGAAGGAGGGAGCGGGGAATGGAGAAAATATCGGCGCAGAAGTTAAAACATAAAAAAATTATGGATTCAGAGGGCAGCGAAATGGGCGTTTTACAAAATATCGTAGCCGACGCGGGGACGGGAATATTGACGGAGCTCGTTGTTAAGCCTACTGCCAAACTTGAGACAAGCGGGTTTCGGAAGGAGGGAGATTGCATTTTTATACCCTTTGAGGCGGTGAATTCAATACGGGATGTTATTGTAGTAGACCGCGAGACGATTGAGAATTGGGCGGTGGAACGGGAACGAGAAAGGGTAAGGGGACGGGTAAGGAGACGGGCGTGACGGGATTTGAACCCGTGATTTGCAGCTCTCTCCCTTTTTAACAATCTTTCCCTTTTTGCCTAAACTGTTTGTTAGGAGGCTGCCGCCATTTCCTAGCTAGGCCACACGCCCTACACCGAACTTTCTTTAAAGAAAACTTTACTAATGAAATTCTTTTTGAAAATTATGCAAGAGGCAGTCCAAAAGGCAGTGCAGAAAGCGGCGGAAAAGATAAAAAAGCACAACTACGCAAGAGTGGTTTCGCATTACGACGCGGACGGAATTACTTCCGCGGGCATTCTCTGCAACGCCCTGCTTCGAGCGGGAATTCAGTTCCACGCCACGATTGTAAGCAAGTTGGAGCGGGATTTTGTTCAGGAGTTGCGCGAGGGCGAGGAGGAGCTTGTTATTTTCTGCGATATGGGAACAGGGCAGTTGGATTTGATTTTGGAGCACCTCAAAGAGACGGATGTCGTAATTCTCGACCACCACACCCCACCCTCTACCTTTTCTTCAAACTTTCCTCCCCCCCCCTCTTCTTCTCCTCCCTCTTCTTCCTCTTCTTCTTCTCCTCCCTCTTCTTCCTCTTCTTCCTCTTCTTCCTCTTCTTCCTCTTCTTCTCCTCCTCCCTCTTCATCGTTGGTCCTCGTAAATCCCTGCCTCTCCGCGGAAGGAAGAGAAGGCGGCGAGGTCTGCGCCGCAGGTCTCTCTTACCTCGTAGCAAGGTGCCTCTCGGAAAACGAGCGGGGGAACTGCGACCTCGCGGGGCTCGCAGTAGCAGGCTCGTTGGGGGACAAGCAGGACTTGAGTAGCGGGCTAAACAAGGAGATTTTGGACGAGGCGGTGAGAGAAGGCGTTGTTTCTGTTAAGCGGGGGTTGAGACTCGGCGGCGGAAAAATTCGCGACCTGCTTCTCTTCGCTACTGACCCCTACCTTCCGCTCGCGGGCAAGCCGGAAAGGGTGGACGCGTTCTTGAAGAAGGTCGGCGCGGGAGGGGTTGAGGGCGAGAAGAAATTGAGCGATTTAACGGCTGAAGAGGTGGAGCGACTGACTGCGGCTCTGTCGTCTTTGTCGGCGCTCTCGCAGGAATTGGTTGGAGCAGTTTATGTTTTCAATTTTGAGGTAGTGCGGGACGGGACGGATTTTATGCGGCTCGTGGACGCTTGCGGTCGGTTTGGAAAGGCGGGCGTTGGAATTGGGCTGTGCCTGCGCGAGGAGTCGGCGGTAGAAGAGGCGACCTCGCTGCACACGAAGTTTCAGAACAAACTCGTCTCTGAACTGAACCGAATAAACAAAGAAGAAGGAGGGAGCGGAGGAGCGGACGTCGTAAAAGAACTGCCAAATATTTTCTATTTTTTTGTGCAGGAAAGCGGAGTAACGGGCGTTTTAGCAGGAATCGTGGCAGAATATTTACGCACCAAGAAGCCTGTAGTCGCGCTGAACACGACGAGCAAGAGCGCAGAGACGAAAATCTCCGCGAGGTGCAGCAGCAGGCTCTTCAAGAGTGGCGGACTAGACCTCGCAGAAGCGCTGGAAAAGGCGTCGAGAGAAGTAGGCGGCTTTGGCGGCGGACACCCAGTCGCAGCCGGAGCGACCGTTCCCGCGGGGTCTGAAGAGAAGTTCGTAGCAGCACTAGATAAAAAACTTTTAGGAAAAGGTTTTTCAACAAACTTTAAAAAAGTCTGATCAAAATGCTTCGCGGTTGTTTCTTTACTAAATTTCTTTTCAAAAGAAAAGTTTTTCTTAAAAAATTCTCACTTTCAAGAGGAAGCAAGAAAAAAACAGTCCGACGAAGAAGCCGAGAAAGCAGAGAGGTAGAGCAAAGGCGAAGCCGGCTGCACTGCTGCCTCCTAATTCTTTACCGAGTGCGAAACCGCCGAACAAACCGCCGATTGTAAAAGAAGAGATAAAAAAAGCGTAGGGAAGGGCGTGAAAAAGAATCCAACCACCCTTCTCCATTCGTCCTTTACTGTTCCTATTTTGCATTTCGCTCTACGCGTTCTTCTCCTCTAGCTTTGCTCTATACCTCGCTTATCTTTGTCAAGAGCATAAAAGCGATCAAGAGCCCGTAGATTGCAATCGCCTCAGCAAGAGCGACGAAGATCAGGACACGACCGAACGATTCTGGCTTCTCCGCGGTGGCTCCGACGGCTGCTGTCCCCGCTCCAGAGACTGCAATTCCTGCACCGAGTGCCCCGCCAGCCATTGCAATTCCCGCTGCCATCGCGATCCAACCTCCGTCTCTAACGCCGCCGCCCGCTTCTCCGTCTTCTGCTGCCGCCGCTGACGCTACTCCTACCCCCACAAAGAACAGGAGCAGGCAGAGCGTAAATGCAAACCCGTATTTCACCTTCCTCATTTCTCTTTCTTCACCTCTTTTTTGTTTTTGTGTTGTCTCTGTTTTTGTCGTATATAAAACTAAATGTTTTTTAATGGAAAACTACCCTCTGCTACCCTCCGCTACCCTCTCCTTCTTCCCCGCCCTCGCAGCCCCCGCAGCCCTCGCAGCCCCCGCAGCCCTCGCAGCCCCCGCAGCCCCCGCAGTAGCACAAAAATCGCCAGACAAACTGAAATCAGCAGAACCGAAATCGGACGCGCACCCGCCGCCGCTCCTCCTGCCGCTCCTCCTGCCGCTCCTCCTGCCGCTTCTACCAGCCCGCTGCCGCTTAAGCCGTAAGAGGTGAAACGGTCGCCGATCAGAATTGACGCAGAACGCGGGTAAGAGGCAAGAATCATCACTGCAGCGAACTCGCTTATTCCCCGCGCCCAGCAGAGAACCGCACCGCTGAAAATCGAGGAAGAGGCGAGCGGGAAGGTTATTTTTGAGAACGTTCGCCACTGCGACGCCCCCAACGACCTTGCAACATTCTCTAACCGCGGGTCAACCTCCTTGAACCCCTCGCGTGCCGCGTCCACCAAAAACGGAAGACTAACGAAAAGCATCGCAACCACAATTCCCGGAAAGGCGTCCGTAAACGCAATTCCCACTCGCTCAAGCGGCGCACCCAGCACGCCAGAGCGCATAAAAACGCTGTACAACGCAATCCCCGCGACGATGTGCGGAATTACCAGCGGAACGTCCACGACACTTTCTACAACGCTCTTACCCCTAAAATCCTTCCTCGCAAGGAAATACGCCAGCGGAACTCCAAAGAAGAACGCAACCAGCGTGGCACAAATCGCAGCCGAGAAGCTCACCCAAAACGCACTTAAAACCGCAGGATCCTTCGCAGCCGCAAGCAGCCCTGAAAAGTCCGCTGCCTGCTCGTAAAACAGGTTTCCAACTGTAACGCAGACGAACGCGACGAGAAAAAACCCTAAAAAAATGAAAAACAAAAATATCTTCTCCCTCTTTAGTCTCTCTATTTTCATCTCTTTCACTTCCTACTTTGTTCGTCAAGCATTTTACAGAAATTTCTTTCGGGCGCAACGCAAAATCCGTGTACGCCTGAGGCATTGACGATGCAGTTTGCAGTCCCGTTTTCAGAGCGGAGGGTCAGGTGGTTTTTGCTAATCTGAACGCTTTCGCGGTAAGTACCGTCTTTGACGCAAATCGTGTCGCCCGCGTTCGCAGTACCCACCGCTGCACTGAGCGGGTTCGTGGCTGCGTTAAAGTCCCCGCCTGCGTGCCACCAGCCTGTTTCGTTCGTGCAAATCTCACCACAGCCGCAGGGAATAGCTGCGCTTGCTATCGGAGACGAAAAGGCTGCAACGACGAGTAGCAGCACTGCTGTTATCTTTATGCTTCTGCATAGTCTTACGCTAATTCTTGTATCTCCTTTCATCTTTTTTCACGCCACCTTCTTTCGCTTCCTCTGCACACAAACACAAGAGACACTGCCACCAGCGCGAGCCCGGTTGCGAATAATATTATCGCTGGAAGGTCAGGGACTGGCGGCATAGGACCTGCTGACTGCTCATCCCCGACGGTATAAAATGTAGAAGGGGAATGCGTGTTACTGTAGGTGGTGGAAATCCAATCCCCGCTCCTTGCAGATGCTGAAATCCTGACCTCGTCAAGTGTGCCATTGAAGTCATTGCCATCGTAATTGTGCCCACCAACAAATACATCGTCAGCGGCGCCTGACGCAATTGGGTTTGTATGTGTGGAATCGTTTACGCGACTACCATCCACGTACAATCGCAAATTGTTGCTGCCACCGTCTTTATCGTAAGTGCCAGTGATGTAATGCCAGTCCCCGTCCCATAAATCTACAGGTCCGTACCCCCAGTGCTGGTCTATTCCTATAAGCGAGAATTTTATATATTTAATGTCTTTTTTGACCAGGAGTGCGTAAGCGTCGTCATAATAACTTGCTTTTTCAACGATTGTTTGGTAACTGTCGGATTCACCTGGTTTCACCCACGCACTGATCGTAATCGCGTCCGTAATGTCCAGACTCGTGTCGTGCCCGCAATTAACATAATCTGCCGAGCCACCAAAAGTATCTGCTCCATCTATCATCCCCGTGGCATCTTGCGTTACCTCGCCACTCTTTGTTCCGTCGTTTCCGTATTGGGTGGAATCGTAATGCGTCCCGCTCGTCTCCTCCAGATGCTGCACCAGTCTGTAATTGTCATCCCAGACACCGGTTGCATTCTCCTGACTTCCGCATCCTAAATTCCCGTACCGCATCACAATAGTGGTATTGGTTGTAGAGGACAGGGAAGGAATCCGCACCCATGCTACCAATTCTCCTGTTGTGCCATTAAAATATTCTATCTCGTGGTCAAACTTGACGGTGTTCGCAGAATTAGTGAAAACAATGTCATCGCCGTCATCTTGAGCGTGGGCAGCTAAATCGGAATCAGAGGCTAAATTGATCAGAACCGGGAAATCAGCCAGATCAGCAGCTACCTTGTTGTGATCTATTTCTATCAGTTTCTGGTACTGCCAGTCCGCGCTCGCAACCGGAAGGGTTGCAACGACGAGTAGCAGCACTGCTGTTATCGTTATGCTTCTACCTATGTTCATGCTGATTCCTCCAAAGCCTCTTTCCATCGCGACAACATCGGCGGCTTGGTCGTTGCGGAAGTTGTAAGTCCTGTTTGTGTCGCTACTCGAGTCGCTACCCGAGGGGCTGACAAAATAAGTAGTCGCAGACCGAGACCTTTCTTCTTTCCCTTTTCCCCTCGAAATTTTCATCTTAACTTGTCTTCCTTAATATATTTTCTTTTACCTCCTTAAAATTATTTTCCTTTACCTCCTTAAAATTATTTTCTTTTACCTCCTTAAAAAGTTTTCGTAATTTTTGCGTAAGAAACGGAGTCACGACTCAGACAACGCTTTCAGCAACGCAGAGAACTCCTCCGCCGCTCTCTCCAACTCCCCCTGATGATTTTCAATTATTTTCACCGACGCACTGGTGAGGCACGCGTACGCCATCGAGACCGCACGGTTCATAAATTGGTGCTCCTCGATGCTCTTTTCAGCCTCTACATCCCGCTGCCTCGTCTTGTCGGTCTGCCGTCGGCGTGAAATCTCCGCAGGCTCCGCCTCCACCAGCACGAACAGGTCGGGCTTCAACACCCGCAGCACGCGTTCGGGCAGCCCCGGAAGGTAGCCAAACCGCGTCTTTACCGTGCAGTGCGTGTCAATTATGAGGTTCTTGCTTTTTTCCCCTCCCTTTCTCTTCCCTCCCCTCTCCAGTTCCGCGATTTTGTGGCAGGCGAGCAATTGAATCTCCCGCTGCTTCTCGCCCGGCAACCGCCTCATCTCGTCCCTGCTCTCCACCAGCCCTTCCTCCTTCGCCGCCTCAAACATTACGTCCCCGTAGTTCAGTGGCGTGAAACCGCCCGCGCGCTCACGCTCGCCCTCGCCACACCGCTCGCCACACCGCTTCAGTCCTTCTTTCACCACCGTAGAAGACCCCGCTCCGGGCATTCCGGTAACAACAACCAAAGTCATTTTCTTTCTCCTTCTGCATTCCTTTGGGTTTTCCTTTTGGGTTAAGAGGTTAAAAAATGCACGCAGCCTTCGAACGTTCCAAGCTGAGCCACATCAGCAACTTCTCCCTGAACTCGTTCGCCTCCACGCTCGTCCGCTTTCTCGGTCGCGGCAAATCAACCTCAAGGCACTTGACAAAACAACCAGGCCTCGCGGACATAACCGCAACTCGATCCGCCAAATAAACCGCCTCGTCAACGCTGTGCGTAACGAAAAGGATTGTCTTCCTCGTCCGCTGCCAAATCCCAAGCAACTCCTCCTGCAGCACGTTCCTCGTCTGTGCGTCCACCGAACCAAACGGCTCGTCCATCAGCAGAATCGCAGGCTCGGTCGCAAGAGCCCGTGCAATCGCGACCCGCTGCTTCATTCCGCCCGAGAGTTCGTAAGGGTAGTGCCGCTCAAAGCCCCGCAGCCCCACGAGTTCAATATATTTTTCCGCCACCTCCCTCCGCTCCTTCTTCCCACTCACCCCTCCTCCCTTGCCCTTAACCTTGCCCTCTACCTTACCTTTAATCTCCAGCCCAAACTCTACATTTCTCAAAACAGTCCGCCAGGGGAAGAGCGAGAACTCCTGAAAGACCATTCCCCTGTCAGGCGAAGGACCCCTCACCGGCTTGCCGTCCAAAATAATCTCGCCGCTGCTCGGCTGCTCCAAGCCCGCGACCATTCGCAGCAGCGTCGTCTTGCCACAGCCCGACGGTCCGATAATGCAGAGAAATTCGGCTGGTCTGACCTCCAAATTAACGCCCTCCAACGCTTTCACCTCCCCCTCCTCCGAACTAAACACTTGCGTCACGCCGCGAATTTCAAGTTTGTGGTTCATTTTTTTCTATCATTTTTTTATTCTATTTTTCTATTTCATTTTACAATCTCTATTTCATTTCACAATCCCCTTCTTCCACCTAAACAGCCGCTCCTCGACAAAATGCCTGAACAGTCGGTCCAAGCACAACGCCACCAGCCCCAGAACGAGCATGTACGCCACCACGTAGTCCATTTGGTGCAAAAAATAAAATTTTTGGAACAGCCTGTAGCCAAGTCCGTAGTCGCTGACCGCGAACATCTCCGCAGCCACAACGCACATCCAGCCGACGCCCATTCCGACGCGAGTGCCGGTAGCAACCGAGGGAAGCGCGTACGGAAGAGCGACAAATCTTATCTGCTTTCGGTCGCCGATGCAGCCCAGCACCTTTCCAGTCTCCACCAAGACCTTCGGCACATCGCGAAACCCCGTGTAGCTGTCAATCAAGATTGGAAAAAAAGCGCCGATGAAAATGATGAACCCCGCAGCGTAGTGCGTCAGGTGGAACCAAATCATCGCAAGCGGAATCCAAGCGAGCGGTGGAATCGGTCGCAACAACTCAACAATCGGGTCTACGGCTTTGAAAACTCTCCGCGACCAGCCCATTCCAATCGCGAGCGGTAGTGCGACTGCGAACGCCAGCCCCACGCCGATCCCGAAGTGGAGGAGGCTGACAAGAGTGTCCGCAATCAAAACATCCCTGAGCGCGTAAATGGAAAAAACAACTGCAGAGAAGCGAGGCAATTTCAGGGGGTCTTTCACCACAAAGACCGCAGAAAACTCCCAGAGGAGAATGACCGCGACCAGCGGAACTAACCACAGCCCCTTCTCTTCCCTCGGTAGCCTCATTTCTCCTCTGTCGCCGTCACCGCGTCGTAGAAACTGGCGTCAAAAATCTCCTCCTCTCCAAGCACTTCAATTCCCTTCCCCTCGTACCTCTCCCTGTTCAGGTCGTAAATCACGCTCGCGTACTCGAGTCCCGACTTCACCTCAAGATGCGGGTCGTGAATCCAGTGCATATCTGTCGCCTCGAGGGACTGCTTTATCGTTGTGGGGTCCGCGCCCTGTCGTTTTGCGTAAATCTCCGCCGCCTTTTCTGGGTGCTCGATCTCGTACTCGGTGGCACGAATGTGCGTCCTTATTATTTGCTTAACCACCTCTGGGTGCTCCCGAATCATTTCCCCGCTCGCGACAAGACAGCAGCAGGCGTGGTCCGGCCACATCGAACCCGACCACTCAACGACCACGCCGTTCCCCTCCGCAGCGATGATTGTCGGCGTCGGGCTGGGCAGGAAGACCGCGTCCACTGTCCCCACTCCGATTGCGGTGGCAGCGTCGCCCGGTTTCATTTCCTTTATATCTGTATCCTCCTCCGGATCGAGACCGTTTTCTAAGAGCCATTTCGAGAGGATTGTGTGTTGGATTGAGCCGGGAGGGAAAGTCGCAATTGCCTTGCCCTTCAAAGCCTGCGGTCCCTTCGCCTCGTACTCGGCAGCGAGCTCCGGGCGAACTACAATCGCAGAACCCTGCGTCTGCACGCCCGCGACAATCTTCGCGTCCAAGCCCTCATAAATCGCAGCAATCGGCGGTGCAACCCCCACATAAGCAAAGTCAAGGTCGCCCGCAAGCATTGCGTGCATCTCCGGCGGGCCCGACGGGAACTCCTTCATCTCAACCTTCCCCACACCAAACCTCGCAAGGTCCTCCCCCCACCAGCCCTTCTCGGCTGCTAACATCGCCGCAGTTTGGTGCGTGCTTGGCTGGTAGCCGATTCGGAGCGTCGTCGTTTCTTCTGCCTCTTCTACGCAGCCCGCAAACAGCGCCGAGACCGAGACAGCAACCGCCACTACGGCTACTACGACTGCTAAACTCGCTACACCTCTCTTTTCTCTACCTCTCCTTTCCATTTTATACATAATTCCCCCTTTGTGAAGCAGTTATTTAAGTTTTTTTATTTTATTTGGGTTGTCGTATGAAAATAGAAATAGAGCGGTCGGAAGAATTCATTGCCGTGCACGGCGATTTCAAGGTGCTGAGCTCCGCGGTCTACAACGGGGGTTTCGTCAAAGCAAAGACGATAATAAACTTGAGCGTGAGCAGAGATTTTAGCGGAGACGCGTTTGAGGTCTTCGATTCCTTTTTCGAGGAGCGGGCTGAGGTGTTGGGTTTGGCTGAGGAGTGGGGTTTAGAGCAGAGAGAAGAGCAGAGAGAAGAGCAGAGAGAAAAGCAGAGAGAAGAGCAGAGAGAAAAGCAGAGAGAAAAGCAGAGAGAAAAGCAGAGAGAGGTTGTTGGAGTGATGACAGCGGTTCCGATGAAGAACGCAAAAATCGTGGAGGCAGAGCGAGAGCCAGTAACTGCAATTATCACAGCGGGCATCTCAAAGCCGACCGAACCGAGTTCAACCGTAAACATAATTCTGCTGGTCAGAAAGAACTTGTCGCAGTCTGCGATGGCGAACCTGCTAATCGTGGCGACCGAAGCGAAGACAGCCGCTTTCGCAGACCTCAATGTCCGAGATGAAAACAGCGATTTATTTACTGGCGACGCAACCGATTCGGTAGTCGTGGCTTGCACTGCCTGTTCTGGCGAGGGGGCGGAGGGAGAAGAGGAGGGGAAAGAAGAAGATGAGAAAGAAGAAGATGAGAAAGAAGAAGATGAGAAAGAAGAAGATGAGAAAGAAGAAGATGAGAAAGAAGAAGATGAGAAAGAAGAAGATGAGAAAGAAGAAGATGAGAAAGAAGAAGAGGAGAGATTTGCAGGTAAGGCGACGAGGTTAGGGAAAGCGGTCTACGAGGTCGTTCGAGAAGGAGTGAAGGAGGCACTTTTTCTGCACAACCGGTTGAGCGTGGAGAGACCAATTCTTACGCGGCTGGAGGAGCGTGGGATTTTTTTGGCGGAAATGGTCGCAGCGGGGTTGGAACTTTATGTGGCTGCGGAAGGCGAGGAAGAGGTCGGGAAAGAAGAGTTAAAAGCGCGGTTGGAGGCGGCGATAAAAAGGGAGTGCTCGGATGTGAATGTGGCGTTGCTCTTGGCGGCGGCACTGCATTCCGAGGAGGAAGAAGTGAGAAAAGGGCGGGCGGGGGAAGAGGGAGCCGAGGACGCAGCCTGCATTGTCGCTGACGAACTCATCGGAATTGACATTGCAGAATACATCGGCGGCAAGAAAGCACTCTTTAATTTTTTCTACTACGACACGAGGAAGCCGGGGATTCTGAGCAGGCTGGGCGTTTTTATGGACGACGCTGTCGGCGGACTAATCGCAGGTTGCATGACTGCTCTGCTCTCCTCTTCTCCTCCTCTTAGGCAGGAGAGGTAAAATAGAAGAGGTAAAATAGAAGAGGTAAAATGAAGGGAGTGTTGATTAATTTTGAGGGTGTTGACGGCTCGGGAAAACGAACGCAGTCAAGACTTCTCAAGGACGCGTTACTGCAGCGGGGGTTCAAGGTCGCTGTTTTTTCGTACCCTGACTACGGGTCTGAGTACGGAAAGCGAATAAAAGCGTTTCTCGAAAGGGAGGTTGAGTTGAGCGCGGAGGAGCAGTTCCTGCTCTTCTTGCTGGACATTGTTAAAGACCAAGGGCGGGTGAGGGGACTGCTTCAAGACGGCTGGGTCGTTATTTTGGACAGGTATTTCTTGTCTACCCTTGCCTACCAGTCTGCGAGCGGGTTTGACTACGAGGCGGCGAAGGAGGTGGTAAAATTGTTAAATCTGACTACACCCAGCCTCGTCTTTTATCTTGAAGTGCCAGTTGAGACCGCGTACCGCAGGAAAGGGGAGCAGAACAGGACAAACGACCGAGCGAACGACAGATTTGAGAGCAACACCGAGTTCCTCGAGAAAATTGAGGGGGTTTACGAGCGACTTTTTAACGACCTTCCTTTGAGTTTGGTGCGGCTAAACGGGGCAGAAGAACCCCACAAAGTCGCTGAAAAAGTTCTTTTTGCGGTGGAGGCTTTAGTGAAAACTACCACTTGAAGTTGAGTGGCTGAGAGTGCCACCGCGTTGAGACGGGCGGGACGGAAAAGAGGGGTCGTTGTTGCTTTTAGCTTCGGTAAAGGTGCAAACGAAGAGACGGCAAGGGCTCGACAGGGCTCGACTACAGGACGGGCTGGAGATTGAACTTAAGACCGTAGAGGAGATTTTATAATTTATGACAATAAAAGTAGCGGTCGCGGGAGCGAGGGGAAGAATGGGCGGTCAGGTCGTGAAGAGCATTTTAGAGGCAGCGAGAGGTGGCGGGAATTTGGACTTGGAGTTGGTCGCGGGCTTTGACTTGAACGGCGTTGGCGAAGAGGTTGCACCGGGAGCAAAACTAAAAGTCTCGAGTCCAGACCCGGACGAGATGGAGAAGGTCTTGAGGGCGGTCGAGGCGGAGGTGCTTGTGGATTTCACGAACGCAGCGGCGGGGGTTGAGAATGTGAAAATCGCTGCTCGGAACAAAATAAAACTCGTGGTCGGCACAACAGGCTTCTCGGCAGAGCAGTTCAAAACGATGGAGGACGCCGTAAAAGACCGCGTGCCTGCCATTTTCTCGCCTAACTTCTCAATCGGCGTGAATGTTTTCTGGAGGTTGGTTGCCGAAGCGGCGAGGCAGCTTCAGGCGTACCACTACCACGCCGAGATTGTAGAAATGCACCACTCGCAGAAGAAGGACGCTCCAAGCGGGACTGCGGTGAAAGCCGCTGAAATCGTCTCCAAAATATTCTCTGATTCCACAGGAGGAGCGGCAACCTTCGTCTACGGCAGGCACGGCTTAACTGGCGAGCGGACCGACGCGGAAATCGGAGTTCACGCAGTCCGAGCAGGCGACATCGTCGGCGAGCACACCGTCCTCTTCGCAGGCACTGGCGAACGGCTGGAAATTACGCACCGCGCACACAGCCGAGAAGCTTTCGCTCAGGGCGCGGTAAAAGCGATTGAGTGGATTTGCGGTAAGGAGAAGAGCAGGAGAGAAGAGTGCAGGATTTACTCGATGGAGGAAATGATGGCGGAACTGGAGTCTGGACCTGAAATATGAAAAAATTAGGCGAAATAAAGGAGGTTGAGTTGAGGGAAATCTGGGAGAAGGAGGACAAGGAATTTACGCCGTGGCTCAAGGAGAACATTGATTTGCTCTCGGAAAAGTTGGGCATTGAAATAATTGACGTGGAAACCGAAGAGAATATTGGCGGCTTTAGGTTAGACCTAATCGGAAAAGACGCCAACTCCAATAAGATCGTTGCTGTCGAAAATCAGTTAGAACCAACCGACCACCCCCACCTCGGTCAATTAATAACTTATTCCGCAGGTGTTGACGCGGGGTTCGTTGTTTGGGTCGCCAAGGAATTGAGAGACGAGCATAAAAAGGCACTGAAGTGGCTAAATGAAAATTGTTTCTCCGATATTTTGTTCTTTGGCGTAGAAGTTCACGCATTTTCAATCGACGACTCGAACCCTGCTGTTGATTTTCGGGTCGTTGTAAAACCAAATGACTGGGAAAGAAACATAAAAAGTTCAACTACGACAAGTGAGATGGATGAAATTTATCGTGATTTTTTTTCTAAATTGGTCGATTTTTATTCAGAGATTAATCCCAAGTTCAGAAAGGTGAAAGCCCTACCTCAAAATTGGCTGAGTTTTGGTGCTGGTAAGAGTGGGTTGTCTTTCAATTGGACATTAAGTAGAAGGAGGAATCGCTTTTCGGTTGAGCTGTACATTGACACTGGCAACGGAACAGAGAACAAAAGAATCTTTGACGAGTTGAAGAGCCACAAAGCCGAAATAGATTTAGAAATTGAAGGAGTAGAGTGGGAGGAGTTAGAGACAAGAAGGGCTTGCAGAATTGTTATTTATCGAGAAAACTCAGGTATTCTAAAATCGCTGAACGAGGAGGAGAAAGAGGGTTTGGTTGAGTGGGGTGCCGAGCAGATGAAAACTTTCAGCGAGACTTTCTCCAAATATATCAAAAAGATTGAGTGAGGAGAATGATAAGTTTGAGCTTTGCGAAGGGGACGGTAGTAGTAGCCAGCAATTTCAGACTGCCGCACACTGCGTGGGACGAGCGGTTGGGGTGCTACAGGTGCCTCGCGATGTTTTACGAGGATTTGGTGGGCTACTTGAAACTTTCGGGGCTCGAGTACGAGGACAAGGTTCTGGACTTGCTGCCGATGCAGGATTTGAGCTGCTGTGAGTTGGGGTTGAGGCTGCACGACTACCAGGAGGAGGCATTAAAAAAATGGCTGCAGACGAGGCGAGGTGCGTTGGTCCTGCCTACCGGCGCGGGCAAGACAGTGGTCGGAATAAAGGCGATTTCGGTGCTGAATGTTCCAACGCTGGTAGTTGTGCCGACTTTGGAGTTGGTTCGGCAGTGGAAGAGGGAACTGGAGAGGCGGTTGGGGACAGGGGGAGAGGGAGGGGGAAAGGGAGGGGGAGAGGGAGCTGAAGTTGAGGTAGGGACTTACAGCGGCGAGGCGCACATTTTGAAGCCACTAACAGTCTCGACCTACGAGACCGCGTACTTGAGGGCGGAGGAGCTGGGGAACAGGTTTCTCTTCTTGGTCTTCGACGAGGTTCACCACCTGCCTTCGCCGGGGTTTGC
Source organism: Candidatus Methanophagaceae archaeon (assembly GCA_003194425.1). GTDB lineage: Archaea > Halobacteriota > Syntropharchaeia > Alkanophagales > Methanospirareceae > ANME1a. Next base: position 345,272 of record PQXB01000001.1, on the reverse strand, counting down.
GAGCATCGCCGAGATGTTTGTCGCTCCGTACAGGCTGGGCTTGACCGCGACTTACGAGCGCGAGGACGGACTGCACGCAGACCTCGAGAGGCTGGTGGGGGGGAAGGTTTATGAAATCAGCGTAGAAAAGCTGGCGGGGCGGCATTTGGCAAACTACACGACGAGGCGGGTCGTTACCGATTTGACGGGGGAAGAGAGGGAGGAGTACGAAAAATACCACGCCGTTTTCACAGATTTCTTGAAGCAGAAGGGCGTTGTCCTGCGGTCGCCCCGGGATTTCAGGCTGCTCGTTATGCGAGCCGGTCGGGACGCGGGTGCGAGAGAGGCTCTGCTGGCGAGGAACCGGGCGAGGAGAATCGCTTTGAACTCGAGCACTAAGTTGAAGGCTCTTGCCGAAATTCTGGACCGGCACTTCGGCGAGCGAATAATTATTTTCACGGAGCACAATTCTCTGGTCTACGCAATCTCCCGAGAGTTCCTCGTTCCCGCAATCACGCACACCACGCCGAAAGAGGAGCGTGCGGAAATCTTGGAGAAGTTCCGAGACGGGAGGTACAAAGTGGTGGTAACTTCAAAGGTTCTGGAGGAGGGAATTGATGTTCCAGAGGCGTCGGTTGGCGTTATTTTGAGCGGGAGCGGGAGCAGGCGGGAATACAAGCAGCGACTGGGTCGGATTCTGCGGAAGACGGAGACAGGGAAGGGAAAGGGGAAGGGGAAAAAAGAGAAGCTGGCGGTTCTCTACGAAATCGTCTCAAAACGGACGACCGAGGTGGGAATTGCGAGGAGACGCAAAAACAAAAACCAAGACAAAAATGTTGCCGGCTGACCTGCTAGTCACGAGGACGAAGAAGGACCGAATTTATCCAGTCTTCGCAAAGTTGGACGCGGAGCGTTTGGAGTTGGCTGCGGAGGTGGGAGCGGTTTATAAAAATTTCGCGGGCAGAAAGAGGAGCGAAATCGACGAAATATTTGCGGAGTTTGAGCAGGAGCAGGGCTTGAACTTCAAACTCGTCCGGGGCTTGAGAACGCTTCTGGAGCGGCGGTGCGTCTTTAAGTCCGAGTTTGCGGTTGAACCTGTACTGGCGAGGCGGGCGGTCTTCGAGGCGGCGAGCAGTGCGAGCAGCGGAAGAGTCACGAGCCGAGAAGCAAGGGAGGAGGTGGTTGAAAATGTTGCGGCGAGGTTAGGCGTCTCGGCTGCGGATTTGGAGCGGTCTCTGTGGTCGGACCTGGAATCGGAGGTTGTTTTGGCGGATTTTACGGCTTCAAGTTTAACGCCTGAGGAGTTGTTGCGGTCCTACAACCTTTCGCTTGCTCAAACGCTGTTGTTCAAGTCTACGGGAATGACACTCGAGTTCAAGAGCGGATTTAAAGAGATTTTCAGGGCGGTTAAGAAGAACGGCTTGATGTACTCGCCGAAAGGTGGGGGGAGTGGTGGAAAAATAAAAATAAGGATTGAGGGTGCGTCGTCGCTGCTGAAGTTGAGCGAGCGGTACGGCACGGCGTTGGCGAAATTGCTTCCCGCGGTAGTCCGCAGCGACGAGTGGGCGCTGGACGCTGAGGTTGTCGTCAGGCGAGACAGGACTCCCCAAATTTACCATTTTCTCCTGGACAGCAGCAGGAGCAAGGGTTTGCTGACGACGAGCCGAGAGAGTGAGACAAAGAAGGAGCAGCCCGTGTTTGACAGCCGCGTCGAAGAGAAATTTTACAACGAATTTTTAGCAACGCCGGCGGCGGAGAGTTGGGAGTTGGTGAGAGAGCCGAATGCGATTTTCACGGGCAAGGGCGTCTTCCTGCCCGACTTTAAGTTCAAGCACAAAGAGGCGGAGGGAGTGGAGGTTTATTTTGAAATCGTGGGGTTCTGGACGGCGGACTACCTGAGAAAGAAGTTCTCGAAGCTGCGGGCTCTGCCGTTTAACATTTTGGTCGCTCTTAACAGCAACCTCGCGTGCTTCAACCTCCTGAACTTCGATTTGGATCTTGGACACCCTACGATTCTTTACACCCGAAAAGTCCCTCTCGGCGAGGTGCTTTGGCATTTGGCGAAGATTGAGACAGAGGAGACGCGGAGGCAGGTGGAAAGTTTGAGTAGTGTGGAGATTTGTCTCGAGGGCGGAATAATTTTTATCAAGGATCTTGCTACGCGGTACAAGGTGGGTAAGGAGGCGGTGAGAGCGTGCTTGAAGGCTCCGGGTTACTCGGATTTTGTTGTGTTTAAAGAGGTGGTGGTAAAAAGGGGGTTGTTAAATGAGGTGGAGGGCAGACTTGCCGGTGTAAGGTTGTACGCCGAGGCGAGGCGGGTAATTGAGGGGTTGGGGTTGCCAAATCCTGACGAGGTGTTGGCAGAGCTCGGGTTTAAGGTGAGGTGGAAGGGGTTGGACCCAAACGCTGCGACGATTGAGTTGAACTAAAAAATGTACTCGGTCGGGTCCTCTACACCAGCTTCTCTAAACCCTCTCCGCCGACGAAGGCAGGACTCGCAGACCCCGCAGTGCTTCTTGCCACCTAAGTAGCAGGAGTAAGTCAGGTGCAACGGCGCCCCAACTTCTACCCCCTTCTTTACCACACCCGACTTCAACAAATCCGCCAGCGGCGCCCTAACCGTCGGCGGCTGCGAAAAAGAAGCCACCGCCTTCTCCAAGACCGCGTTGAACCGCACAACGAACTCCTTCTCGTTGTCAGGGTACGACCTTGCCTCTTCGGCGTTGAAGCCCACGAACAAGGCGTCTGCGGAGACTACCTCTGCGTAGGCACAAGCAGTTGCCAAAAGAACCAAGTTCCTGCACGGCACCCAAGTAGACGGCGTCTTTGTCCCTGCTTCTCCTGCTTCTCCTGCTTCTCCTGCTTCTCCTGCTTCTCCTGCTTCTCTTGTTTCTCCCCCTGTTTCTCCGTTTTCATTTAACTTCACCTCTTCTCCAACTGGGACTTCTCTCTCGAGGTCTGTCAGTGCCGAGCCACCGAGTTCCTTCAAGAACGGAATTTCCGCGAATTTTAAATCCTTCGCACCCACACCAAAGTAACCGGCGATTTTCACGACCGCTTCTTTCTCCTGCCGTTCCGCCCGCTGCCCGTAGGACGCGTGGAAGAGGCGCAACTCGTAGCCTTCGCGTGCGGCGACAGTCGCAGCGACCGTGGAATCCACCCCGCCAGAGCAGACGCAGACTGCGGTTTTGTTTTTTTGTTTTGGTTTTGGTTTTGTCCTCGTCTTTACTCTTCTCATTTTTAACCCCTCTCATATTTTCTGGAAAATGCAGCCCCAGAACGAAGGTGCGACGAAGACGGCTAACAGCACGAGACTCCAAACCCGCCCGTTAAGAAGGTTGTAGTCAGTGAGAAGAGTGCTCCAAGAATTGCCTGCCACAAAATGCCCGAAACCAAACTCAAAGACGACTGTTAAAACCACCCAAACCACTCCGACCAGAACCAAATCCGCCTTGCTGTAGTCAATTTCCAAGTTAGCGAGGACGAGAAGGAACAGAAAACTCCCTGCAAAAATAACGCCGACCAAAACGAGTGTGCTGAGAACGTGACTTGCGTGCTCGCTTACTTTAGGTGCGAGAAAGGACTCTCTAAACACCCCGTTCAGAATGCCTGCAACCGCAAAAGCACCCCAGACTGCGAGTGCCGCCAAGAACAGCTTCGCGTCCATTTTGTTCTTCTCTTTTTCTTCTTCTCCTTTTTTGGTTTTTTTATTTTGGTTTTTGTATTTTGGTTTTTGGTTTAAATAGGTTAGTTTTGGTTTAAATAGGTTAGAGTAGAAATAAGAAAAGGGTGAGGAAAGTGAAAGTGCGTTTGCCGAACGGGCAGGAAATAGAAGCGATGGATGTGGACTTTGAGACGGTGAAAGAGGATTGGAACGAGTACAAGTTGGAGGACGGGACGGTGCTGCGGTTCAAGACGATTGTGAGCAGCATTATTCGGACCGAGAACTACGACCCGATGACGGGCGACCCGGTTTACCACGTTCGCTCTACGAATGTGTTGAGGGTGAAGGTGCCGCCGGAGATGAAGCGGTTGCCTGCTGGGACTGCCGGCGGGAAGAAGTCGGGTGCGGGAAGAGGGCGAGAAGGAGAAGGGGTTGAAGTGGGTTAAGGTGGTTGAAGTTGGTTTAGGTAGTTGGAATTGGAGTTGGTTTAGGTAGTTGGAGTTGGTTTAGGTAGTTGGAGGTAGTCGGAGTGGGTTTAGGAACTTTATTAATTTGTCGTTATTTTTTAGTTGAGGTGAGAGAAAGAAGATGAAATTGGAAGGATTTGAAGGAGCTGGAGAAGGCGTAGAAATAGAAGATACTTTTGCGGAGGCGTTTCCGATAAAAGTTGCGCGGGTGTTGGTGACTGCGGTGAACGAGCGGTGGGCGTTGGAAGCGGCGAGGGAAGCGACGGGCTTCGGGACTTCGGTAATAATGTGCCCTGCGGAGGCAGGGATCGACAGAATCGCGTCGCCTGAAGAGACGCCGGACGGCAGACCGGGCGTTTATGTGATGTTCTGCACTTTCGGCTACAAGGCGTTGGACGAGCAGTTACTTGCGAGAATCGGGCAGTGCGTGCTCACCTGCCCCACGACCGCGGTCTTCAACGGGCTCACGAAGGAGGAGAGCGAGAAGGAGTTCAACACGGGCTTCAAACTGAAGTTCTTCGGCGACGGCTTCGAGACGGAAGAAGAACTCGGGGGCAGAGCAGTGGCGAGGGTCCCGATAATGGGCGGCGAGTTCGTGGTTGAGAAGAACTTGGGTGCGAAAGCAGGCGTTGCAGGTGGAAACTTCTTCATTCTCGCGAAAGACCAGTTGTCGGCGCTGACTGCGGCAGAGAACGCGGTCTCTGAAATTCGGCAGCAGGTAGAAGGCACAATTACGCCTTTTACGGGTGGCGTCGTCGCCTCTGGCTCGAAACCGGGCTCGCAGAAGTACAAGTTTATGCACGCGACGATAAACGAGAAGTACTGCCCGACGCTGAAGGAGAAGGTCGCGGAGACGGACTTGCCCGCGGAGGTGAACGGCGTCTTTGAGGTCGTGATAAACGGGGTCAGCGAAGAGGCGGTGAAGGCGGCGATGAAAGCTGGGATAAAAGCCGCAGTGAAAGTGCCGGGCGTGGTGAAAATAACCGCGGGGAACTTCGGCGGGAAACTTGGGAAGTACCAAATCCGACTTCACGAGGTCTTGGAGTAGGGAAAAGTAGGGAAAGGTAAGGTAGGGAAGGGAGGGAAAGGTAAGGTAGGGTAAGGTAGGAAAAGGTAAGGTAGGGAAGGGAAGGTAGAGGGGGTGCAAGTTCAAACTGACAACCTTTCTCCCGAGGAGGAGATAAAAAGGATTTGCAGGGAAGTCGTGGCGAGAGTAAGACCTGACGAGGCGGAGAGGCGGGAAGTAAAAGCCCTGACAGAGTTTGTAATCGCCAGGCTAAACGAGAAGGCGGAGGAGCAGGGAGTAGAAGCCCGTGCAATCTCGGTAGGCTCGACTGCGAGAAATACTTGGGTGAGCGGCGAGGCGGACTTGGACATTTTCATTCTGTTTCCTCCGGATTTGTCAGAAGAAGATTTGAAGGAGCAGGGGCTCGCACTTGCAAAGAGCGTCGTCTCCGGGAGGTACGAAGAGCGGTACGCCTCCCACCCCTACATTCACGCTTATTTGGGAGCACACGAGGTGGATTTAGTGCCCTGCTTCGCGGTGAAAGACGCGGCTTCGCTGAAGTCCGCAGTCGACCGGACGCCGTTTCACAACGAGTACGTTGCGGAGCGAGTGCGGGGGCTGGAGGAGGAAGTGTTGCTGTTGAAGCGGTTCTTGAAGTGTCGGGGCATTTACGGGTCGGAACAGCGGCGGAAGGGCTTCTCCGGCTACCTCTGCGAACTTCTTATCTTGAAATATTCTTCGTTCGTCGGGCTCTTGAAAAACGCGTCTCGGTGGCGGTTCGGCGAGAGAATTGAGATTGAAGGTCGCGGGAAATATAAAGACAGAGACAGGAACAAGGAAAAAGAGAAGGACGCGCTTGTTGTGATTGACCCGGTTGACCCGAACAGGAATGTTGCAGCGGTGGTGTCGCTGGATTCGTTTTGCAGGTTAATCGACGCGGCGCGGGATTTCTTGGCGTGCCCGGATGCGAGTTTCTTCTCTCTCCCCTCAGAAGCGCCGGCAAAGGCAAAGGCAAAGGCAAAGGCAAAGGCAAAGGCAAAGGAAGAGCGAGAGATGAGCAGGGCGGAATTTCTGAAGTGCGTGGAAGAGCGGGGGACGGAGTTCGTGATGGTGCTGTTTGAGGCGCCCGCGGTGGTGGAAGATGTCTTGTTTCCTCAGTTGCGGAAGGCAGAGGCGTCGGTTGCGAGGCTGTTGCAGAGGGAGGAGTTTGAGGTCTTCCGCAGCGACATCTCGGTGGCGGTCTCGGCAGCGGGTGAGAAGGCGTTTTTGGTCTTTGAGCTGCTGGTTTGGCAACTTCCTCGAGTGAAGAAGCATTTAGGACCGCCAGTTACCTCAAAACACCACGCTGAGCAGTTCAAGAAAAAATATATTAAACTGAGAATTGAGAACGGCAGGTACGTGGTGGAGGTGCCGAGAAAATACACAGACGCGGTGGAACTGCTGAAGAACGAGCTGGGGACGTGTGGTCTGGGAAAAGATGTGAGGGGGGCGGTAGAGCGGGGGTACGAAGTTTTGAGGAACGAGGAGATAAAGTTTTTTCCGGGCGTCGGGTCTTTCTTCAAGAAATATTTTGGGTAGGGGAATTTAGAATGAAAAATGGAAAGAAAAGAAAAATAGAGGCGGTTTTGTTTGACCTTGACGGCGTGATAATAAACTCTTTTGAGTCCTGGTTTCAGGCGTTTAACCGGATGCTGAAGGCTTACCGAAGAGAAGAAGTGAGCAGAGCGGAGTTTAGGGTGCGGTGCTGGGGACCAGATCTGGATCACATTTTGGAAAACTTTTTAGGAAAGTCCAACCAAAAAGATACCTTTTCTTTAGTAAATTTTAAAAGAAAAGTTTTGGACGAGCAGTTAAACCTGATAAATCTTGTGGAACTGTCTCCTGGTGCGAGGGAGGTTTTGAGCCGTCTGAGAGGAGAGTGCAAACTCAAAGTCGGGTTGGTTACAAACACGCCGAAGAAGAATGTTCAGGGGATTTTTGAGCAGTTCGGGCTCTTTGAGTATTTTGACGCGGTTGTTACCGGGGACGAGGTGGCGAGGGGCAAGCCAGACGCAGAAATGGTGCTTGAGGCGTGCAAGCGGTTGGGGGTGAAGCCGGAGAATTCGGTGCTCGTGGGGGACACAGAGAGCGATTTTCAGGCAGGCAAGTCCGCGGGTTGTGCCGTTGTGGTGGGAGTAGGAGTGGAATCAAGTTGTGACCTGCACATAAAAAATCTTAATGAATTGTTCGCTTATTTATAAAAAAGGGAGAAAAATAGAGGGGAGAGAAAAGGCGACCAAAAGATTTATATATTAGTATAAAAACGCTATAAGAAAACCGAAAACTTTATATATAGGCTATTGGAAAGAATATATAACCCCTTGTATTTTAATTGTTATAAAAGAGGGGGAAACGAAGGGGATGTTAGATTTTATATCGGAAAAAATAGAAAAATTTATATTCCCCCTCTCTTTTAATGTTTATTTATGCTTCAAAAGCAGATAAAACTTGTGAAGAAAAAGGAGAAGGAGGGATAAAAAAATGCTGGGGATAAGAAGAAAAGAGATAAGAAAGAGAAGAGAAAGAGCGTGATGAAGAAGGCGTTGAGTTGTTTGGTCGTGGGAACGTTGTTGACGAGCGTGGTGCTGGTCTCTCTTTTTGCGTCGGCAAATGCAGCGGGTGATGAAATTGAAATAGCCTATGATGACGGAAGTGCAGAAGGCGGTTGGAGCATGGGACCTGGAGAGGGGACGTGTTCGGAGGATGGTGGAAACTGGGGATATGCTATAAGAATGACCACTCCCGACTCAGAGCCATTTACAATCAGTACAATAAAAGTATGCTCAATGCGATACGGAGGGGACTGCAAGACGAGATTTGAGATATGGGATCACGATAAAAATATCCTTTATTTAGATATTGTACCGCACTCAGAATATTCTATACTGGGTCCATGGGATGGTGATGTATGGGATTATGCTACATGGGGGTACAAGGATGTGCCAGATGTTGTGGTGAGCGGTGACTTCTACATAGCTATGTACACAGACTCATCTGACCCCGAGGATGAAGTATATCCAGATACTGGAGTTTATGTATGTTATGATCGCTCGTTTTCATCAGATCGATCACACACCACACAAGGAAAAACACTTACTTGGGATTTAGACACACCTCAAGAGACCACAAACTGGATGATAAGGGCTGTTGGAAGGACCGGCAGCGTAGAAGACACCACCCCTCCAGAACTCACAATCACCTCTCCCGCACCAGGCACGACCACAGACTCGCCTACAATCACAGTCACAGGCATAGCCACCGACGAATCCGGGATCGCATCGGTAACAGTGAACGGCGTGCTCGCAAGCGGTGCTGCGGACTGGAGTACTTGGAGCGCGGAGGTAACGCTCGCGGCGGAAGGCGAGAACACGATTACGGCAGTTGCGACTGACGGTGCTGGGCTTACAACGACAAAGACCGTGACCGTAACATACAGCAATCCAGTAGAGAAATATGCGTTGATAGTTGGCATAGGGCAATATCAATACGGAGATATTTATGGGCTACGAGATATAAAAACTGCGGTGCCAGATGCAAAAGCGATTCGCAATCTTCTCGTTACCGGTTATGACTTTATCGACGACACGACCCACACTAAAATGTTGCTTAACGAAGAAGCGACCAGAAAAAATATAATAAACAACATCGGCAGGCTCGCAGGAACCGCAGACGACAACGACCGCTTCGTCTTCTATTTTGCAGGTCACGGGTCAAACGACAGCAGCGAAGAATATCTCCTCCCTTATGATACTTATCCATATCCCGATAATGAACTTGCCAGGTTTAAAATTTCCAGCGAGGACATTGCAGATAAAATCTTACTACACCGTTCAACGGTGGCGTTGATTTTTGATTCTTGCAACAGCGGAGGAATGGCGAAGGAGACCGACGACCTGCCACCCAAAACAGGCGTTGACGGTGACAATGAGATTTTGTTAATGTCGTGTAAAGCGTCTCAAAATTCGTCAGAACCGCCAACAATGAGCCACGCACTGTTCACGAATTATCTCTTAAAGGCGTTTACAGACAAAAACTGGAGAGGATCTTACAAAGCAGACGCGGATAAAAATGGGCGTGTCTCGCTCGAAGAGGCGTTTAATTATGCAAGACCAAAAGTAGAATGGCACTGGTCGCAGTTGCTGTGGCTTCTTAACGAACAAAACCCGCAAATGATGGACCACTACGCGACCGCGGAAAATCCCGACGAAGAATGCTATTTTTCACAAGACCAAATCAATCCAACTTTCATCACCGCAGAAGCCGGATGCCCGGTTCATCTCCACGCGTACGATTCTGAGGGACGCCACACAGGACTCAATTCAGCAGGTGACGGAATCGAGGAGAACATTCCCGGATCCTACTACAGCGGGCCAGAGTACGATCCTGAAGAAATAATTATTATTGGAAAATCCGATAACTTCAGATACAAAATAGAGGCACTGAACGAGGGCGAATTCAACTTTACGCTTACACAGAGCACCGCGACAAAAACCACAACAGTAACTTACTTGAATGTCCAAATCACCAACACTACAGTAGCTACGGTAAATGTGAGCCAAGAGAACCCAACCTACACAATGGAAATTGACAACGACGGCGACGGCACGCCAGACTACACAAAAGAGCCCAACTCAATAGAAATAGTAGAACTACTGCCAGACCTAACCCTCTCCTCAACAGACATTTCATTCTCGCCGCCGCCTGCGACCCAACCGACCGAAGGCGATTCCGTGACAATAACCGCGACCGTCCGCAACATCGGCGAAGCAGCCGCGAGCGACTTCAGGGTCTCGTTCTTTGACGGCGACTCTCTGATTGGAATCGACACGATTTCAGTAACAGCCGGCTTTACTACAACCGCGTCAACAACCTGGATCGCAGTAGCAGGAGACCGCACAATTAAAGTGGTCGCGGATTCTGAAGATGCGATAAACGAGTCTGACGAGACGAACAACGAAGCAACAAAAACAATAACAGTGAAAGAGAAAGCAGTCGTAGTCTCGCCAGTCCCGTCGTATAGACCGCGTAGAGGAGGTGGAGGTGGAGGTGGTGGGTCACGCGACACAGACGGAGACGGAGTAAGCGATGTGGACGAGATTCTTGCGGAGACGGACTGGAAGGACGCGAGCGACTATCCGGGTAAGGCAAAAGAAGAGGCAGCGGTAACGCCGACGCCAACTCCTTCACCTGCACTGACGCTGACGCCGACGGTAACTCCAGCACAACCAACAACGCCAACAGCAGTAGCAACGCCTACCACCACGCCGACGACGCCAACACCGCAAAAGAAAGTTCCAGGATTCGAGGCTTCTCTCGCAGTGTTCGGACTTTTGGGCGTGGCGTATCTTTTGGGAAGGAGAAGAGTTCACAAATAATAATATTTTCCCTCCGCCTTCTGCTCGCGGTCTTTCGCCGAGCCGATTTTGTTTATTCTCGGGCGGAGCGTGCTCAAGTCGCGCCGAAAAGTCACGCCCAAGTCCTGCAAGAACAAGTTCATCCCCTCTTGCATCCCGAAACAGCCCTTCGACTCACCCCAAACCCCGGGCACGCCGTCAAAAACCATCAGCCGGTCACTCAACAAATCTATCAAATAAATGTCGTGATCCACGACGAGCATTGAGACGCCCCTCCGCTCTGCGAACCGCCTGACCGTTTTTATTAGCCGCACCTTCTGCTCCACATCGAGGTGCGCCGACGGCTCGTCCAAGATGTACAAATCCGCCGGCTGACAGAGGCACGCAGCCACTGCAACGCTCTGCAACTCCCCGCCGCTGAGGTCTTTCATCTGCTTCTCCTCCAGTTTTCGTATTCCCAGCGGAGCCAAAACCTCTACAGCGTCGGCGTCGGTCAATTTCAGCGAGTAAATAAAATCCTTAACGCTCATTTCCGACGCCCCCCTTACATATTGCGGCTTGTACGAGATTTTAATGTCAAGCAAAACTTTCCCGCTTCCGCCTGCCCCTGCCGTCGGCTCAGTCTCACCTGCCAAGACCTTCAAGAAAGTGCTTTTGCCGATTGCGTTCCTCCCAACGACGCCCAAAACCTCCCCCTTCTCTACACTGCCCGCCTTCGCCGCTAACACAAACCCTTTACCCTCCACGCCTTCACTCCCCTCACCTTCACCCCCCACACCGCCGTAACTCTTCTCAAATCCCTCGTATTCAATGAAAACACTCCTCGCCTCCTGCTTCTCTCTCGGCGGGTGAGCAGTGAATTCTATCGGCTTGTCGCGTATCCGAACGTTCTCTGCCTGCAGAAAACCGCTTAAATACTCGTTTATCCCTCGATTCGTGCTCTTCGGCATTGTAACGACCCCGTACTCGCCAGGCGACCCGTAAAGAAGGTGCACGTAGTCTGCAAGCATGTCAAGCACAGCGAGGTCGTGCTCCACCACAACTACCGACTTCTCGCCGTTGCCGTCGCCGTCTCGGTCGCCGCACAAACTCTCTTTAATCTGTTTTGCGACGCTCACGCGTTGGTAAATGTCCAAGTAGGGTGTGATTTCGTCAAAGAAGTAAAAATCAGCGTCCCGCACGAGGCACGCCACCACCGCAACCCGCTGCAGCTCGCCACCGCTCAAGTCCTTCACCTCCCGCTCAACCGCCTCCTCAAGCCCGAAATTCTTAACGAGCCGTTCTACTGCACCTGCACCTGTTCCTGCTCCTGCTCCTGCACCTGCTCCTGCTCCTGTTCCTGACTCGTCGGTGCTTTCCAGCAGCTCCCGAACTTTGCCGTCGAAGAATTTTGGAATTGCGTCAATGTTTTGCGGCTTGTAAGCGACCTTGATTTTGTCTTTCTGCAGAGCGTTGAAGTAGTTCTGCAACTCGGAGCCTGCGTATTTTTTTATTATCGCGTTCCAACCTCCCTTTGCTTCCGCGTCTACGACTTCGTCCTCTACGACTTTCTCTACACTCCCGAGGTTCGGAACTTGCAAGCCCGACAAGATTTTTATCGCCGTGCTCTTCCCTGTGCCGTTCTCGCCAACCAGCCCTACTACTTTACCGGGTTTTGGAATCGGCATTCCGTAAAGCACGAACCCGTTCTCGCCGTACCTGTGTGTCTCCTCGCCCTTCAGCTCCTCTGGTAAGCCGATGATTGAGATTGCGTCGAAGGGGCATTTTTTTACGCAAATCCCACAGCCCTCACACAACTCCTCGGATATTTTCGGCTTGCCGTCGCCACTGCCGTCCCCGCCAGCACTGCCACTTAAAACTATCGTCTCCGCGCCTGTGCGAACCATCGGGCAGTATTTTACGCATTCCTGCTCGCACTTCTTCGGCTGGCACTTGTCCCTTTTTAAAATAGCGATTCGCATTTTACTTACTTTAATTACTTTTCATCGTACCGAGCGAGCAGCCCTTTATGAATTCCAGGCTCCAAAGCCGCGACGAGCGAAATATTCCGCGTCTCTCCTACCTCCTCGCCCTCCAACCCCTTCCCTTTCAAGTCCGTCAAACTCCCCCCCGCTTCCCTCAAGATTAAAGAGGCACCGGCAATGTCGTAGCCGTTAATTAAACCACGCACGTCCGTTACCGCGTCAACTACGCCCTCCGCGACAAGACAAATCTCGACCGCGATGCTACCCAGTACACGAACCACCGCGTTCTTCTTGACCACTTCTTGAAACCGTGTCAGCAGCGACGCAGGAATCGTCTCCTCGCCCGCGCCGTAAGTGTAAAACGAGTAGACGCGTTTTCTCTTGCCTGTTAATTTACGAGGCAGCCTTTCGCCTTCTCGACCAACGAACGCACCCCCGCCCTCGCCCTTCACAGCGTAAAAGGTCTTTCCGTAGAAGGTTGCGACCACGCTTGCTTGAATGTCTTCGAAGGTAATTTGCTCGGTCTTCGGCGAGTAAGCGAGCGAGGAGCAGAAGAAAGGGATTCCAAGGACAGCGTTTGTAGAGCCGTCCACGGGGTCGAAAATAAGCGTGAACTCCGGCTCCTGCTTCTGCTCCGGCTCCTCTCTTCCGCCGCCTTCGCCCTCTTCGCTGCTTGGAAAGACGCGGTCGCCCAGCTCTTCTGAAATTATCCTCGCACACAAGCCGCGACTCTTCAACGCCTGCTCCAACGCCTGCTCTGCAAACAGGTCTACTCGCCGCGTTACATCCCGCTCCCGCTGCGCAATTATTTCGCCGTAGTCTGCAGTTTCTGAAATGTAGGTTTTTACGGACGCTCTCAGCTCCGACGCAATCTCAAGCAGCTCTTCTATTTCCATTTTCATTCTTACGCTTCTTGTGTTGAGGGCTGTCGTAAATAAATTTAGGAAGGAAGAGTGTAGTTTCCCGCTTCAGCAGGGTAGAACGACAGCGTGCTCTTGTAGACCGCGTCAGGACCCACTTCGTTCCTCGTCGCTGCCACCCCCTCCGCCACCGTGCTGTTGCAGTTGGTCAGTTCTCGGAGCAGACGTAGGGTTGCGCGGTCGGTGTGCTCTGCGGAGACTGGCCCGTTCCAGCCCACGCAGACTGCAGCACCCTTCTCGACAAACGCCTTTGGCATATTCGGGTAGGTCAGCCCGTCGCAGCCCATCAACACGACCACGGTGCTCGGAAATCGTCCTGCCATTCCCAGTCGGACAAACTTCGGTAGAACCACGAAATAGTGCGGTCCAGCCTCGTTCTCCTCGTAGAAAACATAAACAACCTGCTGGGTCAGTTGCTCGTGAATGTATTTTGTCTTGGAGTAGGGTTCTGAGGTGAAGAGGGCTAAAGGGGGGTGCTTGCTGAGAAAGAGGCCCGAGTGCTGCCTTAAAATTAGAAGGTCGTACCCACGCGAAGGAAGGCTCTTAAGAAACTCTACTGTAACATTCTTACTACTGAAATAATCCACGCTGAAGCCTGCGTCCTCCAAGGTTGCTGTTGCGGTTTGGAGAAATGTTTGGTTGGGCTGCGAGTCGCTGAGTTGGTCAATTATCGCGGCTCTGCGTGGCTGTTTGCGTGGTTCTTCCGACGGTTGCGTGAACGTGCAAAGGGCAGAGAAAAGAAGAGCGCAGCAGCCAACTACGACTACGAAAACGACGGCAGTAAAAAGTAACTTCTGCCTAATTATTTTTTTGCAATGAAAAAAATAAAAAAAAGAAGAGAGTTTAGAGTCTCTTCTTCTTGTGCCTACCCAGGGCTACTGTTGCGACCACTGCGGTAACGAGCGCTCCAGCTAAACCAATCCACGGTGCCAACAAACCAAACTTGCTCACCGGAACCGCGGTGCCACCGACTGAGCCAGTTACATTCATAGAAATATTTACGCCCGAAATTTCTACTACCCCAAGCCATTCCATACCAGGAATGTAAGCGGTTGCTAAACTCCAGGTCTCTCTACTCCAGCCCGAAGTGCTGTTGACCATCTCTACGAAGGTCTCGTGCTCGTAATTATAATAGTTCTTTGCGGTGCTTCCCCCCACGCAAAATCCAAACAGACATGCTGATCCACCTTTATTTTCTTTTCCCCATTTAACACTGGCTTTTTCCAAGACAAAGGGAATTATGCTCCAGCTACTTCCCTTCTCTTTTGTCGTTGTCGATTCAATCTTGCATTTCGCCACTACTTCTCTTTTGTCGTTGTCGATTCAATCTTGCATTTCGCCACTACATCCATTCCTCCAATCTCAACCTTCAAATCAGGGTAAGAAGGAACTAAAGGATGCCTTCCCGGTGCTTTTACGCTTGCCGGCATCTGCCCGCCGAAGTCGCCCAAGTCCGCGGGAGAATGCCCGTCCAGTTCCTGCCCGTCGTCGTAAGGGTCTCTGTCCGTGCTCTCCGAGGTGTTGTCTGTGAAATATGTCTTCCAATCCAAGTCAGAAATATACCCCGCCCACTCTTCGTAGTCGTTTATTCCATCCTCGTCGTTGTCCGGACCTACCCCTTCAGCGCTCGCATTAAAGCCAAAGCCCGAGGCATTAATCCAATAACCCAGCACCGTCTCGGTTAAGTTTGAAATGCTGGTGTTTGTGATGCTCTTTTTTTCTTCAGCGGCATATCTTCAGCGGCATAGGTAGCGTTATTTGTCAGATTCGCAGAGTTATTCGCTGTTGCCGCGCCCCCTCCCGCAACAGTCATCCCGCTGCTGAACACGCTTCCCAGAATCGTCAAAATCGCAATCGCACTCCATATCCCAAATAGCACTCCATATCCCAAATATCCTTTTTTTCCCCTTATCGCTTCTTCTCATTTTGCTTTTATTCCTTTTTTTATTACGGATATTTTACAATCTTATCAATAATATTAAATTAGGGTATTAAAAACTTAACCCTAAAAGAATTAGATTTTCAGAAAAATTCAAATATTTTTTACATTTCTGATTAAAAAAGCGTTAAAGATAAATGATCGCGATAATCCTCGCAGGCGGGAAGGGCAGCAGAATGAGGGGAGAGGGGGAGAAGAAGGAGAAGAAAGGAAGAGAGGAGAAGAAAGGAAGAGGCGGGGCGGAGACGGAGAAAGCGCTCATAAAAATAGGCGGGCAGCGGTTAATTGATTCGGCTGTAGAAAGCGTGCAGGCGTCGAGGGCGGAAGGTCTGCTCGTGGCGGTCACAAGAAACACGCCAAAGACCGCGGAGTACTGCGAACTCGTAAATTACGGCACGGTAAAGACGCCAGGAGAAAGTTACCACGCGGATTTGGGGTTCTTGCTCCTGCGTTGGCCCGCTTTCGTCTCGGTTGCGTGCGACATTCCGTTTCTACAAGGCTGGCACCTTAACGCCTTGTTAGACGCTTTCTCGCACTTGCGTTCGTGTGTCAGCGTCACCGGCGCCGTTCCCCTGGACATTTTACCGAGAGGAGCGAAAGGAGGGGAGAAAGGGGAGAGGGCGAGGACGAAGAGGGTGACGCCAAGCTACACTTTCGAGCACGAGGGTAAAACGCTCGTCTCTTGCGGCATTAATGTTGTTACGAACTCCGAAGATTCGGTGCCGCTCGTGTTCAGCGACCCTCTGCTCGGCGTAAATGTGAACACGCGTGAGGACTTGGAAAATGCTCAAGATCTTGTAGTAGAACACCTAGAACACCTAAAGAAAGTTTGGTAAAATATTTCTAAAAAGGTTTTTGCGTGCAAAAAAGTTTGAAAATAAAAAAAAGAGAGAAAAAGGAGACTTAGTAGTCTCCCATTCCTTCCATTCCGCCTGGTGGCATTCCACCTGGAGGCATTCCGCCTCCGGCTCCGGGTGCCGACGCCGCGCTCGCCGCGATTACATCGTCGATCCGGAGAATCATCGTCGCGGACTCGGTCGCCGAGCTGATTGCCTGCGTTTTTATCCGCAGCGGCTCAATCACATTCGCCTCCAACATATTCGTCGGCTCGCCTTTAAAGACATCCAGACCCGCGTACTTCTGCCCCGCCTCGTGCGCAGACCGAAGAGAGACAAGCATATCAATCGGGTCCAAGCCCGCGTTCTCGGCGAGCGACCGCGGAATTACCTCTACTGCGTCTGCGAACGCCTGAATCGCGAGCTGCTCTCTGCCGCCAACGCTCGCAGCGTAGTCCCGCAGTTTCAGCGCAAGTTCGATCTCGGTCGCTCCTCCGCCCGCCACGTACTTGCCGTCGTCTACCGCACACGCAGTCACTCGCAAGGCGTCGACCATTCCGCGCTCCAACTCGTCCACCACATGCTCTGTCCCGCCGCGCAGCAGAATCGAGACAGACTTCGGGTTCTTGCAGTCCTCGACGAAAATCATCTCCTCGCCCCCGATCTTCCGCTCCTCAACAACACCCGCAGATCCAAGGTCTTCTGCTCGGATTTCCTCCAAAGTCGTCAGCACCTTACCGCCTGTCGCACTCGCGAGTTTCTTCATGTCGCTCTCCTTCACGCGTCGCACCGCCAAAATCCCTGCCTTTGAGAGGAAGTGCTGTGCAAGGTCGTCAATTCCCTTCTGGCAGAAAAGCACGTTCGCTCCGCTCTCCGACACCTTGTCCACCATTCCCTTCAGCATCTTCTCCTCCTCGTCCAAGAACGCTTTCATCTGGTCGGGCGAGGTGATTTCAATCTTCGCGTCCACCTCGGTCTTCTCGATTTCAAGCGCAGAGTTCACGAGCGCAATCTTCGCGTTCTCCACGAGTTTCGGCATTCCCGAGTGCACCCGCTCCTTGTCCACCAGCATCCCTTTTATCAGGACCGTGTCCTCCTTGCTCCCGCCTGTCTTCTTCTCCAGTTTTATGTGGTCAATGTCGATTTTCCCTTTCCCGTCTTGCTCCGCGATCGCCCGCACCGACTCAACTGCAAGGTTGGTTAGCAAATCCCTCGCAACCTCTGCGCCCTTGCCCGTCATCGAGGTCGTTGCGATTTTCTTCAGCGTCTCGGTGTCCTCAGGCGTGACATCCAGCGCCAAGTCCTTCAAGACCTCGTACGCCTTCTCAGCCGCGAGCCTGTAGCCCGTCACGATCAGCGTCGGGTGAACCTCCTGCTCGAGCAAGTCCTCCGCCTTCTTCAGCAACTCGCCACCGATTACAACCGCGCTCGTCGTACCGTCGCCGACCTCGTCGTCCTGCGTCTTCGCGATCTCGACCATCATCTTCGCCGCAGGGTGCTCGATGTCCATCTCTTTCAAAATCGTCGCCCCGTCGTTCGTTATCACAACGTCCCCCATCGAGTCCACGAGCATCTTGTCCATCCCCTTCGGTCCAAGCGTAGACTTCACCGCAGCCGCGATCGTCTTCGCTGCGAGAATGTTCCTGCTCTGTGCGTCCTTTCCTCTCGTCCGCTCACTGCCTTCCTTCAATATCAATACCGGCGTTCCGCCTAATTGTGCCATTTCTTTTCTTCTCCTTGTTTTTTCCTTGTTTTTTCTTTACTTTTTATTTTTGTATATTTGCGGTTCTATATAAAGTTAAGCACAAAAATAAAATAAACACAAAAATAAAAAAGTGAAAAAATTGGTGCCTTGGTAGCATAGTGGAAATGCGCCACCTTGGTAAGGTGGAGAGCGCGGGTTCGAGTCCCGCCCAGGGCTTTTTTTATCTGTTTTGTAAAACAAAAAAACTCTGACTTGGTAGCCCAATCGTGAGAGGAAATTGTAGCAGTCGTCCCAGGACAGCCCGAACTCCTTGACATCCGCAAGCCCCAAACGACTCAAGACCTCCTTTATCAACTCAAAATCCCCCTCCTCATATTCGGCTTCGCAGATCATCTCCTCCGCCCAATCAACCATCTGCTCAAGCGTGATCGTACGGTTGAGATAAGACGATATTTTTCTCGCTACATCCTGCTTAGTGATTTTCCTCACCATTTTCTTCTGTTCCTTCTGTTTTTCTTCTTAACCGCCGATGCCCCAAATCTCTCGGAAACTTCTCGTGAACCTCCACTAAATCGCCTTTGTCATCGTATATTTCTTGGTAAAATTTGATTGTTTCTTCTCGTTCATCAACCTCTTTGACATAACGGGCTCTAAACCCAAATCTCCCGACGACCTCGTACCAATATCTCCTCCCCCCTCCTTCCAACTCCGCCCAATAAGAAAACTTTCTCTCATTCCTTTCCCTCTTCTCTCTACTTCTCCTCGCATTCAATTTTCTTGTATTTTTAGAGATAAAAACGAGGTAAGTATTTAAAGAGACAAAACAAATTATATTTATGTTAAACATGATGAAAAAATACGAAAAGATAACAAAACTTTGTCACGCTCCTCTTATCTTCCTCTTATCTTCAGGCGAGAAGAAAACAAGGGGGAAGAAAAAATTAGGGGGTGACGAAAAAAAAATGACTACAAAAACAAGCAGAAAAGTGCTGGCAATTGCTTTTTTGACAACGGCAGTAGTGTTAGCAGCGACCTCCGCAGCAGCGGCAGCGACCCCGCTCGGCAGCGGCGACTGGGCTTTCTCAACGACCCTCCGCGTCTCCGAGAACTCTGGAACGACGCTTCACGAGTACCCGATTCTCGTGAATTTGTCGGGCGAGAACTTCCCGACCGAAGCGAAGACCGACGGGGGCGACCTCCGATTTTCGTTCGCAGGGCAGGAGTTGAACTACTGGCTTGAGGAGTTTGACGGCGTGGAGAAGCGAGGGGCGGTTTGGGTGCGCGTGCCGGTTCTGCCCGCGGGCGAGAGCGTCTTTTTGAAAATGCGCTGGGGCAACCCCGCAGCAGCGAGCGAGAGCAAAGGTAACGCGGTCTTCGAGTTCTTCGACAATTTCAGCAGTCCTTCTTCACTAAACAATTGGCAAGGTTTTTCATGGGATCGCGATGACTGCATCGATTTCTATTACCCCGCAGAGATAAATTTCTCTCTGGACGATGGATGGTTGAGAGCGTACAGACCTACTCAAGGTAGTTTCGTTTTAAAACCAAAAAATATCAGTTTTGACACCAAGTTCCCATTGGTCGTAGAAGCAGAGATGAAAATGCCGATGGACTGGTGGAATAAAAACTTTGGAGTGGGTGTGCTATTCGGTAACGGCAGCTTAACAGACACAGACACAGAATTCACGGCTGTGTTCGCATACGGTCTGGAATACGAAAGCGAAAAGCCCTATCTTATTAAACTGAAAAAAGGGAGCAATATTTATATAGATAGAGACAATAATCCAGGATACAGCTTTAATTTCACTCAGCCCAACCGATTAAAAACAGTAATCTATGCAAGTCACTTGGAGGGATTCCACGAGCACCACCATATTTTGAGCAAAGACTACGATATTCAAAAAGACAGTGATTCAAAATTTGCACCCATTGTTGAGTTTAACACAGATGCTTGGCACCCAGGGGAAATTGAAGGTTTTGCAAACTGGATTTTTATTCGCAAACACGCCGACCCGGAGCCGACGGTCTCGTTTGAAATCGGCGAGCCGAGCGTTTCCGTTGCGACCGACAAGACAGAGTACAGAATCGGGGACAAAATGGAAGTTGCAGTGAGCGTTGCGAACCCGACGAACTGCAGTTTGGAATTCCAGTGGTTCTGGGTAGTGCCGGAGTACAGCGTCTGCGTGCCTGTGCTGACCAAGTCGGTCGCCGCGGAGTACAGCGAGAGCCTTGAGTTCAGTTTCGGGATTCCGAACTGGGGTGCCGAGCCGTTCGGGAATTTGTTCTACGTGCAGCTCTCGGACGCCGCAGCAGGAGGCGAGGTCTTCGAGTGCGACGCTTTGTGGTGGGCTTACGTGCCGTACTGGAAAGGAGAAGCAGGAGCAGTGCCAGCAGCAACAGGAGCAGGAGCAGAAACAGGAGCAGGACTAGAGGAGAATTTGAAGAGAGTGGTTGAAAGAATGAGGTAGGTAAGGGTAAGAGTAGAGCAGAGCAGAAATCGGGCAGAGGAGGAGAGGCACTACTCCTCTTTTTATTTTTTTGCCTTTTTGATTTTATTTGGAATTTAGTGCTTCGGACTAAAAAAAATGGGGCTGCGGAGATTTGAACTCCGGTTACCAGCTCCCCGAGCTGGGAGGATGCCTGGCTACCTTACAGCCCCTACCCTCTGTTTTGTTTTTCTCGTTTATAAAGCGTTTATAAAATTTAATAAATCGAGAATTCTTGAGATCCTCCTTTAATATTCTTGAGATCCTCCTTTAATTTTTCTGTTTCATAGACCTTGTCATATTTCTCTTTTCTCACCTCTTTACTGGAAATGTCAATCTTTATCCTTTTTATGAACTCCCTAAAATCACGATTTCCCGTACTCAGTTTATTGATGGTCTCCCAATCCAATTCGCTCTTGAATCTTGCAGGAAATAGAACTTCTGATGAATCCGGATCTTCTAAATCAATTTTTATTATTCCTATCCCAAATGAAGCAGACAGCCGCTTCACTTCGGATAGAAAATCATCGTCTTGAGATATTTTTGCAGCAACAAGATACCCCTCATTTGCCCAAGATGAGTTAGAAACAGTTTGAAAGAAGGACTCTCGCAGGTTTGAAAAAGTCAACTCTTTTTTCATCTCAAAAGAGTACACCCTGATAAGTTTAGTGCCTACTTCCTTAGCAAAATCTATAACCTCGTCTTTCCATTCGCCAATTGGGAAATAGACACCTACCAAATCGGGATGCAACCATTGTGCGTAACTTTTCTTGCTCGATTTTTCGTGACTTATTGTCTTTGTGTGCACTCCAAGGTAGGCATAAGCAAAATATGTTAAGAAGGGGTGTAAATCCTTTTCTGAATATTTTGTTTCGGTAGGTTCTACTTCTACTGGTCTTTCTACTTCTACGTTCGCCCCTTCTTCTATTTTTCTCAAATCTTCTTTGCTTGTTAATTCTCGCAGGAAAAACTTTCTCGGTTTGGAATCTATTTTAACAAAGGGAGACTGCTTGTTATCTCTAATGTCTACATAAATTCTCGCTCCAATTGATCTCCAAGGAGTTTTGCCTTTGAAATTTCCAAGTTTGTCATATCTCTTTTGTCTTGCGATTTCCCAGATTTTTTCTGCTGTAAGGGGCTTCTTTTCTTCTTTTAGCACTTTCTTTGCAAGTTCCTTGAATGTAATGCTCATTTTACATCTGTTTATAAATTGCTAAAATAAAAACAGAGCAATAGGGAATGCGGCTAAAGGAAGTGCAGGGCGTGAAAATCGGGAAGAAGACGAGCGTAGACGAGCTTGTGAGAGGTTTGGGCGGCTGTGCCTTCGGAGCCGGCAGGTTGGCGGAGGCGGTGGACATTTACGAGGAAATGCTGCAGAGGGGAGAGGGCGAAAAGACGACAAAGTTCCTGGGTGTTGCTGGTGCGTTAGTTCCTGCGGGAATGCGAACCGTGCTGGCAGAGATGATTCGGGAGCGGCTCGTGGATGTGGTGGTAACGACGGGCGCAAACCTCGTGCACGACATTCTGGAAGCACTCGGCGAGCGGCACTACAAAATCGTAGGCGAAGCCGTAGGCGGCGCAGACCCAGGTGCAGCGGTGGACGACGTGTGGCTGCGAGGCGAAGGGAGCGACAGAATCTACGATGTAATTGTGCGTGACGAGGCGTTTGCGAGGTTGGAGGATTTTTTGAGGGGCGTTTTTGAAAAACTCGGTCAGAAGAGGGCGGAGAGAGAGGAGAGGGAGAAGAGGGTGGAGAAGAAGGAGAGGGAGAAGCGGTACAGCATTAGGGAACTGACAAGAGCGATTGGAGAGAGCCTCTCGGACCCGGATTCTATTTTACGAAGTGCAGCGGAGAGCGGGGTGCCCGTGTTCTGCCCTGCGATTGCGGATTCTATGATCGGACTTCACGCTTGGATTTACAAGCAGACGAGCAATTTACGAGTGGACGCGTTCGAGGATATGAAGGAGTTGGTGGATATTTTCTGCGAGGCGAAACGGACAGGGGTGCTAATTCTCGGCGGCGGCGTGCCTAAGAACTTTATTTTCCAGACCGCGCTGGTCGCACCGCCGCGGGTGCAGGGGAGAGACGGAGGTGAGGAGCAAGAGCGAGAGAGAGAGCGAGAGGGCTTTGACTACGCGATTCAAATAACCACCGAGACGCCGGAGAACGGGGGATTAAGCGGTGCGACGCTGGACGAAGCGAAGTCGTGGGGCAAGGTCGGTGCGAACGCGCGGGCGGTTACGGTTTACTGCGACGCCACGATCGCGTTGCCGATAATTGTGGCTGCGGTGCGCGAGAGGACCGCGAGGGTGTAAAAGACGAGACTGCGTGGTTTGTTAAGGGGTACGCGGGTGCGAGTTTGGATGTTGATATTTGTGTGATAAAAGGCGTGTATTTAAAGAATTTATGGGGTTTTGGCTTTAAACCCCCACTGGCTTTAAACCCCTACCCTATATTTCGGGTGGTACTTTTTTATTATCTCCTCGTCAATCCGCTTCAGCTCGCCCTCGGGCAGCGTCGCCAGCAAATCCCAGCCAAGCCCCAGCGTCTCCTCAATGCTCCTCTCTTCGTTCCTGCCCTGCGTAACGAACCGCTTCTCGAACTCGTCTGCGAACTCCAAGTAGCTCCGGTCTCTGCTCGTCAGTGCCTCCTCTCCGACGACCGCGACCAAGTCCCGCATATCTCGTCCCTCCGCGTAGCCGGAATAAAGTTGGTTCGAGACGCCGGCGTGGTCTTCCCGCGTCCTGCCCGGTCCGATTCCCTCGTCCATCAACCGCGAGAGCGACGGCAAAACATCAACAGGGGGAAAAATCCCACGCCTGTGCAGGTCGCGGGAGAGGACGAACTGCCCCTCAGTGATGTAGCCTGTGAGGTCAGGAATTGGGTGCGTGATGTCGTCGTCGGGCATACTCAAAATTGGAATTTGCGTAATCGTGCCTTTGCGTCCTTTTATCCGACCCGCCCGCTCGTAGTTCATCGACAAGTCCGTGTACATATAGCCGGGGTAGCCCCTCCTGCCCGGCACCTCCTCTCGTGCCGCCGAGATCTCCCGTAACGATTCACAGTAGTTCGTCATATCAGTGAGAATAACGAGAATGTGCATATCGTACTCGTAAGCAAGGAACTCCGCGGTCGTCAGTGCCATTCGCGGCGTTATCACACGCTCAATCGCAGGGTCGTCCGCGAGGTTGACAAACGCCACAATCCGCTCGATCGCACCCGTCCGCTCGAAGTCACGCATAAAAAACGACGCCTCCTCGTGCGTTATTCCCATCGCGCCAAAGACGACCGAGAACGGCTCGCTTGTAGTCAGCACCTTCGCCTGCCTTGCGATTTGAGCAGCGAGGGCGTTGTGCGGCATTCCTGCCCCTGAAAATATCGGCAGCTTCTGACCACGAACGAGCGTGTTCATTCCGTCAATCGTGGAGATGCCGGTCTGAATGAACTCGCGGGGGTAGTCGCGTGCAGTCGGGTTTATTGCAGCGCCGATGACTGAGAGCCGGTCTTCTGGAATTACCTCAGGTCCGCCGTCAATCGGCCTGCCCAGCCCGTCAAAGAACCGCCCAACCATTTCCTGCGAGACGCTAATTCGCATTGTTTCGCCCGTAAACCGCACCCTCGTCCTCGCAGTGTCAATTCCGCTGGTGCCCTCAAAGACCTGAACTACCGCCAGCCCTTTGCTCGCTTCCAAGACCTGCCCCGTCTTCTCTTCCCCATCGGGCGTCACAATCTTCACTACCTCGCCGTACGAAACGCCTTCTACATCGCCTACAACGATTAACGGACCCGCTGCTTCTCTTATCGTCC
This sequence comes from Candidatus Methanophagaceae archaeon, assembly GCA_003194425.1. GTDB lineage: Archaea > Halobacteriota > Syntropharchaeia > Alkanophagales > Methanospirareceae > ANME1a. Next base: position 321,105 of record PQXB01000001.1, on the reverse strand, counting down.
TGTATTCTCGTGCCGAAACATCTACCGCCATTTTCTTTCACCCCTCTTTTCTTTCTTCTCTTTTTTCTCTCCACCTACACCAAAAAACTTCCCCAACCTCTCCGGCTCCACCTCAAGATTCATTATTCTAACCCGCTCCGCCTTCTCGTAAATGCTCTTCAAGTTCCCCTGCTTCTTGAACGACGCCAAGCCCCGCACTGCCTCTAACTGCTCCTCGGAGAGCCTTGCGGTTTCCAAAATGCCCGCTTCTTCCGCCTGCTTCACCGCTTCCCGCCCCGGCTCGCTTCTCACAATCACAGTAGACCAGCCGAGTTCGGAGCCGATTGAACCGACCGAGAGGTCAGCGAACTCCGCGGCAAAATCGTAGCAGTAGTCGCACGCCTCGCGCACGCAGTCCCGCAGCTTTTTTATCGGCGTCTTTAACTCTTTCCCCTCCTGCGTCTGCACGATGAATTTGCCTTTTTTTATGTTGAACTTTTCGACCTCTTCTATTCTCGTGCCCAACTCCGCCAACTTCGCCTTGAGCCGCGGCATTTCTAAAGTCTCGGTGCAGAAGAGCCCGACGCACAACTTCACCCGCTCCGCCCCGACATCAAACCCCCGCGAGAGTTGAACCTTCCGCATTCCTTGAATGTGGCACGGCAGCCCAACGAGTGCGACCTTCTTGTACCCCCGTTCGAGAGCGTCGCCAACGCCCAAGACCGAAGGGCACTGCGTGTACTTCGAGCCCGCTCCTGCCAGCACCTCCTCTTTGGTCGTCGCAACGAACGGCTCGGCTTCCCACACCCCCGCTCCTTCACCAGTTCCTTCACCAGTTCCTTCACCAGTTCCTTCACCAGTTCCTTCTCCCTCTCCTTCTCCCTCTCCTTCTTCAGACTTCTTCGAAACGACCGCCGCGTCCAACTCCCCGCGCTCAAGCAGGAAGCCGAGCAGCGCCGAGACAACGCCGCCGTCCTGCCCCCGCGCTCTCACCGTTTCGTCAGTCGCTCGTGCCGTAAAAATGTCTTCTTCGGTTGCGTAGTAGCCCAGCAGGTTGTCGCGCCGCACGGCGCCGAAGACCGCCCGCTCTACCTCAAAAGGAGCGAAGAAAGTCCGGGGGCAGAAATCGTAGCACGCACCGTGAATCTCGTAACACTTCTTCCTCGTCACGGGTCGCTCCTGCTCGAATGAAATGTACTCCTTGCAGAACGCACCGCAAGTCCCGCAGTAGCAGCACAGCCCGTTGTAAATCACTTCAGCCTCCAAATCCAGAATGTTCCCTTTGTCTTTCATTTTCATCTCTTCTCATCTCGCTCTCACGCCGTTTCTTTCTGTTTTCTCTTTTTATGCAAAATAACTATAAAATCTTTTCTATTTTCACCGATGAACGCACCAAAGTTCGCCCCGCAGTTCGTCTCGCACCCGCTCTTGAAAGAGGGGGTAGTAGAGCGGAGGGAGTACCAAACCGCGATCGCGGAAGCCGCGAAGAAGGAATCTTTGATGCTCGTTCTGCCGACGGGCTTGGGTAAGACGACCGTTGCTCTTTTGGTTCTGGTTGAACGGCTGGAACGGCAGGCGAACGGAAAAATTCTTTTTCTCGCTCCCACGAGACCACTGGTCGAGCAGCATTCCGCGTTCTTAAAGGCGGTGCTGAGACTTGACGGTTCGCTAATTCAGACCTTCACGGGCACGATAGCACCGGCAAAACGAGAGGAGCAGTGGCGGTCCGCGAGCGTAGTCGTCTCAACGCCGCAGATAATTGAGAACGACCTTTTGAGCGGCAGAATTGACCTCGGCGGAGTTGCACTCCTGATTTTTGACGAGTGCCACCGGGCGGTCGGGAACTACTCGTACGTTTACATCGCGGAGAAGTACGCAGAGCAGACGGCGGAGCAGGGGAGAGAGCCGTTAGTCTTGGGAATGACCGCTTCTCCGGGCAGCGACAAGAAGAAGATTCTGGAAATCTGCACCGCACTCGGCATCTCGAGGGTGGAGAGCAGGACTGAACACGACCGCGACGTCGCCCCTTACATCTTCAGAAAGGAGTTGGAGTGGCGGAGCGTTGAGGTCCCTGCGGAGATGCAGAGGCAGAAGCGGGTGTTAGAGGAGGTCTTGGAGGAGCGGGTTCGCAGACTTCAGAAACTCGGCTTCCTGCTGCGGAAGAAGAGCGGGCGGGTGGGGAGAGAGATTTCAAAGACCGAACTCCTGGAGTTACGGGGGAAAATAGAGACGCAACTGGCGAGACAGAGGCAGCCGAGCCTCTACCAAGCCCTCTCGCTGCAGGCGGAGGTGCTAAAAATAAAGCACGCGGTTGAGTTGGTGGAGACGCAGGGCATCTTCGCACTGCGGCGGTATTTTGACCGGCTCCGAGCAGAGGCAGTCTCGAAGCAGGGCAGCAAGGCTGCAAAGCGGCTGCTAAAGGACCACAAGTTCGTGGAGGCTGTGTTCGCGGCTGCCTCTTACGAGGGTGAGCACCCAAAACTCGGCGTCCTCCTCGACATTCTGCGGAACGAGGTTCGTGCTAACCCCGAGACGAGAATAATCGTCTTTACCAACTACCGCGACACTGCGGAGATGGTTTTCTCTGCTTTGCAGGGGCGGAGTTTGCAGGGGCGGAGTTTGCAGGAGCAGGGTTCAGAAAAAGAAGGAATAAGAGCGGTCAAATTCATTGGGCAGGCGTCAAAGCCAGAGGACAAGGGACTGAAGCAGCGGGAGCAGGTAGAAATAATAAAGAAGTTCAAAGACGGCGTCTTCAATGTTTTGGTCGCTACCTCAGTGGCGGAGGAAGGGCTTGACATTCCCGCGACCGACCTCGTTCTGTTTTACGAGCCGATTCCGTCCGCGATAAGAAGCATTCAGCGGAAAGGAAGAACCGCTCGCAAAAAAATAGGGCGGGTGGTCGTGCTAATTGCAAAAGGGACGAGGGACGAGGCTTACTACTGGGTCAGTAGGAACAAGGAGCGTGAAATGCGGAAGCGGATTAACGAAATGAGAAACGGGGCGACGCCGACGGTTGAAGAGGCGAGGGAAGAAAGGAGCGAGCAGCAACGCAAAATTACTGACTTAAAAAATGACGACGAGGCAGCGGAGCAAAAAGTAACCGTCGTCGTAGACTCACGAGAGACGAAGTCGGGCGTGCCGAGGTTCTTGGAGAAGGCGGGTGCGGTGTTAGAACTGCAGAATTTGGGCGTCGGCGACTACGTCGTCTCAGAGAAGGTCTGCATCGAGCGTAAGACCACTGCAGATTTTCTGGACTCGCTCGTGAACGGTCGCAGGAACTTGCTGGAGCAGGTTCGGCGGCTGCGAAGCGAGTACGAGAAACCACTGCTCGTTCTCGAGGGTAGGGGGTCGGTTTACGGGCAGGGACAGGAGGGGCAGCGGCGTGTGCACCCAAACGCGGTGCGGGGCGTGCTGGCTGCGATCGCTCTTGACTTCTCGGTTCCCGTGCTGCAGACCCGCGACGAACTAGACACGGCGTCGCTAATTTACCTAATCGCAAAGCGAGAGCAGCAGCCGAACGCGAACGGAACGAAGACAGAGGTGAACCCGCACGGAAAGAAGCCCTCGGCGTCGTTGAAAGAGCAGCAGGAGTTCCTCGTCTCCGCGTTGTCAAATGTCGGCGTCGTGACCGCGAGGAACTTGCTGAGGCGGTTCAAGACGGTCGAACGGCTGGTAACGGCGTCGGAGGAGGAGCTGAGGGAGGTTGAGCGTGTGGGAAAAAAGACGGCAGAGCGTTTGAAGGAGGTGCTGTGCAGTGAGTACGAAGAATTGGTTGGATGAGGTTGGATGAATTTTCTGCAAACGAAAAGGTGGAGCGGAATTACGAAAGGCTTATTTATTGCTGTGCGATTAATTTTTATTCACAAATGTACAAAATCGCAGTTCCTGGGGATTTGCTCTCCGAAGAGACGGGTCGTGCAGGCGAGGGGACTTACGTTGAGGACGGTAAGGTCTACGCGTCGCGGTACGGCGTGCTGAACGAGAAAGGCGAGATAAAAGTGATGGCACTTTCAGGGAAGTACGTGCCGACGCAGGGGGATGTTGTAATAGGAAAAGTGGTTGAGATTTCTTTTCCGTATTGGATTGTTGACATTGCCTCTCCTTACGAGGCTCGGCTGCACAGCTCTGAATTTGCAGGTGCTGGGAGAGGTGCTGGTTCTAACGCTAGAGGAAGGGGCAGAAGAGAAGGAGGGGCAAGAGGGAGCGGGATGAGAGTGAGTGCAGCGAGAGGGAGCGGGACGAGAGAAAGTGCAGCGAGAGGGAGCGGGACGAGAGAAAGTGCAGCGAGAGGGAGCGGGACGAGAGAAAGTGCAGCGAGAGGGCGAGGGGCGAGGGAGGAGCGGATCGAATTTGGCGATATGAAGAAATATTTAGATTTAGACGATTTAATCGTGGCGAAGGTAGCGAAAGTAGATGCGCTAATGCGGGTGGATTTGGCGTTAGAAGAGGATTTCAAGATTGGACGCGGGAGTGGAGGTGGCAGCGGTGGCGGGAGGTTGTTGGAAATTTCACACACTAAAGTGCCACGCGTCATCGGCAGGAGCGGTTCGATGGTTAGGATGCTGAAGGAGAAGTGCAACTGCTCTATTTTCATCGCGGAGAACGGACGCATTTGGATAAAAGGGAGTGAAGAAAATATGAACCTCGTGTCAGAGGTGATTTCAAAAATCGTGAGCGAGGCACACACCGCGGGTTTAACCGACAGAATAGCGGATTTTTTAGAGCCTTTTAGAGGGAATAAATGAAATTAGAGAAGTGAAAATGAACGAAGAAAGAGAAAAGGAAGAGGAAGCGGTAGAAAAAAGAGAACTCATAAAAGACGGGAAGAGGTTGGACGGTCGGGGTTTTGAAGAGCTCAGACCGATAAAAATTGAAGTTGGCGTCTTAAAACGGGCGGACGGGTCGTGCTACTTTGAGTTGGGCGAGAACAAGGTGATTGCTGCGGTCTACGGTCCGAAGGAAATGCACCCGAGGCACGCTCAAGACGCGAAGATGGCGGTGGTAAAGTTCCGCTACAATATGGCACCGTTCTCGGTGGACGACAGGAAACGACCTGGACCGGACCGGAGGAGCGTAGAGGTCTCAAAAGTGAGCAGAGAGGCGTTTGAGCCTGTAATTATGCGGGAGTTCTACCCGAAGGCTGCGATAGAAGTTTATGTCGAGATTCTGCAGTCCGACGCGGGGACGAGGACAGCGGGGATAAACGCAGCGTCGGTCGCACTCGCGGACGCGGGGATTCCGATGAAAGATTTGGTCTCTTCGGTCGCGGTTGGCAAAATAGACGGGCAGGTGGTCTTGGATTTGAATGGGACAGAAGACAACCACGGCGAGGCGGATATGCCGATCGCGATGGTCGCGAGGACGAACACGATTACACTGCTCCAAATGGACGGTCACCTGACTGCCGAGGAGTTTGGGCGTGGGCTGAAACTCGCGATGGGCGCGTGCCGTCAGATTTACGAGTTGCAGCGAGCAGCGTTAATTGAGCGATTCAGCAGCAGCAACAGCGGTAGTAAAAGCGAAAAAGGGGGGAATAAAAATGGGACTTGAGATTATGGATGAAATAAAGCAGAATTATGTGGCTAATTTAGTAGCAAGCGGGAAGAGAGAAGACGGCAGGGGATTTCGCGAGTTTCGGGAAATAAGCGTGGAGCGAGGAGTAGCGGAGAGAGCAGAGGGGTCGGCGAGGGTGAAAATCGGGGATTCTGATGTTTTAGTTGGCGTGAAGCTCGATGTTGGTGCGCCGTTTCCAGACACGCCAAACAAGGGTGTAATAATAACGAACGCGGAGCTTGTTCCGCTGGCGTCGCCCGAGTTTGAGTCGGGACCGCCGAGGGAAGACAGCGTGCAGTTGGCGAGGGTAGTGGACCGCGGGATTCGTGGCTCGGAAGCGATTGACTTGGAGAGACTCTGCATTGAAGAAGGCGAGAAGGTCTGGATTGTTTTTATCGACATTCATATTTTGGACAACGGCGGGAACTTGGTGGACGCGGCTGCGTTGGGTGCGATTTCTGCCCTTCTGAACGCCAGAATACCCTTCGAGAAGTGGGGCTTGCCCGCTCCTGCAGGAGAAGGGGAAGAAGAGGAAGGGCGAGAGAGCAGCAGACTGCCGATTCGGGAGACGCCAGTAGCGGTAACGACAGCGAAAATCGAGGGGAAGATTTTGGTAGACCCGAATGTTAACGAGGAGAACGCAGCCACGACAAAGTTAACGGTAATTTCAAACGCGGACGGCAGCCTGTCAGGAATGCAGAAGAGCGGGAGCGGTGGGCTGAAGGAGGACGAGGTGCTTGAAATGGTCGAGCTCGGGATTGAGAAAGCGGGTGAAATAAGAGAGAACTTTTTGTAGGAAGAGCGCGCGGCGTAAAAGTAACCGAGACACACCACGAGTGCAGTGTTTTCGCGAGGGCAGGCAGCGGCGAGGGCGAAAATTTAGAAACTTTTTTATACTCGTGTTTGATTTGGTAAGAAGGTATTTATGGAAGTAATAAAAATAGGGTAAAAGGGAACAAGTGAGAAGTCAAGTGAGTTAGCAGGAGAGAAAAAATCGCGCAGGCGAAGCGAAGAGGGGGAGAAGAAAAAGAAAGCAACAAGTCAAACCAAACACAAGTTAAACTCAAGAAGACGGTTCCCCGCGAAGAGACGGTTCCCCGCGAAGTAAAAAATTAGGAGGTGAAATAAAAAATGAACACAAAAGAGAAAGCAAAATCAAAAACCGAAAATAAAACAAAATCAAAAAGCACAACTCAAAACAGAGCAGGAACGAGAGTTTTAACCGCGGCGGGGCTGGCGGGTTTGTTTTTTACCCTTGCCCTTTTTGCAACCGCGGGAGTAGCGAGTGCATTGCCCTGTACCTGCGGGGACATTTGCGTGAACGAGACAGGCTGGTGGCGACACAGCAGCGTGTTTAACGGCAGCGGCACGCCAATTCAAGCCGCGGAGGACAACGCAGCCGAAGGCGAGACCGTCTGCGTCAAGGACGGCTCCTACAACGAGAACGTGGTCGTAAACAAGCAGCGACTAACAATTCGGTCCGAGAACGGCACTGCGAACTGCATTGTTAACGCAGCGGTAGAAACAAGCCACGTCTTCAACGTAACCGCAAACTTCGTGAACCTCACGGGACTCTCAATTACAGGAGCGACTGACGACGCAGCAGGGATTTCCCACGAGGGAGCGGGTAGTCACTGCAACTTCTCCTACAACAACATCTCAACGAACTTCGACGGCATTTTCCTCGCCAACACCAACAACAACACAATTCTCGGCAACACCCTGACCGGAAACTACTGCGGCATCTGCCTGGAGTCTTCAAACAATAACACGATCACAGGCAACACCGCGAACAACAACGGCGAGAGCGGAATCCACCTTCAGAATTCCAACGACAACGAAATCTCGGGCAACGACGCAATTGAGAACTGGGGCTGGGACTCTGGAGGCATTTTCCTGGAGGACTCACACAACAACAGGATTACAGGAAACAACGCATCGAGCAACGGACCGGGAATTCACCTCGACCCCTCAACCTACAACAAAATCGCGGACAACATTGTAACTGGAAATTACTACCACGGCATTTGGCTGCAAAACTCTTCAGACTACAACCAAGTTACAGGAAACACAGTGCTGAGGAACGCCATAGAGTGCGGTTACGGAATTTATGTGCAGTCCTCGAGCCACAACGAGATCGTAGAAAACACCGCGTCAGAGACAGGAATGTATCCAGGCAGCGGAGGGTCAGGAATTTGCGTTGAGGTTGAAGAGGTGCTACTTTCGAGCCACAACAACATCTCCAACAACAACGCAACCAACAACTTCGGCGATGGAATAACTTTGATAAACGAGGACAACTGCACCGTCGCGAACAACAACGCCTCGAGCAACTGGGGGTCTGGCATTAGTCTGTTCGGCTCGTTCGAGAACAGCGTCACCGACAATATTTGCAACGACAACGGAGATGTTGTTGAAAGGGTTGGTGGTCTTTGGGCTGGTAGTTGGGCTGGTAGTTGGGCTGGTGTTACGTCTGCGATAATGCCGCAGCCGGCTTCTGGCGTTAATTTGCTGGGCTCAGACAACAACGAGGTAAGCGGGAACGAGGCAAAAGGTAATTCAGAACAGGGCGTCCAAGTGTCTGACTCGAGCAACAACAAAATTACAGAAAACACCGCAACAGAAAATTGGGACGGAGGAATACAAGTTATGGGTTGTGGCGAGAGCTTCAACACAATCTCGGACAACACCGCAACCGACAACTTCGGCGACGGAATCGCTTTAATCTTCGAGGACAACTGCACCGTCGCGAACAACAACGCCTCGAACAACACCAACTGCGGAATTTACCTTGAATCTTCGGTCGACAACAACCTCACAAACAACACCGCAAACAAGAACAACGCGCACGGAATCGAACTCTTCTCTTCAAGCAACAACACGCTCAGCTACAACAACATTAGCCAAAACACTGGCTTGTGGGCAGCACTTTTAGTCTGGGACGAGTGCCACTACAACGACCTAAACAACAACACCGTCTGCTCCAACGCCGACAACGGAATTTACCTGGGAATGAACTGCACGCACAACACGATAAAAGACAACTGCGTGCGTGAAAACACGGGCGAGGGCGTCGGGATTTTCCTTGACCACAACGCCTCGCACAACGCCGTAACAAACAACACCGCAGAAGCGAACAAGGTCGGAATTCTGCTCAACGACGCCTGCGACTACAACACGCTCTCGGAGAACCGAGCCTGCAACAACACCGACAAAGGATTCGCACTGATTTGCATGTTCCCTGACTGGGAAGAGGTAGGGAATTCCAACAACACGCTGACTGACAACACCGCCGCAAACAACACCAACTACAGCTTCTACTCAGGCAACCGCTCGCAGAACAACACCGTAAAAAACCTCGCCCTTCGCAGCTACTCGACAACCGTCTCGTTCAACTACGAGAACGGAGTGGGGGTGAAAGGCGTGGAAACGGGAACTGCACCGCCAGACCCTGCAGGAAAGGCAAACATCAGTAAGTTCGTGAACGCAACGAACGTGACCGGGGACTCGTGGATTTTCTTGAACGTGAGTTACGAGGAGGGCGACTTGGGCGGCGTTGACGAAGCGACACTCAGAATTTACAAGTACAACGAAACCACCGCGGACTGGGAGCTGGCGGACGGCTCGGGAGTAAACGGCGTGAACACGGCTGAAAACTACGTTTACGCAAACATCACCGAGTTCTGCGTCTTCGCTCCGCTTGGAACAGTTCCAGAAGTGCCGCCAGCACCGACAGTAACGCAGCCAGACGGAGGCGAGGAGATTCCCGGCGACTCGGTCTACGACATAAAATGGAGCGTGGCGAAAGGAACGCACAACTTGGCAGCGAACCCGATAAACATCTCGTACTCAACGAACAACGGAAACCCAGGCACTTGGACAGAAATCGCGACGAACGAGCCGAACGACGGAAAATATTCGTGGACAGTGCCGAACCCTGCTGCAACCTCAAACAAGAGTCTCGTAAAAGTGGAGGCACGGGACGTTGAAGGAAACACGGGTGAGGACACGAGCGACGCGGTCTTCACAATCACAAAAACGACCTCAACCGAGAACGAGACGATTCCAGCAGGAGAGACCGAGACAGTAGAGGGTCCGTCAGAATCGGGCACAACCGTAGAAATTACGACAACAGGAGAAGTTACGGCGACCGTGGCGTACTACGAGGAGAACCCGCACCCGGAAGCAGAGAAGCCTGCAGAGATGCTTGAGAAATTCGTTGACGTCGCAGTCAGCGACAAAGAGAACGTGAGCTGGCCGATTTACGTTGAGATGCACTACACGGACGCAGAGGTAGCGGGAAAGGACGAGAGCACGATGGGATTTTACTACTACAACAACACAGACGGAGCGTGGCACAGGTGCAGCAACACTGGCGTTAACACCGCCGAGAACTACGTCTGGGCGAATTTGCAAGAGAGCGAGTACACAGGAACACTGCTTGGCTTTGGAGGAACAACAAAACCACTACCACCAACAGAGGCTTCGGTAGACACAAACACAGGCACGGGAACTGCAAAGTTTAAGACCAGCGCAGGAGGGTTTGAGGATCTTGTGGCGGTTGCAGAGCCAACAGAGAAAGCAGGAAAGCCGAACCTCGTCTTCAAGCACGGGTTCTTCAAATTCAACATAGCCGGGCTTGCAGTAGGAGAAACAGTGAAGGTCACGATCGAACTGCCTGGTGACCTGCCTGCAGGCTCGGAATACTGGAAATACGGACCCACACTAAGCAACCCAACGGACCACTGGTACAAATTTATGTACGACGGAAAGTTGTTGAAGGTAAGAGAGGGGACAAGACTGTTGGAGACGGAAAAATCGTTGACCCTGGTGGTCCGGGTGCGCCACCAGCAGCGCCGCCACCAGTGCCAGTGCCGGAGTTCAGTGCTGTAGGACTGCTTTATTTGGTCGGAGTTTTGAGCGCTGTGCTTGCAGTAGCGATGAGGAAGAGGGAGTGAATTTTCTTCTCCCTCTTTTTTTATTTTTTATGAATTTCACAGCAACTCCAAATCCTTCGTAACCTTGTCGATTTCCTCGGCACTCGCAGGACCGATTCCAACTGCAGTCACCGTTCCCGGCGGGACCTCGGTCAGCCCCGCGTCCTCTACAACAGCAGACGGCAGCCCCAGCCGCACGGCTTCGTCCCGCAGTCTGTAAATCTCCTCAAGACCGCTAACCTTTAGCACGACCTTCTTCTGCCCCTGCTCCTTCCACTTCCGTCTCTCGCGAGTCGTAGCAAGGTTGTAAGACAGAACCGAGGCGTGAGCGGCTTGCACCGCCGTCTTTCCCTTTGACAGCCTTAAATCCGCTCTAAGAACCAGGCACTGCTTGTACTCCTTCTGCATCTTCTTTCAGCCTCTTCACGATTTCCTTAACCGCTTCTCTCAGGTTGGCTTTGTTGTCGTAACCTCGCAGCACCGCACCCAGCAGGTCCGCAGCACTCTCCCCGCTCCTCTTCTGCTCTTTAACCGCGGAGATGAGATTTATGAGATTTTTCAACGCCCGTTCCAGGTCGTCCACGATGCTCACCGTCGCCTGCTGGGAAGTTCTCGAAAAAGGGTTCAAGTCGATCGCAACGACCTTCTTTCCCATCTTGACAAGTTCCTCGCACCTGTCTCCGTCCTCCAGAGGGACGAGAACCACGTCCGCGCTGTAAATCCCCTCGCGGTCGGTCTTCGCACGCTCGTGCTCGATTTCAGGTATTCTCGCGTCTGCTCTGAGACCAAGCACTCTTTCAGCCCCTTCCCTCTCTAACAGCGTTTTTATTCGCCTCACTCTCTCCTCGGTCCTGTAAAAGAGGTTCACCTCCAACGGTGCGTTCAACAACCCGCCCAGCTCTACAACCTCCGCAGCCGCCAGCGCCGCAACATTCCCGTTAACAGAAACCACCGGCTTCTTCGCAGCAAGCAACAACGACGCCGCAGCCTCCGTCGCTCTCCTCGCCGAGTCCAAACTCCGCTCGCCGATTAAGTAGTCAAACGCCTCGCCCCGTCCGTGTGCGATTAAGCCCTGTCTGCTCGTTATTCCTGCTTCTACGCCTGCAACGAGTTTTTCCCGCCGCATTAACGACGCGTACCTGGGGTGTGTTTCGGGAATCTTTAATCTAGATCTAAGTTTGAATTTACGCATTGAATTCTTTTTTTGTCACTCTTATTTAATTATTTCCGTGCCGAGCAGGGTCTCGTCGTCGGTCAGAAATTTATAAACATTCCTTTCTCTCGCGGCATTGAAAAGCAGAGACGGAATCTTACTCTCGTCCGCGAGTTTTGCCAACAGACGAACCTTCTCTCTCATCCCCCCAGTCACATCCAAATGCCCCGACCCTTTTATGCTCTTTCTTTTCCTCTCCCTCTCCGCGTCGGCAGGCGTTAACTCTCTCACCACTTCTCCTTCCCCTTCCCTTCCCCCACTCAGAACGCCGTCGACATCGCTGCCCACGCCGACCTTTACCGCCCTCGCTCCGAACTCCTTCGCCACCTCTTTCGCTGCGTACACTACCACCTGGTCGCCGCTCAAAATCCGAAACCCCTGCTCCTCGTCAAAAATAATGTCGCCGTGCAGGACGGGAATAATTCGCATTTTTAACGCCATTTTTATCTGCTCTTTTATTTTATATTTTAGTTCCCTCCCCTTTGCCCCCCTCTTCGAGACGACCCCGCTCAGAGGGTGAATTGGGACCGCTTTCAGCCCCGCCTGCACCAAAGAACCCACAACCATTCTGTTCAGTTCTTTCGCAGACTCGTGCGTGACTAAAGCGTCTCTCGGGTCGCGGCTCGCCAAATACCGCTTCGCCTGCGGGTGCCCGTACGACCCCGCACCGTGCACAAGAACCAGACCCTTTCCTCTCTGCTCGTGGCAAGAGAGTGCAAGTGCGATTTCCTCAGCGATTCGTTTTATCTCGCTCTTGCGGGCTCTCTTCTCCGTGCCCTTATCAGCCGTGCCCTTCTCGGTCAGCACGCTACCGCCGATTTTCAGCACACACACTTCTCCGACTGGACGACGCTCCCGACGCTCCCGACGCTCCTGACGCTCGCTCATAATTCGTTAAAATCACATCAATATTAGAACCAAAAGAATCACGACGACTTTCGAAAGCAGACTGGAGAGGTAATTTACGACGCTTATCTTGACGCCGAGTCGTCCAAACAGCGAAATATACATTGAGAGGCTGAATTTTAAATAAATTAGCGTTATGATTAAGAGACTGCCAACAAGCAGCGTCAAGACGGCTTGTTTCGCGGTCACCACCCCGTTAGCCAGCAGAGCAGCGACAGTGGCGTAGCCCGCAGAGAAATGTGCTAAATCCGCAATTAGCACTGTTACGCTCTCGCCGGGCAGACCCAGGACTCTCAAAGCAGGGTCGAAGAGAAGCCCGATGTAGTTTATGATTTCGGACCTGAAGAGCAGGTCTACGACTAAAAAAGCGACCACCGTTATCGGAATTACCTTTTTCAGCGAGCCAAAAGATTTTTTCAATGCCCTCCGCATTCTTTCGCTCTTGGGTTCGACTTCGGCTTCTGCTCCTGCTTCGATTTCGGCTTTTTTTTTGGCTTCGGGTTGAGCAGGGAAGTGGGATTTGGAGTAGAGAAAGGCGGCGAAGGACTGGAGAAAGGAGGAGAAGAGATTGAGGAAGATGTAAATACCGCCTACGAAGGGACCCAAAAGTACGAGTGCGATTGGCGCCTGCACCCTGAACAGCGATTCGCCGACGACAATCGGAAAAGTGCTCATCACCGCCGTTAGCGTCGTCTCCGTCTCGCTAATCCTTCCGTTTCGGTAAAAACCCGCGAGTGCCGACTTGCCCGCGGTGGGGTTAAAAAACGCTGCAACAAGCGAGAAGACGCATTCTTTCGGCAGGTTGGAAGCACGGCAAAACGGCGTTATTAGAACCGACAGCCGCCTCATCAGACTGCTTTCGAGCACGAGGTTCGCAATCGTAACGCCTGCGGTGATGAGAATTACTGCTTTGACCAGATAAATCGCGGTGTTCATTGCGACCCAATATTCTCACAACTTTCACAGCCTTAATTTCTCAGCCGCAACCTCCGCCGCCTTCTGCCCCGAGACGAGCATCGCGCCAAAAGTAGGACCCATTCTCGGAAGCCCGTAAGCAGCGGAGACCACCATTCCGGTAACGACGAGCCCCGGAAAGAACTCCGAAGTCTTCTCAACCACTAAATTCTCGGACCGCTCGACCCACATCGCTCCCTGCCCTTCTGTTTTTACCAGCCCCCGCTCCTCCAATTTCCTGACCACCACCGCGTCGTGCCCGGTTGCGTCAATCACGACCTGAGATTCAAGCGAAACAGGATCAACACAAGCGATTTCCCGCGGCAACGACGAGACCGCAGTCCAATTCACCACTACTCCGCTCACCTTCCCGCCGTGCAGAACTACATCGTCCAGAGCCGTCATATTTAATATTTTCGCACCCGCGTCGCAAGTCGCAGCAATTAACTTCGAGCACGCGTGCGCTGCGTCCGCGACGAAGAGCCCGCTCCTCTGCTTCCCTCTACTCTGCTTCCCGCTCCACTCCTTGTAAGGCACGCCGAGTTCGTCGAGGACGCTCTCTGCAGGCGACCTGACCGTGAGTTTGTTCATCAGAAACCCGCCGAGCCAGAATCCTCCGCCCAAGTAGTTGTTCCGCTCGACGAGCAGCACCTTCACGCCGCGGGTCGCCAGCTCTTTCGCTGCCATTAAACCCGACGGACCGCCGCCAACTACGACTACCTCACTCTCCGCGTACTCCTCAAATTCGATCGCAAACTCCGAGACGATCGCCCTCGTAATTTGACTCTCCGAGACTGGCGAGAATTCTACGGCTTTCATAAAATAACTTTGGCGGTTCTTATTAAAATTGTTGAGAATGTCCCTGCAACGAGTGATTTGGTGGCTGCTCGTCGGCACGAAAGGAGGAACGAACCGCGCTCGCATAATTCGAGCACTGAAGGAGCGACCCTACAACGCCAACCAACTGACCGAGCTGCTGGGGCTGGACTACAAGACCGTGCGGCACCACCTCAAAATCCTGCAAGAGAACAAAATAATTGACTCCGTAGGCGACAGCCAGGAGAGGTTGGAGAGGCGGTACGGCACTGTGTATTTCTTGTCTTCTTACGCGGAAGCGGAGTACGAAGTCTTTGCGGAGTTTTTGGAGAGAATTTGGAATAAGTTTAAAGTTAAGAGTGAAAAAAGTGAAGGGGAAATAAAAGAAGGAGCGAAAGGGAAAAGGGGATAAAAATGCAGGCAGCGGTTGTGCAGGACTTGTGGCTCGTAAATCTCAAGGCTGTGGTGACGCTTGGAAACCTTGTTCTGCTGTTGTGCTTGCTTTTCATTTACGCGAGGAGCTACGGGCAGATAAAATCGAAGTTCGCGTTGGGGCTGATTGCGTTCATTGTTCTCCTAATTATGCACGCGGTCACCTCAAACCCGTTTCTGCCGTACGCCTGCGGTTACCGTCGGATGTACGCGTTGGGGCTGTTTGCGGTCTTGCCGGATCTGTTTGAGTTTGTGGCGTTGTTGGTGCTGCTCTACATAAGTCGGGAATGATTTGAGAGGGTGAGATTTGGAAGAAATTTGGGTGTGATTTAGGTCTAATTTAGGTCTAATCCGGGCGAAACGAAAGGCTTAAGGAGGATTAGAGCCTTCCTACTCCCACAGAAAAATGGACAGAAAGAAGACGAAATTGGTTGCTGGAATATTTGTTCTGGCAGTGGTAGCGACAGCGGTCGGCAGCGTAGTGAGTGCCCGCGGTCCCGGTGGTCCCGGCGGTCCCGGTGGTCCCGGCGGTCCCGGTGGTCCCGGTGGTCCCGGCGCCTCGCCTTCTCAGCCTTCGGGGTGCTGGTGTTTGATGAACCAGTTAACAGAGGAGCAGAGAGAAGAGGCGGTTCAAGAGCTGCAGGAGTTCAGAGAGAAGCAGAGACAGGAAGCGCTGGAGTTCAGACAGCAGTTGTTCGCCAACTACAACCTCTCCTGGCAGGACTGCCCGGGATTTGTGGACGAGGACGGCGACGGGGTCTGCGACAACTGGGGCGTCCGCGGCGGACGCTGGGGCGGAAGTGGCTGCGGATTCTGGAAGTGAGTCAAACACAGCACTAACAGAACCAAAAGAAAGAACAGTGTGTGGCGGGTGGGAGAAAAAAACCCACCCACGTTTTTTTTTATTGCGTCTCCAGTTTGCTCAGATTTAACACAAGCACACAGGCGGAGAAGGTTACGACTACCTGTTCTACGTCCCGACCCGCAGAGGAGACAAAATGCCCCGCAGTGTTGCAATCGCGGAGAGAGCAGCCAAAAAACTCGTCTTCGGGTTCGCTCGAGACGGGACATTCTCAACCCGAACAAACAGCCTGCCAAACTCTCCCAGCACCTCAACCTCGTGCACGTTCCTCACTGCAGACGGGTCCGCGACAATCCGCACCCGCGTCGCCTCCGGACCAAGACCGGCAAGGCTCAGCGACGCTGCCACATTCACATTCTCTGGAAAATGCCGAACCGCTTCTCTCGCTGAGCCCTCGAAGAGCGTCTCTGCCCGCTTCCCCTGTTTTATCGAAGCCAAATTTATTCCCTGCTGCTTTACATATTTGTTCCCCTCAAACCCCCGAGGCGGCTTCCTCGTCGTCAGTTCCACCGACCGAACCCCGCTCCCGCCGTCGCCACCACCACCAGTGTCACCAAGACCCGCAGCCGATTTCAGCCCGTCTACTCCCGCCACTGCACCCGAGGGAATGTACACCTTGCACCCTTTTGTCCCTGACAGCCTTTCAACCTCCTCAAAAAGACCCGGTTCGCAGAGCAGCGCACCAACGCTCAAAATCATTGCGTCTTTACCCTGTCTCAACGCCGGCACCACGAACTCGCGAACTGCAGCCTGCGACGCACACTCGACCACCAAATCCACCGCCTCTAAAATCTCCTCCAGCCCCGTGCTGTCGTATTTTATTATTTCAGGCTTCCTCTTCAGACTTTCACAGAGCCTCTCGATTCTCTCAGGGTGGTTGTCTACCAGAAACCGCAACTCCAACTCTGATTCCAATTTCGAGCCGTCAATCGCCTTGCAGATTTCACTCCCGATTGCACCGCAGCCGACTACGCCTACTCTTATTCTTTTTGTTCCTGCCATTTTTTTAATTTTTAATTGCGCTGCTGCCACGAAAAACTTCGCAACACCGATTATTTTTGCTCTTATGAGTGGTTCGGTCTTTGAAGTTATTAGAGAAGGTTTGTCTATAAAAACAGAAGAGGCAACTCTAAATGCCAGCTTTGGAACTTATGATCTATCAATTTTAGAGACGGCTTCGCATTTTAATTCAGAAAAAAGCGTTAGGATAAAGTTTGAGGAGTTTTAGTTTTGATCAAACTTTTCAAAAAGTTTGGGGAGTGAGGAGAGTAAGCCCCCTTCTGTTTCGGCAGCATTCATCTTTGCACCTTCTCTTGAGGCTTGCACCCACGAGGTTGGTCGTTCCATCCGCAGAACCACACGACCTCTTCCTCACGGAATCATCGCTTTTGTGTGGCACGGTTCGTTTCTATCCCAGAGCCAAGACTCTCGCCTTACGCCCTCTCAACGTTCGTGCTTTTTCGGTGGGGGGACTTTCCTCAGCCTGCCCTTCAAGAAAAACGCTTTTTTAAAGGTTGGCCGGCAGCTGCCCTTCCTCTCTCCCCGAAAGGTAAATTGAATTTTGATAAATAAAGGTTTTTTTGCAAGTCTTTTCTAAAGAGTGGTCGCCTGCTCAAAAGCCAACCCCGCCCTCAAAATCTTCCACTCCTCAAAATGCCCGCCAACGAGCTGCAAACCAATCGGCAACTTCCCCGCACCCGCACCCGCACCCACACCTGCACCCGCACCCGAAGACTCGCAGGGGAGAGAGAGCGAAGGAACGCCCGCCAAATTTACAGGCACCGTGTTAACATCCGCGAGGTAGAGCGAGAGCGGGTCTTTTATCCGCTCGCCAAGCCGAAACGCGACAAAAGGCATCGTCGGCGTCGCTAACAAGTCGTACCGCTTCAACGCCACCTCAAACTCGTTCTTTACCAGCGTCCGCACCTTCAAAGCCTTCAAGTAATATTTCCCGTAGTAGCCTGCGGAGAGGGCGTAAGTGCCGAGAATAATCCGACGCTTCACTTCCTCGCCGAACCCCTCGCCGCGAATCCGCGAGAAGGTCGTGTGCCAGTCCTCGTCCTTCCCGGTTCTAAGCCCGTAACGCAGCCCGTCGAACCTCGCAAGGTTCGAGGACGCCTCTGAGACCGCGATTATGTAGTACGCCGCGAGTGCGTGCTTCAGGTTCAGGTTCGGCAGGCTCACCTCCTCGCACTCGGCGCCCAACTCCTCGAACCGCTGCACCGCGTTCCACACCGCCTTCTTAACCTCCGGTGAGACACCTTCACCCTCAAGAAACTCCCTCGGAACTCCGATTTTCATTCCCTTTACCCCCTCCTTTTCCCTGTTGTTTTTCTTTTCTAAAGAAAAATTTGTGCTGTCCCGCTCGTCCTTCACCGCCAGCACCTCAAGGAGCAGCGCGGCGTCCGACACGTTCGACGCCAGCGGTCCGATTTGCTCGAGTGAGTTTGCGTAGGCAATTAGCCCGTAGCGCGAGACGAGCCCGTAAGTTGGCTTCAGCCCGACGACGCCGCAGAACGAGGCGGGGCAGCGAATCGAGCCACCAGTGTCAGAGCCGAGAGCAAGAACAGCCTCGCCCGCTGCCGGCGAGACCGCGGCGGCACTGCCGCCTGAAGAGCCTCCTGGCACTCTGCTGAGGTCGTGCGGGTTCTTCGTCGGTCCGTAAAAACTCGTCTCCGTTGAAGTTCCCATGCAGAACTCGTCCATATTTGTCTTTCCTAAAATTATCGCACCCTCGCGCTTCAACGCCTCCACCACCGTAGCGTCGTAAGGCGGAACGTAGCCCGTAAGAATTTTTGACGCGCAGGTGGTCTGAATTCCCTGCGTTGAAATGCTGTCTTTCACCGCTACGGGCACGCCAAGTAGTTTCTTTCGCCCGTTCTCCTTCTCGTACTCCCTCTCGTTCTTCCTCCTTCGCTTGTCCTCCTCTCGTGCTTCTGCAAGTGCAGCGGCTTTGTTCAGCGTGATAAAACAGTTTAACTCGCTCCGCTCAATCCGCTCGTAAATCCGCCACACTAACTCCTCACACGAGATATTTCCGCTTTTTACCCCTGCTACGACCTCTGTTGCTGTTATCATTTGTCCTTCCTTGTTTCTGCAACCTTATTTCTGCAGATTTGATTTTTAAATTTGATAACCGAACAAATCTTTTAGTAAAATAAAATGTCGCTCGGAATCATCGGCGGGACGAGTCTGTTCGGAACGAAACTGCTTGAGGGTGCAGTTGAAGGTGCAGTTGAGGGTGCAGTTGAGGGTGCAGTTGAGGGTGCGAGTGCAGAGCCGAGAGAGGTTAAGACGAAGTACGGCACTGCTTACCTCTTGTTTAGTTCTAAAGCCAAGGCTGAGGACTCTTTCTACTTCCTCCCGCGGCACGGAAGAGCGAAGAACATCCCGCCGCACAAGATAAATTACAGAGCTAACATCGCAGCGTTCAAGCAACTCGGGGTTCGCAAAATCATCGGCGTTACCTCAGTCGGCAGTTTAAAACTCGGCATAAAACCGCAGTCGTTTGTCGTTCCCCACGACTACATAAATCTCTGCGGCACGCCCTCGTTCTACGACGACCAACTTGTTCACATTACGCCCGGGTTGTCGGAGGATTTGAGGGTCGCACTAATAAAAGTGGTAAGAGGTTTAAATTTAAACATTGAGCTCGTTGAGAGTGGTGTTTATTTCCAGACGAGCGGACCGCGGCTCGAGACGCGGGCAGAGATAAATTTTATAAAAAATTACGCAGACATCGTTGGAATGAATATGGCGTCGGAGGCGACGCTTGCGAGGGAACTGGGGCTTGAGTACGCGAACTTGAGTACCGTAGACAACTACGCACACGGCATTTCTGATTCTGACGAAGAGTTAGACTACGAGAAAATCGTTGAGGCAGCGTCAAAAATCAGGGCGGACTTGGAGAAGGTGCTTGCGTGTCTTCTCCTTCTCTAAATCTAAACAAACCGCTAAACCTCCAAACCCCCAACCGCTAAACCTCCAAACCCCCAACCGCTAAACCTCCAAACCCCCTCCCAACCTCCCAGCCGCCTCTTTTCCCCTCCTTTTCTCAGCCCCGCCAAAACGCAGGCGTCAGCAGAACCAAGACCGTAAAGAGCTCCAGCCTGCCCGCCCACATACAAAAAGACAGGACGAGCTTTCCCAGCACGGGAACCGCAGCGTAGTCGACGGAGACGAGACCAAACCCCGGTCCGACATTTCCAAGCGTCGCGGCTACCGAAGACGCTGCACTAACCAAGTCCAAGCCCACCGCAGCCATCGCAACCGAGCCGAGTGCGAAGATAAAAATGTAGCAGATAAAAAAGGCGCTAATTCCCTGCAGAATCTCCTCCGAAACCGGCTTGTCCCCTGTCTTCAAAACAAAAATAGCGTGCGGGTAGAGAATGTGTCGAATCCGCTGCTTCACGATTTTTAGCAGAACAAAAACTCGGACGACTTTTATGCTTCCGCCTGTTGAGCCGCCGCACCCGCCGACAAACATCAGAGCGAAGAGAACGGTCTTGGACAAGCCTCCCCAAGCCTCAAAATCCGCAGTCACGAACCCTGTAGTCGTCATAAAAGAGACCGCCTGAAACCCGCCGTAGCGAAATGCCTCCTGAATCTCAAACTCGTGCAGAGCCAAATCCGCGGCAATTAAGAGGACCGCAGTCGCGAGCAGCAGGCAGTAGACCTGAAATTCCTTGTTCTCGAGAACGCGTCGCGGATTCCTTAGCAAAGCGTAGTGCAGGACGAAATTCATCCCCGCGAGAAACATAAAGACCACGACAATTAACTCCGCGGCAGGGTTGAGGTAGCCGCCGACGCTTTCCGGGTGCGGTGAGAACCCCCCTGTAGGCATCGTGCAGAACGCGGTGCAGAGAGCGTCGTACAACGGCATCTTCGCTGCAAAGAGGAGAGCAAGAATCTCGGCGACTGTCAAAATCAGGTAAATCGACCACAGCATTCGGGCGGTCATTTGAACCCGCGGTCGAATCCGCTCTGCCATCGGACCCGGGAACTCGCGGTCAAAGAGCTGACTGCCTGCGACGCCAAAAGTCGGAAGAATCGCAATAAAAAGCAGAATGACACCCATTCCGCCAATCCACTGCGTAAAACTACGCCACAGAAGAACGCTGCGGTCTACCTGCTCTAAATTCCGAAGCACCGTCGCTCCTGTAGTCGTAAAGCCAGACATTGACTCAAAGAAAGCGTCCACTGCCCTCACTCCTAACTCTTCCCCTACTCCTGCCCCTGCCCCTGCTCCTGCCCCTGCCCCTGCCCCCAACTCAGACGAAAAGAGGAAGGGCAGGGCGCCGAAGGCTGCAACTGCGAGCCAGCCCAACGCGACAATCGCAAAACCCTCTCTCCTTTTTATCACCCCCTCCGTCGCCCCGAGCCGCTCTAAAACCACTCCAAACGAGGTGGTTGCAGCGAGTGAAATCAGAAACGGCAGCGTCTCCTCCCCGTACCAAACCGCCACTCCAAGCGGGACGAGCATTAAAATACCGAGATATTTTAAGATGCTCCCGACGCTGCCGCAAACAATCCGCCTGTCCATCCTTTAATTAACCCACTTAGTCTGCACACTTAGTCGCCCACGACCTGCAGAATTACCCTTCTCGACCTTCGCTTGTTGTCCAGCTCGACGAACACGACCTGCTGCCAAGTCCCCAACAACATTTTCCCGCCCCGAAAAGGCACCGTCAGCGAGGGACCGAGAAACGCGGCTCGCACGTGTGAATGCCCGTTCCCGTCGTGCCACCTGAGTTCGTGCTCGTAGCCGATCCGCTTGGGAAAGAGCCGCTCCAACGCGTTCGGCAAGTCCAGCAGCAGACCCGGCTCGTACTCAATCGTGGTCACCGCCGCGGTTGAGCCGGGCACGAAAATCGTCACGACGCCGTCTTCAATCCCAGATTCGCTCAACTTGCGGTTCACCTTCTCGGTGAGGTCGAGAATTTCTACCTCGCCCCTCGTCTCAAGGTGCAGTTCCTTCGTTACAACGCTCATCCTCTTCTCACCACTTTATTTATAACTTGCATTTGTAATTAAAACGATGCGAAAAAAATACAAGGTCGTCATTTTTGATATGGACGGGACATTTCTGGACTCGCGTGGCGTGGGCGAAACCCCTTACGAGTGGGCTTACGAGGCGTTCAAGAAGACTTTGAGGCACTACGGAATAACGCTCACAATTAAAGAAATAGACGACCTTTTCCTCGCTCCCCTGCATTCCGAGGGGGAGGTGGGAGTGAGAGAAGTGAGAGGGTTTTGCAACCGGTTCGGGCTGGACTGCGAGGAGTTTTGGGCGCGGCGTGAGCAGGATGTGATTGAAGCGAAGATAAATGCGATTCAGCGTGGCGAAATAACGCTCTGCAAGGGGTCGGAGGCGGTGATAAAATATCTCAGCCAAAATGCGGCTTGGCTCGCTGTAGTTAGCGACTCGCAGCAGGAGTGCGTGGACTACGCGTTGGAGCATTTCGGCTTGACGCCTTACTTCAAGATTTGGTACGGCAGGCAGAGCGAGTTGGCGAGCCTCGCAAAGCGGAAGCCGAGCCCGTTCTACATAAATCGGGTCTTGAGCGAGTTGGGGCTGAGCAGCGAGCGGGGGCGGGAGAGTGCGGTCTTGGTGGACGACAGTCCTGTCGGGATTTTAGCAGCCAAGAGGGCAGGAATTGACTCGGTTTTTATCTTTAGAGGGGGAAAGGCGGAGGAACTCCGAGAAAATTGGAATTGTGAGCCTACTTTTTTGGTAGGGGGAGTAGAGGATTTAGAGGGGATTTTGTAAAATGGAAATGGTGTTGGAGAAGGAAAGAATGAAAATAGGTTCAGGAGCAGGAAAGCGGGTAGAAATAGAGACGCCGGTGGTGGTCTTGAACGAGAAGGCGTACGCGGAGTCGGTGGGGGAGCGGGGTTTTGAACTTGCCGAGATTTGCGAGGAGGTGGCGGTTGAGAAAGGGGTGAGCGTTGTTATTTGCCCGCAGCAAGCCGAGCTTGGGCTGATTGCGTCGGTGGTGAGCATTCCCTGCTTTGCACAGCACGCCGACGCGGTGGAACCGGGCAGCCACACCGGCTCCGTAACTCTGGAGTCTGTAAAAGAGGCGGGAGCTGTGGGGACGCTCGTGAACCACTCCGAGCGTCGGCTGAAGATTTCGGAGATTGATTTTTTAGTGCAGAAGGCGGCGCGGCTGGGGCTCTTGACCATCGTCTGCACGAACAACACCGCGGTGAGCAGGGCGGTTGCGGAATTGAAGCCCTACGCGGTTGCGGTTGAGCCGCCGGAGTTGATCGGCAGCGGACGGGCGGTCTCGAAGGTGGACCCCGGAATTGTGGAGGAGACGGTAAAAGCGGTGAAGCGGGTGCACGAAAAGTGCCTCGTACTCTGCGGTGCGGGCGTTACGAACGGCGAGGACGTGCGTGCAGCGTTAGAACTGGGTGCAGACGGCGTCTTGCTGGCTTCTGGGGTGGTGAAGGCGGAGAACCCGCGGGCGGCGCTGCTGGACTTGATGCGGGGGTTGTAGAGATGAAATTTTGTCCAAAGTGCGGTTCTAATAACTTGAACTACCTGCCTTGGCTTGGCGAGATTTACGAGTGCCGGGACTGCGGTTACCGAGGGGCGCTTGTAGTGGAGGACGGCGAGATGGCGGAGGCACTGAAGGACGCCGTAGCAGGCAGAGGAGAGAGGCAGCAAAATGATAAATGAAGAGAACTGAAACCCTCGTTCTGCTCTGCTCAGCACTGCTCGTAGCCGGTCTTTACCACGAAGTCGTGCGCTGGCTGTTCCGTGCTTGGCTCGACGACCCGTACTACAGCCACGGTCTTCTGCTGCTGCCCGCGGGAGCGTTTCTTGTTTGGCTCAAGCGGAAGGAAATTTATCGTGCCGAGCCGGAAGACTGGCTTTTCCTGCCGCTCTGCTTGCTCTGCTTCGGGTTTTCTCTTTACCTTCTCGGCACTGTCCTGCACTTGCCGACACTGCTTGCCTTCTCGCTCTTGCCGGTCTTGGCTGGATTTTCGTTAGTCTTCTTGGGAAAGAGGGCGAAGCCCCTTCTCTTTCCAGTCTTCCTTCTCGCGACCGCGATTCCGTTCCAGGCTTTTGAAGCTTTAGAAGTACCGCTTCAGAACCTCTCTGCCTCTGCGGTCTCTGCGATTTTTGGGGTCTTGGGAACGCCCACCTCAACCTCCGGGAACTGCGTTACACTCGCAGGAAACACTTACTGGATCGCACCGGCGTGCAGTGGCTTAAACCGAATTATGCCGCTCTTCGCGCTCACCGCGGTCGTTGCGTACTTGCTCGGAAGCGGACGCCTGCTTGCTCGGATTTCGCTGTTAGCCCTCGTTGTTCCGTTTGCACTGGCGTCAAACATACTTCGGCTCTTCGTAACACTCCTCATCGGCACTTGGTTCGGAGTGGAGGTTGCGGTTGGCTTTGCTCACGACTGCTCAAGCGTCCTTTTCTTTTTGGTCGCGTTGGTGCTGATTCTCGCGGCTGCGGGGGTTTTTAAGTTGAAGTTAAGGTTAAAGTTAAGACCCCTTTAAGAAGGAGGTAATAAATATCATAATAAAGATAAGAATGAGAGAATGAGACAAACGTTTCGGACGACCGTCGGAATAATCGCGTTGGTCTGCGTCTTAACTCCGCTGCTCTCAACGCCCGGAATGATTTCGCCCAGCGGTCTCTCTCTGATTGACACGCAGATTCAAAGCTCTTCGGGCACGGGGATTTTTGTCAAGACAAAACTCGACTTCGCTGACCCCGAGCAGATGAAAAATTTCCCGCAGAAAATCGGCGAGTGGCACAGCACAAGCTACGACTGGTCAGGAGTGAAACAGACTCTGGGTGCTGACCTTGTCCTCTCTCGTGCTTACCGGTCGCCCAACTACTCAAGCCCTGTCTTTTTCGTCATCGTTCAAGGCTCGAACCTGTCCTCGTTCCACCCGCCCGTGGTCTGCTACCCCGCGTTGGGCTACGAAATAGAGGAAGAGGGGAAGGTCAAGATTCCGGTCGCCAACGCCTCGTGGGCTAAAGGACCGTGGCGGTCGGAGAAGGAGGGGCTTCTGTTTCGGGGCGAGTTGAGTGCAAAGAAGCTGGTAGTGGTAAAACGCGGCGAGGACGGCGAAATAACAGAAAGGAGGGTTGTGTTGTACTACTTTGTGAAGGACGAGCGAATGTCGCTGCCAAAGGAGGTGACAATGGTTCGGGTCTCCGCGTTAGCACCTTTAAGTTTAAGCGGGTCGCCCCAGGCGGTTTTAGAGCCGGTGAAAAAACTCGCTGCGGACTCTTTCCCCGAGATGTTTGAGGTGAAGCCGAAGGAGAAAATGGTCGCCGAGATGTTGGTCAGTGAGCACGGAGTTCTGGGCTCCGCGGTAATTGCGGTTCTGGTCTTGGCGCCAGTTGGCTATATTATTTTTCCGTTTGTTAGGAGAAGGAGAAAGGAAGGAGAAGTTGAGTGAAAAAAGAATTTATTTACCTCTTTCTCATCACCGCTGCCGAGGGAATTACAGCTCTACTCAAATCAGATTGGGGGCTCTTTTGCCACGGTCTCCTTCTCTTTACCCTCCTCGGACACGCAGCATTTTCGTACCCCACAGACAAAAATAGCTCGCACCTCCTCACTTCTCTCGCGCTCGTTCCCCTAATCAGAATACTTACTCTTTACGCCCCTCTTTACCTTTTTCATTTTGTGCAGTGGTTTTTTTTACTGAGCATCCCGCTTTTTTTCGCTTCTGCAATTTTGATCTTCTCTCAGCACTTAAACGAAAAGGATGTTGGTCTCGTGCTCAAACTGCGGCAAATCCCCTCGCAACTTGCAATAAGTTTTACAGGCGTTCCTTTTGGAGTTGTTGAGTATTTAATTTTGGAGCCCGGTCCGCTGTTAGAGGAGCTCTCCTTCAGGTCGCTTTTTGCTCCGGTTGTGATTTTTATGGTCTGCACCGGGTTCATCGAGGAACTTCTTTTTAGGGGAATTATTCAACACAACGCCACTAAATATTTCAGTCCCGCTCGGCACACAGGAATTCTTTTTACCACGACCCTTTTCGCTGTAATGCACATTGGAAACTTGTCGCCACTCGATGTGGTCTTCGTCTTCCTAATCGGCTGCTTCTACGCCTACATAAAGGAGTTCACAGGCTCGATCATCGGCGTCAGCATTTCACACGGCATGACAAATGTCGTCCTCTTTTTGCTTATGCCGCTGCTCTGGAGGGTTTAGAATTTTAGAATTTTAGAATTTCACCGAAAATCCCGCTCCCGCAGCCCCCGCAGCCCAAGAGAAGTGTTCTTCAAGACCAAAGACGCCAACTCCTGACTGGGAAACGCCCCAAGTCCGCAGTCAGGACCAGCGTACAGCACCCGCTCGCCGAAAATCGTAGACGCTTTCTCCAACCGCTTTTTTACGAGGGCAGGGCTGTTGTACTCGTTAACCACTGCCTCCAAAATCCTTCTCTCCTTCCCGCTTTTCCCGAAGGAGTTCGTGTTGTGCCTCTCGTCGTACTCGGCAGCCATTCTGAAGATGTCAGTTCTCGCGACGCCGATGCGGAGGAACTTGTCGTGCTGCTCGAGTTCTTTTTTGTCAATTAGAGCAAGGAGGGACGGGTTAGCCGCAGACTCCAGCCCAATCACTTTTATCCCCTCCACCTGACAAACGGTCTCGTAAAAAATCGGCGAGTGCAGGTG
Organism: Candidatus Methanophagaceae archaeon; assembly: GCA_003194425.1. Classification (GTDB taxonomy): domain Archaea; phylum Halobacteriota; class Syntropharchaeia; order Alkanophagales; family Methanospirareceae; genus ANME1a. Next base: position 294,796 of record PQXB01000001.1, on the reverse strand, counting down.
AATTTGCGTGTCAACGCCCGCGGTTCGAGACGCGTACTCGGTGGCGAGTTCGAGTGCGGTGACTACGCTCTCCTCGTCTTCCTTTACCTCAATGCGAGGGTCTAACCCAATGCTCGGCTCGTCAATTGAGACGCAACTCACCTCGTAATTCCTCTTCTTCGCTCCTTTCCTCGCTCCTTCCACCGCGTGCTTTACGAACCTGCCCACTGATTTCGCAATGTTTGAGAGGACGTCTGTGTAAACCGGCGGTGGAAAGAGGCTGTAGTACAACTCTACAGGGCCGGTAACGCAAATTCTGATTTTCAATTTCTCCCCTTCCCCACCTCCCTCTCCGCTCCCTCTTCCTCCCTCTCCGCTCCCTCTTCCTCCCTCTCCGCTTCCTCTTCCTCCCCCTCGCTCTTCCCTGTACTCCGCAGCCAGCCCCTCTAAAGCGTCCAGCTCGACCAGCCTCGCCTCTTCTTCTTTTACGAGCAGCGGTGCTTCTGTGCGGCTGTCGTCCAAAATCGGCTCGCTGAACTGCGAAATCATATTTTGAAACTGCGGGTAGTTCGGGACTTCAACGCCCGCGTTTATCTTCTGCCACATCGCTTCTCTTATTATTTCGTAGAGTTGGGAATTGGTAGCAGCACTGGAGAAGGCTTCTTTCAGCCACTCCTTCGTCGTTCCCTCGGGCAGTGGGTAACTCCCAACATCGTCAAATATCGGCTTTTTCATTTTTTGTTTCTTTTATTCTTTCTCCTTTTGGTATTTCGGAAAGATTCAAAGAGACCGACTTTTTGCGGCGTGTCTGGACTTTTATTGTTAAGAAGTTCTTCAATCGTAAAGATTTGGAGCTTTGGATATTTATTACCGAAGGAATCAGAATAAAATCCCTCGCCTGTGGCTGCTTCGGTCATTGCTGCTGTTGGAGTTTTTAGAGTCAAGAAGAAGCCCATTTTCGCTTTCTCTCTCGCTACGACTTGGATTAGTTCGCGGATTTGGCTGACTCCGACTTTACCGCTCTTAACCTGCACCACTGCCTTCTTTGTCTCGCCAGCGTCGTTAAAGAAGAAATAGCCGTCGATTCCAGTGTCAGCACCTTTCTTTTTATCGCCGAACGGTCGTGCGTCGACTAGCGAGAGTGCCCACCACTGAAATTGGTAGCGGTTCTGTCTGTTTAGTTCCATTTTTTACACCGCCTTCTTAACCTTCTTAATCTTCTCGTAAATCCGAATCACTTCTCTTCGCGGATTTTCCGCCTCGTAAATCGCTCTGCCAACGATCACAAAATCCGCACCCGCCGCAACAGCCGAATCGGGACCGCCGCCCTGAGGACCCACCCCAGGCGAGAATATTTTTATCCCTTTCTTCTTCTCTTCAGCAAAATTTTTATAAAACTTCAAACGCTCGGGCTTGTTGGCAGGAGCCACAAAGTCCTCAACACCCCGCTCCAACGCGTCTTCCAAAATCTTCTCCGAAGCGTCGCCCGACAGAAAAGCGTCAAAATCCTGGTGCGTCATCTCTACGACCACGATTGGAATTATTTCGTGTTCAAGGCAGGCGTCCACAAAAGCAGCAAGCGTCGCCGAGCCAGCGCCTTGCGGAGCCGCGATAAACGCGTCTACGCCAGCGTCAGCAACGACTTTCACCTGTTTCCGTGTCATTTCTGGAATGTCTGTTCCTGCCTTCTGTGCGTCAAAAATTATCGGGAATTTGAAATCAGATGTTTTTTTCATCTCCTCCACCACCCTCTGCAACCCATATTTCCAAGCAAGGAGCGAGCCTATTTTCAATCCGCAAATCTCCCGCCTCAAATCCTTGATCTCTTCTACTACCCTTCTCGCCTCTCCAATCTCAACATCCAATGAGGGAATTATCCCCGGCAGATTTTCAAACATCCTTTTTCCTCATTAACTTATTCTGCCTTTATCCTTTTGATTTTTTTGCTCGGTAAGATTCAAAGAGACCGACTTTTTGCGGCGTGTCTGGACTTTTATTGTTAAGAAGTTCTTCAATTGTAAAGAGTTGCAGCTTCGGATATTTATTCCCGAAGGAATCTAAATAAAAGCCTTCACCAGTGGCTGCTTCTTTCATTGCTGCTGTTGGAGTTTTTAGAGTCAAGAAGAAGCCCATTTCCGCCTTTTCGCGTTCTACGACCGCGTTTAGCTCTCGGATTTGGCTTACGCCTACTTTCCCGCTCTTAACAGAGACGACCGCCTTCTTTGTCGTCCCGCCGTCGTTGAAGTAGTAGAAGCCGTCGATTCCAGTGTCAGCACCTTTCTTTTTATCGCCGAACGGTCTGGCGTCGACTAGCGAGAGTGCCCACCACTGAAATTGGTAGCGGTTCTGTCTTGCTAACGCTTCGGCACCTGCTAAATCTACTGGCTCGCCGACGACCGAAAACGCAATCTCTGGGAAATTGTCTTTTAATCTCCCTTTTATTAAATTGATAGCGAGATGCGTGATGTCAATTCCAATCCAGCGGCGACCGAGTCTCTCGGCAACTGCTACTGCAGTCCCGCAGCCGCAGAACGGGTCTAAGACCACGTCGCCCTCGTTTGAGGACGCTTTTATGATGCGTTCAAGGAGGGCTTCGGGCTTCTGCGTTCGGTAGCCAACACGCTCTTTGGCAGTTGGTGCGATTACTGAAATTTCCCACACATCTCGCAACGGTGCGCCCAGAGATTTTTCGCCCGTTTTTTTACCACGAATCCGTTTTCCTGTATCTGGATCAAAAACATTAAGAATTTTATTTCCGCCATCCGCTTTTAAAGTCGATTTTGCGAGTGGTTCAAAAAGTTGGTTCCAAATGACTTTCTCTGTTTTTGAGTAACGCAAAATCGTGTCGTGCATCCTCTGAAAATTTTCCTGCTTTGCTGGCCATCTTCGATAACTCCAAATTATTTCATTCCTGAAATTCTCCTTTCCAAAGATAGCGTCTAGAAGGATCTTCAAGTAATGACTCGCGGTCGGGTCGCAGTGCAAATAAAGAGAGCCAGTCTGCTTCAAAACTCGCTTCAACTCAAGAAGCCGAATGCACATCATCGTGAGGTAAGCCAGCAGGTCGTTTCTGTGAATAGCGTCCTTCAACGCGGTCATTAAATTAACAACCGTCGCAGGAGCGGTCTTAACAATCTCTTGGAACGTCTGCTCGCTCTCGCTTGTCCAGTGCCAAGTGTCGTCGAAGGCGGTAATTTGCGCGGCTGACTGCTCGCCGCCTGTCCCCGGCTCTTTAAAAAGGATGTTGTAAGAGGCGTTGGAGTTGAACGGCGGGTCTAAATAAATCAGGTCTACCGACTCGTCAGGAAAGTATCTTCGGAGAATCGTTAAGTTGTCGCCGTAGTACAATCGGTTTAGTTCCATTATTCTTTTGCTCTTTTTCTTCTCTTCATGCATGTTCTGTTTTTCAACGCCTGGTCCAGCGTTTTGCCCTGTATGTAGCACCCTTGAAGAAAAGGACATTCAACCACAAAAAACCATTTTCATCCCTCTCCACGAGAACAGGGAAATGAACTTTTTTAGCGCCTTTCATTTTCAACCACCTTTTTAATATTTCCTTTCTTTTAAATAAAAGAATATTTACTAATTTTTGTATCATTACGCCATTTACCATCTCCTAAACAAAATTTTCCATTTTGTTTTATATCTAGAGGCATTTAAAAAAGGATAAACCCCTTCAAATCTCATTTCTAATTCATCTTCACTTACTTTATCGAAAAGGATATCGCGTTGTAATTCTTCCATCTTCATAACAGTACCAAAAATATTGTGCAGATGAATTCGTAGGTGAAGATAATAACCAACAGATGAAATGAAAAACAAAAAAATTACAAAGTCGATAATAGCTATTCCTATAGTAACTAAATTAAAAGAAAAATTTACCTTTTGAGTTATCAAAAGCCCTGTAAATGTTAAAAATAACATCATACACATGATACTCAAAGAAAGACTCCGATGTAATTGTGTTCCTACATGTATGCATTGTTCTGACAATATTTTATAATAGTCCCATAAAGCTTTATTTGCGTCCTCTTTTTTCACAACGGCTTCTCCCCCACAATAACCATCTTAGGAACACTCACAACTCCACTTCGATCCCCAATATCTCCCTCTCGCCGTAAAAAACATCCTTTGCAATCTCCGCACACCCTACTGCCGCACTCCACCTCGTTAAAGTCTCGGTCTCGCCGTCGCCGCTGTCCAAGAGCCTCTCGATCCTCCGCTTCACCTCCTCCTTTTCACCCACCGAGCCTGTAAGGAAAACACGAGACGCTTCTACACCCACGCCGCAATCTCGCATAAGAACCTGCATCGCCGAGATTTCCATCGCCGCAAACAAAGCGAGAGCGTCGAGCACCAACTCCTCCTCTCCCTCTTTCCTTACTCCGCCCCTTACTCCGCCCCTTACTCCGCCCACCCACCTCTTACGCAGGACGCCGGCGTTTGAGAACGCTTCGTTCGCGCTTACCCGCCCACTCTCAATCTCCCGCAACAGCTGAAGGTCAAGCGGACCCTGAAACAACCCAGGAGCGCCCAAGCAAGCGTCCACCGCCCCCACTACCACCCCGCTCGCGACCGCCACCGTAACGGTGTTAGAACTAATGTCTGAAAAAATGAAGTTCTCAAAGCCTTTCTTGTAAAGGTGGTACGCAACGCCGACTTTCTCGGGACTCGCCCCGTGCGAGAAGAACTTCATTCTGCGGTCCAACTTCTCGCTCCCAGCGTGAATGCCCGGAATCAAAATCGCAGGAACGCCTGCGTCCTTCAGGGCGTCAAAGACCTTTGTCCCGCCGCCGACTCTTGCACCTGCTCCTTCTCCGCTCCTCACACCCCTGTTCGGCACCTTCTCAACGCTTTTTATCTTGGAGAAGCCGTCTCCCATCGAGTAGGTCAGTGCAAGCAAATTTATCCCGTCTCTTTCAATCTTCAGCTCCCCCTCCACCTCGCTTAAAATCTCCTCGCCGCTCAGCTCCGCCGCCCTCTCCCGCGACAACTCACAGACCTCCGCTTCTCCTACTCCTCTTTTTCTTCTTTCCTTCTTTAGCCCCGCAAAACGGATTCCACTGGTCCCGTGGTCTACACCTACAAACATAATTTTTCTTCTTGTGTTTTATTTGCAACCTCTGTGTTAAACGGTGCCGGTGTCTTGCCCCTCCGTAACACTCTGCCCTGCCACACTGCAAACGCTAAGACAAAGAGCAGCACCGCGTAGCCCAAGAACAGCCGCCTCGCACCTAAAATATCTGAAAAAACCCCGCAGACAAGCGGAACGCCACCAAGACCTGCGTAAAACGCAGTGTAGTAAATTCCCATCACTTTTCCTCCTCCTACTCCTCTCTCCTCCCTTTCTCCTCTCTCCTCTCCTGCTCCTCTTTCCTCCCTTTCTCCTCTTTCCTCCCTTTTTCCTCTCTCCTCCCTTTCTCCTTTCTCCTCTCCTACTCCTCTCTCCTCCCCTTTTCCTCTCTCCTCCCCTACTCCGCGAACTCCGCCGCCTGCTCCCACCGCGTCTGACGCCAGCGTCAGCGTTCCGAGCGAGACCGCACCCAGACCCGCACCAAGAACAGCACTCACCAAGAGCAGCCCCAGAACGCTGGGAACGCTGGTTACGAAGTAAAGCATAAGCAGACCAACGGCACACAGAAAAAGCCCAAAAGCAGAAATCCCCACCTCCCCAACCTTCTGCATCAGTCGGCTGAAGCCGAGTTGGAGCGTTGCAAACACACCGAGCATCGCGGAAAGAACCGCTCCGACGACGCCTGTAGAGAGCCTCAGTTCGTTTGTAGCAAACGGAGAGAACAGCGATTCCATAATCGCTGCAACTCCGATTCCAAAAAAAATCACCACGCAAGCAGTCCCCAACGCCCGCCTCTCCCGCTCGCCTAACGCCAACCCCAACGCCAACCCGCCGCCCCTCCTCCGCTCTGACCTCTCTCTCGGCTCCTGCACCAAGACCGCCACCAAGACCGCACTCAGAACCGCAAACCCAACGCAGAACAGAAACGGCACGAAAATCCCGAACGCCTCAAATAAAAGCCCGCCTGAAATCGGTCCCGCTGCTAAACCAACGCCCAGCCCGATGTTGTACACGCTGAACGCACGCCCCCGCTCCTCTCCCTGCTCTCCTCCTCGTTCCTCTCCTCGTTCCTCGTGGTCCTGGCTCGTAACCTCCGCAAGCAGAGCACTAACCGCAGGGAAGAACAAGCCCGCACCCGCTCCCTGCAGCGCCCGCACAAAAATCCAGTCGTAAGGGTCGTCCGAAAACGGAAAGAGAACCGACGCCGCAGCGTAAAGCAGCAGCCCTGCCACGACCAGCGGTTTCCGCCCGAGCCTGTCTGAAAGAACGCCGCCCGGAACTCCAAGCGGTGCGCTAACGAGTGTAAAAGCCGAGAAAATCAACGCTGCCACGAGGAACGGTGTTTCTGACGCCGCCACCCACCCGCCGAGCAGTGGCGCGACCACAGTAACGCCAAATTGCGTGCTAAAGACGCAGACCGCAGCAACTACAACCACTCTCGCAAACGTTTGGTTAGAATTAGACGGCATAAATAATATTTAAAAAAATAAGGTGCTACTTAAATCTCCTCAAATACCGCCGCTCAACGAACTTCTTCAACCGGTAGGCAACGACCCCGAATGCCAGCCCGCGAAAAAAAATCACTGCTTTGTCGCCGCCAAGCGAAATAAACGCTCGCGGGTTCTGCGTCGTGTTCTTTGGCTTGTAGGGCTTCAATTTTTCGCCTCCTCCTTTTCTTCCACCTTTTCCTCTTCCTCTTACTGCTCTTACAATATTCGCGGCTGCGACTCTGCCCTGCCTCTCTGCTTCTTCTACATTCTGACCTGAACGAAGACCACCTCTCTCGAACCACACCGCGTCCCCAACCGCAAAAACATTTTTCACCCTGCCACCTGCCACGCGAAGACAAGAATCCACCTTCAGCCAGCCCTTCTCCTTTTGAAGTTCGAGACGCTCAAGCAGGCGGTTCGGCTTTACCCCCGCCGTCCAAAGGAGCAGGTCGTAGTGGCGTTTAGACCCGTCTCTAAAGGTTACTTCCTTCTCGCTTACTTCTTGCGCCTCCTCTCCTGTCAGTATTTCAACACCCCTGCCAGACAGGAATTTCGCTACACGCCTGGCGAGATTCGCGGAGGGAAAAGCAGGCAGAATTCTCGGTGCCGCCTCTACGAGAAAAATCTCCGCAGCCACTCCCTCAAAATAATCGACCAACTCTCCTGCAACCTCAACCCCGGTCAGCCCCGCACCCACGACCACCACGCGGACTTTCTTTGAGCCTTTGAGTTTGAGACGGTCGAGTGCGTTCTTCGTCTCTACCGCGCCCTTCAAGGAGTTAACCGAGTGCGACCGCTCTTCTGCCCCCGGAATTCCGAAAAATGTCTGCTCTGCACCGACGGAGAGCACGAGAAAGTCGTAGGGAATTTGTCTTCCCACTCCTTCTCCTACTCCCTCTCCTACTCCCTCTCCTACTCCTTCTCCTGCTTCTGCTCTTTTTCCCTTTGTCTCTACCGTCTTCGCCGCAAAATTAATATTTACAACCTCCTCGTTCACGAATTCCGCACCTATTTTCGCTGCGAATCTGCTTAAGTCGGCGGAGATCTCCCCCCCCGTAACTTTCCCGCTTAAAATCTCGGGAAGTGCCGCCAAGTACTCAAACCTCGCTCTACGATCAAGCATCAAAACCTCGAGTTCAAGTTCCTTCCTCTTTCCTCGTGCCGCCGCCCGTTTTCGCAGCTCGCCTGCGACCTCCACGCCACCAAACCCGCAGCCCACCACTACGACCCTCACTCGCATAAAACGCTCAGAACCCCAACAATTGTCTTGCCGTCTTTTAGCTCCCCCCTCCTCACCTTCGCCAACAACTCCTTCACCCCCTCAAACTTTACCGACAGCTCTGCTTCCACCCCAGAAACCTGCTTCAGCCCTGTGGCTTTGAAGATCGAGATTAGCTCGCTGCTAAAACCCGGCGACGGATAAAATTCCACCAACCTCTCCATTTTCCCTGCACGAAAACCCGTCTCCTCAACCAGTTCCCGCTCAGCACACTCCTGCGCCGACTCGCCCTCCTCAAGCGTGCCTGCGGGAATCTCCAAAGTGCTGCTCTCAACCGCCTTTCGGTACTGCTCCACTAACAGCACTTTCGCCTCCTCCCTTCCCTCGCTCTTGTCCTCGCCCTCGTCCTTGCCCTCGCCCTCGTCCTCGCCCTCGCCGCCCACCAAAGCAACGACAGCCGCCGCACCCGGATGCGAGACAATTTCTCGCCTTCTTGTCTCGCCGTTCGGCAACGAGACGGTGTCAACCCGCAGGGTAAGTCTTCTCCCCCCGTAAATCTGCCTGCTCTCAATCGTCTTTTCTTCTTTCACCTTCGCCTCTTTCCTCCTCTACTGCAGACCGCAGTCCACCGCGACTCCCTCTAATTTCACGGGCGGTTCACCTTTTATTTCTGCTACGAGCGCTGCCAACGCCTCCAACTTCTCCGCATTCTCTTCACCGCTCTCGGCACAAAGGACGACCGACCCCTCGCCGCCGTCCACTCCGCCCGCTGCGAACGGGAAAGCGTCCTCTGCCCCCAAAATCTTGAGTGCCTCCACCTCGGTAACCACCTTCCCGTGCACAGGCATTAACCCAACGGGCACGCCGCTACCGCCGCCACTTGCCGCCGACTTGTAGAACCGTTCGATTCCAACCCGCTTCGCAGCCTCTGCAACAGGAAAAGGAATCGTCTTCTCAATGCCAACAGGAATGACAAAATTAACGCCCCGTGCGAGTACCGTTCCCAACGCAGAGCCGATTGTGCCGCCTGTGGGGTGAGCCAGGAGCACGCCTGCGGTTCCGCTTGCGTCCAGCGCGTTCGCACCTTTTATAAAAACATCGCCAGCGGACAACTCTTCTACCGCGTTCTTTATTTCTTCGCCCCTGTCTCCTTTGCTTATTTCACTGACCCTGCCCTTTTTTATTATCAGATCTCGCTCTCGCTCTGCTTTCGCGACGATGCAGGTGCCTCTTGCTGTTACGACGCCCGCTGCGTACCGCTGCTTCTCTATTTCTATTTTCGCCTCTTCGCCTAACCCTCTCAAAATCTCCTCTGCCACAAACGCGTTTGTAGTCCCCAGCCCGACTACGACCGTTCCGTCCTTCAACGCTCGCTGCACCACTTCCAAATTCTTCACGCCTTTCGCAATTAGCCGCTTCGATTCCGACGGCGTAAGCGTCACCAAAATTCTCCTCTTCTCCTGTTCTACCTCTTTCGTCATTTTTATCTCTCCTGCAGTTCTTCTTGTTTTTCTAATCTGAAGTTCTTATAAAAAATAAAAACAGGGGGAAAATGAAACCCCCCAAACTTTTTATAGTCCGTTTCTTTGTCAAGGCTACGCACGCCTGCACGCCTGCGCGTTACGCAGAGCCTTTTATTTGTTCTCCTATTTCTCTTCCTGCTGCTATTTTTTCTAAAGGCTGCGTTAGCTTTGGCTCTGACTCACACTTCGGGCAGTACGGGTAGGCGTACGACCAGCACGCACAGTCCGCTGCTAACTCTTTTCCTGTTTCCGGGTCCTGCAAGTCCACGTACCAGACCGCACTGAACGGCGTCTCGCTCCACTTCTCGACGGGCAGCGGCACTACAAAAGTGTTCGCGTAGCCTGCAGGCAGCGAGCCTACGTACATCGGCAGCCAAACTCCCAGCGTGGGCGACCCAAAGAACCATTTCAAAGTTACTGGGCTGCTCGTCGGGTTTGAGACTGCTATTTTAATTTCCATCGTCTCGCCGAGGCAGTACTCGAACTTGTCTGTCTCTACGCTGATTTCTGGTTCTTCCGGGGCTTCTCGCTCTGCTCTGGCTCTTATTCCGAGGTCTTTCCCGCCGGTGCCGTATTTCTCAAACTCCGTCCCGTCAGGGCTCACGTAACTCTCGCCTGAAGAGGTTGCAATTCCCGCCCAGTTCAGGTCTGAGTCAGTGCAGTAGTCGATCGGTGCTGGGTAGCCCCAGCCGGTCGTAGTCGTTGCTTTCACCTGCACGATGAAGTCGTCGCCTGCTGTTAGTGGCACTGTTGTCGTGAGTGGCACGGAGTAGTAGCCCGGCTCGTTTGTGGTTACTGTTTGAGTAATGCCGAGTTGGCTGCTGAAGGTGTATTTTCCGCTGCCTACTGCATTTCGGGTGTCGAATATTTTTATCTCGTACTGCATTCCTGGGTCAACAGCCCAGAAGTCAACCGCGGTCAGTGTCGTGTCCTGCGTTGGCGTGAAACGCACCGCTCCGTAGGCTGTTGGCGTGTCGTAACCCGTGCACCACCCCATCCAGCCGCACTCGTCGTGGTAGAAAATCTCGTCGTCCGTGTTGAAGTCGTTGTAGCCTGTGACTGCACTCGTGTAGTCCCCGAGGTTTGCTGCTCCGTACGCTACCCAGGCGCAGCCCGGGTACGGTCCCGCTGTTCCCCAATCTGTTCCCCAACTGTTCTTTATCAGCCACGCTCCGGTTCCGTGCGAGTGCACTTTCGAGTCGTCCCAGCCGATAATTTCTATCGCGTGGTTCGTCTCGTTTGCTTCCCAGTACTCGTAGACGCCGCTGTTGTAAGCCTTGAATCCTGCGTTTGCGTAGATTGTTGAGTAGACAGGTCCGTAGTTCAGAATCGCGTTCTTGATTGTCGTTATTTGGCTTTCCCCGCTGCTGCCCGTAATCATCCGCCAGTTGTCCACTTTCTTTAGAATAGGGCAGTCTTGGCAGGTCTGCGGTGTCGCTGCGTAGGGGTGGCAGGCTTCGTCCGCTGCGCCGTGCTTGGTAAAGAAGTTAGTGGTCATAAACGCGTTCCCGCCGTCGCAGAAGTCGTAGCCGCCGACGCTTGACCAAATGTTGCAGTCCCCGACCTCCTGCTCCGCGAAGTCAAGCAGCGTTCCTTCGCCGATCGCGACATCAGACTCGAATTCCGCGGTCGCTCCGAAGATCCAGCAACTGCCACACGGAATAGGATAACTCTGGTCTTTTACAGGCGTCACAAATCCGAGTGCCATCGCGTCGTAAGAACTTGGCGCCCTGACTTCTGCCTCTGCTTCTGTTTTCGCTCCTTGACTGCTCGGTGCGTCAGCAACGAACCTGATATTTTCGTCTGGAACAGGATCTTCGGGTGCTTTCAGCGGTTTGTAGCCGCAGACTGCCGCTCTCTCTTCTGCCGGAAGTCTCGTAATCCTGTTCTCGGCGACCGTGTAGTTGTAGCCCTGCTCGTAAATCTCTTGCTGCAACTCCGCAATCGTTTTTTCTTCTGCTGTCTGCTCTTCTGCTGCCGCACCGCTTGGCACTGCGACTAAAACTCCGAGCGCCAAAACTACCAGCAGTAGCACCGCGTAAATCGCCTTTGTCTTTGTCTTCGCTTTTGATTTATTTTTCTCATCTTGTTTTGTTTTCATTTTTGGTTTTCACCTCCTAATGCATTTATTTTGCCTTTTGTTTTGCCTTTTGCTTTAACTATATTTTTAAGCAAGAACCTTCTTTATAAAAAGGGTTACAAAAATTATGCCGAAAAGAAGAGAGAAAATAGTCTTGTGCCTCGCCCTTATTTTCTTAGCGGCGACCGCTGTTGCAGTTGTCTCGGCTGCAGCGGTAACCGAGAGCGAAGCAGAGGAGATTTCGAAGAGTACTGCCGAGGCTGCTGCCCTCCTCTCAAAGCACCCCGACGCCTTCTCGGTCGTCTCCGAAGAGTCCTTCAACTCAACTCCCTGCTGGGCGGTTGACTGGTGGACGAACGAGCAGTTGGAGCGGGGGCTGCAGTACCCGAACGTGCGAGTCTGGGTAGCTAAAGAGAGCGGGCGCATTTTGTCCAGCGCCGTCCCGAGAGGAGCAGGAGGAGCAGAGGGAGTAGAAGTAGCCTACCCAATTCCCTCACCGCCGTCGGAAGAGTCTAAAACAAAGTTTAAAAAGGTCGTTTTAATCTCGGTTTTGTCAGTTGCTGCCCTAACCGCGGCAATAATTCTAATCCAAAAATACCAAAAATACAAAAACCAAAAATACAAAAAAAAATAACCACCCGGCGCGGCGCAGTAAAACTAAAAACGCCGGGCTTCTTTTTTACAGTCCTTTCTACTCTTCTCTGCTGTTCTACTCTCTTGCCTTACAGCACCCAAATCAGCGGGTCAGTTGTGCCAGCGCAGCGCCAGGGGTTCTGGTCGCCGCCAGTGTACGAAATTACTTTTGGTCTTGTGTAGGTGTGTGCTTCAAACGAGTCTATGTCTCCGTCGCTGTCCGAGTCTGCGGGTCCGTAAAGACCCTGCACGAGGTAGTAAGTGAAGACGCCGTTGTTCAGTGCTGCGTAGCCGTAGGCACTCTCGTCCTCGTCGCAGGCGGTGTGCACGTTGAACCCCTTCTTGCAGAGGTCTTCTCTGAAACCGTCGGTTCGGTCAATTCTCGGCAGTCCCGGCACGCTCCTAACCTCTGCTCCGTCGGCTTTAATGAACCCGCCGCTGAAGCAGGAGTCGAGTGCGACCAGCTTGTACCCAGGCACCGCAGACAACCAGTTGTTGAGTTCGTCGTCAAGAATGTTCCCGCCCTCGGGGCAAATGTATTCGTCGTTGCCGTCGCTTTCGTCGAGTGGTGTCACATCCGTCTGGTAACCGCCGTGCCCCGCGTAGAAGAAGAGGCTAACATCGTCCTCGTCCGCTTCGCTCGCCATCCACGAAATCCCGTTCCGAATCTTTGTCCGTGTGCAGTCGTGTTTCGTCCCGTCCGCGGTGCTCACTAACAGCCTGACGTTCTCCTTCTTCCAGTTGTTGTTGAACTCGCTCGTAAGAAGTCCGTACATATCGTAGGCGTCGCTGTCGGCGTAACTACAACCGTAACCCTCGCCCGCGATTACGGCGTAGTACTCTGTCTCAGTTGGTCCACCACCGCAGGGCCACACTTCGACCGTGCCTGAAGACCCCATCGGATAGTTAATCCAGGTTCCGTTGAAGAGCGTTACCGCGGCGTTCCACTTCCCGGTGTAGACGAAGCTGTCTGAATATTCCCCACCAGGATTGTCAGCCCAGAGGAACATTTCGTCGCCGAATACGAAGCCGTACGCGGGATGAGTTCCAATACCCGAGGTCTTTGTGCCGTACAAGATGCAGCCGTAGAGGATGTCCAAATCCCAGGTGTAGCTAAAGCTGTCTTCGAGGCAAATCGCACCGCGACTAAACAGACCGCTAATCTCTTCTTCCGCGTTCTCTCCGTCAATCAAGAATGTCGCACTAGCACTAGCGCTACCTTCAGTGCTCGGCGCAGCATCGAGGTTTTGTTGTGCAACCGCTTGTTGTGCAACCGCTGTCTCTGTGCCTGCACTTGCCGCCGCGTCAGGTCCTTCTTCTACATTCTCGCTCGTCCAGGTCTTTTCTTCTCCTTCGCCTACCGCACTCTTAGCAAACCACATTGAGACATTGCCTGACCCTTTTGGGTAGCCGACCCATTTTCCGTCGAATTTCATTGTTTTGTAGTTCCACATTCCGGTGTAGGCAAAGCTGTCCGAGTAGGGAGAACCGGGGTTGTCAGCCCACAGAACCATCTCGTTCCCGAATACGTACCCGTACGCTGGGTAGGTCCCAATGCTCGAGGTCTTTGTGCCGTACAGCACGCATCCAAAAACGATGTCCAAATCCCAAGTGTAGCCAAAGCTGTCCTCGAGCGTGAAACTCCTCGGCAAACCCAACACCTCTGCTCCAGAAAACGCACCGCTGCTCGTGCTCGAACCTGGCCCGTCGTTCGGCGTCGCTGCCGAGACCGTTCCTGCACTCACGCTTACACTCAGCACCACTGTAAAAACTATTAAAAGGCTTAGTAGTCTTTTGGTTTTCATTTTTTCTTTTTTCACCTCCTAATTTTTTTTTGACTTTAGAGGGTTTTTACTTGTAAAGCGTCTTTCCTCTCCGCTTCGGTTTTCCTCTCTTATTTCTATTTTTCCCACGGCGTTCCCCCCAGACGCTCTCATCCAACTTGAAACAGACGAGCCTGACATTTTTCTTTCTCTGCTTTTTCTCCTTCATTAAAAGTTTCTTTTACGTCTTTAAGTAGTTTCACTGAAACAAACGATCAACTAACTCAAGCAGCCCCGCGTAAAACTTTTTTAGTCTCCTCTGCCCCTCTTCGCTCTCCTCGTAGCGTGCGAAAAGAACGGTGAAGGGGACTAACAGCACAAACAAGTAGCCAAAATATTTCCAACCCTCTGCTGCACCCACTCCTCCTCCCTCTGCCCCTACCCCAGCTCTTGCTCCCGCTAGCGCAACCTCGTGCAGCACGCTCCCTGCGGTGTTGAGCAGAAAGACTTCAAAAGAGTAGAGAGCCAAGACCGCAGCGAAGTTCCAGAGGTAAAAGCGGTTTCTGGTGCCGAGACTAAGGCAAACTACGAGCAGCAGCGGAGCAAAGAGAAAAGACGCCTTTGAAAGCGTGAAGAGGGGACTGCCGAGGGGGCGGGAGGAAAGAACCTTTTCAACGCCCGACTCTGCTGCACTAACCTCTGCGACCTCGCCGACAACAAGGACTCCAAACTTCTCGCCAAAGTCAAAGCCGCTGCAGGACTGGTAGGCGTGCCAGTCCACGAACCACTCGATTATTTTGTCTGTAACCTTCACCACCGCGCCCTTTTGGATTTCGCAGTCTTGGACGGTTACAACGGCTGTTCTCTCGCCCGAGACGCTGTTTTCCAGCAAAAGAACCGTGCAGTCGCTTTCGTCCCCGCCAAAGTCAAAGACAAGGTCCTGAATGTCTGCAGGAAGAGACGGAACTGGGACGGTCTTCAAGTCCTCGACAACCCCTCCTCCAACTTCGTTCAGGTTCGTGTGCACAATGTAAGGAGTCAAGAGCAGAAAATAGCACAGAAACAAAACCAACAAAAAAACCTGTCTCCCCGTTCCTTTTTTTTGCGTTCTCCTCATTTTTTGAGCCTCACTACTAGTAAAAGGTAACCTACCACCGCCGCCGCTGCAACGCCCGCCAAAGCGTAAACATATTTCGTCGGCAAGAACGGCTCGGACTCAAAGACGGTTATTTCGTAGATTTTGGAGTTTGCAGGGCAGCTCGTTCCGAACTCGTCCTCGTAGGCGATTTTTATCGTCAGACCGTGTTTTCCTGTCTCAACTTCTTCTTCAGCAACCGAGACGCCGAAGGTTGCGGTTTCCGATTCGTCGGGTGCGATTTCGCCGATGAACTGGTGCCCTTCGGTTAAAATCCCTTCTGCTCCTGCGATTCTTATTTTCGTGTCCTCTGCACTCTCCGTGCCTGTGTTTATCAGCCGAATCATAAGCAGCCCTTCGGTGCCACTACTCAATTTGCTGGGCTCGAGAATAATTTCCTGAATAAGAACTCTCGGGCTGCCTTTCACGGAAACGCCGACCGAGGTGTTCTTTTCGTGACTGCCGAACTCGTCCTCGTACTCCAAGACGAGCGGTAGTTCGTAGCACGAACTCGCGGCTTCTCTGTCCACCGAGAGATTAAAATACGCTGTCCTCGTCTCGTTTGGCTTTAGGTCTGTTAGGTACTGCTCTAAGTCGGAATCAAGCGGTGTGAACGGCTCTTCTGCAGTCAGCCTTACCTTAAGCCTGCTAACCGTCAAACCGCCGATATTTTTGAGTTTGATTTTTAGGGTCGCCTCCGCGCCAGGCTTAATTCCTGCACCAGCAGGAGCGGTTGTAACATTGACAACATCAATTTCCGCCGCTCTCGACTGCCCAAGCACTCTGACCCCAAAATACAATGTCTCGCTTCGCACCTCGTTCTCTTCTCCTTCTCTTCCTCTCCACCCCTCTCTCCCCACCTCCTCGGGCTTCTCCCGCCAGAGAACTTTCAGCGGAATGTTGTAGGTGCTCGCTTCTGCGTCCTTCTCGACATAAAAGTCGTACTTGACTGTTGCTTCTCGGTCGCAACCAAGCGAGTTCAGAGAAGTCGTCCCTACGCTCTTCTTCGCCCTTCCTACGACCTTTACAGGCGTTGTCTCACCCGTTTCGCCCGTCTCGCCCGCAAGCATCTTAGCCGTCTCAACCTCGGTCGCGACGTGAAATGCGGAATGCGAGCCGATATTTTTTATCGTTACGCTCACTGTGGAAATGTCTGCGGGCTGTATATTCCTGGGGCTGATTTTCGTGATGCAAAATTTATTTTCGGTCTCGCTTTCCGCAGCGCTTTCCGCAGCGCTAACGCTGGGAGTTAGACTTTCCGCAGCGCTAACGCTGGGAGTTAGAGTTAGAATTAAAGTTAGAGAAATAAAAGCGAAAATAAGGAGTGCTGTGACGAGAAGAACTGCACTTCCGCTTCTTTTCCGTGTCATAAAAATAAAGAAAAAAGAGGAGGTTAAAAAGGTAGCACCCCTCCCTCTTTGTTTAGCTCTCTCTTTATTTCCGCACCGATTTTCTCTGCTGCTGCCGCCTCTTCTCCTGCAATTTCCGCTCCTGCCGCCGCACGCACAGCCGTGTAACGCCACTCGGCAGTGTCGTCGTCTACGACGCTGTAGGTCAGCGGGTTGAGCAGTTCAACAGACCAAGTAGCGTTGAAATCTGTCGCACCCCAGTCGCCCACAGGCATTGGAAGGAGGAAGGAAAAGTCGCAGCCCGCTGGTAAAATAACAAGCGTAGGTGCTACGACGGCGGTCTGGTAGCTGTAGTCAGGGATCGCAAAGTACCACGCAAACAGCAGCATTTGGTCGGCGGGCGTGGGATTTGACAAGTTCAGTTGGATTTGCATTGTCTCGCCAGGGGCGTAGTCTGTTTTGTCGGTGGAAATTGAAACAGCGAGTCTTGGTTCGGTAACGGTCAGCCGAAAGCTCACCGACGCGTTAGAGTTCCCGTAAATGTCAGTTGCAGAGACTGTTAGGTTGTAGGTTCCGGGTGGCGTTCCCACCGACGCGTTTGTCGTCGTGCCGTAGAGAAAGAGCGTGCTGTTGATGAGTTCCAAGACCTGTGCTGGCGACCCGCCGATTTGCGAGAGGTTCACTACGACAGTGTCAACCGCGGTCTCATCTTTGACAGTCACACTCAAGAGCGAGGTTTGGACTCCGTCGGCAAGAATCGTCTCGGGCGTTGCAGTTGGGTCTGTTACCGCGGGTGGCGTGGTGTCGGTGTCTGGCGGGAGGGTAACGGTGATAATTTCGGTGTCGTTCGTTACGGTGCATTCTATGCTGCTGCATGCGCAGGTCCCAGTAACATTTACAAAATAGTCGCCGTCTCCAACGAGTGTTCCGTTTGTGAAGGTTGCGTCCCAGATTTTAGGTTTTGGGTTGGTCACGGCAGGGCTGTGGTACAACTCGTTCACCAAATTTCTCTCGGAATCTTCGATTTTTATCCACGCTTCCACCTGCTCCGAGAATCTAACATCTATTTCTGTGGTTTGGGGTGGCGTTATTGTGCGGTTGGAAATGGTGTAGGAGACGAGTGAAGGGCTCGTTGGTGCTGTCCCAACCGTAGTCGTTGTGTTAACGGTTGCATTTGCAGGGTCGTTCACAGAGGTAGCGGTTACGTTCACTTTGAACACTCCTTCGGTCGAGTTTCCGACGACGAGCGTTAAATTCGCTCTCTCTCCGGGCACCAAGACTGCTGTCGTTAGGTTCTTTTTGAGACTCGCCGCACCGAGCAGCAGCCCGCAGGTTGTCGCGTTGTTCGGGTTCGAAAAGTTCAGCGTGTAGCGGTCTGTGGCATTTCCTGCGTTCGTAAGGCTCAGGTTGTAGGTCGCGTTCTCACCAAGCCGCACGGACTGGTTCGCAGTCTTGTTGCCGCCGTCTACGGTCAGTTCAACGCCGTAAGTCGGTCTCTCAAGGGCTGCCACTCCGGCCACTCCGCTTGGCACTGCAAACGCCGAAACTACCAAGACCAACAGCAGCGTCGCACCGCAAATTTTAATCCTCCTTTTCATCTTTTTTCTGTTTCACTTTCTAATTTTGCCTTTAACTTCTTTTCTATTTCTCTGCCTGAACCTAACATTTCCTCATCAAAGTTCTCTACGCTTCGCGTTTGCTCGCTGCTAACTGCAGCGGTAGCAACAGCAGTAGCAGGAGGAACAGGGGCGTAGCTCCACTCGGCAGTGTCAGAACTTATAATTTTGTGCGTTACCGGGTCTGACAGGTTCACGAGCCAGACTGCGTCAAATCCCGTCTCGCCCCAGTTGCCTACCAAAATTGAAAAGGGGAAGGAGTACTCGCAACCCGCGGGCAAATTTAAAGGCAAAGGCTCTACAAAAGGCAGCCAGTAGCTGTAAGCCGGTATTCCAAAGTACCACTCAAACCACACCGTTTGGTCAGTCCCCGTTGGATTTGACAAGTTCAGTGTAATTTGCATTGTCTCGCCAGGGGTGTAGTCTGTTTTGTCGGTGGAAATTGAAACAGCGGGGTGCAGTGGCTCTTGCTCAGAATATTCCACCACAAGAATCGCGTTGCTCGCCTGCAGACCGTCGGTGCCAGTGTCTTGGAAGCCAACGCTGTTTCCTCTGTTGCCTGAAGCGGTTAAGGTCAGGTAGGGCTTCACATCTAACGACTCCAAATTAATTTTGCTGTTTGGGTAGGCTTCGGTCTCCGTGTTCCAAGCGTCTGTCTTAACGACTTCGCCGTTGAAGAGTAGGTTTGCTCCAGGCGACATTCCCTGCGCGACGACCGAAATTAGCGTTGCAGAGCAGACGGAACTGAGATTCGCTGCCGCTGTCGAGAGGTTTCCGGGTAATTTCACGGTTGCAGTCGCCTCTTCTGGCGAGACGCCGTAGTTGTAGCTGTTGTGCGTCTCGTCTGCGGACATTAAGTAGTCGTTGCCCTCAAGCACCCAAATTTGCGTGAGGTTTGTCTTCGCTGGGTCGTCGTAGACGACGAGTAGCATTTCGCCGAGTAGGGTCGTGCTGTTCTTGGGGTCGGTGTTCTTGACGACTGCGGTGTAGTCGCCAGACCCGGCTTCTCGCACCTTTGAGGTCACGTTGTAGGTGTAAGTTCCTTTCGGGCTGTGGTAGTAGCCGAAGCCCTTCTGGTCGTTGTATTTCTTTGCGGGTGCGAACTCGGTGCCACCAAAATTCACGCTGAGGTCCGCCAAGCACCCAGTTGGGTACTGCTTGTAGTTACCCCATTTGTCGTACCAGTAGACGTAGAGCCTCGCGGTTTTCACGGTTGCACCTTCAGGAATTTCAATGTGGTGGGTTCTTGTGCTGGTCTCGCCGGGATCGAAGGAACTGATTTTCGCACCGCTTACATTTAACGCGAGACCGCCGCCGAGCAACTCCTCCTCGTGCTCGAAGAGTGTCAGCGGCTCTTCAGTGGCGTTGCAGTCGAAGTTCTTGCTCTTGTAGCCGTTGTTAACGACCCCGCCTAAAACATCGTAGCCCGCGTACTGCTGAACAGCGGGAATAAACTTCGAGAGCAGGTTGTTCGCCTCGTCTGACTCGGGTATTTTTTCAGTGCAGTCCGCAGTTACATTTACAGTTGTGGGAAGCGAGCGTGCCGGGAAACCGGGCTCAACCGAGTAGTTTTCGCAACACGGCGTCCAAAAGGTGCTGACCGTTGCGTTAGCCCCAGCAGGCAGTCCAGCCACGTTTACGCAGCCGACCTCAACGCCTGAACCCACCTCGAAGCAGACCTCAAACGCTCCTGCGTCGGCATTTCCGTTGTTCTGCACGACTGCAGTGAGGTTGTTGCTCTCATTTACATAAACCCTAACAATCTCTTCGCCGCGAGTGCCGTTGGGGTTTATTTTAATCCCTCTGACGACAAGGTCTGGCCTCTTGTGTTCTACAACGAGGAATGCGTTGCTCGGTTCAAAGTAGTCGGCGCTGCTTTGGAACCCCGCTTCGTTCTCGGCCGCCTGCAAGAACGCAGTTACTTCTCGCTTATCTATTCCTATTTGCGTAGCGCCTGCAAAACTCCACACGTCCGTCCATTTCTGCCCGTTGAAGGTCAGCTCCCCCTCACTCGGTCCTGCACCAGGAGCGACTGTTATCAGCGTGGCAGAGAAAACATCTTCAGTGTTAGCAGTTCCGAAAGGAGCGTAAGCGGTCGCCTCCTCGGGCGTCGTGCATTTTGACGCCCCGCCGTAGAGCAGGTCAAACTCCTCGTTAACAAATATCTCCCGCAGTGGCTCGCTCTCGTCTGCGTAAATCACCGTGAGAAGCATTCCGCGAATTGACACATTTCCACCGCCGGGGTGTGTGTTCGTTAGCACTGCGGTGTTCCTTACGTCAAGGTCAAAACCCGAGGTTACATTGTAAGCCAGCGCTCCGTAAGGGTAGTCGTAGGAGCCGTAGCCTTTCCTGTCTGTGTAGTGTGCATCCAGTGTTTGAGCAACGCCGTTGAAGGTCAGGCTCACCTCGTCGGGCATCACACCTGCCTTGTCCCAGGTGTAAGGCACGTACAACCTCGCCTCTCTAACAGTCGCAGTCTCGGGAACTGGTAGGTCTCCTGTAGTCCAGTTGGCAGTGTAGGTCGCCCAGTGCTTCTGCGTGGAGGAACTCAGGTAAAAACTGTCGCCGACCGAGTAGAGCAAGTTGCCTTTGAGTTCAAACTTCTTCCAACTGGCGATGTCCTCGCCGCCGGTGTATCGTTTTCCTTTGTAGCCGTTGTTCACGACTGTTGTTGTGAGGCTGGCTGCGTTGTTCGTCTCGTTCGACTCAGTAATTTCGCCGTTGCAGTCTGCGACGACGCGAACGGTCACCGAATCGCCCGCACTTCGCAGCGTCGGGTCGGCGACGCAGACCGTTGTTGCATTCCCGCCAGCCACTAACCCGCCAGCCACTCGCTCTTCTGTGCTGAAGCCGTTCATATCGAAGGAGAGGTTGAACGCGTCTGTCCTGTCAGTGCCGATGTTCTCGACAGTTACGCAGACCTCGTTGCTCTCGTTCCCGAAGAGGAAGCCGCAGTTAAGCGAGCCGTCTGAAACGGTAACCGTCAGGTCGGGCTTCATAAAAACTACGCTGTTCTCTGCACAAGGCGTTCCGCCCTCTACTTCGCTCTCAAACCAGCCTGTCGCATTCCATTCCAGTGTTTTCCCGTTACCGTCCGCACCCCAGTCGTCCTTGTAGGACACCCGGTCGATCTCTGTTCCTGCACCGTCTTTCAAGACTACCGTGTCCTCTGCATTTCCAAGTCTCATTTCCACTTCTACCACCGAGCACGACAACTCGCCACCGGCACCGTAGTAATTTTCAAACGCGTCCTTGTTCCTCGCAAGCACTGCGTAACCTCCAGGCTGCAGAATTATTTCTTCTGTTATTTTTCCTACTTCGGGTGTCGCAATCGTCCAGCCGTTTAGGTTCACTGCTGCTGTGTCGTCGTTGCGCAGTTCAAGCCACTCCAGCACGGTGTCGCTTCCTTGCTCCTTGCTTGGATTGTACATTATCTCGTTTATGTTTAGGTTTACCCGCTCAATGTGTTCTACAACGAGAATTGCGTTGCTCGGTTCAAAGTAGTCGGCGCTGCTTTGGAACCCCGCTTCGTTCTCGGCCGCCTGCAAGAACGAAGTTACTTCTCGCTTGTCTATTCCTATTTGCGTAGCGCCTGCAAAACTCCACACGTCCGTCCATTTCTGCCCGTTAAAGGTCAGCTCCCCCTCACTCGGTCCTGCACCAGGAGCGACTGTTACCAGCGTGGCAGAAAGAACATCTTCAGTGTCAGCAGTTCCGAAAGGAGCGTAAGCGGTCGCCTCCTCGGGCGTCGTGCATTTTGACGCCCCGCCGTAGAGCAGGTCAAACTCCTCGTTAACAAATATCTCACGCAGTGGCTCGCTCTCGTCTGCGTAAATCACCGTGAGAAGCATTCCGCGAATTGACACATTTCCGCCACCGAGGTGAGAGTTAGTGAGTACTGCGGTGTTGCCGCTTGCGCTTGTATCCAAATCTTCGGTTACATTGTATACCAGCATTCCGTAGGGGTAGCTGGTAGCGTGCATTTTCTCATCCGTGTAGTGTGCGTCCAACGTTTGAGTCACGCCGTTGAAGGTCAGGCTCACCTCGTCGGGCATCACACCTGCCTTGTCCCAGGTGTAAGGCACGTACAACCTCGCCTCTCTAACGGTCGCAGTTTCAGTATCAGGAACTTGCAGGTCGCTCACAGTCCAGTTTGCAGCGTACTCCGTCCAGTGCTTGTAGGTGTAAGCACTCAGATAGAAACTGTCGCCGACAGAGTAGAGCAGGTCGCCGTTGAGTTCAAATTTCTTCCAACTGGCGATGTCCTCGCCGCCGGTGTATCGTTTTCCTTTGTAGCCGTTGTTCACGACTGTTGTTGTGAGGCTGGCTGCGTTGTTCGTCTCGTTCGACTCAGTAATTTCGCCGTTGCAGTCTGCGACGACGCGAACGGTCACCGAATCGCCCGCACTTCGCAGCGTCGGGTCGGCGACGCAGACCGTTGTTGCATTCCCGCCAGCCACTAACCCGCCAGCCACTCGCTCTTCTGTGCTGAAGCCGTTCATATCGAAGGAGAGGTTGAACGCGTCTGTCCTGTCAGTGCCGATGTTCTCGACAGTTACGCAGACCTCGTTGCTCTCGTTCCCGAAGAGGAAGCCGCAGTTAAGCGAGCCGTCTGAAACGGTAACCGTCAGGTCGGGCTTCATAAAAACTACGCTGTTCTCTGCACAAGGCGTTCCGTCGTCTGCTACGCTCTCTCGCCAGCCCCCGCCTGCTCCAATTAGTTCCAGTGTTTTCCCGTTACCGTCCGCACCCCAGTCGTCCTTGTAGGACACCCGGTCGATTTCTGTTCCTGCACCGTCTTTCAAGACTACCGTGTCCTCTGCATTTCCAAGTCTCATTTCCACTTCTACCACCGAGCACGACAACTCGCCACCGGCACCGTAGTAGGCCTCAAACGCGTCCTTGTTCCTCGCAAGCACTGCGTAACCTCCCGGCTGCAGAATTATTTCTTCTGTTATTTTTCCTACTTCGGGTGTCGCAATCGTCCAGCCGTTTAGGTTCACTGCTGCTGTGTCGTCGTTGCGCAGTTCAATCCACTCCAGCACGGTGTCGCTTCCTTGCTCCGTGCTTGGATTGTACATTATCTCGTTTATGTTTATGCTGCCTGTTTCCGCTATTTCAAGCAATGTAAAATTCAGTTCGTAAAATGTAGGCGGAAAAGCAGGCTCGGTCGTTATTATTGTTGAGTTAGTAGAGAAGTCTGTCTTTGCGGCGGTTATCAAGGATCTTACGGCGCCCGCGTCGTTGAACAAGTGTGGCGTGGAATAATATCCTGTGTAGGTTGTGGTTGTAAGTTCAAATAGTTCCATAGTCTCGCTATCTCGCCATTCAATTAATGCCCTTTGTATTGGATTTCCCTGCGTATCGAAAACATACCCTCTAAGTATTGCCTCATTAAACAACGGCACCGATGCGCACACAGCCTGCGAAGCAAAAGTCGTCACTAATATCGCCCCCACCGCCGCTACTCCAATCAGTCGTCTCTTCTTCCACTTTCCCCCCTCTCTCTTCCTTCCCTTTTCTCCCATTTCTCTGTCTCCTATTTTATTTAATTGCCGGAAAATATGTTACTTTGTTAATTATGTGTATTAAATACCCAGCTCCGGGTTCTAAAATTTTCAGCGTTGAAAGTTCGGGATTAAGCGGGTCGTAGTAGTCCATTTCCCCTGTGGTCGCGTTGTAGTAGTAAATGTAGTCGTAGTTTCCCTCGATTGATTTCAGAACCGCGGGTAGCGTTTTATCCGCTACGCCGTACGGAACCGAGAACATATTCCAACCTCTCTCCAACGGCACTTCCAACCCCCTTAACTTCACACCCTCAAACTCGAGCGAGACAGGTGCCTCTTCAGTTAGGTGGACGAGGTAGCCTGCTCCGGGTTTCAGGGTCTTTAGCGTCGAGAATTCGGTGTTGAGCGGGTCGTAGAAATCTGTTCTCCCAGTGCTCGTGTTGTAGTAGGAGAGGTAGTCGTATTTTCCCTCGATTGAAGCCAAGACCGCGGGCAAACTCCAGCCACTGCCACCGACCTCGACACTCACATTTAGCGGCACTCCGAACAGGTTCCAGCCTTCGAGCAGGCTTGTTTGCAAATTATATCTCGTGGCTACGAGCGTCCTCGTCGTGACTTGGTCGTAAATGTCCAGGTCGCATTCTGAGGTCGCGGTTACATTTACAGTGTAAGTACCCTCGTCTGCGGAGGTTACTTGAAGCAGGACTTTTGCGGTCGCCTCTGGTGCGAGGTTTGTTATTTCTGTTGAGTTCAACGCAGCGACCTCCGCCCCCTCTGGGCTCTCAACCTCAAGCGTGTAGTTGTCAGCAACGACGCCCGTGTTGCGCAGTGCAAGGAGGAAAGTTGCGTTCTCGTTCGGCTCAGTGAAATTCCACGCACACTTCGTTCCTTCTACGGTTAGGTTCACGCCGTAAAGGGAGGACTTCACCTCTACCGTGCCGTTGAAGACTTTTGAAGGTGCGAAAGGCAGGTAGCCCGCGTTCGCAAACTCGACGCTACTCAAATTCAAGTAAGAGCGAGTGTCTGCGCCCCCTACTGCCTTGAATTCAATGTCAAGAATCGGGGTCTCGCTTGTTGTTGAGTTGAGCGGTTCTGCGGTGAGGAAAACGATTCTTGCGACTCCTGCGGAGGTTGTGTTGCTGTAGCAGTAGCAGGAGCCGTTTGAAGATTGGTTTGTCGTCTCGTTCGCGGCTATTTTTTGAACCGAGAGTTTAGAGGCGTCGTACTCAAGGTTCAACGAGACGCCGGTAATATTTTTCGCGTTCCCGACGCTAACCTGCGTCGTTGCGTTTTTTCCAATCGTTACAATCAGCGAGCCCGCCCGTGCGTAGTCTGACCCCGCGGCTGTGGAGAGCGCCCTCGCTGCGTCCACCAAACCGTACTCAACCCAGTCGTAGTCTGTGCTGACCCTGTGCAACCGCTCCCGCACCTCCTCGTTCGTCAGCTCGGGACTCCGCGACCAAACTAACCCTGCAACACCGGCGACAAAAGGAGTAGCCGCCGAAGTCCCAAATTTGCGGGTGTAAGTGTTGTTCGGAAGGGTCGAGAGAATGTCGTCGCCGGGTGCTGCCAGCTCAACATCAGGTCCGTAGTTGCTGTAAATCGACTTAACGCCCACCTCATTTATCGCGCCGACCGCGACTACAGTCTCGTAGCGTGCAGGGTAGCAGACTTCGGTTGTGTCGTCGTTCCCGGCAGCGGCAACGAGGAGGCAGCCCTTGTCCCAGGCGTACTTGCAGGCATTTTTTAGAGTGGGCGAAGCCGAACTCCCGCCAACGCTCAGGCTTATTATTTTTGCACCCTGCGCTGCGGCGTGCTGAATTCCGCTAGCCAAGTCCGAGTAAGAGCCGTAGCCAGTCTCGTTAATAACTTTTTCAGCCAGAATTCCGACTTGCGCGACGCCGGCGATTCCTGCAGAATTATCCATCTCCGCGGCTGCAATCCCAGCGCAGTGTGTGCCGTGTCCGTGGTACTGCCCTACCGAGTCGTCCCAAGGGTCGCTGTCATTGTTAACCCAGTCGTAGCCCCCGCTAAAGTAGTTCGCGTTTAAGTCTTCGTGGTTGTAGTCTACGCCTGTGTCCACGATCGCGATTTTAACGCTCGTGCTGCCTTTCTCGACCTTCCAAGCGTCGTCCGCGTTTATTCTCTCCAGTCCCCACTGCTCACTCCATTTTGGGTCGTTAGGAACGTAAAGCGCTCTTACAACTCCGTTCCGCTCCGCGTACCTCACGCCCCGCTCTCCCGAAATGTTCGCGATAAATTCCTGCTCTTTCCCCTCTTCTACCTTCGCTAACACCCAGCCAAGCGTGGTGTCTCTGTCTGTTACTGCCCCGCCGCAGCTTTTTATCAGCGATTCCTGTGCCTGCACTCCTGTTGCCCGCTCGAAACCAACAATCACCTCGCCTGGCACGAAGGTGTCGGCGCTCGCTGCCCCTACCCCTGCGACTAGCAAAACGAAAATTGCTATTCCAATTATCCTTTCCATTTATTTGCTCTTCTTTCTTTGCCCCGTCCTTTTAAGCCCCACTAACACAAACCCAAGACCAAGCACTGCTGTAACAACCGCCGAAACGCTAAAACCTGGCGTCTCGGCTTGCGGTTTTGGTGTTACTGCTGTTACCGTCACGGTAGGAGTAGTTGGTGCAGTTGGAGGTGCAGTTGGTGGTGCAGTTGGTGGTGCAGTTGGAGTGGCAGGTGCAGAGACAGGCAGTGTTGCGGTTACCGAAGGCGACGGAAGAGGCGCATTTTCAGGAGGCTGTGTCGGCGGAATTGGAATGGGTGGCAATCCCGTTTCGTTTGTCGTCTCGTTTCCAAATGGCAGACCCGGCGGCTGTGCGAATGCCGATGCCGAAAACAACGCTACTACACTTACCGCTACTACTAGCATTCCTATTCTTACTTTTGCTCTTTTCTTCTTCCCCATTTTTTCTCGTGCTTCTCCTATTCTTTATTCTTCTTATTCTTTTTATTTCGTTTCTTATAACTTACTCACCTCTTATAACTTACTCACTCCACCTTTAACAAACCCGAGCAACTTCGCAGCGTCCCCTAAATCCACGCAACCGTTCCCGTTAAAGTCCGCTTTCAAGTCTTCCGAGACGCTTCCAACTAGCATTCTCGCGACCACACGAACATCCGCAATTCCCACCGCGCAGTCCCCGTCCAAATCCCCTTTCACTACCAAAGTAAGATTCACGGTCTTGTTTGCGTCTAAATTTACGACGGCGGAACTGTTAAGGAAGGAAATGTACTTTGCTCCTCCTTTCCCTTCCCTCCCCCAGACCAAAACATCTCCTTTCGCCGCGGTTAAATTGTACCTCTTCCAAGAGGCTGCGAGTTCGTAGTAGCCTTTCTCGGTCGTGGTGGTTGAATTTACAGGATTGAAGTATTTTTCAAGGGTAACGTTTGCGTTGCTGACTCCTGTCCCGTTTTCGTATTTCACGAAGCCGTTGAGTGTGAAGGTCTTGTTGGAGACGAAGGTTGTGCAGACATCCTGCGTAGAATTTTTGGAGTTGCCGACGAAGTCGTAGGTTACGAGCCTGTAGCAATATTCGCCAGTAGCGTTTAGAATGTCAAAATAGCGTGTATTATTTGTCTTAACGAGCGAGGAAAATGTTTTCTCATCTTCGTATCTCCTTAACAACTCGTAGCATTTCACCCCTGTTGAGTCGTAGCCGGAATAAAATGCCCAATTTACTAATATCCTGCTCTCGGTTGTCGTTTCGGGCAGAGCGTCCGGTTGTGCGGATTCGTTTACTAAATAATCCTCAAGGTATAAATTTATGTAATTTTGAGAGATGTAGTCGTTTTTATCAATTTTGGCAGTCTCCACGACTGCATCGTATATTTTAAGCGTTACCATGTCTCCTTGGCTCGCTTGCGAGGATTTAATTGCTATCCAATATGTTCCATTTTCTGTGCTGTCTTCCACTTCGTCGAGCGCACCTACTTTTACTGACACTCTCGTCCCGTCTGGCGCAAGCGTTCCGTTAACGAAGACATCGCCGCGATATACTTCGTATTTTGGAGAGGGCGGAATTGCTGCTGCCACTTCCACTGCCACGGCGAGTGCAAAAATTATCATCGCAATAACACTAACAGATTTCATTTTTCCGTTCAAAAAAAATAAAAAAATAGAAGAGGTTTTTGTTCCTCTTCTATCCAAATTTTTTATGGTCCTTTTTTTTCTGTTCTCCTTTACTTTACTATTCCCACTGCGGAATTATGACTCCAGTCACATGCCGAAACGTTCAACTCAAGATCCGCTGTGCAGTTAACCCATCTGCCATCTATTGGATCGACCGCTTCTATGCACGGCTCTACTTTGTCATATCTAAGCGTAGTCCCGTTCCTAAAGTATGAGGTGTCAGGTAGTCCGAATCTGGTAGAAGAATTCCAGACATATATACAGAACTCCTCGCACTGGTCTATGTGTTTCTGCCAATCATTATCTGTGAGATCTACCTCATAGTAGGTACAACCATGCAGGCAGACTTTCTCTTCTATTGTGTGCATACAATACGGCGACCCACAGTCAACGAGCGCTACATACAGATAATCCTTTAAAACTGCCGGGGTAGTCGTGCCATTCTTTAGCCACGTAAGGTTTATCGTATCGTGCACGCAGGAATCTTCTGGTGGTGTCGCTATTGTAATATTTAAGCCCGGTCCCCACGGTGCTGGTGGTGCCCATTCCGGTTCTACTATCCCATCATCTCCTTCCTGACCAATTGTCGGCGCAATCGCTGCAAAGACTGAAGTAACTATTATCGCTGCAATCAATATTCCTATACTTTTTTTGCCAATCTTCGTTTTCATTTTTTTTGTTTTCACCTCCTAATTTTTTTTATACCTTCTATTTCTTTGAAGGGGTATATATGCTTTTCGGTAGTATGTATAAAAAGGTTTCGGTATTCTGCTCTATTTCTACTTGCTTTTCCCCTTTCACTCGTTTTTTCCCTGCTTTTCTCCGCGCTCTTCCCTTTCACCTTCTTATACCCCCTTCTATACTATCCTCTATCTCTCTATTCCCTGTTTTATTCATATTTTTGCGGTATTTTTGTAGCGCCCCTCACTTACTCCTTCTTTCCTTCCTTCTTCGGCGCTCCCATCCAACCAATGATGCAGATGAGCGTGATGATATTTGTTTGTCATTAACATCTTCGCTTCCTTTAATATCTCTTTTATCTTATCCTGCTTTTTAACTTTTTCCTGCTTTTTAACTTTTCTTCGTGCAATAAAAATATGAACTACATACCCAATTTTCGTCCCTCCGTTATAAAAAATCCCCTCAAGATTAAGACCCGTGCTTGCACCTGCCAGCACAGTTCCCACTGCCACAACCGTTCCGGTTCCGTGAGTCGCGGTTGCAGTTGCCCTATTTCCCCTGCTTTTGTCTGCCGTTGTTCTCACCTTTTATTTTATAGACTTGTTTGTTTTTATAGGTTTTCCTTTTAAAAGCAAAGTGAAGCAATTCTTGGAAATAACAGAGGAGGGAGAAGTAAAAAGGCTAATCGGCGACCTTAGCGCGGAGCTTGCGAAAAAAATCACCGCTGGCGCTGGGGTAGGGGGGGGAAACGTTGGGGCAGGAGGGGGAAAGGGCGAGAAAGTAAGGACTGAGGAAGCACTTGGTAGAACCGTTGTGGGTGATATTTTCTCGCCGCTGGACATTCCGCCGTTTGACCGCGCTACGATGGACGGCTACGCGGTTCTCGCCGCGGACACTTTTTACGCCGACGAAAGCAAGCCTGCTACGTTGGTTGTTCGGGGCTACCTCAAAGCAGGCGAGTTCCCTTCGGCGTCGCAATACGGCGGCGTAGAGGAGGGCAGTTGCGTGGGGATTGCTACGGGTGCGCCGATTCCGAGAGGGGCGAACGCGGTGGTAAAGGTCGAGAACGCGTTTGAGTTTGAAAAATCGAAAAAAGTGAGAATTTACAAGCCCGTTGCTCCTGCGGAAAATATTATGCCCGCGGGCTCGGACATAAAACGCGGGGAGAAGGTCGTAAAAAAGGGGCGACTGCTAACGCCGCGAGAGACGGGCGTGCTGGCTGCCTGCGGGGTAAGAGAAGTATTGGTTCGTAAAAAGCCGAGAGTTGCGGTTATTTCCACGGGCAACGAATTAGTAGCGCCGGGGGAAGCCCTTTCCCTCGCGCCTGGAAAAATCTACGATGTTAACGCGCAGACGCTCTGCGATTCCGCGCGAGAAAACGGCTGCGCCCCTTTCTCCCTCGGGATTGCGCGGGACGAGGAGGGAGAGATCTCGGCGAAGATCCGGGAATCGCTCGCAAAAGGTGCAGAGGTCGTAATTCTGTCTGGCG
This sequence comes from Candidatus Methanophagaceae archaeon, assembly GCA_003194425.1. Classification (GTDB taxonomy): domain Archaea; phylum Halobacteriota; class Syntropharchaeia; order Alkanophagales; family Methanospirareceae; genus ANME1a. Next base: position 265,111 of record PQXB01000001.1, on the reverse strand, counting down.
GGACTTCTGCGGGCGTTGGCGACGTGCTGCCCGCGGTGATCGAAGGGCTCGGCGAGATTCTCGTGCACGGCGTTGACATAAAACCCGGAAAACCGTTTGTTCTTGGCGTAATTCAGGGAAAGCCCGTGTTTGGACTGCCCGGCAACCCTACCTCGGCTCTGATTACCTTTCATCTTTTCGTCGCTCCCCTGCTACGCGCAATCTCGGGCGAAGGGAGCGAGGGGCGGGGAGGGAGCGAGGGAAGGGAAAGGAGGAAGAGGGTAAAAGCGAAGGCGGGGGTCAGGATATTCTCTGAACCCGGGCGGAATGAATATGTGCTTGTGAATCTCGCTCGTGCGGAGTCAGAATCAGAAGAAGAGCAAGAAGAGCATTTCCTCGCTTACCCCTTTCTCAGTGGCTCTGGGGCAATCTCTACGCTCGCAAAAGCGGACGGTTTTGTGTTCGTGGAGAAGGGGAAGGAGATTGTAGAAGAAGGCGAGAGAGTAGAGGTAGTATTTATATAGTGTAAATCGCAAATATTCAGCAGAGAATAAAATCCCGCCTTAACTCAGTTTGGAAGAGTGCGCGGCTGTAGTGTGACTTTGACCTCCTCCAAAAGGTCGTATTACCGCGCGCGGAGACCGCGATATCCCCGGTTCAAATCCGGGAGGCGGGATTAAAACTTTTTCTAAAAGTTTGATCAAAAATGCTTCGCGGTCCAAATTATGTCCGAGAGGACGGCGCTCGCAGCCTCGATCGGACCCGCGCCTTTTCCGATTACCGTAATCTCACCAGCCAAATCGGTCTTTACCTTTGCGACGTTCAGCGTGCCGCCGACATTCAGCGGGTCGGCTTTCGGAACTAACCGCGGCGCAACTCTCAAGAAACCTTCCTTATTTACCTCGCCGATTAATTTTATCACAAACCCCGCTTCACTCGCGAGCCGCAACGCGTCGGTCGTAATTTCCGTGATTCCTGCCACCGCCACATCTTTGTAAGTCGCGTTCCTCTCAAAGACCGAGTTCGCGAGAATAACCAGTTTCACCGCCGTGTCCGTGCCCTCAACATCTTTGGAAGGGTCGGTCTCGGCGATTCCAAGCTCCTTCGCCTCCTTCAAAACATGCTCGTAGGGCAGCCCCTCCTCCGCCATTCGTGTCAGGATGTAGTTGCAGGTGCCGTTCAAAATGCCCCTCAAAGAAATTACGCCGTTGCCCGCGAGGTTCTGCCTTACCAGCGAAATTAACGGCATTGCACCACCCACCGCGGCTTCAAACCTCAACTCCCTCCCCCGCCTCGCTGCGAGTTCGGTCAGCCTTCGGTACTCCAACGCCAACGGTCCCTTGTTCGAGGTCACCACGTGCCTGCCCGCCTCCAACGCTGAAATTATGTGCGTCAGACCCGGCTCGCCTGTCTCGACATTCGTCGGCGTCGCCTCTACCACAACCTCGTGCTCCACCTCTTTTATCAAGTCCAAACTCGTCAGTCCTTCCGCTGCTGCCTCTTTCCAACTTCCTACTCCTCTCTCTCCTGCACTGAGTTTCCTCAAAGTCTTCGCGCTCAGCCCGTCCTCGTCCACGACAACGCCCCGCAAGTCCGCAACGCCGACGATTTTCAAGTCCAACCCGTGCTTCCTCGCTATTTCCGCCCGCTTCCGCGTCACAACCTCCGCCACTCCGCTGCCCACGTACCCGAACCCAATTATCGAAATCCTCACCGTCTCATTTTTACGCTTCATTTTATTTTCCGTTTAAATAGGTGAGACAACTGCAATGCCCTTTCCGTCCGCAGTCGCTTCTAAAATCTTCAACGCCGCTTTCAACTCCTCCCTGCCCACCGCGCTTACCGTAACCGAAGCAGAGGACTTCTTATTCACGCCGGGCATTGAAAGAGTGAGTGCGACTACTTCTGCGAACCCCGTGCGGTCTATTTTGTCAATCGTCTCTCGCAGGTCTGTGTGCACGATGTGTCCGATCAGGAGAACGACCACCGACTCCCGCAGCCGCTCTTTTCCCACCCTTACAACATTCACCCCCTGCTTCTTTAACTCCTCTACCAGCCCCTCCAACCGCCTCTCTGCAGTCGCAGTCTCTGCGATTTCGAGCACCACTTGAACAGGGATTTTGCCCGAGGGAGTCTTCTTCTCTCGCTGGTGCAGCACGCTGAGGATATTTCCGCCGAAGTCCGAGACAGGCTTCAGTGCCAGCACCAACTGACCCGGAATGTCCTTCAGCTCAATGTCCATTGATATTTTCATTTGATATTTTCTCTCTTATTAGAGATTAAAAAGAATTCCCAAGAAGAGAGGAAAGTTTATCAAGACCAAGAAGAGACAAGAGTAATTATCAAGAGGAGACAAGAGAAGAAGGAGAAGGGAGAGGTGAAGAAAGAGTCGTTAGTGGCGCCAAACAAGTCCGAGCCCGAAGAGCTCGCTTTAGAACGCCACGCTCAATACAGAGGGAAAATCGAAATCGGGCTGAAGGCGCCGGTTCAGAGCTACGACGATTTCGCAGTCTGGTACACGCCGGGAGTGGCGGTGCCGAGCCGTGCGATAAAAAACAGCAGAGAGAGGGTCTTTGAGTACACGAACAAGGGCAATTCGGTGGCGATTGTTACCGACGGGACGCGGGTGCTGGGGCTGGGAAATGTGGGACCGGAGGCGGCGCTTCCTGTGATGGAGGGCAAAGCAATGCTCTTCAAATATTTGGGCGGCGTGGACGCGTTCCCGCTTTGCTTGGCGACGACAGATGCGGAGGAGATAATAAACGCGGTGAAGTGGCTGTCGCCCGGGTTTGGGGGCGTGAATTTGGAAGACATTGAGAGTCCGAAGTGCTACTACATTCTGGAGCGGCTGCAGGCGGAGTTGCCTGAGTTGGGGGTGCCGGTTTGGCACGACGACCAGCAGGGGACGGCGTTGGTAATTCTCGCAGGGCTGCTGAACGCGTTGAAAGTGGTGGGGAAGCGGCTGAGCGAGGTGACTGTTGCGCTGGTCGGCGCGGGTGCGGCGAATATTTGCGTCGCGAAATACTTGCGCGTTGCGGGGGCGAAGTGGGGAAATTTGGTAGTGGTGGACAGCCGCGGGATCTTGAACCGGGAGAGAGAGGACGTGCGAGGGAGAGGGGAGGAGAGAGCTGGGGAGAGAGCGGGAGAGAGCGGAGAGAGTGGAGAGAGTGGAGAGAGTGGAGAGAGCGGGGACAAGAGCAAGTGGGAAATCTGCGAGAAGACGAACAAAGAAGGTAGAAGCGGAGGAATTAAAGAGGCGATGCGCGGGGCGGATGTTTGCGTCGCGCTCTCGACGCCGGGTCCGGGCGTGATAAAAAAGGAGTGGGTGGAGGGAATGGCGGACGACGCGGTTGTCTTTGCGTGTGCGAATCCGGTGCCAGAGATTTGGCCCGGGGAAGCGAAGGAGGCGGGGGCGAGGATTGTTGCCACCGGGAGGAGCGACTTCGAGAATCAAGTAAATAATTCTCTGGGCTTCCCTGCGGTCTTTAGGGGCGCTCTAGATGTGCGTGCCACATGCATAACAGACGAGATGTGCCTCGCGGCGGCGAACGCAATCGCGAAGTACGCGGAGGAAGAAGGGAAGGGGAAAGGGTTAAGCGAGGGCTACATAATTCCCGGAATGGACGAGAGCGAGATGTACGTGCGCGAGGCGGTCGCGGTGGGGATGACCGCGCAGGGGCAGGGCGCAGCAAAAATAGGGATCTCCGCGGACGAGTTGGAAAAGAAGGCACGAGAGCGGATATTCAGGATAAAATCACGATAAAAAAATTGAAGGTTTTTATAGAGACAGATTAAATGTGTATTTGTAGCAAGCGGAATTGACTTCCGCTGCGCTGCAAAAAAAGTGGGGCCGCGAAAGAAAGCAGGTTCGTGTCCGACGTAAGCCTAATCTGACGAGCCAGTAAATCTGATTGGTGAGTAAGAAACAGTGTAGAAGGTAGGTAAGTGCAGAGAAGTGTGTGCAATGTGTTGTGAAACCCTGCAGTTCAATACTGGTTGATCCTGCCAGAGGCTACTGCCATCAGAGTTCGATTAAGCCATGTTAGTCGTGGGTGCCTCCTTTTTTCTCCTTCGGGAGAAGAATGCGAGGTAACCCGGCGGACGGCTCAGTAACACGTGGACAACTTGCCCTTGGGTCTGGGACAACCCCTGGGAAACTGGGGCTAATACCGGATAGGGCATCGGCAGCTGGAATGCGCGATGCTCGAAAGCCGCGTCGAGAGGCGGGGCGCCCAAGGATAGGTCTGCGGCCGATTAGGTCGTTGTTAATGTAACGGATTAACAAGCCGACGATCGGTACGGGTTGTGAGAGCAATAGCCCGGAGATGGGTTCTGAGAGAAGAACCCAGGTCCTACGGGACGCATCAGGCGCGAAAACTTTACAATGCGCGGAAGCGCGATAAGGGAACTCTGAGTGCCTCCAACGGAGGCTGTTCAGGTGTCTAAAGAGCACCTGAAGGAAGGGCTGGGTAAGACCGGTGCCAGCCGCCGCGGTAACACCGGCAGCTCAAGTGGTAGCCACGTTTATTGGGTCTAAAGCGTCCGTAGCCGGCTGGGTAAGTTCCTTGGGAAATTTGACCGCTTAACGGTCAGGCGTTCAGGGAATACTGCTCGGCTTGGGACCGGGAGAGGTCAGAGGTACTCCAGGGGTAGGGGTGAAATCTTTTAATCCTTGGGGGACCACCGGCAGCGAAGGCGTCTGACCAGACCGGGTCCGACGGTGAGGGACGAAGGCCAGGGTCGCGAACCGGATTAGATATGAGTGAGGGAGAAAACAAAACAAATGGATGATGCCAATGTGAAATTGGAACGCAGAGTAGAATCGTTCTTGAAGACTTACACCAAGATCGTTAAGGTTGTCAGTAAGTCTTTGACAGTAAGTCTAAGAGTGACAGTAAGTGAAGATTATTCATCCGGACAAAGTCATCAAACTCAAATGTTTTCTCCCTTCTCACTAAAAACCCGGGTAGTCCTGGCTGTAAACGATGCGGGCTGGGTGTTGGCATTGCTGCGAGCGATGTCAGCGCCGAAGGGAAGCCGTTAAGCCCGCCATCTGGGGAGTACGGTCGCAAGGCTGAAACCAGCACTCGCTCAACCCAAAATCCTAATTCCCTACTTTTCTTTTTTCTTTTTTTTCTTTCAACATTTTTTTGAAAAACAGGGAGAGAGGCGAGAGCGAGCGGTGGCAGCAAACTTAAAGGAATTGGCGGGGGAGCACCACAACGGGTGGAGCCTGCGGTTCAATTGGATTCAACGCCGGAAAACTCACCGGAGGGGACAGCGAGATGAAGGTCAGGCTGAAGACCTTACTGGATTAGCTGAGAGGTGGCGCATGGCCGTCGGCAGTTCGTGTTGTGAAGCATCCTGTTAAGTCAGGCAACGGGCGAGACCCGCACTCGCAGTTGCCAGCATTTCCGCAAGGAAGATGGGCACTCTGCGAGGACTGCCGCCGCTAAGGTGGAGGAAGAAGCGGGCCACGGTAGGTCAGTACGCCCCGAATCTTCCGGGCTACACGCGTGCTACAATGGGCAGTACAATGGGTAACGACCCCGAAAGGGGAAGGTAATCCCCTAAAGCTGCTCCTGGTTGGGATCGAGGGCTGCAACTCGCCCTCGTGAACGAGGAATCCGTAGTAATCGCCCCTCAAAATGGGGCGGTGAATATGTCCCTGCTCCTTGCACACACCGCCCGTCAAGCCAGCCGAGTGGGGTTTAGGTGAGGCCGCGTTTCTTGACGCGTTCGAACCTAAGTCTCGCAAGGGGGGCTAAGTCGTAAGAAAGTTGCGACCCCTTTCCCGCGAGGGATTGGGAAAAACTTGGCTATATGCTGGAAACACCCGTGTATCCCAACCTGGCAACGGGTTGGGTGGGGTCAATCAGCAGGGAAGTCGGAACCTTTTCTTTTTTTGTTTAGGTTCTTGACCCCTCAGAGACTACACGCCGAGCTCTCAAGGTAAAGAAGGGATGACGAAAGCCTATCTCATAGGAATACTGCATGATGCAACTGAGCGGAAATACACATATCGTGTTACCCAGAACGATGAATCATTCATCTACTTCATCACAGCGATGATTCGTAAAATGGGATACAATGCGTGGATTTACCGCGAAGGAAAATCGCGAAATGTCTATGTTGTCGAGTTCTCCAAATTTATTTTGCGCGATGCAAAAATCGAGACTCGACAGAACAAAATAGACTACGTTCGTGGATACTTCGATGCAGAAGGTAGTGTTCCGAAGAAGCCGGGTGCACGAATGTACATTTACTTCGCACAAAAGGATAAGAAAGACCTTGAAGAAGTATGTTCGTTTCTTACCGAGCTTGGGATAAAATGCGGAAAAATCCACAACCCGAGTAAGAAAAATGACCCGTGCTACTGGAGATTCTTTGTCCGATGTGAATCCTACAGGGATTTTGCATATTTGATCGGCTCGAATCATCCCAGAAAGAAGCAAGTCCTTGAGATGGTGATATAGTCCACGCCTCATGGCGACATGGGGAACCGCGTGAACAAGGTAGCCGTAGAGGAATCTGCGGCTGGATCACCTCCTAATTTTTTCTTACCAGTCAGAACTGAAAGAGCGTCGGGTTAGGTAAAGTAAAACTAAACTTAGTAAAGTAAGTTTAAGTTAGAATAAATCAAATAAGTGGCTGGGTAGAGAACGGAACGGGGCTCGTAGATCAGTTGGAAGATCGTCGCCTTTGCGAGGCGAAGGCCCTGGGTTCAAATCCCAGCGAGTCCACTCTTGGTGGAAAGGAAAAAATGCACCTGACGACACGGGTTGTCGTTCAGCGAAGGACTGATGGCAGAGGGCAGTGCAGTGAGTTAAGGTTGCACTGTCTCGTTCTGCCAGGTGAAGTCGTCACACGCACTTTGCAACTCTGACATTTAATGAGCTTGGGAGAGGTGAAATGCTGGTATTTATGCCATTTAATGAATGGCTCGGCTCAAGCGCTGAAGAGGGGCGTGCCAAGTTGCGAGAAGCCTCGGGTAGGTACAAGGAGCCTTTGAACCGAGGATGCCCTAATGGGAACTCTTGACCCTTCGGGGTCGGTCCTGCTGCGTTAGTAGTGGGATTGGGAACGCTCTGAATTGAAACATCTTAGTAGGAGCAGGAAGAGAAATCAATAAACCCTTTCTTAAAAGCCTTTCTTTAGAAGAAAGCCTTTACGGAAAGAATCTTTTGGTTCTTTTGGTAAAGATTTTTTTTTTAAGAAAATGTTTTAAGAAAGGGGTTTGAGATGCCGTGAGTAACGGCGAGTGAAAACGGCGGAGTTCAAACCGAATCCCTCTCGAAAGGGAAGGGAGATGTGGTGTTGTAAGTGGGGGTCGTGTAAGCCCGACCTGTTGAAGCCGAAGTCCGCTGGAACGCGGCGCCAAAGAGAGTGAAAACCTCGTAGGCGTAAGGCAGAGGGCTTGACTCTTTACTTGAGTACCGTAGGTTGAATTTCCTGCGGGAATCTGGGGGCTACCAACCTCCAAAACTAAACACGTCTTGAGACCGATAGCGGAATAGTACCGTGAGGGAAAGCTGAAAAGTACCCCAAATAAGGAGGTGAAAAGAGCCTGAAATTAAATGGTGATAGAGTGATGCGGCTTGAAAGTGACGAAGGGGTCCGAAGGAAAATCCCGCGAGGGGTGAGTACGAGGGTTCTGGAACAGGGTCGCATCGTACGTTCTGGAGAACGGGCCAGGGAGTATATTTCAGTGGCGAGGCTAACCTGAAAAAGGGGAGCCGCAGGGTAACCAACAAGTTCGCATCCGCATCTTTTCGAAAGGAAGGTAGGGAGAGGAACGACGTACGAACTGCGTGGAGTCATTGGAATATGACCCGAAGCCGGGTGATCTAAGCGTGGGCAGGCTGAAGTTCTCCGAAAGGAGGATGGAGGGCCGAACCGGTGATGACTTGCAAATCTCTCGGATGACCTGCGTTTAGTGGTAAAAGGCCAATCAAACCCGGCGATAGCTGGTTCCCCTCGAAACATACCAAAGTATGACCCGACTGGAGATTGATGACGTTGTAGAGCTACCGATTGGAGGACCCGGGGTCGAAAGACCTCGCCCTCCTGTCAAACTCCGAAGGCGCCATCGTTGTAGAAGGTCGGAGTCCGGGCTGGGGGGTAAGCTCCCAGTCCGCGAGGGAAATAACCCAGACTGAGGTTAAGGTCCCCAAGTGTCGGCTAAGTGTTAACACTAAAGAGCGTTGCAGACCACAAACAGCTGGGAGGTTAGCTTAGAAGCAGCTACCCTCTAAGGAAAGCGTAATAGCTCACCAGCCGAGGTCTGTAGCATCGAAAATGGAAGGGACTCAAGCCGACCACCGAGACCCCAGGGCTCCTGCTTAAGGCGGGAGATCCGGTAGAGGGGCGTTCTGCTTGGGCGGAAGCATCTTCGTGAGAAGGTGTGGACCGGGCAGAAACGAGAATCCTGGCGATAGTAGCAGCAAAGTCGGGTGAGAATCCCGACCGCCGAAGGGGCTAGGTTTCCTTGGCAATGTTCGTCAGCCAAGGGTTAGCCGATCCTAAGATGTGTCCCAACTGGAGCACATCAAATGGGAAGCAGGTTAATATTCCTGCGCCGTCCAGCCTACGTCCGTCCGCGAGGACAGGACACCTGACGCTTCTGGGTAGATTGAGCAGTGTCATCGCACTGTCCAAGCACCGAAGCCCGTGGAGAGCCGTAACGGCGAGAAGCGGGCGAATGTGTTAAGGCTTCCGCAAGGAAGTCAGTCAAGCCCAGGAGCCCGTGAAAAAGGCGGCTGGTCGTTCGTACCGAGAACCGACACAGGTGCCCCTAGCTGAGAAGGCTCAGGCGTGTCGGGGAAATCCAGCTAAGGGAAATCGGCAAAATCGCTCTGTAACTTCGGGAGAAGGAGTGCCTGCCTTGCGAGAGGCAGGTCGCAGTGACAAGGGAAGGCTAACTGTCTAATAACAACACAGGTGACCGCAAGCCCGTAAGGGTTAGTACGGTCACTGACTCCTGCCCAGTGTAGGTATCTGAAAGCCCTTTTCAAGGGGTTGAAGGACCTATAAACGGCGGGGGTAACTCTGACCCTCTTAACCTCCTCTTCTGCTACTAAGCACGAATTTGAGAAAAGAACCCTTTTTCTTTTCGTTTTTCATTGCTTTTTTACCTCCTATAAAATAGCCAAGCAGAAGCAAAGCTAAGCGAATTTAAGGCAAGCTAAGCAGAAGTAAGGCACTCAGCAGCGGAGGAGGGGAGAAAGGTAGCGTAGTACCTAGCCGCTTAATTGGCGGCTTGCACGAAAGAAGGAATGAGCCTTCCACTGTCCCTAGCTGGAAACCGGCGAAATCATCGTCCCGGCGAAAAGACCGGGGACCCCCAAGGGGAAGCGAAGACCCCGTGGAGTTTTACAGCAGTCTGCCGTTGAGCTACGACTTCGGATGTAGAGCGTAGGTAGGAGGCAGTGAAGTGCCTTCGCCAGGAGGCACAGAGCCGCCAATGGAACACTACCCTTCCGAAGTTGTGACCCTTACTCTTGCTTGACGCGAGAGAACACCGGTAGGTGGGCTGTTCAGGTGGGGCGCCATGCCCTTGAAAAAATATCGAGGGCGCCCTAAGGTTGACTCAGGTGGGTCAGAAATCCAAGCGGTAGCATTTTAATAAAAACAAAGGACAGAAACGAAGGTGTAAAATGAAGGTGCAAATTCAGATGGACGGGATTTATGCAATGCCTACTGAGAGATTAAGAGAAAAATTGTGGAGACAGCTGTTAGTGAAATATGGCACTGTAAAAAATGTCGCTAAACAGTTCAACCTCTCACAACGACAACTGTACAAATGGAAAGAAGCGAAGAACAATTATCCGCTAAAAGTGTTGAACAATATTTGCAACGATGTTGGGTTGGAACTCGAATCTGGCATCCAACTCATCAAAACAGAAAAGGCGAGTGATGAAATAAGGAATCCAAAAATGAGGATTTCTATAAATGGAGACCTTATGGAATTTTTTGGTCATTTGCTTTTTGATGGTGGAATAGATGCGAGATGGAGAGTTCACTACACAACGCATTCACAAAAATTGGCGGAGAGGTTTCAATCTCTCACGAGAGAGGTTTTTGGTGATGTGAAGTTTTATGTAAAACATTCAAGAGAACGAAATCTCCGATATTTTCTATGCTTTCTGGCACTCCTTCTCCTACTCCTGCCTCGCCAGGCGAATACAGGCACCACCAAACATCCGCGGTTAGCGGCTGAAGTGTCTCTGGCTCCTGCAAGTCCACGTAAAACACGAGACCGAAAGGCGTCGCACCCCAGTCGCCCACTTGTAGTGTCGTATTGAGAGACTGGTTAAAGCCTGGGGAAATCGGCGTTGAGTAAAGGTGCGTCCAGAACTCGAACTGCGGAATCCCTGCAAACCAGTTGAATGTTAGCGTGCTGTTAGTTGGGTTTGAGATGCGTAGAGCGACATTCATCGTCTCGTTGGGGCTGTAGTTGAGTTTGTCGGTGGAAATTTTCAGTTCGCACTCTTGGGTGTTAGCGGCGAAAAAATCACTGAAATTCTGATGAACCGCTTCCACCCCGTCTACCACCCTCGGACCTGGTCTTGATATTATATCTCCGTCGATTACATAAACCCGATTATTCTTCACAGCACTCACATTCTTCAGCCGCTCGTCGTTCATTATTTGCTCGTACGCAAAACTCATCTCGCCCATTCCGCTGTCGCAGAGGATTACCTGCGGATTCTTTTCAATGAGCTCCTCAAGGCTCATTATAAAATATCCTGTCTTGCCGTCTGCAGCCGCGATGTTTTTGCCGCCTGCGATTTCAATTATCTCGTCTGCAAATGTCTCCTTGCCCGCGGTAAAGAAGTCGCCGATGTTGTAAAACACTCTCGGCTTCTGCTCCTCTTCTAACAGCTCCGTCTTCTCCTTCACAGTCTCCAGCCGCTCACTCAAATTTTCCAAGAGCGAAGACGCGTTTTCATCGCAGCTCGTTACCGCGCCTGCGACTTTTATGTGTGCAAAAATCTCGTCAATGCTTTTTGGATGCATCGCGTAAACCGGATATTCCGACTCCAGCAGGTAATAAATCACACCAGCAGGGTTGCCGTGAGCACCAACGACCAAATCCGGCTCCAAATCCACGATTTTCTCAAAATTCGGAGTTGAATACCCCCCGATTACTGCAATCTCCCCGCTCTCCTTCTTCTCTTTCACTTCTGGCGGGTAGTCGCAGAACTCGGTAACGCCGACAACGCTCTCGCCTGCACCCACCGCGAATAAAATCTCGGTGCAACTCGGCGCCATCGAAACCAGCCGCTCGGGTCGCTTTAAAAACCGCAGCTGGTACTCCTCAAGCCCCTCCAGTTCACAAGCGTCGTTCTCTTCTCCTACTACCAGCCAGATCGAGACATTCCAAGTCGCAGACACAGTTTCATTTTCTGCCTCACCTACTCCTACTCCCACGACGCTGACATTGTAAATGCCGTATTCTTCAAAGACAAACGATAAATTTGTGCTTTCTCCTTCAGATTTTTTTGTCTCCGCTCCGTTCACTGACCACGACCACTCGTAAGCCGTGCCTGCGCCAGAGTCCGAGGAGACGCGGAACTCCACCTCCTCGCTCTCGTCTAACCCGACTTCCACTGAAAAATTAGTGGCGTCGTCTTTGGTCACGCTGTTCCATTGAACTACGCTCGCACCGGTGACACGAACACGAATCCGCAGTAGCATCGGGGTGTTCTCGGGCGTCGCGCTCATTCCACCGTAGTAAAAGGTCACGAGGTCGCCGTCTTCCACTTCGTATTTGTTCGGACCAACCCCAGGCATCGGGTCGTCCGGGTAGTTCACCCAGTACAGCCAGCCGTCCCAAGTGACCGGGTCGTTCCACTTTCCCGCGATCGAATCCACGAGCAGTGAACCCCAGCTCGCGTACCACTTGTCGCTCACGGTGTAGTTGAACCCGCCTGCGGCTGCCGCTGCGGCGAGCGCTCCGAGTGCGGTCGTTTGGTTAATTTCGTAGCTCGCACCGCTGTCGTGCGCGGTAACTGTGGTCGTTGCGTTCTCGGTTAGCGTCACCTCGCCTTCCCAAAAGAGTGGGTCTGGGAGGAGAGGGTCTCGGAACGCGAGAACGCCCACGTTGTCTACCCCGACAAAGAGTGTGCCGTCTGCAACCGCGGGGGGCGAAGCCGAGTTGAAGCCTCCACCGAAGCCCGGCGGAATGTAGAGAGTGTAGTTCCAAAGCACCGAACCGTTCTCAGCGTCTAAACAGTAGACCGTTCCGTTGACCTTGCTCTCGCCAAAATAGACCTTGCCGTCGGCGACCACAGGCGACGAATCTACCGCTCCGCCCATTTCCTCGTTCTCCCAAATTAGCGTGCCGTCCCTCGCGTCGTAGCAGTAGAAAGTGGTGTCGACAGAAGAACCGCCGATGTAGAGCCGTCCGTTGCTCACCGCAGGCGAAGCCCAGCTGGATTTGTGTTTTTTGTACCAAACCTCCTCGCCTGTGGTTGCGTTAAGCGCGTAAATCCCGTACTCCTTTCCAAAGACATATTTCGTGGTAAAGAAGACCAGCCCGCCTTCCCCTCCTTCGCTCCAAATCGTAGGCGTCCCCCGGACCTCTGTGTCAGTCGTGAAATTCCACTCCTCCTCGTGCGTGCTCAAGTTAAGGCAGTACAAGGCGTGCCGTCCGTGCTGCCCCGCGGCCGCTGTGGAGTTGCCTGCGAAGAAGATTTTGTCCTCGTAAGCGGAGGGCGACGCGTACTTAAATATTTCCTCACCTGTGGAGAAGTTCCAGAGTTCTGCACCCTCGAAAGAGAAGGCGTGCAGCGTGCCGTCCGAGAAGGTTAGCACAAAGACCGTCCCGTCAAAGACGAGCGGAGAAGATCCAACTCCGTACCACGACGGGTTCTCTTCTACCCGCCTGCTCCACAAAATCTCGCCACTCGTGGTGTCAACGCAAGTGAAATTCCCGCGGTGCGTGCCCACAAACAACTTCCCTTCTGCCGCTGCGACCGCCGCAGTAGAAGCGCCGAAGACTGCGGTGTTGTTCCAAACCTCCTCACCCGTCTCCTCGTCGAGGCAGTAGAGAGCGTCGCTGGCGTTCCCCTCAACTCCCATTCCTCCCGACCACCAAGTAGTGAAAAAGACCCTGCCGTCCAAGACAACCGGACCTGCTTGCACGCAGCCTGCGGTCTTCTCGCCCGACTGCCACAGCAGAGAGGCGGTTTCTGGTGCAGCACCGCCCACGTTCCCAGTTCGCTGTGCGTCGTACTGAAGCGTCGGGTAAGTTGCCGACGAAGTTGCCGACGAAGTTGCCGACGCTGGCACTGCTGCAGTTAGTAGCAGGACACTCACAAAAACAAACGCGCAAAGAACACTAACAACCGATAATTTTCCTATTTTTTTCATTTTTAATTTTAAAATAAATTTATCTTTAAATAATTGTCGTTTTCGACAATAATTCTAAGTCAAAGCGGTAACAATCTTTGAAGTTCAAATTGAAAATTTAAATAAGGGCTACCCTAACAATATTAGGTATGCTGACAAGAAAAGCGGAGGACTACCTCGAGGCGATTCTGAACATCTCGGAGCAGAAGGGCTACGCGAGGATAAGGGACATTGCACGAGCTTTGAGCGTTACGCCTGCGAGCGCTGTAGAAATGGCAAAGAAACTGGACGACAAGAGTCTCGTTATTTATCGCAAGTACGACGGCGTTACCTTAACACCAAAGGGAAAAGAAATAGCAGAAATTGTGAGGGACCGGCACGAAATTATAAGGGCGTTTCTGGAAATTATCAATGTGCCGAAGGAGACGGCGGACAAAGACGCCTGCATAATTGAGCACGAGTTGGAAGCGAAGACGATTGAGCAGATAAAGAATTTGGTAAGGTTTGTGCAGTCGGCGCCAGATTATCCACAGTGGCTGAAGCATTTTGAGATTTTCTGCGCGACTGGGGTGCATTCCTGCAAACCTGGAGAGCGGCGGCGGGAAAAAAAAGGGAAAGGGCTTCGGTTCTCTCACTAAAACCGAACTTATTTGGGCTTGCTTTAACAGACCAAAGATTTTTAGGGGTTGCTATTTGTGTGCCTAATTTTCTTATTTTATATGTGTTTTTATATGTATTTAGGAAAACCTAAAACAAATAAAGAAGGAGAGTAAGCGAATGAACGAAATGGAAATAACGAAATTGTTGAAGGAGTTGAGAAAGATCGAGGACTTGGACGAGTTGGAAGACTTGGACGGCTTGGACGAAAGGATTGGGCGGATAAAAGAAGAGTTAGGCTCGTGGTTCCTCGAGGGCTGCCAGCTTTACCAAGCCTCGTAAGTAGGGGGGTTACTGAAAATGAACGCAAAGAGAAAGAGGATTTGGGAGTTCCCGTCTTTTATGTCCTCTAAAATCCTGGGCTTGAGCTTTGACGAAGCAGGACTGAAGCGTGTCTTTAAAGAGTTGAAACTTAGCAACGGCGGTGGCAGCAGGAGCAGTAGCAGCAGCACGCAGTTTTTAACGGCACTTGAAATGCAGCAGAATTTGGCGCAGGTCTGCAGGACGCCGAGCCAGCACGCCAAGCGAGTGGAAAAACTGCTTGAAAAGAAGTTCGCCCCCTACAAGAAGGAAGTCGGGTGGGCAGACCCCGAAGAAATTTGCGAGTTTATTGAAACGGAAAACGGGGCAAACGGGTTTAGAGCAGTTCCTCTCTCCGCTCTGCTCTGGTTCGCGGCACGCAACGCGGCACGCAACGCGGCACGCAACGGAAACGGCAAAGAGCAAAGCAACAAGAGCAACGAAATCGCGACGAGGCTCTCCTCTGCGGTCTCTCTAAAAGAGCAGCAGGCTCTGCGGTTTTACGACGAACTCTCTCGCAGGCTGCCAGGAGGAAAGAAGGTGGAAAATGTGGTTGAGGAGCTGAGAACGGCTTTAGAAACAAACGAAAAACTGCAACGCAATTTTAAACGGCTGGAGCAGAAGAGGGAAGAGCTAATTTCCGAGCGAGAGGCGGTTAGAGCGGAGAAGAGCAGGCTCGTTCAGGAGTTGGCGGAGCAGAGGCGGGAGAGCGAGGAGTTGCGGAGGAAGGTGGCGAAGTTGGGCGGGGAAGCGGTCTTTGAGCAGGTTGAACGGGTTGGGGCGATGAGAACAGAGATTCAGGCGTTGAGAGAAGAAATGAAGCGGCTGAACAAGGAGAACGCGGAGTTGGTAAAAATCTTCGCTTCAGAACCCGCGCCAACAGCGGCGCCCGCGGCGGCAGTGAACGAGTGTAAAGTTGCGCCGAATTTCAATCTTAATCTCAATCTCAAAGACACGCGAGTGGCTTACGTCGGCGGAGTGGAGTCGCTTGAGTCGTGCTACGAGGAGGTCGCACAATCTTTCGGCTGCGCCTTCTGCTACCACTGCGGGCACTGCGAGCGGGGGAGGAGGGGGATTGAGAATCTCGTGGAAAAAATTGATGTCGTCTTCTGCCCGATTGACATAAACAGCCACAACGCCTGCAGGCTGGTCAAGGAGGCGTGCAAACTGCGGAACAAGCCCTGCTTTTTCCTTCGCAGTTCGGGCTTGAGCGCGCTTAAGAAGGCGTTGGCGAATTTCGCTACGCAGGCTCAGGAGCAGTGGCGTGGAGCAGGGGCAGGCGCAGAGGCAGGAGCAGAGGTAGAGGCAGAGGCAGAGGTAGAGGCAGAGGCAGAGGTAGAGGCAGAGGCAGAGGGCGCAGTGTAGGGTAAGTAGAACAGCGAAGTGCGACGGAACGCAGCAGGAAATTCTTTAACTATTTAAACAACAAAAATAAAAGAAAGCAAAACAAAAGTAAAGCGAAAAAAAGGAGGCAGAACGAAGATGGAATATATCTATGCTGCATTGCTCTTGCACAACTCGGGCAAGGAGATTACAGAGGACGGGATAACAGCGGTGATGGACGCTGCGGGGATAGAAACAGAGAAGGGGAGAGTAAAGGCACTGATTTCGGCGCTCGACGGAGTCAACATTGACGAGGCGATGGCACAAGCCCAGTCGCCTGCTTACGCTGCGGCTACGGCAATCCCCTCTCCTGCGCAGGCACCGCAGGCACAAGCACCAGCAGCGACGACGGAAGAGGCGAAGGCGGAGAAGAAAGAGGAGAAGAAGGAAGAGGAGGAGGAAGAAAAAGGAGAAGAGACAGGGATGGAAGGACTTGCTTCGCTCTTCGGCTAAATTTTTCTTAAAAAGAAACTTTTCTTTGGAAAGGAAATTTAGTAAAGAAACAACCGCGAAGCATTTTGATCAGACTTTTTTTTAAGTTTGTTCTTAAAAGTTTTGTTTTGCTCCGGTAGTGTAGCTCGGCCAATCATTTCGGCCTTTCGAGCCGAGGACTCGGGTTCAAATCCCGACCGGAGCATCGTCTGCTTTTGTAACGGTTGTTTTGTAACGGTTGGTTTAAAAATAGAAAAATAAACGAAAATAAACGAGGGGGATAAAAAAGAAAAACCCCCTATTTTTTTAGTCCTTTACAAAACCGTCGCGGTTCTGTTAGTCTTACTTCACTACTTCGAAGGCGTAGTAGCCTTGGTAGGCGCCGTCAGCAAACACGACAAGATACGCTGGTCCAATTATGGGGTCGCCACCCCAGTAGGTTACACCAAAGGGTGTCGATGTACCTCCGCTGTATCCGCTTGGGTAGAGTTTGGTGAAGTCAAAATGCTGCCACTCGTAATCTATTACCGATTTCCCTTTTCCCATGTACAAAATTATGAAGTCCAGTTGCTTGTTTGCTTTGGTTGGCCTGTAATTCATCCAGTACATATTTTCGCTTCCAGAACGGCTTTCCTTCACTTTTGTGACCGCTGTGCTGTAAGAGACATTGGAGACCCAAGGGTTCGCTGTTGCTGTGTCGGTGCTGGTGCTGGACGCTTGTCCGTTGTCAAGACCATTCAGCGAAGGGCTCACTTCTCCGCCCTGCTGCCCTGCTAATATTTCATCGAGAACGGCAGTTATCCTCGCATCGTCAATCTCCGGCGAGACGGTCTCTTCTTGCGACATTATTGGCTGAGCGACGAGCAGAGTTACTACAACGACCGCGATTGCGGCTATTCCCGCGACGGCTATTTTTTTATCCATTTTTTCGTTTTCACCTCCTAATTTTTTTCTGCCCCTTTTCTCCCCCCTCCTTTTCCCTTTTATCAGTAGAGCGAGGAAGCAGGGACATTAAAACAATAACGCTGCTTCTATATAAAGGTGTGAGAAAAAGTGTGAGAAAAAGAGTGAGAAGAAGAGGAGCAGAAAGAGGAGCAGAAAGAGGAGCAGAAAGAGGAGCAGAAAGAGGAGGAGTGTTTGATGAAAGAGGCGACGGTGGGAATTGGAATCGCAGCACACAACGAGGAGGCAAACATCGGCAGGCTGCTTGAAAACCTGCTGAATCAGCCGTTAGCCTCGTTAGAAGGAGCAGCGCGGTTGGACGAGATAATTGTTGTCACGAGTGGCTGCACCGACAGGACGGACGAAATCGTGGCAGAGTTCGCAGCGAGGGCGAGGGCAGGGAGAGAGAGGAGGGTGAGGCACATTTCGGAGCCAGAGAGGCGAGGGAAGAGTTCTGCGGTGAATTTGATTTTGAGGGCGGCGCGGGGGAAGGATGTTTTGGTAATGCTCTCCGCGGATAACCTACCCGAAACGGGAGCAGTTAGCAACCTCGTAAAACCGCTGTTGGCACAAAAAAAAGGAGAAGGAAAAGAAGGAGGAGAAGAAGCGAAAGTAGGAGCAGTTAGCAGTCGTCCAACTCCTGTCAACGACCGAGCCACGCTCTTTGGATTCGTCTCGCACCTTATTTGGGACCTGCACTACGCTCTGTCGCTGACCGGCGAGGGTGGTGTGAAGTTGACCGGCGAGTTTTACGCGATTAAGCCGAGTTTGGTGCGTGAGATTCCGCGGCAGGTCGTGAACGACGACCTTTTTGTAGAGGCAAAGATAAAGGAGCAGGGCTACAAAATTGAACAGGCGTTGAACGCGGTCTCGCAAATGAAAGGTCCTGATACGCTGCGGGATTTTATGCGACAACGCGTGAGAATTCACATCGGGCACTACCAAATCGCTCGCTTGACCGGCGGCTACGTCCCGCAGACCGTAAAAACACGCGAGGTTCTGCGAGCTCTGAAAAAAATGATAAAATTGAAAAAGGTGCACTTTTTTGTGGCTGCGATTTTTCTTGAGGGCTCTGCAAAGGCTCTCGCGTTCCTCCTCTTCCACCTCAACAAAATACCTTACAAGTGGGACTACGCAGAGTCAACCAAGAAAATCGGCAGGAGAGAGGAGGAGACCTAGGGGTTAGTTTTAAGGGTTTGAGAAGTCAAAACGCCCACTGTCCCTGCGTGAAAAGAACGAGGAAGAAGCCAAAAAAGAGCAGAAAACCTACGGTCATCGCGTAATGCAACTCCTCCCGCTTCTCCCCAAGAACAGCGAGCAGGATGAAAATCGGGAACAGAGAGAGCGTGTAACGCGGAACGCTCAGCCAAAAACTGGTCGAAGTCACCACGAGCCAGGTGAGAAGCGTGTAAATTGTGTAAGAGGGGCGTAGCCTCGCAGCGACTGCGTAAAGAATGCACGCCAAGCCAAGCAAGCCGAAGACGAGTTCTGCACCGCCGACAAGCACTTTTCCCGCAGCGTCTCGCCAAAAAACGCTACTCAACGCCCCCAACAGCCCCTCCCAAGGCGGTGCGAGGTGCTTCGACCAGTGCTCCTGCTGCACTGCGAGGAACGCAAACGCGTCGCCAAAGACCGCATAATTCAGGACGAGGTAAGAGACAAAACCCAGCCCAATTAGGCAGCAGACTGAAAGAGCGTGAAGGACGCTCTTCCTGGTCTTGGTCTCCGCATTTTGCGTCTCCGCATTTTGCGTTTGCGAGAAAAGTTCAAAGAACAACGCAGGAATTAGGACAAGCCCCGTGATTCTTGTGGCGGACGCAAGCATTCCCAACACGCCCGCCGAGAACCACTTCCCTCGCCTCGCGTAGTAAAAGCAGGCAATCGTCAACAACAAAAACAGACTCTCGGTGTAGCCTGCGATTAAGAAGTAGGAGGTGGGAAAGATGCAGAAATAAAAAACGCTCTTCAGTGCCGTGCCGTGAGGGTAGTCGAGTCTTGCGAGTCGGTAAAGGTAGAGAGCTGCGAGGACTGACGCGGAGTTTGAGATTAGCAGTGCAGCGACCTCGTAGTTCCTGACGAAGACCGCTACGACCTTTATCAGAAACGGGAAGAGGGGCATAAAAACGATAAAATACCTCGCTTCTCCGACTGCTGTGTAGCCGTTCTTTGCGATTTCCACATAATGCGGGGCGTCCCAGCGGTTCCAAAGAAAAATAATGTCCGCAGGCTGCCCCTTAAAAACCGCCCACGAGAGAGTGGCTAAAAGAAATGAGAAAATCTTTACCGCCAGCAGAATTGCGATAAGCAGAATTGCGATAATCTCGGTTGCAAAACACCGCCTCCTCACCGCTCCACCTCGGTGCTCTCAAACAAATACGAGCCCACGCTCACCATTCCAACCGAACTTGCAGCGGTCAGCAAAAGATCGAGCAGCACAGGAAATTCCGCCACTCCTACCCCTGCTCCCGCCCCGCCGAGCCCACCGAGCCCACCGAGCCCGCCGAGCAGAACGCCCCTCAAACCGTCAACGCCGTAAGTCAGCGGATTTGCGTAACAGAGAGGAACGAGCCAAGCAGGCAGCGTCTCCACAGGGAACAACGCACCAGAGAGCAGGAAAATCGGGAACATCACGAAATTCACCACCAATGAGAAGCCTTGCATATCCCGCATCCGCGAAGCGAAAATCAAGCCCAGCCCGATAAAAGTAACCGAAATTAAGCACATAAAAATCAACGCGAGCAGAAGGCTAACGGGAACGGGCGCCACCCCTCCAGCACTCCCCCGAACTCTAAACCCCATCATCAAACTGCTCAGCGTCAAGATTAAACAGCCCTGCAGCACTGAAACGGTGGAGCCGCCTGCTACTCTTCCAAGCACGATTGAGAGCCTCGAGACCGGCGCTACCATCACCTCCTTGAGAAACCCGAACTCCTTGTCCCAGAGAACGGAGATTCCCGCGAACATCGAACTGAAGAGCATCGTCATTCCAATTATCCCAGGCGTTAGAAACTCAACATAACTCACTCCCGCGGGAATTCCCGGAATCGACGCCTGCCCAAACCCCAAGCCCAGGAACGCGAGGAAGAAAATCGGCATTCCTAACGCACCGACCACTCTGCTCTTTGCCCTCCACATTCCTTTCATCTCCCTGAGCCACAGCACATAAATCGCCTGCCAACTTATTCCCATTTTTTCTCCTTTCAGTTTCCTTTCATCTCCTTTCAGTTTCCTTTCAGTTTATTTTTTATTAGAAGGTAAAATAGAGAGAGAAATATGGCGAAAGGAAAAGCGGCGAAGAAGGCGAAGAAAGGAGGGAAGGGCGGAAAATCCGAAGAGCGTGGGCTAATGTCCTCTGCAGGGTTAATGCGATATTACGATGTTGAGGAGTCTGCTGTCAGGTTGTCGCCGAAGACCGTTCTGCTCGTGGGCGTGTTTATTGGCGTGGTGATCTTGGGGCTGGAGATTTATTTTGGGGTTTGGCCGGTGTAGGCCGGCGTAAGGTCAAGTTTAACGACGATGAATCGGCAAGGTCAAGGTGCGAGCAGTGGCGGAGGCGGTGGCGGTGGTAGTAGCAGTAGCAGTAGCAGCAGTAGCAGTAGCAGCAGCAGTAGAATGGTGGACATTAGCGGGAAAGAAGAGGTTGAGCGAGTAGCAGTAGCCTCGGGCAGGATAAAATTGAAGGGCAGCACTCTCGAAAAGATTAAAAGCGGGCGTGTAGAGAAGGGAAATGTGCTTGGGAGTGCAGAGACGGCGGCGGTGTTGGCGGTGAAAAAAACGCCGAGTGTGATTCCGCTCTGCCACCCGATAAATATTGAGGCGGTGAAGGTTGAATTTTCGGTGGGCGAGGAGGAGGGGGAGCAGGGAGAGCAGGGGGAGGAGCGGGAAGTGAGGGCGGTGGTAACGGTGAAGTCGGTTGGAAAGACGGGCGTAGAAATGGAGGCGCTGCACGGCGTGAGTGTGGCGTTGCTCACGGTTTGGGATATGGTAAAGCAGGAGGAGAAGGACGAGACAGGGAATTACCCGCACACTCGGGTGGAGGAGGTGAAGGTGGAGCGGAAGGAGAAGAACAAACTTTTAAGAACAAACTTTTAAGAAAAGTTTGACCAAAAACGCTTCGTGGTTGTTTGCGGGGGTTGCTGAGATAGGAAAAGGCGCAGGGCTTAGGAGCAACTTAAAGGAGTTGCGGAGAGACCCTGTCTCGTAGGAGTCCGCGTGTTCGAGTCACGCCCCCCGCATTGCGAGAGAAATGGGGCAGCCCAGATTTGGACTGGGGTCCATGGCTCCCAAAGCCACGAGGATGACCTGGCTACCCTACTGCCCCTTATTTTTCTCCTTTCCTTTCTTTCTACTTTTATTTAGTATAAAAAGATAAAGAGAGAAGAAAGAAGGAGAAGAGAGAAATGGACTTGTTATTCTTGGCGCCGGTTGCAGGGCTCGTAAGTTTGACGTTCGCAGCGGTCTTCGCTGCACAGACGCTCAGGCAGGAGAAGGGCAGCGAGAAGATGAACGCAATCTCGGAGGCGGTTCAAGAGGGAGCAGCCGCTTACTTGAAGAGGCAGTACAAGACCGTCAGCGTCGTCGCAGTCGTGGTCGCAGCGGTCTTGTTCGTTGCTCTTTCAGGCGGTTTCGCGGGCGGGTTCTTCGACTCGGGCAGGGTCGCAGCGGGTTTCTTGGCTGGTGCGGTCTGCTCCGCCGCAGCGGGCTACATCGGAATGTTCGTCTCGACGAGGGCGAACGTCCGCGTTGCTCAAGCCGCTTCGTCAGGAGTTCGCAGGGCACTCACGATCGCGTTCCGCGGCGGTGCGGTAACAGGACTCGCAGTCGTGGGGCTCGCACTGCTCGGGACGAGCTGCCTCTACATTCTCTTCGGCGGCGACTCGCACGCAGTCGACCTCGTCGTGGGCTACGGCTTCGGTGCCTCGCTGATTTCGCTTTTCGCACGGGTTGGCGGCGGGATTTACACAAAAGCCGCTGACGTCGGTGCGGACTTGGTAGGCAAGGTAGAGGCGGGGATTCCAGAGGACGACCCGCGAAACGCAGGCGTAATCGCGGACAATGTGGGCGACAATGTGGGCGACTGCGCGGGAATGGGCGCCGACCTGTTTGAGACTTATGTTGTGACTTCGATCGCAGCGATGCTAATCGGGGGTTTGATGTTGAAGGGAGGAAGCGGAACGGGGGGAAGCGGAACGGGGGCAGGAGGTTTTGCAGTCCCAGTCCACGCGATTGAGTACCCGCTGGTCTTGGGAGCAGTCGCGATCTTCGCCTCGATCGTCGCGGTCTTCGCAGTCAGAATGGGGAAGCACGGAGACATTATGAAAACGCTCTACAAGGGCGTTGCTACAGCCTCGGTGCTGAGCGTAATTTTGTTCTACCCCGTAACCGCGGCGTTAATCGGGACCGACCCGTTCGGAATTTCAATCTTCGTCTCAGCGGTCGTCGGAATAATAATTATGGCTTTAATGGTCGTCGTCACCGAATACTTCACGCAACTGCACGCCCCTGTGCGTTCAATTGCAGACGCGAGCAAGACAGGCGCTGGCACGAATCTGATCACAGGTCTGGCGGTAGGAATGCAGTCTACGGGGCTGCCGGTCGTGATAATTTGCGGTGGGATTTTGGCCGCTTACTTCGTGCCTTTCTTGGCTACGGGAGGGACAGACGGGGGCGGAGCAGCAGCGAGCATTGCCGGGCTTTACGGGATTTCAATCGCCGCGGTCGCGATGCTCTCGACCACTGGAATTATCGTCGCACTCGACTCCTACGGTCCGATTACGGACAACGCGGGCGGGATTGCGGAGATGGCGGACCTGCCTCCTGAGGTCAGGGCGACGACCGACAAGCTCGACGCGGTCGGAAACACCACGAAAGCGGTAACAAAGGGCTACGCAATCGCGTCGGCGGCAATCGCGGCTTTAGCTCTCTTCTCTGACTACCTGCACAAAGTAGGCGTGCCTGCGGAGGAGTTCAGCCTCTTCAACCCGCTCGTGCTCGTCGGACTCCTGCTCGGCGGTCTCCTTCCCTTCTTGTTCAGTTCCGTGATGATGCGGGCGGTAGGGAAGGGAGCGTTCAAGGTCGTCGAAGAAGTGAGAAGGCAGTTCAAGGAGATTCCGGGCATTTGGGACGGCACCGCGAAACCGGAGTACGGCAAGTGCGTGGACATCGTTACTTCGGCGGCGCTGCGTGAAATGGTGGTGCCGGGATTGATTGCGATCGTCGTGCCGGTGGCTGTGGGGCTTCTGCTCGGTCCGGTTGCACTCGGCGGGCTGCTAATTGGCGTGATTATTTCGGGCTTGATGCTCGCACTGATGATGGCGAACGGCGGTGCAGCGTGGGACAACGCCAAGAAACTGATTGAGGACGGCTACTTGGGCGGGAAAGGCAGCGAGGCACACAAAGCCGCGGTCGTTGGCGACACGGTCGGTGACCCTTTTAAAGACACTGCAGGTCCTGCGATAAATCCGCTGATTAAGGCGATGACGATGGTCGCGATTCTCTTCTCGTCCTTGTTCGTGGCTTACTGCGTCTTCCCGGTGTGACGGTGTGGCGGTAACGGTGCGGTGTGGCGGTAACGGTGTGGCGGTAAAAATGTTCCGACTGATTTTTGTGTTGGACTTGCTCGACGGCGTGGTGGTGCACGCGAAGCGAGGCGAGCGAGAGAAGTACGAGCCGATTCACCGCTTCAGTTCTGTTGTTGAGACCTCGGACCCTCTTCGGGTTCTGGAAGCGGTGAGACCTGCGGAAATTTATCTCGCAGACCTGAACAGGCTTACGGGGACAGGCGGCTCTAACAAAGAAGCAGTTAGCGAAATAAGAGCGAAGAACAACGAGGCGAGACTAATGCTGGATTGTGGCGTGCGGGGGGTGGTGGAGTTGAGAGAAGTAGCGGAGGCAGGACTTGCTGACACAATTGTTTTAGGGACAGAGACCGCGTCTTTGTCGCTGCTTGAGGCGGCGTCTAATGTTTTTTGTTCTTGCGGCACGAGTGCGAGTGCGAGTGTGAGCCTCGACCTCTTCAACAAAAAGGTGTTGGCTCGGGACGAGAGTTTGAGGGTTGAACCGCTGGGGCTGTTAGAGAAGTTGAACGCGTTTTCGGTTGAGGAAATAATTGTGCTGGAACTGGACCGTGTGGGGACAAAACGCGGGATTGACTTTGATTTCCTAGCTCGCTGCGTTGAGTGCTCGGAGCACTCAATTTTGTGCGGTGGCGGAGTTAGGGGCTGCGAGGACTTGTCTCGGCTGGAGGCGGTCGGGGTGAAAGGTGCGTTGGTCGCTACCGCGGTTCACGACCGGGCAATTCCTTTGGATTTGCTTCGCACTCCCGCACCGCCTCAAACCGCCCTCTCAGGAATTCCGCGTCCAGAGAAGCGAGCAGCCAGCCAGCCCGCGGTCCCGAAGGCTTTCCCAACAGAGCCAAGTAAACCGCCTTAAAAATCTCCTTCGCCTCCGTCTCGGTAGCCGCAGCGACTTCGTAGATTTTATCCTGCCACTCCGCAGCACTCAAGTTCCTTCCCTCTTCTCCCTTTCCCCTCCCTTTTATTTGCCCTGCCAACTGCCCCAACGCCCTCTTCTGCCCTTCTGACAGATTTTTCACCTCCTCGCTCGGCAACGCGGACTGCAGCTCGAACTTCAAACTCGGGGGTGCGTACTTCCGCAGCCAATTCTCCGCGTAGCCCGCCTTCTTTTTTATTTCCTTCCTCTCTTCTTCGCTCTCTTCTTCGCTCTCTTCTTCGCTCTCCACACGAACCTCGTACCCGCTCCTTTTGACGACCTCGAGGAGTTCGGAGAAATCGCCCCGTGCAATTTGCACCAACGTTAAGAGATGCCTGAACGGGATTTTACCCGCGGTTCCTTTTCCGATTCCGCCCTTCTCCCGCTCGTACTCGTCAATTAAATTGAGCAGCGGTAAACCAGGGTCAAACTCAATGTGCTTCTCGGGGCGGGTTCTCAAAATGAGGTGCTTCAAGACCTCCGGCGGCACCGTCTCCAAAACCTCGTGCACTGGAACGTTCGTTCCCCGGGACGAGGACATTGCCGTAACTTTTGCCTTTGCCCCTTCTCCTTCCCGCTTCGTCTTCAAAAGAATGTGCTCAAACGGGACAGGGAAAGGTGGCTCGTAATTGAAAATCTCGGCGGAAATTCGCTTTCCAGTCTCGAACGACCCCCCGGGAGCGGCGTGGTCCTTGCCAAACGGCTCGACTGTAACGCCCAATATTTTCCACCTCGCCGCCCAGTCCACCCGCCACGCCAACTTCCCACCACCCTTAAACGAGGCGACGCCCTCGTTCCCGCACTCGCACTCGTAACGCACCTCCTCTCTCTCCAGGCTCTCCAAGTCCAAGCTGGACTCTTTCACGACCGCGGTTGTAATTCTGCCGCAGGCGTCGCAGAGCGGATTAAAAGGCGACCAACCCTCGCCCTCGGGTAGTCGCCTGCCCGAGACCTCCTCAAGAATTCGCGACAACTCCGCTCTTCTCGCAACTGCCTCTTTTATCGCCTCCGCGTACTGCCCCGACTTGTACATTTCGTCGGCTCTGAAGACCTCCACTTTTATGCCCAACTCCTCCAACGACTCGAGGAACGGCTGCAGAAAGTGCTCGGCGTAAGACGAGTGGCACCCCCGCGGGTCAGGAATCTCGGACAGCGGTCTCCCAACCTCTACCTCGTACTCTTCGGGCAGAAAAGAGTACCTTCGCCGCAGCGGGTCGAAAGTGTCCGCGATGTAAATTAGCCTAGCCTCCACACCCAGATCCACGAGAGCGGAATGCACCGCTGCTCCTGTAATTATTTCTCGCAGGTTGCCCACGTGAATCTCGCCAGACGGCGTAATTCCTGTCGCAACCACCTGCCTCTTCTCACCACGCTTCTCTCCTCCCCTTTCTCCGCGCTTCTCACCACGCTTCTCACCTCCCCTCTCTTCTCCTTGCTTCTCTTTCTCTCTTCCACGCTTTACGATTTCCTTCGCAATCGCCAACGACCAGTGCATTTTTGTAGTAGTTTGTTTTTGTGTAAATTAATAACGGCTGTCCCTTTCCCAGTAGCCTGCCAAGATCTCAAACACGAGCCTTGCAGCGTTGAGGCTTGTAATTCCGTTTGGGTTGTCCTGTCGCGGGTTCACCTCAACCACATCCGCCGCAACCACTCTCACTCCCTCAGATTTTATCACGCCACGCACCACAGAAATCAACCGCTCCAGCGAGAACCCGCAAGGCTCTGGATTCTCCACTCCCGGCGCTACGCTTGGGTCAAGCACGTCAATGTCAATCGAGAGGTAAGTCGCCTCTTCTCTTCCTCCTCTTTCACTTCTTCCTCTTTCACTTCTTCCTCCTTCCCCTTCTCCTGCTCTTCCTCCTTCCCGCCTCAGCGTCCCTGCGTCGTAAATCCGGAGTTTGTCGTTGTCTTTAAGCAGCGCGTACTCCTCCTCGGAAGACGACCGAACCCCAATCTCAACCACCCGCTCAAGTCCTACCAACTCCGCCACCCGCCGCACCACGCAGGCGTTGGAGAATTTGTTGCTCTTGTAGGAGTCTCTGAAGTCGGTGTGGGCGTCTAAAACTACCACCCTCTCGACCTCACCCCGCTCGAAGAAATGTTTGACGAGAGGAAAGGAGACGGAATGGTCTCCGCCGATAAAAACCTTCTTCTTCCGCAGGTCCAACCCCTCCAACCCCTCCAAACTCACTAAACCTCCAAACTCGCCAAACCCGCCAAACTCGCCAAACTCGCCAAACTCGCCAAACCCGCTCAAATCCAAATCCCCACGGTCGTAGTACAGCAAATCCGAGAGCTCGAGTTTCTCGTGCCACAAGAAAGTCTCAAGCCGCTGCGACGCTTTTCTTACCGCTCTCGGTCCTTCCCTCGCGCCTTTCTTGAAGGCGTTACCGTCGAACGGCACGCCAACTATTTCGTACGACGCCTTCTCCTTCTCCGCCTCTGAGAGCGAGCCCGAGAATTTCATTACAAATAAAGATATCAAAATTGAATTAAACAAAAATGGTAAAGATCAAACCTTTCAAGGCGGTAGTTCTGAACCCGGAATTGGAGCGGGAGACGGGGAAGGGGGGAAAGGGGAGCCGGGCGGAAATGGTCTGCCCGGTTTATGACACGATTGACGCAGCCCTGTACGAGAAATATTCCGCCAAAAAGAACAATGTAATCTGCTTTACCACACGAAAAGAGGGCGTAGAAGAGCGGGAATTTGTGGTGGCTGCGAAGCAGAACCTCAACAGGTTCTTCCGCGAGCGGCTTCTGGTCGAGCGAGAGAAGCCCGCGTTCTACATTTACGGCGTCAGGTACAGCCTCTCGGGAGAGGTTCTGGAGCAAATTCCGGAGGAAGACCGACGAGAGATCTACTTCGCACTCGGGCTGGTGGCGCTGGTGAAAACCGAGCGGCTGAACGAGGGCGAGATTTTTGGGCACGAGAAGACTTTTGAGGCGAAGACGCGGGAGCGGTGCCGGCTGATGAAAGCGTGCGACCTGCACTTCTCTCCGATTGTTGCCGCGTACAAGATGTCGAGCCACGACCACGAGGGTGAGGGGAAGAGCGAAATGAGTCGTATTTTTGAGAATTATTTGAGGCGCGACCCGATTGTGGACGTTGAGTTAGACGGTGCTCGGCACTTGCTTTGGGAAATTTCGGACACGGAAATTGTCGGCAGGATTCAGTCGCTGATGAAGGGGGAGAAAATTATTATTCTCGACGGGCACCACCGCTACGCCGCTTCTTCCCGGCTGGGAACGGCGGCGTACGCGCTGACGATGCTCTTGGACGGCAGGGACGAGGGGAAAGGGCTTTTACTCCTTCCCTGGCACAGGTGCGTGAAAGTGGGAGAATCTCGGATGCAGGATTTGTGGTCGCGGGTAGAGGCGAATTTTTGTGTTGAAAAAGTTGAAAAAGTTGAAAGCTACGAGAGGAGCAAGTGGTGTGAGAGCAAGTGGTGTGAGAGCAAGTGGTGTGAGAGCGAGAGCGAGAACGAGAACGAGAACGACGAGAACGAATTTAGGGTCAGGTTGGGAATGTACGACGGCGACAATTTTTTTTTGCTGCGGGTGGACGAGCGAAAAATAAGGGCGTTAGCAGAGGAGCGGGGCGAACGAGTGGGGCTGGATTTGATAAGCCTGCACGAGTGGGTTCTTGGTCCTGACTCTGTGCCTGACCCGACGGTTAGTGAAATTGCTTTCGTCGCCAGTCCGCGGGAGGCGGTTAGAAAGGTGGACGCGGGTGAGTGCAGGGTTGCGTTTTTCCTGAAACCGCTGCGAATCGCAGAAGTAGAGCACAAGGCACGAGAGGAGAGGAAGGCATTTCCGCAGAAGTCCACGCTCTTCCTGCCGAAGGTTGCCGAGGGCGTTGTGATGTGTAGAGTCCTACCTACGCCACTTATTTCATTTAACCACGACTAACGCTTTCACTAAATATTCAAACTGAAGTTCAAACTGAAGAATATCGGGAAGGCAGGCTGAGACAATGAGGATTAAGAAGAGGGATGTAAGGATTGCGGTAGTTGGTTTAGGAAAAGCGGGCTTGCCGCTTGCGAGCGTCATGGCGGACAGCGGGAGCGGTTTTGAGGTCGTTGGCGTGGACATTGACGAGAGGAGGTGCGAGGCAATTAACAATGGTGAAAATCCAATCCCCGAGGAGAGCGGGTTGGACGAGTTGGTTGCGAGGCACGGCGGGAAGGAGTTGGTTGCGACGCCTAATTTTGAGGATGCAAGGGGCTGTGAGGTCTTTGTTGTGATTGTGCCGCTGTTCACGGACGAGGACAAGAACCCGGAGTTCAGCGCTCTCGAGAGTGCGTTTAGGAAAGTCGGTGGAGTTTTGAAGAAGGGGGACTTGGTGGTTTTGGAGACGACTGTTCCGCCTGGGACGACGGAAGGAGTTGCGAGGGGTTGGTTGGAAGAGGAGAGTGGACTGAGGCTGAAGCAGGGGCAGGGGCAGGAGGAGCAGGAGCAGGGGCAGGAGCAGGGGCAGGAGCAGGGGCAGGAGGGGGAGCAGGAGAGGGGATTTTACCTTGCACACTCGCCTGAGCGAATAATGACAGGGTACAGCATTTCGAGGCTGCGTGAGTTTCCGAAGGTCGTGGGCGGTGCGAACAGAGAGAGCGGGGTTAGGGCATTTGAGGTTTATAAAAATTTTGTTCCGAACTTGCACTTGGTCTCGTCTGCGCGGGTTGCGGAGTTCATAAAAATTGCGGAGGGGTGTTACCGGGATGTGAATGTTGGGCTGGCGAACGAGCTCTTCAGGATTGCAGAGGAGTTGGGTGTGGATTTTTATGAGGCGAGGGAGTTTGCGAACCACGAATATTGCCACCTGCTTCTGCCTTCTACGGGCGTTGGAGGGCATTGCATTCCTGTGTACCCGTGGTTCTTGATTAGGGCAGCGGAACGGGCGGAGCAGCGGGGGAAGTTCGGGTCTGCGAGGTTGTTGAGGGCTGCGAGGGGGGGGAACGATGAAATGGTTGAGTATTGGGCGGAGCGGATTATTTTGGGCTGCCTCCGAGTAAACAAACCGCTGAGCGAGGTTAAAATTTGCGTGAAAGGAATAACATTTAGAGAGGGGGTGAAAGAGTTGTATCATAGCAGGAATTTGGCGTTGGCGAGGTCGCTCTCGGAGAAGGGGCTGAATGTTTTTGTTTACGACGAGTTGTTTTCGAGGGCGGAGGTAGAGGAGGGGCTTGGTTTGAGGTTTTTGGAGTTAGAGGAGGTGGGAGAGGCGGACTTGGTTTTTGACTGCTTTGGATTGAAGATCGAGAGCAGAGAAAAAGAAAAAAATGGAGAAAGCGGGCACGGACGCAAATAACCTGCTCAAGAAGGCGAAAATCATTGCAGACTTTCAGTTCGGCGCGGGAGCAGGAGAGGTTCTGTTTAACGGTAGGGTGGCTTTTCTGCTCTCAAAGACCGGGAGAATATCGCAGATAAAAGATAAAAAGGCAGGTAGTGAGAGGAGAATTGCGACGCTGCGGAGTTCTGACGGTCTGCTGACTCTGGGGTTGGAAGGAGCAGAGCGGTTGCAGAGGTCCTTCAAATACCCGAGACTGCGGGTTGTGGTGAACGAAGAGAGCAGCGAATTTGTGAGGGCAGGCGGGACTGCGTTTTGCAAGCACGTGGTTGACGCCGACCCGGCGGTGCGGGCTTACGACGAGGTTATTTTGGTTGACGAGGCGGACGCTCTGCTCGCGACTGGGCGAGCGGTCTTGTCGGGCGAGGAGATGAAAGTTTTTGAGCACGGGGTGGCAGTGAAGGTGCGGCACGCGGTGGGGAATTAAAAAGGGAGGGAAATCCTCCCCTCCTCCCCCTCTCTCTTCACTCCCCCTCTCTCTTCACTCCCCCTCTCTCTTCACTCCCCCTCTTCTCTCTTCACTGCTGCTCTTCCCTTACACACGCCTACTCCATAATTTTCTTAAGCGCGGGAATTACTCGGGGGTAGCCGACAGCCATCATATGACAGCCCGCAGCCGGTGTTCCCTTCAAGTGCTCAAGGAACCCTGTGAAGAACTCCACATTCACTCTGTCCACCTCTTCCTTCCTCTTCTCCTTGTCCTTAATCTGCTTCGTCGCCCGCATATTTTCCAAGTAGTCCGGCGGAACGTCCACGCCCGCGACGAACTTGTCGAAGAAGTCTGCCTGCCCGAAAGTCCGTGCAGGGAAAATCCCGACCAAAATCGGAACGTCCACAGGTCCCAGTTCCTTGAAAAACCTGTCCAGAACGTCGGTGAAGTAAACAACCTGGGTCTGCAGGTACTCAACGCCGGCTTTGATTTTACGCTTCACCTTCGCAACCTCTGCCTTCAAGTGTGCCGCTCCGGGTGCTGCTGCACCACCGACGTGCAGTTTCGGGGGGTTGTGAATTTCGTTCCCTGCCAAGTCTTTCCCCTCGCTCACGACCGTTCTTATCAGTTTAATCAGCGTCGTCGAGTCAAGGTCAAAGACAGGCTTCGCGTCTGGCGTGTCCCCGAGCGAGACGTGGTCGCCCGCTAACGCCAGAATATTTTTTATCCCCAGCACGCCCGCACCGAGCACGTCTGAAAGAAGAGCCATTCGGTTCCTGTCCGCGCACCGCAGTTGGTAAACGCACTCCATTCCGGTCTCCTTTTGGATTTGGTAGGACGCTGCAAGGCTGCTGACGTAAGCAAAACTCTGCGGGTTGTCGGTCACGTTGCAGGCTACTACCAAGTCCAGCAACTCGCGTGCCATCTCAATCGGCTCGTTCACATCCCCCGCCTTCTCCGGCTCTAACTCGCCCGTGAAAACATACCTCCCCTCTTCTAACTCCCTCATCAAGTCGCTGTAAATTTCGTCACTCCTTCTTTTCATTTTTTCTCCTCACTCTTTCTCTTTCTCTCTCTCTTCTCCTTCTCTCTCTCTTCTCTTTCTCTCTCTTCTCCTTCACTCGTCCAGCTTCGGCTTCGGACCGAGCATCGTGGACAGCATTCCGGGTAACGCACCCATCATTTCGCTTATTCCCACAGGATTCTCAATCTCAAACAAACGCGGTCGCTTCATCTTGCTCCACTCGTGCGGGTCTCGGATTTCCTCAAATTTATCGAGTTCCCCTAGCTGTTCCATCCGCTTGTAAATCTTCACCCACGCACAGTCCTTCTTCTCGTCAATCTCGCACTTGTCGCCCTCTCGCACGCCACCGCAAGGCCCATTCATCAGCCCTTTACCACACTCAGTCAGCGGACAAATCCCCGCCGTCTTCCCCAACTCGCACATTCCGCAGGACTGACAGGTCTCCTTTAAACTCCTCGGACCGCCGCCGACGAGCCCAATTGCGTCGTTCGCTGGAATTACAGGCACCGCAAAACCCATCTTCTCGTTAATGTAGTCCGCCACCACTTGCACCCCGCTACCGCAACTCAAGACCAAGACCGCGTCGTAACCCTCAAGCTTCTTCCTGTTCTTCTCCAGCCACACACCACTCTTCTCAATCTCGCAGGCTTGAATGCTGAACGGCAGGACGATTTTGAGGACCTCCTTGCCTTTGCTCATCAGTTCCTCAGCCCTCTTCTCCACTGCTGCTTTGTCCCCTGTCCTGTAGAAAGTAGAACAGCCCCCGCAGCCCACCACAGCCACCTTTCGCTTGCCCTTGAGGTAGCCTAAAATCTCCTCAATTGGCTTCTGCTCTTGCGCAATCATTTTCCCTTATTTATTCTCTCTCCCTCTGTTAAATATTTGGATTAGAAGACAGGCAGACATATAAACTTTTCTATTTTTTACTGCTGTTTTTCTCGTCTTTTTCTCTCCTTCTTCTCGTCTTCTTTTTAAGAGCCGAGACAATTTTAAGAGCCGAGACAAAGAAGGAAAGGGAGAAAGAATAAAAGGAAGGGAAAATAAGGGGGAAAATAAGGTAAGGAAGGGAAAATAAGGTAAAAGACAAAAACAGAGAGAGACAGAAGAAGGAGGAGAAAAAGAGCGAAAATGTCGTTACCTCTGCCGGATGTGCAAGCGAGCAGCCCGAAAGTGAAAATAAACCTGACGAGGGTAGGCGTAGAGAATGTGAAGAAGTTGGTGGAGGTAGCGAGAGAGGGCGGGAAACGACCTGTAATTCTCGTCTCGGACTTCTACATCTTCGTCGACCTGCCGAGCGAGATAAAAGGTGCGAACTTTTCAAGGAACTTCGAGGCGATGTACGAAGTGCTGGAGGAGGCGGTCAGCGAGCCGACCTACGAGGTTGAGGAGTTGTGCAGCGAGGTGGCGAAGCGGCTGCTCCTCCGCCACGACTACGCTTCCACCGCCGAGGTTGGAATGAGGAGCGTTTATATGTTGAAGCGGCGGACGCCGACGCTAAAGATTCAGTGCCAAGAGCCTGCAACGATCTTCGCCGAAGCGAAAGCCTTTCGCACGCCGCCCCCCACGCCCCCTACAACTTCAGGCGAGAGCGGGAGTGGAAGCAAAACTGGATGCAGAATAAAGAAACTAATCGGGGCGGAGATTGTGGGAATGACGACCTGTCCCTGTGCGCAGGAACTGATGCGGGAGCGGGCGGCAGAGGAATTGGCGAAGCTGGGGGTCGGGGGAGAGGAGTTGTTGGATTTTTTGAATGCCGTGCCTGTGGCGACGCACAACCAACGGGGTCGGGGGCTAATCTCGATCGAGGTGGACGACAGCGTAAAAGTCTCGCTTGAGGAGATTATAAAAATTATTGAGGCGTCGATGAGTGCGAAGACTTACGAACTGCTGAAGCGGGCAGACGAGGCGGAGGTCGTCGCGGCGGCGCACAAACGCCCGATGTTCGTCGAGGACTGCGTTCGTGAGATGGCGAAGCGGGTGGTCGAGACTTTTGAGCAACTGCCCGACGATTCGGTTGTTACGCTGAAGCAGGTGAACGAGGAGAGCATTCACCAGCACGACGCAGTCGCAGAACGGGTTGCGACTCTGGGCGACCTCCGTAGAGAGTTGAAAGAAGGAGAGGAGGAAGGAGAAGAGAGAAAATCCTGCCGGGGTGGCCTAGTTGGTTAGGGCGCCAGACTCATAATCTGGAAGTCGCGGGTCCGAACCCCGCCCCCGGCATTTTAAAGTGAATTTTTCTTCACTCACCATTTAGCACAGACCACCTCCGCCTCCTCCCCCTCTCCCTCGCCACGCAGTTCAAAATCCCCAAGACACGCAGGCAGTAACACTGTCTCAAAGGGCGTTAAAGAAAGCACCGCCCCTCCACTCGTCTTTAGCCTAACGCGACCACGCACGCAAGTAAGCACTCGCAGCCTCCTCTCCTCTAAAAAAACTTTCGCCTCTCCCTCGCCACCACGAACCTTAAACCCACGAACCTTAAACCCACGAACCTTAAACTTACGCAGAACCAAACGCTCCTTCCCTGCCTTCTTCAAACCCTCGCCTCTCTCTTCTACACCAAACTTCAAAACCCGCGCAGCGTCCTCTAAATGCAGTTCCCGTCCCCTGCCGTAGTCAAAAATCCTGAAAGTCCGTTCAGATGCTGTGCTTACCTCGTACACCTTTGTCCCGGCGCCCAACGCGTGAACGACGCCCGCAGGAATGTAATAAGTCTCTCCAACCTGCGCGTCAAAAGCGTTCAAACGCGAAATAAAATCCTTGCTTTTCACCGCCTTTTTAAATTCCTCCTTGCTCAAGAAATCCCGAAAACCGAGATAAATCTTCGCTCCCGCCGACGCTTCAAGAACCTGCCACGCCTCGTCTTTACCAAAAGCGTCGCCAAACCGCCTCCTCGCGTACTCGTCGTCTGGGTGCACCTGAACCGAGAGGTTCTCGTCCGCCTTTATTATTTTCACAATCAGCGGGAACTTCTCCTCTCTTTCCACTGCTCCTGCCCCTGCTCCTGCCCCTGCTCCTCCTGCTCCTCCTGCTCCTGCCCCCAAAACCTTCGCTGGAAACAAAGAAGACAGTTCCTCGAGCGTGAACTCCAGCCTCGTCCCTTCTACAAAAACCTCGCAACAATTCCTCGGCGACGCAGACCAGAGCTCGTAGCCCCAAGGCTTCTCCTCAACGAACGGCTTAATCTTCAGCGGTCTCTCTACAACCTCCTCCGCAACCTCCCCCGCAACTTCCCCCGCAACCTCCTCAAATCTCCTCTTCGCCCTCTCCAGTTCCTCCCCTGAAACACTCTTCAACATTTCCGCAACCTCGCGCAGCGAGAAATCGTTGCCCGGAAGTCGCTTCTCCCACCAGTCCTGCTTCGCACCCGCCTCCTCGCCGATTCGCATTTTTAGCCTTACCCTGCCTCTGCTCGGGTGAAAAACATCTACTAAAACGCAGTCCTCGACCTCGACCGAGCCGAAGTCAACCACATTGTAAAGAACGCACCGCCTCCCCCGCACTCGGTTCAGCCGTGAATTCAGCACGCACGCCTGCTCGAGTTCTGCGTGCTTCGCACTCGAGTTAGAGACAACGCTGCTCTTTACCAGCCCGCTCTCAAACTCCGCTGCCTCACAGAAGACCGAGCCCGAGGAGGAAACTTCAAGGGGTAAACCTAAAAACTCCCGCAGCCTCCTCCCGACCTCGTCCTCTGCCAAAACCCGCATCACATTCTCGTAAAAACCCGCGTTCGTCCCGAAGTCCAGCCACGCCGTCCTCTCGCTCAGCGGGAAACTTCTTACTAGTGCGAGTGACGGCTCCGACGGCTGCGGCTCTGCCCGAACCAAATCTTTTTTTAGCCTCTCCGCCCGCCCTCTGAGCCACTGGTCTGCTCCGTCCTCGTCCTCGCGGTCCTCGCGGTCTGCGGGCGAGACCCAGAGTTGCCACAACGCGTCTGAGTTGAACTTACCCCTCCGCTCCTTGAGATTCTCGCTAAACGCGTCGAACATTTTTTCTGCCAAGAGACTACTCATCGCAAACATCCCCAAATTCACCCTCGCTTCACCCCCCTTCTCCCGCTGCCTTTCCAACTTCCTCTTCACCGCTTTGTAGTCCCGCGTGTCGTCGAAGTCAAGAAGTTCGCAACCTTCCACCCCTTCCGCGCACCTGACGATTTGAACGCCGTATTTTTTCGCCACCTCCTCTGTAAGTCCAGCCTTCAACTTCAATCCAAAGAGCAGGAGGTGTGCGTTCTCTGCGCACTGCCTTACCGCTTCTGGACTGTCCTCAAGCAGCAGGAACTGGTCTGCCCAAGAAACCAAAATGCGGGACGGAATTGCGAACTCTTGAAACTGCTTCACCGCTCCCTCAAGCAGTGAGAGTCCCGGGACCTGAACAAAGGATTTGTTCTTGCAGGTTCTTGTGAGCAGGTTTCGGGTGCCCTCGCCCGCGGTGTGCACGACAAGAACGCTCTTTCCTGCCTTCACCTCTTTCACGAGGTCCTTCCCAACAGCCCTGCTCGCATTTTGTAGTGCGAAGAGCGTCCCAAGCCCGTTGCCTGCAGCACCGTTCCAGCCACTCTCTGCGACTGGCACAAGCCTTGTGTTGAGTGTGCGGAGACCCGCACCCAGCGGAGAACGCTCCAAAGAACGCACCAACCCTCTTACTTCAGACGCTTCTGACTCGTCCCCAACCACAACTACCGTGTAATCAAACATTTATCTTCATTTACTTTTTTAAAATTGTTGTTGTTAAGTTTCTACTCCCGTAAGTTCTACGCTCTACTAGTTCTACGCCCTACTAGTTCTACGCCCTACTCGCTTCTGTGCTTTCCGGATTCACCTTTAGCCCAGTCCAAATTCGGATTCGCAAGCCACCCGGTCTTTGCTTCCAGTCTGTTGTCAAACCGCGGCACAAAGGGTTTTAGATCGAGGAGTGGTGTCCCGTCCAAGATGTCAACCTCGCGGATTTCCAGCCGATTCCCTCTCACGCTCTCCAACCGCACCACAGACAGCCCGATTGGGTTGGGTCTCTTGAAATGCCGAATTGAGAAAATTCCGTGCTCTTCGTCTTCTAAAAAGGGCTTTGAGGTTAAAGAGTAGCTCTCGGTGTCGGCGTCGGCGAGATGGAAATGGTAAAGGAGGATAAGATGTGAGAAGCCTTTGATGTCTTTTAGCCCCTCTGCATATTCGGGGAACACCTCAACCACGCCCTTAGCGTCTTTTGCAAACACGCCTTGAATTGGAGCATTTCTTTTGTCCCGAAATCCCGTGTGTATTATTCCGATTGGCTTGTAGGTCACCTTCTCTAACATTTTCAATTCCCTCCTATCTCACCGCACCAAATGCACCGAGGTGGCTTTAAAAGTCGCAAAAACCTCGTCCCCCTCTCGCAGCTCCAGACTCTCACGAGACGGCTTCGTAACAAGAGCGACAAGCCCGGCGTCAGTCCTAACACGCGTCAAAGGACCCAAATCGGTTAGCTCTTCTATTTTCCCCTTAACCGCATTCCTCGCACTGCTCGTGCTGCTTGCACTGCTTGCACTGCTTGCACTGCTCTCTCCCTTTCCCCCACTTCTTCTTTTAGACAAAATCACCTCCTCGGGTCTTAGGAGCACTTTTACTGCTCCTGCACGGTACTCCGAAACTGCGAAAATGTTGCACCCTTTTTTGTCGCCCGCTTTGCCGCCCGCTTTGCCGCCCGACACGACTTCCACCTCTGCAACGCCATTCTCATTCTTTCGAACCACCCCGCTCAAAATGTTCTCAACGCCGACGAAATCCGCAATCTCCTCGTTACATCCTCCACCGTGTAAGTCGATGACAAGGACAATGTGTCGGCTATGTCTGTGTTAACAGCTGTCAATGTTGTAGTGTCCAAACTTCCATCCTCACCGAAATCGCCATCGTCGTCCACATCAAATTTCAACCCCTGCTCGCTGATGAATATCGTTGCTCCGCTGCGTATCAAATTGCGCTCAGGCCTAGTTTTTGTGCTTATTACCATCGTCGTTACATCTGGTATATCTGGTTCTGTTGAATCTGTCAAAGTAAATGTCGCTGTTCCATATGCATCTTCTGATACATCCACACTGAGAGTGACTTGCAGTACGTCGGGGGCTGCTGCTGTTACAGCTGTTATTGGTATTGTAATCTCTGTGTCATTTGCTTTACCTGTGACCGGTCCAACGGTAACTGTTGTTGCAGGATATTCTATTGTAGGTGCTTTGGTCAGTGTGAATCCCTCCGGAAGTTTTATCTTTATCACATCACCAACTGCAAAATCTCCATCGGTGTCTTCCCGTATCTTTATACTAAACTCTTCTGTTGTCCCTGCAGTGACAGAGGCAGGCAGAGTAGTCGTTGAGGTAGTAGCACTACCTGTCAGTGTCAGCGCTGCGAAGACCGAAGTCAGCATAATCGCTGCGATTGCAATTCCTATTATCGCTTTTCCTCTTTTTTGCTTTTGTGTTTTCATTTTTTCGTTTTCACCTCCTAATCTTTTTTTTACTCCTGGAAAGGAAGAATTGCAGATAAGAGAGAGCAAAGACAAAAGTCAGTCGAGAATATGGTACCCTATCCTCTCGCCTGTTGCCGTTCTCGGCATTGGTTACTTCTACTGCTTTTGCCTTAGTCTTCATCCTGTTTTTTCTCCTTTCCTTACTATGCTTTGCCCTACCTTCTATAAATATCTTCACGGTTTTTTCCTGTTGGTCGGCATTTTTCTGCTTTTTCCTTTCCCTTTTTATTTTTTCGTTTTAGCGCCCCGACCGCGCGGCGCTCCCATCTGGACAAGATGAGCGTGAGACATTTCTTTCTTTTGCATTTTATAACTAAACATTAGATATTATTATAGACATTAGATATTACGACAAAGAGCATAGCTCCTTCTATTCCTCTATTCACCGCACTCATTTTAGAAAGAGTAAAAACCTGAGCCATAAAAACATCAGAGACAGAGGACAGACTCTCCCCCCGCTCTTCTATCCTCCGCTTCAGTTCCTTTAACTCTTTTATCGCTCTCATTATCTCTTATTCCTTCTCCCTTCTTTCCGCAGCCTCCGACTTTACTTCCTCTTCCGCTTTCACTCCTTCTTCCTTCTTCCCTTTTCTGCTTTTGCTCCTTCTTAATTTTATGATAAATAAACCTTCTTCTCCTCCTCCAATTCCAGCTGCTTGCGCACTCGCA
This sequence comes from Candidatus Methanophagaceae archaeon, assembly GCA_003194425.1. Classification (GTDB taxonomy): domain Archaea; phylum Halobacteriota; class Syntropharchaeia; order Alkanophagales; family Methanospirareceae; genus ANME1a. Next base: position 226,606 of record PQXB01000001.1, on the reverse strand, counting down.
GACAGCAGCACTGCTACTGCTACTCGCACCTTCTCTCTTTTTTCCCCTTTCGGCGTTACTTGCGCCTACTGCTTTTGCTTTTGCCCTCACCGCTTTTGCCCTCACCGCTTTTGCCCTTACCGCTTTTGCCCTTACCTTTTCTCGCCCCTTTCCGTACTATACTTTGCCCTATTTTTTATAAATATCTTCACGCCTTGCGCCCTGACTGCGCGGCGCTCCCCTCCTTCCCTCTGACCTTTTCTCTTTCTCCCTCACTCACGACCCGCCATTTTAGCAAAACGCCCTCACCCAGCCTCTCTGCACTTAAGAGTTCCAACTTCACCACCCCTGCCCCCGCAACGAACCCCGCGCCGTCAACGAGCGTAGGTGCGTCTTCGCCGCCCAGAATCAGGTTGCCCACATAAACAAAAATCTCGTCGACGAGCCCCTGCGAAATCAACGACCAGTTAAGTGTCGCCCCTCCCTCAACCAGCAGTCTCTCCACGCCCCGCTGCCGCAACCGAGCGAGAAGTTTCCCCAAATCCACCTTCCCTCCTCCTCCCCCCCCTCCTCCTGCAGCACCGCTTTCCGCAGCACCGCTTTCCACAGCACCGCTCTCCGCAGCACCGCTCCCCCCGCAGACCAGAACCTCCGCTCTCTTCCCCAACTCCGCCACTCTCTCGCCGTCCGCGTTCGCGAGTTCAGAGACCGCGATTATTCGCCTGCCCTCGCCTTTGCACAGCACCTCAGCATTAGGAGGAGTCCTCGCCCTGCTGTCCACAACGACTCGCAGCGGATTTGCGTCTTTCCCTGCCCTCGCCCTCGCTGCCCTCCTCGCTCCTGCTTTCACAGTCAAAGAAGGGTCGTCAGCCAAGACCGTGCCTACACCGACCATTATTGCGTCGCTCCCCGCCCTCAGCGAGTCCACCCGCTCAAAATCCTCCTTACCGCTTATTCTCGTCTGCCGCCGCTCTACGGTCGAGATTTTACCGTCCGCACTCGTCGCCGCGTTTATGAAAACAAACGGTCTAAGGCTTTTTTCCATTCTTCTTCTCTACCCTTCTTTACTCCCGTGCCGAGACGCGAGCGCGCTCGCGAGCCCACTCAGCACAGCGACAAAGACAGCGAGCTTGAGTGCGGTGACCCAGGAGATTGTCCCTACCACCAAGCCCTGCTCAACCGCGCCAGGGAAGAGGTCGGGAACAGTCCAAGCCCAGAGCAATTTTATCAGGAACAGAAGTAGCGCAAACGCCCCCGCAGCCACCGCCAAGATTCCCGGCACAATCACAACCCACCAAATTTTTTTCATCACTCTTAAAATGTAACAACTTTCTCGCAGTCCGCCACAATTTCATACAAATCCCGCATCGTCGAGAGCGGACACAACTCCGAGCCCTCAGACTGCCGGATCTTCAGGCAACTGCCGCACGCAAAAATCTCGCCACCGCTCTCTACCAACTTCCGCATTTCTTCGGTCACCCTAAATTTCCCCTTGTCCAGCGACTCGCACTCCACTCCTCTGCCAAGCAGGAACACTTTCACTTCGTTTCCTTCGCCGTCGCCACCCGTGCCGTCTGTTTGCAGCGCGAAATTACCGAACCGAAACGCGTTCCACACGGTCTCCGAATCTCCCGAATAAATTACAATTCCTAATTTCATCGTTTTTCCAGCCTTTCGTTAATTTATCTTTTTATTTATTTGATTTGTTAGTTAGTGAAAAGAGTAAAAAGCGGGGGTAGCCGAGCAGGACAAAGGCGCAGGACTTAAGAGGGAAAGAACTTCGTACCTGAGAAATCCTGTTTCGTAGGAATACGAGGGTTCAAATCCCTCCCCCCGCATCTTCTTGTTTTGGACTTCTTGTTTTGGATATTCTTATTTATGAGATGCCTCTCAAAATTGATAAACACAAAAACAAAAAAGAAAGAAGAAGAAAAGATGAAAATAAGTGGGGAGACGACGCTCTCGTTAAGGAAACTTGCGCTGCTTGGTGCGGTGGAGCAGCCCGTTAAACTGTCCGCTCTGCAGTTCGCGGAGATGATAAATTCAAGCGGGCAGACGGCTGCGAGGCGACTTCAGGAACTCGAGCGGGAGGGGTTCGTGCACCGCAGAATTACTGCGGACGGGCAGTGGATTGTGCTAACGAAGACGGGAATTGTGCAGTTGAAAGAGGAGTGCTACGAGTACCAGGAAATATTTTTTTCCGCGAGCAGCGTTGAACTTGAGTTCGTCGGGCGTGTGATTACGGGCTTGGGCGAGGGGAAATATTACACGACGCTTGAGGGCTACAAGAGGCAGTTTGAGGGGAAATTGGGCTTTACGCCGTTTCCCGGCACTCTGAATCTCAGGTTGGACGCGCAAGGAATTGCGGCGCGGGGGATTTTGGATGTGCGAAAGGGGATTAAATTAGAGGGTTTTGAGTCGAAGAGGGCGAAGCGGACTTTCGGGGGAGGCAAGTGCTTCCCCTGTAAAATCGCCTGCAACCGAGCGGAGGGGGTTAAGAGTGCCGTAATAATTCCGCACCGCACGCACTACCCTGAGGATGTTTTGGAGATAATTTCGCCGATTTTCCTGCGCTGCGAACTCAAACTGAACGACGGCGACGAGGTGCGGGCGAAGGTGGTGACATAAAAATGAAAATCCCAGACTCGGTAGAGCGTGGAATTGAAGAAGTAAAGAAGGGCAGGCTCGTCTTGATTTACGACGCTGAGGACAGAGAGGGCGAGACGGACTTTGTGCTGCCGGCTTCTTTTGTGACGCCACGGAAGGTCGCGTATTTTAGAAGAGAGGCGGGCGGGCTAATTTGCGTCGCCGTTCACGCTGCCGCCGCGGAGCGACTCGGTCTCCCTTTGATGAGCGATATTTTGAGGAACTTCGCGCCGCTAAAAAAAATGGTCGAGGGGACGGGCGACCTCTCGTACGACAGACGCTCCTCTTTCTCGCTGTGGGTGAACCACCGCGAAACTTTTACAGGAATAACCGACCGGGACAGGTCGCTGACGATAAAAAAGGTGGGTGAGGCGGTTGAGAAAGTGCTAAGCGGCAAAGATTATGACTTTTACTCGGAGTTCCGAACCCCCGGGCACGTCTCGATTCTGCGTGCTGCAAACGGACTACTCGAGGAGCGGAGGGGGCAGACCGAGCTCTCGGTGGCGTTGGCACTGCTCGCGGGCATTTCTCCTCCGGCTGCGGTAATCTGTGAAATGCTGGACAGCAAGACCGGGAATGCGGTCTCCAAATCTGACGCAAAATCTTTCGCGGCGGAACGCGGCTTAGTATTTCTGGAAGGAAAGGAAATAATAAAAGCGTACAAAACTTTTTTTAAATAAAATAAAATATGTCAAAAATCACTTTTTTTCTTACTCCTTCTAAAAAATACAAATTAACCCCCTCTTTAGTGAAGAAGCAGACCCTGTTAGACCTGTCAGATCTGCCAAGTAGAGTTTCTTCACTTTTTGTTAGTCACCAGGAAATTGCCGTTGTTCCCTGCAGTCACTGACACAAGTTCGGTTCCGAGAACGAAAATCGCTTGTTTGTGTTCTGCTTTGCTTCGGTGCACCTGAAAAGGTGTAATGCCCAACTTGTTGTACTTCACAAACTCACCGTTCCCTCCGTTCTCCTCACAATATTTCTTCAACTGTGCCAGCAACAAATGCAAATGCACTACTTCCTCTTTCTTCATTTTTTCTGTGATTTACAATTGTTCCTGTGATTTTAATTGTTCTGTTAGTATTTAAATGTTGCATTCTAAACTAAACATTCTAAACTAAACATTCTAAACTAAATCTAGTGTCAGTAGTGTCAGTCTCTAAAAGTTACGCCGCTGTGGCTTAGAGGTAAAGCGGCTGATTCGTAATCAGCAGAGCGTGGGTTCAAGTCCCACCAGCGGCTCTCTAACGCAAGAAGAAAATGGAACGCAAAAGCGATTTCAGTGAGTGGTACAGCGAGATCTTGAAGCGGGCGGAGATTTTGGACGTGCGGTACCCGGTGAAGGGGGCGTACGTGTGGTTTCCGCACGGCTACAAACTGCGGAATCTGATTTACGGGATTCTGCGGTCGCTCTTGGACGAGGAGCACGAGGAAGTGTTGTTCCCGCTTTTGATTCCCGAGGACGAGTTGCTGAAGGAGAAGGAGCACATAAAAGGGTTTGAGGAGGAGGTTTTTTGGGTAACGAAGGGAGGCAGCACGGAGTTGGAGGTCCCTCTCGCACTCCGCCCCACTTCGGAGACCGCGATTTACCCTGTGTTTAAGGTCTGGATTCGGTCGCACCGGGACTTGCCGCTCCGGATTTACCAAATCGTGAACACTTTCAGGTACGAGACGAAGCACACGCGACCGCTAATTCGGCTGCGTGAAATCACCTCGTTCAAAGAGGCGCACACCGTGCACGCAAGCCGAGCCGAGGCGGAGGAGCAGGTGAAGAAAGCGGTCACACTTTACAAAGAATTCTTCGACCGACTCGCAGTTCCCTACTTGGTAACGCGGCGGCCGGAGTGGGACAAGTTCCCGGGGGCGGACTACACCCTCGCGTTTGACACGCTGCTGCCTGACGGGCGGGCGTTGCAGGTTGCGACAATTCACCTGCTCGGTGAGAGTTTTGCGAGGACTTTTGAGATAAAATTCGAGGACCGAGACGGCTCGCTGAAGTTCGTTAACCAGACCTGCTACGGCATTTCAGAGCGGTGCGTCGCCGCGGTGATTTCGGTGCACGGCGACGAGCGGGGTCTGGTGCTGCCTCCCGAGGTCGCGCCCGTGCAGGTTGTTGTCGTGCCGATTTTGTACTCGCGGGGGCGAAGCGGTACAGAAGGGGGTGCAGAAGGGGGTGCAGAAGAAGTGTTGCAGGCGGGCGTTGGTGTGGTCAAAGAGTTGAAAGAGGCGGGTGTGCGGGTTCTTTTGGACGACTCGGACGAGAGGCCGGGGGCGAAGTATTTCAAGTGGGAGTTGAAGGGCGTGCCGTTGCGGGTTGAGGTCGGTCCGCGGGATTTGAGGGCGAAGAGCTGCGAACTCGTCTGCAGGCACGACTTCTCGAGGACACAAGTCCCACTCGCCGAGGTGGTCTCGGAGGTGAAGAGGGCGCTGAGCGAGATCCAAGACCAAATTCACGAGCGAGCAAAAACGGCTTTCCGCGGCTTTTCCTCCGTGTTCCTCTGCGGGCAAGAACGGTGCGGGCGGGAAGTGGAGGAGCGGCTTGGAGTGAGTGTGTTGGGAGAGGCAGTGGCGGAAAACAGGGAAGGAGGAGAAAGAGGAGCAGTGGCGGAGGGGAAAAGCGGAGAAAGTGGGGAAGGCGGAGAAAGAGAAGAAGGCGGACGAGAGGGCAAGGGAGGAAGCGAAGGAAAATGCGTAATTTGCGCGAGAGGCGGGAAGAGGGTGTACATCGCAAGGTCGTATTAAAAAAATAGAAAAAAACCGAAAGTCTTAAAGAGTGTTAAGCCCTCTTTTTTGCAACTTATGGCACCAAGAGAAAACGAGAGAAAAATAGGCTACCTCAACAAAGTAACGCGAAATGTTCGCAGCGTCGACCCCAGCGAGTTCAGGGCTTTTTACGACGACCTCAACGCCGCGGACTGCGTCGTCCTCGTCGGCGAAGGAAGGTCGCAGAGTGCGTTGTACATCGGAATGGGGCAAATGAAAGAGAAGACGGTGAAAACAATGGTAGACATCGACTTCCCCGGCAGAGACATCGTCGAGGCAGCGCCGGTCTTGGAGAAGAAATACGACAAAATCGCACTGCTCGTTAATTCCGGCAGCGGCGAGACCTCAACGCCAAAAATCGTGGTTAAGCAACTTTCGGACTACATCGAGCGAACGAGGAGCGAGAAATTTACGATCAACGCCATCGTCTCGGAGACCGAGTCCTCGATCGGAAAAATCGCAGAGAAAAATTATGGCTGCGTGGTCGAGCTGAAGGGCAGGGAGAACCGTCCCTACTCCTCCAACGGTTTCCTGAAACACGGCATAATGAACGATGTTTACGAACTCGGCTCGCTGCTGCTACTTCAGAAGACGAAGGAGGCAATTAACGAGCAGGCAGGCTACGGGAGCGTGCCAAAGAAAATAGAGGCGGAATCTAAAAAAATAAAAAAGTTCGTGCGTAGTTTCGTCAAGACCGAGAGCTACGAGCGGATTCTTGACAACCTCGAGACCCGAAGCCGAATAACGATGGGCGGGCTCGGACCTGCGAGAAATGTCGCGAAGATGACTGCAATTCGCCTGCAGCACGTCAAGCGGGCAATCGGAGACGAGGCTTACTTGTCTGGCCCGTTCGCACCACGCTCCCGAGCAGGCGACATTCTCTTTCTACTCTCGTGGTCTGGCGAGACCGAGCCGCTCTTGGAGTGGTGCAAAGGGCAGAAGAAAGCGGGCGGTTTCGTTTATTCAATCGTGGGCAAGGAATCTACCTTGTCGCGAGCGTCCGAGTCAGGCAGTTTCATAATTAAATCCTCCGCCACGACCTTCTACGAGCGTGCGACCTTTGCGCTCAGCCCGCTGCCGCTGCACTTGGTGGAACGGTTGAACGAGCGGGGGTTAAAACTGCCCGAGTACATTTTAAAATGGCTGCAGCACTCGGTCACGGAGTGAGTGTGCAAAGCACCGTAAAGGCTTTTGCTTACCGCTCCGCCAAAACAGTCCTCCTACACCGCACCTTCTCCCCCTTCTGCACCAAAATCTCAAGCCCCTCGGGAACGCTCACATCCACGCGAGAGCCAAAGCAGATTTTACCCATTCTCTCTCCTTTAGCGACCTCCTGCCCTACTTTCACCTCGCACTTGATCTTCCGCGTAAAAAATCCCGCTATTTGCACTACTTTCACCTCCCCGTATTTCGTCGCGAGTTCAATCGTGTTCCTCGTGTTGAAATCGCTGCTGCGGAGAAATGCGGGCTTGAAAGTACCTCCCAGCTCGGGTGTTATTTTTTTCACCACTCCGTCTAACGGTGCGGCAGTGACGTGCACGTTGTGGAGGTGCATAAAAATAGAAATCGTTCGGTCTCCTCGGTCTTCTCGGTCTCCTCCTTCTTCAACCCTCGTTACCTTCCCGCTCGCAGGCGAAAGCATCTGCTCGGTCATTGGTGTTATTTGTGTCAGTAAAATTCTTTTAATCTTTGAGTAAGCAACTCAGCCAACCGTTCGTGTGCGAGATCCTGCTCCTCCAATCTGAAAAATTCTAACAAACTCCGCAAAGTCTCACCTTCTCTAAAAATCGCTTTCATTATTCCTCCTTCCCACAGCCTCTCGTTCCCTAAGATTCTTCTCCAATACCTTACCTCCAAATCTTTGATCTCTTCAAAACTCTCTCTTGGACTGGTATCAAAGTTTATCTCCGGCAGTTCTGGCAAACCCTCCTTCCACTCCCCTAACCACTCCAAAATCGCCTCCCACAACTCCCCTCTCCCAAAATATTCAAAGAGCTCCTTGCCGTAAAGAATCTCCAATTTTAGCCCGTAAGTCTCTTCCATCTTCTTCAGTTCTTCCGCATAAAAATTCCTGTTCTTGCTCAAATCAGGGTCGACAAAATACATAATTCCCTCAAGCCTCTCGCCGTGCTTCTTGTAAAGAAACTCCAACTTCGCCTCAAAATTGTTCAGTTGTCCTTTCTTCTTCGTGGAATCGTGGTCGTCTCTAACCTTCTGCTCGATGAAATAAAAAACCTCCCCCCCCTCGGACTTCGTAAAATATTGGTCTATTTCAAGCCTCTTCCTTTTATTCGCGGCGTCGGGCAGGATTATTTTTGGAAGCACCTTAAATCCCCACTCACGCAGCAACTCCGAAATCAACTCTTCCATCGCATCTCCAAATCTAATCTCGCGGGACTGCAAGAGATGCTGCAAACAACTGCCCAGGAATATTTGCGAATTTAACAGGCTGAAATCTCCAAAATACAGCTCCTGTGAAGCAATTATTCTCAGCAGTTTTTTCTTATCCTCCCTGAATATCTGCTCGTTCATAATTGAACAAAACTTTTCATAGTTCATTTTATTTTCCTCCCGCTTGCTTCCGCTTGCTTACACACCCCTAAAAAATCCTTTTCTAACTTCGTCCATTTTCACTGAATATTCGTAGAAATCCGTAACTATTTTGTAGTCCTTAAACTCAAATCGCTCTCTAATCCTCAAGTAAGGTTCATTGTTCATCTTCCCTTCAAATTTATCCTTGTATTCCACAGGTCCCACGATTGTAAAGTTAGTGTTAAAATAGACCAATTGAAAGCACCTGTTCAGAGCGTCGGTAAGCGTTCCAGCGGCATCTACTACCTCAATCGCGTATTTGGGAAACTTAAAGCCTACGCTGTTGAACCACAAAACATCTATTCTTCTCACGACATTTACGATTTCTGGATAAGTGAATTGAGGAATTTCTAAAAGTGTTGCGATTTGACCTAAATAAATACCGTCCGTGAATACAGCGGATTTATCAGGTGTGTAAGTCTCAAAACCTTCAAACCTGCCGATCTCCAAGCAAATACCTTCAATGTAAGGGTGCATTCTTCTCCTCTCCTCAGGCTTTGGCTTCTCTTCCTCCTCATAATCTTTTAACGCATAAATTCCCAAACCTATCTTTTTAAAAATTCTGTTATTCTTGAGTTCTCTGTATAAAACCCCCCGTATCCCCGCTTTCCATTCTCTACTTACTTTAGCTGACGGATAAAAATTTTCAATATTCTCATAAATTTGCTCCCAAGTTGCCACGCCATTAAAATCCTCCAAAACCTTTTTGATTGCTTCTACTTTAGTAACCATTTTCAAAAACTCCTTTTGAACATTTTTACTCACTCATTTTCTTAAGAACTTTGAAAGCATCTCCCGAGATAACTTTATTTTTTATCTCTTCAGCAGAATATTTCTGCTTCTTTTCCCGATCCTTTATCACAAACCCCTCCCTCTTATTCCTGTCTTCCCCCTGCTCAACATTTCCTTCAAATAATCTCTTCTGCATTCTTTTAATCTTCTTCCCTGAACCCGTACCGCCCCACCAGAGGCACAAAGACCACACTGCACTTCCTCTCCCGCACTACCTCTTCCCTGCCCTCCTGCCTCTCTCGCTCCTTCTCTTTTCCCTTCTCCTTCTTCACCAGATACAACGTCTGCATAAATTTCCCAATTGGAATGACCATTCTCCCGCCTGCTCGCAACTGCTCAAGCAACGGCGGTGGCACATCAGGGGCAGCGCAGGCAACGCTTATTTTGTCGTACGGCGCGTGCTCGGGCAGCCCCAGAGTTCCGTCGCCCCGCACCACGCCCTCACTCGCCTGCGTGTAGCCCGCCCGCCTCAGGTTCGCCCTTGCAAATTCCGCCAACCACTCAACCCTTTCCACTGAGTACACCTGTCCCTCCTCGCCCACGAGTTCTGCAACGACCGCGGCGTGGTAGCCCGAGCCAGCGCCAATTTCAAGCACCTTCTCCCCCCGCCGCAACTCCAAATAAGTGCACATTAGCGCAACAATGTGCGGTGCGCTAATCGTCTGACCCTCGCCAATCGGCAGCGGGTAGTCGGCGTACGCCTGCTCTGCAAGGTGCTGCGGGACAAAAAAGTGCCGTTTAACACGCCCCAGCGCCGCCAACACTTCCTCACTGCCGACGCCTTGAGCCCTGAGACGCTCCACCAGCCGCCGCCGTTCCTCCTCAAAGTTCCTCACGACTCACGAACGCCCTCCTTCCCTCTCTCCTCCGCTCGCCGCCGTTCCAAGAAGGAGTAGACCGCGCTGTGCGGCGAGCCGTTTATCAGCATTTCGACAGCCTCACGCGCAGTCCTTATCTGGTGCGAATGTCCGATTAAGCCGACGGTCTTCCCGTAGACCGAGATTTTAACGCCCGCCAAGTTCTCTACCGTCCGCCTCGTTCGCCCGTTCTGCCCGATTACTCGCCCCTTCACCCGTTTCAGCGTCTTCGGCGAGAGGTGGGCAAGGGAGACGAGGTCGAGCAGGACAAAATCATCGTCAAGCAGTGCAAGAGCCTTTTCGGGCGAAAAACCCCTGCCTACTGCCTTTACCACCTCTGCAGCTCCGAGCACTTTTACGGGGTCTCCACCTTCTACGCCCTCTACGCACACTTCTCCTTCGTTGCTGTCCACTGCTATTTTCGTCTCTGATTTTTTCTCTAAAATCCCCTTTACAGCACCGTCACGCCCGATTAGAGCGCCCACTCTGTCCAGAGGAATCCTAACCCTAATCTGCTGTTTGTGTTGTTGCGTTGCCATTTTTACCTCTCCTTCTCACCCTCTTCCCTCCCCCTCCTTTCCCTCTCCCCCTTCACCTTCCTCAGTATTTCGTCTTCTGAGCCTGCACAGTCCAATCCGAGTTTGTTAAAGAACGCGACGATATTTTTCACATCTCGCCTTAAGAAAGCGTCCGCGTTAGGGTGCTCCAAAAGCACAGACTGCCCCATATCTATTATCACGGGCTCTGCTGCCTCCTCTGTCCCTCTTTTAGTGAAGGAGTTCTCTTCAGAGCCTCTTTTAGTGAAGGAGTTCTCTTCAGAGCCTCTTTTAGTCAAGGTTTTCTCTTTAGAGAAAAAGTTGAAGTTGAGCAAAATATTGAACTCGCTGAGGTCAGCGTGCACCAGCCCCGCCTTCGCGTACAAAATCTTCACAGCGGCGACGACACGCAAAAAAAGTTCTTCAACGCCACCGCAAAACTCTCGCTCAAGCACTTCCACGGGCACGTCTCTCAACCTCGGCGCCGCTACCGCCTCCCCTTCCTCCCCTGCTCCTTCTGTCCCTGCCCCTTCCCCTTCTCCTACGAACTCCATCACAAGCACATTTTTCTCGCAGGCAATCGGCTTCGGAACTCGCACGCCCGCGTCAAACGCCCGCTTCAGGTTCTTGAACTCCTTACGAGCCCACGCGAAAACGACGCTCCTGCGGTCTCTTTTCACCCTCGCAAACCTGGGGTCGCCGAGAATGTAGTCCAACATTGTATTAAAATTAGAGGTGCTGGTCTTGTAGATTTTTACCGCCAACTCTCCTTCTGCACCGCCTCCACCTACTGCGTGAAAGACGACTGCTTCTTTGCCGCTACTCACGGGTCCGCCCAACGCTTTTAAAATCCCCTGCTTCGAGAGTTTGTAGAGCGTTTCCAAAGTCAGCGTGTCGAGAACCTCCAACTCCGTTTTCCTGTCCCGAAAATCCTTCCTCCTCCTCTTTCCCTTGGACTGCAGCTTCCCTTCCTTTCTCAGCCACCGCCCTTCTTCTACCCTCAGCCACCGCCCTTCTTCTACCTCTACGGCTTCTTCTGCCTCCGCTTCTAATTCAAGTAGCCCTTCTTTCGCAGCCATTCCACCTGAGGTTGTTCGTACCTGTAAATGAGGTCTGCCTTCGCGTCCTGAAAATCCCACGGCACAATTATTACAACATCCCCTGCTTTTACCCACTTCCGCCGCTTCAGCCTGCCCGGAATCCGTGCCAGCCGCTCCACACCGTCCAGGCACTGCACCTTCGCCCTCCGCCCGCCTAACAACTTCTCAACTACTGCTAACACTTCCCGCTCCCTCCTTTGTGGGAGTCGCACGCGCACTACTTCCTCTGCCCCTTCTGCCCCTCTCAATTTTCTTCCTCTTGCTTTGCTCTCGTAAAATATTTAAGTTTAATTTTAAATAAAGAGTGGGGAAAGTGTTGAAGGAAGTAGGAAAAGTGTTGAAGGAAGTAGGGGAAGTGTTGAAGGAAGTAGGAAAAGTGTTGAAGGAGGCAGGGAATTATTAAATCAGGTTTGAGGGAAAGAAAATGGTGCGGAGAAGAAGAACAAGCGGGATTTTAGCGTGGCTGCTGGAGGCGTTGTTTTTCAAAAAGAGGAGCGTAAAAATCGGCATTTACGGACCGCCGAACGCAGGGAAGACAACGCTGACAAACCGAATAATTCACACTTTTGCGGACGAGGAGGAGGACGTTGGAACAGCCTCAGAAATTCCGCACGAGACGAGAAGAGCGGTCAGGCGGGGCGGAATTCTCATTGACCTGAAGCAAAATCTAAAACAATTCCAAAGAACAAACTTCAATTCAAACCCTCAACCTCTGTCTGACCCAACCAGAAACGGAGACCCAACCAGAAACGGAGACCCCAGCACAAACCCCAGCACAAAAAGCGGGCGGAAAGGACGAGCGAAGTTAAAGTTGGATGTAGTGGACACACCGGGGTTGGCGACGAAAATCGACTTTCACGACTTCTTGGCTTACGGCTTGAGGGAGGAGGAGGCGAAGCAGCGGGCGAAAGAGGCGACCGAGGGCGTCATTGAAGCGATAAAATGGCTTGACGACATTGACGGCGTCATTCTCCTAATGGACGCTACTCAAGACCCCTACACACAAACTAATGTCGTAATCATCGGAAATATGGAAGCACGGGGGATTCCAGTCGTCATCGCTGCGAATAAAATAGACCTCTCAAGTGCGGCACCGCAAAAAATAAAAAAAGCCTTCCCTCAACACTTTGTTATTCCTATTTCTGCGTTGACTGGCGAGAATATGCCTGAGTTTTATGCGGCGATGGTAAGGCGGTTCAGGTGAGCAGTGAGCGGTTTAGCGGTTTAGGGGCGAGCGGTTTAGATGTGGAGGGAAGAGGAGAAGTGAAGAGAAGTGAAGAGAAGTGAGGAAGGAGGGGAGGAAAGAGAGGAAGGAGGGGAGGAAAGAGAGAAGAGAAATATGAACATAAAGATGGACTTAATCTCGGAAGATAAAGTAAATTCAATGGGCTCGATGGAAAAAATAAGGTTCGTGCTGGACGGGGTGAAGTCCGGAAATATTGTTGTTTTGGAGGGCGGTCTGACTTCGGAGGAGCAGATGAAATTGATAGAACTCGCGATGTTGGAGGTGGACGAGGATTTTACGGGCATTGAAATGAGCGGGTACCCGAGCAAGAAGGGTTTTTTTAACCTCCGAAAGAAGACGCGGCTTACCGTTGTGGGCCCTGCGAAGACGATGCACACGATAAAGAAGGGGAAGGACTGGATAAGTGCGGTAATTTCGGAGATTTGAGAAATGCACAAGTGTTTAAGATGCGGTAAGGACTTCGAGAAGATGAATGAGGGGATGTTTGGGGGTTGCCCAGAGTGTGGTAGCAAACTTTTTCTGTATGTTCGAGAAGGCGAGGAAGAGCACGCCACCGAGTTGGTGCGGCGGTTAGAAAAGAAGACAGAGACGGCTGGGAAACTGCCGTTAGAAGGAGCGGCGTTAGAAGGAGTGGAGCCGTTGGAAGAGGCTGGGGGTGGGGGGGAGCTCTCGTCTGAGGGGGACAAGATTGAGAGTCTGAAGATTGTAAGCCCGGGCGTTTACGAACTCAATTTGGATACTTTGTTAGGCAGGAGGGGAATAATAATGAGACTGAAAGAGGACGGCTCTTACGCAATTCACCTGCCCTCGCTCTTCGAGAAGAAGGAGAAGGCTCGGCGTAACAGACATACTCCCTAAGCTAAAGAATAGGGGTTTCTGCGGTTCCCCTTCGTTGCATCTCTGTATTGAATGCCGCATTCACATCTGCAGGATCAACTGCACCACACCTAGGCAGGGTTGTCTAAAAATTTAAACCACATTTCCCACCGCCACTTCCACAATCCTGTAAAAGTAGAACGAGATTATGTTCAGCCCCAGAATGAAATCTAGAAGAAAGAGGACCGAGAAAATCGCTGTTAATGTCAGCGGAACGAGCATAAACAACGGCGCCTCCTTTACCTCTACAGCAGCAGCACCCTCTCCTTCTACAACCCCCTCGGGTTTCTTGAAGAACGCGGTGAGAATTATGGGGAAGAAATAAATGACATCCAAGAACGAGGCGAGTAAGAGGACGAACAAGAAGACCATTTCGCCTGCCTGCAGCGTGCCTTGACAGAGGAACCACTTGCTTATAAAACCGCAGGCAGGCGGAATCCCGCACATTCCGAACGCGCAGATTGTGAAAGCCAGCATCGTTACGGGCATTCTTTTCCCGATCCCCGCCATCTCGCTAATGTTCTTCTTGCCCGACGCGACCATTATCGCACCCGCGCAGAGGAAGAGCGTAATTTTCATAAACCCGTGAAAAGGAATGTGAAGCATCGCACCGCGAATCCCCTCGGAAGTCAGCAACGCAGCACCCAGAATTATGTAGGAGAGCTGGTTAATCGTGGAGTAGGCGAGTCGGCGTTTCAGGTTGTCCTGCGAAATCGCGAGCAGGTTAGCGACGATCATTGTAAAAGCAGCAATGCAGGCAAGCACAAACCCCAGTCCAAGCGAGGACATCAAATCAACGCCGTAAATGTAGCAGACAATCCGCACGATGCCGAAGACGCCAGCCTTCACGACCGCGACCGCGTGTAGAAGCGAACTTACCGGCGTCGGCGCAACCATCGCAGTCGGCAGCCACGAGTGAAACGGCATCCACGCAGCCTTCATAAAACCGAGCAGGAAACAGAAGAAAAGAACCACCAAAGTCGTCTTGTACGCGGGACCGAGCTCTGCCAACGCTTTTATTCCGCGGTTCGTGAAGTCTGTTGTTCCCGTGAGGTGGTAGGTCAGCATTATCGCGAACAGGAGGAAAACGCCGGCTGTGATTAGGTACGCGAAATATTTGTGACCCGCCCTCAACGCCTCCTCGTTCTGCTCGTGAATCACCAGCGGGTAGGTCGAGACAGTCAAGACCTCAAAGAAAATAAACATCGAGAGCAGGTTCGCGGAGAGTGCAACGCCGACTGCACCGAAGATCGCGATCGCAAAGCAGAAGTAGTACCGCGTCTGCGCGTGCTCCTTCAACGCCCGCATGTAGCCTACCGAGTAGAAGGAGACGAGAATCCAGAGAAACGAGGCGGTGAGTGCGAAGACAAGCCCAAACGCGTCCACCTTAAACCCAAACGCAACACCCTCAAACATCGTCTCGAAGAAAGTGCACTTCACTACCTTGCCGTCCAAAATCGTCGGCACGAGCGAGGCAACGAGCGAGAACTGCAGCACGCCCGCAAGAATCGTCCAACTCTCCCGCAGGTTCGGTCGCTTGCTCGAGAGCAGAATTAGAACCGCAGCGGTGGCAGGGCACAAAATCGCCAACAACGGTCTGTAAGACAAAGTCGTAGTCGAACTCAAGACCGCTTCTTGCACTCCAATCATTTTACCACCCCCGTGCTTAACAGCCCTTCAACCGCCTGCTCAACTACAGGCAGCAGCGGCGTCGCCGAACCTGCGAGCCAGAGCAGTCCAAGGACGACGCAGAGCGAGCCGAGAACTAACGCTGGAATAAGCATACTTACAGGTGCCTCGTCCTTCATTATCTTTCTTCCACTTTTCTCCTCTCTTGCCGCTCTCTCCTCTCTTGCCGCTCTCTCCTCTCTTGCCGCTCCTTTTCCTTCTCTTCCTGGCTTCACAAAATACATCCGCTCAATCACACGCCAGAAATAAACGAGGTTGAGCAGCGTGCTGGCAAGAACAACTGCTACAAGCCCGTATTCCACCGCTTCCAACGACGCCGCCAGCAGACACAATTTCGTTACGAACCCCACGCTCGGCGGCACCCCAATCATCGAAAGCGCCGCAAGAGTGAACGCCGCGCAAGTGAAAGGCATTTTCTTCCCCAGCCCCGCGAAATCGCGAATGTCTAACAGCCCGGTTCTGTAAATTATCGCACCAGCGACTACGAAGAGACAGCCCTTCGTCACAGCGTGGTTCAAGATGTGCATCAAAGCCCCGTAAAGCCCCCACTGCGTCGAGTAAAGCCCCACTCCGAGCACGATGTAGCCCACCTGCGAGACGCTCGAGTAGGCGAGCATTCGCTTCAGGTTGGTCTGCGTTATCGCGATGACCGAGCCTACAATTATCGCGACCGCAGCGACCCAGCAGAGTGCAGTATCAATCGGGACATAAATTTGGAGGAATTTCGTGGTGAAGACCGAGAAGAAGACGCGGATGAAGGCGTAAATCGAGACCTTCGACATCGCCGCCGCAATTACCACGCTGACCGCAGAGGGGGCGTAGGTGTAGGCGTCGGGCTGCCAAATATGCAGCGGGAAGAGCGCCATTTTTATGCTCGTTCCCACGACGAAGAAGACGAACGCCGCCTGCACTACCTTGTTCTCGTAGAGCGGTGGAAGGAGCAGTGCGAGGTCGTGCATATTTAGCGAGCCTGTTACTGCGTAGAGGAAGCCGACGCCGAGCAGGTAGAAGCAGGCGCCGATTGAGCCGAAAATTACATAATTGTAGCTCGCTTTCAGCGCCCGCCCGCGTGCGGCTGCGATCAACGCGTAAGTCGTCAACGAGGAGATTTCAAGGAAGACGTAGAGGTTGAAAATGTCACCGGTTACCAAAATCCCGCACAAACCGGTCACGAGCAGTTGAAAAAGAACATAAAACTGCACGACCTTACCGGGCAGTTCCTTCTCAACGCTCCGCTTCGAAAAAACCGCAGTCAGCAAGCAGACGAACAAAACCACGACCAGCACGTAGGCGTTGAACGCGTCCAGAACATATTCAATCCCCCAAGGCGGCGCCCAACCCCCGAGCCAGTAGTGAATCGCCTCGCCGCTGCTCACGACCTCCCGCAGAATGTAAAGAGCCATAAAAAGCTGCACTGAAATTGTGGCGAGCGAAATCGGCAGGCAGGTCCTCTTCTCCCACCAACCCGCAAGCAGAATCGTGAACGCCGAGAACAGCGAAATCACAACAACAAGCACTGGAAAATGCTCACCTAAAAACAATCCTACCACCCTTTCCTCCCGTCCCTGTTCCTCGCTTTCCCTTGCGTTTCTCTCGCCTTCTCTTCCCCTTCCCCTTTCTCGCCTTCTTCTCTTCTACGCATTCTCGCCTCGTGTCTCAAGTATTTTTTGCCCCGCTTTAAATATATTTTTCGCTTTTTCGCTACTCTCTCACCACCAAACGCTCTTCCGCCCCAGTTTAAAGCCCGCGTAATTTGCGAGCAGGTGCAACGGCGGAGTAACGAGGAGAACCGCAACCGCCACTTCCCAACTGAACGCCTCAACGAACCAGTCCCGCGCGAACACGAACAGAAGCAGCCACGCACCAGCCACAAAGTCCAGTTGGTCGAGCAGAGGAACAGGAGCACCGCGTTTCACTCCAACCCGCCGTTTTACGAAACTACCGAGAATGTCGCCGAGCATCGCACCCGCGGAGAGGCAGAAGAGCGAGACCAAAAACCAGGGGGAATCTCCAAACGAGCCTGAGACCTGCTGCTGAGCGACGCCGACGAGGAAGCCGCACGAGAAGCCTTTTAAGAGACCTTCGTAGGTCTTGCCGTCGCCGAGCAGCCTGTTTCTGCCCCAACTAATGCCGCGGTCTAAAGGTGTCTTACCGCCAAAGAAGGCTGCACTTGAGTTTGTTACGTACGCGGGCAGCATTAACCAAACCGCGGTAAGAACTGTTTCTGCAGTGGGTGGCAACATTGAATAAACTTTTGCGTAGTCCTTATTAAATCACAACCGCACAGAAATCCCCCTCTCCCTTAAATATCGCTTTATTTCGCCAACCGTGTACTTTTCGTAGTGAAAAATACTCGCTGCCAGGCAGGCGTCCGCACCGCAGACAAACCCCTCGTAAATGTGTTCTACCGTCCCAACGCCTCCAGAAGCGATTACAGGAATCTCCACCGCCTCAGAAATTGCTCTTGTAATTGGAATGTCGTACCCGTCGGTCGTCCCGTCCCTGTCCTTTGAAGTCAGCAAAATCTCGGCAGCCCCGAGCGCCTGCACCTCCTCCGCCCACTTTACCGCGTCAATTCCCGTGTTCTCACGCCCCCCGTAAATTACCACCTCGTACCACGCACTCGTCCCGTCTTCTAACCGCACCTGCGTCTTCCCTTCTTCTTCTGCTCCCTCGAACTTCCGCTTGCAGTCAATTGCGGCCACGACGCGTTCTCCACCAAACCTCTCTGCTGCTTCTTTTACCAAACCGGGATTCCTAACCGCAGCGGTGTTTACGCCCACCTTCTCCGCACCAGCGCCAAAGACCCGCTCAAAATCCGCTACGCTTTTTATCCCGCCCCCCACGCAGAGAGGAACAGAGACCTGCTCGGCTATTTCCTCTACGACCGAAATCATCGTCTCCCGCCGCTCTAAAGAGGCAGAAATGTCGAGAAAAACGAGTTCGTCCGCCCCCTGCTCGTCGTACCGCTTTGCGAGTTCAACCGGGTCTCCTGCGTACTTGAGCTGCTCAAATTCTACGCCCTTCACTACAACCGCTTTACCCTGCTCGTCAAATGTCGTGTCAAGGCAGGGAATTATTCGTTTCGTCATTTTCTTTATTTCCTCTTTATCCGTACATAAGAAATACTACTGATCAAACTTACGACGGTGCAGTAACGGAAATCTCCCCACCGTCTCGCCAAACTGCTTCTGCACTCCTGTTTCCTGCACCTCCTACACCTGCTCTGCTCACTCTCCTTCCTGCTCACTCTCCTTCCTGCTCACTCTCCTTCCTGTCCCCTCTCCTTCCTGCTCACTCTCCTGCAATGCAGTTTCCAATTTTGAGCAAGCCTGTCGAGATACATTAAATCCAGCCACGAAGTTTCATTGCTTCAACTACTCGTTCAACAGCAACCACATAGGCTGCCTGGCGCATGTTTATTTTATAGCTCTTGGAACAGTTTAATACAGAGCGATATGCAGCGGTCATTTTGCTATCTAAACGCTCTTGAACTTCTTTTTCGTCCCAGTAGTACATATAAAAGTTTTGCACCATCTCTACATACGAAACGGTTACGCCTCCTGCATTGCATAAAAAGTCTGGGATTATGTGGACGCCATTTTTATAAAGTATCTCGTCCGCTTCGGGTGTCGTTGGACCGTTGGCTAACTCAGCGACAATCTTAGCGTTTATATTCGGAGCATTCTCCTCGGTAATAACGCTTTCTAAAGCTGCGGGTATAAGTATATCCACATCAAGTTCTAAAAGATCCTCGTTAGATATACGCTCCGCATCCGGCAAATTAATTACCGAACCCGTCTTATCTTTGCACTCTGTAACTGCCTCGGGATCAAGCCCCTCCTTATTGTATATTCCTCCTTTACTATCACTAATAGCCACTATTTTAGAGTCGAATAGCGATTTACCAATATATGCAGCATTGGCTCCAGCGTTACCGTAACCTTGTATGGCAACAGTAGCTTTTTTAAGGTCTATCCCGCATTCTTTTGCCGCTTCACGAATAGTGTACCAACCTCCCTGGGCTGTTGCGGTTCCACGCCCTGCAGAACCACCAAGACAGAGTGGTTTGCCGGTAATAACGCCAAATTGACACTTCCCTGCAATTTTTGAGTACTCGTCCATCATCCAGACCATAATCTGCGGATTTGTATAGACATCAGGGGCAGGGACATCTTTATCTGGACCAACGAACTGGTATACTGCTTGCACATATACCCTGCTTAAACGCTCCAACTCTCCTTGAGACATTTCCTTGGGATTGCAGATAACGCCGCCTTTTGCGCCGCCAAGTGGCAAGTCCAGGAGGGCACACTTCCAGGTCATCCAAGCTGCGAGTGCTCGCACCGTATCAATCGTTTCGTCAGGGTGAAATCGAATTCCCCCTTTTGTTGGACCCCGTGCATCGTTGTACTGCACCCGAAATCCCTGAAATACTCTTATAGAGCCATCATCCATACGAACGGGCAATGATACGTGCAGTTCACGCAACGGCATTCGCAGGATCGCGTGTGCATTGGGATATAACTTGAGTATCTTTGCACACTCATCCAACTGTCTTTGTGCATTTCTAAATGCGCTCTCTTTTACCATTTCTTCTACCTCTGTTTTTGATTTTTTTATTATTGCAATAATACTATAAAAATAAAAACCATAAAAACTAAACATTTAGTTCCTCTACCTCCTCCTTGCGTTCGGTTCTTCGTTCGGTTCTTCGTTCGGTTCTTCTGTCTCCGTGCCCGTACTCCAACTTTCAATCTTTCCGCGATAATCCCCGTTCGATTTTGTCTCTGTCATTCATTTTGTCATTCATTTGTAGGAGGTCCATTGAATGTGGAACCTCCAACAACTCTGGCACAAGAGTTAATATATTTTTCACCTCCTCTACCACCTCCTCTACCGCACCGCCGCCATATCTTTCTCCTCCTTTCAAGCTTTTTTCTCCACCTCGTTAAAAAGGAGGTAAACACAAAACCATCTATTAAATTATTTCACAGCACCCCCAAATACTCCTTCAACTCCCACTCCGTCACAGCGACGCGGTACCTGTCCCACTCGACTTTCTTTGAGGTGATGAAATTCTCGAAGACGTGCTCTCCGAGAGCCTCCCGCACCAGCTCACTCTCCTCGGTCAGTGCAACCGCCTCAATCAAACTCCCAGGCAGCGATTTTATCCCCTCCCGCTCCTTCTCCGACCCAGTCATCAAATAAACATCCTTCTCGGTCGGCGGCGGCAATTCGTACTCGTCCTTCTCCTTGTTCTTCACCCCCGCCAGCCCCGCAGCGAGCATCACCGAGAACGCTAAGTACGGGTTGCACGCAGGGTCAGGGCTGCGGTATTCCACTCGTGTCGCTTTCTCCTTCCCCGGCTTGTACATCGGCACGCGGACGAGCGTAGAGCGGTTACGCCGCCCCCACAAAATGTAGACCGGCGCCTCGTAGCCCGCAACCAGCCTTTTGTACGAATTCACCCACTGGTTAGTGACCGAAGTGATTTCGGGTGCGTGCCGAAGCAGTCCCGCGATGTAGCCCCTGCCCAGCTCTGAGAGTTGGTACTCCGCGTCCAAGTCGAAGAACGCGTTCTTCTCGCCCTTGAACAACGACTGATGCACGTGCATTCCCGAGCCGTTCACGCCGAAAATCGGCTTCGGCATAAAAGTGGCGTAGCAGCCGTGCCGCTGCGCAATCTCCTTCACTACAATCCGATAAGTCATCACCTGGTCCGCCATCGTCAGCGCGTCCTTGTAGCGAAGGTCAATCTCGTGCTGCGACGGTGCGACCTCGTGGTGGCTGTACTCCACATCAATTCCCAACTCCTCGAGCGTCAGAATCGTGTCCCGCCGCAAGTCGCTCCCCGCGTCCAGCGTCGTTAAATCAAAATACCCACCCTCGTCCAACCCCTCCGGGTTCTTGCTCTTGTTGTCCCGCAGGTAAAAATACTCCAGCTCCGGACCGACAAAAAAAGAGTAGCCTCCCTCTCGCAACCGCTCCAAATTTCGCTTCAGCACGAACCGCGGGTCGCCCTCGTAAGGACTGCCGTCGGGCTGTAAAATATCGCAGAACATCCTCGCAACCGCGATCTCCTTCGGTCGCCACGGCACAATCCGGAAAGTCGCAGGGTCGGGTCTCGCAAGCATGTCGCTCTCGTCAATCCTCGCAAACCCCTTTATCGAAGACCCGTCAAAACCCATCCCTTCGTCAAACGCACCCTCCAACTCCTTCGGCGTGATTGCAAAACTCTTCAACTGCCCCAAAATGTCCGTGAACCACAGCCGAATGAACCTCACATTTTGCTTCTCCACCGCTTCAAACACTGCTTCCTTCGTCCTTGTTTTTTGTCGTTGCATTTTCGTTCCTCGCATTGATTTTGCTACCTCTACCTACTTGCTGTTAAATTAAAACAATCCTTTCTATATTTTATTTCTAAATTCATAAAAAATATGAAAAATGTTTCAGTCGTTGTATCGGTTTGTAATCGGCATTCGCCTGCCAGAGCCAAAAGCTTTTGACGTTATTTTTATGCCCACCGGGGCTTGCTGCCGCTTGTACTCGTTGCGGTCCACCTTCCAGGCGACTTCGCTCACCACGCTTGCGTCAAAACCCCGCGCAATTATTTCCTCTCTGCTCTTGTTCTCCTCGATGTAAGCCTGCAAAATCGGGTCAAGCACCTCGTAAGGCGGGAGCGAGTCCGTGTCCTTCTGCCCCGCCCGCAGCTCTGCAGAAGGCGGTTTTATTAAAATCTCCTCTGGAATGACTTTAGTGTATTTTGCGAGTTTGTAGACGGTCGTCTTCGAGACATCCGAGAGCACCGCCAGCCCGCCCGCCAGGTCGCCGTACAGAGTGCAGTAGCCGACCGCCAACTCGGACTTGTTCCCTGTTGAGAGCACGAGGTAGCCGAACTTGTTTGAGAGTGCCATCAAGACATTCCCGCGAATCCGCGCCTGAATGTTCTCTTCTGTCGCGTCTGGCTCTGACTCTGGCTCTGTCTCTGGCTCTGTCTCTGGCTCTGTCTCTGGCTCTCGGCTGAATTCCGCAGAGAGCATTTCAGTGTAAGCGTCAACCGCAGGAACAATCGGAACGACCTTGAGTTCTATTCCGAGGTTCGCAGCCAGCCGCACGGCGTCTTCTTTGCTGGCTTGCGAGGTGACTGCACTTGGCATCGAGACGCCGACGACATTTTCCGCACCCAACGCCTCTACTGCCAGAGCAGCACAGAGCGCCGAGTCCACGCCGCCGCTCAGCCCAACGACGACCTTCTCAAACCCGTTCTTTCGCACGTAGTCCCGAATTCCTAACACCAAAGCACCGAAAATCTCTCTAACCGGGTCTTCCTTCTCTGGAATTTTTATTTTTCCTCCCCCCTCCAAATTTGCGACCACGAGATCTTCCTCAAACTGCCTGCACTCTGCGATTAGAGAGCCCGCTGCGTTAAAGACGCAACTCCCGCCGTCAAAGACAAGGTCGTCCTGACCGCCGACTAAATTGACACACGCGATTGGAATCCTGTTCTCCCGTGCTCTTTTCGAAATTAGTTCCCGCCTCGTCCTGCTTTTGCCTGCGTAAAACGGTGACGCTGAGAGGTTTACGACGAGGTCAGCCCCGAGCCTCGCTTGTGCTGTCGTGGGGCCGTTCCCCGCCCAAATGTCCTCGCAGATGTTTATTCCCAGCTTGAGCCCCTCCCTGAGCCCCTCCCTGAGCCCCTCCCTTCCTCCCTCCTCCCCCTCCAGTTCAAAGACGCTCGTCTCTGTTGCTGTTGCGGGCTTGAAATATCTTTTCTCGTCAAAGACATCGTAGTTCGGCAGGTGCGTCTTACGTTGCACGCCCACCACTCGCCCGTTCCGAATAAGAGCGGCTGCGTTGTAGTTCTCCCCTTGGTCAGCGTCAAGGTCAGCGTCAGCAACCCCGTCAACAAAGCCGACGACAACCGCAATTCCGCTCCCGCTCGTTGCACGCACGATTTTTTTTAGACCTTCCTTGTTCGCGGAAATGAAAGAGGGTTTTAGCAGGAGGTCTTTCGGTGGGTAGCCTGTGGTCGTCAATTCAGGGAAGACCACCAAATCCGCCCCCGCCCACTTCGCTTTCTTGACGCACCCAATCACCTTCTCGGCGTTGCCTTCTACATCCCCTACGGTCGCGTTTATCTGCGCCAACGCCACTCGGTAGTCGCAGTTACGGACCAACATTTGTCCCGCCCTTACCAACCTGACTAAACTATTCCGACTCTATTCTCGGCGCCACCAAGTAACTGACCTTTCCCCTGCCGTCTGCCACCTCAAAATCAATCTGCAGCGGGTAGTCCTTGCCCAGATTGAGTGTTAATTGCTCCGCGTGGCAGGCAGAAATCCCCCTGCTCATCGCCGAGAGGTAGTCCAGCGAGTACAACGAACGAACCTTCTCCGCGGGCGGCGTTAAATAAATTAACTGCTCCTTCCTCAAGCCCAGCCGCAGTTTGTCCATCTCGCCTTCCGCCTCCATAAAAAACTCCTCGCTCTCGCCGTCCACTCCAAGAACGATATTCTCGGCGATTTTCTCGGCAGCACGAATCCCCCGCTTAAAATCCTCAATCTCCAGAATTACCTGCGCTGGAAACTCAAGCTCCGGCACCTTCGGGTCCTTACGCAGCGAATCAGAAGCGAGCAACGAAATCGTGTAGGCGAGACTGCCCATCCTCGTGAACAGTTTCTGCCCCTTCTCGTCCAATTTCAACTCAATCTCCTCCCCTCCTCTGCCGCCTATTCCAAGAATCCCAAGCAACTTCACAAAATCCATTCCGATGCTCGTCTCTTTTCCTTCTTCTCCCTTCCCCTCTTTCTCTGTCTCCACCGCACCTGCAAGCTCAAGCGAAAAATCGTCAAAAGCGTCGCTCTGCAGCTCAAACGAGACCATCGCCACATTCGCAGGATCCACCGACCGCAGTTTCAACCCGTCCTCCGTTATTCTCAACCGTCCCTCGTCCGCTACTGCTGTAATCGCTTCTATGCAGCCCCGCAGCACGCCCAAATCTATCTTGGCTTCAAACATTTTTTTTATTTCTCCTTCCTTTGGTTTGTTTTTTTAATTGAATTGGTTTGTCTAATAATTAACAACTCAGCATAGTTTTATAATCAATCAAAATCTGAACAAGGCAGTTCAGCACAACTTCTTTAACAATATTCTCAAACTTAGTTGTTCTCACAATTGGTTGCTCTCACAAACTCACCGTGGACTCTGCAACCCACCTCATTTCTAATCTCTGTAGACAAAAATCAAAAAAAACTTCACGAACCTCTTGACCATGCCTTCCTTTATAATCCTTCCCTTCCTATCTCTTTTTATCATAAAATCACTTGTTTTATTTTATTCAACAATCCAAACAAAGAATAAAATCCAAACAAAGAAAAAAATAATTAATCCTGAAAGGAGAATGAAGGGTGGAAGGATTTTGAAGGGGAGAGAGGATGTTGAGTAAAAGGGTAAAAAAGAGGAGGAAGTGAGAGAATGAATTTTGGAGATTTGTTGAAGGGTGTAGAAGCGGAGGGTAAGGAGAAGCACGTCCCGCAGATTGAAGTAGGAAAGGGGAGAGGGAGAGAAGGTGTGGAAGTTGTGCGAGTGGTTGTGGGCAAGGAGGTGCCGCACCCCAACACCGCAGAGCACCACATCGCTTGGGTAGAACTCTTCGGCGTTAAGAAAGAGGTAGAGGAGCAGGTGGTCTCTCTCGGGCGAGCCGTATTCGGTGCGGGTTACACCAACCCAAACGCGAGGTTTCAAGTCCCCGTGGCAGAGTTTAAAGCGTTCTGTGCGCTCGCTTACTGCAACGTTCACGGTTTGTGGGAAAATTGTGTAGAGCTTGAATAAAAAGGAAGGAGCAAAAAATGAGACGGAAAATGGAAGAAGAAGGGGAGGGGAGAATGCCGTTGATTGGGGAGGAATTCCCGGAGATTGAAGTGCAGACGACTCACGGAAGGAAGAGGCTGCCAGAAGAGTTTAAGGCTAAGGGCAAGTGGTTCGTCCTGTTCAGCCATCCAGGGGACTTTACACCGGTCTGCACGACCGAGTTCGTGGCGTTTCAAAACCGGTTCGAGGAGTTTGAGAAACTTGGCTGCGAGCTTGTGGGTTTGAGCATTGATCAAGTGTTTAGCCACATAAAATGGGTGGAGTGGATAAAAGAGAGCCTGGGCGTGGAGATAAAGTTTCCGATAATCGCAGACGACACCGGTCGGGTTGCAAAGCTGCTGGGACTCATTCACCCAAACAAAGGCACGAACACGGTTCGGGCGGTTTTTGCGGTTGACCCGCGGGGAATCCTGAGAGCGATGATTTACTACCCGCAGGAACTTGGCAGGAACATTGACGAAATACTGCGAATGGTCCGAGGGCTTCAGACCGTCGACGAGAACGGCGTCGCAACACCTGCAAATTGGCCAAAGAACGACTTGATCGGCAGCGAAGTTGTAATTCCGCCGGCGTTAGACGAGCAGACCGCGAAGGAACGGGTGAAGCAGTACGAGTGCTTCGACTGGTGGTTCTGCCACAAAAAATTAGAGGGAGAGAAAGGGGAGGGAGAGTAAGGAGAGGGAGAGAAAGGGAGATAAAATGTTGAGCGAAAAGATGCTGGAAGCGCTGAACAGCCAACTCAACAAGGAGTTGTACTCGGCGTATTTGTATTTGGCAATGTCCGCGCACAGCACGCGGATCGGACTGAAGGGGTTCGCAAACTGGTTCTTGGTGCAGTACCAGGAAGAGCAGACGCACGCGATGAAAATCTACGACTACATTAACGACCAGGGCGGGCAGGTAAAGTTGGCGGCGATTGAGCAGCCGCCGACGGAATTTGAGTCGCCGCAGGAGATGTTTGAGAAGACGCTGGAGCACGAGAGGTTCATCACGAGGAGCATTAACGAGCTCGTTGACCTCGCGATCGCTGAGAAAGACCACGCCACGAACATTTTCCTGCAGTGGTTCGTTACCGAGCAGATCGAGGAGGAAGGCAACGACAACGAAATAATTTCAAAATTGAAACTCGTTGGCGAGGGCGAGGGGGGTGGAAACGGCTTGCTAATGCTCGACAAAGAGCTGGCGGCACGGGTCTTTACGCCTCCTGCACCCCGCGGTGGCTGAGGAGAAAAAGAAGTAAATAAGGAAAGATAAAAGAAGTAAAGGAAGAAGGGTAAATAAAAAAGGAGAAAACGAAAATGGGATTTGGAAGAGGAAGAAGTGGAGAGAGAGGAGAAGGACAAGGAGGACAGGAAGGCGTGAGAGGGCAGGGAAGAGGTTTAGGAAGGGGACAAGGCGTTGGAGGACCCAGGCAAGGTCTTGGGCGAATGGGAAGAGCGCCCACGAAATGCGTCTGCCCTCAGTGCGGGTACGAGGCGCCGAAGAAGCGTGGTCTGCCCTGCCGTTCGATGAAGTGCCCCAAATGTAAGATGCCACTCGTAGGTGAGTGAAAACTAAAGAGTGAAAACTAAAATGGGTGCTGCAAAAAATGGCAAAAGCAGTGGTAATTTACGAAACCCGCTCGGGGAATACGGAATTGATGGCAAGAGCAATCGAGACGGGACTGAAAGAGGCGGGTGTTGAAGTCGGAGTGAAAAAAGCAGCACGTGCAAATGCGGACGACCTCAAAGAAGAGGACGCTGTGGTTCTCGGCTCTCCGACTTATGTTCGCAATCTAATCGCAGCGGTGAAAACTTTCCTTTTTGAGATGGATAAAGCGGACTTGAAAGGCAAAGTAGGGGCGGCATTTGGATCTTACGGCTGGAGCGGCGAATCCATTGAAATACTGACTGAGACGATGAAGAACCTCGCTGGGATGGAAGTGATAGAGCCGGGACTGAGAATAAAACGCAGACCCACAGAAAAGGGCTTGGAAGAATGCCGAGAGTTCGGCAAGAAAATTGCGGAGCGGATAAAATAAAGAAATAAAGAGAAGGCAATAAAGGGGGGAAATGAAAAATGGCAAAATGGAAATGCACCGTCTGTGAATATATTTACGACGAAGAAGAGAGCGGAACGGCATTTGCAGATTTACCTGACGACTGGGTGTGCCCCGCTTGCGGTGTAGGCAAAGAAGCGTTTGAGGAGGAGGTTTAAATGAGTTTTCAAAGAGAACTGAAACCGAGCATTTATTCGGTGGGCGCAGTTGACTGGGACAGGAGGTTATTTGACGAACTAATTCCGCTACCCGACGGAACGAGTTACAACGCTTATTTGGTGAAAGGAAGCGAAAAGACGGCTTTGATTGACACGGTTGACCCTACTATGACGGAGGTGTTGGTAAGAAATCTTGAAGAACAAGAACTTGGAACAGGGGAACTTGGGACTGGGGGGATAAATTATGTAGTTGCCAATCACGCCGAGCAGGACCATTCAGGGTCGCTGCCACAGGTACTCGATATTTACCCCAACGCCAAGGTAGTCTGCACGCCGAAATGCAAGGATTTGCTTACTGATTTGCTCTTAATTCCTGGAGAAAAGTTTATAACAGTGGCAGACGGAGAGACGCTGTCTTTGGGCGACAAAACGCTGGAGTTCATTCACGCACCGTGGGTGCACTGGCCAGAGACGATGCTGACTTATTTAAGAGAAGACCGTGTGCTTTTTACCTGCGATTTCCTCGGCTCACATCTCGCAACCAGCGACCTGTTTGTACCCGACGAGGCGACAGCGACGGCGACGGTCTACGAGGCAGCCAAGCGGTACTACGCAGAGATTATGATGCCTTTCCGGACAACAATCAGGAAAAATCTGCAGAAAATAAATGCGTTGGCGATAGAAATAATCGCACCGAGTCACGGTCCCGCGTACAACAACCCGAACTTCATCCTCAACGCTTACCGCGATTGGGCTTCTGACGAGGTGAAGAACGAGGTGGTCATTCCCTTCATCTCAATGCACGGCAGCACGAAGAAAATGGTAAATTACTTTACAGAGGCTTTGATTGAGCGGGGCGTAACAGTAAAGCAGTTTAATCTGTCAGAACCTGATATTGGGAAGTTGGCGATGGCTTTGGTAGACGCTGCTACGGTTGTGATCGGGTCTCCGACTGTTCTGGTCGGACCGCACCCGAAAGTCGTTTACGCAGCTTGTCTCGCAAACGCTCTGCGACCAAAACTGCGATTCGCGTCTGTCGTCGGGTCTTACGGCTGGGGCGGCAGAATGGTGGAGCAAGTTACGGGACTGCTGCCCAACTTAAAGGTAGAACTGCTGGAGCCTGTTGTTGTCAAAGGAGTTCCAGGCGAAGAGGCGTTCAACGCTTTGGACAGGTTAGCAGAGGAAATCGTGAGTAAGCACAAGGAAATCTTAAAAGGGGAGTGAAAAAATGGTAGAGGAAGAAGAGAAGGGAAAAAAGAAAGGAGAAGAGAAGGAAGAGGAGAAGAAGGAAGAGGAGAAGAAGGAAGAAGAGAAGGAAGAAAAAAAGGAAGAGGAGGAGAGGAAGGAGAAGAAGGAAGAAGAGGAAGAAGAGAAGAGGGGGGACTTGTTGGAGAAGGGAGCGATTGTGCAGCGGGACTACGAGACTTACGCGATAGCACCGCATTTTCCGGGCGGGCTTTGCGAGCCTTCCGCACTGAGGAAGGTAGCAGAAGTCGCGGAGAAGTACAAAGCTGCGGCGTTGAAATTGACCTCGGCGCAGAGAATTGCGATCGTGGGAATCGCGGAGAGCGAGATTGAAAATGCGTGGAACGACCTCGGTCTGCCACCCGGCTACGCGATCGGGTTGTGTGTGCGGAGCGTAAAGTTTTGTCCAGGGACGACATTTTGCAAGCGCGGGAAGCAAGACGCAGTGAAGCTGGGTCTGGAACTTGACAAGAGGTTTCACGGAATGGCACTGCCGTCAAAGTTCAAAATCGGCGTCTCTGGCTGCACTAACTGCTGTGCGGAGTCGTGGATAAAGGATTTGGGTTTTGTCGGAATGCCGAGAGGTTGGAGAGTGGTCGTCGGCGGTGCCGCGGGTGCGTCGCCCAGAATTGCAGAGGTTTTGGCAGAGAACTTGAGCGACGACGAGGCTCTTGAACTCGCAGACCGCGTCCTCAACTACTACAAGAACTGCGAGACTAAACTGCGGCTGGGACGCTACCTCAAGAAAGACGGGCTTGAGGAGTTTGAGAAGTTCAAGAGGGCGGTGTTGTGAGCGCAGAAGAGGGGAGTAGGGGCGGGAGACCCACCCCCTCCGCCCCGCGAGTAACCGAAGTAGAGGGCAGGGAAATTCAGTGGGACCCCGAGCAACTGCGGAAAATCCAAGAACACCCCTGCTTCAGCGAGAACGCCTGCCACTTCTTCGGGAGAATGCACCTCCCCGTAGCCCCGAAGTGCAACATTCAGTGCAACTACTGCGTTCGGAAATTCGACTGCGTGAACGAGTCGCGACCTGGGGTGACGAGCAAGGTGTTGACGCCGGAGGAAGCGCTGGAGCGGGTGAGGGAGGTTTTAAAGAAGGTGCACTACATCAAGGTCGTCGCGGTCGCAGGACCAGGGGAGCCACTCTTCAACGAGGCGACTTTCGAGACCTTCCGGCTCGTGAAGGAGGAGTTCCCGCGGCTAATGCGGTGCCTGAGCACGAACGGGCTGCTGCTGCCAGACCGGATTGAGGAGATCGAAGAGCTGGGCGTTGGGACTGTAACCGTAACACTGAACGCCGTCGACCCCGCGGTCGGCAAGGAAATCTACTCGTTCGTGAACTACCGCGGTAAAAAATACGAGGGGCAGGAGGCGGCTGAAGTGCTGCTCAAGAACCAGTTGAAAGGCATCGAGGAGGCGGTGAAGCGGAAGATTCTGGTGAAGGTGAACACGGTTCTCGTTCCTGGCGTGAACGACCAGCACGTGGTTGAGGTTGCGAAGAAGGCAGCGGAGCTGGGCGTTTATATGCAGAACATTATTCCGCTCATCCCTCAGTTCAAGTTCGCACACATTAAACCCCCGACACCGCAGGAGAAGCGGGCGATTCAGGAGAAGTGCAGCGAGTTCGTGAAGGAGATGACGCACTGCCGGCACTGCCGTGCGGACGCAATTGGGAGGCTTGGTAAAGATATTCCTCCACTTTAATATAAATAACAAGTCTAAAGATTAACAGATTTGAGGAATGAGCTTGCTTGGATAAGTAAGCCCCTGGGATGATTAGTTGATTAGGAGGTGCCTGGTTGAAAATGGAAGAAGACGCAGCAGTTAGGAACGAGAAAAGCAGGGACACCCTGGAGTGCTCCACAAGCTCCAGGCTCTGTGATTCTGTGATTAAATAAGTCTGCGTGGTAGGTCAAGTGCTGCAAGGTTCGAGTAAAAAACCGTTCTTAACAACTCTGAAGTGGACCAACTGGTTGGACGGCTCAAGGACGAAAGTTGTGACTTAATTGTGTTGTTCAAATACCTCTACACCGATTCTGGAGAAAAGAGGAGATCTGTATTAGTTATTGCCGAGCGTCCTGATTTTGAGAATTAGAATTAGAGCCTGAATCGAAGAGGGACAAAATTAAGCGTTGGATAAATGGTAAGAAGCAAGTAAGACTAACGCAAAAAATCAAAAACCTTTTTAAGACCTACACCTAAAATAATCTTGACAAAAAAATGCGAAAAGGAAAAAACGGATTAGGAAAGAAGGAAAATACCGCGGTGGCAGCGTCTGCAATGGGTTTCTTTTTTGCCTTTACGCTTGCCCTTTGCGCAGTCGCCGCGGTAGTTGTGGGAACAGCGAACGCAGCGACTTACACCGTCTGCGCAATAGGGTGCGACTACGCAACAATTCAGAACGCAGTGAACGCAGCAACCAGCGGCGACACCGTCTTTGTTTACAACGGGAGTTACAACGAGAACGTGAACGTGGGGACAGCACACCTCACGCTAGAGGGCGAAGGCAAGGACAAGGTGACAGTGACCGCGGCAAGTTCAAGCGACGACGTCTTTGAAGTGACCGCGGACTGGGTGAACATCTCAGGGTTCACGGCGACCGGAGCGACAAGTGGTGGCTGGATAGCAGGGATTACCCTCAACGGCGTGCAGCACTGCAAGATCTCTGAGAACAACTGCTCGAAAAACAGCTGGTTCGGCATCTACCTGCAGGATTCAAGCAACAACGAGCTAACGAACAACACTGCTAACCAGAACGACTGGGGCATCGAGCTGGATTATTCGAGCAACAACACCCTTACCAGCAACACCGCTAACTACAACAACGACGACGGCATCCTGCTGGATTCTTCGAGCAACAACACCCTTACCAGCAACACCGCTAACTACAACAACTGGGTCGGCATCTGGCTGGATTATTCGAGCAACAACACTCTTACCAGCAACACTGCTAACCAGAACGACTGGGACGGCATCTGGCTGGATTATTCGAACTACAACACCCTTACCAGCAACTCCGCTAACTACAACAACGACGACGGCATCCTGCTGGATTATTCGAACTACAACACCCTTACCAGCAACACCGCGAACGAGAACAACTGGGACGGCATCCTGCTGGATTATTCGAACTACAACACTCTGACCGGCAACACCGCTAACTACAACAACGACGACGGCATCTGGCTGAATTCTTCGAGCAACAACACCCTTACCAGCAACACCGCTAACTACAACAACGACGACGGCATCGAGCTGGATTCTTCGAGCAACAACACCCTTACCAGCAACACCGCTAACTACAACAACTGGGACGGCATCTTTCTGGATTATTCGAACTACAACACTCTGACCGGCAACACCGCGAACGAGAACAACAAGCAAGGCATCCGGCTCTGGAACACGGACGGCAACAACATTTCGTGCAACAGGGTGCAAGCCAACAAGCAGGCAGGGTTCCACTTATCAGGCGGAAGCACAGGGAACACAATCGCGCAGAACAACATTTTAGTGAACGGGAACTACAACGGAACGAGCGAGGGGTACGAGTGGAACTTCTACAACGACCAGTCAGACGCAGTAACGGCGAAGAACAACTACTGGGGCACGACAAACGCGGCGAAAATAGATGCAAGCATTTACGACAACGACGAGAATGCGGGAAAAGGGGAAGTGGACTTCAGTGGCTACAAGTCTGGTCCAGTGCCGTGTGCGCCGGTTCCGGAGTTGCCGACGGTGGTGCTGTTCTCGGCGGGGCTGCTCGGGGTCGTGGGCTACTTCTTGCTCGGACAGCGGAGAAGGGAGAAGAAGTAGAAAAGGAAAGGCAGAGAAGGAGAGAGAAGAAAAGGGGGGCGTTCCACCCCCTGTTTTTATTTTTTGAAGAGGAAATATTTTAAGGTGAAAAAAGGTTAGTAAAATGCACTGTCTGGTCTCGGAAAGGCGAGGAGAAAGGTCTTCACTTTTGGTTCGCCCTTGTGAAAATGCGTTGGATTTGTCGAGAGAGAAGGTGTCAGCGGGAGGGAGCACGACTGCTACATTTACGATGAAGAGCAGTAGGAGCAGTAAAGTCACCAAATCTTTTAATCGAATTCCTAGGTGAGGTGAGGGTGGAAGGTGCAAGAAGGAGGAGAGAAGAAGGAGCAAGAAAAAGATTTCGTCGAGGAGTATTCAAAATTAATCGGGCTTCTTCTGCTCTCTCTCGTTCTCATTCTGCTTTTTTCTTCTCCCTCACTGCTCCTCGCCAAAAATATCACCACGATTGACACCGAGCTCTCGCACGCTACCAACGACGCGGTAACGGTAAGAGCGAGGCTGGACCTCGGAAGCAGCGAGCACATTCGTGCTTTTCCGATGAAAATTGGCGACTGGCGCGGGATGACATCAGACCTTGACACGAGCCGAGTTGCCGCCAACCTTGGTGCGGATGTTATGCTTATGCGCGACTACTGGCACGCAAAAGCGCAGCAGCCCGTCTTCTTCCTGATCGTGCAGTCCAGCAACCGCACGAGTTTTCACCCCCCAATTGTCTGCTACCCCGCGATGGGCTACGAGATTGAGGAGGAGGGGAAAGTGCGTTTAGCGGTGCCGAACGCGAGTTGGGCAGAACGTCCTTTGTACAGCAGCTGGGAGAGTAAAAAAGAGGAGTTAGGCTGTTTCAACGGCACAATCTCGGTAAAGAAACTCGTGGTCGCGAAGAAAAAAGGAGATTTAGGAGAGGTAACCGAGCGGAAGGTCGTGCTGTATTTTTATTTGAAAGAGTCCTCATTTTCAGAGAACTTTACAATGATTCGCGTCTCCGCGTTCGCACCACCAACCGCGGACGAAGGAGGAGGCTCTTACGCGGAGGCTCTCAATCTAACCGAAGAACTAATGGCAGACGCCTTCCCGTGTATGTTTGAACTGCGGGGAGGAGAGGAGCCGGTTCTGTTTATTCTACTCTTTCACGGTTCGGTCGCTGGTAAAGTGGGGGTAGGTCTGCTGTTTCTCGTTCCGCTGCTGGTCTTTTTTTACCCGCGGATTAAGCGTTATTTTTGAGTCTGAACTCTGACGAAAAAACTCCTTTCAGCCCCACGCAGTCCACCAAAATCATATTCAACCGCACTAACAAAGCAAAAGAGAGACCTACTGCAGGTCCTACGCCGAGCAACTCAAACACTACCGCGGTCGCACCTTCCATCAGCCCCAACCCCGAGACGGTTACAGGAACGAACCGCAGAATCGTGATCAACGGGTGCAGAAGGAAGTAGGCTAAAAACCCCAACTCCGCCGCCGTCACGCCAAGCGACAAACCGATGAGTTGCCACTGAACTGCAAGAAGAACCCAACAGACAAAGTAAATTACGAGAATAAGAGGAACGGTCTCGCGTATTGAAAAACTCTTCTCCTTCATTTTTTGAAACTCCGCTTCAAACCGCCGCACGAAAGCAAAAGGGATCTTGGCGAGGAAGTTGGTGGAACGCGATTCTGCTGTCCAGACTACCCACAAAATGACCGCACCGAGACCCAAGAAGACCCCGCCGCCAACGCACAGCGGCAGCAGCAGGCTCGCACCGCCTACCCCACCCGCTCCGCTCCCGTCCACCGAAATTACGCCGGCAAAGAAGACCAAGCCCACGAAGCCTCCTGCAACCTTCAAAATGAATTTGCATCTCAAAGAGGGGTATATTCTTATTTATCTTTTTATGTCTGACAAAAAGGCAAATATTTAGAAAATTTTATTCTGGTGTGGCGTGGATGGGGCTTGTACAAGAGGATTAAGATGAAAGAACAACAACCACTCAACCTTGACGTTGACGGGCGTAAAGAGCTTGGCAGGTTGGAGATGTCAAAAGAGGTTGTAGTTACGCTAATTGGGGTGGGGACATTGGCTCTGTTTGCGTTTGCATTTTTTTTCACTGCACTCTATTCTCAATTTACAGGGAAAGTTGGCTTTAACTTTGACTTCACGAGCGGCGGCACAATTCTCATTTCAGCAGCACTCTTCATTGGCACACTGGTGCTGCACGAACTCATTCACGGCGTATTTATGACAAAATATGGTGGCAAGCCGAGTTACGGCGCGGGCATTGCATATTTCATCCTCCCCTATTTCTACGCCACAACAAAAACTGCTTTTCGACGCAACCAGTTCATTGTGATCGCGATTGCGCCGTTGGTCGTGATTTCTCTGGCGGGGATTGGTTTAATGGCTGCTTTCCCTTCGGTTGCGCACTGGATCCTGCTACCGCTTGTAGTAAACGCTTCCGGAGCGGTGGGCGATCTGTGGGTGACCCGTAACGTGCTGAGATATCCGAAAGAAGTATTGCTGGAAGACCGAAAAAACGGGCTGATAATTTATGGCAGAGAAACAGACAAGCTCCTGAATATCTCTGCAACAGGATTTGCCTCCAAATTTTTCAAAGTATTTATTCTCTGTTTTTTTGCGCTGGGGCTTCTGATGGGAACAGCGCCAATGGCTCTTGATATTTTGGGAGTAGAATCTTTTACAATCGGACCCGCGAAAAGTCTCTTCACGATTTTTGACTTTCACAGCTCAGCGGAAGGTTTCGGTTTCGCTTTCTTCCCCCTGCCGATATTAGCGATAAGCGTGATTGCGGGGTTGGTTTACGCGATTATTAAGACAGGTAAGCCGAGAAAAAGGGGGGGCTGAGATGTTAGTTCAAGAAATCGTAAATACAATATCTCAACTTTTATTAGCTACGCTTATTCCATTCATAGTGTATTTGGCGAAACATAAAACAAATAAAGGTTTCTTGGAATATGTGGGTTTGTACAATATCAATAGAAGAAAAGGAGAATAAAAATGGAGCGTAAAATCAAGAGATTTGTACTTGGTGTGGTGATAGCGGGGATTATTTTTTGTGGTGTTCTCCTTTTCCTCCAAATCAGAGAAGAAAGAGAGAGCGAAGTGAACATTGCTTATGATGTTGTTACTACACAGGGAGCTACACAGGGAGCAGCAGAGAACCTCAGCGTCAGCGGAATGGAGAGCGTGAAAGTGCAGGGAGAGGTCTGGAACATCGGAGATAAAGAGGCAAAAAATGTGACAGTAACTCTGATATTTACAGACGCTGCACACGACAGCGTGGTTAGAAAAAGGGTGGTAGAAGGTGCAGATTTGCTTCCAAAGGGTGCAGTTCGTGTAGAATTTGATGCCGAGTATTTTAGAGAGCAGACCGTGCCAAAGACAGAGGTGGAGGTAGAGGTTCAAGTAGATTGGGAGGGGAAGAGGAATTCGAGTTAAATGCAGAAAGAGGACAAGGAAGAGAAGACAGGAAGGTAGGAGCAGCAAGAAGCTAGCGTATTTAGGCGTGAAGGAGGGAAGCCCAAATAGTTATCGACTACTTTTCTAGCAACAAGAAAATGCACCTCACGAGAGAAGAAGAGCGGATTTACGAAGGGGAGGCGGGCTGGACGAGGCAGAAGGCGATGGAAATCCTCGTCGCAATCGGCGAAATAAACGACGCCTCAATGCTAATTCCGATAAAGACCGCACACTTGTCGGGCGCGTCCTACAAGACCATCGGCGACGCCTTTGAGTTCATCAACAGTCTTGAAGGCAGGGTAGCGGTTGAAAGCACTCTAAATCCCGTCGGAATGGATTTGGAAAAGGAGAAATGGCGGGAAATGGGCGTTTTAGAGCCGTTTGCGAAGAAGCAGCTGGCGGTGCTCGCGGCTTACAAGAGTCTGGGCGTCTCCGCAGAATGCACCTGCGTCCCTTACCTGCTTGGTGGGGGTGACCTGCCGAAAAAAGGCGAGCATTTGGCGTGGGCAGAGTCTTCGGCGGTCTTGTTCGCTAACTCGGTCCTGGGTGCGCGGACGAATATGGAGGGGGCGCCTTCTGCCCTCGCCGCCGCGTTAATCGGGAAGACGCCTCTTTACGGGCTTCACCAAGCCGAGAACAGGAAGCCAACTGTGCGGGTGAAGGTGTGCGAGAGAGAGAAGTGCGAGCTCGCGGACGCGGACTACAGTGCGCTGGGATTTTTGATTGGCAATCTTGTAGGGGACAAAATACCCGCGATTGAACTTCCCGTTTCTTCCCGTCCGCCGAGCAGAGACGAGTTGAAGCATTTGTCCGCGGCGGTGGGGGCGACCGGGTCTGTGGGAATGTTTCACATAAAAGGAGTGACGCCAGAGGCGGAAGAGGAGGAGCTGCCAGAGGAGGAGATAAAAATAGGAAAGGAGGATTTAAAGGCGGTTTTTGGTGGTGCTGAAGATGAGAATTGCGAACCCGAGGGGACAGCAATCGCACTCGGCTGTCCGCACTGCTCTCCCGCGGAATTGAGACGCATTTACGGACTCTTGAAGGAGGAGGGCAGGGGAAGGAAAGTAAGAAAGGATTTCTTCGTCTTTACCGCGCGGGCGATAAAAGAGAGTGAGAGCGTGCGGAGGGAAGGGTTAGTGGAGAAGATTGAGAATTTCGGGGTTAAGGTAAAAGTAATTTGCGACACTTGTTTCGTGGTCTCGCCCGCGTTTGAGGGCTACGACTGTGTTTTGACGAACTCGGGTAAAATGCTGAGGTACGTGCCGCTTCTGTGCGGTGGTGCTAGGGCGAGGTTGTGCAGGACCGAAGAGTGCGTTAGGGGAGCGTTTTGAAGAATAAATAAAGACCTGCGAAGGCACAAAGGGGTTTACCGGCGCTTGGAAGGTGTTTCCGCTTTTTATTCCGAAAACTTTTTATATTATCCGCTGTATCCCTTCTATAAATAGACGGGAATTAGCGGAGGTATTATCTTAAAACCGCAAATAAAGTCCTCTGCTCCTCTTCCTCGTCCTCTGACACACTCTTCACTCTTCTTAAATTCAACCTTCTCAAGATGATGTCGTAATATTCTTCGGATATTTCCATCGTGATGAAATGTCTCTTCAATTTCTTCGCGACTGCTGCTGTTGTCCCTGTCCCGCCGAAAGGGTCTAAGACCGTGTCGCCCTCGTTGGAACTGACGCTTATTATTCGCTCAAGTAAGGATTCTGGCATTTGGCAAGGGTGTCTTCCGAGACGCTCCTTGAACGTTCCGCAAATTCTCGAAAACTGCCAGACATCGTCGGGAATCTTTCCAAGCGGGTTTGCTCGCTTGTCTTTGTAGACGAGTTGCCTTGCCGAGGGCACGCGAATGTGCTTGTCGTTAAATGTAAATCGTGCTTTGTCTTTGGTGAAATATAAAATGTGAGTGTGTGCGCGGGTAAATTTCTTCCGCTGATTTTGACCGAAGGTGTAGTGCCACACGATCCAGTTTCTGAAATAGAAGCCTCTTCGTTTTAGAATTATGTTTAGCTCTGCTGCGAATTCGTCTCCGATCGCGACATAAATTGCCCCACTGTTTTTAAGTAGCCTGCAAGCCTCTTTTACCCACTCTTCAGACCACTTGTAATATTTTTCATACGAAAGGTTATCGTTATAAACATCGTATTTTAGCCCAATGTTGAACGGCGGGTCTGCAAAGACTAAATCTACAGATTTATTTGGTAAAGTCTTCATAATCTTTACGCAGTCGCCTAAATACACTTTGTCTACTTCCATTTTCATTCCTTTCATTGTCGTTCCCCCAGGCTAAACAACTGACAGGGTTTTATCTTGAACTGTAGTTTTGTAGGGTCTGGAGTTCCGCCTTTTCTCTGCATTGTGATTTTACCTAAATACAAACTTCCTCTCGGCGATATTTTTACCTCCCCCCCACCAAAGAAATTCATAACGGTGTTAATATCTTTGAGTGTCCAAGTAGTAGTCTCCTCATTTTTGTTGTACCTCGTGACCAGCATCCAGTTGGCTGAAAGTCCGCCTCGCCCCTTTAAAATATCGCTAACAACAATTATCCTATTTTCTTCAAAAAATGTTATAATTTTAGTCCAAATCTCCTCAGGCATTTCATCAAAAAATAACCTCCTTTTGTCTCTCAATTCAACTTCACCCACGAGTTTAGCAAACGATTTAGGATTGTTCTCACCCGTGAAAAGCTTTAACCAGTAGGCTATTTCGTCGTCAAAACTCCACATCTTTTGATACGAATCAACCCTCCGCTTATCCACCTGATTATAATCTGCGTCAGAATTAGCCTTCTTTAAAGACAAATTCTCTACCTTCAAAATCTCGCCGATAGTAATGACAATTCTTATCTGAGCGTCGGCTTTCTTGAATCGCATCAAACCCTCAAAATCCTCTTCGCTAACCCTCAAAATCCTCTTCGCTTATCCCAAATTTTTCTATTTCACTCTTCTTAATTCTGGTTGGAATTTGAATTGCTTCTACAGAATCAATCTTTTCTACTTTATATCCCATAATCCTGAGCCAAATTTGAGCCTCTTTATCCTTTTTCCAACTGTTAAACTTCTTGCAAATACTCTTTTCATTTACAAATCCTCCCTTCGCAGTTGCAGACCCTATTTCTGTTTTATTCATGTTTTTGTCTTACGCTTACGCTCCTTGCGCTCCTTGTAAATCTCGCGCTGCACGATGAACCGCATAATCTCGTTCGTCCCTGCGGGAATCATTGAGAGCCTCGCCATTCTGAACGCCCACTCAGCAGGGTACTCGTCGGAGACCCCTCTGCTGCCGAGAATTTGGAGGGTGCTGTGAGCGACTTCGTAGAACGCCTCGGAAGCGAGCAGTTTCGAGATTGCTGACTCCTTCTCTGCACTGAAGCCCGCGTCCGCGTCGAGCAACCTCGCAGTGTAAAAAATCATCAACTTTGCAGCCTCTAACTTTGCAGCTGCGTCTGCGATTTTGAAGCTCACCGCCTCGAACCTGCTTATTTGCGTTCCGAACTGCTCCCGCTCTGCCGAGTAGTCCGCTGCGAGTTCGAGCACAGGTCTCGCCTCGCCGACCAGCATCGCCGCGTACAAGACCCGCTCAACCGTGAGCTCGTCGAACAAAATCCTCGCTCCCGCGTTCTCCCCGCTCTCTTCGCCGAGCAAGTTCCCCCTCGGCACGCTCAACTCGTCAAACCGCAGGCGAGAATTTACAGTCCCCGGAAACCCGCCTAACAACTTGAAATCCTCCACTACTTCAAACCCTTCTCCTCCACCTTCACCAGGTCCTCCACCTTCACCAGGCTCCACGATAAAAACGCTCAGCCCCCGCGCAGGGTCAACCTCGGGGTTCGTCACCGCCCAGACCAAAAGCAAGTCTGCTTGGCTCCCGTTTGTGATGTTTCGCTTTTCGCCGCTTAACAGAAATTCACCGCCTCTCGCTCGCAACTCCGCCCTCGTCTGAATCCGCATTACGTCGCTCCCCGCCTCTGGCTCGGTTATCGCGACAGCACCGACCTTCTCGCCCCGTTTCATCGCGGGCAAGAACCGCCTCTTCTGCTCCTCGCTCCCGTACCTCAAAATCGTCGCGTAGGCGTAGGAGGAGGTTGAGTGAATCCAGGCAAGCGGCACGCAGGCAGCACCGAGCTCCTCCGCCAACACCGCCTCGTACACCAATTTACCCCCTCCCTCACTCCCTCCTCTTTTACTCCCGCCTTCCTCTTCCTTACCGCCGAACTCCGCGGGCAGCACCGGCGCCAAGAAACCCGCTTTCCCCAACCGCTCGTAAAGTTCCCGCGGATAAAAATCCTGCTCAAATATTTCCCGCTCTGCCCCCTTCGCGTCCTCGCGCTCAAGAAAATCTCGCAACTCGGCTCTGAATTCGCACTCCTCCGCAGAGAAGAGAACCTCTTCTTTTTTCATTGCTGAATTGTTCCTAACAATTTTTTATTTTTTAAATGATTTGTAGAAAAGATGGGAGAGGCTTGCGGCGTTTGCGGCGTTTGCGGAGTTTGTAAAGAGCGGGAAGCGAGAGCGAAGTGCAGTCTCTGCGGCGTTCCGCTGTGTGAAACCTGCTCGGTGGAGGTAACGGTGGAAGACACGCACCCTGCGCACCGAATAAAAGGCGTTACGACCCCCGGAATTACAGGAGAAGCGGTAAAAAAGCGGGTCGTCTGTCCGAACTGCGTGGCAGAGGTGGATATTTTTTAACAACCCCGCGGAGGAAGAGGCAGTGGAGGAAGAGAAGGGGAAGGGGGAAGAGAAGGAGAAAGAGAAAGAGAAGGAACGAATCGCCCGCGAAATACTCAGGGAAATGGGCGAGCGAGGACAGCTGGAACAGTGGAAGCCGAGGTTGAACATTTTTGCAGACGCTGCGGACATCGAAGAGTGGGACAGCGTGCTTCTGAACAGGTACCCCGCGGTCTACGCGAACGCCGAACTAAATCTGAAAAAGGAAGAAAAGCTGAAAAAGGAAGAGCAGGCGAAGCAAGCGAGGCAGAGTTTGCAGGAGGCTTGTAAAGGGCTGTCTCGGCAGTTGGGGGTTGCGAGGCGTCTGCTTGATTTTTCGGTAGAACGGTTTGGGCGAGAGAAGGAACTTGAGATTGGGAAGTCAGTTACCTACCCCTCAATGAACACCTCACTGCTGACCGGGTTTTACACGAAAGATTTGGGCGAGGCGGAGAGGGCGTTGTGCTACGCGGAATCGCAGCTCTCAAAATTGCTTCTCGCTCAAGAACAGGGCGGAGAGAGTGCGGAGGAATTTGAAGAGAAGGCGTTGCACGCGGGCTCGCTTACATTTCTCGCGATGGAAATTGCAGAGACGCTAAAAATGTGCTGCTTCGGGTTCTACAACGCAGGCACGCGTCCTGCGACCGAGTACACTGACTTCCCGCCGGTCGAGACCGAAGTTGGTCTCGGTGCGGCTGACACGAGCAAGCCGGTTGTGGTCTTTCTTGGCAGCGATTTCTTGCCGGCGTGGTTCGCGGTTGAGTATTTGAGAAGGTCGGGAGCGGGATTGGAGGAGGCGGTAGAAATTTGCGGCGTCGGTGCGGTGGGGCACGACATTCCAAGATTTTACAAACGCGGAAAGGTTCTCGCGTCGGCGGTGAAGGCGAGGGAGGTTTTCAGAGCAGGCATTCCCGATGTGGTCGTGGTCAGCGGAGAATTGTGCTTTGAGCTTGATGTTTTAGAGGAGGCGAAGCGGGTGGGTGCGAAGGTGGTCGCCTGCGGGTTGGATTTGGAGTTAGAGGAGAGGTCAGCGAAGACGGTGCAGGATTTGGTCAGCGAGGTGTTGGAGAAGGACCTGCCGGGCGTGCGAATTTCTGGTCCAGAGAAGGCGGGCGAACTCGCTGTTCGGCTGGTGGTGGGGGTGAAAAAAATACCAAAGAAAAAAGGTAAAATAAAGCAAGACAAGTTTCTTATGCGGGCTGGGCGGGGTCCGATGTCGGAGTTGGAGTGGCGGGACCTGACCTTCGGGATTATTTTAGGCGGGAACGGGCCGGGAATGATAAATATTCTGGGCTGTGGAGACCGCGGAGACTGCGAGGGTTCAGGGAACGGGAAAGAAGTAGCGGAAATTGCGAGGTATTTTCTGGAGCGGAACGCTCTTGTCACGGTTTCGGGCTGCGTTGCTGCGGACGTTGCGAAGTATTTTGACGAGGAGGAAGGGGGGCGGAAGTTCTTGTTCGAGCAGTACATCGCGGCTGGAGTGCTGAAGGGGTTGGTGAATTTCGGGGGCTGCACTGCGATTTCGCACGTTCCTGCTGCGGTCTACCGCGGTGCGTTGGTTGGGAGTGGCTACGTGCCGAAAGCGAACTGGACGCAGATTGCCGACTACCTCTACGCTCGGCTGCCCGTGGTCGCGATAATTTGGGGTGCGTGGACGGAGACGATGTTCGCGGTTGCGTCGGGTCTCGTCAGGTCGGGCATTCCTGTCGTCGTCGGTCCTTCGTGTTCACCTTCGTGTTCACCTTCGTGTTCACCTTCGTGTTCAAGCAACTTCAAGCGGTTCTTCCTGGGCGACAAAAACGACAGGAGCAAGTGGTGGATGTACGACGGTGTGACGGGTGAGAAGAAGGAGGTCGAACCGTGTCCAGTGCACATGCTCGTGCCGGTGGAGACGAAGGAGGAGGCGATCGCGATGAGTGCGAAACTGCTGCACCGCCCGCTTGCCTTGCGAGACCCCAGGCTTGCGAGTCTGGAGGCGGAGAACGAGGCTTACAAAAATTTCTTTGGCGAATATTCAGACGACTGGCACTTGTTCGTGCGGTCCGAGCAGGAGTTGCATGTGATGCGGCGGGCGGAGTTGCTGCGGAAGTTGAAGGAGGAGCACGGGTGGGAGATTGAGGGAATGCGGATAAAACGGGCGAGGCACAGGTCTGGCGAACTGATGGAAATGGCAGAGTACAACAAAAAATACGGGATTCAGTTGGGGCGGTACTCGACGCTCGTGCCGAGGTTGGTAACAGAGAAGGGTTCTGATGATAAATAAAAGTGTGTGCGAGCTCAAGTTTGGAAATAACATAAAAAAATGACACAACAATTTATTTTCGATCTGTATTGCTTTATTGTAGTGGGATTAATAGCAAATGCTTTGATTGGTTGGGAAATTGGGAAGAAAGGTTGGATAAGGTTAGGATTGGAGGGTCAGAAAAACAAAAAAGTAACATTTGCTCTATTTTGCTTTATTGGAATGATGGTGTGGCAGTCAATCGGTAAATTGGAATTCTCCCTCAATTCTTGGGAAAGCATCTCGTTTCCTATGTGTGGACTAATTGTCTTTTTTATCTCTCGATTTCTTACTCCGAAATCTCAGCGTCTCTATAACCGTGCCAAGTTTCTCCATGAGACCACTTACACCGGAAACTGGCACAATCCAAGATCCAAAAAATTCATTGAAGAGCTTCGGAATAATAATAGGTTGAAAAAGGCGGAGTTCTTATATCTCCAAGCTCTCGAAATTCAGAAGCGTCTTACGAGTAAGTCTGAAACAGATGCGGAATCTATCTGCCATGAATTAAACGTTGTAGCTGTTTATTATCAGTTGTCGCTTCTGTATCGTCAGCAGCAGTATTTAGACAAAGCAGCCGGGGCAGTAGAAAAGGCACTTGTGATTGCGGAATCACTGAACAGCAAGTCACCAAACAACCATGAAATACTTTCTGTCATAAGCGGTGCTATCTTTAGGCTCGCCGAAATAGAGCATATTCAGGGAAAATATGAGATGGCGAAAGAGAAATATGAACGTAGTCTTTATATAGACAGAGAAATAGGAAAATATGAAGACATAAAACTAACAGAAAGTATGCTGGATGAAATCAAACAGATTAAAAGCTCAAAGGCAGATGAATCAGAATGCAAAAAATAAGTAAAGCATCAACCTTCGGCTTTATATTTGGCTACTTGTTCTTTTTCTACTTAACATTGTGGATTGCAATGGAAATATTTCAAGGTACAATCAGCAACTCATGGGAGATCCTCGGAGAGTACGAAAATAAAATGAAAATGTTGTTGGTGATTTATCCTGTGATTGCCGTTATCTTCGGAATCGGATTTTCAAGTATTTCCGTATTATCTTATTCAGCAATGGGTTCTGATATCTTGACACCTGCAAAATTCTTTGGTATTGGGTGGTTTTGTATAGTTATGGCTAACATAGCTATTCTTTCTGCCGCATTATCATTCTTCATTAACAAAGATATCGGCCAAGAATGGCTTGAGGCTATTGGCATTTTAAAATTCAACACTATCTTTTTTCTCCTTGCGCCAAGTATAGGGTATACAGGAGGGATAATTTGCTCTATTATTCTCGATAGTATTATCAAAGCACAAAGAGAATAGAAGGAGATGATTACCATGAACGAGAACATGACACTTTTGTATGTCATAGGCACCACTTTGTGCGTAAGTTTTGTATTCTTCTGGGTCATTTTCAAAATATTTAGAATTAGGCGTGCTGGAGTTCCTCATTTAGTAGCCATCATAATCTCTTTTCTTTTGGCACCTTTTCATCCATTGGGAATAATAACAGTAGCAATTCCTTTTGCAATAGGTTATATTTGTGGCCGGTCAACACGAGTTTCTATTAATCCATTCGATACATTTTCGCAGAGAATTAAGCTAAGGGATGAGGAATATAATCTTCGGGCAGCACAATTGATTGAACTTGAAAAGGGTGTCGAAATGGAGAGAATCTTTCTTACTGAAAATATAGATTGGACAGATAAGATGAGCCTGATGTTTGAACTAATGGGCTTTCATCTCTACAAAAGAGCTCCAATTATTGCCTTACTCACTTCATCTTTTTATCTCTTTATTTGGAGCCTTGTAAACTTAGAGGGTCAGCTACTGGGCGAATTATCGCTGTTTCTGTTTATGCTAAGTTTCCCTTACGGCACAACCATAGGAGAATTAGTAAAGTACATAAAAGGTCACCAACCCCCTGCTCTACCAAAGATTATGGGTCAAACTTTTAAACCAACTATGCGTTCGTTTATTCGGTCATTTATTTGGACTATTTCCCCCGCTGTAACAGCCTTATTACTGATTTATATCAGGTTCAGGTATGAAAAAACAGGATTAATTAGTATCCTCTTGGGCGTTTTAGGGGGATTATCCTCCCTTTATCTTATTCTTCAAACAATTATTGTACATTTACAAAAGATAACATTACTTGATGAAGGAATTTTTATTTCCGGTTTAGGCAGGCCATTTGGCTTGCGGTGGTCAGATATTGAGAAAGCAACCCTACGCGAAAGGCATAACATTATTTCTGGAACTGACAGGCTTCTGGTTTTATATTCAAAAAACGGA
The DNA here is from genome assembly GCA_003194425.1 of Candidatus Methanophagaceae archaeon. Taxonomy (GTDB): domain Archaea; phylum Halobacteriota; class Syntropharchaeia; order Alkanophagales; family Methanospirareceae; genus ANME1a. The sequence continues at coordinate 181,659 of PQXB01000001.1, read as the reverse complement.
CTTAGGTGGGCATACAATACCTCGACCCTGTCAAAGCGTGATGAAAAAATCCTTCTGTCCGAAGTGCGTAAAAGAATTCCTACTGCTGCTATATTCGATAGAGGCTATCTATGATTAAAGAAAAAGATAATTGTCAAAGGCAAGATATGGTAAAAAATGAATTAAGAGAGTTGGTTGATCTTGAGAGTGCTGTTCAAGAGCTTAAAAAAGCAAAGTCGAATGAACTTGTTATCTTTGTGGGTGCGGGGATTTCTAAGGATCCTCCTTCCTCTTGTCCACTCTCGAAGGAGCTAATGGATCTTGTAATAGATTCCGCAAAAAGTGCACACAGCGGACTTGATGACTTCCACAGTTTTATTAATTGTCGTACAAAAAGAATAAAACCTGAATTGTTCTGTCAAATTTTGCATAGTAATCTTCGAGAGAATTTCTTTGGTTTTATAGATATTTTGAATATGGGCATACCCAATTGCAACCACTCCAATATCGCATATATCGCTCGTGAATATAAGATACCAATTGTCCTAACAACGAATTTTGATACATATATAGAGAAAGCATTAGAGAAAGTAAGCCTTAATAAATACAAACTTTATGTGAATTCTGTGCGTCAAGGCTTGTTAAACTCCTTGAATAATAAGGGGTCAGACGAGTCACACCTGCCCGTAGTTAAGCTTCATGGCACTTTAGACGAAAAAGCAAGCATAATATTTACTCTTAGACTGGCAGGACTTAATCTAAAAAAAGATCTTTCAGACCTTCTTCGTGTCGTCTTTAGATCCTACACCGTTTTAATTGTAGGATACAGTGGCAACGACGATGATATTTTTCCAGTAATCCTAAGCACTGCCAAAACGGCGAAGGGTGTTTATTGGGTGCTGCGGAATAATGAGGTCAGCCTAACAGGTAACATCAAAGCTTTTGGTCGCGAATGCCCTAATTGTAAATTAGTAGGCGCGGACCAAAAGAGTATTTTTGCAAGACTCTTAGATAAAGACGCCGACGAAAAATATGATCAGGGTAAAGAAGATAAAATGAAAACTCGCCAAAATAAATTCCTACTCAGGTGGGCTTCGGGTATCAATGAAATGGCATGGAAGAACTTCTTTTCTGAAATAATTCTTCTTGACCCATCAAAGGAGGAAGCTACTTTTATTGCAGCACAGTCAGATAAGATCATCCGTGGAAGTGATGATCCATGGCTTGTTACTAAGGCACTAAAGAATCATGGGCTTGCGCTGATTGTTCTAAAAGAGTATGAAAAAGCACTTGAATCCTTATTAAAAACCGCAGATCGGTATATGAATATGGGACGGCATAGGGAGGTAATCGAGTGCCTCAGCATGATGGTTGCCAAGATTCCGGGTGAGTGGGAGTGGAGGGGGAATGATCCTCTGTTCTGGACTTCATGGCTTTCTGGAAAAACCTATGACCCCTATTGTCTTGGACTTTCCAGCTACGCTGCGGGGCTATGCTATCTAAGGAAAGGTAGAATGGATTTAGCTCAGAAAAGATTGTTTGTAGCTGGTGGCTATGCTAAGCAATGCGGCGATAGTATTACATTAGTAAATTGTTTAGAATCACTTAGCAAGGTGTTTAATATAGCAGAAGACAAAAAACGTGAAGATCAATGTCTAACAGAAGTTGGCAAAATTAAAAAAGCGTTAGGTGTTGTTGAGTCAGATGTAAAAAACAAGGAGAGGGATAAGGAGAATGAAATTAAGGAGAATGAAATAATTGCTATGTGTAAATCCAAGGTCGAAAAAGAAAAACAATTCTTAATGGGTGGCGAAATAGGGCTCTTTATTGTTGTGTGTATTATCTCAGCTATCCTTGCTAAGATAATCTCACCAAGTGCATGGTTCCTTGCCTTAACATGGGCAGTAGTGAAAGTGTGGAATGTAAAAAAGAAATTTAGATATACGTGTATCGATCGCACATAGGTTATGGTTAATAAAGAGATGTGGCACAGTATAAGAATACAAGTTTACGCTATGCTCACTTAAGTAGCTTGTCCTTCTGGACATTTTGCCCTATAAAATGCCCGTCTCTGCCAAAGAGGTGAAGAAGAAATGATAACAGCGGACGAAAACGAAATATTGAAGAAAATCGAGGAGAGCAAAGCGATAATAAAAAGATTTGGTGTTAAAGAGATAGGATTATTTGGCTCGTATGTAAGAAATGAACAAAGAAGAGGGAGTGACATAGACATACTGGTGGAATTTGAGAAGAGTAAGAAAACGTTTGACAATTACATTGAATTAAAACTTTTCCTTGAGGATTTATTCAAATGCAGGGTTGACCTTGTAATTTATGGGACGGTGAAACCCGGACTTCGTCCGTACCTTTTAGGGAGTGTAAAATATGCAACGGGACTATAAAACTTATTTTGAGGATGTGTGAACTCGAGTGGATACCGAAGTTATGCAATGCCTAAGAGGTAAAGGAAAGTGAAACTGAGAAGAAGAGGGAAAGTGTATTTAGACACCTCAGTAATTTCAGCACGGTTTGATGAGCGGAATCCGGAGAGGAAATCGCTCACAGAATCTTTTTTCGCGGAAAAAGGTAACTTTGAGACTTTCATCTCCGAAATTACGGTTGCCGAGATTGAACGAACCCCAGACATAGAACTCCGAAGCAAAATGAAGGATGCAGTCGCGCAATTTTCACTCCTCGCTTTAACTGACGACGTTGAAAGGGTAGCGAGCGAATATATTCGCTATGACGCAGTTCCCGCGGGTTACCCTGAAGATGCCTACCATATTGCTATCGCAGCGATAAACGAGATAGACTGTCTTTTGAGTTGGAACTTTAGGCACATTGTAAGGAGAAAAACGAGAGACAGAGTGAGGAGGGTAAATACTTTAAATAACCTGAGGCAAATAGAGATTATGACACCTGCGGAATTGTTATAGGAAGGGGGGGAAAATATGAGCAAGGTCAAAGAGAAGGATATTGAGGAAATAAGAAGAGCGGTGGAAGCGGAGTTCCCAGACGACCCGGCTTTACAGCAAGTTCATATCGCGAGGAAAATTATTGCTAAGGAAGCGGAATTCGAAGGGTTAAGTTTTCTTGAATATATCAAATTGTTGGGGAAGCAAGTTAAGAAAGTCCAATAAAGACACAGCGTATAACAGAGCGTATTTGGTTTCGCTACGCTTCACCGCTTCGTCAAAAATCCCCTTTTGGAAATTTCAAGACTGCGAAATATTTTACTTTAGAGGATTTTGATTTACTCCTCGTAACACTCTCTTCTTTATATACTTTTGTGGCATTTTCACTCGTTTTCGGGGGTTTTTCAAAATCCTCTTTATTATACAATGACAAACAGTCAAAGAAAAAGAGGGACGCAAACAAGCTCGTTTGGCTCGCCCGGTCGAATAAATCATAATTCCACCGCGTTTTATGCCAGCAAATTATACGAAAGTTTGCCAGGGGAAAAAGAAAAGAAAGTGCAATTTCTGGAAAATCGCATTCCACCGCAGTTGTTGGATAAAATCTTCTGTAAATCGAGCGAACAGATGGACGAGTTGCCAGATGACAGCGTTCATTTAATGGTCACTTCGCCGCCCTACAACGCGGGCAAAGAATACGACGAAAATTTAACGCTTGAAGAATACAGAAATTTTTTAAGAACGGTTTGGAAAGAGGTCTTCAGGGTGCTCGTGCCCGGCGGTAGAGCCTGCGTAAACATCGCGAATTTAGAAAGAAAGCCGTACATTCCTCTTCACGCTTTTGTGCTTGAGGACCTGCTCGGTTTAGGGTTTTTGATGCGAGGGGAAATCATTTGGAACAAAGCCGCGAGTGCGAGCCCTTCAACGGCGTGGGGGAGCTGGCTTTCTGCTGCTAATCCCACGCTGCGGGACATTCACGAATATATTTTGGTCTTTTCTAAAAGCGGGTTTAGCCGAGGAGAGAGCAAGAACGAGAAAAGAAGAAGAAAAAGCACAATCTCAAAGGAGGAGTTTCTTGAGTTTACTAAAAGCGTTTGGACGTTCCCTGCGGAATCTGCTCGTAGGGTTGGACACCCAGCACCGTTCCCTGTGGAACTTCCTTACAGGCTGATTCAACTTTACACCTTCGAGGGCGAGGTTGTTTTAGACCCTTTCGCGGGGAGCGGGCAGACGGGAATAGCGGCGATAAAAACCCGACGCCATTATGTTGGCTACGAGACAGGCGAAGAATATGTGAAATTGGCGGAGAGGCGGATCCGCGAATTCTTGTTAGAGTTTAAGGGTCTGGAAGAGGAAGATGCTATAAAAAAGAATGGGAAGAAAAATAAGACGTGGCAACTTAAAATAGGATCGTGAAGTTGAACGAAGAAGCGGGTAGGATAAAGAAAGACATCGCACTTTTTGAAGCGTTGTCGCTTGGTGCTGCGAGTGCTGCAGGTGCTGCGAGTGCTGCAGGTGCTGCGAGTGCTGCAGGAGCAAGAGAAGAGGTGTTGAGCCTTGCGAAGGCATATTTTGAGGACGCGAAATACTACCTTGAAAAAGGGGATTTCTTTACCGCCTTCGGCTGCATAAATTACGCTCACGGGTTGGCAGACGGCGTGAGGAAGTTGTCAAGCCAACCCAACGACAAACCCGAGAATCGCACCTAAATTGAGAAACGGCAGCCCCGCGTGCGGCGTCCCTCTGCCCGCAATTCTGACCAGCGCCCCGTAGCCCGCAAGTGTCCCTAACAGCGCACCCAAAGCAGGCGCGTTTATTAAACCCCAGTAGCGAGCGAACGCGGGCATTAAATTCGCAGACACGACCAGCATCGTCGGAATAATCGCGTCCCCAAGCCCCATTAAAAACGCCTCGTCCATCCTGCTGCTCTTGTGGGACTTTGCCCCTCGTCCCCCCCGCACCAAAGAGAACCCCCGCCGCCTCGGCAGGACAAAAAGAATCGGAACTCGCATTTCAACGATGCTTTCCGCCAACACAATCATATGCTTCGTCTTGTAAACCGAAATCGCGTCGTAAACCGCCAAAATCACCAACAACAGCACGACAGAAGCCACGCCGAGCGAAATGCCAAACATCGCCGCCGCTCCGCCCCCGATTAGTAGACCCGTCGCGTCGAGAACGTACCACTCTGGAAATTTGTAGAGCAGCAGACAGACCGCGAGGGTGCTGACCAGCGGGAGACTGCCGAGAGGAGCAGGAAAGAGAACCGCAAAAACATAGTACAGCGTCACCGCCACCGCACCAAGCATCAAAAAATAGAGGAGCCTCTCGCCCCTGTCCCCGAGTTTTAGCACTACGAGAATAACCACCGTGAAGCCGACAACGAGAGCAAGGAAATAGAGCGGGGTCCAGACCGACTCCGAGTTCTCAAACGCTTTTACGCCAGCGGCTTCAAACGGCGCCGCAAGCAGCAACGCAACCACCGCGGTAAGAACGATAAAAAATCCCATTCCCACAGCCAGAACAACGCTCAACCTCTTCTCCTCTTCTTCCTCCTCTTCTGCTGCTGCCTCGTCTTCTCCCTCTGCGTTTTTCATTTACTAAACAAATTAATAACAGCAGATTAAAAGAGGAAATGAAAAGAATCGCCTTAAAAATCAAACACATCTGTGCGGTTTTCTTGCTTCTGGTAACAAGCGCAGAGACACTGACGTGTTACCACCCAAAAGCAGGCATCGCTTTTCACGCAACCATCCTCTTCGCACTGCTTTTCTATTCTGCACGAGAAACCAAAACAGAGACCGAGAAAAATCTGTCCCAGTTTCTCGTGGTTCTTCTTCTCGCACCGCTTATTCGAATTCTAAGCCTCTCAATGCCTTTCGCTCAAGTTAGTAAGATTTTTGGCTTCCTTTTCATTTCCATTCCGATATTTCTCGCAACCTTCACCGGAATGTTGGTGCAAGGACTCCGCCTAAAAGACCTCGGATTTTCGTTACCAAAGTTGAAGCACGTGCCAATTAACGCAGGCGTGGTTCTCCTTGCCTTTCCTGCAGGAATAATAGAATTTCAGATTTTGAAGCCCGCTCCCCTGCCGGCGGGGGAAGGGGCAGGCTTAGCCGCGAATTTCGTCGTTGCAGCAGCAGTTTTCGTTGTCTGCACGGGTTTCTTGGAAGAGCTCGTGTTTCGGGGCTTGATTCAACACAACGCCCGGAAACTGATGAGCAGGAGGTGGGGGATTTTTTTTGTCTCAATTCTCTTCAGCGTGCTTCACATTGGCAACCTCGCGGTTTTGGACTGCGTTCTTGCTTTTTCCGTTGGCTTTTTGTATTCAGTAATTCGGGAGCAGACAGGTTCGATTTTTGGAATAAGCCTTTCTCACGGAATTATAAATGTCATTCTCTTTTTAGTCGCTCCGTATTATTTTTGAATTTCCTTCTTCTATTTCCTTCTTCTTCTTCTGCTACGACACGACCACAGCTAGACCCTGCTCAACTAATTCGTCGTTCAAGGTTTTTTCGGAATCTTCAAGGTAGATTTTCGCAATCCAGCGTCGCCATTTTCCGCGCTTCCTTGTCTCAATCACCATTTCATTTTCGTTCTCGCTCAGCCGTCGCTCGACGAATTCCTTCGCTTCCAGTCCCTTCTTGTACTCCTCGCTGCTCTTGGGAACGCCGTGAATTTCAGGCGTGTCAATTCCCGCCAACCGAACTCGCTCCCGCAACTGCACATAAAATCCGAGGTCAATTACCAAGTCCAAAGTGTCGCCGTCCACGACCCTCCCCAATTTCGCCTTGTACCAGTAGGTTGGTTTCATTTTTCTTTTTCCTTCTGAAGAGCTGGAGAGTTCTCCAGCACAGCGTTGCTCGTAAGCCTCAGCTCGGCTTCGCACGCAAGCCTCCGATCCGCCGGACTCGACCGCCGGACTCGACCGCCGGACTCGACCGGTTAGGTTAAAACCGGTAAGCTCCTGACTTAACTTCTCCGTCTTTTATCCCCTTCTCTTTGTCAGCAGACTGTAGCCCGCGAGTGCGAGCAAGCCTGTCGAGAAGAGGACGAGGGAGTGCAGTTCAGGGGCAGGGTAGCCGGGGTCTGTTGAGGGGCTTTCGATGAAGGAATCTAGACCCGCCTCGGCTTTGTAGTCTACTCTAAGACCGTCCGTGCAGTCCCACGACAATCGAACGGCTAACCAGTCGCCAGTGCTGAAATCCTGAGTTGTGGTTCCGTTGTCTGTGCAAGAAATGTTCCAGTCAAAATGCGTCTCTTGTGCTGTCAATGTCTCTGTGTGGCTTGCCAGAACAGTTACATTTCCTGTGTCTTTCTCCAACCTACAGATTTCAACGGTAAGATTAGAACCTACTTCATCCCCGTCTACTTTTTCCCCTGTACGAATGTGTGCTCTCCAAGAGTACTCTCCAAACCCCAAGCCACATTCTGCCCCTGTGTCCGCATAAAACCACGCGACCTTATCATAAGGAAGCGTAAAATACGAACCTGTACCAGTTCTTGAATCTTTCTGCATCAGATTGTCCTTCGCGTGTGTTAGTCCGTCGTTCGCGGTCGGCGCACCGCTTGGCTTACCCTCTGACGAAAGAAACCAAGTCTGCGTTGTCTCCGCCGCTACCACTGTCACCTGCATGCTCGCACTCGCCAACACCAACAACCCAAAAATCACTCCCTCCATCAATTTCACATTTTTCTTCATACTTTTCAATTGTTTTTAGCACTTTTTAAATTTTTTGTTTATTCTCTTTACGAACTCGTCTGCGTTCAGGTCCACGGTCTTGAACTCCCGAAACTTTTTTATTAAATGCTTTCCAATCCTACCAAGCCCTTCCTCGGTCCTCGCTTCCATTCTGAGAATTATCACAGGAGAAGTGTTCGAGCGGCGCACGAGCGCCCAGCCGTCCTCCTGCAGAAAATCAATCTTCACGCCGTCAATGTCCCGCCCGCTCTCGTCGGTTCTTCTGCGGTACTTTTCAGGCTCTCCAGTCGCAAGCCCTCGGTAGTAACCTTCAACGGCGTCGCAGACACGCTCCTTCTCCGCGTCGCTAACCACCGGAATTCTTATCTCCGGCGTATTCACGTACCTGCTCGAAAAGTCCGCAAGCAACCCGTCAAGCACGGTTCTGTCTTTGAATTTTTTGAGACGCAACTCCTCGGCGGTGAGCAGTAGAAGTTCGGAGAATGCGAAGACCGCGTCGTCTGCGCGGTTGTTCTTCGCGAAGTAGACGTGCCCTGACATTTCGCCGCCCGCGACCGCACCGACCTCGACCATTTTGGATTTAATGAAAGAGAACCCTGTCTTCCACTCAACCGGCACGCCACCGCTCTCAACCACCACCTCTTTTATCGCGTCCGAGCATTTTGTGTCGTAAACGATTTTCGCACGCGGGTGGTCTTTTAAAATGTGTTTGCAGAGCAGAGCGAGGATTTGCTCCCCGATTACATTCTTTCCACCCGGCGAGACCGCGCCTGCACGGTCGCCGTCGCAGTCAGAGGAGAGCCCGAGGTGCGCCTCTCTGCGAGCCACCTCGGAGTGCAAGTCTTTCAGAAATCGCGGAATCGTGGGGTCGGGCAGGTGGTGCGGGAAATTACCGTCCGGCTCGCAGTAAAGCTCAAAAACCTCTGCACCCAAAGCCTTGAAAATCGGTGGTGCAACTACTCCTGTAGTCCCGTTTCCTGCGTCGTAAACGATTTTTAAGCCCGCTAACGGTCTCCTACTCTCCTCGGACAGCTTCTCCACCTCGCGAGTTGCGGTGGAAATCGCAGCCTTCAGAGAAGTCTTCCCTGAAAGCGAGCCTAACGCCAGCTCCTCCCACCTCTCCCGCAGAACAACATTCGCAACCACCATTTCGTGGTAGGCGGGCAGGACGTCGACCTCCTCGCTCGTGCCTTCAGAAGCCTTGAACCCCTCTTTTTCTCCGTCCTCCGCCAGCCTCTTCGCGGTCTGAAACATCTCGCTGATTTGCTGCTCTGTGGTGCTTTCCGAGGCGACGCAGAGTTTGAAGCCGTTCCACTCCTTCTCGAGGTGGCTACCCGTAATTTCAACACCGCCGTCGGCACCGAAGAGCCAAGTCGCGAAATACATCAGCGGCGTTGAACTCACCTTCTCCCCCGGGGCAATGTCAACGACACGAACCCCTCGACTCACGAGAGCCTCGGCAAACGCGCTCTTCAGCCGCGGCGAACTGTTCCTGACATCTTTTCCTACGACGACCGTGAGTTCTTGCGGCTCTTTACCTCGCTCTCTCCGCAGCAGTTCCACGTACGCCAACCCTGTCAAACGGCAAAACTCGTCGCTGAGCTGAGAGTCTGCGATTCCTCTAATGTCGTTCGCACGGTAGGTGTTTCGGTCTATTTTCATAAATAATACTCCCTCCTTCTCCTACTCATAATATCTCTATTCATCATTTCTTCTCCCCTTTCCTCTTCTCCCCTTTCCTCTTCTCCCCTTTCCTCTTCTCCGCTTTACCTCAGCACTTCCCTCGCGATCACGAGCCGCTGAATCTCTGAAGTCCCTACCGCGATGCCGAGCACCCGTGCGTCCCGGAAATACCGTTCCGCGGGGCAGTCCTTCGTGCAGCCGAACCCGCCGTGAATCTGAACTGCGTTTGTGGCAGCCCGCTGGGCAACTTCCGAGGCGTAGAGCTTCGCCATCGCCGCCTCTTTCGTGATTTTCTCCGCTCCTCCGCCTTTTCTTCCGTCGCCTTTGTCTGCGAGAGAAGCGGCTTTGTAGGTGAGTAGCCGCGCTGCCTCAGTCTCCACAGCAATGTCAGCGAGCATAAACTGGACTGCTTGGAAGTTTGCGATTGGCTGTCCGAACTGCCTCCGCTCTTTTGCGTACTTCTTTGAGGCGTCGAGGCAGGCTTGAGCAACGCCGACGCCGATGCTACTCATCGCGATTCTGTCCCTGTCCAGCGTCGCCATCGCGATCCTGAACCCGTCGCCCTCTTTCCCGAGCAGGTTCTCCGCGGGAACTCTGCAGTCGTCGAAAGTCAGCCCGCCAACGAGACAGCCTCGCATTCCCAGCAGCTCCTCGATTTTAGCGAACGAGAAGCCCTTCGTCCCCTTCTCAACGACAAACGCACTCAAACCTCCCCCCCTCCCTCCTTCTCTCCTCTTCTCTCTCACTCCGCTCTTCTCTCTCACTCCGCTCTTCTCTCTCTCTCCGCTCTTCTCCTCACCCTTTCTACCCTTCTCTGTCTGTGCGAAGACCAAGTAAATGTCTGCGACCGCGGTGTTAGTGACAAACGCCTTCCGCCCGTTCAGCACAAATTCATCCTTGCCTCCCCCTCTACCACCGCCTTCGCCTTCTCGAACCGCAGTTGTCTTGATGGAGAGCGGGTCAGACCCAGCAGACGGCTCAGTTAAAGCAAAAGCCCCCTGCTTCTCTCCTAAACACAGGGGTCGAAGGAATTTCTCTTTCTGCTCCTCTGTGCCTGCGTAGAGAAAAGGGAACGCGGAAATAAGCCCCGCAGCACTCAGGAAACCAACGCTCGCACTCGCCTTCGAGAGCTCCTCTACCGCGGCAACGTAGCTCGTTAAAGTCGCTCCTGCCCCGCCGTATTTCTTTGGGAACGGAATTCCAAAGAGCCCCTGCTCTGCCATTTTCCGCACGAGCACCCGCGGGAACTTCGCCTTTCGGTCGATTTCCGCCGCTCTCGGCGCGACCTCCGCCTCCGCAAACCGCCCCGCCGCGGTCTGAATTTCCTTCTCGCCCGCTCGCAACTCAAACATTTCTTAAAAAGAAGGTCTTATCAAAGAAGAATAAATAGAAGAGGAAACACAAAAGAAAAGGAAGGGGGCAGGCAAAACGAAGAAACCGTCAGTAAACATCGGAATGGTCGGGCACGTAGACCACGGGAAAACGACTTTAGTGAGAGCCTTGTCAGGCGAGTGGGCGGACAGGCACAGCGAGGAGATAAAACGCGGAATTTCAATTCGGCTCGGCTACGCAGACGTGACATTCAGAAAATGTCCTGCCTGTGAGGAGCCGGGGTGTTACACCGTCGAAGAGTTCTGCAAGCACTGCGGGTCAAGGACCGAGGAGCTGCGGTCTGTCTCGTTCGTCGATTCGCCGGGGCACGAGGCGTTGATGGCGACGATGCTGAGCGGTGCCGCGATAATGGACGGTGCTGTTCTCCTAATCGCAGCCTCCGAACCCTGCCCGCAGCCGCAGACGAAGGAGCACCTGATGGCTCTGAACTTAATCGGGATCAAGAAAATCGTGATTGCGCAGAACAAAATAGACCTCGTCTCGCGGGCGGAAGCACTGCAACACTACCGCCAAATAAAAGAGTTTGTTAGGGGAACGGGTGCGGAAAACTCGCCGATTGTCCCAATCTCGGCCCAACAGTCCGCGAATCTTGACATTTTAATTCAGTGCATCGAGCAGGAAATTCCTACTCCCTCGCGTCCCGCTGACAAGCCTCCAATTATGCACATTGCTCGCTCCTTTGATGTAAACAAACCCGGAACGCCGATAAAAAATCTGAAGGGCGGGGTAATCGGCGGTTCGCTGCTTCAGGGCAGGCTGCGAGAAGGCGACAGGCTGGAAATCCGACCGGGTCGGGTGGCGACAGCGGGAGGAAAGGAAGCGGGAGGAAAGGAGAAGGAGACGTGGCAGCCGATTGAGACCGAGATAAGTTCAATAATCGCAGGCGGCGAGCGGGTAAAAGAAGTGACCCCAGGCGGTCTAATCGGCGTCGGCACAAAACTGGACCCCAGCTTGACAATCGAAGACTCGTTGGTGGGGCAGTGCGTCGGCACGCTTGGGTCGCTACCTCCGACTCGGAACGAACTCCGAATCGAATTTCACTTGCTGGACCGTGTCGTCGGCGTAGCGAAAGAGGAGGGGATTCAGGCGATAAAACTGGGCGAGAAAGTGATGCTGAGCGTAGGAACCGCAATCACAATGGGCGAGGTGAAGCGGGTGACGAAAGCGAGAGAGACAGTTGATGTGAAACTGAGCAGACCGATTTGCGCGGAAAATGGAGCTCGTGTCGCAATCGGACGGAAAATCGGCGCACGGTGGCACTTAATCGGCTCAGGCAGAATTCTGTAAAAAAATAAGAAAAGTTTTTTAGTAAAGGTTTTTGCTTGCAATTTTTTAGTAAAGGTTTTTGCTTGCAAAAAAGTTTTTTCATAAAACTCCCAAAAATTTATGCACCTGCGGAATCACCGCAACATCGCGTAAGAACCGCCCCGCCACTTCGGAAAGTTCAAAGAGTTCCTCTGTGCTCGGCACTGCCCCCGACCGCGGAGCAGTAACAGGCTGCAACACAAACTTTACCCTACCCTTTTCCCTGCCCCTTCCCCTACCCTTTTCCCTGCCCCTTCCTCTCTCCTCTAACCCAAATTCAAACCCCGAAAGGTCTCTGCAGATTTCTTCGATTTCCGCCGCGGGCGTGCCCTTTAGCACTACCACCTTCACCACCGTCTCTACACCCCGCTCAACCGCGATTCTTACGCACTCAAGCTCGTTCCTGTACAACGCCTCGTAGCTGTCTTCCCCCTGCACCGCTTGGTGACCCCGCAGTTTTATGTCAACCGAAGCGAAGTCAAAGCAGTCGGCTAAAGACGCGAACGCCCGTGCCGAGCACCCACTCGTCTCTAAAAAATTCCTTAGCCCCGTCTCTTTTACCGCGTTTGCAATTTCTTTTACGAACCCCGCGGAAGACGGTGTGAGCGGCTCGCCGCCGGTGTAGCAGACGCTGTGCAGGTCGGGAGAGAGCAGCGCTTTTACGCAGTCCAGCACCTCGCTCGCGGACAGCGGGTTTCTTTTGCGGGTCTTCTTGTCAGGGCGGAGCAGGTTGCAGAACTTTGGTCTGGGCTCTCTTGCGTAGGCGGTGTCGCAGTAAAAACAAGAGAGGGGACAGCCCGCAAACCGAAGAAAGACCTGCCTCCTGCCTGCGTAGGGTCCTTCACCCTGGAAGGAGCTGAACATTTCGGTTACGTAGCCCCGTGTCATTTTCCCGCTTTCCCTTCTTTCGCCGTCAAATCTAAAGCCGTCAAATCAGAAAAAACCGCAAAATTTATAAACTGTTCCAAACACTCATTTAAACAAATGGGAAAAACAAACTTGAAAACCGAGTTGGAAACAGGGTTGGAGAGGGTGGAGGAAATAATTGAGGGCTACAAGGAGCGGGGCGAGGAGGGGTTTTTGATTCAGTTACTGCTGGACATTCAGAGCGAGTTCAACTGGATTCCAAGAGAGGCGATTGCACGAATAAGCGAGCGGTTGCGAGTTCCAAAGAGCAAAATCTACCGCGTGGCGAGTTTTTATGAAGCGATGAGCCTGACTCCGGCGGGTCGCCACACGGTGCAGGTTTGTCTTGGCACTGCCTGTCAGGTTCGTGGTGCGCCGAAGATTCTGGACAGGCTGGAGGAGCGGCTGAGGATAAAAGAGGGCGAGACGACGCTGGACAGGCGGTTTAGTCTGCGGCGGGTGAATTGTCTGGGCTGCTGTGCGATGGGACCGGTGGTGGTGGTTGACGGGAATTACCACGGCAAGATTACGCCCGCGATGGTAGCGGGGATTTTAGAAAAGTACGCGTAGGTGAAAAATGCCAAGAACGAGACTAAACTCAGGGCAAGAATTGAGGGAGTTGAGAAGAAAGATTGTGGCAGGGCGGGACTTGAACAAGCCGTTCATCACGCTCTGCTCTGGGACGGCGTGCCACGCGACGGGCAGCGACGCGGTTGCTGCTGCGATTCAGGAGGAGTTGGAGAAGCAAGGTCTGACTGAGCAGGTGGGCGTTCGGAGGACGGGCTGCCACGGGTTCTGCGAGCGTGGTCCGATTCTTGTGATTTATCCTGAGGAGATTTGCTACCTTGGAGTAACGCCCGAGGACGTGCCGGAAATTGTTTCAGAGACGATAAAAGGGAAGCGGATTATTGAGCGGCTGCTTTACGCCGAGCCCAGCACCGGCGAACGAAGCGTTCACGAGCAGGACATTCCGTTCTACAAGCACCAGACCCGCCTCGTCTTCAAGGGAAACCTCTGGATCGACCCGACGAAAATCGAGGACTACCTCGCTCTCGGCGGCTACAAGGCGTTAGCGAAGGTGTTGGAGGAGAAGACGCCCGAGGAGGTGCTGGAAGAGGTGAAGAGAGCGAATTTGCGAGGCAGGGGTGGCGGCGGGTTTCCCGCTGGCAGGAAGTGGGAAACCACTCGGAACGCAGCAGGAGAACCAAAATATGTAATCGTAAACTGCGACGAGGGCGACCCGGGTGCTTATATGGACAGGTCAATTATGGAGGGCAACCCGCACCGCGTCCTCGAGGGGCTGACAATCGGCGCTTACGCAATCGGCTCTCACCAGGGCTTCGTTTACGTGCGACAGGAATACCCAATCGCGATCGCAAATCTGGGGGTCGCTATCGAGCAGGCGAAGGAGTACGGATTTCTTGGCGAGAATATTCTGGGCTCGGGCTTCAATTTCGATGTGAAAGTGCACAGGGGTGCGGGTGCCTTCGTCTCCGGTGAGTCCAGTGCCTTGATGAATGCGATCGAGGGAAAAGTCGGCGAACCACGACCAAAATACATCCACACCTCCGAGAGCGGCGTCTGGGACAAACCGAGCAACCTCAACAATGTCGAGACCTGGGCGAACGTGCCGCTAATCATCGCCAAAGGCGCGGACTGGTTCAACTCAATCGGAACCGAGGGCAGCAAGGGCACGAAAATCTTCTCGCTCGTCGGCACAGTGAACAACACGGGCTTGGTGGAGGTCCCGATGGGGACGACGCTGCGTGAAATTATTTACAAAATCGGGGGAGGGATTCGCGGCGGAAAACGGTTCAAAAGCGTCCAGACCGGCGGTCCCTCAGGCGGAATAATTCCAGAGCAGTTCCTCGACACACCCGTTGATTTTGACGAACTCACGAGGCTGGGCTCGATGATGGGCTCGGGCGGAATGATCGTGATCGACGAGGAGACGTGCATCGTGGATTTGGCGCGCTACTTCGTGGATTTCCTCTGCGACGAGTCGTGTGGCAAGTGCGTGCCGTGCCGAGAGGGTTTGAGGAGAATGCGAGAGATTTTGGAGGGTGTCGTGGCGGGTAGGGGGAAGGAGGGCGACATTGAAATGCTCGAGGAGATTGGAGAGGTGATGAAAAAGGCGTCACTCTGCGCTCTGGGGACGACCGCGGCGAACCCGGTCTTGAGCACGCTCCGCTACTTTAGGGACGAGTACGAGGCGCACATCGCGGAGAAGAGATGTCCTGCGTTGTTTTGTAAGGACTTGATTTCGTACTACATCGAGCCGGAGAAGTGCGTTGCTTGTCTGCTTTGCCTGAAGAACTGCCCTGAGGGTGCGATTTCGGGCGGGAAGAAAAAAGTGCACGTAATTGACCAGAGTAAGTGCGTAAAGTGCGGGATTTGTTTTGATGTTTGTCCGCCGAAGGTGAGGGCGGTGAAGAAGATTTCTGGCGTGCCGGTTCCTCCGCCGGTGCCTGAAGCGGAGCGGGAAATAGAAAGGAGAAAGGTGCGGAGTGGAGGTGAGAGAAGAAGATGAAATTAGAAATTGACGGGGAGGTAGTGGAAATAGAGGAAGGAGCTACCTTATTGGACGCGGCGAGAAGCGTTGGCATTGAAATTCCGACTTTGTGCTACCACCCCGCGTTGGAGCCGTTTGGCGCTTGTCGGCTCTGCTCGGTTGAGATTGAGTGGCGAGGAGGGAGAGGCAGGAAGAAAATTGTCACCGCCTGCAACTACCCTGCCGAGGAGGGGCTGGTGGTAAAGACCAAATCTCCAGAGGTCGTCGAAGTAAGGAAAATGCTCCTGGAACTGCTGCTCGCGAGGTGTCCTGGGGAGGGCAGAATTCAAAGTCTGGCGAGGGAGTACGGGGTGAGAGAGGGAGAGGGGAAGCCGAGATTCAGGCTGGAGTTGGCAGCGAAAAAGGACGAAGCAGAGGAGCACTGCATTCTCTGCGGGTTGTGCACGCGGGTCTGCGAGGAGTTGGTCGGCGTCTCGGCGATAAATGTTCTGGGTCGTGGCGTGGAGCGGGAGGTCGGCACGCCGTACAAAGAGCCCTCCGACGACTGCGTGGGTTGTGGCTCGTGTGCTCTCGTCTGCCCCACAGAAGCGATAAAATTGGCGAAGAATATTTTTCCGACGACCGCGGAGGACGAGCGGGAAATTGAAAACAGGTTCTTGGATTTAGGGGCAGGGAGTAAGCGAGACGAGGCACTGGGCGTTTACAGCGATTTGGTCGCGGCTAAGAGTTCAGTTGTGCAAGGGCAGGACGGAGGAATGGTCTCGGCTCTGCTCGTCGCAGGGCTGGAGAACGGTTTTTTTGACAGCGCGGTCGTGGTGCAGCGGGGAGAGGGCTACAAGGCAGAGGCGGTCGTGGTTGAGGACGCGGCAGGGGTGAGAAGCGCGAGCGGGACGAAATACCTGCGTGTCCCGATGGTTTCAAAGATTGCGGCTGCGTTGAAAGAAGGAGCGTTGGAAGAGGAAGAAAAGGGGGGTAAGAGCAAGAGCAAGAGGCGACTTGCGGTCGTAGGAACGCCCTGCGAGGTCAGAGCGGTACGGAAATTGGAACGAGAATTCCCGGGGGCAGAAATCACGGTGCTGGGCTTGTTCTGCCTTGAGAGTTTTGACTACGAGGGTCTGAAGGAGGAGACGAGGCGGCGGTTCGGCGTTGACCTCGACCGCGCAGAGAAGACGCAAATTACAAAAGGGAAGTTCATCGTCACCGCAGCGGACGGAGAGGTTTTTTCCTGCGACGTGCGGGAGTTGGAGGGAGTTGTGCGGGAGGGCTGTCCCTACTGCGACGACTTCGTCTCGCGGCTCGCAGACATCTCGGTCGGCTCGGTCGGGAGTCCAGACGGCTTTTCGACGGTTGTCGTGCGGTCTCGGGTGGGGAAGCGGCTTTTGGACGCGACCGAGTTCGTTCGCGGGGGAGAATTTGGAGTGGACAAGAGCGAGATTGTGAAGCTCGCAAAGCTGAAAAAGAGGAACGCGGACAGGAAATTCGCAGAGATTCTGGAGGGCTTGGAAGTTTGAAGCGTAAAAAAATAGAAAACCTTTTAAAGAGGCGTCCCTATATTTTTCGTTATGCCAATAGAAATAGCAATGCTGTTTGCGTGGATGTTGCTGATAGTTTTTTTGGCATTGGTAGCGTGCATGTTTGAGGACCTCGAGTCTGATGTTGGGTCACAGAGCAATCCGAACTCGCAAGTGCAACTGGCACCACAAGTAGGACAAGTGCATCGGTTCTTCAACAAGGCGATTTCTGGTGAGGCACCGGCCTACGCACTCTACTGCACCGTAGCGGGCGTTATCGCGTGGGTGCTGCTCTCCAAAGGGGCGCACCCGATTATCGCGATTCCCATCGGGGCAGTGGTCGGCGAAGCAGTTCATGTGATTTTTTCGGTAACGGCGCACGTGGGCAGGACGACGGCACAGAAACGATTCGAGCAACCGATTTACCTCGATGTCTTGTACGGGCACATAATGCCAATCGCAACGCATGGATTTATGGCAACACTCTGCATTACGGCGATAGCATACATTCAGAGCAATCTTGGGACGCTCTCGGGAAATCCCGGTTTGGACCACCCCTTCGCTCTGCCGATGCTCGCTTTTATTTGGGGCATCACAGTCGGGGCAATCGGGTCGTCTACAGGCGATATTCACTACGGCACCGAGCGAGAGTTCCAGGACAGACCTTTCGGTGAGGGCAAGCGGGTAGTCTACCACGGCAAAATAACGCGCTACGCTGACTGCGGCGTGCGGACACAGAAGGACATTGCGGCGTTTTGTGCGAAGTTCGGCGGTCCCTGCACTGGACTGACCTTCGGCGTGATAATTCTCTTCGAGAATTGGAGGACGCTCGTTGGGATGCAGGTTGCAAGGTATTTGCCGAACTTAGAAGCCGCAGCTGGAGACTCTGCAGCGGTAATCGGAATCGTAGTTGGACTGGTGATTGGAGTAGCGATGATAGTCGGGAATTTAGTCCTGGTGAGATGGGCGAGAAAGAGGTACGGGACTTTTGTAGGAGAGTAAGATGAAAGATGAAAAAGAGAGAAGAGAGAAAGGAGAGGAAGAGAGAAAGGAGAGGAAGTGAGCGAGAAAAATGGACCCAATTTTGATATTGGTTTGTGTGATATTGGGGGGAGTGTTAGCGAGTCTCGGCGTTCACCTGCTGCCTGTAGGAGGAGCGCCAGCAGCGATGGGAACAGCGACAGGAGTAGCAACGGGAACGGTGATGCTAATGTTCGGCGCGGCGATGTGCGGTCTTTTTACGGCGTCTTCGGTCGCGACATTCAGCGATAATATTCTGCTTGTCTCGCTCTCGGGCAGCGTCGGCTCGTGGCTGATGATGGGCGTCACGATGCTCGTAGCGAATGTGATTTATGTCTTCGGAACCGGCATCGTTCCCGTCTCGGGCAGAGTGGATGTAGACCCGATAACGAAAGAACCGCAGAAAGCCTACAAGACACCGCAGTGCGACGGGCACGGGGTGCCAAATGTGAGCTACATTTCGGGAATGGTGGGTGCGTTGTTAGGCGGTTTCGGGGGTGCAATTATGTACTTCGGTCTGCTCAACTACGCGCACTTCGAGGAGACGATGGCAGGAATAGCGGCGATGGGAATCTTCGTGGCAAACGCGATCATCGCAGCCTACAACATCGGCGGCACGATCGAAGGCTTCCAAGACCCGAAGTTCAAGCGACTGCCGAAGGCGCTAGTTTCGTGCGGCGTTATTTCGCTCTTGTGCGGCGTTCTTGTAGTGCTGGTAGTGAATTTAGGAGGGCTGACGGGATAAAATGACAGTCGGAGGAGGACCGGTAGTAGAAGAAGAAAAGGCGGAGGGGTTCACAATTCCGCCCGATGTAAAGCAGTTGGGAATAATTGCAGGGGTGATTTCGGCGGTGATTCTGATTTTTCCAGGGCTGCCCGCAGTGATAAAAGCGGTGGGCTTGATTTTGGCTCTTGTCTGGGGAATGGATTCCGTGCGGAAGACTTCTAAATACGGGCTGGGAACCGGCGTTCCGTCAATCGGCGTGCTGGCAATGGGCTACGGCATTGTAGGGGCGTTAGTTGGAATCGCGTTAGTTAGCAAGGTCGTTAGTAAGGTCGGAGACTCGGTGCTTGCCCCAGCGGCGGCGTTAGGCGGCGTTCTGCTGATGGGCGTTGTCGGACTGGTCTCGGGCGTGCTCTCGAACCACGAGAAGATAATCGGAATGAAGATTCCGAAATTGGAGCAGGGGATGACGGAACTTGGAATGGCGGGGACGATCGCGATGCTGCTTCAATTCTCAATCGTGGCAGGCTCGCTGAACTTTGATGTAGTGCTGGACAAGGCAATTAGCAACGGGCTCATCGCAGTGATGTTCATTCTCTCTTGTATGGCAATGTTTCACCCGTACAACGCCTGCCTCGGTCCTGACGAGCGAAGACCGCGAACGATGATTGTCTCGGTTGAGGTTTCAGGGCTGCTCTGCGTAATTCTCGGAATTGTGGTGGCAGCGGTCGCGACTACGACCTGGGGCGTTAGTGGAGTAGTAGACGGAGTGCTTTTAGTGATTTTCGGCGCGGTCGTGTGGTTGGTCTGCTTCGTGAAGTTCGTGAGAATGTGCTTTGAGGAAGCGTACTCGACAGTAGGTACAGGGATGATCAAGACGATCGAGTAGGAGACAGGAGAGAAAAGGGGAGGGAAGAAATGAAATTGAAGATGAGAAGAGAGGATGAAGGAGTAGAGAAGAGGAGGGAAAAAGGAGAAGAGAGGAGGGAGAGAGAAGAAGGAAAATGTTGGTAATAAATGAGAAATTTGGTGTGGTTCTGGATCCTGACTCGCTTACCGTGGGTGTGGCAAGACCAGGATTTTACAAGGTAAACCTCGCACCGATAGAGGAGCAGATAACAGCATTGGAAACTTCAGTAGACGACCTCTTCAACTGCCTTGACCCTACAAGCGGGTTTGTAATGTCGCAGCCACGCAGAGAAGGAGCGTTGAACACCGCAGGCTTCGTGACGATGCTCGTCTTCGGCGTGATTTTTGGCGTGCTGGCGGTGACGCTTGCGTTGTTCAAGTTGGGAATAGGGCTGAAAGTGGGAGGAGCATAAAAAATGGTAGAGAAGAAAGAAGTTCCAGATGGTTGGCCGCTCGTTACAGGTGACTACGAGGTCGGCGACCCGAAGAGTTGCGTCGCGATTTCCTCGACAGGCTCGTACTTCCACATCGAGAACCTGCAAGGAATTGCGATTCAGGGACCTGACAAGACAGAGAACATCGGGTTAGAGAAGATGATTACAAACATCATTTCAAATCCGAACATCAGATTCCTCATCATCGCAGGAGCGGAGGTTCCGGGGCACATTAGCGGCGGTTCGATGCTCGCACTCTGGAAGAACGGCATTGACCCGTCTAACCGTAAAATAATTGACACAACAGGTGCGATTCCGTTCATTGAGAACCTACCTGACGCTGCGGTCGAGCGGTTCAGAAACCAAGTAGAAGTAATCGATATGATCGGGGTGGAGGACTACGGTGCGATAAATGCGAAGGTGAACGAGCTGAAAGCGAGGGACCCTGGTGCTTTTCCTGAAGACCCGATGATTGTGAAGGTGGGCGAAGAGGAGGCGCTGGGTGCAGTCTTGGAGATGCCTTTGGCAATGCCCGCCACACCTTATATGGAAGTGATAAATCACGCCGCGACTGACATTCAGTACAAGGCACAGTTAATCGCGAGAGACCAGAAGTTATCGTCAGGGATTTCGATGAACGCTACGTTGGGGCTTTTTACTGGGCTACTAATCGCAGTCGTGTTCCTTCTGCCACTCATTTACTGGGGCTTACAGGGGGTGGTCTAAATGGCAAAAGTAATTCAACAGACGCCGGAAACAGCGCTCCTAACCGCGAGAATTGAGGACTTAAGAAAAAACATAACACTGATCGGTAGGGACTCGCGGTTCGCAGCAGGTCTCTGGGTCGGGTTCGTGAAAGGGCTGGCAATCGGTATTTTCGTGAGTCTGCTTCTCGCCGGGCTTGGAATTATGTAGGAGTAGGAGAAGGGAAGGACGAGGAAAGGAAGGAGAAAGACAAGGAGAGGAGAGACAAGGAAAGAAAAGGAGGAAGAGAAAATGAGCGAAAAATCAAAAGGAGGAGAGGAGAAGATAGAGAAAGAAGTAGAGACAGAGGTGCTGGAGAAGCTGGAGGAGGAGCTGAAGGAGTTAGCGGTTCCGGTCGCGATTACACCGCCAGAGCACACGAAACTACAGGGCAGGTTGACAGCGATGGACGAGAAGGTGGAGTTCGTGATGGGCGAGCTGGCGCAGAGACAGGGCGAGAAGATGGGCTTCGCAATCGGCATTTTATACGGGCTGATTGTAGGGATTCTTGTGTATGTGATTTTCCTGATAGGAGGATAAAAAACAGGAGAAGGAGGGAGAGCAGAGGAGAAAGGAGAAAAGGGAAAGGAGAGAGAAAGGAAAAAGGAAAGGAGAGAGAAAAAGGAGGACAGAAGAAAAATGTATGTATTTGACAGGAAGCAGGATATTTATGAAATTGGAGGAACGAAAGTCGGGGGACAGCCAGGCGAGTGCGCGACGGTTCTTTGTGGCACGATATTCTACGCAAAGCATTACTTGGTAGAGGACGCGGAGAAGGGGATATTTGACAAGAAAGCAGCGGAAGATGTGTTAAACAAGCAGGACGAGTTCTCGGATTTAACAGGGAACCCGTGCATGATGCAGATATTTTCAGAATCGCCGGAGGCAATGGAGAAAGAGATCGAGTTCTGCGCAGAGAAAAGTGACTCGCCTTTCTTGATTGACTCGACGGTTGCGGAGGCGAAGGTTGCGGGGCTGAAGTACGTTGACGAGGTGGGGCTGATTGACAGGGCAGTCTACAACTCAATAAACGTCTCGTGTTCGCCAGAGGAGCTGGAAGTAATCAGAGAGTCTAGACTGGAAGCAGCGATTATCTTAGCGTTCAATCCAAAAGATTCGACGGTAGCAGGGAAGATTGACTTGTTGGAGACAGGAGCAGGCACCTTTGAGAAGGGGTTGGTTCAGCTTGCGCGGGATATGGGCGTGACGAAACAGATGTGCGACCCCGCTACACTGCCAATCGGGGCAGGCGTCGGCTCTGCGGTCGCCTCGGGCTTCGTCATTAAATCGAAGTTCGGCATTTCAGTGGGTCTGGGCATTCACAACGCACCCTCGGCTTGGACTTGGCTGAAGACTTTCAGGAAGGAGCACGCGACGAAAGGACCGGGCGGCTGGGAAGGTCTGGGCGCAGACGTCCACAGCATCTGCGACATTGCCTCAAATATTATTCCTGTAATCGCTGGGCAGGATTTCGTGCTCTACGGACCGATTGAGAACGCACCGAAGGTCTTCCCGCTGGTTGGAATGGCGGATATGATTGTCTCTGAGGCGAACAAGGCAGAGCACGAGATCGAGGCGATGGAACCGCACCCGATTCTGAAAATGGGCGCGTGAAAAAGAAAAAAAAGAAAAAGAGAGAAAAAGAAAAGCAATGAGGGGATTTTGTTTTTTATCCCCCTTTTATTTTTTATGTTTTAGCAGGTAAAATGTAGCACTGGTTGGTCTGGGGGAGCCTACTGACAACCACATTCGCACCGAAGATTCTTTTGATGTTTTCCGCGGTTAAGACTTCTTCTTGCGTGCCAAGAGCAGCGATTCTACCCTTGTGCAGCAGCGCCAGGCGGTCGCAGAAGATAGCAGCTAAATTGAGGTCGTGAATTACCGCAACCACAATTAAACCCTCGTCCAAAGTCAGCCGCCTCAGAAGTTGCATTATTTCTATTTGGTAGTTGATGTCGAGGTGCGAGGTGGGCTCGTCGAGGAGGAGGACTTTTGGCTGCTGCGTGAGTGCTCTCGCGATTATGACAAGCTGCCGCTCACCACCGCTCAATTCTGTAACCGGGCGTTCAGCAAGGTGCCAGCAGTTGGTGAGTTTCATCGACCGCCTCGCAATTTCAATGTCCCGCTCGCTCTCCAGTTCTAACCTGCCCAAATGCGGATTCCTGCCCATCAGCACGATGTCGAGAGCCGAGAACTCGAAATTTATGGTCGTGTCCTGCGGGACTGCGGCGAAGTTTCTCGAGAACTCTTTGTCCTTCATTTCAAGCACATTCGACCCATTTAACAAGACCGTTCCCACCCGCGGCTTCAGAATCCGACTAACCGCCCGCAGCAGCGTCGTCTTGCCAGAGCCGTTCGGACCGACGACGCCCAGAAATTCGCCCTGCTGTGCTTTGAAATCCACTCCTTCCAGCACTTTCACGCTGCCGTAGTACGCGTCCACGCCTTTTATCTCTAAGGTCATTAAATTTAATAAGCATTTAGAAATTAAGTGCTTTGTTGAATATTCAATGAGGCGGTAACTATTTGGGCTTCCCGCCTAAAAAAGTGTCTACGGACTGCGGAGAAGAGAGCGTAAAAACCCTCGCTGCTCTGCCGTCTCTCTCGCCTTCCCTGTCAGAACAACCTCCGCTCCCTTCAGTTCCGCCGTAGTCCTGCAGCCCGTTAAAAACATTGCAACCTTCAACTCCTCGCCCATTTCGGTTATTTTTTTCACCACTTCCTCCACACTTTTCATCGCAGGCTTCAGGAACGGCAGAGCAGCACTGCAGAGACTCGCACCAAGAGCGATGCTCTTCGCAGCGTCAAGTCCAGTTCGAATTCCGCCAGTCGCGACCACGGGAACCGGGGTAGAAACGGGAACGGGAGCAGGAGCAGAGAGCGCCGCACAGCACTCCAAAATGCTCTCCACTGTTGGAATGCCCCAGTCCCAGCCGAAGAGTCGCCCCAAATGCTCGCTCAACTCGTCTCCTTCAGCTTTAGCACGGTAAATCTCGGCAGCAGCCAAGCTCGTGCCGCCCCAACCGCCCACATCAATCGCGGCTACACCAGCCTCGTGCAACTTCTTCGCAACCCCGTAACTAATCCCCGCACCCGTCTCCTTCGCGATTACGGGCTTCTTTACCGCCTCGCAGACCTCTTTTATCGCCGCCAAACACCCCCCTGCGTCCACGTCCCCCTCGTGCTGAATCGCCTCCTGCAAGAAGTTGAGGTGAATTGCGACTGCGTCCGCGTCGACCATTTCAATAACCCGCTCTACACCCGCAACCCCAAACTCCTTCAACTGCGGAGCACCCAAGTTCGCGTAAACAAACGCGTTGGGTGCAGTGTCCCGAACCACACGGAAAGAGTCCTCTTGACTTCCTACTCCTTCCAACGCCGCCCGCTGCGAGCCAACGCCAATGCCAACGCTAAGCGTTTCCGCGGCTTCTGCAAGCACGGCGTTTATTCTTTTCGTCTCTGGATGCCCGCCGGTCATCGAGGCAATCATTATTGGGTAGTTGAGCGAGAAGCCCAAGAACTCGGTCTTCAGTTCAATTTCCTCCTTGTCAATCTCCGGTAGTGCGACGTGAACGAGCCTAACGTCTGCAAAGCAGCTCGTAGCCTCCTCTGCCTCCACCTCCTGCTCTGCACAGATTCGGAGCTGCTCAATTTTCCGTCTCGTCGTCTGGGTCATTCCTCTCCTCTTTTTATCCTTTACTCTTTTATCCTTTACCCCTTTCTCAAAGTTAAAAGATGAAATTTCACATCGAGACCTTCGGCTGCACCGCGAATGTCGGCGACGAGATGAAAATGAGGGCGATTTTTAAAAACTCGGGGCACGAGCTGGTGGGGGGAGCCGAAGAAGCCGATGTTGTCGTCGTGAATACTTGCACCGTAACGAAGAGGACGGAATTGAATGTCTTAAAGCGGTTGAGGGAGTTGGAGGCGTTGAAGGCGTTGAAAGAGCGGGGTCAGGGAAAAGAGGTTGTCGTGGCGGGCTGCATTGCGGCGGCACAGCCTGAGTTAGTGAGGAGTGTTTTGGGAGAGAATGTAAAAATGATAACACCTCGGGACCTTTTTGATTTTGAAGTTGAAGTGCCACTTGAGTTTGACGGTGTGGTTGCAGTAATTCCAATCTCAACAGGCTGCCTCGGAAACTGCTCCTACTGCATCGTAAAGCGGGCGAGGGGGGAGCTGAGAAGCCGCAAGCCTGAGGAGGTCTGCGAAGCGGTGCGAAGCGCGGTGGCGAGGGGTGCGAGAGAAATAAGAATTACTTCGCAGGACTGCAGTGCCTACGGCTACGACCGGAGAGAAGGTTGTGCAGGCGTGGGATCGAGGACAAGACTTCCTGAGTTGCTGGAGCGGGTAGCCACTGTGGAGGTGGCAGGCGATTTTAGAATTCGCGTGGGAATGATGAACCCGTTTTCGGTGGCTCGCATTCTGGACGACCTGCTTGAAGCGTTTGACTCCGAGAAGGTCTTCAAGTTCTTTCACCTCCCTGTGCAGTCGGGGTCGGACAAGGTGCTGGGCGAAATGCGGCGGAACTACAAGGCTGCGGACTTCGTTGAAATTGTGAAAAGCATAAGGAGGCGGTTTGAAGACTGCACTGTGTGTACGGATTTCATCGTTGGTTTCCCCACTGAGACCGAGGCGGATTTTGTTGCGTCGCTGGATTTGTTGGGGGCGGTGAAGCCGGAGAGGGTGAACGTGACGAGGTTCTCGCCGAGACCAGGGACAGAAGCGGCGGGGCTGAAGGACTTGCTTGAGCGGGAGAAGAAGCGGCGGTCGAGAATTTTCTCCGCAGCGTGTCGCAGGCTTGCACTCGCAAAGAACAAAGAATTAGAGGGAACGGTGCTGCGGGTTTTAGTGACCGAGAAGGGAAAGAGAGGGGGCGTAGTTGCAAGAGACGCTTTGTACAGGACGGTCGTGGTAAAGTCGGAACCGCCTCCTGCACTCGGTGCTACTTGTAAGGTGCGGGTAGCGGAGGCGAGGAGCGGTTATTTGGTGGGCGAGGTCAAGGTTTAAATAAAAAACTACCCTTTTTAAAATAAAATGGTACGCACGACGACACGAGCAACACGAGCACGGTGCACGGTCTGCGGCAGACCCGCGACCCAGAAATGCAAATACTGCGGCGACAGCCTCTGCGAGGAGCACCTGCCACCCGAGAAGCACTGGTGCGTCGGGTCTGGGTTTGATGAGGTACGCAGAAAAGAAAACAAAAAAGAAATTCGAAAGAACTTTGGCACGAATTTTGGCGTTTTTTCTCACAACTACTCTTACCTGCTCCTGCTCCTCATTTCCGCCTCTTTCGCTCTGCAACTACTCGTTCCGGGCTACGAGAGGCAGTTGGTTTTGATGCCAGCACACATTTCAGAGCGACCCTGGACGCTGGTAACGCACGTTTTCCTACACGGCGGTCTCTGGCACCTTTTCTTCAACATGTTTTTTTTGGTCTTCTTCGGGCCGGTGCTGGAGCGAAAAATCGGCAGTTCAAAGTTCCTGCTCGTCTTCTTCGGCTCGGGAATCTTTGCAGGGCTTGTGTACGGTCTAACCGCGATTAACCCGTCGCTTGGAGCGAGCGGAGCGTTGTACGGCGTTTTCGGAGCGCTTGCGGTGCTGATGCCGAGGATGCGGATGTATATTTTTCCGTTGCCGGTGCCGTTGGAGATGTGGATGGTAGTTATTCTTTTTGCGGTGCTCAATTTCTTAATGATTGGCTCTGCCTACCCGATTGCGTTTACGGCGCATTTGGCAGGGCTGTTCTTCGGGCTGCTCGCTGGTGTGGGCTTGAAGAGGAGGTAATCGTTTTTATAAAAAAGAATCAAAATTAGATGAAAATGATTGTGAGGCATAAAAACAACCCGATAATTAAGCCCCGCGATGTAAAGCCTACAAGAGACGGCTACAAGGTGCTCGGTGCTTTTAATCCGGGTGCTGTGAACTTCGGCGACGAAATTATTCTGCTGGTGCGAGTCGCGGAGGGCTGCGAACCCAGAGAAGGCTACGTCCGCACGCCAGTCTGTCGGTTTGAGGACGACGGAGACGGCACTGGTGACGGCACTGGTGACGGCACTGCAGTCCCGGATATTTTGGAGTTCAAGGCGTCGGACCCCGCGGTGACGCTGAAAGACACTCGTGCCGTCGCCTACAAAGGGCGGGAGTTCCTCTCGACCTTGAGCCACATCCGAGTAGCCAGGAGCAGGGACGGGGTCAATTTTACCGTAGAGGACGAGCCGTTCATTTACCCCGCGTGCGAGGCGGAGAGGTACGGCGTAGAGGATGCCCGAGTGACTTTCATCGACGGAAAATACTACATCAACTACACCGCAGTCTCCGAAGACTCGTGGGCGACTGCGTTGGCGGTTACCGAGGATTTCAAGAACCTCGAGAGGAAGGGGCTGATTTTCTGCCCCGAGAACAAGGATGTCGCAATCTTTCCAGAGAAAGTAGGTGGGAAATATGTGGCTCTCCACCGCCCCAACAATTCGGGCTTCGGGAAGCCTGCGATTTGGTACGCCGAGTCGCCCGACCTTCTGCACTGGGGCAACCACAAGTGCGTCCTCCGCACCCGCGACCGCGAGAGTAAGAGGAAGGAGGAGAACTGGGAGTCGGAGCGGGTAGGGGCGGGAGCACCGCCGATTAAGACTTCCGAGGGTTGGCTGGTAATTTGCCACGGTAAAGGGGCGGACGACGCTTACTCGCTTTTCTGCCTGCTGCTTGACCTTGAGGAGCCGTTCCGCGTAGTGAGGCGAGCCTCCGTGCCGCTGCTGACCCCGACCGAGCCTTACGAGACCGAGGGCTTCTTTGGAAATGTCGTCTTCTCGAACGGCGTTGTGGAGCGAGAGCAGGAGAGGGAGAGAGAGAGGGAACAGGAGAGGGAGAAAGAGAGGGAACAGGAGAGGGAGAGAGAGCGAGAGCAGGAGAGAAAGCAAGACGGAGACGGGAAGGTTTTTCTGTACTACGGTGCGTCGGACGAGTCGGTCTGCGTGGCGGTCACGGACGTCGAGAGCCTGCTCGGTAGTTTTTGAAACGATGAAAATAGTGATGGATTTTCGGAAGTTTGACGGCGTGGTCGGCGGCGTGGAGCAGGGAGTCATCCAAATAACGAAATATGCCGCCGCGAAGGGGCACCGAGTTGTCCTGCTCTGCAAGTCAAACCGGCTCGCAGAGGCGAAGCGGATTTTTGAGAGCGACCCAAATGTTGCAACTCGTCCTCTGCCCGTCCGTTCGCACGCAATGTCGCTGAAGAACGCTTGGTTGGATTCTGTCACGATTCAGAAGATTGCCGAGCAAGAGGGTGCGGAGGTCGTTCATTTTCCGTACAACTGGAGTTTTCCGTTCCGCAAGAAAGCCCCGTGCGTTCTCACGATTCACGATGTAATTCCTTTCACTTTCCGCGAGGCGATGGGTTTTTTCCGAAACCACCTCCTCTACAAGTCCGGCACTCGGCTCGCGTGCCGCCTGAACGATGTCGTAACAACGGTCTCCGAGTTCTCGAAGCACGAAATCGTGGAGAAGGTTGGCGTTCCTGCAGAGAAGGTCAGGGTCGTCCCCAACGGCTTGCGGAGACCCACAACGCCGAGCGCTGCGACCGAAAAGAGCCTTGAAGAGCGGTTTCAGTTGAGCAGCGGCTCGACCGACGGCTTTCTTCTTAATGTTGGCGGGATTCACGAGCGGAAGAACATTGGGCGTTTAATTTCAGCTTTCTCAAGGCTGGTGCGTCAGGAAGGGTACGCGGGCAAGCTGCTCATCACCGGCAACTACTCCAACAACCCGTATTTGAGAAAAATGAAGAAGCGTTGTGACGCTGCCGTAAGGAAAACGGGAATGGAAGAGCGGGTGATTTTTACGGGTTTTATTTCTGACGAGGAGTTGGACACGCTTTTACGGCGTGCCAAGTTTCTTGTTTATCCTTCGCCCTGTGAGGGCTTTGGGCTGCCTGTGATCGAGGCGATGCAGGTAGGAACGCCTGTGGTAACCTCAAAATTCACGGGCACGGCAGAAGTAGCGGGCGACGCTGCGGTTCTCGTCGACCCTTACAGCACTGACGAAATAGCCGCAGGAATGTCTAGACTGCTTCGTGAGCCTGAACTTCGTGCAGAGCTGAGCAGGCGTGGCAGGGAAAGGGCGAAGCAGTACTCGTGGGAGAAAACAGCGGAGAAATATTTTGAAATTTACGATGAATGTAAAAGAAGTTTTAAAGAGGAAGCGGGAGACGGTTGAGCGGTTAAAGGAGCGGAGGAGTCTGAAGGAGGCGATTTTAGAGACGAAGAGAGCGGGGGAAGGAGCGGGAAAAAGGGCTGTAATCGCGGAAGTGAAGCGGAGGGGGTTGAAAGAAGAAGGGACAAAATTACAAACAGAAATTGGGTCTGTAGAAGCAGCGAGGAGAATGCAGAACGGCGGGGCGTGTGCGATTTCGGTCTTGACAGACGAGGCGTTTTTAGGGAGTTTGGAGGATTTGAGGGCTGTTAAACTCTCGGAGGTTGAGCTGCCGGTCTTGAGGAAGGATTTTATTTTTGACGAGTTTCAGGTGCACGAGTCGTACGCGAGCGGTGCGGACGCGGTGCTGCTAATTGCGAGATTTTTGAGTGCCAAGAGGCTGCGGGAGTTGGCGAGGAAAGCCGCCTCGTTCGGGCTGGAGGCGTTGGTCGAGGTGGACGGGGAGTCGTGGAGGAAGATTTTTGAGGCGGATTTGGAGGGGATTTCGGAGTCGGTTTTGGTGGGCGTGAACAACCGTGACTTAAAGAGGCTTGAGGTGGATTTGGAGACTTTTGAGCGGGTTGCGGCAGAGGTGAAGCCAAGATTAGCCGAACTCCCTGCCGAGGTCGTTTTGGTCGCGATGAGCGGAATTGAAGGCGAGGAGGAGGCGTCGAGAATGTTTGCGGCGGGTGCGGACGCTCTGCTCGTGGGCACGGCGGTTATGAATTCTGGGACTGAGAAGATTGAGGAGAAGGTGCGGGAGTTTGTGGGTGCGAGGTGAGTGGGTGTGTGGTGAGTGGTGTGGTGAGTGGGTGTGTGGTAACTCCATCCCTCTCTCCTACTTCTTCAGATATATTCCTATGAGCATTTTAGTTGTAGTGAAGAAAGGGTCGTCGGGATTGAAAAGGGACGATTCAGCACTGACATTCAGCAATTAGAGCACGAACCTTAGGAACCAGTTCTTGCGGGATCTCCATAATCGTCTGGCCTCTCTGCCCTTCGGGTTCTGGTTCAATTTCAGGTTCAAGCTCAAAAGCGGCTTCGTCTTCAGCTACCGCTTCCTCGTCTGTTTGGTTCTCGTAGTGCGTTAAAACACGCCGCACTCGCTCTTCTTTCCAGCCAGGTGGAAACTTATCCTGCTGCTTCATTTTCTTCTCCTTCTCCTCCTTCGCTTTCGCTTTCGGTACGCTAACAATGCTTTTCCCATTAAATTATACGCCGTTATCACAAATAAACTATTAGGCTCTTTGTCAGGCACATAAACGACACGAAGAAACCTGCCTTCTCGAGTCTGACCAACAGCAACTCGCGAGCCCTCATTTCCAAGACGGTCTTCGCCGGGCTGTGCTAAAATTTCTTCTACTTCCCGCTCTGTTACCCCGTGTTTGTAGATGTGTGGAAGATTTGTCGCTGGGTCTCTGTAAAACCGAAGATTCATTATAGACAACAACTTTTTTACCTGTGCTAAAAACCTTGACTAAAAAATAAAAAAAGAGGAGAGCCGCCTAACCTAAAACGGCAACTCCACTCCCTCTTCCTCTACCCTTCTCTGCAACTCCTCTCCTACCTCGGAGAGGGATGCAATCTCTTTGTTGGATATATTTATCTCAGCCCGTTAAAGACCTCAACGGTTATTCCAAAATCATTTATGATACTTTTCAGCGTCTTCCGTTTGATAATTTTACCTGCGTGTCTTGGTATCACAGTATGCCGCCCGTCACTCGCCCTACGCCAAACTTCGTGACTGCCCTTTGCCTGCCTGTAAAATGTGAAACCAAGCTTTTTGGCAACCTTGATAACTTCCCTGTCGGTTACAGAGGGCAGCTTTTTACTCACGCTTCCGCCACTGGTACCATTAATTCCACTTTGAATGTGTCCAGCACGCTAACAACTTCTGCTTGATCGGGTGGCAACATTCCCAATTCCGCTCGGCTTTCAAGATGAATTTTGATAACATCCTGAATGTTCTCCAAAGCCTCTAAGTAGGTCTCTCCTTCTGCGTGGCAGCCCTGCAAGGCTGGGCACGTAGCAAAATATCCCCCCTCTTCACAGGGGTCAATTATTACTCGGACCTTATATTTTTTCATTTTAACTAAAAAATAAAAAAAGAGGAGAGCCGCCTAACCTAAAACGGCAACTCCACTCCCTCTTCCTCTACCCTTCTCTTCAATTCCTCTCCTACCTCAGCAGGCTTTACTCCTCCTTCTTCTTCTACTACCCCTCTCCCTGACCCTGCAGGCACGTACCTCCAGTCCGCAGAGTCCTCGCAAATCGTCTCGTACGGCGCCGTTTCCTCCAGCAGCGCTACCGTCCAACTCGCGTTAAACCCAACCGCACCCCAGTCAGGAATAAGCAGCGAGAAGTTGTAGCACTGCTCGAACTCCGCAGGCAGCGGCGCCAGTGGCACTACCATCATCGTCCACTCGTAGCCGTAGTCCGGCAGACTGAGATTCCAGACGAAGTAAGCGTTTACCGGGCTGCTCGTTGGGTTCTTCAAGCCGATTGTGATTTTCATCTCGTCTGTGAGGTTCATCGTGTTTTTCTTCATCAAATCCTCAACCTCAGGGTCAGAGCAGACTTCTACTGGCTTACTGTCAGTTAAATCGCAAATCAAAGCTGTCAAGACCTTCGCTTCCTGCTCCTCGCCGATGCTTGTGCCAGCGCCGGGTCGGTAATATTTGCAGCCCAGAACCAGTGTCGGCACGCTACCACCGGGATTATATTTCTCAAAAATCTCCTTGTCCGCGCTGAAATTTCCCATATTGTCGTGCAGCGAAATGAAATCCCCAAACCTTGAGGTAACACTTAGGAACACTGGATGCTCCCACTTGCAGTACCCGCACCCTTCGGAACCGAAGAAATAAACAATTGGCTTCCTTTCTTCTAGGCAGATTTCGTCACCGCTCACCGTGAAATAACCAATTGTTTTCCCTTTGCCAGACGGCGAATATTCTGTCTTGTCGGTCGCGATTGTGACCGCGGGCTTTGATGGCGGTGGTAGTGTTGGTAGCGGTGGTGGTGCTGCCCACCAGCTCACATCTTCAAACGGGTAGCGGTCTGTGCTGTCCGCGTCGATTTCGTACGGCTCGCTTCCGTCTGACGGGTTGCCCGTGCAGGCGTGGTCACTCCAGTAGTTCCCGCCGTCGGTTGTGCCGTTGTCCCACGCGTTCGTGCTGCCGTCGTCGTCCACGTACCAGGTCTTCCCTCCCCCTGCGCCGCCGCCTCCCTCTGCGCCCTCTGCGCCCGCGGCGGTGGGGGGCGGCGTCCCTACTGCCGCGAAGACAAAACCACACACAAACACGCAAGTAAGTCCTGTAAAAATCACTGCTTCCCTTCTTCTCGCCCTGCCGCTGCTGCCGTTGTTTCGCTTCTCCCCTCTTTCCTTCTTCTCCTTTTCCTTCATTTTCATCTCTCTTGCTCTATTTTGTTTTTATTAGTATTTAAAAGTACTTAAAGGTTTGAATAGTTTAGGTTCTTTTTATTATTCGCAATTTTATTTCCCCTATCTAATATTTTCTTACTTGCTCTTACTGATTCTGCATTCCGCCGTCCGATAATAATTACGAGCCCTTGTATTTTAGTTTGTTTAGTTTGCCATCCAAATAAGAGTAGTAAAAATGAAATTGTTGGCGGTGGGCTACTCGGTTCGGCACATTGTCTGTTCAGGCAGCAGAGCGGGCTACGAAATGTCTGCTGCCGACGCTTTTGGCGACTTGGACACGAGGAGGTGCGCGAAAAAATATTTTCACTTGGACCCGCTTCAGCCTCAAGCCAGTCTCAAACTCCTCAGCAGTCTCAAACTCCTCAGAGGAGAGGTAAGCAAAGCAGACGGCGTAATTCTGGGGTCAGGGTTTGAGAGGGCGGGTTCTGATTTCTTGGGGCGAAAAATAGTGGGTAACTCGCTGGAGAAGACGAGAGCGGTGGCGAACAAGGCGTGGCTCTCCGCCCGATTGGACGACTTGGGCGTCCCTCACCCCCGCACTTACACCGGGAAAGAAATAGCCGAAGGAGAAGGAGCAGACCTAAAGTACCCGGTGGTTGCGAAGCCGGCTTACGGCGGCGGAGGGACTGCGAATTTCCTCTGCAGGACCGGGAAGGAGTTGGTTCGGTGGGCAGAGCGGTTGCCCGAATTTCTGTTTCAGGAATATTTAAAAGGAACGCCTGCCTCGGTCTCCACGATTTCTAAAAAGAACGAGGCGGTCTCGGTCTGCGTGAACGAGCAGTTAATCGGGTTGAAGAGTCTCGGCGCTCCCGGTCCGTTCGTCTACTGCGGGAATATTTCGCCGTTTGAGACGAGATTTTCGGAGGAGGTGCAGCGAATGAGCGAGATTGCGGAGGAGTTGGTGGTTGAGTTGGGTTTGGTGGGTTCTAACGGCGTGGATTTTGTTGTTACCGCGGACGGGCGGCGACCCGTCGTGATCGAAGTGAACCCGCGATTTCAAGGCAGCCTCGACACGGTGGAGCTTTCTACGGGCTTGAATTTGGTGGACGAGCATCTTAAAGCGGTTGTTGCAGGAGGGGGAGAGGGGAAGGAGCTACCGGAAAGAGTGAAGGCAAAAAGGCAAAGGTGCGCCGCAAAAGCGATTCTCTTTGCAGAGCGGGAAATGGTGGTGGCAGAGGACTTCGGTGGGAGTTGGGGTAGAAGGGTAGGAGTAGCGGATATTCCTGAAAAAGGCAGAATCATAAAACCCGGAGAGCCCGTAGCCACAGGAATTGGCGTCGGCGAGACCCGAGCAAAAGCGTTTGCTGCGGCAGTGAAAAATGTAAATATATTTAAAAGAATTTATAAGAAATGCAAGTGAAAATAGAAGAGCGAGGTTTTATGGTTGGAGGGCTTCCTCCAACGCCGCGAGCATAATTCTCGCCGACCCACGCTCGACTTTTACCTCAAGCCCGAACTTCTTGGCGAACTTCTCAACCGTCTTTGAGTACTCCCTGTCCTTCTCGTCGGCGTCAGAGTAGCAGATTTTCACGACCCTGCGGTAGTGGTTCTTCATAAGTTTTACGATTTTTGGCGTGTCAGTAGCAGCGCAAGTAGCACTTCGGTTCAGCCTGCCTGCCCTAATATTTATAGACGACTCCAAGATTACTTGAGGTTCTTTTATGATCGACGCCCCTGCGGGAGTCATAAAAAAAGTCCCGACCTCCTCCTTCAGCAGTTCCCGAACCCGTTCCCTGCCAAGTGCAATTTCGACGCAGTTGTTTAGTATTTCGCCGCCGCCTCCGCTGTCCCGCCCGCTGTCGCCGCCTCCGCCGTCCCGAGGAATTACTACAGGCACCTCTGCCTCGTCGACCACCACTCGCTCCACCTCGCTCGCCGTGCTTCCGCACAAGCCGTAGCCCAGCAACACGAAATCCACGCCTAAAACCGAACTCATCTTTTTCACCCAGCCTGCAACCTCAGCCAGCAGTTTGTCCGGGTAGTCGTGCATCCTCAAATCCAAGACCTTAACGATAACAGAATTCCTAATCCGCCTCTCACGAATCTCCCTTTTTATCCCCGCAATTGTCTTCTCTTTTATCTTTAATTTCGTTCTTCTTTTCGTTCTTCTCCCTGTTTTCGTTTTTGCCTCGCTCGAAAACCGAGCGTTCATTCTTTTAGATGTTATGTTTAGAGCCAAACTGCAGGTCTCAGGCTCGAACTCGGGCAGCACGAAAAAAACATTCTCCACGCCCGATTTTTCAATTACCGCTGCAATCTCGCTTCTTAAAATCTCACAGGTGACAATTCCAATGTGCACTTTTTTACGCTCTGCGGGACGGGAGACGGGGCGAGAGAATCTGCACGCTTTTCACGCTCTTTATCCGCCCGATTTCCGCAATTAAGTCGCCTGGAATATTTTTATCCGCGATGATCGTGAGTTTCGGGTCGTCCACGAGGTAGGGGTCGTCGCTGACTGCCTGACGAATGCTAACCCCGCGCTTTCCAATCACCGTAGCGACCTCGCCGAGAATCCCCTTCTCCCTCGCGTCCGTTGGGTAAATTACAACCACACACAGCCCCAGCAAAGGCGCGACCTCCGCAAGAAACGCGACCGACCTGATATTTTCAAAAATCTCCCGCAGCCCCGCGTCCCTCAAAATCCGCCTCACCGTCTCGTCTACTACCCGCCTGTCCACGCCTGTCTCGTTCGCCACCTGCGTGTGCGGAATTTCAATCCCGCCCGAGACAATTCTTCCCTTCACCCTTCCTTCCGCACTGCCCTTCGCACTGCCCTTCGCACTGCCCTCCGCACTGCCCTCCGCACTGACTTGAAACCCTCGCTCCAAGAGCAGTTCAACGACCCTCTTCTGCGAGGGCAGACCCTCAAACTTCGCCACTACCTCTTTCCACATCAGATGTCTTTTTACCGGTACCCCCTCCTTACAATCTCCTCCCTAACCTCGTCCAACCGCCTCGTCGCAGCACTCACCTTCTCCCGCACCTCCTCCTCGACTGACTGCATGCTCACTCGCAAAGACCGCTCTTTCTCGTTTAGTTCCTCCTCCAGCCTCTTTAACCGCTCTGCTGTACTTAGAAACAGAACCGCTAACATCCCCATCAAAACCACCGACGAGAGCACGACCACTGGGTCTCCTGCCTTGTACTTGTACACCCATTTGTACGCCAGCACGAAGGTAGAAAAAACCATTACAACCGAAGATATTACTTCCCTCGCTTCCATCTTTCCTCCCTTTTATTCTTTCGTTACACCTTAAAAACCCTCTTCTTTCTTAAGTTTAATTTAGAGTTAAAAACCAATGCAAAGCGAAAGAAAAAAGACCGCGGTCATTCTCGCGGGCGGGAAGAGCCAAAGATTTCAAGATCCCCACGTCGAGAAATGCCTCGCCTGCTTAAACAACAAACCGCTCCTGCAGCACGCGATCGAGAGAATCTCGGGCGTGGCGGACGAAATAATCGTGGCAGCACGCGACGAAGTGCAGGGCGAACGAATTAAGAACGCTCTTAAAACAGCTACAAAAACAAAAATCGTCTTTGTCTTTGACACGCTGAAGGGTTTTGGTCCGCTTGCAGGCGTTCAGTCGGGCTTGGAGCGGGCTTCGTCTGCCTACTGCTTCGTTCTTGGCTGCGACATGCCTTTTGTCTGCGAGGCTGTTGTAGAACTTCTCTTCGAGACTGCAGTGGCAGGCTGCTGCGACGCGGTAGTGCCGTGTTGGGAGAACGGGTTGCTGGAGCCGTTGCACGCGGTTTACAAAAAAGAGCCGACGCTGGCAGCGACGAAGGCAGCGGCGGAGTGCGGCGAGAAGAAACTCTCTTCTCTCCTCCCGCGGCTCAAGAACGTTTGCCTCCTCCCCGTGAGCAGGGTGCGGGAAAAAAATCCCGCCCTCGAGACATTTAGCAACCTAAATTCCCCTGAAATCTTGAAAATAACGCTAAAATATCGAAAACATTTTTATAGAGTGAGATAGAATATACTAATTGCCCTCGGTAAGAACGAGCCAAAAAGGGAGAGGGCAGAGGAAGAAAAGAGAGTAGAAAAAGAGGAGGAGGAAAAAGAGGGAAGCGAAGGAAAAAAAGAAAAAAAGTTAGGAGGTGAAAAAAAGAAAAAATGAACAAAACAGAAACGAAAACAGAAACGAAAAAAGCGGTTGTAAGTTTTTTGGTAGCAGCGGTAGTGCTGGTTTCGGTGGTCGGAACGGCGAGCGCGGTGAGCATCACGTGGTACCCAACTACAAATGAAACAGAAGTTCCAGCTGGAGCAAATTATTGGATGACGAGAGGAGCGAGAACGGGAACTTCAAATGATTTCTGGTTAAATGAGACCGACTCATTTACCTGGAGTGCAAACGAATCGGCTCAATGCGAGGTTTCCTTCTGCGCGGGAAACTGGGTTGTACATCTCGATTATGAGCCTATTGATGCGGAGTGTAGTGGTTATCTCGATAGTACCGAAACGGTTACAGCGAAAGTTGGAATCCTCGACCACAGCACAGGAGAGTTCGACGAAAAGTGCGAAAAATCAATCGTAGGAATTGTAAATGTCTGCAGTGATGGTGCTAGCCATTTTGTTGTGAGTTGTCCATTGTTTACAGTGCCACAGGGAGATTATCTCGCTCTTAGGCTCTCGATGGCTGGGGATGGTGCGGAGGCGTACATAAATACAGAGGGCTCCTCAGCAACCACTGTGTCTTCTCCAACCTGTGGCGACCCCTACCCAACGCCAGAGCTGCCGACGGTGGTCTTGTTTGGTACCGGACTGCTCGCACTCGCTGGATTCGTGCTGTACAACCGCAGAAAAGAGGACAGGAAATAGGACAATAAAAGAGGACCAAAGAGGAGAAGAGAGGAGATTTTTTCAGATTTTCTGCTCCTCTCATTTTTTTTATTTTAAAAAGGTTTTAAGAACAGCGAATTTGCAAGTGAAGTGTTTAGCAGGTGTTTAAACATTTAGACGAAAAGAAGTTTAGAGAGAGGAGGTAAGGTTTGAAGTGGCAAAAGAGAAGGAGGGGAGAGAAGGAGAGAAGAAGAAGGAAAAAGAGGAAGAGAGGGAGGAGCTGAAAGATTTCTTCGTGGAATATTCAAGGATTATTGGACTGCTTTCGTTCGCACTCGTAATTATCCTGCTCTTCTCGACGCCTTCAATGATTTTAGCCAAGGGCATCAAGACAATTGACACCGAGCTCTCGCAGGCTACAGAAGATGCAATGTTCGTTCAAACGCTGCAGGATTTCGGGAACAACGAGCATATGCTGGCATTTCCAAAGCAGATTGACGAGTGGAACGCCTTAGAACCAGATTACAACACTACGGGTGTTGCAGAAACTCTGGGTGCGGATGTGATGCTAATGCGTGCTTACTCACAGCCAAAATCATACTACTCAATAGATCTCCTCATTCTGCAGTCCAACGCTCGTTCAAGCTTCCACTCCCCTATCGTCTGCTACCCCGCTCTTGGCTACGAGATTGAGGAGGTGGGGAAAGAGGAGGTGTTTGTGCAGAATGTGAGTTGGGCAGGGAGACCTCTGTACTCCACTTTCGAGAGCAGAAAAGGAGAGTTAGGCTACTTCAACGGCACAGTCTCGGTAAAGAAGCTCGTCGTCGTAAAGAGGGGGGGAGAAAGCGGAAATGTAACAGACCGGCGGGTCGTCCTCTATTTTTATGTGAAGGAGGAGCCGTTTCACAGTGCCAACTTTACAATGATTCGCGTCTCGGCACTCGCACCACCCGAAGGCTCTTACGACGGGATTCTCAATGTAACAAAAGAGTTCTTGGGAGATGTTTTTCCCTGCCTGTTTGAGATGCAGCGTGAGGAAGAGCCTGTTTTTTTTATTCTCTTCAATTCAGGCTCGGTCGTCGGCAAAATCGTGATTGGCGTCCTCTTTCTCGTTCCGTTGGCGGTTTTTTTCTACCCTCAAATAAGAAAAGAAAAAAGATAAAAGCGTTTCTGCCCTGACGCTCGTTTGAAAATCGGAACGTGCTTCTTTTGTTTTGACCTCAACCCCCTGCAACCTCTCGATACTGAACTGCGACTACCTACTCTCGGATCCTACTCTACGGATCCTTCGGATGTTCCTGAAGATGAAGGCAGGAAAGGTCTGAGCGCTGCCGCCAAGTTCGGCATGGTCATTGACTGCAGAATCACGTGACCTGGACCGGTCAAGGTAGTCAAATAGGAGTGTTCGCCACTGAAGAGCATTGTCTTTACGTTCCCTGCCCTCACGATGTCGTAACTCACGCTGCTCTCGAATCCTACGATAGAGCCGGTGTCCACCTTCACAACTTCGCCATGTGCAAGGTCAATCTCTACAAAATCGCCGCAGGCGTGGATAAACGCAGACCCCCTTCCACCCAGCCGTTCCAGAATAAATGGTCGTCCTCCACCGAACAGCAACCCCCCTCTCTGTTTCGCTGATAAGGCAGCCTTGATCTCGAGTTCAACGCCCTCCTGAGCGCACAAGAAAGCATCGTTCATTGCAATGAACTCGTTGCCCCTGAGTTCAATCGCTTTTATCCGCCCTGGTGCGTTGCCGGCAAAAGCCACGAAACCGTATCCTTTCGGCGAGAATTCTGTCATAAAAAATGACTCTCCCGCAAATTTTCGCATCACCCCTTTCAGAAACCCGCCCTTCGCCTTCGCGTTCATCTCCATATTCTCGCTCATATAAATCATTGCACCCGCCTCTCCGTAAACCATCTCTCCAGAAGAGATCTTTACAACGACCATCTGGAGATTATCCCCAATTATCTCGTATTCCATTTTACAACCTCTAAATTATATTTTAATTAGACATATTAAAATTACTTGATGAATTCGAGCAGGACCGAAATCACCTTGTCCAACTGCTCTTTGCTTACGACCAGCGGCGGCACCAGCCTTACCACTCTCTCTGCAGTGCAATTTACCAGAACGCCTCTTTCTAACGCCCGCTCGACCACTTCCCCGCAGGGCTTCGCCAA
Source organism: Candidatus Methanophagaceae archaeon (assembly GCA_003194425.1). Classification (GTDB taxonomy): domain Archaea; phylum Halobacteriota; class Syntropharchaeia; order Alkanophagales; family Methanospirareceae; genus ANME1a. Next base: position 142,340 of record PQXB01000001.1, on the reverse strand, counting down.
TTCAATCCCAATCATCAGCCCCTTGCCCCGCACTTCCTTCACTGCAGGGTTGGAGTCCGAGCCTGCAGCCGTGGACTCAGCCGCAAACCGCTCCAAAAAATACGCACCCAGCACTCTCGACCGATCCACCAGCCCCTCCCGCTCAATCACTTTTACAGACGCCAGCGCGGCGGAGCACGCCAGCGGACCGCCGCCGAAGGTCGAGCCGTGCTCGCCGGCTTCAAATTCCAAGCCCTCTCGTGCGAGCATCGCGCCGATTGGAAACCCTGCTCCCAACGCCTTCGCGAGTGTCAAAATATCCGGCTCCACGCCCTCGTGCTCCTTGCAGAACCACTTTCCAGTACGACCGAACCCGGTCTGAATTTCATCAAAAATCAGCAAGACCCTTTTCTCGTCGCAGATTTCCCGCACCTCTTTTAAGTAGCCCGCGGGGGGAATAATCACGCCTGTCTCGCCCTGAACAGGCTCCAAAATGACCGCAGCGGTTTTGTCGTCAGTCGCAGCTCGAATCGCCTCTGCGTCGCCGTACGGCACGAATTTCACACCGTTCCCCACCCGAGGCAAAAGCAAAGGTTCAAACACGCCTCTGAACTTCGGGTCAAAAGTAGCACTCAGCGAGCCGAGCGTTCTGCCGTGAAAACTTCCCTCCGCGGCAACGAACCCGGTTTTCCCTGTTTCTTTGCACGCTAACTTCAACGCCGCCTCCACGCTCTCTGCACCGGAATTGCAGAAGAACGCCTTCTCCAGTCCTGTTAGTCCCGAAAGTTTCTCCGCGAGTTTTACTTGTGGCTCGGTGTAAAACAAATTTGAGGTGTGAATGAGCCGTTCCGCCTGCTCTCTCAACGCTTTCACTACCGCGGGGTGGCAGTGCCCGACCGCGTTCACCGCAATTCCAGCGACGCAGTCCAAGTACTCGCGACCCGAGAAATCCTTCACCACCGCCCCTCTTCCGGATTTCAGCACGACCCGCGATCGCTTGTAGGTCGGCATCAAATATCTCCGCTCTTTCTCAAAAACCTCCTCCTGTTCCTCCTGCTCCTCCTGTTCCTCCTGTTCCTCCTGTTCCTCCTGCGACGAAAACATTTTTTCACTCCCTCTCAATTTCACTCCCTCTCAAACCCCTTCCCCTCTCAAACCCCTTCCACCCCCTTCCAACCCCTCCAAAAACCGCCCAATCCGCTCCAACGCCTCTTTTATTTCGTACTGCGAGACCGCGTAAGAGCACCTCACGAACCCCTCGCCGCAAGCCCCGAAGACGCTTCCCGGAATCACGACCACCTTCTCCTCCAAGAGCAGCCGCTTTGCAAACTCCTCGGACGAGAGGCCCGTGCTCTCAACCGAGGGGAAAGTGTAGAACGCACCCTTCGGCTCAAAACACTCCAGCCCAACCTCCCGCAGCCCTGCCAGCATTAACCGCCGTCGCCTGTTGTACTCCTCGACCATTTTCTCGGTCTCGCAGTCGCACCTCGGGCTCAGCGCCTCCAGCGCCGCCTTCTGTGCCGTAATCGGAGCACAAAGCATCACGTACTGGTGAATTTTCATCATCGCCTCCAAGAGCTCCCGGTTTCCCGCAGCGTACCCAATCCGCCACCCTGTCATCGCGTAAGCCTTCGAAAAACCGTTCAGCAGAACCGTCCGCTCCCGCATTCCGTTGAGCGACGAGAAGCAGGTGTGCCCCCTCCCCCGCTCCCCGCTGTCTCCGTTGTCGCCGTAAGTCAGACTGCCGTAAATCTCGTCCGAAATAACCACCAAATCCCGCTCCTCCGCAACCTCCGCAATCTCCTCCAACTCCTTCCTGCTCAACGCCGCTCCTGTGGGGTTGTTTGGGTAGTTCAGGACAACCGCCTTCGTCTTCTCGGTCACCCGCTCCGCCAGCTGCTCCGCCCGCAGTTTGAACTCGTCCTCTACCCGCGTCTCCACGCAGACCGGCGTACCGCCAGCAAAGACCGTGCAGGGCTTGTAGGAGACGTACGAGGGTTCGTGAAGCACGACCTCGTCGCCTGGGTTGACAACCGCACGCAGCGCCAAATCGAACGCCTCGCTCACTCCGGTCGTCACGAGAATCTCGCCCTCTGGGTCGTAGAACACGCCACTTTCTCTGTAAGTCCTTTCGGAAATCGCCTCTCTCAATTCGAGCAGCCCCCAGTTGCTCGTGTAAGAAGTGTAGCCCTTTTCAAGCGAAAATATGCACGCTTCCCGAATGCTCCAGGGTGTTACAAAGTCAGGCTCGCCGACGCCCAACGAAATCGCCCCCTCCATCTGCTCTGCGACATCGAAAAACTCTCTTATGCCCGAGCCTTTTAGCCCTTTCACCCGCTCGGCTATTTTATTTGACATTTCCCTCTTTTTCTTTTTCTCTTCTCTCTTTTAGCACAGGTTCTTTCTTTAGAAAGAAAGTGTTTTTACAGCGTCACCGCCAGCCTCTTCCCCTCCCCCTCCTCCTCGCCGTAAATCTCTCCGTCCTCCTTGTAAGTCTTCAGTAAAAAGTGCGTCAGCGTGTTCCGAACCTGCTCCAGCGGTGCAATCTTCTCGGCAACGAAATACGCAACCTCTCTCATCGTCTTCCCCTCCACCAGCACCGAGAGGTCGTACTCGCCCGAGACCAGCCGCACCGACCGCACTTCTGGAAACCGCGAAATCCGCTCTGCAACCGGGTCGTACCCAGTCTCCCTTTCAGGACTGACTTTTATGTCAATTAACGCCTGCACGCTCTCTACTCCCGCCTTTTCCCAGTCCGCCACCACTGTATATTTTTTTATAATTTTCTTCTTCTCCAACTCTGAAATAATCTTTTTCACCGCCGCTTCTCCACCAGCTTCCCCGCCTACTTCCCCACCAGCTTCCCCACCAGCTTCCCCTCCAGCTTCCCCGCCTGCTTCCCCGCCCGCCACTCCGACCAGCCTCGCAATTTCCCCGTAGCTCAGCCTCGCATTCTCTTCCAATACCTTTAGCACTTCCTTCTCTTCTTCTTTCATTCTAAATTTCGCCCTTTCGCCCTACGCATAATTTAAATTGAAAATAACTGAAAATACATAAATCTTTTCAACCTTCATAAGTCGAAGAACTCAGCACCCCAACAACCTCCTCGCCTGCCAACTCAAGCACCCGACGCTTCAACTCCTCAAACCACCTCGCAACTTCTTCTTCCCCTACTCCTTCCAACTCAATCTCTTCTCCTCCATTAAAAATCTCTGCCTTCACCCGCTGCCCTACAAGGTCGTCCGTCTCGGGTTTCAACCTCACTACCACCGAGCCAGGCGGCAGAAACTTCTCGTACTCCTCCAACGCTCCTGTCTTAATTCCGTCAATCAGCCCGTCTGCGTCGCCGTCTGTAATCCCAATCAGCCGAACTCCGAACCGCTTCAAGATGTCGCCGGCAATGCTCGTCGTGTCGTCCCCCACGGTCACCGCAACCGCAACCTCCGCCTCTTCGGCTCCTGCTTCGGCTCCTGCTTCGGCTCCTGCTTCGGCTCCTGCTCCAGCACCCCTTCCCACGAGCCTCGGGAAAATGCCCTCAACCGTGTAGAAGAAGCACGCCTTCTTCTTTCTCTTTCCTCCTTTTGACTTTTCTTTTTTCCCCCTCCTTCTCGGTCTCGTCCTCCGAATTACACTCGCAGTCTTAACCATCTCCCGCTCCAGATCCAAACTCGGCAGCTTTTCAAGGTTGTGCTTTATCAACGTGCCGCCCAGAATTTCTACGAGTCGCCCCTCCCTCGCAACCAACGTAACCGCGTTAGCCTGCGACGCCACTCCGACAACTACGCCGTCCACAACGATTTTCTCACCGGGACTCACTCCTCTTATCTCGCGGTACACTAAACCCGAACGAGCGTCTCTTCGGCACCTCGACCTCGACCCGAGTTCGTGTTTGCTCTCCGCAACCTCTTCAACCCTAAACTCGCTAAAAACTCTTGTCAGCCTTTTACACACCTCCTCGTCCCCGGGCTTCACGACCCAACGAAGAATCCTCCTGCCACAGAATTCCAACTGCAGAAACGAAATCTTCGCCGTTGCCGTTGCACCGCCTTTAGTACCGCCAGTACCGCCAGTACCGCCAGTACCGCCAGTCGCGAAGAAATTCCGCAGAATCCCCTCGCCGAGCCGAAACCCGCTCTCGCTGGTCTTCGCACGATTTACCAAGACGACAAAATCTATTCCCCGAGCGACAAAATCCCGCACTACTTCAGAGGGTCTCAAGTCCTTACTGATGTCAATTAGACGCCGTAAGCCTGCGTCAACAACCGCGGTTTTACCTGTTATTCCGCCCAAAGCCGCTTCTACTTTAAACCCCGCGTTCGCAGCCTTCAGCCGTTTTACCGCCTCCTCCGCCTCGCCTTCGTCCACTACCTCGGGTCCGTGAATTACCACTCCAATTTTCATTCTTAACTATTTTCTTATCTCTGAAAAATAAATAGGAAAAGAAATAAATAGGAAGCACGATGAAAAAACCTCTTTTAATGGTCAGCGAGAGCACGCACAACGCTGATATGTTTTACGCCTCTCACTTCCTCGCCGCAGACCCTTTTATTTACCTCCGCTTTCCCTCCGCTTCCACTCCCTCCTCCACTCTTCCCTCCGCTTCCACTCCCTCATCCACTCTTCCCTCCGCTTCCACTCCATCCTCCGCTCCCCACGAAGAAAAAGACATTCTCGTCGTCTCGCAAATGGAGTACGAACGGGCGAGAAAGGAGACAACCGCAAAAGAAGTCCGCTCTACGCTCGACTACGGCTACAACCCAAACCTAAAAACCGAAGAGCTTCTTCTAAGAATTCTTCAACAGGAGGGACTGAACGCGGTGGAGGTGCCGAGGTATTTTCCGCTCTACACAGCCGAGGAACTGCGGAAGAGGGGCGTGGAAGTAGAAGTGGTGGCGGGCGAAACGGCAGCAGGCGGTGAGACAGAAATAACAAAAGAGCGAGAGACGAAAAATGAGTACGAAATAAATTGCATTCGGAAGGCACAGCGAGCCTGCGAGCACGCAATGCAGACCGCCGTAGCCCTGATAAAATCCGTCTCAAAACTGACCTCTGAAAAACTAACCTCCGAAAGAGTGAAAGCCTGCATTGAGCACGATTTAATTGATTCCGGGTGCAACTGCGACGGCGGAGAGCCGATCGTGGCGTGTGGAAAAAGAGCTGCCGACCCGCATTTTACTGGCAGCGGTCCGATTCTCGCGAACGAACCCGTGGTCATCGACATTTTCCCGAGACTGAAGTCAGAGCGGTATTTTGCGGATATGACAAGAACCGTGGTCAAGGGCGAGCCTGCAAAGGAGGTGCAAGAAATGTACGAGGCGGTCAAGCACGCTCAAGACGCTGCTTTAGGGCTTGTGAAAGAGGGTGTAACCTGCCGAGAGGTGCACAACAGGGTCTGCGAGGTCTTTGAGGAGAGGGGTTACGGGACGGTTAGAAAAGGCTCGAAAACCGGGTTTATTCATTCCACCGGGCACGGCGTGGGGTTGGATTTGCACGAAACTCCCAGCGTTGGCGAGAACGACTACCTGCTGCGAAGTGGGAATGTGGTTACAATTGAGCCGGGGTTGTACGACCCCGAAGTGGGCGGCGTTCGGCTGGAGGATTTGGTGCTGGTCTTGAAGGGCGGGTGCGAGAACCTGACGAGGTTTGAGAAGCGACTCTCACTCTGACTTTTATGCAACATTACTGCAACAAAGCCCCGTGCTCGTTTATTTCGCCTTTTTTTATCCTCGTAGAAGAGATTGGTTTTCCGTCGGCTGCCTTTAGGTGCTCTACCTTAACTATTTTTATCGGCTTCCTGCCACGCTCTTTTCGAAGCCTGTTTATCTCCAACGCGACCTCGTAAGTCTCCGGCGAAATCACGAGGCACTCAAAATCCTCGTCCAACGCAACCCCAAACCTGTCGTTCAACTCCACCGTCTCCACTTTTACCCCTTCCCCCCCTACCCCGCATTCCTCGCGCAAAAACCGCCTGACCCTCGCTGCTCTTGCGGCGTACGGACGGAGGAGAACCTTTTTAGTGGCTCGTGCAAAGCGGTCTGAAGTCACGCCTACGACGATTTTTCCGCCTTCACTCAACTCAAACACCTTTTTCAAAAGTTTTTTATGCCCGTCGTGCAGCGGGTCAAAAGTCCCACCTACCCCCACTTTCATCCAGATTTTCTAAGCTAGGTTATTTTGCCAGCCTATTCCGGCGGCCAATTCTTCTCCAGCCAGCCCGGAATCTGACCACTGTCCCGCGGACCCACAACCACCTTCCACCCCGTAGCGTCCTCGGTCTCGCCCGAAATCCGTGCTGCAAGCCCCGGCAGTACCACTGTCTTGTGCTTTACCTTCTCCGCCACCGCAAACGACTCCAAAGTCTCTTTCATCACCTCTGCGTTGAGCTGCCCCCCCGCAACCGCGGCTTCCACGCCCAACCCGTCCGTGTCCGCCACGACCAAGAACGAGTCAATCTTGTTAGACGAAATGTCGCTCTCTACCGTGTAGTAAGTCAAGGCGAAGTTGGTCGTGACAAAGAGCGGCGAGCTCTCGCTCGGATTTCCAACCGCCTTCAACCCCGGATTCACGCTCACCGGCCGCCGCGGGTCAGTGTAAATATTCGCAACGAGCGTCCGAACAGGAATCAACGAGTGCGGCTCCGTCGAGTGTAGAATCATTATGTCCGCGTATTTTAGGATGAACAAGTCTGCGAGAATTGCTTCCCAGTAAGATGCCTCTAAAGTCTCTGAATTCCCTTCATTTTCACGAGCCTCTCGAGCCAGCCCTACCCACGTAGTCATCGGAACCGCCATCAAAGGAAACGCAACCTCCTTCCCCTTCTCCTCCCCCTCAATTCCCGCACGCCTCAGCCGCACGAACTTTGAAAAACTCTCCTCAAGCCCCGCCCCCACCGGCTGCGTCCCCGGGTCCAAGACAAGATCTTTTACGCCCGCCAAAGAGAAGGTCAGAGCAAGACGGTTTAGCGTGTCGAGGTTTTCAGAGAAGAGCGTTACAGGAACTTCAAACTGCTTCGCAAGCCCCAGAAACTCTCTCCAATTCCTCTCGGTCGCAGCGTAAATCAGCGGTCGCCGCTCCGCCACACCCGCCAACTTCAAACCCGCCTCCACTACCCTCGCGTCGAACGAGCAGAGCACGAGTGGTAAGTCCGTCTCTTCCGACACCTGCCTCACGCACTCCGCGAACCTCTCCGCGTCGTCCGAGACCGAGCGAACCGCAACCGCGTCCAACCGCAAAAACTCGCCGACATAAAACTTCTGCCACTCCGAAATTCGCCTCACCCGCGCCCGCAACTCCGCCTCTGGCATCGTGTCCCAAACATCGTAAGCCAGCGCCGTTCGGTTAAAGAAAGTCCTCTCGTGCCTGTGCAAGACATCCTCGCCGCCAATTTTCACCGCTCTCTCGCCCACTCCAATCTCGACCTCCCGCACCTCCGGCGCCAGCAACTCCGCCAACTTCCGCCCCTTCTCCCCGTATTTAGATTTCGCAAGCGGGTCAAACAACGGCGGACAGTCCTCCAACTTCTTCTTCCGCTCTAACAGCAGCGACGCAAACGCCAGACAGGTCTTCTCCCCACACTCCTTGCAATTCGTTCCCGGAAGATATTTCCAGACTTCCATCGGGCTGCTTATTTTCATTCTCCCTTCACACCTTTCTTTTGCTAAAGCTCTTTTTTAAGAAAGGGTTTAACGCAAATGCTGTTAAAGGAGATAGAAAGTTTTCTGGAAGAGGATGTTGGGCACGAGGACTACGAGGAGATCGTGCCGTACACGGACTGCAGAGCGGAAATAACGGCGAGAGAGGAGGGCGTCCTCGCGGGTCTGGAGGAGGCGAAACAGATATTTGACTACTTCTCGGTTCAGTGCTCCTCCGAGTTTGAGGACGGGGACGAGGTAAAGAGCGGAGATGTTATTTTGACGGTGCGAGGTGCGGGAGCGAGGGTTTTGAAGGCGGAACGGCTCGTGCTTAATTTCCTGGGCAGAATGAGCGGCGTAGCGACCTTGACGAGCAGGTTTGTAAAAGAGGTGAGAAAAGTGAGTGAGCGGGGAAAGCAGGAGAAGGGGGGGAAGCAGGAGGAAGTACGGGTGGCGGGGACGAGGAAGACGACGCCGGGGTTCAGGAAATACGAGAAGAAGGCGATTTCCATCGGCGGCGGCGACCCGCACAGGTTCGGGCTGTACGAGGCGGTGATAATTAAAGACAACTGCATAAAATTGATGGGGCTTGAGAACGCGGTCAGGCGGGCGAAAGAGCGGGTGAGTTTTACGCGAAAGATTGAGGTCGAGGTCGAGAGCGTTGAGGACGCACTCAAAGCCGCGGAGTTGGGCGTTGACATAATTATGCTCGACAATATGCCCGTGGCGGAGGTGAGAGAGTGCGTGCGGCTGCTGACCGAGCGAAGTCTTCGGGACAGCGGCAGCGGTGGCAGCGGCGGCTTGATTTTGGAGGCGTCGGGCAGGATAAAACAGGAGAATGTGAAGGAGTTCGCTGCTACTGGCGTTGACGTCGTCTCAATCGGCGCGATTACGCATTCGGCACGAAGTCTGGGCTTCTCGTTAGATGTGGTGAAAAAAGAGTAGATGAAAAAATGGGTGAAAAAGGTGAAATGGAAAAGGGCTAACAAAACCTTGTCACGCTCCTCTTATCATCCCCTGGACTTTTTCAGCCGCAGAACACAGAACTCCACGCCTGCGGGCTCGTAAAAGCAAGATAAAAAGAGGTGAAATATTTTACTAATGCCAACAAACACGACCGCCTACGAGGACGCCTGCCGTGAGATCGCAGACGCAGTTGCGGAGAGACGAATAAACAGCCCCGAAAGCCTAAACAAGCTAAAAAAAGAGGTCAGCAAGAAATACGGGCTGCGTGGCGTCCCTCGGAATTCAGAGGTGCTGAGATTAAACCAGAATCTAAAAGAGCGGCTAAAAGAGCGGCTAAAAGAGCGGCTGAGGAGGAAGCGAATGCGAACCGCGTCGGGTGTTGCCCCGGTCGCGGTGATGACTTCGCCTTACCCCTGCCCGCACGGTAAGTGTGCGGTCTGCCCTGGCGGTCCGTTCTCAGAGTTCGGGTCGCCGCAGAGTTACGTGGGCAGGGAGCCGGCTGCGGTTCGCGCTGCTCAACACCGCTTCGACCCTTACGAGCAGGTGAAGGCACGGCTGCGGCAACTCGCGGAGATTGGACACGACTTCGGGAAGGTCGAGTTGATTTTGATGGGCGGGACGCTGACTGCGAGACCGCTGGACTACCAGCAGTGGTTCGTGAGCAGGTGCTTGGAAGCGTTGCAGGCGTTCGGAGTGAGAAACACGGGCATTACTTTTGAGACGCGACCCGACTACGCAACGGCGGGCGAAATTGACCGAATGCTTGAAATGGGCGCCACAAAAGTTGAACTTGGTGTGCAGCACACCAGCGACGAGATTTTGGAAAATATTGGGCGGGGGCACTCGGTTGGAGACTCGGTCGCAGCGAACCGAACGGCGCGGGAGAGCGGACTGAAAGTGGGCTTTCACTTGATGCCGGGGTTGCCAGGCTCCTCGGTCGAGGAGGATAAGAAAATGTTTGAGCGGATTTTCCGCGAGCCGGAGTTCAAGCCCGACTACTTAAAAATTTATCCGACGCTGGTGGTGAGAGGGACGGAGTTGCACGAACGGTGGAAGCGGGGCGAGTACGAGCCGATTCGCGAGGAGCAGGCGGTCGAAATAATTTCGCACGCAAAGCGAATAATTCCGAAGTGGGTGCGGATTCAACGAATTCAACGCGACATTCCGGCGCAGTTCATCGAGGCGGGTGTGAAGAAGAGCAACCTGAGGCAGCTGGTCCAGGAACGGCTGCACGAGGAGGGCTACAAGTGCAGGTGCGTGCGGTGCAGGGAAGCGGGGCTTTCTCAGCTGCTCGACGGTAAAATCGCGGACGAAGGGAGCGTGAAATTTCTGTCCGAGAGTTACGAGGCTTGCGGGGGCACGGAATATTTCCTGTCTTACGAGGACGAGGAGAAGGAGATTTTGGTGGCTCTCCTGCGGCTGCGGTTTCCCCGCGAGTGCGAGAAGCGGTTTCCGTGCAAGTCCGAGAGCGAGTTCGAGTGCAAGTCCAAACCGCACCGGCGGGCGGAGTTGAGGGACGCCGCTCTCGTTCGGGACTTGCACGTCTTCGGGGAACTGACGGGTCTGGGCGAGCGGAAAGCAGGCAGCTGGCAGCACCGCGGCTACGGAGCACGGTTGCTGCGAAGAGCGGAGGAGTTGGCGCAGGACTCGGGGTTCAAGAAAGTTGCGGTGATGAGCGGGATCGGGGTGCGAGACTACTACGCAAGGTTCGGCTACAGGCGGGAGGGACCGTTTGTGGTGAAAAATATTTCGCAGGAAAAAATAACAACTTTTATATAGCACGAAAACAACAGACAGAAATAAAAAAGCAAACAAAGGAGAGTGAAGAAAAAATGCCAGCAGTAGTGGATTTGGAGAAGTGCGACGGCTGTGGAAGCTGTGTAGAGGAGTGTCCAGTGGAGTGCATTTCGTTAGAGGGCGAAGGCGACGAGAAGCACGCAGTGGTTAACGCAGAGGAGTGTACGGACTGTGAGACCTGTGTAGACACCTGCGAGAAAGGTGCGATAAGTATGATGGAGGTGGAATAAAAAAGGGGCGGAAAAGAGAACGAGGCGAAGAGAACAAACAAGTAGAGAAAAAACAGGTAGAGAAATGATGAAGATCGAGCAGGTGGCGGTGAAGAACCCAGAAGAGAAACAGGTGATAATTGGGCAGGGGAACTTCACGGTCTTCGCCTGCGACGACCTCTTCAGGACGCTCTTAACCGCGGTGCCGGGTCTAAAGTGCGCGGTTGCGATGAACGAGGCGGTGCCGCGGTTGACGAGGGTTACAGGGAACGACGAAGGACTGAAAGAGTTAGCGAGTGAGAACTGCCTCAAAATCGGGGCTTCTCACTGCTTTTTTATTTTGATGGAGAACGCGTTTCCGATAAATGTGCTGGGGGCGTTGAAGTCGCACCCCGCGGTTGCGAATATTTTCGTCGCGTCGGCGAACCCGTTAGAAGTTGTTGTTGCCGAGACCGGGCTTGGAAGGGCGGTGCTTGGCGTTGTCGACGGCACCTCGGCGACGAGGGTAGAGAGCGAGGAGGAGAAGAAGGAGCGCCGAGAGTTGTGCGTGCAGTTGGGGTACGGTGTTGAGTAGGGTAGTTTTGAGTAGGGTAGTTAACATGAATTTACAGCCTGCCACACATTTTTTATCGCATTCACGACCGCTCCCTGCCCCGCTCCCTCTCCAGCCGAGAACGCAACGACAGGCAAGCCCGCGACCATCGCTGCGGTAACAAAGGGGTCGTAGGGAATTTTTCCAGCCACCGGAATTCCGCGCTCCTGACAAAACTCTGAAATCCTACGGCTGTTCTCCTCGTTAATGTCGTATTTGTTGATGCAGACCGCGGAGGCAATCCCGAAATGCCGAGTTACATCCAAGATTCGCTCAAGGTCGTGCAGCCCTGACATCGTTGGCTCGGTAACGACAAGTGCGAGGTCCACGCCAGTCAGGGACGCGATCACAGGGCAGCCAATACCCGGCGAGCCGTCAATCAGAACGAGCTCGCAACCCTCCGCTTCCGCAGCCTGCCGTGCGTTCGTTCTGACAACTGTAACCAGTTTTCCAGAGGTCTCTTCCGCGGCTTTTAGCTGCGCATGCGCCATCGTGCCGTAGCTCGTCTTTGACACGAACGCGTAGCCAGAGACACGCTCTTTCAGTGCGAGTGCCTTCTGCCCGTACGCTGCGCAGACAAAGACGCACGCCCCGCAGCCCTCGCAGCGTGCAGGGTTGACCGCGTAGCCTTGCTCCTCGCTGCTGTAGACGGCGTTGAACCTGCAGGCTTCCTCGCAGAGTCCGCACTCTACGCATTTCGTTTTGTCCAGCACTGCAACCTTCACGCCGAAAAAATCCTCTTTCTTTACGATTTCCGGGTGCAACAGCAGGTGCAGGTCGGGTGCGTCCACATCGCAATCTGCAACGACTGTTTTCCCTGCAGCGAGGGCTGCGAACGAGGCGACGAGCGTTGTCTTTCCTGTGCCGCCTTTTCCGCTGATGACTGTTATTTCTTTCATCTCTTTCTCTCTACTTCTCGCTCTGTTTCCCTTGTAGAAAAAATCTTTCTTTAAAAAACAACTTTTTTACTTGTTTATTTTTAAAATGTGGGTTGAAAAATACCGACCGAGACAGTTGGACGAGATAGCGGGGCAGGCAGAGGTAGTGAAGCAGTTAAAAGGGTTTGTCAAGGAAAAGACCCTCCCGAACCTCTTGCTTTGGGGTCCAAAAGGGAGCGGTAAGACTTCGCTGGTTTACGCAGTGGCGAGGGGGCTTTACGGCGACGACGCGAGCCTCCTAAACCTGCTACACATTGAATGCTCGGACTTCGTTGAGCAGCGGAAGAAATGGCTGAAAGAGGAGAAGAGGTTCAGGTTCTTTTACGACGAGCAGAAATCTGCGATTGACATTTTTAAGGCGGTGGTGCGGGAGTACGCCGTGCTGTCGCCTGTAAGTGCAAATGCGAGTTTCAAATTGCTCTTCTTCAGCAGCGCCGACCTTCTGCCTCTAAATCTGCAGCAGGCTCTGCGGCGGGTGATGGAACGGAGCAACAAAACCTGCAGGTTCATTTTCGCCACCTCCAAACCTGCTAGCGTCGTACCAGCAGTGAGGTCGCGGTGCTTGAACCTTCACTTTACGGCTTTGGACAAGACCGGTGCGTTGGACGCACTGCTCGCGGAAATCGCCGAAGCAGAGGGGCTAAAACTTACAGTAGGGGCTTTAAAGACGCTGAAGCAGTTCGCGAGAGGCGACGCAGGTGCGGGCATAAATATTCTGGAAGCGGCTGCAGCCGCTGCAGCAGCAGCGGAGGCAAAAACGATCGGCGAGGGCAGAATAAAAGAAGTGGTGCAGAATGCGTTTCTTCAGAGAAAGGAGGCAGAGGAGTTGTTAGATTCGGCGTTTAGGGGGAGGCGTAAAAAAGTGCGGGAGGGCTTGGAGGCTCTGATAAAAGACGAGCGGGTCGGGGCGAAAGAGGTGCTGGCAGAGGTGCACGAGGCGTTGCGAAGGCGGTTGGCGAGGGAAGGGCAAGGAGAAGAAGAGCGAGGGGAAGAAGAGCGAGGGGAAGAAGAGCGAGGAGAAGAAGAGCGAGGAGAAGAAGAGGCACGGTGGTTCGCCAAACTCGTGCTGCACGAAGCCGAAGCGGATTTCAAACTCTGCAATTCCTTGAATCCAATCATTCACTTGGAAGAGTTGCTGGCACACTTTCTCTTTTGAGTTTCTTTTTAATCGCGATGAAAAAAATGGAAGAACTCGTGAGAGTAGTGGAAGAAGAGGGTGAGGGGAATAAGGGCGAGGGGTATAAAAATCCGATTGTGGTGGCGGGCTTGCCGGATGTGGGTTTAGTGGGGACGATTGCAGTGTCTTACATCGTGGAGAAGCTTGAGATGAGAACGGAGAAGGAAAAGTGCAGAGAAATTGGCTACATCGAATCTGACCTGTTTCCGCCGGTTATGGTAATTCACGAAGGCAGGCTAAAGAGCCCGTTCAGGATTTACGGTAACGAGAGCGTAGTAGTGGTGCTGTCAGAGGCTGCAGTGCCGCCAAACGCTGTTTATCCGCTGACCAGGGCTTTGGCGGATTGGTTCAAGAGAATCGGTGCAAGGCTTGTTATTCCGATAACAGGGCTGCCGGTGGCGAAGAGGATTGAAATAAGCAAGCCCGAGGTCTTTGCGGTGGGGAACAGTGAAGAGGCGGTGCGGTGGCTGAAGGAGAAGCAGGTGGAAGTGCTGGAGGAGGGATTTATCGCGGGTTCTTACGCGTTAATGCTGCGAGAATGCGGCAAGAGAAGAACGAATGCAATTTCCCTGCTCGCCCAGTGTTTCCCGGTTTATCCTGACCCAGGTGCTGCAGCGTCGGCGATTGAGTCACTCGAGCAGTTTTTAAATTTGGGCATTGATGTGGGAGAGTTGTTGGAGAAGGGGGAGGAGATAAAACTGAAAGCTCGGGACCTAATGCGGCAGACCGCTCTTTCGGCTCCAGAGATGCAGAAAGGCGTGGAGCAGGACATTCCGATAATGTATCGTTAGAGAGAGTTAGAAGGAGAGAAGAAGGAGAGAAGAAGGAGAGAAAAAATTGAGGTAAGAAGAATGATTGAGAAGGCGACTTGGGGGTACGACGGCAATTTAGAGCCGTTGTACGAGGTGGAGGAGAGAGAGGAAGAGTTTTTGGTTACTTTTGACCTGCCACGAGTGAGGAGAGAGGATGTGGAGGTAAACACAACCAAAGACACGGTGGAGGTGGTAGCGAGGATGAGCAGGGCGATTTGCTGGGAGCATTGGGGAAGCGTCCAACGGAAAATAACTTTTCAGGCGTTTCGGAAACGGATTAGGCTGCCAGAGCAAGTAGAGCCTGAAAAAGCCAGCGCTATTTTCAAGAACGGCATTCTTCAGATAAATCTGCCAAAAGCACGGAGGAAGGTGGTTGTCCCGATAACTTGACCAAGCCCTCAAAATCCCTCCTCTAACTCTGCTTCAAAATCATCGTCAAGTTCAAGTCCTTCTCTACCACCTTCTCGTATTTTCCCTTTATGTGCGGCTTGATTTTCTCCAAATCCCACGCACCCTCCCGCGCTCCCGAAATTATCTCGGCTACCAGCTCGCCGTCGTCAAATATTCGCACCACCTCGTCGTTCTCCGAGACCACCACCGCGACGGCGTCTGTCTCTTTGGAAATCGAGGCGGCAGCCATATGCCTGCTGCCAAAACCCATCGGAAGGTCAATATTCTCTGAACTCGCTTCAATGTGCCTCGCCGCCGAAAGGACGTAGCCGTCGCCGCTGATGACAAAAGCACCGTCCAACTTCGCAAGCTCTTTTATCGTTCCCTGCACATCCGCGTCTCTTATGTTTTTCACCTCCCTCGAGTGTTCTGCGAGCGGGTCTAAAATCAGGGGCTTTGACCTCCTCAAGACCTCTTCTTCGTCGCCGATCACGAAGAGCGTGCCCCTGCTCGTCCTGCTGCTTGCACTCTGCTTCGCAATTCCCACCGCAATCTCAACCACCGTCTCCAGCACCTCTGGCTCGCATTTCCTCGTCTCCAACCTTTCTAACCCCTCTAACCCTTCTAACCCCTCCAACCCGCACCTACAAGTTCGTTCCGCCATTTGTATTTTCTCTCTACCAATAATATTAGCTTCATCAAATCTTAAAACTGAAAATGCAGAACCCGAGAAGGAGAAGAGCAAGTGCAAGTGCAAGTGCCAGAGCCTACTCGCCGTCGCACCTAACCGGCTTCTTCGAGATTCGGGACGACGACAAAAATCCGCTCCAGAAAGGCTCGGTGGGTGGTGGAATTCTGTTAGAAGCCGGCTGTGAGACTTGTGCAACCCTGAGCAGTGCGACCCTGAGCAGTGCGACCCTGAGCAGTGCGACCCTGAGCAGTGCGACCCTGACCGAAGCTGCTCTCAGCTCTTCCACTAAAAATCGAGCGGGAAGAAAAATAAGAGAAATAAGAATAAACGGCGTTGCGGTGGCGGAGGCAGAGACCACCAAATCCGTAGTCGAGCGTTTAGTAGGAGACAAGCCCGTTAGCGTGGCGACGGATTTTGAAGTGCCGGTCGGCTGCGGGTTCGGTGCGAGCGGCGCGGGTGCGCTCAGCACTGCTCTGGCGTTGAACGACCTTTTCTCGCTCGGCAGGACGCTGAACGAGCTGGTTTTTGTCGCTCACCTCGCGGAAGTAGAGAACAGCACAGGCTTGGGCGATGTGGTTGCAGAGGCGTACGGCGGCGGGGGAGTGGTGCTGAGAAAGGAGCCTGGCGTTGTAGGAGGAGGAAGAATTGAAAAAATACCACACAGCCGGGAGAAAGTGAGCTACGTCATCTTCGGAAGGAAATCCACGAGGTCTGTCTTGTTGGAGGAGTTGGAGGACGGTTCTGCGAATCTGAGGCGGAGAATAAACGAGGCGGGCAGGGCAGCGATGAAAGAGCTGGCTCGGGTAAGGCAGCCGAGTTTAGAGAATTTTATGCTCGTCTCAAGAAGGTTCTCGTTGCGTTGCGGCGTGGTAAGCGAGCGGTGCAGTGACGCGATCGAGGCGGTCGCTGCGGAGGGAAAAGTCGCCAGTGCCGCAATGCTCGGGGACGCGGTCTTTCTCGTCGGCGAGAGTGAGGCACTGAAGGAGTTCGGAGAAGTGAGAACGAGCAGAATCGCAGAGAGTGGTGCAAAGGTCAGGAGGACAGGAGGTCAGGAAGTCAGGAGGTCAGGAGGTCAGGAGGTCAGGTAAAACCTAAACGCTCTCAAAAAGAGTGGGTTGGGTTTGAATGTTCTTGGCTTCTCTTTTTTGTCTCAGCCTGTATT
This sequence comes from Candidatus Methanophagaceae archaeon, assembly GCA_003194425.1. GTDB lineage: Archaea > Halobacteriota > Syntropharchaeia > Alkanophagales > Methanospirareceae > ANME1a. Next base: position 125,996 of record PQXB01000001.1, on the reverse strand, counting down.
TTTCTTCAATTCCCCCCTTCCTCAACCGCTCGAGAATCATTTCGTAGTACTTCTCGTCAATCTCCGCCGAGATAAAATGCCTCTTGAGTGCTTTGCAGATTTCTATTTCCGACCCGCTGCCGCCGAAGAGAATCAGAACAACATCGCCAGGCTGCGTGCAAGACTTTACCAACATCTCCGAAAGCTTCTGCGGAATCTGGCAGGCGTGAAAGGTTTTCTCCCTGCTTACATTCTTGACCAAGTTGAAGTAGAACCAGTCGTAGGGTGCACGACCTTTTGACCCGTTCGCCAAGTTTTTTAAAATCCGCTTGTCCGTCGGGTTCTTGTAGGGGACTGCCACGTTCTCTTTGTAGAAGTTGTTGTTCCTCGTCTTTCTGCAGTGCAGGACGCTTCGGTGGGCGGTAGTGAAACGCTTCGGGCTGTGTCCCACATTCGTGTTGTACACCCAAGCGTAGTCAGCAACCTCGTAGCACGCAGCGTCCAAAAATCTCACCCTCAAGTAAGCGTTCTGCTTGGGGTAGTTTATCAAAAACAAGTTCCCCGTGTCCTTCAAAACCCGCAGCGACTCCCTCGCCAACTCAACGTACCACTCAACGTGTACTCGTCAAAAGTTTTCGTGTAAGACTTGTCGCCGTATTTGACGCCGACGTTGTAGTCGGGGTCGCCGTAAACCATTTCAACAGACTTGTCTGGCAACTCTTTCAGAAGTTCCAGGACATCTCCTAAAAACACTTTGTTTAAGTAACTTGTTATTTTCTCAGACTTTTCGTTAGCCATTTTTTCCTCCCTCTCCTGACCCAAACTCAACTCTCCTGACCAAAACTCAAATTACCAAAAGAGCCCCGGGAGGGATTTGAACCCTCGACCTATTGATTACAAATCAATCGCTCAACCAGGCTGAGCTACCGAGGCCCAACTCAGAACACGAACGCCAGCAACTGCCCGCCTACTCCAGCCTCAATCGCCTTTTCGTGCGGCAGCACTCCCTTCGAAGTCGTGACCACGAGCATTCCAAAATCCCGAGCAGGCAGAAACCTCTTCTCCCACTTCTCGTACTCCTTGAGCCGAACATAAAACCGCGGCTTAATCACATTGCAGTCGTTTATTTTGCCACGAAGCCTGACCTTGAAGAGCCCTGCTTTTCCGTCGTCCACGAACTCGAACTCCTCGATGTAACCGCCTTCTCGCATTACACCCAGCACATTCCCAATCAGTCTCGAGGCTGGCTTCACCGTGCATTCCCTTTTCCCTACTCTCTCGGTGTTTTTTAAGTGTGAAAGAGCGTCCGCAAGCGGGTCGTTTAGCGACATTTTTTCTCCTTTTTTGTTTTAGATTTTTTTTAAAGAAAGGTTTAATTAAACTTCCTAAATCCTATCTCGCGTGCAATCTCTCTAAAGCACTGCCTGCAGAGGTAAATCTCGTACCTGCGAACCAGCCCTCGTCTCCTGCCGCACCGCCTGCAAGCGTTTGCTCCTCTTCCGAACCTCTTCTCCTCGTTCCGCTCCATTTTACCTCACTTCTCTCTCCTCACGAAATATTCTGCCAACGCTACCATTTTCTCCTTTACTCCTTTTTCCTTTACTCCTTTTTTGTCTTTATTTTTTATTTTTATATTCATTTTTCTTATCTTATTTATTCCACTCTGCAAGTACCGCCCCGCCACCGCCTCTGAGTAGTCGATTGACCCGTACTTCCTAAACAGAGCAACGACCTCCTTTATTTTGGTTTTGTCGTAATTCTGAAAGCAGGCGTAAATCTTCGCCCTTTCGCGAGCCTCGCACTGCTTTAGGCAGTTAACGAGGAGTAGGGAGGGCTTTCCTTCGGAAATGTCCTCTGCGATCCGTTTCCCGTATTTCGCCTCTTCACCGACGAGATTGAGGATGTCGTCTCTAATTTGGAATGCGATTCCGATGTCGTCCCAGGCACTGCCCAACTCCGCTGCAGTCGCGTAGGACGCTCCGCCAGCAACAGCACCGCACTCTGCCGAGACCGCAAACAACCTCGCAGTCTTCTTCCTCAAGACCTCCAACACCTCCGCCTCGCTCACCTCTACCTCGCCCTTTTCCATTTTCTGCTTGAACTCGAGGTCCGCAGCCTGCCCCTCAGCAAGCACAACGCAAAGCCCTGCAACCGCCTCAAAAATCCGCCACGCACGCTCCACGCCCAGCAACTCCTTGTTCGGCTTCAACGCCTCGTAGCACAACGCGTAAAGCCCGTCGCCTGCGTTCAACGCGACAGGAAGCCCGTACTTAAGGTGCAGTGCCGGCTCGCCGCGCCGCAACTCGCTGCCGTCCTCGATGTCGTCGTGAACGAGCGAGAAGTTGTGGAAGAACTCGATGCAAATCGCAGTCGGCAACCCCCTCTCGGTCTCGCCCCCCACCAACTCGCACGCCAGCAGGCACAAAGCAGGTCGCAACCTCTTCCCGCCTCTGCCCAGCAGGTCAAGAATCGGCTCGTAGAGCGTGTCCGGCTTCCTGCCCGCCAGGTTCTTCTTGTAGGCGTCTTCGAAGAGGCTCGTGTAGGTCTCGACGCCGAAGTCGCCGAGGTCGTGGTTTTGGCTCATTTTTCTCCTGCTTAACTACTAACCTACTAACCCACTTAAAGAATAAAAAGAAGCACAAACGCAGGAGCAAAAAAATGGCGAAAACAAAAGAAAGTAGAGAGGGAAGCAGAGAGAGAGGGAGAAGCGGAGTAGCGCTGGGGTTCGCGGTCTTTCTTGCGACAGCCGTAGCGGTCGCTACCGCTACCGCAGCAGCGGTGCCCGAACTCGCACCGCCGCAGAACTTCGACGTGTTCTCGCCCGACGAAATTACCTTCGACAAGTCCGGCGACAGTTGGGTGCTGACCGACGGCGAAGGCGACATCATCGGCGTCGAAATTAGCGGCGTCAGAGAAAGCATCGCACTGCTGAAGAAACGAATTGCAGTGGACACCTCGAAACAAAGACAGGTTTGATTTCAGAGAGAGCAACAGCCACGATGCCAGTGGCAGCGAAGTTCCTGCTTGAGCTCGAGGAGCCAGCAGGCGAGACCGACCGGATTTACCAGTCCCCGCCGTTCCTGCTGCCAGCCGAGTTCCAGTGGTCTGCGACCGTCCCGTTCGAAATCCCAGTCAGTTACTTCGTCGCCGACGGCAACTACACCTTCGTCGCAACCCTGACCGACCTAACGACAACGCCAGGCACGGTTCTCGGCACCGACACCGCGACATTTTTCATCGACGACCGACCGTGGTGGGAGAAGAGTGTTTCCAGCGAACTTGGACTTGGAGTGGAACTAGAACTTGAGGGGCTCAGCAACAACTGAGTCCTTTTTTATTTTTTTTTCTTTAGTAAAGCTTTCTTTTGTAAAGAAAGGTTTCTTTGATAAAAGATGGTAGAAATATCTCTAACCTCTTTCCTTTTATCAGGAGCTCCTTAACCTCTAATAGCTCCTTATCAAATGTTATCATCCTCCCCACTGAATTAAAAAGGAAGTTAGCCAATATCAAAGCGTCCCTACCTCCTATTTTATATTTTACTCCTACTTCTAATCCTAATTTTGTGATTTCCTTCGTTTGATTCAAGAATAATATTGTATCCAAATCCGTGTAATCGGTCAGTATATTTTTTGCATCTTCTCGCTTCCATTTTTGCTTGTAAACCAATGTGTGAAAGGCTTCGTGGATAATAGTTGGATTTACTGCGAGATATTGATGCGCTGCTAATATTTTTGTCTTCGGATTGTCTGGATGTTCTTTATCCAAGAAAGCCACCAACACATTTGTGTCTACTCCCAAATACTCTTTATCTCTTTTGCCGTCGCCCATTCTGGTTCTCCTGTCCTCTCCACTTTTAGACCAAAAAAATCCTCTATTCTACTCTTCTTCCTCTCCTTTTCCCTCTTTGGTTTTAAAATGACCCTGTCTTCTCTTTCCTCAATTGAGAGGAGCGTTCCTTCGTTAATTCCTAATTTCTCTCTAACAAGTTGCGGGATTACAATCCTGCCTTTTGCATCCATTCTTGCTTCCACTTCCATTTTCTCACCAATAATATTATCAAAATGAATTTTCTACTCTCTCCTCTGCTCCCTTTCAATTTTGGAGAGAGGCGTTCCTTTGGATAAAATTTTCCTAACTCGGTCTAAATCTTTGCTCTCCACTTTCCCTACTTTAACTTTAATCCCTACTCTTTCCGCGGAGTCTTCTGAGAGTTCCACGAAGATTTTCTCTGTTTTCATTTTTCTCCTGCTTAACTACTAACCTACTAACCCTCTTAAAGAATAAAAAGAAGCACAAACGCAGGAGAAAAAAATGGCGAAAACAGAAGAGAGGAGTAGGGCAGGTCTTTTTGGTCGTGCTTTTGAGTGGCGTAGCGGTCGCTACCGCAGCAGCGGTGCCCGAACTCGAGGGGCTCAGCAACAACTGAGCCTTCTTTTTATTTTTTTGTTTTGATAAAACTTTCTTTTCAAAGAAAGGTTTTAAGAAAGTTTTAATGAGAAACAACTACTGCAAGCAGACGACTCTTTTTAAGGAAAATCAAACCCGAAAGGAAGAGGTCAAGACCACCAAAATCAACGACCTAAACCTCCTCAGGTGGAAGGACTACGACGAAGTCATAACAGACAGCCTCTGGGTCTTTGACAAGAGGGACCGTTCTGGTTCTCATTCTGCGGGTGCGGGCTACTGGGGCAACTTCGTCCCTCAAATCCCTCGCCAAATGATGCTCCGATTCACCAAAAAAGGAGACTGGGTTTTAGACGCTTTTCTGGGTAGCGGGACGACTTTAATTGAGTGCCGTCGGCTCGGGCGGAACGGAATCGGAATCGAGTTAAATCCAGAGGTCGTTAAGAAAGCAGAGGCGTCGGTAGCGAAAGAACCTAACAGCCACACCGGCGGGCACACTGGGCACACTGTAACCACAGAAATAATTACAGCCGACAGCAGGACAGCAGACCTAAAACCCATTTTAGAGAAGCACTCCCTAAATCAAGTCCAACTCATAATTCTGCACCCTCCTTACCACGACATTATTAAATTCTCTGACGACGACCGAGACCTCTCAAATGCGACGACCACGCAAGATTTTCTAAAAATGTTTGGGGAGGTGGTGGAGAATGTAACGCCGTACTTGGAGAGAGAGCGGTATTTCGCTCTCGTCATCGGCGACAAATACTCCAACAGCGAGTGGGTGCCTCTTGGTTTTTTCTGTATGCAGGAGGTCTTGAAGCGGGGCTACCTCCTGAAGAGCATTGTTGTGAAGAACTTTGAGGAGACGAGAGGTAAGAGAAATCAGAAGGAGTTGTGGCGGTACAGAGCGTTGGTCGGTGGTTTTTACATCTTTAAACACGAATACATTATGATTTTTAAGAAAAAATAAGGAAAAATAGAAGGGTTTTTTTATGCCATTTTTGAGTCAAAAAGAGGTCTTGAATCTGAAGCTCGGTTGTATTCGGTTGCCCGAATTAAGAATACTCGCTCTAAATTTAGGAATTTCGAAGAGAGGCACTGCGACAAAGATTATTAAAAAAATATTAGAGGAGCGGCCGAATGAGGAACTAATTGACGAGTTTATCAAGCAAAAATACGCGGAAAGGATTAAGGAGCGAAGGGCTGTTATTTCTGACGAGGACTTGAGAAGGGAATTATTGAAAGTAAAAACATTCTCGTGGGGCGTGGTTCAGGGGCAGTTAGACCGAAAGATACAGGCAGAATATGTGCGGCGGTTCGTGCGGTACGATAACTTGTTGAGGAATGTTGAGGCAGGACTGTACGAGGAGGTGACGAATTATGTAGTTTGCAGTTGGTTCAACCACTGGACGACGGTGCTGATTGAGGAGCACATAAGTTCTCATCAGAGGGTAATTCCCACGCTCAAGAATGTTAAGGGTGTTGACATTTTCTTTGACGGTCAGCCGTTTGATCTTAAGGTTACTTACTTGCCGCGAGATTATGATTCTGATTACGCAGTGGCGAGTCCGAGAGAGCTAGCGGTTTGGATGTACGAGAATCAAGGCGCTCAGAGGTTTGGAGCCGAGAACAGGCTGTTTGTTGTGCTGTTGGAGAGGGGCGAGCCTGAGAGGAGTTGGGAGTTAAAGCGGGATTTTAGTCTCGTGTTTCAGAAGATTGATGATTTTTTTGATGAGGCGGCGGTCTCGAGGGGAGACGAGATTGTTTTTACATTTGGGAGAAAGACCTACACGGCGGTTGCGAAAGTGCTGATAATAACAAAATGAGACGCAGCGCTGACCGACCGTGGTGGGAGAAAGAGAGCGAGAGCAGAAGTAGACTTTCCGAACTCGAGGGGCTCAGCAACAACTGAGCCCTCTTTTTATTTTTTTGTTTTGATAAAACTCTCTTTTCTAAAGAAAGGTTTAAGTAAGCGGCGAGCCAAACCAGCAGTGCCAACGGACTCAATCAGAACAGACAAGACCGAGTACCACCCCTGCGACTTGATGAACAACACAACGACCTACAAAATAGTGAGCGAAGACGGGGCGGATTGGAGGTACGTGCCTGCGAAAGAAACAAGGCAATGAGAAGTAAAGCTCAAAGCGGAAGAAGTAGCGGCAGAAATAACAAAGACAGTTAAGAAAATAGAAGTGCAATGAAAATTTTAGTAACCGGCGGGGCGGGATTTATCGGCTCGCATTTGGTTGACAGGTTAGTGGAGCAGAGGCACGAGGTTGTGGTCTTGGACGACTTGAGCGCGGGGGACGAGGAATTCGTAGCCCCGCACCTGAGCAACGCAAACTTCCAGTTTCACAAAATCGACCTCTTGCAAGGTAAGGAAGGTGCAGGGAGCGGGGGCTTAACAGATTTTTTTGAGGGAGTAGAGCAGGTTTGGCACCTCGCTGCGAACCCAGAGGTGCGAGTCGGCGTCGAGAACACGAGGGTGCACTTGGAGCAGAATGTCCTCGCGACTTACAATGTGCTGGAGGCGATGCGGGCGAAAGGGGTGCGGCAGTTGGTTTTCACTTCTACCTCCACCGTTTACGGCGACGCCGAGAAACTGCCCACGCCTGAGGACTACCCCACGATTCCAATCTCGCTTTACGGTGCCTCAAAACTTGCCTGCGAGGCGTTAATCGCTTCTTACTGCCACACTTTTGAAATGCGAGCTTGGATTTACAGGTTTGCGAATGTCGTCGGCAGGCGGTCGTCGCACGGCGTAATTTACGACTTTATAAAGAAGTTAAGAAGAAGGAGTAGCCCTGCGGAGTTGGAAATCTTGGGCGACGGCGAGCAGACGAAGTCGTACATTTATGTGGACGACTGCGTAGAAGCGATGTTTGCGGGTGCAGGTGCGGGCAAGAGCGTGAATATTTTCAACATCGGGACGGACGACAGGGTAAGCGTAAAGCGGATTGCAGAGATTGTCTGCGAGGAAATGCGGGCGTTCCCGAGACCGAAATTCAAGTTCACGGGCGGTAAAAGGGGCTGGAAAGGCGATGTCCCGGTTATGATGCTCGACGCTTCGCGGCTGAAGAAAATGGGCTGGCGGCAGCGGTGGAATTCGGAAGAGGCGGTGCAGAAGGCGGCGAGGGATTTGTCGAGGGTTGAGGATTTATAAATATTTAAATTCTGATAAAAATCGGAGAGATGAAATCCCCTTTCGTTAAGGGTACCAGCGGGACAAGCGTGATTGTCGGGGCAATGCTGCTCATAATAATCACGGTCACCGCCGCAACCTCGGTCGCGTACATTGTTACAAGTCTTCAGCAAGACATCGCGGAAAAGGAGAGTCACACGACCGCGATTGAACTCGAAGAGCTTGAGATTACCAAAATATCACTCTACCCTGCAGCCTGCATTGACGACTTCGAGGGCGTGAGCGTCTTCAAAAATTACGGAACTCAAAACTGCTACTGGACGCTCAGCAGGGACTACCCTTACTCCGGCTGGCGCAACACGACCGAAACGATGGAGGTCGTTGCGTGCGAGGTAGGGGGAGAGGCGTGCGAGGTAGAGGGAGAGGAGGGGAAAAAATCAAAATATGCCTTCAAAGTTACGGGCGACGCCGACGAATTCATTAACAAATCTTTCGTGCCTTTTCAATCCAGCGGGGAGGAGGTTGAGTTGAGTTTCAGGGTAAAGAGCAGTCTCGCAGGGGACGGGGTGGTCGAGGTTTCGCTGAACGGGGAGAGAGTTCCAATAAATTTTCCAGCCAAAAACAAGTGGCAGAAAAACACAACCTCCTTCTCCCTCGGCTCTGAGTCGGAGTTCAGCGAACTGCGGTTCACACTAAAACGCGACGACACTACAATTTACCTCGACGACATCAAATTCTCAAACCCGTCCTACTGGGGCGAGGTCGAGCTCGCAGCACGAAACCTAAACATTCGCAAGACCACGCTAAAAGAGGTCGCAGTCAAAAACCACTTTGCACGCACTTACTCGGTCTTTTCACCCACGAGCAAGGGCAAAGCGGTCTTCACTCGGGCGCACCCCTACACAATGCCGCCGCGTTCTACCGCTTCCCTGCGGATTAACTTGCTCACTGACTTTGGCGGCAGTCCCGTGCACCTCAAGACCACTGACCCAATCGAGACGCTTTTGATAACCGGGCTGGGCAGCAATTTCGCGGACGCGTTCGCACCGCCGGTGCCGGTTGCTCGGGTGCAGGTAGTTACCGAGGACTTAGGAGTAGTGTTTCGGGATTTTTTGGTGCTGGACGCTTCGGAATCTTACGACCCGGACCCCGACGGTTTTGTCACTGAGTTCAACTGGACGGTTTACTACAACGACTCAAGAGTGGGTGGCGGCGAAACCGCGCACTACCAGACAGGAAAGAAGGTGCGGGCAGGACTCGAAGGAATAAATCCAGTACCTGGTGAAGCCGTCTTAATCGACCTCAAAGTAACCGACGACACGGGAATGGTCGCCAAATTAAGCCAAATTTCAGGGAATATTTCTGTCCCTGCAAGCCAAAATTTCAACCCGCCTGTCTCACTCCGCGCCAGCTACGAAGCAGGGAAAATAACCGTGTGGGTGAACGACACCGCGGGCAGACCGGTCGAGGGCGTCGTCGTCAATTTCGTCTGCATTCACAACGACAATTCAAGCAACCCAGTAAAACTTGCTCAAAGCTCGGCTACCGTCAAGGGAGGGGGGAGCGGGAGTGAGGGGAGCAGGAGTGAGGGGAGCAGGAGTGAGGGGAGCGGACACGCAGTCGTAACGCAGGAGGAGGGCAGCGGAGGCGGGACAGTGCGTGTCCTGTCTGGAAATCTGCCCTACGTCGATGTTAGGGTAGAGAAATTGGAGCACAGCAAAAAATCGCAAAGTTTATATAGTGTGAAATAAAGATTAAAAGAGCAGACAGATTTTAAGAGTAGAGGAGAAGTAGGAGTAAAGGAGAAGTAGAGGAAAGGCAGAAGAAGAGGAGAAGGAAAATAGAGGAGAGAAAGAGAAATGGGAGAAGAAGTGCGAGAGAAAGAGGAATTCGAGCCAAAGATCGTCGGGTTTACTTGTAATTGGTGCACTTACGCGGCAGCAGACCTTGCAGGGACTTCGAGGAAGAAATACCCACCAAACTCACGGATAATTCGGCTGATGTGCTCGGGCAGGTTGGACCCGATGTTTGTGCTCAAGGTGTTGCTGAACGGAGCGGACGGAGCGTTCTTTAGCGGGTGTCACCCGGGCGAGTGCCACTACATAAAAGGGAACTTCTACGCTCGGCGGCGAATTGCAGCGCTGCGGACGATTTTGAAGCAGTTCGGGCTGGACAACCGTTTCAAGTCGTACTGGATCAGTGCGTCCGAGGGCGAGAAGTTTGCGAAGACGATGAAGGAGCTGTCGGAGGAGATAAAGAAGTTGGGACCGAACCCGTTGCGAGGTGAGATTTTATGAGCAAAGGAGCGGAGTTGAAGAGCGAGGATTTAGCGGGGCTGTTCAAGGGACTGCTCGAGAACAAGGTCGTGGACTGCCTGGTTCTGCCGCGGAGAGCGGGGGAAGGGGGAAAAAATGTTTCCTACATTTTAGTGCGGGACGCAAGCAAAATTGACTCGGCAGGAGCAGGGACAGCAGCAGGCGTCTCGGCGTCGGCGGTCTTCGCACCCTCGTTCAGCGTGAACGCGGCGAACATTCTGAAGGGCTGGACAATCGGCGAGAAGGTCGGGCTGGTAGCGAAGCCGTGCGAGATTCGGGCAGCGGTGGAACTGGTGAAACTGAAGCAAATGGACAAGGAGAGCGTGCTACTGGTCAGCGCGGACTGCTCGGGCGCGTTCACGAACCAGGACTACGCCGCCAACGCGGACGAAATCGGGGACTGGCTGGAGGCTGGACCTGGTGGTGCGAAGGCAGAGGAACTGAAAGGTAAGGGAGTAGCAGTGCGCGAGGCGTGTGAAATCTGCGAAAACCGGCTCGCAGACGAGGCTGGAGCGGACATTGCTCTTGTTAGGGCGAACGGAGGAGATGGAGACGGCGGGAAAGTAGTGGTCGCAGGACTGACCGAAAGGGGCGTTGAGGCGCTGTCGGCGTTGGAGTTGCCGCTGGAGGAGAAAGACATCGAGCGGGCGGGCGAGAAGGCGAAAATCGCGGAGGCGGCGAGGAAGAAGCGGGAGTCACTTCCAACTGCGAGCAGCGTGCAGGAGTTGGAGGAGTTCCTGCGGGACTGCATTGTCTGCAAGAACTGCCGAGACCTGTGCCCGGTCTGCTACTGCAAGGAGTGCTTCTTTGAGCAGCCGCTTGGGAACCCTGTCGGTGGGGACTTGCTGAACTTGGCGGCGCTGCGGGGCGCGGTCGGCGTGCCGACAAATCAGTTGATGTACCACCTCACGCGGGTTTACCACGTCAGTGCGACCTGCGTCGGCTGCGGTGCCTGCGAGGACGCCTGCCCGAAGGACATTCCGCTGACGAGGTTCTACCCTGTGGTTACCGCGAAGGTGCAGGAGATTTTTAACTACACGCCGGGCAAGGAAGTAGAAGAGCCGATTCCGTTCACTGCCTACGAAGAGGAAGAGTTAGAGGAGAAACTGCGGTGAGAGGTGTGAGGTGCGAGGAGAAGAAAGGAGAGGAGAGCGAGGAGAAGAAAGGAGAGGAGAGCGAGGAGAAGAAAGGAGAGGAGAGCGAGGAGAAAAAATGGCGATAAAAACCTGGGAATTGGACTCTGGGTTCAAGGACGAAATAATGAGCGAGCCCGGAGGCGAGAACCTGACCAAGTGCTTTCAGTGTAGCACCTGCACCCTGGGCTGCCCGCTCACTGAAATCGTGGCTACTTACAACCCGCGAAAAATCATTCAGATGAGTTTGTTGGGGATGCGGGACGAGGTCTTGTCGAACCCGGACTTGTGGATCTGCCTAATTTGTCAGACCTGCACGGCGCGGTGCCCGCAGGATGTGCGGATTGCCGACCTGCTCTCCGCGATAAGACGAGTGGCAGAGAAAGAGGAGAAAGCGGGGAGGCTGAAAATCGAGAGCCACCGCCCGCTCTTTGACAAGGCTTTTGAGCACCAGTTGGCGAAGTACGGACGGCTCTACGATATGGGGCTGGCGATGGAATATTACAAGGGCAAGGAGGGCGGTTCGTTCTTTAAGGGGTTGCTGACGATGTCAAAGGATTACAAGGACTTCGGGATGCGGATGTTCAAGAAGGGAAAAATGGGACCGAAGGCGATGTTCCCGGAGAAAGTGAAGGACAGGGCGGTGGTGAAGAAGATTTTTGCGGAATTTTCCGAGGGGTGAAGGAGAAGGGAAGAAGGAGGAATGAAGGCAGGAGAAATGAAGGCAGGAGAAATGAAGGCAGGAGAAATGAAGGCAGGAGGAATGAAGGCAAGAGGGGAGGGAGAGAGAGAAGTAAAATGAGTGTTACAAAACTTGCGTATTATCCTGGGTGTCCTTCTGAAACGACGGCGATGGAGCAGGAAATGTCAACGAAGGCGGTCTTTGAGAAGCTGGGGGTTGAGCTGGTCGAGGTCGAGGACTGGAACTGCTGCGGTGCCGCGGAGATTGAGGACCCGAAGTTAGTGCACGCCTTGAATGCTCGGAACCTTGCGATCGCAGAGCGGGCAGGGCTGGACATCGTAACGCCGTGCAGCATCTGCTACTACAACTTGGAGCGGGCGAACAGGGCGTTACAGGAGGACGAGGGGTTTCGTGCGAAATTACGCGGAATAGACCCTTCGCTTGAGTACAAGGGAACGATAAAAGCGAGACACATTTTGGATATCTTGATGAACGAAATCGGGGAGGCGGAGTTGTCGAGCAAGGTGGTGAAGAAGGTGAATCTGAAGGTTGCGCCGTACTACGGCTGCTACATCGGGCGACCGCCGACGACTGCTTTTGACGACCCTGACGACCCGGTTTTGATGGACAAGTTGGTGGAGTTGATCGGAGGCGAGTGCGTTCCGTTCAGTCAAACGAAGACGCTGTGCTGCGGCGGACCGCTGATGATGACGAGGGCGGACATCGCGTTTGCGATGGCGAGGAAGGTTCTGGAGGCTGCGAAGAACGCGGGTGCGGACTGCGTTGCACTCGCCTGCCCTTTGTGCGGGATGATGCTCGACGCGAAGCAGCCTGACATCGAGGCGGAACTCGGCATTTCCATCGGAATGCCTGTCGTTTACATCACGCAGTTGTTGGGTCTCGCACTCGGAATTGAGCCGAACAAACTGGGGCTGAACAAGAACGCGGTGGAGACGAAAGAGATTCTTGGGAGGGTGAAGTAAAAAATGGGAATAGCAGTTGTAGGGGGCGGAGTGGCAGGCTTGACCGCGGCTCTTGACCTCGCAAACTCGGGCTACAAGGTCTGTTTGGTAGAGAAGAACGCGGAGTTGGGCGGAAAAATGGCGGAGCTTGCGGAGTGCAAGACAGGGCTTTCGCCGAAGGTTGTTGAGGTGCAGAACCACCCGAACATTGAAGTGCTGCTCTCGAGTGAGTTGGAGAGTTTGTCGGGCTCGGCGGGGAATTTCAAGTTGAAAGTTTCGGGCGGGGCGTCGGGCGGCGGTAAGGAAGTAGAAGTGGAGAGCGTGGTGCTGGCGCCGGGCTACGATGTTTTTGACGAAATTCCGAAGAGCTACGGGTTTGGCAGTCCGGATGTTGTTCCTTCGTTAGATTTTGAGGGCATTCTGCGCGGCACGACCGCGAGCGGAACAGGCGAACTGCTGCGACCTTCGGACGGCAAGCGAGTGAAGCGGATTGGGTTTATTCAGTGTGTCGGCTCGCGATGCCAAGAGAACGAGATTTGCTCGACTGCGTGCTGTGCCTACACCGCGAAGGAGGCGTGGGTAGTAAAGGAGCGGTTCCCAGAGGTCGAGGTCTTCGTCTTTTTTATGGACGTCCGGGTCTTCGGGAAGGACGAGGAGTTGGTCGCGGAGTTGAAGGAGAAATACGGCGTGAAATACATTAGGTCGCGAACGCCAGAAGTGGTTCCCGAAGGCGGGGTTCTGACTGTTAAGTACGAGAATTTAGAGAAAGGCACGCTTGACACTTTAGAGTTGGATTTGGTGGTTCTCGCGGTCGGTCTGCTGCCGTCAAAAACGACGAGCAGGCTCGCAGAGGTGACTGGCGTGAAGACCGACAAATACGGCTACATTGAGACCAGCCTAACGAGCCCGCTGGAGACGAGCGTCCCTGGGGTCTTCGCTTGCGGAACCGCGACCGCGCCGATGAAAGTTCGTGAGAGCGTGGGGCAGGCAAGCGGTGCGGCGCTGAAGGCTGCACTTCTTTCAGAGCGGACAGAGCCGATTCCGGGTCAGACAGAGCGGAAGTTCGTTGAAGTCAGCGAGGAGGCGGAGCCGAGAATTGGCGTCTTCATCTGCGGCTGCGACGGCGAAATCGCGGAGACTGTCGACATTCCCGCGGTCGTGGAGCGAGTAAAAGGGCTGCGTGGCGTCGTCTTAGCGAACGGCGAGACGAAGACGCTAAAGGAGACTTTAGAGGCGGTAGAGAGCGGAATTGTGGACGAGGCGGTGAAGCTGAACAGGGTCGTCTTTGCTGGCTGCTCGCCGAGAGAGTACGAAGAAATTGTCAGGAACGCCTGTGCCGACGCGGGCTTGAACCCTTACTTGCTTGAGTTCGTGAACCTGAGGGAGCAGTGTGCGTGGGTGCACGGCGGCGGCGACGGAAAGAAAGGGGCGACAGAGGCTGCGGCTGACCTGCTCGGAATGGCAGTAGAGCGGGCGAAGTACCTTGAGGCGATTCCTGTCGAGCGTTACCCGGTGGTGCCGAAGGCGCTTGTCGTCGGCGGTGGCGTCTCGGGGCTGAACGCGGCGCTTGGAATTGCAGACGCGGGCTACGAGGTGGCTTTAGTTGAGAAGGAGGCAGAGCTTGGCGGGAATTTGAAAGGTCAGGACGAGGTCACGCAACTTCTCGAAAAGGTGAAGAAGAACGACCGAATAAAGGTTTACACGAGTGCGAGAGAGGAAGCGGTCAGCGGAAGAGCAGGCTCGTTCAAGGCGAAAATTGTCGCTGGGGACGGAGCAGGAGCAGGAACAGAAAATGAAATTGATTTCGGGGCTTGCGTGATCGCGACAGGGGCGAGGGAGTTCGTGCCCGACGGCTACCTCGGCTACGGCAAAGACAAGAGCGTGGTAACAGTGAACGAGTTCTGGAAGGCAGGCAATTTCAACGCCAACACAGTCGTGTTCGTTCAAGACCTCGAGCCAAGCGGAAAGGCGGTAAATTCAAAATCCGCCAGCGTCGAAGTGGTTAAGAGTGCGTTGAAAGTGAAAGAGAAGAGCCCCAACGCCAGCGTCTTCGTGCTTTACCAGGACATCAAGACCTACGGCAAGTGGGAAGAGTTGTACAAAGAGGCGAGGGAGAAGGGGGTGCTGTTCTTGAGGTACGACGAGAAGCGGAAGCCAGAGTTGAAGTCAGGTGCTGTTGGGGCTGGAGGAGTCCTCTCGGTCTTTGATGTGATTTTCAACGACGAGGTCCAGATAAAGCCGGATTTGGTCGTGCTTGCTGCACCGATGCTGGCTGCCGAGGAGAACGAGCGGTTGAGCAAAATGTTCAAAGTCCCGCTCAAGAACGGCTTTTTTATGGAGAAGCAGGAACGGCCGAAGATGGTTTTGACGCCTGTTGAAACCGTGAACGAGGGCGTTTTCGTCTGCGGCTCGGCGGTTTTCCCTGCAGCGTTGGACGAGTGCCTCGCGATGAGCAGTGCAGCGGCGGCGAAGGCGTGCGTGCTGTTGGCGAAGGACTTCCTTGAGACGCCTGCGGTGGTCTCGGTGGTTGACGAGGAGATCTGCTCGGGCTGCGGAATGTGTGTGGAAATGTGTCCGGTCGAGGCGATCGAGTTGACAGAGGAGCCGGTGCCGGTGGTTACTTACGGCGTGCTGACCGTGGTTGGCGAGACGAAGAAGGTTGCGAAGGTCGGCGACGGCTGCATTGGGTGCGGGAGTTGCGCCTCTTACTGCCCCTCGAGTGCAATCTCGCTGCAGCATTTCCGAGACCGGCAGGTCTACGCCCAGTTGGATTTTGCTGTGTAGAAAGTCCAACTGGTCTTTTTATTTTTTTTGATATTTAATTCAAATCAAAATCAAAACACAAAAACCAGCGCCACGACAACCGACCCGAATTTACCGTCCGCTACCTCTACCGCTTTTGCTTCTAACTTCGTGCCTGCGATTTTTTTACCGCGAATCGCAGCCATTTTGTGCAACTTCTCCTCTATTTTTTTATTCAGAAACGCGGTTGGAAAATGACCGTGGTGCTCGCAAATAATTCCAAAGTCTCTCTCTTCTTCCTGCCCTTCTCCTTCTCGCCTCCCTCCAATCCAGCCGTAGCCCACCCCAGCGCCGACGACCTCGCCTGACTTACCGTCCGCCCTTGAGAGCACGCAGAAAGTTATTTCGCCGGGTGTCAGCTTCTCCCTCTCCCGCTCTGTCTCCACCGCCGCCGCGGGAAGAATCGAGGAGACCTCGACCAGGTTGCACTCTCCGATGCCAGCGTCGCATAAAGCGAGGTCAAAGGCGTTCGCCTGCTCGCTGTCAATTCCTACACCCGAAGTAACGAAGAACGCTCTTGGTCTCAATTTTCCCCTCTCCAACAAACTTTTAGAAAAAGTTTGATCAAAAAAAAGATTCTTTAGTAAAGTTTTCTTTTCTAAAGAAAAGTTAAAAAAAAGTTCCTGTCAAGTGTCTTGCAGCGCAGGAGTTAGCGAATCTTAAGCACTCCTTCGCCTGCTTCCCTGCCAAGAAGGCGTAAATAAAACCCGCGTTGAAAACGTCCCCAGCGCCAGTCGGGCGTCTCGGCTGCACTTTAAACGCGGGGCAGCTCACCTCAAAATCCCTGCTCACCCACGACGAGCCCTTCGCACCTCTGTGAATAATCACATTTCCGCACCCCCTCTCTAACAACTCACGCTCTCCTCCCCCTCCTCCTGCTTCCCCTCCTCCTGCTTTCCCGCCTTCCGCCTTCCCGCTCAAGCCTTTTACCTCCGCCTCGTTCACAAACAGGAAGTCAGTAAAAGGCAGGAACTCAAAGACGGTCTCTCTTGCCGACGCCGTCCAGCCGAGGTAAGCACTCCAGCCCAAATCCACGCCAGTGCAAGCCCCTGCGGACTTTGCGAACTCCAGTATTTTCTTGTTTGCGGTAAAGAGACCCTCGGTGTTCCAGTGTCCTGCACGCCCCAAGAACCTTGTTCTCTTCAGGAGTTCGAAATCCAAATCCGCCGCAGTAAGCTCCAAATTCGCTCCCCTCTCGGTCAGCATCGACCTGCTACCGTCTTCAAAGGCTACGCTCACCGTTATTCCCACCTCTCTCCTGCTCTCGCACCTCTCCTTCCCTGCGAAGCAGCGAACGCCCAACTTTTGCAACTCCGCTGTTACCCATTTTGAAAGCACGCCCCCTCCGGTCTTGCAAACAAGAGCGGTTCTCAAGCCCAAAGAAGCACAGGCAGCAGCGCAGTTCCCGGCTTGACCGCCCACGCTGAGCATAAATCCGCAGCCCAGCTGCTTGTCTCGCTCTGGGTAGTCGCGGAGTGGAGTTGTGGCAATGTCGTAGAACACATCGCCCACGAGCACCACATCAAAATCCTCCTCCTTCTCTCCTCCTTCTCTCCTCCCTCTCTCCCTTTCTCTCTCCCTTTCTCTCTCCCTTTTTCCTCTTCCCGTTTCTCTCTCCCTTTTTCCTCTTCCCGCATTCCCTTTTAATTCCGGATTCATATTTTAAAAAAATGGACGAAGGAAAAGGAACGAGTGAAAGAAAAAAGAGGGAGGAGGAGAGGGAGCGGTGAGAGTAGAGGATTTCGAGGTCGAGGGCTGAGACTGCGCATTTTATTAAGGACGCAAAAGAGAGAGAAATTATGCCAGCGACAATTTTAGTAGGTGGCTTTTTTGGGGACGAGGGAAAGGGAAAAATCATCGCGTACCTCGCAAGGCACGACAAGCCCGAGGTGGTTGCGAGGGGCGGCGTAGGACCAAACGCAGGACACACAGTAGAGGTTGAGGGGAAGAAGTACGCGTTAAGAATGGTGCCGTCAGGGTTTGTGCAGGAGTCGGCGAGGCTTCTGATCGGCTCTGGGGTGTTGGTTGACCCGCGGGTTTTAAGGCGAGAGGTGGCTTCGTTTGGGCTGGAAGGCAGAGTCGGCGTGGACAGGCGGTGCGGAATAATTGAGCTGCAGCACATTGAGGAGGACACGAAGAACGCCCACTTAAAAGGGAAAATCGGCTCTACCGGGTCCGGCTGCGGTCCTGCGAACGCGGCTCGTGCACTCCGAACAGCGAGGCAGGCGAAGGACTTGGAGGAGTTGCAGGAGTTTGTTTGCGACGTGCCTGCAGAAATAAACGGGGCGTTGGAGCGCGGGAAAGGAGTGCTGGTGGAAGGCACGCAAGGGTTCGGCATTTCTCTGCTCTACGGCACTTACCCTTTCGTCACCTCCAAAGACACGACCGCCTCGCAGATGGCTGCTGATGTGGGGCTGGGTCCGACGAGGGTGGACGAGGTCGTCGTGGTCTTCAAGTCGTTTCCGACGCGGGTCGGCGAAGGTCCGTTCGAGACGCAAATGGCAGAGGCGAAGGCTGCGGAACTGCAGATCGAGGAGTTTGGCACGGTTACAGGCAGGAAACGGCGAATTGGCGTTTGGGACGGAAAAATGGCGGCTTACTCCGCGATGATTAACGGCGCGACTACAGTGGCTCTTAGCGGCGTGGACAAGTTAGACCCCTCGTGCAGGGGTGTGCGGGAGTACGGCGAGTTGAGCAGGGAGGTTCGGGATTTCGTGCAGCGGGTAGAGCAGGACACGCGAGTGCCTGTGAAGTTGATTTCTACTGGTCCCGAGGTCTCAGAGATTGTGGATTTGCGGGGTGAAAAATTAAAAATTAAAAATTAAAAATGAAAAATTAAAAATTAAACCATTTTATAAACCATTTTATAAACCATTTTATAAACCATTTTATAGAGCGAGGTAGTAAGAAATAAATACGCACGGTAAAATAAAAATCAGGAAAAAGAGGAAAAAGGAGAAGAGAAAGGAAAGGAGAAAGAAAAAATGAAAATATGCGTAACTGCAGTAGCGGGGGATTTGAGTGCAGAGGTAGACCCGAGGTTTGGAAGGTGCAAATATTTCGTCTTCGTTGACTCGGAGACGACGGATTTCGAGGCGATGCCAAACGAAGCCTTTAACGCACCCGGAGGAGCAGGAATACAGGCAGCGGAGACAGTCGTGAATAAAAATGCAGAGGTGCTTGTTACAGGGAATGTTGGTCCTAACGCTTTTCAAGTGCTCTCCGCAGCAGGCGTTAAAATCGCGACTGGGGCGTTCGGCACGGTGAAAGAAGTAGTCGAGAAGTACAAAAGCGGCGGTCTAAATAAAGCAGCAGAGGCTCCGACTGTCCCGGCTCATTCAGGACAGGCTCTCGGCAGTGGCGTTGGAGGTGTCGGAAGCGGACGAGGCGGTGGCAGAGGTGGAGGTAGAAGAGGTGGAGGTAGAGGCAGATTTTAAAATAGCACCTCGTCCTGCTCGTAACTCCTGTCCAACCGCAGTGCGAGTTCAGCCTTCGTCAACTCAGCACTCAAGTAAGCGGCGTGCTCGAGCAGGGAGACCAGACCCAACCGCAAGATTGTTTCTGCAACCTCCTTCGCAGTTCCGCCTACTACTTTCCTCCCGCTTGGCGTGTGTTTTGCATAAATTTTCCGCTTACCCTCCACTTCACAGACGCCGATTCTAAAGCACCCCTTGGGGTCAAGCCGCCACTGCTCGTCCCCGCTCGCGAGAACAACCCCCCGCTCGTCTTTGTCCTGAAGTTGCTTTGGTGGGTGGCTTCGCTTCTCTTTCAAGACCAAGAGGTCGAGTCCAACATCTTTTGGGGCGCTCCCGCCCCCTCCCACACAGCGTGCTTTCGAGAGCGTCATCATTTCTGACGCCACTCGCAACTCTCTAACGCTCCCTCTTGCCTTGTCGCTGTGTTCGGGCGTAAAAAGAATGTCCGCGTTCAACTCGGACGCCACGCCCGCCAAGACCGCGTTCACGCCCACCGAGTCTGCGTCCAACAACTCCGTGACATTTCCGACGCCAAAGAAGAGCGGCGTGGTTTTGTCCCGCTCTCTGAAGAGAAAATAGTTGTGCAGGGACTCTGCAATTCCGTAGCCGACCGCGTTCAAGACAGGGTCGGCGATTACGCGTTTTATGCCGTGCTCCTCCGCCAGCCTTAAGTTCTCAAAGAGGCTCTCGTTACTCTTCTTCGGAGGTGCGTCAAAATCGGGAACTACAACCGCTGCTACGCCTCTCGCTGCTACTTCGTTGCCCACTCTCGCGATGTTTTCGCGGTTCAGGCTGAGCACAATCTCGGCGCCGGCTTCGACGCCTGCGAGAATTAGGTCAGCGTCTAAACTGTCAACCGAGAGAGGGACTTCGGGGGCGGCGCCAAGAGCCGCTCTTACCGCCCGCCTCACCGCGCCCGGCTTCGCACCCAAATGAACGCCAACATCCAGAATGTCAGCACCGCACTCCACGAAATATCTCGCTCTCCGCTGCACTTTTTCCTCGCTCAAGAGCGTCGCGTCCACAATCTCCGCGCAGACTTTCATTCTTGCACCTCCGCCGATTTTCACTCCTTTTACGCTGAACTCTGCTCTTGCACTCCTTTCTAACTCCGCCAACTGCTTCTTCGCGCTCTCTCGCCTCTTCTCCGCCAAAAATAAATCCGCAGGCGTAAGCGGCGAGAAATACGACGCCACTCTCACTCCCTTTCCCACTCCCTCTCTCTCTCCCTCTCCCACTCCCTCTCCCACTCCCTTTCCCTCACCCTTTCCCACTCCCTCTCTCTCTCCCTCTCCTGCTTCCACACCCTTTCCTGCTCCTGCGAGTTGCAACGCCTCTCCGAGGTCGTAGGCGTGCCTGGGACCCAGCCTGACTGGTGTGGCGAGCTCTTTCTCTAAACCGCTAAAATCAGACTTACAGAGCCCCGAGACAAGAACGAGGTCGTAATTTTTTGGGGAAATAAAATTTTTTTCAAGTGCGTTTCGCAGAGATTTGGGCGTCGAGAAGGCGGCAATTCCCAAGTCCTGCGTAAGAACCTCGCAGCAGTCTAAAGATCTCACTGCATTCTTTACCACCCCCTCCGCTCTCCTCCCTGTTGCCAACAAAATTTTCATAATCTTTTAACATTAAGAAATTAAAAAAGTAGTTATGAAAATTGTTAGATTTACAGCGGTTTTTATTATTTTAGCACTCGGCGCAGCGGCGGCCTCAACGCCAACGGCAACCTTAAAACCCTCTCCTCCTCCCTCTTCCTCTTCCACGCCAACACCAGCGGCGACGGCGTCTCCGAAGCCGAGAGAGACGGAAACTAAGGCAGCAGAAGAGCCGGGTTTCGAGGCGGTCTTCGGCGTTGCGGGGTTGTTAGCAGCAGCAGTCGCTTTCCTCGTGCGGTGGGAAAGGAGGTAGGAGGGAAAAATGAATGAGGAAATATTTAGGGCGTTGAGCAGTAAAACGCGGCAAAAAATGTTAAAACTTTTGGGGCAGCGTAAATTTCATATTTCGGGCTTGGCGAGGGAAATGGGCATTTCGGTGCCGGTTGTGGCGAAGCACGCCAAGATTCTGGAGGCGGCGGGGTTGGTGGAGCGGGAGGAGTTTGGCGGGACGCACGTGTTGAGAGTGTTAAGGAAGAACAAAGAGCGGTTGTACGAGGTGTTGGAGCCTTTTAGCGAGGAACACGAGGTAGAAGTTCAGAAGGGAACGAGCATTTTGGAGGCACTGCAGACGGTTGCCGGTGTGAGAATGAAAAAAGTAGGCGAGAGAGAGTTTATTGCGTCAATCGACGGCGAAGAGGGGTTTTTTGTCTACGAAGTGAACGGAAAATGCCCAGATCTTCCTGTTGGCGAGTGTAAGGTAGAGAAAGAGGAGGAGATAAAAATAAAGCGGTTGGTTCCGGTTCTTAAGAAGCGGGTGAGGGTAAAGGTGAGAGAAAATAAAATTAGATTGTAGAGGCAAGAGGAAATTATGGTGGAGAAGTTAAAAGAGAGGCTAAAAGAACTCGTCGGAGACGAGGGGCGGATTTTGGAGGGCGACTTCGAGCGTGAACTCTTCAGCACGGACATCGGCGAAGTTCCGTTCGCAAGCAGGCTCTTTGAGACTACTCCGGAACTCGTAGTCCAGCCGAAAAGCGTTGACGCACTAAAAAAAATCGTTGGGTTCGCAAACGCCGAGAGGGTGGCACTCTTCCCACGAGGCTCGGCTTCTTCCGGGCTCGGCGGCGTTCTTCCTACGGTAAAAGGCGTCATTCTTGACTTCTCTCTCCTGAAAAACCTTTCTTTAGAAAAGAAACCTTTACCAAAGAAATCTGAAAGAGAGGGAAATTGGAGGGCGCTAAAAGTCCAAGCAGGCGTGAGGTGGTCAGAAATCGAGAACTTTTTGAAGTCTGAAGATTTTTCACTCCGAGCCTACCCCTCGAGCTTCTTCTCGACTGTCGGCGGTTGGGTCGCTACTGGGGGGTACGGAGTAGGAAGTTTCAGGTTCGGACACCTCAAGGAGCAGGTGGAGTCGCTTGAGGTTCTGTTCCCGTCGGGCGAGGTGAAGACCTTTCAGTCAAACGAAGCAGAGTTTGAGCGGTTCTTCGGGACAGAGGGACAGTTCGGCTTGGTTCTGACTGCGACCCTGAAACTGCGAAAGAAGCCGAAAAGGTCGCTGCCGCGTTTGGCGTATTTTGAGAGTTGCGAAGCGGCGTTTGATTTTGTGCGGGACTTGGTAAAATCGGATTTCAAGCCCAAACCTTACCACATAAAATATTTGGACGCCGGGCATCTTGAAGAGGCGAACGCGGTGCTGGGCGAGGATTTGTTCGCGGTGAAGGAGGCAGTGTTGGTGGAGTTTGAGGAGGAGGAAGAGAGGGAGGAGGAGAGAGAGGAGGAGAGAGAGGAGGAGAGGGAGGAGGAGAGGGAGGAGGAAGAGGGGAAGGAAGAGGGGAAGGAAGAGGAGAAGGAGGAGGAAGAGGCGACGAAATTTGTCGAGTTTGCGACGCAGCGGCGGGGCAGGCTTGCAGAAGAACACCTTGCGAACTACCTCTGGCACGAGCGGCTTTTTCCGATGAAGAGAAGTAGCGGCAGCAAGCCCACTCCGCTGGCGTGTGAACTCGTCCTCCCGCTTGAGAACGCGGTTCCGTTTCTTAAAGCAGCGAAGCGGGCGGCAGAGAGGTGCGGAATGGATTTGCAGGCGGAGTCACACATTTTGGGGCAGAAGGGAACGGGCGAGGGTGAGGCACTCCTGATTTTAACGCACCAGTGCGACGCCCGAGAGTCGAAGACTTACCTGCTCCACCTGAGCCTTGTCCCTGCTCTCACGCGACTCGGGCTAAAGTTCGGCGGCGTCCCTTACGGTGTCGGAATTTGGAACACGCCGTTCGTAAAGGCTAAATTTGGCAGAACGACGCTAAAAACTCTCAAAGCCTACAAGAAAAAAGTCGACCCGCGGGGGATTTTAAACCCGAACAAGTTCTTCGCGGTGCGGACGAAATTCTGGAACTTCCCCGGAGTCGTCTTCAAACCGCTCGTCTTCGAACCGTTAGTCGGTGCTGCGGCTTTGGCTACGCCGCTCTTTGCCCCGCTGCTTTTACCCGCCAAAGAGGAGGTTAAAAAGAAAGATAAAAAGAAAGAGCAGAGAGAGGAGTCGGTGCTTGAAAGAGCGGTTTACTCCTGCGTCAAGTGTGGGAGTTGCGCTGCCAACTGCCCCGCGTACCTTGTTACCTGCGAGGAGAGAGTAATTCCAAAGAACAAGCTTCTTCTCGCCAAGAAACTTCTTGAAGGCACGAGAAGAGAGAGAGGGAAGGGTGCAGGCAGCGAAGTAACGAAAAGCGACTCGGACAAGGTTTTTTTGTGCACGCACTGTGAGATGTGCCGGGAGGTCTGTCAGAACGACCTTGACCTCGTCGCGGCGTGGACGGAGCTGGAAAAGCTGCTTGAAGACAGGTTTGGCAAGCCGGCGGAGGAGAAGGTAAAGGAGTTCGTCGCGGCGTTGGAATCGAGCGAAGACTACTGGAGGCTCGTTTATGAAAATTAGTTTTAGTCAAACTTTTAGAAAAAGTTTAATGCCTAAAAAATACAGCGTTGCGGTCGTGCCGAGACCGCCGCGCTACAAACCAATCGGGAAGTTTGAGATAAGACGGGACGAGAGTGGCTGCATAAATTGCGGAAAGTGTGCCAGCGTTTGCGTCTACGAGGTACACAAACGGGGGGAAGAAGACGCGAGAAAAATGGCAGAACCCGAAGGACACCGCTGTAAAGGCTGCTTCCGCTGCGTGCAGGAGTGTCCGAGAGAGGCGTTGAGCATCCGTGAAAACCCAGAATATTCCCTGCTCGGCGACTCCTACTGGACGCCCGAAATAATCAGCACGAACTGGTACCAGGCGGAGACCGGCAAGATCCCAGTCTCTGGCGCGGGCTACCCAGGACCGTTTTCAGGCGAAGGCTTCGATTCAATGTGGACGGACATGTCAGAAATCGTGCGACCCACGAGGGACGGGATTCACGGACGCGAATACATCAGCACCGCAGTGGACGTCGGGCGAAAGCTACCTGCTCTCAAGTTTAACACCCACGTTAACACCCACGTTAACACCCACGGTAACGTCCACGGTAACGGGAAGATCGCGTCTCCTGTCCCACCAACACTGACCGTTCCAATTCCGATAATTTTTAATTTTAACGCACTCCCTTTTGGTAGGTTTAAGAGCGTCTACGAAGCGGTGGCGAGGGCTGCCTCTCGTCTTGGCACTTTTATGATTGTGGACGCAGGAGAGTGGTTTAACGCGGGCTACAAGGATTTTTTGGTGCCGCAAAGTTTTAGAAAAAGTTTGACCAAAAACGCTGCGCTGAAAGATTTGATTAAGGTGTGCAAAATGGTGGAATTTGAGTACGGCGGTGGAGAAAGCGTTTTGAGAGAAGTGAGCGAGGCGAAGAGGTTAAGTCCTGGAACGCTCGTCGCGGTGAGAGTGCCTTTCAGCGTCGCCGAGGAAGTAGCGGAAATCGTGGAAGAACTGACCTACGCAGGCGTAGAAGTCGTTCACCTTTGTGCGGACCTCAACGGACAAACTTTCAAAAAAAGTTTGATCAAAAACGCTGCACAAACCTCGCAGCAAACTTTTGAAAAAAGTTTATTTGTAAATGACCTGACCCTGAAGGTTCACAGACATTTGGTGAAGCGTAGAATCCGGGACGAGGTAACGCTCGTAGTGAGCGGAGGAATCGCAATGGCGGAGCACGTGGCGAAATCAATAATTTGCGGTGCTGATTTGACCGCGGTTGACCTGCCGCTTCTTTTGGCTCTGGAGTGCCGCTACTGCAGAGCGTGCGCTAAGGGGCGGGGACTGAACGCTAAGGGGGGGGGACTGAACGCTAAGGGGCGGGGACTGAAGTGTCCGGTGGGGTTGGAAGAAGTGGACGCCGAGTGGGCGGCGCAGCGGATAATAAATCTCGTCGGTGCGTGGCGGAACCAGCTGCTTGAGGTTCTCGGCGCGATGGGACTACGCGAGGTCAGGCGGCTGCGTGGCGAGGTCGGACGGGCGATATTTTTCGAAGAAATTGAGAGAGAGACTTTTGACAGGATTTTTGCGAGGGGGTGTAAAAATGTTTGAAACTGCGACTCTAACCGGGCTTACCGTCTTGGTAGCGTTCTCGCTCGTGCTTTACGCTTACCTAAAACGCAAAATAAACACCTCCGCGTTTCTCGGCACGCTCGGGCTTGGCGTGGTGATTTTGTTGGCGTTGGGGCTCGAGTTTGGCTACGCGGGTCTGCTTCTGCTACTCGCGTTCTTCGTCTTTGGGAACTTGGTCACGAAATACAAGTACGAGAAGAAAGAACTGCTCGGCGTTGCAGAAGGCGGAGGAGGGGGTGAAAGCGGAGGAGGAGGCGGTGAAAGCGGAGGAGGAAAGGGAGGAGGAGGAGGAGGAAAGGGAGGAGGGAGCAAGGGAATGCGAGACATAAATAATGTGCTTGGCAACGGCTTGTCGCCGCTGGTCTTCGCGGTTTTTTACGGCTTCTCTCAAAAGACCGTCTTCCTGCTCGGCTTCTCAGGTGCGGTCGCTACCGCCTGTGCAGACACATTTTCAACAGAAATCGGGCAGGCGGACGGCGGAGAGCCGAGGCTAATCACAACGCTAAAAAAAGTTCCTGTTGGCACGAACGGTGGCGTCAGTCTGGCAGGTCTCGGCGCTGCTCTGCTCGGCTCGGGTTTGATTTCGCTCGCCGCTCTCGCGTTCGTCGGAGACGGAGGTCCCTACTACAGTTTTTTTTTATTTTGCATCTTCTCGGGGTTCGTAGGCTGCGTCGTGGACAGCCTGCTCGGAGCGAGCGTTGAGGACAGACGCCCGCTAAAACTGAACAAGCATCAGGTGAACATTTTAGCCACGCTCTTCGGTGGCGTCTTCGCAATTTTCTTGGGGCAGGTTTTTGGAATGTAGAGTTTTTGGAATGTAGAGTGTAGAGGGCAGAAAAAATGTCAATCTTGATAAAGAACGTGCTGTTGGGCGGTAGAGGAGCAGGCAGAGAGCGGGACATTTTCATCGAGGGGAATTTAATTGAAGAGGTTAGCGAGGCAGGAGCAGGCGGTTTTAAAGAGAGAGAAGCGGAATTTGTGCTGGACGGCAGGGGCAAAGCCGCGATTCCGGGGCTTTTTAACGCACACACGCACGCGGCGATGACTTTGTTTCGCGGCTACGCAGACGACCTGCCACTTCAGGAGTGGTTAGAGACGAAGATTTGGCCCGCTGAGGCGAGGCTGACCGAGGAGGACGTTTACTGGGGCACGAGGCTCGCGTGCTTGGAAATGATAAAATCCGGGACGACATTTTTCAACGATATGTACTGGCACTGGCGCGGGAGTGCGAGGGCGGTTGCCGAGAGCGGAATGCGGGCGGCGTTGTCCGCGGTTTTTATCGACGGCTTTGACGAAACCAGAGCGAGAGAGCAGCAGAAAAGGAACGAGGCGTTGTACAGAGAGAGCAAAAAATTTCCAGAACGGATTATTTTCGCACTCGGACCGCACGCGATTTACACGGTCTCGGAGGAGAGCCTCTGCTGGGTGCGGGACTTCTCGGAGAAACACGACCTCCTTGTTCACATTCACTTGTCCGAGACCGCAGGGGAGGTTGAGGAGTGTGTGAAGCGGTGTGGGGGTGGAGAAGGGGGCGGGGGTAAAGGAGGACGCGGGGGTAAAGGAGGACGCGGGGGGAAGCGGCCGGTGGAGTTCCTCGACGGGCTTGGGTTCTTGAGTCCGAGAACGGTCGCCTGCCACTGCGTTCACTTAAGCAGGCGGGAGGTGGAGCTGCTGAAGAAGAACGAGGTGAAAATCGTGCACAGCCCGGCGTCAAATATGAAATTGTCAGCAGGGCGGCTGCCGTACGAGGAGTTGAAGCGGGCGGGGTTGTACGAAAATATCGCGCTCGGGACCGACGGCTGCGCCTCTAACAACAACCTCGACCTCTTTGAGGAGATGAAAATTGCGTCGTTGTTTCAGAAGGCGTTTGGCAGCCCGACGAGCCTGCCAGCAGAAGAGGCGTTTGGACTTGCGACACGCAACGCGGCGAGAATGTTCAGGTTGAACGCGGGGGCGGTGGAAGAGGGGCGGCTGGCGGACGTTGCGTTGCTGGACTTGAAGAAGGCGGAACTTGTGCCGAGCCACAATTTGATTTCAAACATTGTTTACGCTGCGAACGGGAGTTGCGTTGACACTCTGATTTGCGACGGCAGGATTTTGATGAAGGGGGGGAAAGTGGAGGGCGAAGAGGAGGTGAAGGAGAAGGCGGGAGAAGTCGCCCGCGAGCTCGTGAGGAGAAGAGAGGAGTGAGGAGAAGAGAGGAGTGAGGAGAAGAGAGGAGTGAGGTGAAGAGAGGAGTGAGGTGAACGGATAAAATGAGAACTTCTCACTTTTAGAGCATCTAAAAAAATCGAAAACATTTTATACAGGCTATCGGAAAGTAAGAGGCATAAGAGGAAATATGAAACTAAAAGTAGTTTTGGAACCGCAAGAGGAGGGAGGGTACACGGTGTACGTGCCCGCACTCCCAGGGAGCATATCTCAAGGCGAGACAGACGAAGAGGCATTAAAAAATATCAAGGAAGCAGTAGAGCTTTATCTTGAGCCGGACGAAGGCGAACTATTGCAGTCCTCGCAGCTCAAAGTCGCGGAAGAGCACTAAGAAAGGCAGGATTTATGGCAACACGGTAAAGAGGCTCGTATGTTAGACTTCAGAAGGTTGAAGACGGCAAAACGCTCAAAATCACAGTTCCTGTTCATGGGACATTAAAGAAGGGCACACTGAATAGAATTATCAAGGAGGCGGGTCTGAGGCGGGAGGATTTTCTGCGATTGCTGTAAAAACAATGCGAAAATATCTTTAAAATAAGGAAGGAAAATGGCGGGCAAAGAAGAGGAGCCCCGGACGCCCCGCGTTGGCGTTTACGTCTGCCACTGCGGGACGAACATTGCGGCGACGGTTGCGGTTGAGGCGGTGGCGGAGTTTGCAGGCGGGCTGCCGTGCGTGACGGTCGCGAGGGACTACCAGTATATGTGCTCGGAGCCGGGTCAGGAGTTGATAAAACGCGACATTCGGAAGCGGGGGTTGAACCGGGTGGTGGTTGCGTCGTGCTCGCCGCGAATGCACGAGCAGACTTTCAGGAACGCGTGCGAGGAGGCGGGTTTGAACCGCTACTGCTTTGAGATGGCGAACATTCGGGAGCAGTGCGCGTGGGTGCACTCGGAGAGGACGGAGAGGGCAGAGGCGACCGAGAAGGCGAAGGACTTGGTTGCGGCGGCGGTTGCACGGGCGGCGTTGCTGGAGCCGTTGGAGAGGAAACGGGTCGGTGTTGTGCCGAGAGCACTGGTTGTGGGGGGTGGCGTGTCCGGGATTTTCGCGGCTCTCGAGATCGCAGACAAGGGCTTCGAGACTTTTTTAGTGGAGCGAGAGCCGTCGGTCGGCGGTCGAATGGCTCAACTCGACAAGACATTTCCGACTTTGGACTGCTCGGCTTGCATTTTAACGCCAAAAATGGTCGAACTCGAGAGGCACAAAAATATTCACTTGCTCACTTACTCGGAGGTGGTTGAGGTGGGGGGCTACTTCGGGAACTACAAGGTGCGGGTGCGGAGGAAGCCGCGTTTCGTGGACGAGCGGAAGTGCACGGGCTGCGGCGAGTGTGCGGAGGTGTGCCGGCTTCGTGGTCGCGTGCCGAACGAATTTGAGGAGGGGTTGGCGAAGCGGTCGGCAATTTACGTGCCGTTTCCGCAGGCGGTTCCACTGGTCTACACCGTGGACGCAGACCACTGCCTCTACTTAACGAAGGGGAAATGCGGTGAGTCGCCGTCCTGCGCGGAGGCGTGCCCCACAGACGCGATTGATTTCGGACAGGCGGGAAAAGGGGCAGGAGGGAGTGTGGGTGCGGGAGGGGGTGCAGGAGAGGGGAAGAAGGAAGAGTTGGAGGAGGTAGAGTTGGAGTTGGAGGTAGGGACGATTGTGGTTGCGACTGGCTTCGAGTTACTCAAGCCACCCAAAAAATTTGGCTACGAGTACGACGAGGTTCTGACAGGCTTGGAATTTGAGCGGCTCTCGGTTGCCTCAGGTCCGACGGGTGGTAAGATTTTAGTGAACGGAAAAGAGCCGAAGGAGGTGGTGTTCGTGAGTTGCGTCGGCTCTCGGTCTCGCAAGCCGGGAGAGGCGGAGTACTGCTCGCGGGTCTGCTGTATGTATTTGGCGAAGCAGGCACACTTGGTGAAAGAGAAGATTCCAAGTGCGAATGTTACGGTTTTTTACACGGACGTTCGGGCATTCGGGAAGGGCTTCGAGGAGTTCTACTGGCGTGTGAAAGAAGAGGGAGTGAATTATGTAAGACGGGAGTTGGCAGATGAGATAAAAGTGGAGAAGGTGGGAGAGGGAGAGGGTGAGGGTGAGGGTGAGGGTGAGGGTGAGGGTGAGGGTGAGGGTGAAGGCGAAAAGGGGAAGTTGAGAGTGAGGGTAGCGGTGAGAGAAGGTCGGGTGGTAGAGAGAGAGGCAGACCTCGTGGTGCTTGCGACGGGAATTGTGCCGCGGGAGGACGCTCTTGACCTTGCGAGGAAGTTAAAAATAACGCAGAGTGCGGACGGTTTCTTCTGGGAGGCACACCCGAAGCTTCGCCCGGTGGATACGCTCACCGACGGTATTTTTCTCGCCGGCTGCTGCCAGTCGCCAAAAGATATTCCAGACAGCGTTGCACAGGCGTCCGCGGCGGCGTCGCGAGTCTGCAGTCTCCTGTCGCAAGAGTTTTTAGAGGTGGAGCCGTTGACTGCGGTGGTGGTGGAGGAGCTTTGCATCGGCTGCGGTGCCTGCGAGGCGGTCTGCCCGTTCGGTGCGATTGAGTTGGTGGAAGCGGGGGAGAGGCGGTTTGAGGAGGTCGTGTTGCGGACGAGGAAGTCGCGTGTGAACCCAACGCTCTGTAAGGGTTGCGGTACCTGCGTTCCTGAATGCCCTGTGGGTGCGCTGACGCAGAAGAACTTCACCTCGGCACAGATTGAGGCAATGTTGCGGGGGTTAAGTGAGAGGTAGTAAGTTAAAGTCTTATTTGTCGTGTGAGTAAGATTTTAGGGGGAGCCAAAAACTCTGAAGTTCCTCTCGCTAGGTTGAGTAGGGAAGGAAAGCGAGGCGAGGGCACCTAATAAAAAATTAAGGAGACGGACTCGGCGGGATTCGAACCCGCGATCCCCGGCTTAGAAGGCCGGTGCTTTATCCAAGCTAAGCCACGAGCCCTTGCTCTCCTTCACTCTATTTTACTTTACTTTTCTTTACGACTTATTCAATCAAGAGCAGCCCAAAAAAAATTATCTCTTCGGTTGCTGACCTACGCACCTCTAACTCGTAACCCACCTTCTGCACGGTTTTAAAAACATCAATTCCGCACGCTTCCATCGAGGGTCTCGCCCGCTCCTGACGCTCGCAGAACCGCTTTGACGCCTCACCCTCGAGAACAAAACCCGCCCGCTCGGGCAGGCAGTCGCTGCAGTAGGAGCAGGGCAGCGCAGCCATCGCGAACGCCTTGTAGTAGCCTGCGAGGAAAGTGTGCCGCTCCAACTCAAACATCGTCTCGTGCATCTTCAAAATCGCGTCCCAGAGGTAGTGGTGAATGTGTGCGGGCGGCACCTCCGAGTTCGGCTGCACCTCCTCGAACCTTGCGACAACCGCCCGCTCGTAGCCTGCCAAGAGCCTTCTCGTCTCCTCTGGCGTCGGTGCGTAAGGCGGGCAGGTGAGGTGCTTGGCGTACGCCCTACACCCGAACTTGCACTTCCACCGCACCCACTCCGCGACCTCAAGCTCCGCTGCTGCGATTTCTCTGAAATCCTCGTGTATTTCCCGCAATTCCCGCAGCAACGCCTCCCAGTCCTTCTTCATCCTTTCTGTTCCTTTCTCTTCCTCTGCTTCTTTTTCTTCAGTGCCTGTGCTCTCTGCAAGCGTCTGCGTCGGTGGCTTCGTGCAGCGCGCCCGCCTGGAAAGCCCGGATCGCGTCCCTCACCGTCTCTGCCCCCGAGAGACCGACAAAGACCTCAACGCCAAACTGCTCGAACATTTGAATTGCACGCGGTCCCAAGCCGCCGCAGAGCATCACTTCCACGCCCTCCCCTGAAATGATTTCAGGTGCGTGACCGACGCCGCCGAAGTGCTCGCTCGTGTTTGGCACCACTTTTACCGCCTCGCTCGCTACGGCACTGCCCTCTAACTCTTTTCCCTCTAACCCTTCTAAGTCTACGACCGTAAATGTCGGCGCCCGCCCAAAATGCTCGCTCACCAACTCGTCCAATCCTCTCTCCCCCATCGTCGGAATGCATATTTTCATTTTTCTTCTCTGTACTTGTCTTTCTTTTCTCTTCTTAATATTTTGTCAATTTCTGCCCCGTAAGCCAACAAATATTTTGACGCCTCCCTTGCCAACTCCAATTTTGTGGCACGCGACAACCTCCCCTCCTCTGCCGCTGCAAGCTCCTCAACCACCGCGTCGTACCTCGCCGGATTCACGACGACCGCAACCTCCTCAAAGTTCTTTATCCCAGAGCGGAGCAAGGCAACACCGCCAATGTCCATTCCCTCCAAAGGCTCTACACCCTCACGCTCTACACCCTCACGCTCTACACCCTCACCCGAAAATTCTAAAGGTAAAAGGTTCACTGCGACGATTCCGATCTCTGCAGTCGCGATCGCAGCGTGAATTCGTGGGTGCAGCGTCTTTACCTTGCCACTCCCTCCTGCACTGCCTCTTGCACCACCTCCAACTCCTCCTCCTGCACCACCTCCTGCACCGAGACCGAGCAGTTCTTGAAACCCCGTGAACTCCGAGACTTTTGTCACTGCGACTCCGTTTTCCGAGAGCACCCTCGCTGTCCCCTCTGTCGCAACTACCTCTACTCCGAGCCTCTTTAGTGCTGCTGCGAACTCTACTACTTTCTCTTTCTTGAAGACGCTTATTAGGGCTTTCATCAGAACACCAAATTTAGAAAGTCGTGCTACATAAAATCCGATAACGGCCTCTGCTTCTGCTTCTCCACCGCCGCTGCTGTTGGAAAGAGTGAGTTCACATCCTTCTCCAGCAGTTCCAGCCGCTGCTGCGTGTAATTTGAGAGGTGGTACTCTTCGGCTACCCGCAGCGAGACGGCGAGATATTTTTTTATGCTCGCCACGTGCACAGTGGGGACGATTTTACTGCCGCACCTCTCGCACTTCCCGGTCAGTGGAATTCGCCTGTATTTTGCGTTGCACTTACTACACCTCGTCTTCTGCGAGCCGAAGGCGCGGAGGTTGCCTTTAATGTCGCGGAGGAAGTGGTTTTTTATGACCGTCTCTGCGACCTCGCGCTCGTCCACCGACCGCAGCATTCTCGCCAGCCTTAGCTGCGCCTCCAACTTCTCGACCATCGTGCCCAGCGTCTTGTAGAGCGAATTCAAAGGTCCTGCGGCGATGTCTGTGGTCTCGTGCGTGTAACCGAAGCCGTAAACGTCCCGCGTCGTCGGCTCTCCGTTCGCCTCCGCGCCCTCAATTCTGCTCGCTGCGGTCTCTACTTCTGCCACCACCTCTTTTGGACTCTTACCCGCGCAGGCGGCTTCGTAGAACTCCAGCGGGTACTCACTCGCTACGGAGACGTTGTGTGCCTCCTTGTCCACTTCTTTGGGGTTGATGAACGGGATGAGGACGAGAGGGGCGTCCATTCTGCCGCCGATTTTCTCAGGTAAAAAGGACTGCGAGAAGTTGAGGAGTGCGTCCAGCAGAAGCAGAATTGAATCCTCGTCGCCATCCGCGTTCCTCCTTTTTGCGGCGTGAAAAAAAGGGTGAGCGTAGCAGGCGGAAGCGCGGGTGAAACCGATTATTCTGCCTAAAATCGCAGCAGAGGTGTGGGGTGCGAGTCCGAGCACGAGTTGTCCGACGAGGTCGTCCTTGCGAGAAGCCTTGTAGTAGGCGGGCAAGCCGTAGAACCGCTGTAGCAGGTCGTCCAAGAAATTTGAGACTTTCAGCAGGTACGCAACCGCGTTAGCCGAAATAACGACATCCTGCTGCTTGAGTTCGAGGATTTGCGTCCCGCTCGTCAGTTCCTCGCCGTTTTTGTCCCGCAAGTAGCCCAGTTCCCTCGCTCTTTGGACGCTCAACCCGACCTCTGCGGGTTTGAAATGCGTTAGAGGGAGGTTCGTGAAGTCGTAGCGAATTGTGCCGTCCTTGAAGACGAAGACGCCGTGCTTTGCCCTCAAAATCCCCTTTCCCAACTCCTCCGCCACTTTCTGCTTTGAAATTAGACCTCGCACGCATTTTACATCCTGCTTGTCTGTGTTCGGAGGCACGCCCAGCTTTTTTAGCGTCTCGTGGTAGTACGCCCGCAAAACAACGCTCTTTTTGTTTTTTTTGTTTGTCCCTCCCGAGGTTTGTGTTTGGATTTCTACTTCAACCCCCCCCGTCTTCAAAGCCGCCCGCAGCGACCTGCTCTTGCCGCCGTGCTCGCCGAGCGGGAAAATTGAGTGCGGTGCAGGTTTCATCTTCCGCTCCTTCGACTTCTCGGGTCTGCCCATTCGCATTCCGATTCTCGTCGGCGCTCTCGGTCTCGTCTTTATTTTTACCGACGCGTCCCGTCTCAACTCTTCATTTTCGTTTACCTCCACTCCTAAACACCGCAGCAAAGCAGCCGGCTCTTCTACTGAAATCTTTTCTCTTTTAGTCAAGGATTTCTCTTTAGAAAAAAAGTTGTGCAAGACGAGTAAATTTTCCAGAATTACCTTTACTCGTCCGCGGTCGTCGTTTGGAAGAAACAGCGTCTCCTCGTCCTCTTCTAAAGACCCGTTCTTGCAGACCCAGTCTGCCAAAAATTCCCTGTCCTCCTCGCTCACATCTTCCCACAAGTAAGTGTAGGCAGGGTGCAGCGGCACGCCAAAGCGAGCAGCGATTTTTATCGCCTCCGCCTGGCTCGGAGTTTTGTGCCGCCACTTCTCCGGCTCTCGCCCAGTCCCTGCTACTGCCTCCAACTCCTTCAGCCACCACTCGTGCGAGTAAGCACCCGGCAGTAAGCGGTGCCCGGTCTCCAGGAAATCGCCGAAATCAACGAGAATCTCGCCCAGATCCAGAATCTCCACTATTTCTGCAGTTTGTGGCGAAGTAGCATTTTGATTTAGCCGAACTACAGAACCATTTTTCAGTTTCACCGTCGGTCCTTCCACAGAATCGACAGGAACGACGCAGCCCGCCTTGCCAGGCAGTTCCGGTTTTATCTGCGTTCCCGCCGCGGTGAATTCAAGCAAATTCATCGTAGCAGGGTTTATTCCAACCGTCTCGAGCCCGGTGTTGCGAGCACGCCCGTAGCGGAGCCTGAACCCGCCCTTCCTTGACGGGCTGCCAAAGACGGGGCGCCCCGCGATCAAGTCCGCCAAGAAATCCCGCTCTCCCTTCTCTACCTTCGCTTTCACCAGCCCCGCCACCCAGCCCCAGCCTTCGATCCCGAGTTTGTCAACGTGCCGTTTTATTTTTGGCGCCTTCATCGCCAGCCCCTCCGTGAGAACCAGCACCATTCCACCCCGAATTCTGTTCGTCGCAACTCGCTCGAGGTCTTTGTAGCCGCCCACTTCCCGCTCCTCGGTCGGGTCGCCGTCGATGCAAATCGGGCAGTTCCGCACAATCTCCCGCACCTCCTCGTCAGTCGGCGTGTACTGCAAGCCACTCGTCTGCGCGTACGCCGAGACCTCAAGAACGTACCGCCCTACTTCTTCTTCCCGCGGCGAGTACGCCGCAAAGCCCACCTGCCGCCGCACGTAGTCCGCGACCAAGACCGAGAGAGCCTGTGCAGTCCCGCCCGCGCTTCTTATCGGACCCGAGTAAAATACTTTCACGAACTCGCTCGAGTCGTCATTTCTACCCGCCTCGACCCGCGAAATTCCGTCTAACGGCGCCGCAACCACACCCTCAGTGAGAATCGCGACTGCGGTTCTGACCGCGTTCTCTACGACCTCTACCTTCTTCTTGCCCCGCCCGAATTTACCGTCCACAAAGTCGTGTCCGATTTTCAACGCAATTTCCTCTCTGCTCCCCCCTGCCCGCTCTAATTCGCGAATCCTCGCACCCACACCTTTTATTCCAACGAGTGCTTCCACCCGCTCTGCGAGGTCTCTCGTTATGCTGATTTCCGACTGAAGTGAGGGGTCAAGACCCTTTCTCCTCGCTGCATTCGCTATTTGCAGTTCCTTCTTCAGCCCGTCTGTTAATGTATCGTAGTAGGTTGCAGTCGGAGTTGCCATTAGCGAGACAAAACCGCCACCACCTCCGCCTTCGTCTCCCCTTTCTCCCCCTTTTCTCCCTTCTCCCCCTTCCGTTCCGCTCCCGCAGTACAAGACCGTTGCGCTGCTTGCTACCATCGCTAGGGTGGTTAAGACCTCCAGCCCCTTCCAAATTATTCTTTTTTGCCTCTTTTCTCCACCATCTTATTCTTTTGTGAGGCATTTCATTTTAT
Source organism: Candidatus Methanophagaceae archaeon (assembly GCA_003194425.1). Taxonomy (GTDB): domain Archaea; phylum Halobacteriota; class Syntropharchaeia; order Alkanophagales; family Methanospirareceae; genus ANME1a. Next base: position 90,652 of record PQXB01000001.1, on the reverse strand, counting down.
ACGCCTGCACCAGAACTTTTCTCCACCAAATAGACGCCGTCCTGAAAGACTCTGGAGTCGTAGCCTTTTATCCTCGTTGCTTGCTCGATATTTGCAGCGGTCTGCCCTACCTCCTCTTTATTCAGCCCCGAGACCACAATTTCTTCACCTTTGCCCTTTATTTCTACTTTCACCCCCGCCCCGATCTTCGCTATTCTCGGCTTTCTTTCGCCCAGGAAATTTGCGACCGAGACGGCGTTACCCTCTTTTGTTAGCGTTATTTGCATCGGAAAATGAGCGTGCACAGCCTTCAATTTGTAAATGAAACCTTCCTGCACGCTCACGAGCATATTCTTGAGATGCGACGCGTAGGTTCCAGCCATCGCCTTTTTCTTCTTCCTTCCTAAGTCAGTTTTTATAACAATTTCGCTGCTGCCGGTACTGTCGCTGCCGTTCTCTCGCTGTTCTCGCTTCTCTTCTGTCTGCTTCTCTTCTGTCTGCTTCTCTTCTACTTGAATCTGCACTCCGGGGTGCCACAATTCCCGCTCTATTTCACCCTTCGGTCCTTCAGTCTTCACGCGTCTCCCGTTTACGCTGACAGTCACACCGTCAGGTATCGGAATGCGAATCTCAATGCCCGCTTCCTTTCCCATTTTTTGTCCTCCTCTTTTTATTTTTTATTTCTTGGAGTGAGTAAAGAAAAAAGGAGGGCGTTTTATATTAAAAAATGATAAAAAAGTTGAGAGAGAAAAGCAAGGATTTTTTCGAGAGAAGTTTCGAGAGAAGGCTTGACCTCACGGCGGTTACGCCGGTTGTGCGAGAAATAATCGCAGGGGTGCGGGAGCGGGGGGACGAGGCACTGCTGGACTACACTGCGAGATTTGACGGCGTGAGGCTGGAGGAGAGAGCAGGGGAAAAAGCGGGGCGGAGAGAGAGGGCGAGAGATGGGGGGAGGGCGAGAGAGGGGGGGAAAGGAATTGAGGTCAGTCGGGACGAGGTTGCAGCGGCAGAGAGTAGCGTGGACGGGGAGACGCTGCGGTGCGTCAAAGAGGCTGCAGAGGCAATAAAAAACTTCCACTACCGACAGAAGCGGCGAGGGGCGTGGCTGGAGGAATTTGGCGGAGGAGCGGGAGGAGCGGGGTCTGGTGTTTGGATCGGCGAGAGGTGCGTGCCGCTGGAGGTGGTCGGTGCTTACGTGCCGGCGTCGTATTTCAGCACCGCTCTGATGTGCGTGATTCCTGCGAAGGTTGCGGGCGTGCGAGAAATAGTGGTGTGCACGCCGCCAAAAAAGGACGGGAGTGTGGACGCTCTGACTTTGGTTGCGGCGAATCTCGCGGGTGCGACGAGGATTTTTAAAGCTGGCGGAGCGCAGGCGGTTGCTGCTCTCGCGTTTGGGACCGAGACTGTTCCGAGGGTGCAGAAAATTGTGGGTCCTGGGAATGTTTATGTGACCGCGGCGAAGATGGCGGTTCGTGAGGCGACCGGCGAAGCGGGGGCGGAGGGCGTGGAAATTGACTTCCCTGCGGGTCCGTCGGAGGTTCTGATAATTGCGGACGAGACAGCGAACCCCGCGTTCGTCGCCGCGGATATGCTCGCACAGGCGGAGCACGGAGCGAAGTCAAAGGCAGTTCTCCTTACCGACTCCGCAGAGTTGGCGGCGGCGGTGGAAGCGGCGGTAAAAGCGGAAGCGGAGCGACAAGAAGAACAGAATTGGATTTTAATCGGGGACAGCGTAGAAGAGTGCGTGGCGTTTGCGAACGAGTACGCACCCGAGCACCTTGAAATAATGGTGAGCGAGCCGGTGGCGGTCTTGAAGCGGATAAAAAATGCAGGGTCTGTCTTTGTTGGCGACTACTCCCCTGTCGCCGCGGGCGACTACGCAACAGGCGCGAACCACGTGCTTCCCACCGCGGGCTACGCACGGCTCTTCTCAGGGCTCGGCGTCGAGCATTTTACGCGGCGAATGACCGTTCAGTGGTTGGAGAAGGCGGGGTTGGAGAAACTAAAGGACGTGGTGGCGCGGTTGTGCAGGGCGGAAGGGATGGAAAAACACGCACGCTCGGTGGAGCGGAGGTTCTCGCAGATTTGAAAATTTGAAATTTGAAAAAAGGATGAAAAAACACTGCCTAACTTTCTCCAAGAACATTTTTATTCCTGTGACGAACGTCTGCCGGAACGCGTGCGGTTACTGCGTCTTCCGTGCCCGCAGCGTTGAGGAGGCTTACCTAACAAGTAAAAAAGCGTTTCTGTCGGTCGTAAAAGCAAAAGGAGCAGTGACCGAAGCCCTTTTTACGGCAGGCGAAAAACCAGAAGACTCAAATCTCTCGAGGTGGTTCAAAAAAAAAATTGAGTCGGTGGGGCAGTCCTCGTTGGTTGGCTACACGAAAGAGCTCTGCAAACTCGCGATAAAACAGGGCTTGCTTCCGCACTGCAATTTGGGAGTGCTGGGCAGAGAAGAGTTGGAGGAGTTGCGGGAGGTGAATGCTTCGATGGGTTTGATGCTCGAGACCACTGCTCCTCCCGCCGGCACCGCAGAGACGGAGACAGAGGTTGGGCTTGAGGCTCACAGGAATTCGCCTGGAAAAGACCCAGCGCTGCGGTTGAAAACGATCGAGGAGGCGGGACGACTGAAAATACCTTTTACTACTGGGCTGTTAGTCGGCATCGGCGAGACGCCAGAAGACCGCGTCCGCTCTTTAGAGGCGATAAAATCGCTGCACCAGAAATACGGGCACATTCAAGAAGTCATTATTCAGCCGTTCGTCCCCAAGCCAGGCACACAAATGTGGGAGAATAAAAATAAAAAGAGAAAAAGACCGCCGAGTTTTGAGGAGTTGAAGGAGGTTGTCCGTGCAGCGAGCGAGGTCTTGCCAGGTGAGGTTGCGATTCAAGTCCCACCGAATTTGACCTCGCCACGCGAACTACTGGAACTGGTAAAACTCGGAGCCTCGGACTTGGGCGGAATCTCGGAGAGGACGCTGGACTACATAAATCCGGAGTCGCCGTGGCCGGGGGAGGAGGAGTTGAGGCGGGTGGTTGCACCGTTTGAGTTGAGGGAGCGGCTGCCGCTACACCCGAGATTTGTCAAGCAGCGGTGGTTCAGCGAGGAGGTAAGACCGCTGGTCGAGAAATACGCGGACGAGGAAGGGTTCAGGCTAAGAACCCCTTAACCTTACTTAACCTAACCTAATTTAACCTAACCGTACCTTACCTAACCGCGACCGCCCAACCCGAATCTCATTCCGTCTCTCGCCGCTACTACTTTCACGCCCGTCTCCTCGCTCAACCGCCGTGCAATCTCCCAAGGCTTGTTTCTCAGCATCGTCATCCCAAAATGCGTAAGAATCGCAACCCTCGGTCTCCGCGCCTCTACAATCTTCCTCGCATCCTCCACGCAAAGATGGTTCACCCCCTCCCGCCGCTCGAACATTGCCACATTCATCACGAGCACCTCCCCGTCGTAAAAATCCTCCAAACCCTCAAAATAAAGCGTGTCCGCGATAAAAGAAATTTTCGTTTTCGTCCTCTCTTCACCCTCGCCCTCCTCTTCGCCCTCGCCCTCTCCATCTCCCTGCACCCTCACGTTCAGTCCGTAAGTCTCAACGCCGTGCACGTGCCTTTTCGGTGTGCTCACCTCGAGGCTGCCGACCGAGTAGTTCCCGCCCTCTTTCATCACTTCCACCCGCTCCAAAAGCCCCTTGTAGTAGTTCAAAACAACAGCGTCGCCCTCCCCCGACAAGGCGTCGTTCGGGCACAGCAGCACGCCCCGCCTCTTAAAACCTCCCTCGGTCATCGCCTCAATCATCACATTCACATCGTTAGAATGGTCCAAATGTTTGTGCGTCAGAATAATCGCGTGCAACTTTGCGGGCTTGAGTCTGAGTCTCGGCTTGCTCCTGCTCGCAAACCGCACGAGCGTGCCCGGACCGGGGTCGATAAGAACGTTTGTGCCGCCCAAACAGAGAACAGCACCCGCAGAAGAGCGGAACTGCGTTATCATCACGAACCTCGCACCCGCCGTTCCCAAGAAAATTATCTCGTCCTTTTCTTTTTCATTCTTTCCTCTTCCCTTCCCCTTCCTCTGCATAAATTTTATCTCTTAAACTTAAGCTTAAACTTTTACAACCTCAAACTTTTAAAATCCCCTTTTTTTAAACCCCCTTTTCTCGCACCTCGCCCCCCTCAGCCCCTTCAGCACCACACCGCCTTCAACGCCAAGAATCTCCGCGCCCTCGAACTCCAGCGTGCCGCAAAGCAAGTGCTGCTCTGGGTGCGTTCCCGGCGTAATTTCGCAGCTCAAGACAATTCGCTTGCCCGCGGAGAGCACGATTTTAAGACGAGCCGACGCGGGATGGTTCTTCGGCAGCACAATCAGCGGCGAGCACGCTTCTCTGATTAAGTAGAGCACGCACCGCAGCCCTCTCTCCAGCCGTTCGCCAGTGCCGAAGCCGGAGGCTACGAGCAGTTCCTCAGGTCCCAACGCCAGCACGAGTTCACGCTCCGGCGTGTCCACGAAGAACTGCCTCTTCCTCTGCTTCCGCTGCCCTACTTTGACCACCGCCAACGTTCCGCTCTTTCCACGCACCAGCAGCAGCTCGCTGCTGCTCAGCGGAATAATTTCTGTCGCTCTCTCTCGCACCTCTCGCACACGCACGCTCACGCTCACTCACGCACACTCACGCTTTCACGACATTTTCCGAGAGGCACGACGGGCAGACGACCTTCTCGCCCATCGCGTCGAACTTGTTCCCGCAGTCGCTGCACTTGTACCGCTCTACTTCTATCTTCTCAATGTCAAACTCAAAGTCGGTTCCTCCAACGCTACACATTTCTTTCGCCTCCTTTATTTTTCATTTTTATTTCTCTTTCATTAAATTGTTAGTAGATAAAATGGTTTGGCAGTCCGGTAAGTCGAGATATTTCCGGTACTCCTCTACTTCCACAGGTCTGCCCGACCAGTATTTTTTAACTTCTCCGTTGTGAATGACTGCGGTGAGAGGGAGTAGTTTCTCGCCTTCGCCCTTGCCTCCCCCGCGATGTAAAATATGGTAGAGAGCGGCTTCTGGCGAACTGTCGAAGATCTCATAAAACCCGATTTTGTTGCCGTAAAGCCGTCGCAGCTCCTCAATCTTGGGCTGGTCTCGCTCGCAAATCCGGCACACCTCCTCGCTGCACGGGTCTCGTCTTATGCTCAGCACAACAGGGCGTTTGAATTCCAGTATTTTTGAAACCGCCTGCTCTACGCCCTTGTATTTTTCCTGAACGTACCGCTCAACCACCTCGCCATACTTTTCTGCCACTTGCTCCTGCTCGGTACTGCTCGCTGAGTGCTTGGTTTTGGCTGCGAGCGCCCGCAGAACCTTCTCTTTGAACGCCTGCTGGTGCTCTGAGACGAGCGTCTTTAAGTTCATATTTTATCTTTAACCTTTTCGTAAAAGTTTAGAAAGAAGCGTCCTTCTCGTCTCGCACTTCTCCTCAAAGACGCAGTTCTCGCAGGGTGCGTTCTCCCCTTTCTCGGGGAAAACTGCCCTCTTCCCTTTTACCCGCTTCACTCGTCTCAAAATCTGCAGAGCAAGCGCCCTGTCCCTCCTTCTTACCAGCGACTCCCTGAACTCCGCGGCTTTTATGTACTGCACGAATCCGCGTCTCACCGTCGTCTCAAACTCCTCCTCAACGAGCATCGCGTACGCCGCCAACTGCATCCTGTCGCCCCGCCAGACCCCGTACTCTGGACACCTGCCCGTCTTCACAACACACGGCACGAATTCCTCTCCAGCTCGTATCAGTTTGTCCACGCTGCCACTCAGCCCCAGCTTCTCCGAGACCATCAAATGCTCCCTCTCGCAGCCAAAAGCACACTCCAACTCCAACAACTCGCTCTCGCCTCTTATATTTTTTATCCTCCTCCACCACTCTTCCCAGCTACCTCCCTCCCAGCTACTTCCCTCCCAGCTACTTCTCTCCCAGCTACTTCCCTCCCAGCTACCTACCACCCCGCAGACAAAATCCCTCTTCACCTCCTCTAAAAAATCCTTCTTCACGCCCCGCAGTTCCTCCTTGTACAACCATTCCACACTCTCAACGACTTCTTGAATTACCTCTTTCACACCTTCGTCATCTTCTCCTTCCCCACATATTTTGTCTTTCAAACTGAACGCCAGCTCCTTCAGCAAAATATTCTCAATCACGCTTCGTTCTCTCCTTCTTCCCCTCGCATTTGCATTCGCATTTGGTTTTTCCGCCTCTTCTTCTCCTCTTGCACTGAAATAAACCAGGCGAGGACAGATAAAATATCGCGTTAAATCGGAGACTTTTATCTTGACTGGTCTGACTTGTTTGTCTTGCGTCATCGCGCCAAACACCAAATAATTTAAATAGTTTTTATTCAATTTTGATTTGTCTTGCATCTTTTTAAAGGAGTAGTTTTTAAAGGAGTAGTGCGTTTGAAGAGAAAGGTGTTTGAAGGGGAAGGAGAGAAAAAAATGATAAGTGTGAATGAATATGGATTAGGCGTGTTTGAGGAGATGCTGGACAATTCGGAGGAGTTGCAAGTCGGGATTTCGGAGTTTGAGAACGGGACGACGGTAATTGACGCGGGCGTGGAAGAGGAAGGCGGATTTGAGGCAGGGCTGTGCGTGGCGAGAATCTGCATGGCAGACCTTGCGGACATTAGACTCACTACTTTTGACCTCGGTAAATTGGTAGTGCCCGCAGTGGAACTTAGCACCGACTACCCTGTACTCGCGTGCATGGCGTCGCAGTTCGCGGGCTGGCGGGTGAAGGTGAAGAAATATTTCGGAATGGGCTCGGGACCTGCGAGGGCGCTTTCGCTGAACCCACGCGAACTTTACGACAAAATAATGTACGCAGACGAGGCGGACGAGGCGGTCTTGGTGCTGGAGAGCGACGCACTGCCTGACGAGGAGGTAACGGCGAAAATTGCAGCGGACTGCCGTGTAGAGCCGGAAGACCTTTACATCGTTGTCGTGCCGACCGCTTCGGTTGCCGGGTCGGTGCAGATTTCCGCGAGAGGCATCGAGACAGGGATTCACAAACTCGAGTCGCTGGACTTCGACATTAACACGATAAAACACGGGCACGGCATAATTCCAATCTCGCCTGTCGTTGGCGACGATGTGAAATGTATGGGCTCGACGAATGACTGCATCATTTACTGCGGTCGGATGTACTACGCAGTGGACTACGGGAACAGAGACGGAAACGAGGGCTTGGCGGAGTTGAAGGAGTTCGTGAAGAGTGTGCCGTCGCTGAACTCGAGGGACTACGGAAAACCGTTCTACACCACCTTCAAGGAAGCGGGCTTCGACTTCTTCAAAGTGGACGCAGGAATGTTCGCACCCGCGGAAATCACGGTGAACGAGCTGAACAGCGGGAAGACATTCACGAGCGGTCGGATAAATCCGGAGGTGCTTCTGGAGTCGTTCGGGGTAGAGACGGTGTAAGAAACTGTAAAATGAGCGACGCTGCTGTTGCTGCTGTCGCTGTTTTCCTCTCTGTAAGCGTCGGCGCCGTAATTTATTTTCTTCTAAGGGGGGAGCTTAAGCGCGTGGAAGAGAAGACCGAGGGAACCGAGAGCAGGATTAACGACTTGATGAGAAATGTCGAGCGAATGGAGCCGGAGAAGATCAGGGAAGACTTTTCTGTGCTTTCAACTTCGACAAATGAGGGTCTTAAACGCGTGGAAGAGAAGACTGAGAGCAGAATCAACGACTTGGTGAGGATTGTCGAGCGAATGGAGCCGGAGAAGATCAGGGAAGACTTTTCTGTGCTTTCAACTTCGACAAATGAGAGTCTTAAACGCGTGGAAGAGAAGACTGAGAGCAGAATCAACGACTTGGTGAGGATTGTCGAGCGGGTGGATCCGGAGAAAATGAGGAAGGAAATTGAGGAGGAAAATGATCGTAAATTGCAGGCTACTTCGAGACATTTGAGCGAAGAGAATAAGAGCAGAGAGAGCAGAACGGTCAAACTCGCGGAAGAGAGGGCGGAAGAGATTGCAAAAGAGACCGTTAAATTACACTCTGTCGCTAATAAAGATTTTAAAAGGCTGAAGGAGGCGGTGGAGAAGTTAGGCGGGCGAATGGATGTAGAAGAGAGAATCGAAAAAATCTCTACTCTTTTTAACCCCAGTCCGAGAGTGCTTCTTTGGCAGTGTAAGCTGGTCCATCTTTTAATGCGCGGTGGTGGGCTCGCTCCAGACGTGGAGGAAGAGGCTCTGAGAAGAGAGGGAATTCCAATCGGCGAGGGCAGGAAGTTCCTGGGAAGACTACGAGAGCGAGGTTTTGTGGAGACGAAAAATATATTTTGCTACAACCTAAGCCCAGAGCATCTTTGGTTGCTGGAGTACACGAAGGACCTCGAGTGGTTGCGGGAACAGTTGGAAGAGTACAGCAAGAAGAGGGTAGAGCGAGATTATCAAAAATACATCAGAGAAAATATTGGAGTTGTTGAAGAAGGACTGATTGTTGTGGATGAGGAGTACGCAGTGCCGAGCGGGAGAATAGATATTTTGAGTAGGGACAAGGAGGGAAGAGAGATGATTTTGGAGTTGAAGTATCCTAAGCCAAATTCAGATGTGGTAGGTCAGCTTTTGAAATACCGAGAAGACCTAAAGAAGAAGATTGGTCGTGAAGAAGTTAGGACGGTTCTTGTCGCACCTGTCGTTCCACAGAAAATAATGGATAGTTTGGGTCAACACGAGATTGAATGGCGAGAAGTAAAGTGGTCTGGATAGTTCAGAAAGCGTGATGAATTTAACGCAGCAACCACACCTCCTTACCTCTCCCTCCTCCTCCCGCTCCTCCCTCTCCTTCCCCCTCCTCCTTTTCCTCCTTTTCCTTTTTTATTTTTATCTTTCCGTGAAACTGCATATTTTCAAGAACCTCCCGCAACAAGTGGAACGGCACGTAAAAGTCAAATTCCTGCTTCAGAGCTGCCCGGATTTCCGACAAACTCATCCTCTCGGTTGATTTTGAAACCACCTTCGCCACCAAATCCATCAAGTCCTCGTGCACGCTCCAAGGGTAAACCACCCACTTCCAGTCCTTCACCAGCTCGCCGTAAAAGTCGGGAACAAACGGGGAGGAGGTTTTGTGGTGCAGAACCGCGGTTCTCACCTCCTTTGCTCCTGCTCCGACCTCCCGAGATTCCAAATACTCAACCACAAGTTTTACGCTGTCTCCGGTGTCGGTCACGTCGTCTGCAACCAGCACTCTCCGACCGCGTATTTTCTGCTTCGCTGCGTCGTCGAGCCCGAATTTCATCTCCGCCGCCCCTGTAACCGTCGCAGTAAGTCCCCAGTGCTCGGTCTTCAGGCTGACCAAATCCTTGAGCAGAAAGAAGTCGCAGAGAACCCGCGCCAAATACCACCCCCCCCTCGCTACTCCAACCACGACCTCAGGCACGAACCCCGCCTTCCGCATTTCCTCTCTCACGTCCCTGCAGAGGTCGTAGGCGTAGTCCCAGCCAACCGCCACGCAGCTGAATTTCTTTGGCATAAGTTTTTGTAAGTCTTGTTTTTTATAAAAAGAATGACGGAAGAGAGAAGGAGAGGAAGAGAAGGAGGAAGAGAAGGAGGAAGAGAAGGAGGAAGAGGAAGAGAAAGAGGAGCAGAGGAGGAGATTTTGGGCTACCTCAAGGCGTTGGTAAAGGTGCCGACTTTCGTGCCGCCGGGTGAGAATTACGGAGAGATTGTGGACTGGCTTGTTCCGATTTTTGAGGGCTTCGGGTTCGAGTGTGAGCGGGTAGAAATGCCAGAGGCAGTCTTTAAAGAGCGGCAAAAGACCGCGGAGTTGAGCGGTGCGAGGGTGAATCTGCTCGCTACTAAAGATTTCGGCGTGGCAGAGACGGTTGTAATTTACACGCACTTGGATGTTGTTCCCGCAGGAGAGGGTTGGAGCACGCCTCCGTTCCCCGCTGAGCCAGTGGTAAAAGACGGGAGGGTCTACGGGCGAGGCGTTGCGGATTCGAAGGGAGCGGTTGCAGCGCTTTTGACTGCCCTAAACAAAATGAAAGAGCGAGGGTTGGAGAGCAGGTACAACATTCGGGTCGCGTTGACAACGGATGAGGAGTTGGGGCTTTACTCGGGGCTCTGCTACTTCGCGGACGAGGGGCTGCTTCAGGGCGATTTTTTGCTCTGCATGGACGGAGACAACGAGGGCGTCTGCGTGGCGACCGACGGGGTGCTGAACTGGGAGTTGAAAGTGTGCGGGCAGTCGTGCCACAGCTCGGTTCCGTTCTTGGGGGTGAACGCGGTAGAAGCAGCGGGGCTCGTGATTGGCGAGTTAGCGAGCTTGAAAAAGAAGGTGGAGAGCAGGGAGTCGAGAGCGGCGTGTAGTCCTCGAATGTCCGAGCTGACGGGCAGGCGGCACACGACCGCGGTCTTTAATGTTACGATGGTTAGTGGGGGAGTGAAAGAGAATATTATTCCAGCGAGTTGCACCTTGCGTGGCGACCGTCGGTACATTCCAGAGGAGCGGGTAGAGGTGGTGGTGCAGGAGTTTGAGGAGGCGGTAGAAAACATAAGGAGAAGGCACGGGCTTGAGTTGGAACTGCGTTGCGAGCCCGGATTCCCGCCGATGTTTACTGATCCCGACGAAGACTGGGTAAAGCGTGTGCAGGCTGCGGCGTCTAACTCCTTCGGCGTCCAAAAAGAAATAATAGGCGTGCAGGGTGGTTTGGATGTCGGCTACGCCGTGCAGAAGACGGGGCAGCCGGTCTGTGCGTTCGGCGTCGGCAGTTCGGTGGAGAGCAACGCTCACGGGGCGGACGAGAATGTCAGGCTGCAGGATTTGGAGAATTATGTGCGGTTCTTGGTGCGGCTGCTGGGCTCAACATCGACCAAGTAGTCCAGCAATTTCCCGAACGCCCTGCCCCTGTGCGAGACCGCATTTTTCTCTGCTCGGCTCATTTCTGCAAAAGTCCTGCTCGTTCCCGCTCCTTCCTCGAACTCAAAAATCGGGTCGTAGCCAAACCCTCCTTCCCCTCTCGGCTTCTCCGCAATTTTCCCTTCCGCAGTGCCGACGAAAAGAAGAGGTGCAGTTTCTGGAGAAGGAGACTCGCAGAACGCGACGACGGTCTTAAAAGTCGCTCTCCTCTCCTCCCCCTCCTTCCCTGCAAGCAACTTCAAAATCCCCTCGTTCCCTATTTTCTCGGCGACGAACGCGGAGAAAGGACCTGGAAAGCCGTTTAAAGCACGGACGAACAGCCCCGAGTCTTCCAAGAAGAACGGCTCTTTTACTACCCCTCTCTCCCGCACCCAATTCGCACTCTCTCTCGCCACTGCCTCGGTTTCGTCAAGCTGCAACTCCGGGTAGTCGTAGTTGAGGTGCTCAACGTTTATTTTCGTACCCGCCAACTCTCGCAGCTCTTTCACCTTGTTCTCGTTCGTGGTGACGAAGACGATTTTTTTCATCTTGTGTAAAAATAATTACTGCGTTATTTCTGTGCCTCGATGCTTCCCGAGTTGAACGGCGTCAAAAATATTGCGCGGCTCGCGTCCGTCAAGCACGAATGTTTTTATCCCGCTTCTCTCGATTATCTTCGCTGCAACGGGGTCAATGACAATCCTCGAGCCTGCTTTCAACTCCTCTTTCCCAGTCAGGGCTACGAGTTCCTTCGCAGTGAGCCGCTCGTATTTCTTCGCCCCCGGGTTCTTGCGAGGGTCGGCGTCGTAGACTCCGTCCACCGAAGTCGCGTCAACGAGCAGGTCGGCGTTCAGGTATTCGGCGAGAATCGCAGCCACCGCGTCGGTCGTGTAGCCCGGGCTCACGCCACCCATCACCGCTATTTTCCCTCCATTTTTCCCTCCATTTTTCCCTCCACCTTTCCCTCCACTTTTCCCTCCGCCTCTCTCTGTTTTTGCTTCTGCCTTCTCTACTGCCTCGTAGTCCGAGAAAACTTCGGGGCACGCAGCCTCGCCACCTAAAGCCAAGACAAGCAGCCTCGCGTTTATTCGCGTTACTGCAATTCCAAGGTAGTCGCAAGCGACTTCGTTCGCACCCAACTCGCGTGCTATTTTTATGCACTCCCGCGCCTTCGCACCGCCGCCGACGACCACGAACAGTGCGTGCGACTTTGCAAGCTCCTCTAAGACCGCTGCGACTTTTTTCACGCCCTCTGCGTCCTCAAAAAAAAGACCACTCAACGAAATTACAACTTTCATCTTTTATTCAAGAACGCTTTTAACCCACGCCTCGCCTCCTCGCTCGAAAGTGCCTGCCCAAAACACTCCGCCTCAAACTCCAACGCCCGCTCCAAATCCATTTCTAAGCCCCTGTTCACCGCTCTTTTAATTATTCCAAGCGCTGCAGGGCTTTTTGAGAGCAGTTTCTTGACGAGTTCAGAAACCGCAGCGTCGAGACCACTCTCCTCCTCTCCTTCCTCCCCCACAGGCACGACCCTGCTCACCAGCCCCAGCCGAAGAGCCTGCTCGGCACCGATTTGCTCTCCTGTCGTCAGCATTTCCAGTGCCTTCGTCTTTCCCACGAGCCTCGGGAGTCGTTGCGTGCCGCCACCGCCTGGAATAATTGCTAAATTCACCTCTGGCTGACCGAAACTCGCTCGCTCGGACGCGACCCTGAAGTCGCACGCCATCGCAAGTTCCAACCCACCGCCCAAGCAGAACCCGTTTATTTTCGCCACCACCGGCTTCTTCATCTTCTCCACCCCCGAAATTATCCCCTGAACCCAACTCGACCACTCTCTCGCCTCTGCAGGACTTTTTTCAAGCAACTCACCGACGTCCGCCCCTGCACAGAACGCCTTCTCCCCCGCTCCTGTTACAACTACTGCACGCACCTCGGTGTCGGCTTCCGCGTCCCGCAACGCTTCCTGCAACTCGGTCAGCAACGCCGTGTTCAGTGCGTTCAGCGATTTCGGGCGGTTGAGCGTTACCGTCGCCACTCCTCCGTCCGCTGCTTCGTCCGCTGCTTCGTCCGCTGCTCTTTCGTGCTTCGCATACAAAAGGTTCTCGTACTTCGGCAACTTCGGCATTTCCTTTTTTAAAGTTAAATTTCATATTCTTTTAAAAACAATGTCCGAAGTTGAGGTTACCGAGCAAAATGCCGAGCCAAGAATAAAGCAAATAGGGACGCTCCACACGCCTTACAAGAGGCTTAAAGAAGTGCCTTACCAGAGTTCGTTGTCTAGGTCTGAAGTGGGATCTGAAGTAGTCTGTGAAATAGAGGTCTTTGAGGAGTACGCTGGCGGGTTAAAAGACATTGAAGGATTTTCTCATCTCTTCGTCCTCTACTGGCTGCACAAATCAAAGGGCTACTCTCTGCTCGTGAGGACGCCTTGGGACAGCGAGCTGCACGGCTTGTTCACCACGAGGTCGCCGAACAGACCGAACCCAATCGGGATTTCTGTCGTGAGGCTACTTGGACGGGGACGAGAAGGGAAGCGGGGACGGGAAGGGAAGCAGAGGGAGAACTTGCTGAGGGTCAGCGGAATTGACGCGGTTGACGGCACACCGTTAGTGGATCTAAAGCCGTTTGTTCCTGCGTTTGACGAGAAGGGGGAGCAGGAAGTGAGGGTAGGATGGCTGGAGAGAATAGGATGGCTGGAGAGTAGGATAAAAAAATAATTATGTTGCCACTTTAGGATTTAGCATTTTTATGCCGAGTGCAGTGGCTTCCTCCTCTATTTGCTCCCTTTTCCTCCGCCCAACGCCTGACGCAATTCTGGCTGCACACTCTACTGTTCCTCCTCTCCTTGCCCCTACGCTCCCTGCTTTAGCAAGGCTAGCGAGGTCGTTAGTGTTAAAGACAAGCACCTCTCGCACTCCCAAAGGGTGCAGCCCCCGCTCCGCTTTCTTCCTCCTGTAGCCCACCTTCACCATCGCCCCTTTCGCGGCAATGTGTAGCCTCATTTTGTTGTCCGCGCCTCGCGGTCGCCTCCAACTCTTGCTCAACTTCTTCTTTTTACGCCACCCGTACCTCTCAAATTTCGGCTTTCTTCTACTTTTCATATTCTTCCTCTCTTCTAAACATTTCACAGCTTTACCAGCCTTACATCAAAAATATTCTTCACCTTTTTTATCTTTTTTATCGTCTCCTCGCCGACGGGGCTGTCCACATTTAGAACCATCACTGCCTCGCCGCCTGCGTTCTCCCTGCCGACTTGCATTCCTGCGATGTTTACTCCCTCGTCGCCCAGAACCGTGCAGACAGGTCCGATGACTCGCGGCTTGTCGAGGAAACCGCAGACGAGTAAGTAGCCAGACGGGATTGCGTCCACCCTGAACCCGTCTATTTCTACTACTCTCGGCTCGTCTCTCCCCCCTCCCCCTCCTCTTCCGAAGAGCGTGCCTGCAACGGTCTTCTTTTCTTTCCCATTCCCTGTCGCCGTCGCTGTCCCCTTCGCCGCTGCTGTCCGTGCTGTTCGTGTAGTCGTTGCTGTCCGTGCTGTCCGCGTAGTCGTTGCTGTCCGTGCTGTCCGCGTAGTCGTTGTAAGGCTGACCAGCGACGAGAAATTCTCAACGCCTCCACCTCCACCAGCGGTCTTGCTCTCCGTAACTTTTATCCCGAATTTCCTCGCTACCGCCTCGGCGTTCACAAAATTAACGCCGTCTGCGAACCACGAGAGGAAGCTCTTCAGCACGGCTACGGTTAGCAATCTCGTCCCCCTGCCCCTTCCTGCCGCTGCTATTTCGCCCTCGTAAGAAATTTTGAACTCTTCAATTTCAATTCTGCTCGATTTTGAGACGATTGGGACGAGCTGCGCAGAGAGCCCCCCGAGTTTCTCTGCCAAGACCAACCACGGCTTCAGCCCCTCCAGCAACTCCTCCTCAACATAAACCATATTCACGGCGTTCCGCACAGGCTTGCCCTCCAACGCCGTCCTCACCTCCTCCGCAATCGCAACCGCCGCCGTCCTCTGCGCCTCTTCGGTGGAGGCACCAAGGTGCGGAGTTGCAACCACTTCGTCCAGCCCCAGCAGCTCTGCCTCGACCTCGTCGCCGGCAGTGGCAGTAGCAGCGGGAGGCTCGCTCTCGAAGACATCCAACGCCGCTCCTGCCACTTTTCCGCTCTTTATCGCGTCCAGCAGCGCAGCCTCGTCAATTATCCCGCCACGAGCACAATTCACGACCTGAACGCCGTTTTTCATCAGCCCGAACTCCCTCGCACCGACGAGGTGCCTCGTGTCCTTCGTGAGCGGTGTGTGCACGGTCAAAAAATCAGCGACAGGAAAAACCTCGTCAAAGCCCAAGAGAGAAATTCCAAGCTCCCTCGCCCGCTCCAACGAGACAAACGGGTCGTAAGCAACGATTCTCATCCCGAGCCCCCCCGCACCCGCCCGCTTCGCTACCTCGCTCCCGACTCTGCCCAACCCGATTATTCCAAGCACCTTGCCCTGCACCTCAACGCCCGTGTGCTTTTTCCGCTCCCACGCCCCGGATTTCAGCGACGCGTTCGCAGCCGGTATTTTCCGTGCTAAAGCGAGCAGCATTGCGATCGTGTGCTCGGCTGCAGAGACACTGTTCGCCTCGGGCGTATTCACAACAAGCACCCCCTTCTCGGTCGCGGTCGCCACATCAATGTTGTCCACGCCGACGCCCGCCCTGCCGATAATTTTTAATTTGGAGGCGGCACCCGTCTCTCCTGCTCCTACCCCCGCCTCCACTACTTCTTTCGTCACCTGCGTGCCGCTTCGCACGATTAACGCGTCGTAGCCCGCCCCTGAGCCTGCAAGACGCTCCTTTAACTCCGCCTCACTCAAGCCCAACTCAACATCAACTTCCGCAAACTCCCGCAGCTTTTTTATCCCTTCCTCTGAAATGTGGTCTGTTACGAGCACCCGCTTCGTTCTTTCTCTCCTTCGCATCCCGCTCTCGTTTGCTTCTGCCTTCATCCCAGTTCTTTTTATTACTGTTTTTAGGCTTAATACTTTTTATAATCTTTAGAGAAAAATATACATTAAAGTATTTATAAATACGACACAACCTAAATATGATGCACAATGCACATAATTCAAAGCTACGAGGAAATCCCATTTGCAAGCCCCGCTTCGCTGTACGAGATTGTAAGGGCAAAAACTGAAACGGCGGGCGAGAGTGAAGGAGAAGGCGAGGGCAGAGGCAAGGAGTCTTACCTGTTGGAGTCCAGAGAAGGCAGCGATAAATTGGCGAGGTTTTCTATCATCGGCTTCGACCCGGCGTTTAAATTCTCGGTAAAGAACGGTCTCTTGAGGACGAGGGCGTACGATGAGTTTTTCGGTAAAGGAGAGAAGAAAGGAAATGTAAAAAAAAATCCACTACGCCTGATTAAAGCGTTCCTTGACGACCTAAAGGTCGTGGGCGAGAGGAGGGGAGGAGAGAAGAGGGGAGAGCGGTTTGTTGGCGGTTTCGTTGGCTACCTTTCGTACGATTTTATTCGCTATTTTGTGAATTTGGATTTTGGCGAGGGGGAGGGTGTGGGGCGCGTGGGTGCGGCGACGGCGGACACGCTGAAGCAGCCGGATTGTGAATTCCTGCTCGCGAAGAAGAATATCGTGGTGGACAACAGGGCGAAGAAAGCGTTTCTTTTGTGCAGCGAATTTTGCGAGGACGGGACTTTGGAAGTTGAAGTTGAAAAGCCTGTGCCAAAGTTCGTTTGGAAAAAGAAGGCGGGGACGGGGGGCAGAAAAGGGGGGAAACCAAACGCGTTGTCTTTGGATTTTACTTCAAATCTGGAGCAGGCGGAGTACGAGCGCGGGGTGAGGGCGGCGAAGGAATACATTCGTGCAGGCGACATTTTGCAGGTGGTTCTCTCGCAGCGGCTCGAAGCGGATTTTGATTCTGGGTCGGGTGCGGGTTCGGATTCTGGTTCTGCGTTCGAGTTTTACAGGCGGTTGAGCGAGGTGAACCCGTCGCCTTATATGTATTTCCTGGATTTCGGACCGGGCGAGCGGAAAATCGTGGGTGCGAGTCCTGAAATGCTGGTTAGGGTTGAGGGTGTTGAAACGGAGGGAGTTGGAGTGAGTAGGGAAAAGCGAGAGAGTAGGGAAAAGCGAGAGAGTAGGAAAAAGCGGGAAGGGAGAGGGAGGAGAGTGGAGAGCTGGCCGATTGCGGGGACGAGACCGCGTGGCAGGACGGAAGAGGAGGACAAGCGGCTGGAGGAGGAGATGCTAAACGATGAGAAGGAGCGGGCGGAGCATTTGATGCTCGTGGACCTCTCGAGGAACGACATCGGAAAAGTCTCCAACTTCGGCAGCGTGAGAGCCACCAAATTTATGTACCCCCAAAAATATTCGCACGTGCAGCACATTGTAACGGAGGTGGTGGGGGAGTTGCGAGCGGTCAAGGACGAGTTTGACGCTTTGGAAGCGACTTTTCCCGCAGGGACGGTCTCGGGTGCTCCGAAGGTGCGGGCGATGGAAATAATCGAGGAGTTGGAGCCGACGAGGCGCGGGATTTACGCTGGCTGCGTTGGCTACTTCTCTTTCAACCGCGCGATGGACACAGCGATAACAATTCGGACTGCGGTCTTCGAGCCTGGGCACGGGAAGAATGGGAAAGTTTATTTGCAGGCGGGGGCGGGGATTGTTGCCGATTCCGAGCCGGAGCGGGAGTACAATGAGACGCTGAGCAAGTGTAGGGCGTTGTTAGAATGCCTGTCGGTAGGAGACTGTCGGTAGGAGAAGGAGAGAGGAAGTGAAGAAGGGGGAGGCAAGAGAAAAAATGAATGTTTTAGTAGTGGACAACATTGACTCGTTCGTGTACAACCTCGTGCAGTACGTTGGGCTGCTGGGTGCCGAGCCGGTGGTGGTGCGGAACACTGCGACTCTCGGCTACATTGAGCGGCTGGTAAAGGAGCGGGAAATAAAGCACATAATAATTTCGCCTGGTCCGAAGACGCCGCGAGAGGCGGGTGTTACGAACGAGGTGCTGAGGCGGTTCTGCGGTGAGGGGAAGAAGATTTTGGGCGTCTGTCTGGGGCATCAGTGCATCGGCTATGTTTTTGGCGCGAGGGTAAGGCGTGCGAGGGTGTTGCGGCACGGCAAGGTGAGTTTGATGAAGCACAACGGCGGAAATGTGCTGAAAGGGCTGAAGAACCCGCTCTCGGTGGTGCGGTACCATTCTTTGGTGCTGGACGGAGTGGACGAGGGCGGGGGAGAGAAAGGGGGTGAGAGAGGGGGTGAGGGTTTTCCAGATTGTTTGGAGGTGACGGCGAGGAGTTTGGACGACGACGAGATAATGGCGATTCGGCACCGAGAGTACGATGTTTTTGGCGTGCAGTTCCACCCTGAGTCAATTTTGACCGAGGGGGGGCTAAAGTTGATAAAGAATTTTTTGGAGGTTTGAGTAGGCTCCTAAATCTCAAGACTTGAAAATGAACGCAGAAGGTTTTAGAAATAAAAGAGAATGAATGTTAATTTGTAAAGAGGAAAAAATCAAAAAGTTTATAAAGGGGTAGTCCCTATAATATAAATCTGAATGAAAAACAAAAAAGGGAAGGGGACAAAAAAGGGAAAACTAAAAACAAAGGCAAATCTTATGCTCCTATTATCATCAAGGAGATTAGGAGGTAAAAACAAAAAAAGATGATACAAAAAAAAAGCAATCGAAAAATAGCGACGATAGTGATAACGGCGATGTTAGCGATTTCGGCTTTTCCTATGCTAATGACTGCAACTTTAGATGAAGCCAATGCAAAGTTTACCGCAGCGGTAAATACAACAGAAGAAGATGCAACCGCGACACAAAATGTTACAAATGCGACCAGCGAAGAAGATACAGACAAGGAAGTCTTTCCAAAAAATCAAACAGTAAATACTTCTGACGCAACCAATATTACAACGCCTTCGGAGAATGAAACGTCAGAACTTGAGGAGCCGGAAGCAATTGAAGAGGAAGCTTTGAAGAACGAAACATCAAAAATCACGGCTAACGCTTCCAAAACCTGGTACGTAGACGACGACGGCGGGGCAGGGATAAACTTCACGAAGATTCAAGACGCAATAGACAACGCAAGCTCGGGCGACACCATCTTTGTCTTCGAGGGCTACTACAAGGAGAACCTGAAAATAAACAAGTTCAACCTTACAATCATCGGAAACGGTAGCGCTAACACAACCATTGACGGAAACGGGGGTAAATGCGTCCAGATAACAAACAAGAGCATCACTTTCACTGGCTTCAAGGTGGTGAACAGCGACCACGGTTTCTACCTCTCTTCCGCAAAATGGTGCACCATAACGAACAACGACATCTCTTCTGATGTGTTCCATGACATATACAACAACTACGGCATTTACCTGCTGAAGTCTGACAAAAACACGATCACAAACAATACTATTGGCTTCAACAAGAAGGACGGAATTTACAGCCAGGACAGCTCCTCTAACGAAATAACAGGCAACGAAATCTCTTCAAATAAAGGCAACGGCTTCTATTTTTATACCACAAGCGGAGGAACGAGCAACAAGAACACGGTAGAGAATAATACACTGAGTTCAAACGGTAAAGGAATCTACATCTACGTTTATCAGGGGAACAGCAACGAGAACCGCATCACGAACAACAGCATCAACTCAAACGAAGGGATTGGAATCTACATCCACGTCAAGAGCGACAAACGCGATACCAGCAGCAGTTTCAACGAGAACCAGATAGAAGGAAACACGATAAACTCGAACAAGGGAACAGGAATCTACGCTAAAATATACAAATATGAAAGAGGAAGCAGCAACTTCAACAAGAACCGGATGAACGACAACGAGATAAAGATGAACACCGGACAAGGAATATACCTGTACGCGGAAGGTGTGGATCGTCGTCCGACGACGAATTGCAATGAAAACAGGATAGAGGGCAATGAAATAGAATCAAACACAGGTAATGGAATCCTCATCTACGGCTATGAACACGGCTACAGTGATCCCAGAGGGTGCTACCAGAACAGCAACAAAATCCGCTCAAACACGATAAACTCGAACACTGGGAACGGAATAAAAATATACGGTAGCGGAGACAAATCCTACTGCAAATACAACAAGGTGGAGGACAACGAATTGAGTTACAACGATAAAACTGGAATACACATCGGAGACAAAAGCTTCGAGAACTCACTTAAGAATAACACTGTGAACACCCACGGCTATGGTATCTGGCTGAACCGCGCAGAGCATTACATAACTTCAGACAACACCGTGAACGGAGAGCCGATATACCACTTCTACAAGGTGCAGGCATACGAGGAGGAGCCAGTAATCGTTGAGAACTTGGTGC
>PQXB01000001.1:0-68842 GCA_003194425.1 Candidatus Methanophagaceae archaeon | reverse complement strand
GGTATCTGGCTGAACCGCGCAGAGCATTACATAACTTCAGACAACACCGTGAACGGAGAGCCGATATACCACTTCTACAAGGTGCAGGCATACGAGGAGGAGCCAGTAATCGTTGAGAACTTGGTGCTTACGAAGCCGAATGTGATAAACATAGCGAAGATGACGATATGGGATTCGAGATACATAATAGTGAGGAACTGCACGCTGAAATACAGTGAAAAAGGCGTCTATATGTCTTCGTCGAAATTCTGCACCGTCTCTAACATCTCGATGAGTAGAGTAGACGGCGGGATACACATATACGACAGCGAAGAGAACGAGATTAATTCAAACGAGATAAAAGCGGATAAGAATGGAGGACTATACCTGTACAACAGCAAAGAGAACGAGATAAGTTCAAACAACATAAAAGCAGAGAAAGGGTATGGAATCTACATGGATGCGAACTGCGAGGACAACAATCTGAAGACCAACACCGTGAAGAGCGAGATTGACAATTACTACGGGCTGTATATAGAAAATGCGAGGAACTGGATTTCGCAGGACAACATCGTGAACGGCGAGCAGATTTATCACTTCTACAAAGCAGACGGCTCGGTCACGCCAATAATCCTGGAGAACCTCGTGCTAACGAAACCGAGAGTGAGTAACCTCGGAAAGGTCGTTATTGCGGATTCTCAATTCATAACAGTGAGGAATTGCACACTCAAGAACAGCGGTTCTGGTGTCCGCGTCTCATCAGGAAATGGCATCACAATAACGAACAACGACCTCTCAACCGACGACTTCCTCGAGTTATACAATACCTACGGCATTTACGCAGATGGTTTCAAGTACGGCGAGATTACGAACAATTCCGCTTGCAACAACCAATACGGAATCTCTATGCTGAATATGGATAGGAGCACGATAAGTAAAAACAAATTGAATGCGAACAAGAAGAACGGGCTATACCTGAAAGACAGCACTTACGGTGAAATAACAGGCAACGAAATCTCTTCAAATAAAGGCAACGGCTTCTATTTTTATACCACAAGCGGAGGAACGAGCAACAAGAACACGGTAGAGAATAATACACTGAGTTCAAACGGTAAAGGAATCTACATCTACGTTTATCAGGGGAACAGCAACGAGAACCGCATCACGAACAACAGCATCAACTCAAACGAAGGGATTGGAATTCACATCCACGTCAAGAGCGACAACTACGATGTCAGCAGCAGTTTCAACGAGAACCAGATAGAAGGAAACACGATAAACTCGAACAAGGGAACAGGAATCTACGCTAAAATATACAAATATGAAAGAGGAAGCAGCAACTTCAACAAGAACCGGATGAACGACAACGAGATAAAGATGAACACCGGACAAGGAATATACCTGTACGCGGAAGGTGTGGATCGTCGTCCGACGACGAATTGCAATGAAAACAGGATAGAGGGCAATGAAATAGAATCAAACACAGGTAATGGAATCCTCATCTACGGCTATGAACACGGCTACAGTGATCCCAGAGGGTGCTACCAGAACAGCAACAAAATCCGCTCAAACACGATAAACTCGAACACTGGGAACGGAATAAAAATATACGGTAGCGGAGACAAATCCTACTGCAAATACAACAAGGTGGAAGAGAACACGATAAGTCAGAACAAAGTCGGCACTCACCTGGGCGACAAGTGCAGTAGCAACAAAATATTCCACAACAACTTCATAAACAACACCGAGAAGCAGGCAAAGGACGACAAATCAAATCTCTGGGACGAAGGTGCAGAAACAGGCGGGAACTACTGGGCTGACCACGAATGCACGGGAAATCCGTCAAACGGCTCGCAACCTTACAAAATAGACGCGGACAGCATTGACCACTACCCGTTCCAGAGCGAGAGCGGTTGGATAACTGACCTCACACCACCAGCAAGCATCACGAACCTGCAAAGTACCATTGGACAGACCTGGATCAATTGGACGTGGACGAACCCCGCAGATGCCGATTTCAGCCACGTGACGGTGTATTTAGACGGAACTTGGCGAACGAACACATCAGCGCCCTACTACAATTCCTATGGACTTACTCCAGATACCTGGTATGAAATAGGCACGCACACGGTTGACACGAGTGGAAACATAAACACAACATGGGTAAATGAGACAGCCGAGACTTTGCCGCCAACAGGTAAGCCAACAATCTCAATATCTACAGACAAAACGAGCTACAAAGCAGGCGATACGATGACCGTCAACATTGGCTTCAAGAACCCAACCGCAACTAGCGTGGATAGTTATTTCGTTTGGTACTTCGGACTGCCGGATTACGGCTACTGGACCCCTATAATGACTACGCAGCTAACGCTACCGCCGAACTTTGACCAGTCGTACGACATTCCAATTCCAGTAGGAAACTGGGGCTCGGCAGGATTTAACGCAACCTGGCGTGTTGGACTACTGGAGACGACACCGCCGTATAAAACCATCAGCGAAGACACTGCGGATTGGAAATACACTGGCGAAGGCGAAACAGCACCTGAAACACCGTCAGTACTACCCAAAGAGATTGCAAAAGAGATAAAGAAGACCGTTGAGAGAGCAGAGTTGCCCGGAGAGAAGGTTTAGGGAAGGAGACTACCAGCAGAAAACAGGGAATAAAGGACCATAAAAAAATTTTGAGGGGAGTTCTTTTTTATCCCCTTTTTTTATTTTTTTATTTATTCCTTTATTTATAATCTGGTCTATCATGCTTGAAAATTATCTCAGCAAGGTTGCGGAGCAGGAGAACCTGACAGCAGAAGAGGCGGAAGCGGCGATGCGGGCGATGATGAGCGGAGAGGCAGGTGAGATTCAGACCGCTGCTTTCTTGACTGCTTTGCGGATGAAGGGCGAGACCGAGGAGGAAATTGCAGCGTTCGCAAGAGTTATGCGAGACCTCGCGTTAAAAATAAACCCGAAGGTGGAGAAGAGCGTGGATGTCTGCGGGACAGGTGGCGACGCGACAAAAACCTTCAACATTTCTACCACCGCGGCTTTCGTCACTGCCTGCGTGGTCCCAGTCGCGAAGCACGGAAACAGGTCGGTAACCTCAAAGTGCGGCAGTGCGGACGTTTTGGAGGAGTTGGGCGTGAATTTGAATTTACCGCCTCGCAGGATTGAGGAGTGCATCGAGAAGGTTGGGATTGGGTTTATGTTCGCACCGCTGCACCACCGGGCGATGAAGAATGTGGTGCCGGTAAGGCGTGGGTTGGGGTTGCGGACCGTCTTCAATATTCTGGGCCCACTCACGAACCCCGCGAACGCGACGCACCAACTCGTCGGCGTTTACGACCCCGCACTCACCGAGAAGGTGGCGAAGGTGCTTCGGATTTTGGGACTGCGGAAGGCGTTGGTGGTGCACGGCGAGCCGGGGCTGGACGAGGTCTCGGTCTGCGGGAAGACGAAGGTCTCGCAGCTGGAAGCGGAAAAAGGTGAAATAACCTCCTACTTCATAAAACCAGAGGATTTTGGTCTGCAGGTTGCGTCGCCGAGCGAGATTGCAGGTGGCTCGCGGGAAGAGAGTGCAAGAATTTTGCAGGCGGTTTTGAGCGGCAGCGGCACCGACACCGGCACCGAAGCAGGAGAAGAAGAAGGAGGAGAAGAAGGAGCGAGGCGGGCTGTTGTTTTGCTGAACGCGGCGGCGGCTATTTTCGCTGCTGACGAGGCAGGGAGCTTAGAAGATGGTTTTGAGGTCGCTCGTGGGGTTTTGGAGGAAGGACGGGCGGCAGCGAAGTTGAAGGAGTTTGTCGAGTTTTCGAGGTGACCTTAACTTCTTTGGTACCGGTAAAGAGTCTAAATTTCAGGCGTGGCGGTCTTTAGCGTCGCAGTTGTAGAAGAAGTGCTCAAGAACAAAAAAAAGAAACTTTAAGTTCTCCTCATTTTTATCCTAAAACAAAATGGCGAGCCAAGACCAAGAGTACAACCTAAAATTTTTCAAGGAGAACGGGTTCGTGCGGAAGAGGTGCGAAAAATGCGGCTCGCACTTCTGGACTCGCAACACGGAGAGAAGCACCTGCGGCGACGCACCCTGCGAGTTTTACTCGTTCATCGGTAACCCGATTTTCAAAGAGCAGAACGTGGAAGAAGTGCGGGAGGCGTTCCTGTCTTTCTTCGAGCACTGCCCGCACAAGCACACGAGGCTGAAGCGGTACCCGGTGGTGGCACGCTGGCGGGACGACATTTACCTAAACATCGCCTCGATCGCGAACTTCCAGCCGTTTGTAACCTCTGGGAAAGTCCCGCCGCCTGCGAACCCGCTCGTCATTTCCCAGCCCTGCATCCGACTTGAAGACCTCGAGTCAATCGGGAAGACGGGTCGCCACTTAACCGCTTTTGAAATGATGGGACACCACGCCTTTAACTCACGCTCACACTCGCGCTCGCGGTCCGAAGAGATTTACTGGAAGGAGGAGACGGTGCGGTACTGCGACGATTTTCTGCAGCAACTCGGCGTGCCGAAGGAGAGCGTGACCTACAAGGAAGCGCCGTGGGTTGGCGGAGGGAACGCGGGACCCTGCCTTGAAGTCCTCACGAACGGGTTGGAACTTGCTACGCTCGTTTTTATGAACCTCAAACTTGCTCCTCTTCACACGCCTCGAGGGGAAGGCGAAATAAACCTGAAGGGGCAGTCGTACGAGAAAATGGACACTTACATCGTGGACACCGGCTACGGGCTGGAACGGTTCGTGTGGGCGTCTAAAGGCACGCCGACGGTCTACGACGCCGTTTTCCCAGAGGTAGTGGCGGAGCTGACGAACGCTGCGGGAATTGAGCACCCGTTGGAGACGCACCCAGAGGTTGTTCTGCAGAATGCGAGGTTGTGCGGGGCGTTGGGACGGCGAGAGCGAGCCGAGAGGCTGGGTGTCTCACCTGAAGAATTCAGCAAAATATTAGCGCCGATTGAGACGGTTTACGCAGTCGCAGACCACGCAAAATGCCTGGCTTTTATGCTCGCTGACGGTGTCGTGCCGTCAAACGCGAAGGAAGGCTACCTTGCGAGGCTGGTCTTGCGACGGGCTTTTAGAATGCTGAAATTGTTGGGAATTGAGACCGAAATGCCGCTGGAGGAGGTAGTGCTGCTGCAGATAAAAACGCTCAAGAACTCTTTTCCGGAGTTGGAGAATTTCGTGGAGAGAATTTTTGAAATCGTGCCGTTAGAGAAGAGGAGGTTCGACGAGACGCTCTTGAAAGGCGAGCGAATCGTGAAACAACTCACGAGGGTCGAGCAAGAGGGCAAGCGAGAAATTCCGCTTGAGAAACTGATTAATTTGTACGACACGCAGGGGCTACCGCCGGAGTTTGTGAAAGAGGTGGTCTCTGAAATGAAAAATGGCGGGGGGGTGAAAGTAGAGGTTCCTGAAGATTTTTATTCTTTGGTTGCGAGAATGCACAGCGAGGAGGAGAGGAAAGGGAAGGACGAGGAAGAGGCAGAGCCGGTTGCAGAGCGGTTGCGGAAGAGGGAGAGGGAGAGAGAGAGAGAGACGGAGAGAGAGACGGAGAGGGAGACGGAGAGAGAGACGGAGACGGAGAGAGAGACGGAGAGGAGGGAGGCACTTCCGAAGACGGCGAAGTTGTTTTACGAGAAGCCGTCAGCGACCGAGTTTGAAGCCACAGTCTTGGACGCGTTTGGCGATTTCGTGGTCTTGGACAGGACGCTCTTTTACCCCGAAGGCGGCGGTCAGCCTGCTGACACTGGGTTCTTAACGCTGACGCTGAAAGACAGGACACTGAAAGACAGGCGATTTAGAGTGCTGGACGTTCAGGAAGCGGAGGGCGTGGTTCTTCATAAAATCGGAGAAGGTGGAGCAAGCGAAACGAGCAAAGGTGCAGCAGTCTTGGGTCGCGTAGACGCAGAGCGGCGAGCTGCACACACAAGACACCACTCGGCAACGCACATTGTCGTCTGGGCGGCGAGGAAGGTGCTGGGCGGGCACGTCTGGCAGGCGGGTGCGCAGAAAGGCGAGAAGCGAGCGCGAATTGACATCACGCACTTCAAACGGATTTCTGACGCCGAGCGACGCGAGATTGAGGTGCTTGCGAACCGGCTGGTGATGGAGAACAAGGAAATAAAAGCAAGTTTTTTGGAGAGGAACGAAGCGGAGCAGAAATACGGATTCCAAATTTATCAGGGCGGCGTTCCGCCAGGCGAACGAATAAGAATCGTCCGAATCTCCGCGGACGGGGGAAAGGAGAAAGAGGACGAGGACGAGGACGTGCAAGCCTGTGCAGGAACGCACTGCTCAAGGACTGGCGAGGTCGGTCCGATAAAAATATTGCGAACCGAGCGGATTCAGGACGGCATTGCGAGAATCGAGTTCTCGGCAGGTGCAGCGGCGGTCGAAGAGGTGCAGGCTCTGGAAGAACTGGTGAGGAAATCTGCGTCCGTGTTGAAAGTCCCGTCCGAGAAGCTTCCTGCTACGGTTGAACGGTTCTTTGAGGACTGGAAACGGCTGAAGAAGGAGAACGAGCGGTTGCGAGCCGAGATCGCGGACTTGGAACTTGAGCGGTTGAAGGGGCGGGTAAGGGAGGTGTGCGGTGTGAAAGTGGTTGCCGAGGTGCTGCCTGGCGCGGACGCGAAGGAGCTGCTGAAGATCGCTTCTCAGCTCTCTGCCTCTGAGGACGGCGGTTTCGTTACGATTTTGGTGGGGTCAAGTGGGGGTCGGGCTTCGGTCGTCTCCTCTGTCCCTGCGGGTTTAAAGGAGAAGGTAAATGCTTCGGTCTTGGTAAACCGAGTCTGCGGGGTTCTCGGAGGCGGTGGCGGGGGGACAGCAACGCTCGCACAGGGCGGCGGCGAGCGAGTGGAGAAAGCGGAAGAAGCGATTTTTACTGGCTTGCAGACGACAAGAGAATCTTTAAAATGCTTGAAGTAGACAAAATTTACTGCGGCGACGCACTCGTGCTGGCGAAGAGCGTTCCCGAGGGCGCAGTCGACCTCGTGGTAACCGACCCACCGTTTGGCATTGAATTCGCGGGGCGACGACCTAACTACCACCGAACCGCCGAGCGGGTGCTCGAGGGCTACAACGAAATCCCGAAAGCCGACTACCTTGATTTCACGGTTAAGTGGATGAGAGAGGCACGCAGGGTGCTAAAAGAGACAGGAAGCCTCTACGTCTTCTCGGGCTGGACGAACCTCAAGGAGATTTTGGTCGCTGCGGACAAGGTCGGCTTTGAGACCCTGAACCACTTAATCTGGAAATACCAGTTCGGCGTCTTCACGAAGAGGAAGTTTGTTACCAGCCACTACCACATTCTGCTCGTGGTCAAGAACCCGCGAAAATACAAGTTCAACAAAATCGAGCACTACCCCGAGGATGTTTTGGTCGTGAATCGCGAGTACTGGCGGGGGAAGGAGAAGACGGCGACGAAACTGCCCGTAAAACTCGTGCGTAAATTAATCCTCTTCTCGAGCGACGAGGGCGATTTGGTCTTGGACTTGTTCGCGGGTTCTGGCACGACTGCCGTCGCCTGCAAAGCAACGAACAGGCGTTTTATCGGGTTCGAGATCGTGCCGGAATATGTGGATTTTGCGAACGAGAGACTTTCAATAAGGAGGTTGTCAGTGTGTATCTAATAATCGTGGGGTTGGGCGGAATCGGACGAAACCTGGTGGACATCGCGACGAAGGACAAGAACGACGTGGTCGTGATCGACCAGGACGAGAAGCGGTGCCGCGAAATCGCTGCGAGATACGATGTTCTAACGATTCTCGGCGACGCAACGCAGAAGTCAATCTTGGAAGAGGCGGAAGCGAGCAGAGCGAACGCACTCATCGCCACGACCTCGGACGACGCTGCGAACCTGATGATGTCGCTGACCGCGAAGGGACTCGGCACGAAGAAAATCGTTGCGGTCGTGAATCAGGAGGAGCACGTGGAGATGTTCAAGGAGGCGGAGATTTTCCTCTTCGAGAACCCGGATATGACCGTCGCGAGCCACCTCTACTTCTCGGTGAAGCGGCCTAAGATAAAAGATTACCTCACCGTGAGCGGTGGCAAAGCCGAGATTTTTGAAGTCGTCGTCTCTCCAGAGTCGCCTGTCGTGGGGAGCAGGCTCTCGAAGTTGCGGATAAAAGGCGGGCTTGTAGTTGCGATCGAGCGAAACGGCGATGTAATTCTGCCGAGAGGGAACACAGTCATCCAAACGCACGACCTCGTAACTATCTTTGCGAAGGCGCCGGAGGTGGAAGAGATAAGTTTAATGTTCGCTCCTTAAAATTCTCCTTTTCCCTTGTAGTCTCTCTCTTTCACTCGCGAGCCCACGACTCCTAAAGTTACGACTTTAGTGTCCTCCAAAGAGAGATTTGCGAGTTCTGCCGCCTCCTCCACAGCGTCCTGCAAGTCCCCTGTCTCGTCTACGAGCCCCAACTCCACCCCTTCCGCCCCAGTAAACCAGCCACCGTGTGCCACCTTTGACACCTCCTCAACGCTCATTCCCCTGCCCTCGGCGACGCACTCCAAGAACACTTTTAAGAGACTCTGCAACCGCTCATTTAAATATTCCCGCTCCCGCTCGTTTAGCCGGTAGTCTGAAAAAATGTCTTTGAACTCGCCAGTAGAGAGAGAGGAGAGGTTCTTGGCTTTCTCGGACGCGTTTGCGGGGACATCAAAAGGGAAAACCATTAACACTCCGATGCTTCCTACCGTCGAGACAGGCGTTGCAATTATCTTGTCCGCTGCAACTGCGACCAAATACGCACCCGAAGCCCCGAAATCCGAAATAAACGCGACAACAGGCTTCTCTGTCTTTGCCTTTGCCTTTGCCTTTGCCTTTGCCTTTGCCTTTGCCTCTGCCTCTGCCTTTGACTTTGACTTTGACTTCAGCCGCTTCACTGCGTTGTGCATTTTCCACGACGCCACTGCACCGCCGCCACCGCTGTTTATTCTGAGCACGACCGCTTTTATCTCGTCTTCCGTCTCGGCTCGGTCTAAAAGTTTTTGAACCTGCTCTAAACTGCTTTCTTTAATCTCGCCGTTAATCTCAATTATCGCGATTTTGTCCCCGCCTCCAGCGGAAGACGGCAGCAGCAACTCAACGGACTCGGGCGGCAAGAAGTAGTAAGCGTGGAGTGCAGCCAAAAGCACCACCGCCACCGCCACTCCAGCAAGGGCAAGGCTCAAAATTTTTTTTATTCTTGACATTTTAGTTGTGTAGGTTTTTATAGTTGTGGTCGCATTTAAAAGTAGTTAAGTAGTAGTCAAAGCGTAGTCAAAGCAGACGGAGGGAGAAAAAAAAATGGTAAAGATGCCGAAGGAGGTTGTGGAGATGTTTGGGGACTGGGGTGCACAAAAAGCAGTCGCGACCGCGGACGCCGAGGGAAGATTGAATGTGGTGCCAGTGCTGACATTTTCGGTGCTGGACGAGGAGACGCTCGCGTTCGGAGATGTGTTCTTGGGGAAGACGAGGGCGAATTTGGAGGCGACGAAGAAGGTCGCAGTTGCTGCTTGGAAGGGCTCGAAAGGCTACCAAGTAAAAGGCTCTTTTCTGGGATTCCAGACAGCGGGAGCGGTCTTTGAGGAGAAGAAGGCAGCGGTGAAGAAGAAGTTGAAACTAGAGGCGAAGAGTGTAGGGCTGATAAAAGTGGAAGAGGTTTTTTCAGTCAGCGTCGGACCGAACGCGGGGAAGAGGTTGGTTTAGGGAGGTGTAAAACTCTCCTTTGTGTAAAACTTTGTGTAAAACCTCCCCTTTTTTATTTTTTATGGTAAAGAAAATACAAGCATTATTAAATTACCGCACACAACCGAGATAAAAAAGCCAGCGGTGATGAAAAGCATAAACGGTAATTCTGGCGTCACCCAGACCTCGTCTTCAATTTTACCCTCCGCAGCGTACTCTTTTAACCTCTTCACCGTCTCCTCGTCAATCTCTACACCACCAAACGAAAATCTTTTTACTACCTTCTCTCCTTCTCCTTCCCCCTCGTCTTCTCCTTCTCCCTCGCCCACCACCTCTTCCTCATACGAATGAACTAATCTTACATACTTTTTACACGCAAGCTCGCCGACAGGGACCTTGTAACCAACGAACATTAATTTAACATTTTCTATTTTTCTCTCTTGAAATAAATTATAAAAGAAGACCGAGAGCGGAGCAGCGGTAGAGAGAAGAGCAGCGTTAAAAAGCGTCGTAACTGCAAACGGACAGGAAATTGCTCCTACTGCTCCTACCCCTCTCGAGAAATGACTTGGAATAAGCAACGAAATGCAAATTAGTGCCTTCGCGTCCGCACCACCAAAGAGACCCAGTCTAAAGCAGAAAAAGGCTAACACCGAGGTAGAGAGGACGGAGAAGATTAGTTGGACGGCGGTGTGGGCGGCGTGCGTGAGAATGCCGCAAGTAGCGAGCGGGACACCTACCGCAGCCATAAACACCCAAAGCCAGTTCCCTACGGTTCTCGTCTTTAGGTCCGAGAGAGAGGCGTAAATCAGGCAGCAGAAGCAGAACGCCACGCTAACTGTCTGTGCTTCAAGCATTTCTCCTTCAACATTTTAGCGCCCTTCATTTCTTTCCTCTCCTCAACTCTCCCTACGCCTCTCCTTCTCGCTCCTTCTCAATTATCTCCGGCTCTTCAATCGTCCCGTACTTCTCGTACATCAAAATTACCAGAGAAAGAGCGACCGCGGTCGTAGCAACCCCGACAACAATCGCGGTCAGAATAAGCACATGCGGCAGCGGGTTCACATAAATGCTCTCAAACCCTTCGACCACAATCGGCTCGGTCCCGCCAACAATATCGCCAAGCGAGATGTAGAACAGGAATATCGCGGTCTGAAAAATGTTTAGTCCGATAATTTTTTTTACCAGGTTCTCCTTCGCAATCATCGCATAGAAACCGATGAGCATAAGCACAATGGAAATCCAGTAATTGTATTTCGCAAACACCTCCTCAACTAACCACTCCATCATTTTTATCCCCTCACCTCCTCTCTTCTTTCTCTTCCTTCCCTTCTTTCTCTTCCTTCCCCTCCTTCCGCTTGTCTTCTCCCTTCTCCTCCTCCTTCTCCTCCTCCTTCTCCTGCTTTTTTCCCTCCTTCGTTTTCTCGCTTCCAGGCGAGGTTAAAGAAAATTGAAGTAATTACAGCCATCACAGTTATCCCAATTCCGATTTCCACGAGGTCCATTCCGAGAGCCCTGTTCTCTTCAAAATGGTGCGTCAGCGGAATGAAGCCGTAATTTAGGAACTGGGCAGCGCCGTAACTGAGAATTACGCAGAGCAGCCCCACGCCTGCGTAGATGTAGACGCCGGTGCTGAAGAAGACGGTATTTGCAGACTCCGAGAACCTGTTGCCCGCTTTGACGATGCCAAACGCGATGGCATACAGGATAAAAGAGGAGCCGAAGATGACACCACCCTGAAATCCGCCTCCTGGTCCGCCTGCTCCGTGAATTATCACATACAACGCGAACAACTGAATAAAAGGAACCATCAGCCTCGTAACCACTTCAATAATTACATCCCCCCCCTTCGCTTCCCTTTTGCTACTCTCTTCCCCTTTGCTACTTTCTTTTTTATTCATTCCGGTCGCTTCTCCCGCGGTCTCTTCTCCCGCCTCCTCAATAACAGCATAACCGCAACGCCGGCGGTGAAAATGACAGTCGTCTCCCCAAGCGTGTCGTAGCCCCTGTAGTCTGCGAGAATGTAAGTTACCATATTCGGTACATTTGTCTCATTAGGCCCCTCCTCCATATACCTTTTGACAGGTGCGTAGCGGTAAACCCACAACTTCTCCCCCCTCTTCTCGATAAAGTAGTACTTCTGCTCCTTCGGGTAGAAATGCTGCTCCGTCTCCGCTGGGACAATAACCGCCTCCCAGGCGCCTTCCGCTTCCTCTCCCTCTCCCTCTCCTTCTCCCTCTCCTTCTCCCTCTCCCTTTCCCGAAACCCTCGCAACTCCAGAAGGAAGAGGAAAACCGCGTTCTTCAATCTCATCCTCTAAATTATCCACTAAACTCGCAGGGAGAACGCCCTGCTCTAAATCGCCCTCTAACCCCGCAGCATCAATTTCGAACAACTTGACATACCTGTTAGGAGCGGAATTCGGGTCGCCAAAAGCAGGAATGTCCTCTGCTACATAAACGAAAAGACTACCCAAAAAGATTACAAACAATAGTGCCACTGCCGAGAGTTGTTTCATTTCTTCTCCTTCTCCTCTCTCACTTTTCCCACCTCACCGTCCTGGACAACGCCGCGATTAAAAAAGCGGTAGTTGCACCAGCGCCGACCGCAGCCTCGGTAAACGCCACATCCACCGAGTGCATCTCGACCCAGACCACCGCCATCAGAAAACTGTAAGCACTCAAGAGCATAATCGCACTCAAGAGGTCCCTCAAAGTTATCGCAGCAACGGCAACCACTACAATCAAGAACAACAGTGCGATGTCAAGCTGCCATATCATTTTTCCATTCTCCTCCTTTTTCTTGTCCTCCCACCATAAAAACATCCGCCACTTTATTTTGCATCGTCTTCTCCACCGTGAGCGCGTCAGCAGGCTTCTTCGAAATCGCGTGCACCAAAAACCTGCCCCTCTCCGGCTCCACCGAAATGGTTATCGTTCCAGGAGTTAGCGTTATGGAATTGGCGAGCGTAACGAGCGCGAAGTCGCTTCGCAGCGGAGTGTCAAACTCAATTATCAGCGGGTCAATCGGCATCCTCGGGTGCAGAACGCGGTAAGCGACATCAAAATTCGCCAACGCAATCTGCCACAACTCCCAGCCGAGATAAATTACGAACCTAAACGACTTCAGGAGCACCTTCTCCCCCCGCTCCCGCACCAAGAGGTCGTGCGAAATCAACGCGACAATCACACTGCAAATTACACCCGCTCCGACATGAAAAGCATCAAAAATCCCTGAGAGAAGCAGCCAGAACAGAAACAACACGCAAAAGGTTACAAATATCCCAAACCCCTTCCCTCCTTTCCTCTCCACCCCTTCTCTCTCCCCTCCTCCGCCCTCCCCTCCTCTCTTCCCTTCTTTACCCCTCACCCCTCTACTCTTCTCCCCCTTCTTCCCCTTCTCTACCTTCTCCCCCTTCTTCCCTTTCTCTACCTTCTCCCCCTTCTTCATTTCCGCTCCTCTCCCACCTTCCAGGGCTTCTCGCCCGTGTTGTAAGCCGCTTTCATTATCGCGTGCGTCGCCGTCGGGTTGGCGAGAAAAATGAACACAATCAAAAACAGGAGCTTCACAGGCACGAGTTTCACCGAGAGTTCCGCTCCCGGGACCGAGCTGTAAACGAAGAAGTGGTGCAGCAGCAGCCCTGCAATTATAAGGACTTCTCCAAGCGTGTCGCACTTCCCAGTGGCGTGCAGCCGCGTGTAAAAATCAGGGAACCGCAGCAGCCCGATCGCGCCCGTGAGCATAAAAAAAACGCCCGCTGCCAAGAGAATTACTACGATTATTTCAATTATCCCAATCATCTCCGTCCCCTCCCTGCCCTGTTCTAACCTTCTTCCTACCTTTCCTACCGCCTACCCTACCGCCTACCGCTGCGATTAGCCCGACATTTACCCCGACCATACTTCTCCCCTTTCTAAATATTTTGCGAACGCCAAAGTCCCGATAAAATTCAGGAGTGCGTAAAGAAGCGAAATGTCAAAGAAGAGCGGCCGCTCGAAAATATACCCAATAATCACCAGCAGGACGATCGTTTTTGTCCCGATTACATTTATCGCCGCCACGCGGTTGAAGACGCCGGGTCCGAGCACCGTTCGACACAACGCAAGTAATATCGTGAGTGCGATTAGCAGCCCGACCGCCAAGAATATTTTTATCATTTTTCGCTGGTGTGGTGTGTTAGTTTATCTTTAAAAACAAAAAACAGGTTCTATAAATAATTTTCTAAATTTTTCGGCTTGTTCTTGGTGTTGATGTTTGAAGAGCGGAAGGAGCGGGCGCTTGCGCGGTTGCGCGCGGAGGAGGGGAAGAAGGGGCGAGTAGACGAAGAAGTAGTAGAAATAATCGGGCGACTAAACAGCCTCAAGGACTTCTTCACGACGAGCAGTTGCTCGGGCAGAATCGTTCTGCTCCGCGTCCCTGAAGTCGGGGCGAAGCGGGAGGCAGTGTTTCTCGGGAAGTGGCACCGCGCAGTAACGAAGGAAGAAGTGTTGGCGGTGCTGAAGCGTTCAGCGGTAGGGACAGCAGAGAAAGGCGAAGTCTGGCTCTTGTCGCAGTCCCCGATTCTGCACGTGGCGTGCAGAACTTTGGGGAAGGCAAAGGCGTTGTTAGCGGTAGCGAATGAGTCAGGGTTCAAATACAGCGGCATAAAAACGATTTCAAACTCAAACGACAACGGAAAAGTGGTAGTAGAAATCGTGAGCACCGAGCGAATTAACGTTCCGCTGGCTGAAGGGGGCGTGCTGTTCTGCAGCGACCCGCACCTAGATTTTATCGTCTCAAAAGCGAATTTCACGCTCGCACGCGGGAAAGCCAAGTTAAAGCGGTTTTATTCTGGGTTAAAAATGCTTGAGTGAAAAAACAAAAAAATAAAAAGGGATTAGGGGCAACAGCCCCTAAATGGTGTGGGGCAAGACAAAGCGAAGCCCCACGCGGTCAGAAGCTACGCAACTACACTACTTCTGCAAACCCAACTCTCCTCGAGACTTTTGTTACTTTTATCTTCACCTTGTCTCCTTTCTTCGTATTGGGCACAAAGACCACAAATCCCTCTACTCTCGCTATTCCATCGCCTTCTCTCCCTACGTCCTCTATTTCTACTTCGTAGGTCTCTCCAATATTCAAAGGGGCATTCGGCACCCCTCTGTCTCTGCTGTATTCCATATTTCAGATCTCCTATTTCTTGGTGCTGCAGAGGCACTTTACTACTACTGTTACACTACGCCTCCACGCCACCTGTTTTATAATTTCTTTTCTGTCTATATAAACTTAAACCTAAATAAACGCAAAAAAGAGAAACTCACCTCGCCGCCCGTGCCATTCTTTCCTTCTCTTCCTTCTTGTTTATCGAGTAGCACTTCGCATTCCTCGCTGCGTTCATTATTTCGTCGGCGAGGCACCGCTCGATGCTCCGCCTGCTCTTGAACGCGCACTTCTGCGACCCGTGCGCGATAAAAAGCAGCGCAAGATCCACTTTTCGCTGCGAGGTCACATCCACTGGCTTGGGCACCAAAATCCCGCCAAAGCGCAGCCGAATCGTCTCTTCCCGCGGTCCCGCGTTCTGAATCGCGTCAACGAGCAGTTGAACCGGGTTCTCTTTTGTCGCCTCGTAAATCAGGTCAAACGCGGTCTTAACGATTTTGTAGGTCTTCAACTTCTTCCCTGTGTTCCGCTCGGTCAGCATCAGTTTGTTGACGAGCCGCTCCACAACGCAGACCTTTGCTTGCTCGAACTGCTGTTTGGCGTGCCTTCCTCCGCTGTGCAGCGCCGAGACCGGCTGGAGGCTTGTGTGCCTCTCGACGCCGATGTCTGCGATTTTCACTTCCGTGATGTCCCATTTCTCAAATATTTTGTCAAACACTTTCCCTTCTTCACTCCATCTCTGCTCTCTCTTTTCTCCCCCTTTCTTCTCTCCTTCCCTTCTCTTCCTCTCTTCTCGCCATCACTTCACCTAAGTTTACCTAAGCGCCTTCTCCTTTCTGCCCTTCACCAACTCGTGCAGCGAGACATCGGTTACCGCAACGACTTTGAATCGCACGCCCGAGAGGTCGCCGTACGACCTTCCTTTCCGCCCGCCCATTCCAACGATCAGCACCTCGTCGTGCTCGTCGATGAATTTTATCGCACCGTCGCCGGGGCAGAACGCGGTCACCTGCTTTCCGTTCTTGATTAGTTGAACGCGAACGCATTTTCTGATCGCGGAGTTCGGCTGCTTCGCTTCGATCCCTACCTTCTCCAAGACGATCGCCCGTCCCATGTGCGCCCCTTCCAGCGGGTCGGACCTCCTCGCGGTCTTCAACGTCCGCCGAACAAAGTCCGGGCTCTTCCACCTCTGCTCCTTCCGTTTCCTCTTCGCCTTCCTCGCTGCGTAAATCCCTCTTCCCATTCGCACACCTCAAACAAGTATTAGATTGTCTATATTTTGATTTCTCTTTACCAATAACTTTGCTCTTTTTATCTTTTCGCCATTTCGTCCAATCGCAGCACCCTTGTATCTCTTGGAAATCTTCACGCACGCGCAACACTTCTCGTTTTTTGTCAGCAGTTCAACGCTCTTCACACAAGCGGGACGAAGCAGATTTTCTACGAATTCGCTTAAGTCTGAAGAATGCTCTACGACCTCCACAACTTTTCTTAGCCTGTTTTCTACCTTGTTTATGTTAGCCCCGTTCTTCCCAATTGCCAAGCCCATGTCCCCTTTCTTCACCACGAAAGTCACTTTATTCGCCCCGTTATCCACCACGCAATCTTTGACTCTTGCACCCGTAAGACTTTCGAATACGCCGATGCACCTAACTCCCTCAGTGTCCAGCTTTACGGTCATTCTTCTCTCTCTTTCCTCTTCTCTTCCCCCTTCTACTTACTTACCCGCGACCTTCCTTTCTTCAAGTTTTCCTCGCTCGAGGTAGACAGTAGCCGAGAAATTTCCGACCCGCCAGTCTCGAGAATGCACAAAGAAGCAACAGAAAAAGGCTTCTTGCAGGCAAGCCCGAGTTCGTGGCTGTTTGCGGGATATTCGTAAAAAATAGTCTCTCCGCCACCGTTTTTACTCTGCTCCGCCCCCGTACTCGTACCAGTACCCGTAAATGCCTCTTTTATCTCGGCGGGGCAGTTAGAAGCGTAAATGACAATTTTCGCTCCTGCCTCTGCTCCTGCCCCTGCTCCTGCCCTTGCTCCTGCCCTTGCTCCTGCCCCTGTTCCTACCTTCTCCCTCTCTCTCAGCGCTTTCAGCGTCTTCCGCGACCCCAACCGCACTTTACCGCTGCTCACTACTTTCTGCAACTCCCTGTTCACATCCGAGAGTTCAACCGCCTTTTTTCCTGCCCCTAAATTTCCTGCCTTTGCCATTTTCTTTACTTTCCTTACTGCCCTTTTGCCTGCGTGCTCCCGCCTCCGCTCCGCCTCGCCACCAACTCAATCGCACCAGTCCCCAATTTTATCGGCTGCCCCACAATCACATTCTCGGTAACGCCCCGCAACTCGTCCCGCTCGCCGTGTAGAGCAGCTGCCAGGAGGTTGTCTACCGTGACCTCAAAAGCAGCCCTCGAGAGAACCGACGATTTTCCGCCCGCCAACCCGTGCCGTCCGATTGACTTCACCTCTCCCTCCATCGTCATCGCGTCCGCAATCAGCGTTACATGCCGAGCGTCCACATCCAACCCCTGCTCGTCTAAAGTTTCCATCATTTCCTCGATTATCGCGTTGCGAGCCGCTTCAATGCCCAGCACTTCTGCAATCTCAGCGATGTTGTTCGTCGTTGTTCTGCGGAAATCCACACCCGGCACTTCCAGCACCTTCTTCAACGCCGAGCCTTCGGTGTAAATTATGTATTCGCCGTCCGCGTCGTCCTTCCTCACAATCGCCCTTTTTATTCCGTTGATTCCTTTCACTGCCAGCTTGCTTGACACCTTCTCCTCGAGCCTCAGCAGTTCGTGATAAGATTTGGTCTGCACGGGGATTCGCAATCTGCCCGCTCCTGTCTCTTCTATTTCTACTGCGTGCTCCTTCTCATTCGTGCCTGCCTTCGTGCCTGCCTTCGTGCCTGCCTTCGTGCCTGCCTTCGTGCCTGTACTTAAGCCGCTCAGTTTCGCAACTACTTCCTCTCTCCCAATATTCCTTCGCTCCAATTCCCGCTCATTCAGCGAAACCCACACAGACATATCCTCCGGAGAAGCTTCTATTTTGGCAATGTCCTTTATAAAAGTCTCCTCAATTTCCATCGCCAGCTGCACTGCCTTGTTTTTATCGGTCGCGTACTCTCCTGCCAATTTTATCTTCATCGCAGGTGTAGAGGGCTTCTTCCGAGCGTCCACAATCTCAATTATCCGCGGCAGCCCGAGCGTAATGTAAATTGCACCCACGCCCGCGTAGTGAAACGTGCGGAGAGTCATTTGTGTTCCCGGTTCGCCGATTGACTGCGCTGCGACGATTCCGACAGCCTCCCGCGGCTCCACCTTCGCTTCTTCATATTTCGCCTCCACCTTTCGCAAAATCGCGTCCAACTTTTCCGCACTCAGTCTTCGCCTCACTGCCCTTAACTTCTCATTTAACTCAGATTTTATCTTCTCCGACAACTGCTCGCAGGCATTCACCCGCGACTTTATCTCCGCGAGTTTTAGCCCTCCCTCCTCTCGCCTGCCCAGCATTTTCAAAATGTCCGCTGCGTGTGCCTCCTCAATCCCAGACTCCAAGAGTTCCTCGCGACCAACCGTCAGCTCTGCCACCGTAAAATCGCCTTTTCCATCTTTTAGCAGTTCTGCTATTTCTTCCGCCTCTTCCTTTTTCACCTTACGCCCTCTCCCTACTCCCTTTCCCTTTTCTTCTCCTACTCCCTTTCCCTTTTCTTCTCCTTCTCCCTTTCCCTTTTCCTCTCTTTCTCCCTTTCCCTTTTCCTCTCTTTCTCCCTCTCCTTCTCCCTCGGCATTTCTTCTTTTTCTTTGACTTCTTCTTTTATTATTTCGTCCAAATCCACGACTTTCCCGTACTCGCCCTTTGACGGGTCCGCTCCGTCCTCGCCGTATTTGAACTGCACGACCGTGTCCCTCGTCTCGCGGACTGTCCCGTCCTCCTTTACCTCAAGGTCGAGCAGGGCGTTAATGAGCCGTCGCTGGAAGTAGCCGCTCTGTGAAGTTCGCACCGCGGTGTCCACCAACGCCTCCCGCCCGCCGACTGCGTGAAAAAAGTATTCGGTCGGCGACAAGCCGTCTTTGAAGGACGACCGCACGAACCCGCGAGCCTTTGCACTGCGGTCGCCGGGTTTAAAGTGCGGCAGGGTGCGGTCTTGGTAGCCGCGCCGAATTCGCTCACCCCTGACCGACTGCTGCCCCACGCAAGCTGCCATTTGCGTTAGATTCAGCATCGAGCCACGCGCACCCGACTTTGCCATCAGCACGCCCGCGTTTTCAATCCCCAAGTACCGCCCCGCGATTCCGCCCGCGTCGTCCCTTGCACGACCGAGTTCCTGCATTATCAGGAGTTCCAGCGTCTCCTCCAGCGACCGCCCAGGCAGCGCCTCCAACTCACCCTCCTCGTACGCTTTTATCAACTCGTCGACCTTTCTTTCCGCAGCACGCACCGCTTCTTCTTTTATTTGCCACTGCCCTTCCGCGGGAATGTCCTCCTCGCTTATTCCGAAACTAAAACCTGTCCGCAGGATAAAATTAGTAGCGAGACGCGAATTATCCTTTATAAACTTTTTGGTCGCGTCTTCGCCGAACTGCCTAAAAATCCTGTCGATTATTCTGCCCTTGAACGACCCTACCGCCACCTCGTCGATTACGCCACTCACCAACTCTCCGTCCTTTATTTTTATGTAGCCTTCACGCGTGCAGTTCTCTCGCTCGCAAGCCCGCCTCCACCCAGCCCTACCTCCCTTCTCAAAGCACTTCTCACACATCATTCCGCGAAATTGCAAGTTCAACCCCTTCGGCAAAATCCTGCTAAATATTTGCTTCCCCGTCCAGTAACTCGCCGCACTGCCCTCCGCACTGCTCTCCGCACTGCTCTCCGCACTGCCCTCCACACTGCCCTCCGTACCGCCCTCCACACTCGCGCCTGCTTCTGTACCTGCCCCTGCACCTGCCTCCGCACCTGCCTCCGCACCTGCCTCCGCACCTGCCTCTACACCCGCAGGTTCTCCCAAATCGTCAATTTCTATTTTCTCTAAAATCCCCAACGCCTCCTCCCTCGTAAATTTCTTCTCACCGTATGTGAGTAAAAAGAGACCTGTGATGTAGTCGTGAATGCCACCGATGATTGGCTTGCCGAATCTGGGCGAAATTATGTTGTGCTGCACAGCCATCAGAATCTTCGCCTCCGCCCTCGCCTCTTCGGTCTGCAAAACGTGAACATTCATTTCGTCGCCGTCAAAATCCGCGTTGTAGGGTGGACAGTTCCCGGTTAGCAAATTGGAGGCGAAGAAATTGTGGTTTTCCGATTCTGTCGTTAAATCGTAGGCGGTTTCCAAATAGCACTCCTCTACAACCTCTATTTTGTCCCAAACAATGCCGGATTTGCTGAGACCCGCGGTTGCGGTGTTCGTGAATTCCTTGAATTCTGGGAAGTTGTTGGGTGCGGTCGGCTGCTTCGGGAAGCCACGGTGGAGCCAGCCACTAAGAGTCCCTTCCGGGATTCCAACCCGCTCCGCTATTTCTTTCGGCGTTGCTCCCTCTTCCCGCAGCGCCTTCGCAACCTCAAGCTTCCTCGCTCGCTCCTTCCCCGCTCGCAACTTCTCGGATAAGTAGAAGTAGGCGTGCCGTGCCCGTTTTTCCTTCGCAGCCGCGTACTCGAACCCGACCTTGCCGTAGAGATTTTGAAGGGATTCCAACCCGCTGCTCAACTCCACTACGACCGTCTTCGTCACGGTGCCGTCCTTGCGAGTGTTCCCGCTCTCTAATTTCGTGCTTGAGACCGCGACACCGAAGTCCTTCAGCAGTCTCGCGAAGTCGTCGGCAAGTGCAAAACCGTTTTCAACGAGCCGTTCTGCTTTGGTTATTTTGAAGACCGGGACTCTAAACCGCTTTTTGCTCCTCGTGCCTGTGAGTGGCGACGAGAGTTCGCTGCCTAGGTACGCCGCGAGGAAAGCACGCTTAACCGCGAGCGGCACCTCAAAGAGCCACTCCGGCACTCGCACCTCTTTTACAGTCCTGTCGCCAACCGGAACGCCAAGAGCAGCGAGAAGGACGCCAAGCGGCTGCGAGCCAAGTTTGAACCAGTTAGAGACGCCGTTTACGATTTTTCTCTCTCCGCTTTCGAAGCCAAGCAGAGCTAAATCTTCCTTTATCCGCTTTAAATCGCTTATTTCCCCTCTGAAGTAAATTCTGAAGTTTCTGCGGTCTTTGGCGACTTTGACCAAGCCAAGCGTCCCGTCCCCAAAAATATGCCCGACGAGGCGAGCGAGGATTTTAAGCTTTGAGTTGGAGCTTAAGTTTGAATTTGGTTTTGTCTTTGAACCCACTCGTAGAGGAAGCAGCCCCTTATTTTTCAGTGTCGCAACCACGTACTCAGCGTCGGCATTTTCAGGAACGAAGCCTCGCACTTCCTCCTCGGTCAGCAGAACTCTCGGCTCTAAACCCGCC
Source organism: Candidatus Methanophagaceae archaeon (assembly GCA_003194425.1). GTDB lineage: Archaea > Halobacteriota > Syntropharchaeia > Alkanophagales > Methanospirareceae > ANME1a. The sequence goes on along the minus strand of PQXB01000001.1, from coordinate 47,627 downwards.
AAATCCTCAACCCCCTCAACCTCTAAACTCGGGAATTCGACCGGGTAGCTCGCAACTTTGTCGCCCTCTCGCAGCTCCCTCGCGGGCAGCACGCCGCGAGCGGTGTAAAACGGGTGGTCTTCCGTAACTCTGAGTTCCCGCCCTTTTTCGGTCTTGAGTTTGTAGCACTTCAGCCCAAACTCCGCGGGATTTATGCAGTGGAACGCTTTTATCCGAGAAGGCACGAGTTCCCTCGTCGCCCAGTCGCAGGTAAGCACGCGCAAATCCCGCCCTCCTCCTTCTCCTTCTTCTCCTTCTTCTCCTTCTCCTCCTTCTCCTCCTTCTCCTCCCCCTCTTTCTCCACCCTCCCACAGCCTCTTCAAATCTTCAATCTTTGCCTCTTCCCCATCGAGTAGAACTGGCGTGTCCCCAGCAACGCAGACCACAGGGCTCAACCTAAAAGTCTTGCCCGGCATCACACGCACGCGGTGTGCCATAATGCTAACTCTGTGCAGCGAGGGCTGACGGTTGAACAGGACGATGTCGCCGTCTTGGAGGTGTCGCTCTACCCTCCAGCCGACGCCAAGTTCGTCTGCCAACGACTCGTAGTTGCTCTCCGTTACTTTCACCTTTTTTCCGTCCGCCCGCCGCACGTAGTTCGCACCAGGGTGCTTATTCCCCCGCTTCACCGTCTCCTTCATCGCCTCGAGGTTTCGGTCAGTCACAGTAACCGTAATCGTAAGTTCCCTCGCAATCGCTTCAGGCACGCCAACCTCGTCTATTTCAATGTCGGGGTCAGGAGAAATGACGGTTCGAGCCGAGAAATTCACTCGCTTCCCAGAGAGCGAGCCCCTGAACCTGCCCTCCTTCCCTTTCAACCGCTGCTCCATCGTTTTTAGCGGTCTCCCGCTCCTGTGCCTCGCGGGTGGCAGTCCCGCGATTTCGTTGTTGTAGTAGGTGCTTACGTGGTACTGTAAGAGTTCCCAGAGGTCTTCGATTATCAGTTGCGGTGCGCCAGCGTCTCGGTTTTGCGCGAACCGCTGGTTTATCCGAATTATGTCCACCAACTTGTGCGTGAGGTCGTCCTCGCTGCGCTGCCCGCTCTCTAAAGTGATCGTCGGTCGTGCGGTCACGGGCGGGACGGGCAGCACCTTTAGAACCGCCCACTCGGGTCTCGCACTCCTCGCGTCTATTCCAAAGAGCGGCAGGTCGTCGTCGGGAATCTTTTCAAGACGCTCCCGCACATCAGTCGGCATTAACCGCCGCTTCCTCTCCTCCTCGTCGATTTCAATGTAAGTGCAGGGCTTCTCCAATTTTACGACCATTTTCGGCTCGCCACAGAACGGGCAGACGCTCGTCTTCGCCGCCTCCTTGAAGACCTGCTTCACTACCACGTCCACGTCCGCCTGCCGCTCTCTCTGCAGTTCAATTTCGTCTAAAACGCGTTTCCGCTCTTTCTCGCCGAGCAGAACCTTGCCGCACTTCCTGCAAGTCGCACTCAGCATTCGGAAAATCAACTTTGCGTAGCCGATGTGAATAACAGGAGCAGCGAGCTCGATGTGTCCAAAATGCCCCGGGCACTCGCCCATTTTGCCACCACAGGTCTTGCATTTCAGCCCCGGATCGATGACCCCAAGCCGCTGGTTCACCAACCCCATCTCAATCGGAAAGCCGTCCTCGCCGTAAGTGTCTGCAGTTATTATTTTTGAACTACTCATTTTCCGAACCTCCTTCGGCGAGAGCAGCCCGAATTTTACCGCTTTTATCCTCTTCGTCCTCATTTCAACTCAACAACCTCCTCTCCTCAACCCAACTTAACTTCAAACCGCCTCCTCCAATTCCAGCCGCGGAGCAATGCAGAGCACTTTCATCTCGTCCAGCAGCAGCTTGAACGCGTAACTCATCTCCACCGGGTAAATGTCCGTGTCTGCACCGCAGTTCGGGCAGTACACCGTCCCTGTCTTCACATCTTGACTCGCGACCATTCCGCAGTTCCCGCAGACCAGCTCAACCACGCGGTCCGACTCGTCCAAGAGCCTGTCCTTCAGCGAAATCGCGGCGCCGTAGCCGATGAGAACATCCCGCTCCATTTCGCCGAACCGAAGCCCGCCCTCTCTCGCCTTTCCCTCAGTCGGCTGCCTCGTTAAAATCTGCACCGGACCCCGCGCGCGGGCGTGCATTTTAGCCGAGACCAAGTGGTACAACTTCTGGTAGTACACAACGCCGACAAAGATCTCCGCCCCACGCTCCGCCCCGATTTTCTCGCCCGTCCGCCCGTCAAACATCACTTCCGCGCCGGTGTGCGAGAAACCCGAACGCACGAGTGCAGCTCTCAACTCCTCTTCAGGCTCGCCGTAAAAAGCAGTTCCGTCAATTTGCCGCCCTTCCAACGCTCCTACTTTCCCGCCGATCATTTCTAAAACGTGCCCGACGGTCATTCGCGAAGGAATCGCGTGCGGGTTTATAATCATATCAGGAATAATTCCGTCCGCGGTGAAAGGCAGGTCTTCAGGCGGCACGATCAACCCAATCACGCCTTTCTGACCGTGCCTTGACGCGAACTTGTCCCCGATTTCGGGGATTTTGTGGTCGCGGACAGCGATTTTCGCCAAACGCCGGTTGCTGCTCGATTCCATCAGCACGACCGAAGTTACAGTCCCCTGCTCGTTAGACCGCGTGCAGACCGAGCTGTCCCGCCGCTCCAAAGGGCTCAAGAGCTCGGTCGTCTCCTCCAAGAACCGCGGCGGGCTCGTCTTCCCGATCAGCACATCGTTCGGCGCCACTGCAACCTCAGAATTTATTATCCCGTCCTCGTCGAGCTGGCTGTACGCCTCCTGACCTCGAACGCCGACCGTCTCCGCGTCCGGCACCTCAAACCTGTCCTCCTCGCCGCCCGGGTACCGCCGCTCCTCTCCTTCGTAGGTTCTGAAAAAATAACTCCGCCCCAGCCCGCGGTCTACAGCCGCGCGATTTAAAATCAGGGCGTCCTCCATATTGTAACCCTCGTAGCTCAAGACTGCGACCACGAAATTCTGCCCCGCCGGTCGCTTGTCGTGCAAAATTAAGTCCGCAGTCCGCGTCTTCACCAACGGCTTCTGCGGGGACTGCAAAAGATGCACTCGGGTGTCGGTGCGGGTCTTGTAGTTCGCAGCAGGAAGCCCCAACGACTGTTTCAGCATCGCACAGCCCATCGTGTTCCGCGGCGAGGAGTTGTGGTCGGGGTAAGGAATTACGCCTGCAACAATGCCCAAAATCAACGACGGGTCGATTTCAAGATGCGTGTACTCGCCCCTCGCTACTGCACCCCCTTCTGCGTCGCCTTCCTCTCCCGCCTTCTTTCCCGCCCTCGTCAGGTCCGCCTCCTCCAACGCTACCAGTGCGTTCTCCTCCTCTTCAGCGTCCAAATATTCTACCACCCCCGACTTCACCAAATCCTCAAACACAATCTCGCCGTTTCTCAGCTGTTCAACCTGCGATTCCGTAACCAGCGGTTTTCCGTCCTCAACGACAATTACCGGTCTCCTCGCCCTGCCCCTGTCCGAGTTTATTAAAATGTCCCGCCTGTCCCGGTAGTAGGCGAGGTTCACCTGCCCCGAGATTTCGCCCCTTCTCCTCTTCCGCCTCACCTCCGCTACAAACCGCTCTGGCTCGGTAGAAGAGCCGACAAAGCCGATAAAATCGCCGTTCAGGAAGACGCGAGTCCTAACACGAGTTCTTCCCTTCGCTTTTATTTTCGCTGCAGGAGGGACAACGCCGAGTTCGTAGAAAGCAATTTTAAGCCGCTCGTGCTCTTCCTCCGCACCCTCCGCACCCTCCGCACCCTCCGCACCCTCCGCACCCTCCGCACCCTCCGCACCAACCGAGATTTCAACCAGCTGCGAAAAATTCTTCACCAACCCGCAGTTCGGACCCTCTGGCGTCTCGGTCGGGCAAATCTTGCCCCACTGCGTCGGGTGCAAGTCCCGCGCCTCAAAATGCGGCTGCGACCTCGAGAGCGGAGAAATTATCCGCCGCAGGTGGCTCGCAGTCGCCAAATAATTCGTCCGCTCCAGCAGTTGCGAGACGCCCGCTCTGCCGCCGACCCAGTTCCCAGTCGCCAGCGCGTGCAAAATCCGCTCGGTCAGGACATCGGACCGAATCGCGGTTGCGACTTTCAGTTCCCGTTTCCGCATTTCTGCACGCTCCAACTGGTACCGCATATCCCGCGTCAATTTCGAGAACGAGACGCGGAAAAGGTCTTCCATCAGGTCGCCCGCGAGTTTCAGCCGCTTGTTCGCGTAGTGGTCCTTGTCGTCCTCGCCCCGCCTGCCCAAATAAAGTTCGTAGCACGCCTCCGCCATTCTGCCGATGAAATGCGCCTTCGCCAAGTGGTCGTCGAGGTGCGGTAGGAAGTAGCGGTCAAAAATATAATTAACGCGTTTCTCCCTGTACTCCTTCGCCTGCGCGGGCACAATTCTGCGACCCAACTTGTTCAACGCCTCCTCTTGCGTGCTCACATCGCTCTCTTCAATGTTCTCGCGAATGTAGCGCTCAATTTGCGGGTCGTCCGAGACCGCCCGCAGAATCTCCTCCTCGCTCTCAAGCCCCAGCGCCCGCAGAAGCGTTACAAACTCAATCTTCTTGGCGACCGCGGGGAACGAGACCTCGAGAATCCCTTTCTTGCTTATTCCCACTTTTATCGGGACGCGGAAGCCGTGTTTAGTTGAGAAGACCTTTGCGACTGGGGATTTACCGCCGTACCGCTCCTCGTAACTCACGAAAATCCGATTCGGTGCGAGGTCTTCAAGCGTGATTATCACGTGCTCCGCCCCGTTCACGATAAAATACCCGCCGGGGTCAAACGGGTCTTCGCCCGCCAGCGCCAGTTCCTCGTCCGAAAGCCCGTAAAGGTTGCAGTTCTTTGACCGCAGCATTATCGGGAGCTCGCCGATTTCAACTGCTTTCTTCTCGCCCACCTCTACAATTTCTGCTTCGCCTGTTTCCGCGTCGCCGTCCTCGTATTTTTTCACTAACTGCATTTCCAAACGAAGCGGTGCAGCGTAGTTCAAGTTCCGCAACCTCGCCTGCGACGGGAAAATTGGTTCGTAAGACCCGTCTGCTTCCCGTGCCTTCGGTCTGCCTACAGTTATTTCACCGAACTTAACGCCAATTTTATACTTTCTCTTGCTCCCCTCCTCTTCTACTTCTACCTCGCTCTCACCCTTTCCCTCGCCTGTTTTTTTCTCCTCTCTCTCGTCCGTCTTCTCGCCCTTCCACTCGTCCTCCACTTCGTCCTCGCCGCTGATTGAAGTCCAGGAGTAGGACTGCTCGTCCACGACTTTCTGCATTCCCTTCTCGAGGAAGTAGTTGAACGAGTCGAGCTGGTGCTGCGCTATTTTTTCCCTCGTGAAATATGATTTCGCAACAACATTCCGGTCTAACACTCTGCTCTCTCCCCTTTTACTTTTACTCTACCTACTTGCTCTGCTGCTCCTGCTCTACCCACCTGTTCCACCTTACTTTTTTTCTCCACCCTGCTTTCCACCTTCTCTCCACCCTGCTTTCCACCTTCTCTCCACCCTGCCTTACTCCACGACGAGACGGTAAGAAAAGACTTTTCCCGCGGTTCTGCTCTGCCGCGTTATTTTCACGATATCGCCGACCTCTGCCGTTCTTTCCTTCTCCTTTGTCTGCTCTGCGGTCTTGTTTTTGCCCCCTTTCTTGCCCACAATTTTTATTTTTATCTCCTTGCAGACTGGGTCAGAAGATTTAATCTTGGGCAACTGCGCTTTCCTTATTTTGTAGCTGTCTAAAAGTTCTTTTACCTCTGCCTCGCTCATTATTTCGTGCTTTGGCACTAACGCGTGCTCAAGTATTTTTGACTCGGCTACCTTCGTTTTTTTCATTTTTTTCATTGGAAAGGAACGGGCTCGACGGGATTTGAACCCGCGACCGACGGGTTAAAAGCCCGCTGCTCTACCTTTCTGAGCTACGAGCCCTTTTGTTCCTGTTTTTATTTTCAAGATTTTTTTCTTCAGCATTCCAAGCGCAGCCTCCGCCGCCTCGCGCTTGTTCGTTTCCCTGTCCCCGTGGAAGAAGTGTTTTTCATAGTCTGCGAAGTCTCTTGTCGCCACTGCTATAAAAACTAAACCTACAGGTTTCTCGGGCGTTCCCCCGCTGGGACCTGCGATTCCGGTGGTTGCAACGCCGAAGTCGCTCTCAAACAGCCCGCGCACGCCCCGCGCCATTTCAACCGCGCACTCCGCGCTCACCGCCCCCTTCTCCCGCAGCGTCTCCCCCGCGACACCCAAAACCTTCTCCTTCGCCTCGTTGGCGTAAGCGACGACACCGCCTTTGTAGTAGTCCGAGCAGCCAGGGGCGTTCGTTAGTCTGTGCGAGACCAGCCCGCCGGTGCAGGACTCCGCGGTGGCAAGGGTTGCGCCGCCGCCCGCTCTTCGTAGCTCGTTCCCGATTTCTTCTTCAATCATTCGTCTCTTATTTCTCTATTTTGCCCCTCCTCTACTATGCTCCTCCTCTATTTTGCCCCTCTCTCGTGTTTCACTTTTATGCGTCTTCACTTTTTTATAAAGTTTATTAAGTCTTTTAAAAGATTAGAGTTGGAGGATAAAATTACAACTCGTAGGCGAAGGAGTCGAATTATGAAATTCATAAAATGGTTTGAAGAGGTGGGAACTGGCGACGTCGGCTTGGTCGGCGGTAAGAACGCGTCTCTTGGCGAGATGATTAGAAACCTGACCGAGGAGGGCGTGAATGTTCCTTCGGGCTTTGCGGTGACTGCCGAGGCTTACAAGTACGTGCTCGAAGTAGGGGGCATTCAGGGGAAAATCAGGGACACGCTTGCGGATTTAGACACGCACGATATGAAGAACTTGGCTGAGCGGGGTAGCAAAATACGGGCGCTGATAAAAAACGCAGGCTGCCCCGCGGAGCTGGAGCAGGAGATTCGAGCCGCTTACAGAGAAATGGAAAAGCGGTACGGCGAGGGCGTTGACGTTGCTGTTAGGAGCAGTGCGACCGCGGAGGATCTGCCGAGCATCGCTGCTGACGAACCGGTGTTGGTCAAGTTTGGAGGGAAGACGGTTTATCAGGAAGTCGAAGGGCTGTACGAAGAGTACAACAGAGAAGCAGCGAAAAACAACGGAAATGGCGCCGGCGTCAGAATGGAAGTCCCTGCGATGGAGAAAGGGAAAGAGGTGAAGTGGAAGAGGGTGGACGAGATTTACAGGCATCCCGCAAACGCGGCAACTCTTTTCAAAATAACCACCAAAACAGGACGCGAGATAAAAGTAAGCCCTGACCATTCTCTAATCGTCTTGGACCGCGACTTTAAAGTCAGGACAAAATCCATTCAAGACTTAGAGCCCGAGGACAAAATTCCTGTTGTAAGGCGGCTCCCTGACCCTGACCCTGTCCCTGACCCTGACCCTAACCCTGACCCTAACCCTAAGACTGGGAGAGGGGCTTCAAGGACTGCGAGACGGCATTTGGATGTTTTGGAATATTTGAAGAGTGGCGAGAAGAGCGACGAAGCGGTAACAGACGAGGCAGGGAAGGTAAAGCTAAAAAGAAGCGGGAATTGGAAGATTCAGAACGGGTTGCCTCGCAATTTACCCCTAACCGAAGAGTTTCTCTATTTCTTGGGAATCTACGCCGCAGAAGGCAGCACCTACAAACAGAACGAGGTCAGCATTACAATCTCGTCGCCTGAGATCCGAAAGCGAGTGACTGACTTTCTTGAAGGTTTGGGCTTGTGGCACGAGGGCAGGAAAATAAACAAGGGAAGCGTTCGTGTGTACTGCCCCTCGCTTGTCTCGTTCTTACACCGAGTGGCAGGGGCGCCTCTAAATCAGCAGGGAAAAGGGCGGCACTGCAGAACGAAGAGGGTGCCTGATTTTGTCTTTGGGCTGGAGAGGGAGTTGGTGGGTGCGTTCTTGCGCGGCTGTTTTGACAGCGACGGCGATGTAGGAAAGAACGCCATAAATTACTCTTCCCTTTCTAAAGACCTGATTGGAGGAGTCGCAGTGCTTTTAGAGCGGCTTGGCGTGAAGTTTTACTTGCGGAGGAAATTAACCAGAATTTCAATTCCCTACAAGGAGGCAGAGCGGTTCAGTCGCCTGGTAGGTTTCGAGTGCGTCAAAAAAGCCGAGAGGTTGAATGCGCTGGCTGAAGACTACAAAGGGAAAGAGAAGCATTTTGATTTCATTGAGGTCTTTGAAATAAATCCCGATTTGTTCAGAGACGCGGTTGAGGAGAGGTTGCCCAGGGAAGAGGTGGAAGAGAGCCGCTGTCCGCTGTGCAGTTCGGTGGTTGGAAGAACGAGTCGTTACAAAGGTAAAACGAGATTTTATTGCAAGAAATGCGGTAAGGCGTTTTACGAAGACGAGGTTGAAAAGGAGCGGCGATTTGAGAAAGGGGCGACGCCGTGGAATAAAGGGGGGATTTCAAGAAGAATTGGGGCGAGACTTTTGAGAAGAGTAGCAGAGAATTACGGAGCGGAGGAGGTTCTTGAGGGTTTGAAAGGGGCTGTAATGTGGGACGGCATAAAAGAAATAGAACCGATTGAATATTCGGGTTACGTCTACGATTTTGTTGTTCCGGGGGTAGAGAATTTCGCTGCTGGAATGGGGGGGATAATAACGCACAACACAGCGAGTTTCGCAGGGCAGCAGGAGACTTACCTGAACGTGCGGGGTGAGGACGAGTTGGTGGAGAAAGTGATGGAGTGCTTCGCTTCTCTTTTCACGAACCGAGCGATTTCCTACCGCGTGGACAAGGGCTTCGACCACCTCAGCGTCTTCCTCTCAGTCGGCGTGCAGAAAATGGCTCGCTCGGACTTGGCGTGCTCGGGCGTGATGTTCTCGATTGACACCGAGTCGGGCTTCAGCGACGCTGTTTACATCACCGGCGCTTACGGGCTCGGCGAGAACGTGGTGCAGGGAGCGGTAAATCCCGACCAGTTTTATGTTTTTAAGCCGACTTTGAGGCAGGGCTTCCGCCCGATTGTTGAGAAGAAACTGGGTTCGAAGCGGAAGAAAATGGTCTACAAAGAGGCAGGGGCAGGAAAGACAGGAACGGGGGCAGAGGCAGGAAAGACAGGAACGGGGGCAGGGGCGAGAAAGACAGGGACAGGGACGAGGCAGGAGAAGGTAGGGGAAGAAGACCGGAAAAAATTCGTGCTGACCGACGACGAGGTGCTGAGGCTCGCGCGGTGGGCGTGCATTATTGAGGAGCACTACGGGACGCCGATGGACATCGAGTGGGCGAAAGACGGGACGACAGGCGAACTCTTCGTTGTTCAGGCGCGACCTGAGACCGTGCACTCGCAGAAAGACCTCTCCTCGCTCGAGACTTACGTGCTGGAAGAGGAGGTGGAAAAGCTCAAAGAGGCGGGTAGGCTGTTGGTCGAGGGCGAGGCTGTAGGGCACAAAATCGGGTACGGCGAAGTAAATGTGATCGAGAACGCCCGAGACATTCTCAACTTCAAGCCTGGGCAGGTGTTGGTTACGGATATGACCGACCCTGACTGGGAGCCGATAATGAAAGTCGCGGGTGCGATTGTTACGAACCGGGGAGGGCGGACCTGCCACGCTGCGATAATTTCACGCGAACTCGGCATTCCCTGCGTTATCGGGACAGTCCGAGGGACGAGGGTGTTGAAGGGTGTAAAAGATGTTACGGTGGACTGCTCGGAAGGGACGGGGCGAATCTACGAGGGGAGACTGAAATACCGCGTAGAGAAGCTGGTGTTGGACAATCTTCCGAGACCGGGGACACGAATAATGATGAACGCGGCGGTGCCGGAGAACGCTTTTATTCAGGGGCAAATCCCAAACGACGGCGTCGGCTTGGCTCGCGAGGAGTTCATCATTAATTCCTACATCGGCATTCACCCCCTCGCCCTGCTTGAGTACGAGGACTTGAAGCGGCGGGCGGAAACAGGAGCAGGAGGAGCAGGAGGAGCAGGAGGAGACAAGAAGCTGGCGAGAGTGGTCAAAGAAATAGAGAAGCGGAGTGCGTCCTACGAGGACAAGGTGCAGTTTTTCGTGGACAACTTGGCGCGGGGAATTGCGAAGATCGCAGCAGGATTTTATCCCAACGAGGTGATTGTTCGGCTCTCTGACTTCAAGACGAACGAGTACGCGAATTTGCTCGGCGGCTACCTCTACGAGCCCGCGGAGAACAACCCAATGCTGGGGTGGCGTGGTGCGTCTCGCTACTACGACGAGAAGTTCAAGCCCGCGTTCGGGCTGGAGTGCCGTGCGATAAAAAAAGTGCGTGAAGAAATGGGTCTGACGAATGTCAAAGTTATGATTCCGTTCTGCAGGACGCCCGAGGAGGGCAGGAAAGTGATAAAAACGATGGCAGAGTTCGGACTGCGGCAGGGCGAGAACGGGTTGGAGGTTTATGTGATGTGCGAGATTCCGTCGAATGTGATCTTGGCGGACGAGTTTGCGGAGGTCTTTGACGGGTTCAGCATCGGCTCGAACGACCTGACGCAACTGACGCTGGGCTTGGATCGCGATTCGGACTTGGTTGCGGGCTTGTTTGACGAGCGGAACGAGGCAGTGAAAAGGTTGGTGAAGCAGGTCATAAAAGTAGCGCACGAGCACGAGCCGAGGCGGAAGGTTGGGATTTGCGGGCAGGCGCCGAGCGATTTCCCAGAGTTCGCCGCGTTCCTCGTCGAGTGCGGGATTGACTCGATTTCGCTGAACCCGGACGCGATAATTTCGACGCGGTTGAATGTTGCTGAGGTTGAGAAGCGGCTGGAGGAGAAACAGAGAGAGGAGAGCGAGAAGGAGAACGAGGAGAAAAGAAGCGGCTAAATGTATCTAAAAATACGAGCGGTTGATGTGGTGAGGGTGCCGCCAGAGCGGTTAGGCGACGATTTAGAGGTCGTGGTGAAGGCGGTGCTGCGGGAGAAGTTGGAAGGCAGGTTGGACAAGAAAATCGGAATCTTCGTCGCGGTGCAGAAGGTCGTGGAGATAAAAGAGGGGCGGATAATGATTGGCGACGCGGGCGTTTACTACGAGACCGTTTTTGACGCACTCGTTTTTCGGCCAAAGATGCAGGAGGTCGTAGAAGGGTCGGTTGTGGAAATCGTGGCGTTCGGGGCTTTCGTTGAGATTGGACCGCTCGACGGGCTGCTGCACATCAGCCAAATCACCGACGAATATATTTCGTACGACGAGAAGGGTGCGAAACTCGTTACTAAAGACTCTGGTAAGACACTGGGCGAAGGGGACAGGTTGCGGGCGAGAATTGTCGCGATTTCTCTTAACGAACTGGACCCTGGTGACAGCAAAATCGGACTGACGATGAGACAGCCTGGGCTGGGGAAAATCGAGTGGATCGAAGAGGAGCGGGAGAAGGAGAAGGAGAAGGAGAAGGAGAAGGAGCGGGAGAAGGAAAAGGAGAAGGAAAAGGAGAAGGAGCGGGAATAATGGAAAAAGCGTGTAGGGACTGTCACGGAATAATCGAGAGTGGGAAGTCGGTCTGCAACTGCGGTTCTAATTCACTCAGCGACGACTGGAGCGGTTATGTAATAATTGTAGACGCAAAAGGGTCGGAGATTGCGAAGAAATTGGAGATAAAAAAAGCGGGTCGCTACGCGTTGAAAGTGCGGTGAAGAGGGTCGTGAGAGCGATCAAAATCGCTTTCTTCTCCTTGCACCTGCCCTAATTCTTTTAGTAAAATTTTTCTTAAGAAAAACTTTGGAATAAGAAAAAGATGGAGATAGAAATAACAGAGGATCGGGAGAATCAATTGCTGAGGCGGAAGGAAGTGTTTTTTAGATTAAAGCACGGAGAAGGGGCTGCGGGAAAAGGAGAGAAGAGTGCGAAGGGGGAAGGGAAAGGAGCGACGCCGAGCAGGGAAGAGACACGAGCGGTCTTGATAAAAAAACTACGGTGCAGTCCAAACCTCCTCGTAATAGAGAGAATGCGGACGAAATTCGGGCGGCAGGAGACGGTCGGCTACGCGAAGGTGTACGAGAGAGAGGACAGGCTGCGGGAGATCGAGCGGGAGCACATTTTAAAGAGGAATTTTGGAGGGGCGTCGTAGGATAAAAAATGGCTGCGGTACAGAAGTTTTATGAAGTAGTGGAAGAGAGAGGCGAGACAAGGCTGCGCAGGAAGCGGAAAATGTGCCCAAGGTGCGGGACAGGAGTCTTTTTAGCCGAGCATAAAGACAGGTTTTCGTGCGGAAAATGCGGTTACACTGAGTTCAGGAAAAACGAGTAAAAGCCGTTGCAGCGCTCCCTTACACTTTAACGAAAATGAGGAGGAGGCACGCTGTAGCGGTGTTTGTGAATTTGGTCTTGGCAGTGGGGAGTTGGGCTGCGGTCGTTTATTTTTACCCGACGCTGCCTGAACAGGTTCCAACGCACTTCGGCTTTCACGGTCCGCCCAACGCGTGGGGGAGCAAGGAAACAATGTTCCTTCTACCCACGGTTCAGACTGCTCTGGTTCTTTTGCTGGTTGCACTCGGGCTTCTGGTGGAGCGGTGTCCGGGGATTTACAACTTCCCTGTTGACCCAAGGAAACTGTCGGAGGAGGAAAGGGCGGAGTTGTACAGTTCAACCCGCAGTTTTCTTCTTAGCCAGGGCATTTTGATGAACCTGCTCTTTGGCTACATTCAGCTAACCACGATCCAGGTGGCGTTGGACTGCAGGTGGTGGAGGAGGGAGTGGGCAGCAGCAGGCATAAACGGCGGAATTATGGCTTTTCTGCTCTGCTCCATTTTTGGTGTGGTTGCGTACTATTTTGTCAAGCAGAGGAGACTTCATTGAAAGTTTAAAAAGTAGGAGATTTTAAAATAAATAAAACAATACGGATGACAAAACACAAGATTATTATTGGAGATGCAGAAAATGTTATGAAAAAAAGGATTGCAGACGAGTCAATACAATTAATAATAACTTCTCCGCCTTACGCTCATATTAAAGATTACGGAATTGAAGGTCAAATAGGGTTTGGCAATTCTTTTAGAGAATACATAAATGAACTAGCAAAAGTTTGGAAAGAATGTTTTCGGGTCTTGCAGCCAAATTGCAGATTAATTATAAATGTTGGCGATGTTTATAATACAACTCCAGTTTTAGGTCGGCACAAAGCGCTGCCAATTCACGCTCATTTTATTATTAAATGTGAAGAAATTGGTTTTGATTATATGGGTCATATTATTTGGCAGAAGAAGGGGACCGTGAATCCTAGTGGCGGAGCGAATGTAATGGGTTCTTTTCCTTACCCGAGGAATGGGATAGTGGAGTATGACTACGAATATATTTTAATTTTTAAGAAACTTGGAAAAGGAAATGGCTTGGAATTTCCAGAGACTTTTAAAATTAAAGAGAATTTAAAGAAGAAGGGAATTACAAAGCAGCAGTGGATAAAAAGGGTCAAAGAGAAGTCGGCGTTGAGTCTTAAAGAGTGGAGAGAATTGTTTGCGGGTCATTGGCGATTTCCTGGGATACGACAGAAAGAGCACTTAGCGATGTTTCCAGACGAACTTCCAAGACGACTTATAAAAATGTTCTCTTTTGCTGCTCTCCCAGAACTTGGATTTGCGGGCGACACTGTTTTAGACCCGTTTTTAGGAAGCGGAACAACAATGAAAGTAGCGAAAGAGTTAAATAGAAATAGCGTTGGAATTGAACTAAACCCCAAATTTTTGGAGATTATAAAACGGAAAGTGGGTGTCACTCAAAAGACTTTAAATTTAAATTTAGATGAAAATTGCGAATTTGAGATAGTTTTTGGATAGTTTGTGATTAGATTTTCTTTCTCCGTTTGATGAACTCCACGAAATCTATTCCTTTGATTTTGCAATCTTCCTCGTCTAATAAAACCTGCTTGGAAACTTCTCCCACATTCATCTTAAACACTCTTTGCTATTCTCCAATAAACCTTTCATCTCCCCCAGCACCGCTGCCAACGCGGTGTGAAAAGCCAAACCCTCCTTTAGTCGCGCCGTTATTCTCCGCTTCGCGTACTCGTCTTCTACGAACTCAAGCCCGCGGTAAGAAACACTTTTCAAAACAAGCCCGAAGGCAGGCGCAGGCTCAATTTGCTCCTTTTCCTTTACCCGCAGTTCCAACAAATCCTCCACCCATTTTTTGTCTCTCGCACCGCTGCCAACCAGTCTCAACGCAGAGACGATTTTCCGCACCATTTTACGCAGAAACCCGTTTGCCTCTACAGTTACGACGACGAACGAACTCCTTTTTTTCACCTCCAACCGCTTTACCTGCCTCACGGTTGAGCGACGCTGCTCGGCTTCGGGCTGCTGGCAGAAGTTAGCGAAGTCGTGCCACCCGACGAGCAACTCCGCCGCCTCCTGCATTCGTGCTACCTCCAAATCCACCTGCCCCTGCGAGAACAAAAAATACCTGTACTCACGACTGACCGCGTCCTTGCGTGCGTTAAATTCAGAGTGTGGCTTCGCAAGTGCCGAGACCCAAATGTCGTCAGGAAGCGCACTGTTTAGCATTCGGGGGGAGAGATTTTGGTTCGAGGTGTCAAAGGAGACGACTTGTGCGAGGGCGTGCACGCCCTTGTCGGTCCTACCCGCGGCGGAGTAGTGTGCTGCTCTTCGGTCTTCGTCTTCGAGAATCTTGAGTTGCCTTAACGCCCTGAAGAGTTCGCCTTCTACGGTCGGCTCTCTCGTCCGAGGCTGAATCTGAAAGCCGTGGTAGTTGGTACCGAGGTAGCCGATTCTAAGCGCTACTCGCTCTTTTAGCCGCTTTTCCACCAATTTCTACCGCTTCTTTTATCTCGTTTGCGAGGCTAACCTGCGATTTCTTGGCTTTCGTGGTTTCTGTTTCTCTCGGCTCGTAATTCCAGTAGGTCGCGTCAAAAGAGAGAATCTCGCTTGTGGTTGGATCTGAGAGCGCAACGCCCCAGACCGCCCCAAAACTCTGCTCGCCCGCCGTGCCAGACCAAGAATCCTCGTCAAAATGCCAGAACGCAACAATTCCAGAAACATCGAACAACTCAAAGACCGCACTGCCGTTGCTCGCCGACTCTGCACTCGGGTTGCCGAAAAGCATTTTTAACTCTGCCTCGCCGTCTGCCGGAATCTCCAACACTTTTACCCACACCCTGCCTGTCTCGTTCGCCGCGTCGAACTTCTCTACCCAGTAACTCAACTCCTCCTTTTCCTCGGCGTCCACGAACCTTAGGTCACTTCCGTCTAACTTCGCTTCTGCTGGGAAGTCCGCACCCGAGAGGTTCAAGAGCACTTGATAATCTGTCAGCGTCTGACCTGAGTTCTCTTTTACCAGCACTGTCTTTGAATATTCCCACTCGCTCCAACCTCGTTCTACTACGCCTCCTCCCGCTGCTCCTCTCTCTGCCGCGGTCGCCGCCGAGACCGCAGTCGCAAACACCGCCCCCACTACAAACGCCGCCACTAAAGCGGTCCCAAATATTTTCCTTCCTCTTGTTTTCCTTTTCGCTTCTCCTCCCTTAGTCAGTGCCTCTCCCCTTCGCCTCTGCCTTCCCTTCGCGCCTTCGCCCTCTTCTCGCGGGAAGGACGAATAGTTTCATAATTTTCAAACTTAAGTTTGAGTATATAAATACCCTTTAGTTTTTAGGCTATATTTTTCTTTTTTAAAGAAAGGTTTAAAATGAGCGTCAACATTTCAGCAAAATTCTCGGAGAAGGAATTGTACGCAGTGGAAAAGACGAGAAAAGAACTCGGGCTTCGGGATAAGAGCGAACTTGTGAGGGAAGCAGTAAGGCTTTATCTCGGGCTGATGAGCACTGAAACCGTCTCAAGACTCAAAATATTGCGGGCATTAAACGAGGTATTTGGGTCGTCTGGGAAGAGTGCAGGCGAGTTAATAGAGGAGGTTAGGGAGGAGGACGAGCTTTGAGGCTTTCTTTGCGGCTTTATTTCGATTCCAGTGTGCTCGTGAAACTGTATAAAAAGGAGGAGGACAGTGCCGTGATGGACAGAATAATCCAAAAAGTTGATAAAGGAGAGTGGCAGGGTTACTCGTCAAAATGGGCTTTTCTTGAGATTGCACGGGCGTTGAAGAAGGACAAAAAGCCAAAAGAGATTATAACGATAGATATTGAGGATTTGAGGTTGCACAGGATAAATTTTGTTTCGCTTCGTGATGAGCTGGTCCCGATTGCAGAAAGGTTAATCAAAGAGACGAACCTTTACGCTGCGGACGCTTTTCACCTCGCTACTTTCGAGTGGTTAAACAAGAGAGAGAAGATTGATGTTTTTTTATGTGATGACCGGCATTTTACGAGGTTAAAAGCGTTTGTTCCAGTAAAAAAACCATTTGATTTGTTTTAAAAAATAAAAAGGGAGAAGGGAGGGCCAGGGTTAGGTTAGTACACTGGCGTAATTCCCAAAGCCGCGGTCGCAGCGTCTACCGTCACATCAACCAACAGCGCCTGCGAAGGGTCGTAGCACCGCTCCATACTTCTCATCTCCTCTGCGGTAACTCCTGCACGAACAGCGAGTCCTAACTCGTTTACACGCTCCGCGACAGTGGCTTCGCCGACCATTTGCGCCCCGATTAATTTCTTGGTGTACGCCTCAAAAATCAATTTCAGGGTGAGTGGAGTCGCCCCGGGGAAGTAGCGTGCCTTCGTGAGTTTCGTCGCCTTCCCGCTAATTGTTTTTATGCCTGCCCGTGCCGCTGCTTCGGTTGTAACGCCGACCGAGCCGATCAAGACGCCTCCGACATCCGCTACTGTCGGACCGAAACAGTACTCGCAAGGCGAGTAGAGGCTTGGCAGCCCGCTAATCTCGCTCAGAATGTTGTCAGAAATGACCGTGGCTTGAGTGACCGCGGTAGAAGCGAGTTGGTTCAGTCGCGGTCGGTGCGTGACGGCGTCTACGACTTCCGTGCAGTCGCCGACTGCGTAGACATTGGTTAGATGCCCTCGCCCTTTTTTAATGTGCATTCCCCTGTCCGTAACAATTCCGCCGCTTTCTCCAATCTCCACTCCCGCTGCTTTTGCGAGGTCTACCTCAGGAAGCATCCATTTCCCGATTATAACAATATCCGCAGGAATCTCCTCTCTCCCCTTCTCCTTTCCATTTTTCTTTTCCCCGATCACGACCGTCTTCACTCTGCCCTCTCGCCCTTCACTTTTTATCGCTGTAATTTCTCGTGCGTCGAGAATAAATCTTATCCCCTCCTTCTCCAACCGCTCTTTTACCAAGTCGCCCATTTCGGGGTCTAAGTTGGAAGGCAGCAACGAAGGAGCGCCGCCGTGAAGTGTTGTCTTCAACCCCCGCGTTGCGAAAGCGGCTGCCGCTTGCAGTCCCAAAATACCACGACCGCGAATGTAAGCGCTTTTCACTCCCTCCTCGTTCAGTGCCGCTTCTATCTTTTCCGCGTCCTCCTCGTTGTTAAAAGTGAAAACACCGTCGAGTTCCGTCTCTTTCACGGACTGCTTTCGCCCCGTCGCCAGCACGAGGAAATCATATTTTATCTCTTCGCCAGTGTTGAGTGTCACGCTGCCCTCTCCTTCCTCCAAATTCAGCTTTGTCACTTCTGTCTCTGTCCTGAAATCAACGCCCTGCTCGCGGAAGAACTCAGGCTTGTTTATTTCCGTCCGCCCAATCTCGTACCACCCGCGCAAAGCAAACGGCAGCCCGCAAACTGAGACCCAACCGCTCTTCTCTCGCTTCAAGACCGTGAACTCCAACTCCTCTCCTGCTCCGAGATCGCCCTTCCTCGCAAGCAAGTTCCTCAGCACATAAATCCCCGCAATGCCTCCTCCAACTATTACAACTTTTTTCGCCATCTCTTTTCCCCCTCTCGAAATCTTTAAAAGAATATCCTACATCCTTCCTAAAATGCTTTTCGGTTTTTTCGTAGTTGCGTTGCAGAATTTAAAACCGACACAAAGACACCGAGAGGATTTCTGAACAATATCTCGCGGAGTTTCTGGATTTTATACAGTTTGTTTCATTTTCGGATTTAACCCGTGCCAAGAGGCGTCCTGCTCTGTGCCCTGCTCTGGTTGTTGCCGAATTAGAAGGGGACGACCTGACGACCTGATTCTCTGCCAGATAATAAATTGAGGGAAAGAAGGGTTAGAGCTTTCTTTACAGTTTCAACCCCCGCAGCCTTTCACACGCCTCTCGCAGCCGTTCCGCACTCGTGCAGAGCGAGAACCGAACGAAGCCCTCGCCGTTCTCGCCGAAGCCCACACCAGGCGTTACTACTACCCCCGCCTGCTCCAGCAAAAACATCGAGAACTGAATTGAGGAGTAGCCCGAGGGAACTGGGACCCAGAGGTAGAAGGTCGCTCTCGGCTTCTTCACTTCCTTCCCCTCCCACAGCCCCGCAGACCTCAAGCCCTCGACCAAAATCTCCCGCCGCTCCCTGTAAACCCGCACATTCTCCTTCACGCACTCTTGCGAGCCCGTAAGTGCCGTAATCCCCGCTACCTGAACCGCTTGAAAAGCACCTGAATCCACGTTCGTCTTCACAAGCCGAAGACCCCGCAGAATCTCGGAGTTCCCGACTGCGAACCCAATTCGCCAGCCCGTCATATTGTAGGTCTTCGAGAGTGAGCCGAACTCGACTCCCACCTCCTTCGCACCACCTCCCGCGGCTGCCAAGAAACTCGGCGCCTCGTAGCCGTCGAAAGTCAGCTCCGAGTAGGGGTTGTCGTGAAGAACGAGAATCTCGTGCTCACTCGCGAAATCCACGACCTCCTTGAAGAACCCTCTCTCGACCGTCGCCGCGGTGGGGTTGTTTGGGTAGTTCAAGAACAGGACCTTCGCTCGCCTCGCCACCGCCTCGTCAATGCCCCACAAGTCAGGCTTAAACCCGCTCTCCGCCAACAGCGGCACCGAATGCGGAACGCCGCCCGCCAAAACCGTCGCATTTTTGTAAACCGGGTAAGCGGGGTCAGGCACGAGAGCAAGGTCACCGGGGTTCAAGAAAGCGAGCGCCGAGTGTGCCAACCCCTCCTTCGACCCGATTAAAGTCAGAACCTCGTCTTCGGCGTTCAAATCCAAACGCACCTTTTTCCTCCGCTTGTACCACGCAGCCACCGCCTCACGAAAAGCGAGCATTCCGTCGTAAGACGGGTACCTGTGGTTCCCGGGGTCTTTCGCAGCGCGGCAGACCGCTTCCACCACGTGCGGTGGCGTCGGCAAGTCCGGGTCGCCAATTCCCAAGTCTATTATCTCCGCCCCTCGCCTCTCTGCTTCCCTCTTCCGCTCGTCAATCTCCGCAAAAAGATACGGCGGCAGCGAACTTATCTTCTCGGCATACATTTTCGTATTCTCTAAACTTCGCATAACTTCTATTTTATAAAAACTTCCTCCCTCTTCTCAACCTCAACGCAACCTCCTCTTCATCTCGTACAACTTGTTCAACGCCTCGATCGGCGAAACCCTCTCCAAATTTAACGACTTCAACTCTGCAACCACAGGGTGCTCCTGCACAACGCGTTCCTTCGTCGCCTTCGCCTCCTCTTCCTCTTCTCCCTCCTCCTCTTCTCCCCCCTCCTCTTCCTCTTCTCCCTCTTCCTCTTCTCCCTCTTCCTCTTCTTCCTCCTCCTTTTCTTCCTCCTCCTTTTCTTCCTCCTCCTTTTCTCCCTCCACCACCGCTCCTTCCTTTTTCCGTCCTCCCTTCCCTGCCCCACTCTCCAACCTCTTCAAAATACCTTTCGCATTCTCCACCACCTCCGCGGGCAGCCCCGCCAACTTCGCGACCTGAATCCCGTAGCTCTTTGAGCCCCTGCCCTGCACGACTTTCCTGACGAAAAATATCTCGTCGCCGACCTCTTTTATCGAGACGTTGTAGCATTTCGTCCCCACAAGTCTGTCAGAGTCAGCGAGCTCGGTCAGTTCGTAGAAGTGCGTCGCAAACATCGTCTTCGCCCGCAGCCTGGTGTGAACGTACTCTGCAACCGCCCACGCGATGCTGACGCCGTCGAGTGTGCTCGTGCCGCGCCCGATTTCGTCGAGAATTATCAGGCTCCGCTCGGTCGCGTTGTTCAGAATATTCGCAGTCTCGCTCATCTCGACCATAAACGAACTCTGCCCCATCGAGAGGTCGTCGTAAGCCCCGACCCGCGTGAAAATCCTGTCCACCACCCCCACCCTCGCTTCCTTCGCAGGCACGAACGAGCCGAGCTGTGCCAGTAGCACGACCAACGCGGTCTGCCGCATAAAAGTAGAATTGTGGTTCAAGAACCCGTTTCCAACGAAAGAATGCGATTTGGGGACTGTGAAATCGTAAACATCCGATTCTGACGCCTCTATTTTCTTCACCCGGTCGTAAAAGTAGTTCCTCTGAAACAGCCCCTTCAACTCCTCCAATTCCCCGCACTCAACCCCTAACCGCTCGCAGTAGTCGAGGAGTTGCTTGAGTTTGAAGTAAGACAAATTTCTGCCCTGCCTCAAATATGAATAAAATATCCCGCTCCTGCTTTTGTTGTGCTTTAACCTCAATCTGCTCTCCAAACCCTGCTTTCCCCTCGCCACTATTTCCTTCTCTATTTTTTTCAACCTCCCTTCAATTTGAGGAACAACATCAACGTTCGGCATTCTCAAATCGGTCCCCAACAACGCCCTGTCCCCTTTCCGCCTCAACCTGAACCCTACCGCGGCGTAGAACCGCAGACTGTTCTCGCCGTAAATGCTAACTGTGTAAGAATCGTTCCTCTTCGTCTCCTTCCGCCGCAGGCTTGAAATTATCCCGAAATTCAGCAGCAGCACGTGCAACTGCTCTGCGATCTTCTTTGAGGAACTGGAGACGCTCACGTTCCCGTATTTCGCGTCCGCGTAGCCGTCGGTGTCGAAGAGCCCCTGCAAGAACGCCCTTACAATCTCTTTTGGTGCTGCGAGAATGCACTCTGGAACTTCCTTGTGGCACGCGTCCTGGTAGCCGACGCCCAGGTCAAAGAAAAAGTCCCGCAAAAATAGGCTTGAGACGAAGTAGTCCTTGCCGTTCTTTTTACGCCCTACCTCCTTCCCGAAGAGCCTCTTGTTTATCTGCCTGAACTCTCGTGCCACGAACTCGTCTCCAGTGCTCAACGAAAAACTATTTTTATAAGTCAGCGTGCCGTCGCCAATCAGCAGACCGAGCAAGTAAGCCAAGTCCTCGTCCAACTCACTCGGCACTCTGTATTTTTTCGTATTAAAGTGGTAGTGCCTTTTTATTCTCTTCGCCTCTATTTTGGTCTCGGTTCCCCAAAAATCCATCCCACGATTTATAACTGCGTATTCGCCTGTTTTCAAATCGCCCAGTCGCTTCCAGTGATTTCCTTTTTCCTCCTTTTCCCTCACCAAAATTCTGTGCTCCTCTGTTCCTTCGATTGTGTATCCGAGCCGTGTCGTTATTTTCACGGTCTTTCTCCTGCCGTCGTAGTAAAATTTTGAGGTTCGCTCAATTCCGTCTTCTCCGCACAGACACACCTCGAGGTCTTTGAACTCTCCCTTCTTTATTCCCGCAGGTTTGAATTTCAAAAGTGGCAGAAGACCACACTCGGTAAAAATCAGTGTTTCTGGACCAATACATTTCCCGCTCATATTTGGACCCGTGAGAATCATCAGCCGATTGTTTTCGTCGAGCCGAGCGTCGTTCGGCACGAAGCCCTCCTTCACCTCCCGCTCCACTACCGGGTGCCTCCCCTCTTTCACTACGATTTCACCTCCCTCACCGCTCACTTCAGGGCAGCAGTACCCGTTCTCGGCAGCGACCTCGGCAAAAGCCAGAAGCGTGTCCAACTCGGCGATGAAATCCGCAGCCTCCTGAATCTCCTTCGCCCGCTTCGCAACCGCCTTCCTAACCTGCTCGAACAATTCGTACTCCAACTCTTTTATCCGCTCCTCCGCGCTCAACGCCTTCGCCTCGTAGTTCTTCAACTCCTCGGTAACGAACCGCTCCGCCTCTGTGAGCGTCTGCTTCCTGGTGTAAGAGGCAGGCACTTTCCTTTTCCCGAGCCACGCCCTCCGCACTTCGAGGTAGTAGCCAAAGACCTTGTTGTAGCCGACCTTAAGCGATTTTATTCCTGTTCGTGCCTTTTCGCGACCCTCAAACTCCGCCAACCACCTCCGCCCCTCGCTCTTTATTTTCCTCAACTCGTCCAACTCGGCGTTGAACCCAGCCTTCACCAACCCTCCCTCCTTCACCGTCGCCGGCGGCTCCTCCACGATGCTCCGCTCCACCAAATCCACAATTTCACCGAAGCCGAGGTCGCTTGAAGAAGACCTCAAAGAAGTCCGCAACCCCTCTTTTATCTTCTCCGAGCGGCAGCCCTTCAAGACCTCCCGCAGCGTCGAGAACTGCTCTAAACTCCGCTTCAGCGAGACCAAGTCCCGTGCGTTCGCATTTCCGTACGAGACACGGCTAACAATTCGCTCGAGGTCGTAAATCTCCTTGAGAACCTCCTTTAACGATTCCCGCAGCAGAATGTCCGCAAAAAACTCGCCCACCACCTCCTGCCTGCGTTTTATCTCGCGGGTGTCGAGCAGGGGGAACTGCAGAGCCTTCCGCAACCGCCGTGAGCCCATTCCAGTCAGCGTCTTGTCAAGCACGCTAACGAGCGTCCCTCGTTGCGTCCCGTCGCGAATGTTGTTAAAGATTTCGAGGTTGCGAACAGTAACGCTGTCTAAAATCATAAAATCCGAGACCCAGAATGTCTTGGGCGGTTTAATGTGCGAGAGCACCTTCTTCTGCGTCTCGCGTAGGTAAGAAATCACGGCACCCGCGGCTGTTACTCCTGCTCTGAACTCCCTGCCTCTGCCACCGCCACCGCACCCGAAGCCGTCCAACGAAATTACTCCAAAATGGTTTAGCAGCGTCGTGTAGGCGTTCTTGTAGTCGAAGTAGTAGTCGTCGTAGCGGGAGACCGTGCACCCCTCCTGCCTCTTCAAGCTAGACTGGCTACTGTCCAGCCCAAGTTCGAGTTCAAGCGACTCGGGCAGAATTATCTCCGCAGGCTTCACCCGCTCCACCTCGTTTAGCAGCGACGAGTGGGAGGCGTCGTCTTCCAACTCGGTCAGCAAGAACTCGCCTGTCGAGACGTCAGCGACCGCAACTCCGACCCTGGGTTCTCTCTCACCCATTATGTTCACGCACATCAGGTAGTTGCTGAGCCGTTCTTCCAGGAAAGAATCTTCGATCACCGTGCCCGGCGTAATCAGACGCACGACCTCCCGCTGCACAACCTTCTTCCCTTTTTTGTCGTTCTTCTTACCCTCTACTTGCTCGCAGATTGCGACTTTGTAGCCCTTCTTCACGAGTTGCTTGATGTAAGGTGTTACGGCGTGGAAAGGGACGCCAGCCATTGGAATTCTCCTCGCTGCTCCTTTACCCCGCCCAGTTGCGGTTAAAGTAATGTTCAGCACCTTCGACGCCACCTTCGCGTCCTCGCCAAAGGTCTCGTAAAAATCACCGACACGAAACAGCACGATGCAGTCGCGGTGCTTCTTTTTTACCTCGTAGTACTGCTGCATCATTCTCGTCTTCTCTGGCATAGCACTCATTAATGGGTAAATGGGTAGAACCTCATAAAAAACTGGTGAAAAACTTTTCGCTGGGAAAGAGCACGTCTATTCCCTTTCGTCAAAAATAGCCATTAACGAGCAAGTAGGGCAATTTATAGCAAGCGTTTACGACGCACTTGGTGACGAGACAGTCCTGGACTTGAAACTGGTGGCGTTCCTTTTTACCTGCAACAATTTGCTGCTGGCAGAGACGTCTCAACAAACAAAGTCAAAAATCCTAATTTTGCAAGGTATATTAAAAGGCGAAGCATTTGAAACGGGCATACATTACTCCTTTAACGCCGCATTGATATCTTCCTCTAAATCCTTCTCCGTAAACTGTGCTGATTTATTAATTTTTAGACAAACCAATTTTTTTTATTTGAAATACTCGTTCACTGACTTCACCTCAACCCCTCCCCTCCGTCCGAATGTTTTCACGCCCAATATCGCGTCCGCAGCCGCGCTCGCCGCCTGCATCGTCGTGATGTACGGGATTCCGAGGTCAATGCAAGCCCGTCGAATCTGGTAGCCGTCCTTGTAGGACTGCTTGTCTGTGGGTGTGTTTATCACTAATTTCACCTCCCGCAACCGCATCATTTCTACAACATTCGGCACCCCCTCGTGCTCCTCGTGCAACTTCCTCAGGCTCTGAGCGGCAATCCCGCACCGCCGCAGACATTCCACAGTCCCCTCTGTGCCGACAACAGACAGTCCCGCCTCCTTCAACTTCCGTGCAACTTCCACCACTCCCTCTTTGTCTGCCTCGCAGACCGAAATAAAGACCGTGCTGCCCGAATCGAGAGGCAGGGGGTTGTAAGCCGCGAGTTCGGACTTGAAGAACGCCTTACCGAAGTCGTCGTCTATTCCCATCACCTCGCCCGTGCTCTTCATCTCGGGACCCAAAATCGTGTCAACGCCCTTCAACTTCAAGAACGGCAGCACGACCTCCTTCACCGCGACATGCCCTTGCCCCGGCTCGCGTTCTTTGCCCTTAACGCCGACGCTCGCGCCTGCCGAACCCAACTCCTGCACTGCCGAACCCAACTCCTGCACTGCCGAACCCAACTCCTGCACTGCCGAACCCAACTCCTGCAGTTTGTGCCCGAGCATCACTTTCGCCGCGAGCTTCGCAAGCGGAATTCCTGTCGCTTTCGCAACGAACGGAATTGTCCTGCTCGACCGCGGGTTCACCTCAAGCACGAAGACCACGCCGTCTTTGGCAGCCATTTGAATGTTGAGCAGCCCTTTTATCTCCAACCCTACTGCGATTCGCCGCACGTAGTCCCGCACCGTCGCCAAGACCTCCGCGGACAACGACTGTGGTGGAATAACGCAGGCAGAGTCGCCGGAATGAACGCCCGCCTCCTCAATATGCTCCATCACCGCGCCGATTAGAACCTCCTCGCCGTCGCAGACTGCGTCCACATCGATTTCAGTCGCTTTCTCCAAGAACCTGTCAATCAGCACCGGCTTCTCCTTCGAGACCCGCACCGCCTCTCGAATGTACCTCGCCAGTTCGTCCTCGTCGTGCACGATTTCCATCGCCCGCCCGCCCAGCACGTAAGAAGGGCGGACAAGCACAGGAAACCCAATCCGCTCGGCTACTTCCCTCGCTTCCGCTGCCGAAGTTGCGTAGCCGCTGTCAGCCTGCGGAATTCCGAGACGGCGGAGGAACTTGCTGAACCGCTCCCTGTCCTCTGCGACATCTATTTTCTCGGGGTCTGTCCCCAGAATCACGGTCTTCGTTTTCATCTTCGCCTCCCCCCTCCCCAACCCCAGCCGCTCAAGTTCGCGCTTCAGCGGTACCGCCAAATTCACAGAGGTCTGACCGCCGAACTGCAGCATCACGCCGTCGTAGCCCTCTTTCTCCACCACATTCACTACATCCTCAAGCGTCAGCGGCTCAAAGAAGAGCTTGTCCGAGGTGTCGTAGTCTGTGGAAACGGTCTCGGGGTTGTTGTTTATGATGTGTGCCTCGATTCCCTCCTCCTTTAGCGCCTTGACCGCGTGCACGGTGCAGTAGTCGAACTCGATTCCCTGCCCAATCCGAATCGGACCCGCACCGACGATCAGGATCTTTTTCCGTCTCGACTGCGACGGCTTCAGTTCGCACTCCGTCTCGTAGCAGGAGTAGAAGTAGGGCGTCTTCGCCTCGAACTCCGCCGCGCAGGTGTCGACCATTTTGTAAGTCGGAAGAACGCCCGCTCTCCTTCTTATGTCGCTCACCTCCTCTCGGCTTCGCCCAGTCAGCGCACCAATTCGCTCGTCGCTGAACCCCAACCGCTTCGCCTCCCTCAAATTCCCCTCCAGATCCCTGTTCTCTCTCTCTTTTTCTCTCTCTCTCCCTTTCTCTTTTAACTTCCCCTCCAACTCCACAATCTTCGCAATTTTCTTTATGAAAAACTTGTCGATGCCACTCAGCTCCGCAACCTCCTCAACGCTAAACCCCTGTCCTTGTTCCTGTTCTTGTTTCCGTTTCAAAGCCTCGTAAATCGCAAAAATCCGCTCGTCGGTCGGCGTTTCTAAAAGCCACCTCAACTCCGCTTCCGACCTTTTCTCTCGTTCACTGCCACACCCCGGCTCACTGCCACACCCCGGCTCACTGCCACACCCCGGCTCACTGCCACACCCCGGCTCACTGCCACACCCCGGCTCACTTTCACTCCCCCACCCCGCACCAAATCCCTTGTCTGCGTCAAGGTCAAGAGAGCGAAGAGCCTTCTGCAGCGCTTCCTCAAAACTCCGCCCGATCGCCATCACCTCGCCCGTGCTCTTCATCGCGGTCGTCAGCGTCCTGTCCGCGCTCGGGAACTTGTCAAACGGCCACCGCGGAATCTTTACCACAACATAATCAATCGCAGGCTCAAAAGACGCAGGCGTCTCCGCAGTCACATTGTTCTGGATCTCGTCCAAATGCAGCCCAATCGCGATCTTCGCCGCGACCCGCGCAATCGGGTAGCCCGTCGCCTTCGACGCGAGCGCCGACGACCTCGAGACACGCGGGTTCACTTCAATTACTCTGTACTCCCCGTTCCGCAGTGCGAACTGAACATTACAGCCGCCCTCAACCTTCAGCGCACGAATTATTTTTATCGCCGCGGACCGCAGCATTTGGTGCTCCTCGTCGGTCAATGTCTGCGACGGCGTGACCACGACGGACTCGCCAGTGTGAATTCCCATTGGGTCGAGGTTCTCCATATTGCAAATCGTGATGCAGGTGTCGTTCGCGTCCCGCATCACCTCGTACTCAATTTCCTTCCACCCGAGCACGCTCTCCTCGACCAAGACCTGATGAATCCGTGACATTTGCAGCCCGTAAGCCACCGTCTCACGCAACTCCTCCAGCGTCCGCGCAATTCCCCCTCCCGTGCCGCCCAGCGTGTAAGAAGGTCGGACGACGAGTGGCAGTCCCAGTTCCGCCGCAGCCACCTCCGCCTCTGCTACCGAATTGACAGTAACGCCCCGCGGAATCGGCTCGTTTATCCTTTTCATCGTCTGTTTGAACCGCTCGCGGTCTTCGGCGTCGTAAATGGCTTCTAAAGGCGTACCGAGAACTTTTACGCCACAGCCTGACAACACGCCCCGCTCTGCCAGCTCCGCGGTCAGGTTCAGTGCCGTCTGCCCGCCCAAGCCCGCCAAAATACCCTCTGGTCGCTCCTTCTCCACGATCTTCGCCAACACATCCGCAACCAGCGGCTCGATGTAAATCACATCCGCCATCTCAAAATCGGTCATTATCGTCGCAGGGTTGGAATTCACGAGCACCACCTCCACTCCCTCTTCCCGCAACGCACGGCACGCCTGCGAGCCCGAGAAGTCGAACTCCGCCGCCTGCCCTATTTGAATCGGACCCGACCCGACTACCAGCACCTTCTTGACATCTTCTGCTCTTGGCATTTTAGCACTTAAATATTTATATAGATGTAAAATGTAGTGTTATAAACAATGGATCTAAAATCGTTCTTCAAAAGGGTCTGGCAGAAATGGCTGCGGGTGGGCAAAATTATTGGATACTACAACACCAAATTGCTGCTTGGTCTTATGTTTTACACGGTCTTCACGGTTTACGGGTTGGTAGCGAAATTGCTGCGGAAGGATTTTCTTGACTTGAAAATGCGGGAAGGGGCGGTTTCGTACTGGACAGAAAAAGAGGGTAAGGAGGGAGAAGGGGGTTTTATAGAATGAGAAGTGATTTGATCGAAAAGGAGAAGGAGGTGCCAAAAATCCGCTCTTTAGAAAAGTCAGAGCGGAGACTGTCGGAATTTTTGTTTTGCTGCAGCCGTTCCGCCACTCATAAAACCTTCCTCATAAAAATCGCACTCTCTCCGTCTTTGTAGTAGAGTGGGACGAACCCGACCTCTAGAAACCCCAGACTGCTGTACAACCGCTGTGCCACGACATTGCTCACACGCACCTCCAACTCAACGAACCCAATCTTCCGTTTCCGCAGCACGCTAAAACCCGCTTTCAACAACGCCCTGCCCACACCCTTCCCGCGGTACCTCGAATCAACCGCGATCGCAAAGACTCGACCCTCCCCCTCTGGCGTTAGCACCAAAACTATAAATCCAATCACCTCTTCTTTTTCTTTCCCCTCCTTCTCCCTCTCAGCAACCAAGAATCCCTCCTGCCATTCTTCGTACACCTCCAAATACAACCCCGCGTCCCCGTCCAACGACGAGTTCTCCTCTATTTCTACAACTCTCCTGATGTCCGGCACTCCGAAATTCCGTATTTTTATCGCGAGCCCCTTCGTCGTTCTAATCCTAAAAGCTCTCAATTTTCGCTCTTTTACCTTTTCACTCTCTTTTACCTTTTCACTTATTCTTCCATCTCTGTCTTAAGCGTGTATTTAATTATGAGTTCAGCCAACTTCTCCAGCATCTCCTCGCTTAAGCTACCCCTTCTCGCACGCGCACGCCACTTCTTCACCACCTCTTCTTCCCTTCGCTCGTCCACAACCTTCCTATTCATCAGCGATTTCGCAGCCTTCGCCTGCCTCGCACACTGCATTCTCTTGTAGAGTAAATCTGCAATGACATCATCTATTTCGTCAATTCTCCGCCGTGCCTCCTTCAGTCTCTCCTCTGCCTCCTGTTTGTCTTTTTTCTCTTCTTTTGACGACATTCTGTTTTTATAAAAGACTGCTAAAAAAAGAATGAATAGCGAGAGAATGAGAGTGCAAGAAAACGAAAGCGAAGCAGAACAGAAGCCTCCGGATCGTTTGAACGACGGTGGAGGCAGAGGAGGGGGCAGAGAAAGGGAGAGTGTAGAGAGTAGAGAAGGGAGTAGAGTAGAGAGAAGAAGGGAGAACAGAGGAGGGTATAAAAATGGGACGGGAGAGAGCGCAAAAGCGAAAGAAAGCCTTGCCCACATTTCTTACCCTAAGGGCTGCTCTCCTCTTTTTTCACGACTTCTCGGACCTGTTTAGACAGGCGCCGTTTTCGCTGCTGTTCTGCTCTTTTTCAGGGCTTCTGGCAGGAGTGGGGTTGAGTTTGATGACCGACCTGTTGCAGCTGCTTCCCGGTCTAATGATTCTCATTCCGCCTGCGATTGCGATGCGAGGCAATATTTACAGCGCCTTCGTCTCTCGGCTCGGGACTTCAATGCACCTCGGGCTCTTCTCCCCGTCCTTGAAGAAGGGTGGCGTGCTCTACCAAAACGCTTACGTCTCGCTGCTGCTGACCCTCGTTCTCTCGGTTGTTTTAGGCGTGCTTGCGAGAGTGGTGGCAGGGGCGTTTGGAGTGCCGAGCATTTCGGTCTGCGGGTTCATTTTAGTCTCGGTGATCGCGGGTCTAATCTCAGGGTGTAATCTGCTCGGCGTCGCAATTCTCGTTTCCGTCGTCGGGTACCGAAGAGGCTGGGATTTGGACAACGTGTCGTCGCCGATAATTACTTCCGCGGGCGATGTGATTACAATTCCGTCGCTCTTCTTGGCTGCCGTTCTGCTGCGAGGAACGCCTGCTGGGTTTGTAACGGCGTCTTCAATTTTGTTTCTCCTTGCTGCCGTCTTTTGTGCAGTGAAGGGGGTGTGGTGGTCGAACGACGCAACGGTGCGGCGGGTTCTTGCAGAGAGCATTCCAATGCTCTTCGTCTGCAGTCTTCTCAGCACGCTCGCAGGGCTGACGCTGGACAGTAGGCTGCCGAGTTTAATCGCGGTTCCTGCGGTTTTGGTGCTTGTTCCGCCGTTTTTGGGCGAGAGCAACGCGTTGGGCGGTATTTTGAGTGCCCGCCTCTCCTCGATGCTTCACATCGGAACGATCAGACCAAAGCCGTTTCCCGAGAAGGTCGTCTCTGCGAACTTCGCTGTAATTTACCTCTTCTCGGTCTTCATCTTCTCGCTCGTCGGCGTCTTGTCGTATTTTGCGAGCCACCTTACTGCAGCACAAAACGCGGCGGCGCCAGGGCTGTTTGAGCTGCTCTTGGTTTCGCTGCTGGGAGGTCTTTTGTGCACGACTTTTCTTAACCTCGCCGCCTACTACATCGCGGTTCTCTCCTTTCGGTTCGGGCTGGACCCGGACAACGACACAATTCCGCTGATAACAAGCCTAACAGACGCGGTGGGCGTGCTCTGCCTCTTGTTTGCGATGCTTGTGATTTTGTGAATTTTTTTGATGAAACCTTTCTTTAAAGAAAAGTTCAAATGCAACTTCCCACGAAATACAGCAGCGGCTGCAGGAGCGTAGACAGACTGCTGGGCGGTGGCTTCGAGTCCGGCGCCGTAACGCAGTTGTACGGCGAGGCAGGCAGCGGAAAGACGAACCTCTGCCTGCAGGCAGCGGTAAAATGCGCGAAAGCAGGCAGGAGCGTGATTTTTATCGACAGCGAGGGCTTCTCGCCCGAGCGATTCCTGCAGATCGCCAGTGCCTGTTGTTCAAGCACGAACGAGGACGCAGGGAGAGAGGAAGGGAGAGAAGAAGGGAGAGAGGAAGGGAGAGAAGAAGGGAGAGAGGAAGGGAGAAAAGAAGGGAGAGAGAAAGGGAGAGAAGAAGGGAGAGAGAAAGGAGGAGGTGTAGAAAATGTAGAAGAGGCAGCACGAAGAATTATAATTTACGAGCCGCACAGTTTTGAGCAGCAGACCTCCTGCATAAACGAGATTGAGACGGTGGTAAAGGAGAAGCGGGGGGAGGAGAGCCGAGTTGCACTCGTGGTTCTTGACTCTGCCACGCTCTTCTACAGGTTGGAGTTGGACGACGAGCGGAGCATTTATCTGCGGCGGGTTTTGGCGAACCAAATAATGCAACTCCTTGAAATCGCCCGCAAGCACGACCTCGCAGTCCTAATCACGAATCAGGTCTATTTTGATGTCGGAAACGGGAATTTACGACCCGCTGGTGGCTACTCGCTTGAGCACCTCTCTAAAGTGATTGTGCAGCTCGAGAAGGCGGTGGAGGGGCGAGGTAAAAGACGGGCGACACTGAGGAAGCACCGCTCGATGCCGGAGGACACTTCTTGCGAGTTTTTCATTACCGGCAGTGGCGTGAAAGACTCACAGGAACTAAAATAAAATCAACCAGAAGTCTCTTTTTTAGCGAAGCGAAAGAAAAGTTAAGAGTAAAGAAGGCTTTACTAAAGAAGTGAAGAGAAATGGGAAGACATCAGAAGAGAATAGCAGCGCCGCGTAGCTGGCGAATAGAGCGGAAGACAGCCTACTGGACGGTGAAGCCAAGACCAGGACCGCACCCAGGGGAGAGAAGTTTGCCTTTGCTTTTGATCGTGCGGGACATTTTGAAGTTGGCGGACAGTAGCAGAGAAGCGAGGAGAGTACTGAACGAGGGCAATGTCGTGGTTAACGGCAAGGAGAGAAGAGACCACAAGTTTCCCGTCGGCATCTTTGACATTCTTTCTGTTCCCGCTGTAAAAGCCGATTATTTGGTGCTGTTGGACAAAAAAGGGCGGCTGAGACTGGTGGAGACCGAGGCGACGGAGGAAAGGGAAGCGTCCAAGAAACTCTGCCGCGTGAACGGGAAGAGGGTCTTAAGAGAAGGGCGGACGCAGTTGAACCTGCACGACGGTAGGAATATTCTGCTGGGAGAGGAGGCTGTGGAGGGGGAGGGAACGAAGATAAAAACGCACGACTCGTTGCTGATTTCCGTTCCTGAGAACCAAATATTGCAGCACTTCGCGTACAAAGAGGGGAGCAAAGTGATGGTCGTAGGGGGGAAGCACTCGGCTCAGACCGGCGAAATCGCGGAGATAAGAAAGGTGCGAAGTCCCGAGCCAAATGTGGTGAAGATAAAACTTCTTAACGACCGCGGTAACGGCGGTGGAAAGAAGGAAGGCGGAGAAAGTTTTGAGTTTGAGACGATTGAGGATTATGTTTTTGTGGTTGGAGAAGAGAAAGTAGAGGTAGCGGCGGTAGAAGTAGCAGCGGGAGCGGCGGGGGTTAAATAGGAAGTGGAGGGGGTTAAATAGGAGAAGGAGGAAAAAATGGCGGAAAATCCGATGAGGCTGGTAAAAGTAGAGAAGGTAGTGATAAATATGGGTGTGGGCGAGAGCGGAGAGAAGTTGGCGAAGGCGGAGAGGCTGTTAGAAAAAATTGCAGGTCAGAAGCCGATTAAACTGCAGGCGAAAAGAAGCATTCAGCCGTTCAGCATAAAAAAGGGCGAGCCGATTTCTTGCAAGGTCACGCTCAGAAAGGAGCGTGCAGCGGAGTTCCTAAAACGGAGTTTCAAGATTCAGAACCGACTTTTTGAGAGCCAGTTTGACAGCTACGGCAACTTCTCGTTCGGTGTCGCAGAGCACACCGACTTCGGAATTCGCTACGACCCAGCGGTGGGAATTTTCGGAATGGATGTCTCGGTCTCGCTAAAACGACCGGGCTACCGAATAAAAGAGCGGAAGATTCAGAAGAAGAAACTCCAGAACAGGCAGCGAATAAACCGAGCCGATGTCTTCGCGTTTCTCAAGAAGGAGTACGGGGTGGAGCTGGTGGTGGAC
The DNA here is from genome assembly GCA_003194425.1 of Candidatus Methanophagaceae archaeon. Classification (GTDB taxonomy): domain Archaea; phylum Halobacteriota; class Syntropharchaeia; order Alkanophagales; family Methanospirareceae; genus ANME1a. The sequence continues at coordinate 15,224 of PQXB01000001.1, read as the reverse complement.
TGATTAAAAACTACCTCGCAGCAGTCTGAAAGAGTTCCCGAATCCTGCGTCCAACCACTTCAATCTGCTCCTCTTTCTCCTTCTCGCGTTCCGCCCGCAAGAATTTCATCCCGCCCTCGCTCTCCTTTCGCCACTCCTCTGCGAACTTACCGCTCACGATTTCGTCCCAAATCCGCCTCATTTCCTGCTTCGTCGCCCCCGAAATTATGCGGCTGCCCCGCGTTCTGCCGCCGAACTCTGCGGTGTTGGAGACCATTTGCCACATAAATTCCAGCCCGCCCTGCTGCACCAAATCAGTGATGAGTTTCAACTCGTGCAGGCACTCGAAGTACGCGACCTCGGGCTGGTAGCCCTTCTCAACAAGCGTCTCAAACCCCGCTTTCACCAATTCCGAGACGCCACCGCAGAGAACCACCTGCTCGCCGAACAAGTCGCTCGTGGTCTCCTCGTAAAAGGTGGTCTCGAGCACGCCGGGTTTCGTGAAATTCATCGCCTTCGCCAGTGCCAACGCAGTCGCCTTTGCGTTGCCCGAGAAGTCCTGCTCCACCGCGATTAGAGCTGGAACGCCGAAACCCTCGTTGTAGAGCTGCCTGACCATAAATCCGGGTCCCTTCGGTGCGATCATTATTAAATCGATGTTCTCCGGCGGTTTTATCCAGCCGAAGGTGATGTTAAACCCGTGCGAGAAGCCCAGAGCCTTTCCTTCGCTGAGGTGCGGTTTTATGCTCGCCTCGTAGACCTGCGACTGCACCTCGTCCGGCACGAGCAGGTGAATTATCTCCGCCCCTGCCGCAGCGTCCTCGACCGTCGCAACTTTCAAACCGTCCGCTCTCGCCCGCTCCCAGCTCTTCCCACCTTCTCGCACCCCCACTACCACTTCCACGCCCGAGTCGTGTAAATTCTGTGCCTGTGCTGACCCCTGGTTCCCGTAGCCGACCACCGCTACCGTTTTGCCGGACAGCACGCCCAAGTCCGCGTCCTCGTCATAAAACAACTTCGCCATTTTTCTCACCGCTTCTTTTTATGCTGCTGTTTTTAAATCTGTTTTTAAATTTTACAATAAAAACAATTTTTAAAAGAAAATGAACGCAAGGAATTCAGGGGCAGCGAAGAAGCGAATTGGAATTGTCGGTGTGGGAAACATTGGAGCGTCAATTCTTCGCGGGCTCTTGGCTGCTGCTGAACCGGGTGCAGCAGAGGAAGGAGCGAGGATTTTTTTAAGCGACGTAGACAAAGAGCGGCTCGGATTTTTTTCAAGCTCACGAGTCGTTGTCTGCGAGAGCAACGCGGAGGTGGCGGAGAAGTCGGAGGTGGTCATTCTTGCGGTTAAGCCGAACGACGTGCGAAAGGTGGTAGAAGAGATTTCACCGTTCCTGAGTGGCGGGCAGAAGGTTTTGATCTCGGTGGCTGCTGGCGTGCCGACAAGCGCGGTAGAGAACTGGTTTGCAGAGGCAGGGGTAGGAGAAGGAGTAGAGGCAGAAGCAGGAGTAGGAGTAGAGGCAGAAGCAGGAGTAGAGGCAGGGGTAGAAGGAAGGGAAGGAGCGAGGGTGAAGGTTGTTCGTGTGATGCCGAATGTAGGAGCACGCGTGCGAGAGGCGGTCTCTGCGGTGTGCCGGGGGAAGTACGCAACAGAAGAGGACGAAGAGCTGGCAAAGTGGATTTTTAGTGCGGTTGGCACTGTTCACTCGGTGAAAGAGAGCGAGTTGGACGTTGTCACGGGGTTGAGTGGCAGTGGAATTGCGTTCTTCGCCGAGGTGTTAGACGCGGTGGCGGCGGGCGGTGTGCACGAGGGGCTGCCGTACGAATTGTCGCTCGCGATTGCGGCTGAGACTGCGGTTGGGGCTGCACGGCTGGTTTTAGCAGGGGAGAAGCCGTCTGCGATAAAAGAAATGACCGCTTCTCCGGGCGGGACGACAGTGCGCGGGTTGTACGCACTTGAATCGCGGGCTGTTAAGGCGGCGATGATGATGGCGGTAATTGCTGCGACACGGCGTGCAAGGGAAATAGCAGAGCAAAAGAACAGACAAATAAAAAATCAGAATTCAAAATGAAGAAGGATTTGGTTGCGCGGGTGCAGGGGATTTTGAATGAGGCGGGCTTTCTCGTCTCGTCCCTGTGCGAAGCCCGTAGTTTCGACCTTGCGGCTCGGCGTGAGGAAGTAACTCTGTTAGCGAAAATATTGCACAACATCGACAGCTTTAGAGAAGAAGTGGCGAGGAGCATAAAACGGGCGGCGTTCTGCCTGCTCGCTTCTCCAATCGTCTTGGGCGAGCGGCGGGGAGGCTCTGTTTTAGAAGACGACGTCGTCTACTACAGGTACGGCATTCCCGCTCTGAACGCACACACCCTGTACGACCATTTCGTCGAAGGCGTGCAGCCGCTCGTTTATTCCGCCACCGGGGGATTGTTTGTAAATATTGACGGGGCGGCGATGCGAGAGGCGAGGGAGAAGAAGAATTTTTCACTGGGCGATGTCGCTGCGGAGTTGGGGGTTTCGAGGCGGAGCGTCAGCAAGTACGAGGAAGGCGGGGCGAGCACTGCGGTAGAAATTGCACTGCGACTCGAGGAGATTTTGCGGGTAGGGTTAATTGTGCCGTTGGATTTTTTAAAGTCTGAAAGACCCTCTCCTTTGTCCGCGTTAGGAGCAGAGGCGAGAGCGGAGGCGAGAGCGGAGGCGAGAGCGGAAGGGGGGGTGAGAGCGGGAGCGGGAGTAGAAGAAGCGTGTTCGGGGTTAGAGAAGGATATTTTAGGGGTGTTGGAAGAAATCGGGTTCGAGATTTTTAGAACTGCCTATGCCCCTTTTAGTGCTGTTTCAGAAAGTGGAGGCGTGAAAATTCTGACAGGAGTAAGCAAGTACACCGCCCGAATGATAAAACGAGCGAAAATAACAAGCAGTCTCTCGGAGGTTACGAGAACGAAGTCGGTCTTCGTCGTGAACGGAAAGGTCAGGCGGGTGCAGATTGAGAACACGGTTCTGATTGAGAAGGAGGAATTGAAGAAGATGCGGGACACGGAGGAGTTTGCCTGTCTGTTAGAGGAGCGGGCGGAGGGGTGAAGCAAAGTGAAAAAGGAGCAGAAGGAAGTGCAAAAAGTAGCGATAATTTTGGGCTCAGAGAGCGACAGAGCAGTGGCGGAAAAGGCGGTGAAGGTCTTGGAGGAGCGGAAAGTCGCTTACGAGGTGCGGGTGATTTCTGCACACCGGAACCCCAAGGCGCTGGACAAATATTTAGAGGAGAAGGAGGAGGAGAAGGAGGAGGACGGTTCGGTGGCGGTGTTTATCACGATTGCAGGGCTCTCGGCGGCTCTGCCTGGCGTAGTGGCGTCAAAGACCGAGAAGCCAGTCGTCGGCGTTCCGGTGAGCGGTAAGTCGCTGGGTGGGCTGGACGCGCTGCTCTCGATGGTGCAGATGCCTTCGGGCGTTCCGGTGGCGGTGGTGGGAATTGACAGCGGTGCGAACGCGGCTCTGCTCGCAGTGCGAATACTGAACCTTTCGCAACGAAGAAAATGATCGAGGCTTACGAGTTCGGCAGGATTGTCGTGAACGGGCGGGCGTACACGAGCGACCTGATTATTTTTCCCGACAGGGTCGAGGCAGGGTGGCAGCGGAAAGAGGGACACGCTCTTCGCAGAGAGGATGTTAGTGCGGTGGTAAGGGTCGGGAGCAAAGGCAAAGAGAAGCTGGAGGTGCTAATTGTGGGGACTGGGAAGTACGGAGTGCTGAAAGTTCTGCCAGAGGCGAGGGAATTCGCCGAGACTGAGGGCGTAGAGTTAATCGCTGAGCCGACCGCGAGGGCTTGCGAGACCTACAACCGCCTCTCGAAGTCCAAAAAAGTCGCGGCTGCTTTGCACTTGACCTGCTGAATTATGTTTGGTAAATAAATGACTGACTTGGACGGGGGCGGCTGGCGGAACAAAATACTAAAAATAGACCTCTCTGAAGGGCGAATAAAGAGCTTCACGCCCGCTTCGTCGCTGCTCAAGAAATATCTTGGAGGGCGTGGGCTCGGAGCGAAAATAGTTTACGACGCCGGAGAGGTGGACGCCCTCTCGCCGGAAAACCCGCTTGTCTTTGCCGCAGGTCCCTTGACAGGCACTACAACACCAGCCTCGGGCAGAGTCTCGCTCTCCACGAAGTCGCCTTTGACTGGGACGATTTTCGACTCTAACTGCGGTGGCTCGTTTGGTCCTGAGTTGAAGAAGGCGGGCTACGACGCGTTAGTTGTCGTTGGCAAGTCGCCAGACACAGAGCCGGTCTTTGTTGAGGTGGAGGACGAGAGGGTGGAAGTAAAATCAGCAGAGTCGTTGTCGTTGTGGGGTAGGAATGTCAAAGAGACTGCGAAGCTTCTGAAAAACGCGGGCAGTAAGGGCACCGTAGTCTGCATCGGGAGGGCAGGCGAGAGGCTCGTGAATTTGGCGTCGGTAATTTCAGTCTCGGACGGCGGCGGGGTTCACGCTTTCGGGCGTGGCGGCGTGGGGGCGGTGTTCGGCTCGAAGAACCTGAAGGCGGTCGTGGTGAAGGGCAGGGGTAAAGTGGAGGTTTGCGACTCTGCGGAATTTTCAAGGCAGAAGCGGGCGGTTAACCGGCTACTCGTCGCCTCCCCAACGGTAAGCAAAGGGCTCTCGGTCTTTGGAACGCCGTTCTTGGTAAAAATAACGAGTTGGATGAAAATTCTGCCTTTCGCGAATTTCAGGAGGTCTGTGCCTGAGCCTGCGCTAGAGCAGGGGTTTGACTTGACGCAGTTTGACCTGACGCAGTTTTTTGCAACGACCGTCGCCGAGAAATATTCGCCGAGAAGAAGGGCGTGCTACTCCTGCCCAATCGCGTGCAGACGAGAGGACAGAGAAGGCAGGGAGCTGCCGGAGTACGAGACCGTCGGTCTGTTTGGTCCGAATATTCAGACACTTCAGAGTCAAAAACCGAACTACGAGGCGGTCGTTGAGGCGAACCGGCTCTGCAACGACTACGGCTTGGACACGATTTCGGTCGCCGGCGTTCTGGGCTGCTACTCTGAACTGCGGAATTCGGGCGTCTCGGGTGCTGAACTTTTGGGGTTGGTGAGGAAAATCGGGGAGCGGGAAGAGGGGCTTGGCGAGCGGCTCGGCAGGGGAGCGAGGATTTTTGCGGCTGCCGAAGGGCAGCCAGAGGCGGGGGTTCAGGTGAAGGGGCTTGAACTCCCTGCTTACGACCCCCGCGGCGTGAAAGGGTTGGGCTTCAGCTACGCCACCTCCAACCGCGGCGGCTGCCACACCAGGGCTTACCTCGTCGCTCCCGAGATTCTGCGGAAGCCGAAGGCAATCGACCCCTACACGCTCGCAGGCAAGGCAGGACACACAAAGATTTTTCAAGACCGTTTCGCTGCGGTCGACTCGCTCGTTGTCTGCAAGTTCGCTTTCTTCGGCGCGGGCGAGGAGGAGTACGCGAACATTTTGACCGCCGTAACGGGGGTGGACTACACTTCCGAGGACTTAATGCTCGTCGGCGAGCGGATTTGGAATCTGGAACGGCTTTACAACTTGAGGGCAGGCTTTTCGAGGGAAGACGACTCTCTGCCCAAGCGGTTCTTTGAGGAGCAGGTGAACGGGCGGGTGGTCGAGCGGGAGGAGTTTTTAAAGACGCTTGGCGAGTACTACCGTGCGCGCGGGTGGGACGAGGACGGTGTGCCTACCGAAGCCACTTTGGGTCGGTTGGGGATTTCCGTCCTAAAGGAAGAAGAAATATTTAAATCCTTTCTCTCTTTAGGTAAGTATTGAAGACGCTGAAATGAGGGTAGGGGGAGAGAACTAAATGAATAGGAAAGGAAACAAGCAGTTACCACTCTTTGAAGAAGAGGTTGAGGCAGCAGAAGCGGAAGAAAAAGAAGGAGAAAAGAAACCGCTTGTGGAGGCTACAACGCTGTGGGACTACCCAACGCAGAGTTACGGCAAAAGACCAAAAGGAAATAACAAATATCCCGGCGTCACTCCTGCCTTTATTATTTACAATCTGGTTCAAAGGTACACAAAACCTGGCGACTTGGTCGTTGACCCAATGTGTGGAAGCGGGACGACGATTGATGTCTGCGAAGAAGAGGGACGCAAGGCTGTCTGTTTTGACATTGCTCCTGCTCGCTCCGATATTATTCAGAACGACGCAAGAGAAATACCGTTGGAAGAGGAAACCGCTGACTTGGTCTTCGTGGATTCGCCGTATTCAGACAACCTAAAATACAACGATCATCCCGCCTGCATAGGCAAGATTTCGTGCGAAGAGGAGCGGTTCTTTGACGAGTTGGAGAAGGCGATGGGCGAATGCTGCAGGATTTTGAAGCCTGGCAAAGTGCTTGGCTGGCTGATTGGCGACCAGTGGGTAAAAAAGAAATTCACTCCTGTCGGCTTCTTGGTTTACGAGCGGTTGTGCAAATATTTTGAGACTGTGGATATTATTTGCGTGGTCCGCAGAGGTCAAGCGTCGAACACCGCGGTCTGGTACTACAGAGCGAGGAAATTCAACTTTTTTCTACGAGGTTTCAAATATTTGTTTATTATGCGAAAGCCTGACGCAAAACCAAAAAAAGGCGGGCGTAGAGAAGTTAAATGGGCACATTATGAAAGAGGAGGAGGGAAGTAAATTATGAACTTTGACGACTTAAAAGAGCGGTATGAGAGCAAGAAGAAAGAATACGGCAGCGACGGGGCTTACCTTCACATTTCAGAGATTTTTGAGGAGGCTCGTGAAGAATACAAACGAGAGTATCTCAGCAGTCCAAAAGCGCTAAAGAAAATCGCAGACGGCAAAACGCCAGATGCAGAGCAATCTTGGAAAGCCTTCAAAGGAAACAATTTTGAGAGACTGGTTCTGCACATAATTGAAGACCAAATAAAAGGTCTTGGGCTTCGCTGTATTCCGGGAAGTCGGCTTGAGAGAAAGAACCTTGACGCGGAACTTAGCGGAATTTACCGCCAGCTTTTGGTTAGGTACACAAAGTGGGCGTTGCTACCTGACACTGACTTGGTGGTCTTTGACCCCGAGACGCGTAAAGTTCTCGGAATAATTTCCTGCAAAATCACCTTACGTGAAAGAGTTGCACAGACCGCTTATTGGAAACTGAAGCTCGCCAGCGACCCCTTTACAATGCACATAAAAGGTTATTTTGTTACCGCCGACGAAGATGGCGACCTTGTAAGAGGTCTTTCGGGAGAACCTTCTCGAAACAGGATTGTCGTGGAGCACGAATTAGACGGGACCTACGTTCTCCGAGAAGTCAGCGAGAGTGAAAAAGTGAAAGGATTTCCGAAATTTATAGAAGACTTAACGAAATTGACAAAGATTAAGTAGTCACGACCCGCTCGTACTTCTTCGCCGCCTCCTCGCCTCCGCCCGCCTCCTCACCTCTCCCTGTCTCTTTTGTGGCGTCAATTCCGATTTTTGTTGTCAGCCCGTTTCGCGAAGACGGGTCAAGCGACGAGCCCTTCGCACCAGGAATTAGCACCAAATCCTCACTCCACCGCACCCGCGTCGCCAACGCGTACTCCACCTCCGCGGGGTTGAACAGGTCAATGTCAGTGTCAACAACGACGACGAGTTTGAGGCTGGGGTGAGCAGCGAGAGCCGAAATAATCGCATTCTTCGCCACTCCTTCTCCTTCCCCTTCGCCACCTTTCCCCTCCTTTTTTATTTGCACCACCGCGTGCAAGTAACAGCACCCGCCGTCGGTTAGAAACACATTCTTCACTCGTGCAACACGCTCTACCGCCCGGAAAATCAAGGGCTCGTAAGGCACACCCATCAAGAGTTTGTGCTCCGCACCCGCGGGAAGAATGGCGTGGTAAATCGGGTCTTTGCGGTGGTAAATCTTCGTAAGCCTGAGAACCGGCTCTTCCCTCACGCAGTCGTAAGTCCCGGTAAGGTCCAGAAACGGACCCTCTCTCGCTCTCTCTTCGCCTAAAAAGCCTTCCAAAGCGAATTCTGCGTGCGGAACTGCAACGCCGTTGCTCAACCTAAAAAGCTCCACTGACTCGTTTTTCTTTGGCAAACCTTTCTTTTCTAAAGAAAGGGTTTTTAACGCCGCCGCGTACTCGAACTCCTTGCCCGGCGGAACTCTTGTAGCAGCCGCCAAAAGAACCAACGGCTCCACTCCGATCGCGATTCCCACTTTTAACTCCTCGCCTCGCTCCACTGCTTCGCGGTGCATTTTGTAGAGGTGTCTGGGTGGAACGAGCCGCACTGCGAGCCTCTTCGCGTCCAAGACCATCATTCTGTGAAACGACGCGTTCCTCACGCCGTCCAGTTCCGCAACCACCACCCCTGCCGTGATGTAGGCGCCGCCGTCGCCGTGAAAATGCGTTAAAATCGGCAACTCGCTTAAATCCGGCTCCTTGCTGACTACTTCCCTCGTCGGCGAGTCCTCCACTATTTTCACCTCTCTCTCTCCCGCTCCCTCTCCCTTTCTCGCTCCCTCTTCCTCTCCTTCGCTGCCTCCTCCTCTTCCACCTTCAGCGACTTTCGCCAAAAACGGTGCGACCTCAGCGGAGGCAGCGGTGCCAAGTCCCAGCAGCTCCGCCAGCCTCTCTCTCCCGCCCAGCACGTTCGTCAGGACTTTGTGCCTGCCGTCAACCGCGTGAAAAAAGACAGGTTTTTTATTCCCTCTCCGCTCCAACTCTGCACAAACCGACGCAACCTCGTATTTTGACGACACCGCCCGCTCAATCTCTACTAACCCCCCTTCCCTCGCCAACCTCTCTTTGAACCCTCTCATTTAAACCTTTCCCCTGTGCTCAATGCCAAGAAATAAAAACTTGACTTCGCGCCGTATTTTGCCTCTAATGCCATAATATCTTTAAAATTCCACCAAGGGTTCCGTCGTTTCTTTATGCTCTTGAGAAGCGTCTTAAAGGCATTCTTGATTTGGTGCTTTAAACTTCTAAATTTAAACCGTTTCCTATCAGGAATTTCGATACTTCTGGCTCTAAAATGTTTCGGTGCTTACTCAAGTAGTAAAGGAATCTCTGATATTAATCTGAAATCAGAGGATTGTATTCCTCTCGTCTGGAAAACAAATCCCAGAGTTCCTTATTTTGTTTCAATACTTCGATCATGTTTGTTTCAATGCTTCGATCATGCATTCAATCTCCCATTACTACAAAATCGTTTATAAATAATTAGGTAAGATAGAGGGGGAGATATTATGAAGAATCAGTAGAAGATATGTAAGGATAAAAATATTTTGATAACCTGTGGCACTGGCTCGATAGGTCAGGAAATCATGCGAGAAGTTTTGAAACACGAGCCGACGACAGTGAGGATATTAGATCTAGACGAGACGAAACAATTTGAGTTACAAGAGGAATACGGTGACCTCGAGAAATTTCTGATTTGTCAAAAATCTGAACGGTAACTTCATCAAACAGTTGTCTAATTATGCAAGTCCCTCCCCTTCTTAGGGGGGTTGAGCGGGTTGAGCGGACTGACCTTCACGATTTTACCACGGTGCATTACCGCGATCCGGTCACTCATCTGCCGCACAACCTCGAGGTCGTGCGAGATGAAGAGCAGCGTCAAGTTAAACTCCTGCCTCAAATCCTTCAGTAAATTCAGTATCTGCGCCTGAACCGAGACATCCAAACAAGAGGTGGGCTCGTCCGCAACGATAAAATCGGGGTTCATTGCGAGAACCCTCGCAAGCACGACCCGCTGGTTCTGCCCGCCGCTCAGCTGGTAAGGGTACCTGCTCGCGTGTTCTGGGCTCAGCCCCACCGTCTCAATCAGCTCCAAAACTTTTTCTTTTATTTGCTTTTTATCCCTGTTTCCCTGCAACTTCAGAGGCTCGGCAACGCTCTCCCAAGTCTTCATTCTCGGATTGAGCGACGCGTCGGGGTCTTGAAAAATCATCTGCATTCGGGGTCTGAGCAGTCGCAGTTCCTTCCGCTTCAACCGCAGCAAGTCCACGCCGTCAAAAACGACCCGCCCTTCGCTCGGCTCAAGCAACCGCAAGAGCAAACGCCCAAGCGTCGTCTTACCGCAGCCACTCTCGCCGACAAGCCCCAAAGTCTCGCCCTTCTCGATCCTGAACGAGACGCCGTCCACCGCCTTCACGCACCGCTTTCTCAAGACCCCACTGCAAAAATACTTGCTCAAATTCTCCACTTCAAGCATCTTTTTCACCAAACAAGAAACACCTCACAAAATGCCCCTCCTTTACTTCCACCATCTCTGAATGCTCCTCCTCACAGATTTCTGTCGCGCAGTCGCACCTCTGGTGAAACCTGCAACCTGATGGGATGTCAATCAAAGACGGACTAACGCCGGGAATCGGTTTTAAACCCCTGTTCGGCAGTGAATTGAGAAACCCCTGTGTGTAAGGGTGCAGCGGATTTCTGAATATCTCCGAAGTCTCCGCGCACTCAACGATTTCGCCGGCATACATCACAGCGATCCGGTCGCAAATCTCCGCCGCCGCACCCAAATCGTGCGTTATGAACAGCATCGCTTTCTCCCTCACAACCTCTTTCAAAAGCCTTACCACTTGCATTTTTATCTTCACATCCAAGCCCTTCGTCGGCTCGTCCGCGATGATCAAAGCCGGGTCGCACGCAAGCCCCATCGCGATCATCGCCCGTTCCTGCATTCCGCCACTGAACTGATGCGGATATTCTTTTGCTCTCTCCTCCGCCGACGCTATTTTCACGGCTTCAAGCTCCTCAACCGCTCTCGCCCACGCCGTCCTCTTATCCAAGCCCTGATGCAGCCGAATCGCCTCTGCAATCTGCTCGCCAACTCTCAAGACCGGGTTCAAGGAGGTCGCAGGGTTCTGCAAAATCATCGCAATCTCCCTGCCCCGCACCTTCCGCATCTCTCCCTCGCTCAGCCTTAGGAGGTCTCTTCCTTTGTACCAAATCTCGCCCGCGACCTCCGTGTTTGGCTGCAGCAGTCGCATTATGCACATCCCCAACACTGTTTTTCCGCAGCCGGTCTCGCCGATTAACCCCAACTTCTCTCTCCCTTTCATCTCAAGGTCAACGGTGTTTACCGCCTTCACGAGCCCCTCTTCGGTCGGGAAATGCACTCTCAGATTTCTTACGCCTAACAGGGTCATTAGCAGATAATTTATGCTACTTTATCTTAATTCTTTCTCTGTCCTCGCCCTCGGATCCAAGGCGTCCCGCAGCCCGTCGCCAAGCAGGTTGAACGCCAAAATCGTAATCATTATCGCCACGCCCGGAAAGGTCGTCAGATGCGGCGCTCTACGCATAAATAAACGCCCGTCGTTCAGCATCATTCCCCACTCAGGCGTCGGCGGCTGCACGCCAAGCCCGAGAAAACTCAGGCTCGTCGCTGCCAGGATTACCGGCGCCATTCCGAGCGTTGCAACTACGATAATCGGTGCGATCGCGTTCGGTAGAATGTGTTGGGTGACGACATAAAAATCGCTGGCGCCGAGTGCTCTCGCCGCCTCGACATAATAATTCTCTTTCACAGACAGAATCGAGCCCCGCATTACTCTTGCATACCGCGTCCATTCTACGACGATTATCGCAATCATCACATTCCCAAGCCCAGGTCCGAGCGTGCCTGCGATTGCCAACGCCAGAAAAATGCTCGGAAACGCTAACATCGCATCGACCAGACGCATAATTATCTCGTCGAGGACGCCGCCATAAAATCCAGAGATTATGCCGAGTGCAACGCCGACTGCAGCCGCCACCCCGACCACGACCACACCAACCGCTAACGAAATCCTGGCGCCGTATAACAGCCTGCTGAGAACGCACCGCCCGAGGTGGTCTGTCCCAAGCGGATATTTTTCAGACGGAGCACTTAATCGGTCGCCTAAGGATGCTTTAATCGGGTTGTGCGGCGCAAGTTGAGGTGCAAAAATCGCGACTAAAACGAGCAGTAAAATAACCGCAGCACCGACTAAGGCAGTCCTGTTCTCTCGGAACTGCGAAACGAAGTCTGCCAACTCGCTATTTTGCTTTTGCTTTTGTTTCATAACGAATCCTCGGGTCAAGGAAGGTGTATAAAATGTCCACGACTAAATTAACCGCCACATAAACGAGCGCGACGAACAAAATGCAGCCCTGAATCATCGGGTAGTCCCGCATATAAATTGAGCCGACCATAAGTTTGCCAATCCCGGGCCACGCAAAAATCGTCTCCACCACCACCGAGCCGTCAAGCAAATACCCAAAATTTAAGCCCGCCACGGTCACGACAGGAATAAGAGCGTTCTTTAAGGCGTGCTTTCCAATAACCACTCGCTCGGACAAGCCCTTCGCTCTCGCTGCTTGGATGTAGTCCTGCCTAATCGTCTCCAGCATACTTGACCGCATCAGCCGTGTAGTAATCGCAGCCGAACTTGTTCCAAGCGTGATCGCAGGTAGCACGAGGTGTTCAAAATCGCCGTTCTCGCCGTAGCCTGCAACAGGAAACCAACCCAAATAAACCGCGAATAAGAGAATGAGAAGCAGCCCCTGCCAGAAGTTCGGCATTGAGACGCCGAGCAACGCGCCTGTCATACTGAGATTGTCGATGAGCGAATACTGCTTAATCGCAGAGATAATTCCTACGGGAATCGAGATTAAGAGCGACAAAATCATACTTGCGACCGCGAGTTTCAGAGTGGCTCTGAACGCGGGCAGAATGGGGTCAAGAACCGGCTGCTCGGTCATATAAGAATATCCGAAGTTGCCGTGCAGAACATTGTTCAGCCATTTGAGATATTGGATGTGCAGCGGTCTGTCCAAGCCCATTTTAACTCGGAATTCCTCGACTGCCTTTGGGTCGGCGGCACCGCCGGGACCTGTGAGGATAGTTTCGGCGGGGTCGCCGGGGATAATGTATAAAATTGAAAAAGTTATTAGAGAGACCAGAAGTAAGATTGGAGCCAGAAGAATTATCCGTTTTAAAATGTAGTTGAGCATTTTTACTTTTATTTTGATAAAAACAAAAAAAATAAAAAAGAGGGAAAAAATCCCTCCTCACACTTTCCTTCTCCTTTCCTGTTGTCTGTCGCGACTACGCTACGCTGTGTTGTATATCTCCCCCGTAAGGAATGTTATCTCGTTCGGGTAGATTTCGTAGCCCTGCACCTCGTTGGTCAAGCCGACAAGTTCGTTCAGATAGAAAACGAATATCTCGGGCGAGTCCTCCAAGATTTGCTCCTGTGCTTTCCTGTAGATTTCCCATCGGTCGTCGTAGTCAAAGGTGGTTCGTCCCTCTTCTATCAAGCGGTCTACCTCGGGGTTTTTATATCACTAACGACCGCTTCAGCCTCGGATTCACCACTTCCTCCAGTGCGTAGCCGATGAAACTGAGGGAAAGGATCGTAAGTCCAATAAGCAACCCCGCAGGCAGCATCCACCACTTCCACAGGTCTGTTATGAAAATCGTGGGATATTCAAAAGCGTCGTGCAGCATCATTCCCCAGCTCTTCGCAGTCGGGTCGCCGAGCCCAATGAAACTCAATCCCGACTCGGCGAGAATTATGTACCTCGAGACCAAGACCAACTGCACAACGACTAACGGAACAACATTTGGCAGAATGTGCCGCCCGAGGATATGAAAATCGCCCGCGCCGAGCATTCTCGCTGCATCCACGTACGATCGGGTTTTTAGCGTTAAAACCTCTGACCGAATGACACGGGCGGTTACTGACCACTCGAAGAACGCGAATACAAAGACGAGGTTCAAGACGCTTGGACGCAGGAACGCAGCGATCAGGATTATCAGCGGAAGCCTCGGAAGTCAGTAGGTAAATTACGCCGACGCTGGTAAGCGTGAGCGTTGCAGCCGGGAGCGCTAAGTGGTGCAAAATATCCAACACCACCCCAAAAGGCGTTGAATAATTCACAAACAGCGTCTGCGCACCAAACCTCGGGAACAAGTCCCACTTCCACTCGAAATAAATAATAAAGAGCATTCCAAGAAAGAACGGCGGGACCGAAGCCAGAGAAACAAGCAAGACGAGCAGCCCAACGTCCGTCTTCTTCCCCTTCTTCCACGCCGAGACCGCACCTGTCAGAATTCCTAAAATTATGTAAACTACGGTTGAAGTGCCGACGAGCAGTAGCGTCCATTTTAAACTCCTTTTCAACACTTCCGAGACAGGTGCGTTTTTAGAACTTGACCAGCCCAGGTCTCCGTGCGTAAGACCGCGCAGATAATTCCCGTATTCTTCCAAAACCTGCTCCTGCTGGTCCGCACTCGTTAAGCCCGAGCCTGATAGCGAGAGCGGACCCGCGGGCGACATTCGTGGCAGAAAGAAGTTGAGCGAGAGAATTATGAAAATTATTATGCCGTAACTAACTACTTTTGTGATTAATCCTCTCATCCTCTTTTCTTCCTGAACAGCAGCAGCAAGTAAGCCACTGCAAAGATTCCGGCGAAAGCGAATCCAGCCTCAAATCCCGGCAACGCTGACTTTGGTGTAGGCGTGGGTTTGGGTGTGGGTGCAGAGGTAGGAGGTAGGGGAGGAGGTAGTGGGAGGTGTGGGCGAGGGTTTAAATGTAGGAGTTGGTGTTGCAGTTGTGTTTGCCGCAGGTGTTACGCACCAGATCCACTTCTACGCTTTTTGCTTTCATTTCCCTGACTTTTTCCCTTTACCTTTCCCCTCCGCGTGGGGCAAGATAATAAAAATATCTTGTTACCTTACTTATAAACTTTCAATTATATTAACATTATAAAAACATAAAAAAATATTCAAGAGGAGACAATATTGTATTAGAATAAAAATTTAATACGACCTTTTTATTCTCCATCTTCTAACCGATTCATGCCTGCTAGAAGCAAGTTAAGCAGAACACTTTATATGCTCGTCTGAGCTAATTCCTTTTCTTGTCAAATGTAAAAAAATAATCCAACTTGCAGCTCTTCTGCACGATGTAGGCAAGTTTTGGCAACGTGCCGGGGAAGGAGGAGGCAACGTGCCGGGGGAAGGAGGAAGACACCAAAAACTCTCTAAAAGATTTGAGGGGGAGATTTGTCTAAAAATTAACCTTTCTTGCTAAATCTTTAATCCTTCACGAACCTGTTGGCCTTGCCTTTATAAACTTTCCCTTCCAATCTCTTTTATCATAAAATTACTTGTTTTATTATCCGACAATCCATTTGCAGATAAATGATTAATAAAATGAGGGCAGAGAGGAGAGAGCAGGTAGAGAAAATAGAGCGTTTAAAACGCAGGAAGAACGCGATTATTCTAGCTCACAACTACCAGCGACCCGAGGTTCAAGACATCGCGGAGTTC